>NZ_JAVDQX010000001.1:0-2050125 GCF_031454475.1 Chryseobacterium vietnamense | reverse complement strand
AATAAAACACGGACTACTTTAATCACCAACATCTGTGCAAATCTGCGCCATCTGCGGGAAAATATAAACCACAAAAGTCACAAAAGTTTTTAATCTTTTAGTAGGACGAAGAGCATATTCTTACGCTGAAAAGTACACTTAAGAATAAAACACGGACTACTTTAACCACAAATATCTGTGCAAATCTGTGCCATCTGTGGTAAAATATAAACCACAAAAGTTTAAGCAATAGTCAGGAAAAAATGGCAGCATTCACTGTAAAACAATTTGTAATTTTATGATATGGAAAAACGGGCTGTAAAAAGAATAAAGACCATCACAGAATTTCACCGCTCGAGAGGATTACCGCCTCCTGAACATCCATTGATCAGTGTGATTGATTATAAAGACGTAAAACGGCCAGCTGATATTGGTGAAGTTAACTGGATGCTGGATTTTTATCAGATTTCTTTAAAAATTGGCATAAATGGGAAGCTGAAGTACGGTCAACAGGAATATGATTTTGATGAAGGAACACTGTTTTTTATCTCTCCAAACCAGATTTTCAGAATTGAATCAGATCCTAAAATACAGGAAAAACAATCCGGATGGATGCTGTTGATTCACCCTGATTTTCTTTGGCATACTTCACTGGCGAAGACCATAAAGCAATATGATTTTTTTGAGTATTCAGTGAATGAAGCTTTATTTCTTTCAAAAAAAGAAGAACTTACCATCAATGGAATTATAGAAAATATTGAACTGGAATATCATTCGGTGATCGATAAATTCAGTCAGAATATTATCATTTCCCATATTGAAACATTGCTCAATTATTCAGAAAGGTTTTATGAAAGGCAGTTTATCACCAGAAAAATAACCAATCATACCATTTTAAATCGTTTAGAAGTTGTACTGCATGATTACTTCAATAACAATGATCTGATATCGGAAGGTTTACCTACAGTTCAGTTTGTTGCTGGTGAGCTTGGAATTTCTCCCAATTATCTCAGCCGGTTATTGAAAACACTTACCGGACAGAGTACTCAGCAATTCATTCATGATAAACTGATTGAAAAAGCGAAAGAAAAACTCTCTACTACCAATTTATCCGTGAGTGAGATTGCATATGAATTGGGTTTTGAACATCCGCAATCCTTTACCAAACTGTTTAAAAATAAAACCAATCTTTCTCCTCTGCAGTTCAGAGCTTCTTTTCAGTGAGGGATTAAAAAATAATTTATAATAAGTCTATAGCATTGATGTTGTAGACTCTTTTGTCTACTGTTTAATTTCACTTTATGCTTCATGCACAGAAAACAATGAGCGCATAATAATGACTTGGTGGCTTTAAAAATTAATATTATTTTTGAATTAGCTTTATTTTGCACAATTTTTGCTGTAAAAAGCTACTTTTAACGGTTAAAGCATAACCGATAGTACAAAAAACTCCTCCAATATTTATTATGATGAAAAAATACCTTATTTATATATCACTTTTTGGAGCACCCTTATTTTGGGGGCAAGGTAAAGTGACTGAAAAAACTGCATACCAACAGAACCTGACATTATCAGAGGCAGAAAATGCTGCAATGGCATTTGATGCTGATATAAAATTGTCTGATGAAGAAATCAATTTGGATAAAAAACTATTCCAGATTCGTAAACAGTTTCTCAGTGATTCGGAAGCAAAGAAAATATCTTTATATAACAGCTCTTTTAATGAATTAAAACCATTAATAGAAAGCAGCAGGCTGTTTGAAATTCTTCAGACAATGCCGAAAGGAGGGCTGCTGCATACCCATAGCGGTGGAATCACAGACGTAAGATGGATTATTTCAACAGCCAGAAAATATACTGAATGCTATGTTTACGATCAGAAAGATAACGATCAGTTTATTTCCGGGCAGCTGGCATTTTTTGAAAAAGGAAAAGTCCCGAACGGATTTGTAAACCTTGATAAAAAGCTCACTTCAAACCCTGGTTTTGAAAAAGAACTGGAGGATCTTCTTACGTTGAAACGTGACAATCTTTGTTTTTATACCAATTATTGGATTGAATTTGAAAAACGTTTTAAACGCATCAGTTTAGTGCTTCCGTATCGTCCTTTCTTTAAAGAATATTATCTGAAAGGATTTCAGGATTTGATCAAAGATAAAGTTCAGCACGTAGAAATAAGATATATCTTTGATGAACTTTATGATTTTCAACATGGAAAATATCCTTTGAAAACATCCATTACAGATCTGCAGGACATTCTTAAAAAAGTACACCAGTCAGATCCGCAGTTTACCCTGAAACTGATCTATTCGAGTTTTAAATTCTTAGATAATGACAACATTGAAAAGCAGCTGGAAACGGCATTTGAAATGAAAAAAGAATTTCCGGATATGATCTCAGGCTTTGATCTTGTAGCAGATGAGGCAGCGGGACATCATATCAGTTTTTTTGAGAAAAGCTGGGCCAAAATGAACGGGCTTAGTAAAAAATACGGAGTAGAACTTCCTCTTTTTCTTCATGCGGGCGAAAGCAATTCTATCCTGAATAAAAATATTCTGGATGTTGTGCCGCTAAACAATAAGAGAATTGGGCACGGACTGAATCTGATTTACTTCCCAAAAACCATGGAACAGATCAGAAAACAGGATAAGCTGGTGGAAGTAAGCCCGCTTAGTAACCAGATCTTAGGATATGTAAGTGACCTGAGAAACCATCCGGCAAGAGTTTTATTGAGCAATGGGGTACAATGTTCCATCAACAGTGATGATCCGTCTGTGTACGGATATACAGGTCTCAGCTATGATTTTTGGGTGACACAGGTTTATTGGGAACTGGATGTGAAAGCCCTGAAGAAGCTGGTCTTCAATTCTATTAATTATTCTTCTATGAATGATGGTGAAAAAAAGAAAGCACTCACTTATCTGAACCAGCAATGGAATGATTTTGTTCAGAAAACAAATCAGAAATTAAATTAATAGGAGTTTTCCTAAAAAATAAGATCGCATTATTGAAGTCAATAATGCGATTTGTTTTTTAATAGCTTCAATTACTTTTTAAACTTTACTTTGGATAACTCCTTTTTTACAGAAGAACCCAACTTTGATGGACTTACTTTTGTCAGAAGCAAAGATTCACAACCATTGAAAATGACAAAACGTTTTATGGTTTCTACGAAAGGTGTAAGCCATAAATCAAGGTCAATAGTACTGTTTTCAATATGTAGATGGATAAGTTCAAACTTTTTTTCTTTTCTGTGCGCTTTACAGTCAACCCTTCCGATAAACTGATCTCCAAACAGGATAGGCAGACAGAAATAGCCATATTGTCTTTTTTCTTTTGGAGTATAGCATTCCAGACGAAAGTCAAAATCAAAAATCTGTTTGATCCGCTCCCTATGAATAATGGAGTTATCAAACGGAGACAGCAGCCGGATATTGGAATCTTTAAGATCATATGTCTTTTCAAAAAAATCGTTCCGAACAAAGACGGAGGGCAATCCTTCTATTTTGACCTGAGAAATCAAGTTTTCTTCAAGCATCATGTCTAAGACCTTGTTGACATTTTTCTTTACATCATTTCCTTTTCGACGGTGAGTGATCTGTTTTAACGTCGTAAAGCCATAAGCTCTCAGATTGGTTTTTACCAGATATTCAGCAAACTCAAGTGGAGTAGGTTCTGTAGTATCAATGATAGATGGTAAAACTCTCTTAGCGAGATCATAAGTTTTCTGCATTCCCGAACGTCCGCTGATCATCAGATCTCCCTGCATGAAAAGTCTTTCCAGAGCCAGCTTGGCAGGTTTCCAGTTCCACCAGCTTCCTGGTGTTTGGCTTTCATTTTCAAAATCTCTTGCTCTTTTAGGCCCTTCATTCCGGATGGTGTCTGTCACATATTCCATCACTTTAGGATCAGCATTGTAGTAACGGGATTCTCCTCTTTTGATCGTCAGCATCTGAGGTAAAATATACCGGAAATCCTTCATGGGAAGATATGAAGCTGCATGAAACCAATATTCAAATACTTTACGTTCTTCTACCAGTTCTTCCAGATAATCGGCCCGGAAATCCGGAATTCTTGTCCAAAGGGTGTGATGATGAGCCCGCTCCACCATAGACAGCGTATCGATCTGGATATATCCAAGATGTTCCAAAGCATTGAGAACAGCTTCTTTTCCGGTTCCGAATGGCGTATTGTGCGTTAATCCCTGGCTGTCTAATGTGGCAAGCTTCAATTGTCCTAATGCCAACTTGTTTTTCATATTTTAAATTCAAGAAACATGCTTTATAATGTCTTGGTACTAAGTTGGAATTTATATTACACTTTAGATATTGCCTGGTAGAACCCTGAGGCATTAACGGATATTCCGCCCTGAGGTTTCCAGCCACGGAGGATGTAGTCGTTAACTTCCTGTTCTAAATTTTCTAAAATAAAATTGGAAAGTACTTTATAATTCATGATAAGAGATTTTAGTGTATCGAATATACAATTATTCATTCATAGACCATGCAGTCAAATACAGTTTTCTCTTATCGGTCAAGCCTGTAAATAAATTCCTCAATTTCCGTTTGTCTGGCATTGGCAAAACCTTTGTCAGTACCAATTTTCATAAAACCACATTTTTCCAGAACCTTTTGCGAACCCAGATTATCAAAAGCAACCCGTCCAAAAATAGGTCTTGTTGTTTCCAAGACTAGAAAATTCTTTAACGCCGTTGTGGCGACACCTTTTCCCCAGAAATTCTTATCAATCCAATAGGTGATTTCTGCGTCACCCTCCATGATAAATTTGGCAATACTTCCGGCAATTACTGTATCGGCCATAATGGTTTGGTTGTTGACGGTGGGATCGGCCAGTAATTTGGTAAACTTAGCAATGTAAGCTTCTTTATTCGTGGAATCTTTTGATGTAAATGCTGCCAGATGATTCGCTTCATCATCAAGCTGAAAATGAAAAAGAATTTCCAGATCTTCCACTGCGGTCGGCCTGAGTTTAATGTTATATTGAATATCTTTCATATATGAGATAGGTGTTGGTTGATCTTCAAATATAGACTTTATTTAAGCTATTTAGATAACGTTTAACCTTTAAAAAGAGCTTTGAAGATAAAAATCAAATATTTTTAAAACTTTTGTGGTTTATATTTTCTTACAGATGACACAGATGCTGGTGGTTAAAATAATACGCTGTTTTTTATACGTACAAATGCGTATAGGTTTCAGTAAAAATACCTGGCTTCAAAATCGGAAATTTATACTCTGAAATCCGGTCTTTTTTCATCGTTACTTTGGTATGTTCAAAAGAAGCTTCAAAACCCTGAACAACGGCAGCATCCGAAAAGCCAGGAAAAGAGTAGGAACCATACCCAAAATTATTATCATGAAAAATCGAGAAAATGTTGCTCCCTTTGTAGAAGCATCACAAATTATTACAGAACTGAAAGACAGAGCCAATGATATTCTTGCAAGTGTTTTAAGTACAGATCTGTCTGCAATTACTATTAATGGAAAAGGAAATTTTCCTTATTACTGGCAGGATCCGTCAAACCTGAAGTTTAATAAAAAAACTTACGACTGGATCTCTTCCAACCTGAGAGCCAATACTGAGCCGGTACAGCTGGATCAGGTATTTACCAATTACTTTATTGATGCTTTTTCAAAAGTCAACTATTCCTTATCTGTAGAAGATACAGCTGTACTGAATGATGCTCATACCAGAGCGACAGATCAGCAAATGGCCCTGCTTAATGCCTGGGTAGCCGCTTATAACACACTTCCTCCAGCTACCGACACCATGCAGCCTATTGATATCATTATGGATAAAATTGCTACAGAGTGGGCGAACCCTGCTACCACTTTGTACCAGATTCAGAAGAGTGATAACCTTGATGCATTACTGAATAAGACACCGGCAAGCGGAAAACCTATTATTCCTGTACTGGCCAATTATCTGGATGCGCTGGGGGCCACTATATCTTTGCAGAATAATGTGACAATGAATAATGGCTACCTATCCAAAGCCTTGAAGAATGTACAGAATCCTAAAAAAGAAAACGGCGGACTGCTCCTGAATGACGACAGTATTTTACCCGCTTTTGAGGTGACCACGCCGCTAAATGAGATTTTAAACGGGCTTAAAAATACTTCTCAGACTGCTCAGATCGATATGGAAGTAAGCCGTGAATCCGAAAGTCGTTTCCGGGTTTCCGTAGAAGGGAAAACGGGTTTTTCTATTCCTATCTTTGATTTCTTTACGTTAGGAATCGGGGGCAATGCCAATTATTTCAGTGAAGATATTGCGATAAGCAAAAACTCAATCAAAATATCTATGATGTTTACAGGGGTTACTCTGGTGAACTTTGGACCAAAAGATTTTAATATTGCCAGCAATATGTACTGGGCATGGTTTGATCCTATCCGCAAAGCACAGATCAACAGCAGAGACAAAGAAGAAGAAAAGCATATCTCAGGATATAAATTTTCTCCGGATCCTGGGATGAAATTCGGACCGGAAGGACCTTTCGGACTCCTGAACGGGGTGGCAATCTCCAATTATCCTACTGTAGAGATTACAGTAACAGGTGAAGATTATAAAAGCATTCAGAAAACCTTTGAACAGTCTACTTCTGCCACACTTTCTTTCTTAGGTATTCCATTGGCAAGCGTTAAAGAATCTACCTATTCTTCCTCCATCTCTGTAGACCAATCAAAATCTACAATCAAGATCACACTCAGTCCTCCGCCAAGTCTGGTGGCTGGAAACAACAGAGATTCCATAGCATGGGTTCTGGGTGCTGTTGTCGATTATCCGGCTGAGGTGGGTGATGATGTCGAACTTCTTAATAATGAAGAGTTGGTAGCGAAGGGCGCTTATCCTAACTACCAGCTGTATAAAGATAACTTCGGAACTACCTATTGTTCTGTGAAAAAAGTGAAATCTCATGCTGTGGGAGCCACATGGGTAAGTGAATGTCTTGCTGCCCATCCGGGAACAAGTCCTGCAGGAAAACCATGGACGAGCCCTAAACAATCCGGGGTGATCTGGCCATAATAAACAAAAATAAGTATAACAAAATAGACTGTCTCAACAAGGCAGTCTATTTTATTAGGTTGATTTCAAAGTATTCTCATTGTGGCAATTTTCAGACTTTTTGCTGGCCTAAACATGGAAACTTTGAAGTATAGGAATGTTTAAAAAACTATTTGACCAGAAGATAGATTCCAACACCAATGGCGGCATAAGCCGTAACGGTAAGAATATCAGCAATAGGCTGTGAAAAGCGTTTTTCTGCAATTCTCTCACTATTGATCTGGTTCTTATGGAATTTCAGACTTTTTTTAGCATTACGAACAGGGTGTGCGACCAGACTGTCTCCTTCCCATCGGTCAACAATGACTTTATAACTGTTGTTATCCACTTCAATTTTAACATTTTTACCGGCGGCCAGTTTCTCCTGAATATTGACAGGAGCAGGTTGTGCGCTCAGACTTTGAGATGCTGGATTTGTACCTGTTATTTCTGTAGAAGGATTATTAGCTATAGCTGTATTCTTTTTAGTGCCTTGATTATTGTTGACTGCCGGATCTACAGGCTTTTTTACCTGATAGGTATAGCAACTGGTAAGCGTACATAATATAATGATGAAATAAAGATTCTTTCGCATAAGCCAAATTTAAGAATTAAACGGAATATTTGGGAGTTTCTTTTAAAAGATGATGTTTTTTTTAAAGTTCCCAGTTGTTCCTGATATAAAACGTCTCCAAATATCAGTGGGGGATAAAGTAAAAAGATTTTAGGTGTCTGATATAAATTTAAGTCAAAGGAACTCATGCAACAGAATATTCTGATGAAAAAGAGTTTTTAGATTACCTTTTTGTTTTTAGAATCTTTTATTGACAATATTAAAAGAAGCCCGAAAAAAATTGTGAAAAAAAATTAAATATAAAAACAGAAACCGGTCTGTCGGTTTTTCAGATCTATCGTTAGAAGCAGTTGAAACATACTACAAATTATCCTGCTTATATGACGTATATAATGGATAGATGTATCATTGGTGTATTAATGATCTGTTAAAAATGCATGTTTGATGTAGTTGTATTTTGTTGGTATATCTTTTATCTCTCTACTTTTGCGGCAACAAAATGATCAAATGATGAAAAAAAAATTTCTATCACTTGGAGGCATTATACTCAGCCTTCAGGTGTTCTCGCAAGTAGGTATTAATACGCCAAATCCCCAGGCCAGCCTGGATGTTGTAGGTAAGCCGACATCTACAAATGTATTCGATGGTATTATTGCTCCAAGAATTACGGGGGCACAGCTCAGAGCAAAGACCTATACCCAAAAACAGCAAGGAGCGATGGTATATGTAACTGCTGCTGATACAGCTCCCAGCGGGCAGACTACAGAAGTAACCAGCACAGGGTATTTTTATTTTGACAGCAACCTGAACCGCTGGCAAAAACTGAATTCTGGAACGATCGCCGTAGGGGATCCCACAGCAGATGCCTTCATAGATGATCCGGCCAATACAATGGTAAAATTAGGAGCAGCCTCTACCGGAACTGCCAGAACTTCAAACACGGATTTCGTTATTAAAGACAACGGAAGAGTAGGGATAGGAACGCAATTGCCTGATGCAGCCCTGCATATAAAAGAAAATGGCAATACTGACAGTAATCAGCTGAAAGTTCAGTCAACCAATAGCTCTCCATTGATTAATCTGGAAAGAACAGGAACCAATAACCTGGCTTCCGGAACAGAGCTCGGAAAAATATCCTTTAACGGAAAGATTTCAGGATCTAATTTCCCATTAGCAGGTATAAAAGCCAATTACTGGGGTAATGGAGCAACCAATTCTTCAGCTCTTACATTTTCTACGAGTGACCGACCAGCTGTTTTAATTAACGAGAATGGAAATATGGGAATAGGACGTTATGATACCAATTATGCCTTGTCTCCTACCCAAAAACTTGATGTAGACGGAAATGTAAGATTCAGAGGGGTTCCGTCATCCACAATGAACAGCACAGACATGTTAATGGCCTTGGATGCTAACGGGGTTGCTAAAAAAGTAGATATCACAACACCTGTCAGTGCTCTGGTTGCAACAAGAACGGGACCTTCATTAAAAACGGCGGATGGCTCCGCTGCTATCATGTGGTTTGAAAATACCCGTCTTTCTGATAATGCCTATCTGACAAGAGTTGATAGTGGTACCTTTAAAGCAGTCAAGACAGGACTATATACTATAAGTATCACAGCCCATTTTGACCAGGTTCCTGAAGGTACACCATTAGAAAGCCATTACAGAGGAGTATCAGTTGGGGTTAGGACTACAGGGAACAAGCTTACCCAACATTACGGATCTAATTATTTAGGAAGTGGATACACCAATATTACTGCTGTTTTTATAATGAATGCAGGCGAACAATTTCATGCATATAGCCAATGTAATAAAGGTGGATCGTACAGACAGATGGAAGCTACAATGTCCGTTGTTTATACACCTTTGTAAAGTATTTCAAATATATTGCATTAATAAACTTTATAATACGCCAGTTTTTATATAAAAAATATAAGCAGCTAATAAGGTAAACTTCATAATTGCCTTGCTTCAAAACCAAAACCCCGTTCAGAAAACTGAAAGGGGTTTTGGTTGTTATTTTCCAAGAATTTTGCTGGAATCCTTGTCAAGGTTTTAAACCTTGACAAGGATAAATTTTTCCGTATAGTGGAAAGATTCTTTCTTCATAAAGAGGCTTTACAACATTAATTCCTCACTCCAGCTCCCATCTTCCAACCTCTCAGATGATGACAGATAAAAAACTCAGCCAGTGTCAATCTAATTTTTATATTTGCATTTGTAGGATTGGGATTCTCAGAAAACCGCCGGAATACTCATAAAAATTTTAAAATATAATAACCAAAACAAAGAAGAATAAGGAATGGATAAGAGTAATTTATTGATTATTATCGCTTCGGTTTCCGTATTCATTTCTGTACTTCTTGCGATTTTCCTTGTTACAGTAAAAACCAGGCACAGAGTAAGCAATGTTTTATTTGCTGTTTTTCTCATCATTAACGCCATAGATATGAGTGATCCTCTGTTTACTATGGTGTCTGATGGACCATCCAACCTTGGAATATTCAAAAATATGCTTGTGTTTCTGCAAATTCCGGTTTTTTATCTCTACGTGTTATCCGTTTGTTATTCGGATTTCGAACTGAAATCCCAGTATCTGCTGCATGCGCTTCCGTTTTTGATTGCTAATCTGACTTTACTGCCTCGTTTTTATGGGGTAGATATGGCATCGAAAATTCACTTTATTGAAAACCGTCAAAACATGGTAGAATTGAAGTTTAATCATGTTCTGTTGCATGTCCAGATGGTTATCTATTTTGTTGCGGTTTTCAGAGTATTAAGGAAATCAAAGACGCTTTATCTTGAAAATTATGCCGGGAAAAACATCAGTTCTTACCACTGGCTGTTCCAGTTTACGGTTGTATTGTGTATAGTTTATGCCATCGCTCTTTTAAAAAACATTCTTAAGTTTTCAGAATATGTCTACATTTCGGAAGGGATAAAGGCTGCACTTTTATTATTATCCCTTTTTATTATTTGCTGGTATCTTTTCAAAGCATTGAATCATCCTGAGCTTTTCAGAAACGTGGATTCAAAATTGAAACTGGTTTCCGAGATGGTTTCGGAAGAAAAAAATAATGAAGAACCAGTGACAAATGACAGGGAATATAATGAGGATCTTTTGAGATTAAAAAAGTATATGGTGGAGAAAAAACCGTTTCTTAATTCTTCCCTTACCATTCAGGAGGTTTCGGGAGAAATTGGAATTCCTGTCAGAGAATTGTCTCTTTTAATCAATCATCAGTTGGGTCAGCATTTCTATGATTTTGTAAATACCTATCGTATAGAAAATGCCATGAATATGTTAAAAGATGAAACCAAAAGTAAGGTGACGATCCTTGAAATTCTGTATGAAGTGGGGTTCAATTCAAAATCTTCTTTTAATACTGCCTTTAAAAAACATACGGGAACTACGCCTACGCTTTATCGTAAGGGGTTGTAACACAATATTTTGTGATTACTCGTACGCTTTCTCAGAATGATCCGTACTTATTTTTCTGAGAAAATGGGAACGATTACTTTTATTCGGTCGTCTGCTTTCAAGGGCTTCCACATCTTTGTATCGAAATAAATTTTTAACATTTAAAAAACGATACAATGAAAACATCTTTTCAATTTTTAGCAGTACTGTTATTCTTAAGCAGCTTTACTTTCGGACAAAAAAAATCCGCAAAAATTGATTCCATTATCCAGGATAATTATAAAAAAAGTCCAGAGGTAGGAATCAGTGTTGGCTTTATCAGTAATAATGAAGAATATTATACGGCATATGGTAATATAAGTAAGGAAAGTAAAAGCAGGATTGATAAAAATTCTCTGTTCGAAATTGCCTCTATTACTAAAATTTTAACTGCCAATTTAATTGCCCAGGCAGTGATAGACCGAAAAATAAAACTGGATGATTATATCGACGGTTATCTTCCCAAAGAATATGTGTTGCAACAAAATCTTAAAAATAAGGTCAGAATTTCAGACCTTGCATCTCATCAATCCGGTTTACCCGATATCGACTTCCCCAAATTAATAGAACTGAATCCACAGCAGCCTGTAAGCAACGTCACCCAAAGTACACTGACCTCTCTAATCAATAACTGTAAAGAGCTTAGAGATTATGGCAAGTACCAATATTCAACCATGGGTTACACTTTACTGGGACAGATTCTGGAAAAAGTATATGGAAAGAGTTATGATCTCATTATTAGAGAAAAACTAATAGATCCATTGAAAATGACCACTACATTAACAAAGGATTTTAACGTGAAAAACAAAACGACTGGTCACAATGCGGATGGAGGAATTCAGGAATTTTTCAATTGGAATGTTACCGCTCCCGCCGGATTGGTAAAATCTAATTCAACCGATATGATAAAGTTTTTAAAGGCGGTATTAAATGATAAAACCAAAGTAGGTCAGGCTTCCATAATAGCGGAGAAAATCTTTTATAAAGATGACAAAAGAGAAATGGGATTAGGCTTAAATATATCAACGGATGATCAAAATACGCTCTATTTAAAATCCGGAGATTCTATGGGACAGTCTTCCATCATATGTTATAACAGGGCTAAAAAGTGGGGCATTATCATCCTTCTTGATCAGAGAAACTCAAAGATGAGACAGGATCTTCTGAATACAATTTATGATACCGTCCTGAAGTAAGGGTTGTAAGCCTGTTTATTCAATCAATATTTATTGTAATGAAAAGGGACAAGTCTGAATACAGACTTGTCCCTTATGGTGATCTACAGAATCTTTTTTGAAGATTATTTTAAAACTTGCTGGTCATAAAGAAGATTGTCATCTTCATCAAAGCTTATGATCAACATTTTATATTGTTTTGCACTGTCGTTATTAAAGAATTTAATTCTTGGAGGAACATAATCACTGTCAAATAAATTAGGATTCCAGTACAGTGTTTCGCGGGTATCGTTTTCAATTTTTTCCGGTGCGTCATCATCTATCATTTCAATCGGGAATTCTGAAGGTTTATCATATCCTTTGATGATGGATGAGTTGTTCTTTTTCGTCTCTTTTTCATTGCTTTTAGCCTGCATGTTGCCTTTCATTGTGTAGATGGCTACGGCATCACCTACCAATCCTGATCCCTTAATAATTTTTACCATCGCAATATTGTTGATGGGTAGAGTGGAAATCATGGTAGGATCGGTCGCTATTTCATCTAAAAAGAGCTTGGCTTGCTGGCCCCGGATGTAGGGTACGTTAGCTCCTGAATTATTCCTCTGAAATGTCAGTCCGGCAGCTTTTCCCTGCAGCCAGTCTAAAATATTGGTGTATCCCGAGGTATGCTGATCTTCATTGACAAAATCAAATACCGTAGAATTGACTGAGCTGAACATTCCGGTGGACAGTTGTTTATCCAGTTCTGCTTTCGGATCTTTCTTTTTTCCTACTAAGGCTACTTCCTGAATTTGTATATCATTACTCTCTTTCTTTTTAATATTTTTTTGAGTATTGATAGCTCTGGAAATTGTAGAGGTAAGGGTTTTATTTTTACCCGCTTTCACCAAGGTATATTGAGTCGCCGGGAAATTACCCTTAAATTGGGAAGGGGTGACCAGCGGTTCTATGGTGACAAACAAATCATTATTTCCTGATTCTTTATTTTCTGAATTAACAAAGGCTGAAATTTCCAGCGGTTCATCATTATTCAGGTTATTTAAATAGATATATCCGTTTTGATCTGTTTTGAATTGGCTGAATACAGGCTGACTCTGACCGGATTTTGATAACAAATTGATATTCGTGTTGGGCAGAAGAGCATTATTTTTAATAGGTTTTACTCTGTAAGAAAGGTATTTTTGAGATGGGGTTTTAATGGCTGGGGCAACTCCGCTGAGTACAGCATTCCAGTCGAATCTTTTCCAGTTTTCAGAAATAAGAAGGGCGTCCAAAGCTTCCGTATTGGCATTCTTCGAGAAGTATTGTGCCGGGCTGTCTATTCTTGTTGGAAAATCTCCCGTTAACCAAAGCGCACTCAGAATATTATCTTCTTCAGGAATTGGGGTACCACTATCATCACTTACTAAAACCGTGTAGTTTTTGAAATAAGATTCCGGAGAAAGATCAATACTGTTGAAAGCTCTTGGGGTTAGCTTTAAGCTTTGACCTACTATTTCTGCTTTCTCAATCTTTAAATTACCTGGTTTTACAAAACAAAGCCTTTGTGCAACAACATTATCCTGTTCATCAAAAATAACCAATTGCAAAACCACGTTGGCGCCACTGCTGATTTTCGTAGGAATAAGACTTGATGCTTCATTGGTCAGATGGTTGATATTGGCTCTGTAAGCAAGATGATTATTGATCATTCCAATAATTTTATAACCCTGAAGCTGCTGTTTGAGATGAACACCTTTTAAATTATATTTTACTCCTTCTTTGGAACTTGAAACTTCTATACTCAGGCCGCTGTCTGCAACTTGTGGCAAATCTATTGTCTGACTTTTTCCATTATTATCCTGAATAACAGCCTGATATTTCTTGCCTGATGCCGGAGTTATCTTAAAAGAAGCTATATTTTTATCAAAAGATTTGAATGTGGTAACAGGAGTATTGGGATTTTGGCTGTCTATAATTTTTCCCGACCAGTTTTCCGGCAGAGAAGAATTGGAAGATAATCTTACCGCAAATTTTGTAGGCATACCGCTAACAAAAGTTCCGCCTTCAGGAAAGACTTTGGCAGACCAGTCCGAGCTTTTTGCAATGACCAGTGATTCCGGAGAGTTCGGATTGTAAACCGGAATTGTTTTGACAATTTGGAAGTCTTCATTAAAATTGGTCATGTAAGGAGTGTAAGCTCTTACAAAATAAACCTGCTCGGGAAGGTCTTCTTTCAGTTGAAAATCTCCGCTGCCTTCACCATTGGTAAGAAGTACAGTTTTCCAGTCTATTAATTTTTTATCGGAATTATACAGCTCAACAAACAGAGTAGTGGATAATGCGGAGCGGTTATATCCGTCAAATACAAAACTTTTGAACCAAATTTTATCACCAGCTGCGTATTGCGGTTTGTCGGTAAGTACATATACTTTCTCCTGCTCGTAATTATTCTCAAGATTAGTAATTGCTTTTTCCAGTTTGGTTTGTGACAGTACAGGCTGTACCATTGAAAGTAGCAATACACAGAACATATTTTTCATAGAAATCTCAGCGCATTTTAATTCTTTGCTAATGTAATCATTTAAAGACTTCTGAAGTTGATTTTTAACATGTTATTTCACAAGACCGAAAAGAGATTGGTGATGGTTTTTTACCAAAAATTACCGGATGCATTGCCTGATGAGGTATTCCAAACATCATGTTGTAATTGTGAATTAAACAGGAACATGCTGTAAATTAAAATTTTAGACAATAAAATTTAATCAACATTGAGTGATAAAAAATATTTTGAATGAATATTTTTATTATTTTTATAAAATAAACTAAAACATGAAAATATATGAAATTTATTCACGTTCCCGAATTCAATCTGACCTAGTACCTTAAAAATCATCATCAATTTGCATTACAAATAAGCCTCCTCTGATGAGAGGCCTGTATTTCTATGTACTTAAGGTACAGTATAATTAAAAGTCAACACACAAAATTAAACTTAAAAAAAACCTTAAATCCAATTATTCCTATGGAAAAATCACACAATCACACGCATGGCTGCACGCATTGCTCTTGCCACAATCCTGTTTTGGATGTTCTTAAAGAAGACCTTTTCAGTGCAGAAAATATGACGAAACTCAATCCGGGTTCCGGAAAAGCAACCCACGAAAAACCACAGACTCTGATGGTAAGCGGAGGAATCATCCGTCCTATGATCGGAGGATCTACAGCTACCGTTGAATCCGTTGGGATCGCGGATGGAAAAGTAGTGGTAACCGGTACAAAAGATCAGGTAGAAAACTATATGAAAGCAAACTATCAGGGATTTCAAAGAAAAGAGTTAACTCCTACCCAAACTTTACTTCCCGGCCTCATAGAGCCTCATGTTCATATGATTCCAACAGCCATGATGCAGGGATGGCTGGATCTGAGCCCTTTTGAAGGACAGAATTTAAAGGCCGTATATGACCTAACCTCTGTAGGAACCATCATCAACAATCATATTCCTAAAATTCCGGGTGCGGTTATTTTAGGTAGAGGACTAGATCCTTCATTAATGCCTTTTAAGGAAAAAGACGGTAAAAAAGAGTTAATAACCATCGATAATATACTGCTTGATAGTATTAATCATATTACACCGATGATGCTGTTAAGTGCTTCCATGCATACCCTTTATCTGAATACCAAGGCGCTGGAATATGTATTTAAACATAATTCTGATATCAGTGACGAGTATAAAACTGTTGAAAATTATATTGCTGAAACTAAAGGTCAGCTGCAGGAAGGCTTACAAATGACTCCGGCACTGAAGACGGTAAAACTGCAGATCATTGCGATGAGCATAGAGATTAACAGGTATCTTACTAACCTTTTCAATACGGCCAATTCGAGAGGAGTTACTTTTATGTATGATGCCGGATTAAATAAAGGATCAGAAATGCTTTTGACCAAATATTTTGAAACTCATCCTGAATGGGTAAGAACGGGCGGGGCATATCTTTGTTCCAATCAGGAAGATGTTGACAACCTGAAGCCTTATAAAGAACCGGATCATTATAAACCTGTTTATTACGGACATATTAAAGTGGTTTCAGATGGCTCCAACCAGGGTTTGACAGGGTATCAGAGTGCTCCTTATCTGTGTAATCCTGCAAATAATACAGGAGTATTTAATTTTCCGCAGACAGGTATTCCTGCCCATACGATTCCGCCAAGCTATAATGCATTAATTAATAGTGTGGTAGCTGTAAAAGGCTGGCCACTCATGGTTCATGCCAATGGAGATCAGGCAGTGACATTTGCCATTAATGCTTATCAGCGTACTTTGGCTCAATATAAAGGTCCTGAGCTTCGTAACCGTATTGAACACTGTTCACTGCTGACGGCAGACCAAGTTACCAATATGCTCCAAATGGGAGTTTCTCCAAGCTTCCTTATCGGACACGTAGGCTACTGGGGCTATGCTTTTAAAGAAGTCATCTTCGGTGAGAAAGCGCAAATGCTTGATCTTTGTGGTTCAACACTTGCTGCCGGTATGAGAATTACCCTTCATAGCGATAATGAGGTAAGTCCCTTGGGTCCTTTAAGAATGATGGAGCAATCCATTACCAGAATCATGGAAAAGAATCCGAATGATATTGAAGTTTTAAACAGTGCAGAACGTCTTACCCCTGAACAGGCTTTGATTGCAGTTACTTACGATGCTGCCTGGCAATGTTATGCAGATAAATGGGTAGGATCACTAGATAAAGGCTACTTTGCTGATTTTGTTATTTTGGAACAGGATCCTCTTTCCTTAAATACCCCTTCACTGCAGTATATGAAAATGAGAGATATTCCGGTATTGGAAACCTGGGTGGGCGGTATACCCGTGTATATAAATGATAAAGCCACAAAAGCGGCTACTGAAAAAGATGTACTTTTTTCAGATAATTCATAGTTTGTTTTACATTATTGCTGATTAAATATCAATCAGAGTAGATGGTTTTCTACTCTGATTTTTTTGTTTTTAATTAAGAGGTTTTCTGCCTGTAAAAATATTGATCAGAACAACAATAATGGCAACAACTAAAAGTGTGTGGATTAAACTTCCTGTGTCCATCCCCGGAATGATTCCGAGCATTCCCAGGAGCCAGACGGCAATGCAGATGACTGCAACAAGCCATAATAAATTTCTCATAATATTATTTTTTGTGGTTAGTGTTGTGGTGTCGTGTATATCTGGTGGCTTCGTTTTATTGATGCCTTACCCCTTTATGGTGATATTGGGTGCTTTTATGATCGGTTTTATAGTTGGAGTAAACGTTATCAGTAACTGTACTGTAGCTTTTATTAGAATACTGATCATTCTCTACCTGCGGCAGGGAATAATGAAACTCCTTGCCGTTCTTATAAAGTTTGTTATCGTAAGTACGGTAAATCTGATTTTCTTTATAAGAGTTTCCATCAGGAGCAAGATATATTTTGCTTTTCTTGCCTTTTTTTCGCAGGCCCAGATAAAGCAAAGAACTTCCTGCTGCAAGAGCCAATGTAATTTTTACTATATTGTTCATACGATTGTGATTTGATTTTAATAATTACAAATTTTTTGCCATAGGACATAAATGTGGTACTTTTTACATACAAAAATCTGATGATAAGAAAAGAAAAAGTCTGGAAGAACCAGACTTTATTTGTTTCAGAGCGTTTGTTCCGAATGTTTTCCTTCCCTGATCTCTTCTGCAAGTTTCGCGTTGAAGGCAGGAAGGTCTTTTGGAGTTCTGCTCGTAACGAGTCCGGCATCTACTACCACCTCGCTGTCTTCCCAGCGTGCACCAGCGTTTTTTAAATCCTGGCTGATGGAGTTTACGGAAGTCAGATTTCTGCCTTCTACCACACCAGCGTTGATCAGTACTTGTGGTCCATGGCAAATGGCCGCTACTGGTTTATGCTGAGCAAAAAAATCCTTTACAAAGTTGAGTGCTTTCTCATTGGTTCTGAGCTGATCCGGATTAATAACTCCACCCGGTAATACCAACGCATCATAATCCGAAGCTACTGCATTTTCCAGCGTTTGATCCACCGGATATTCCTTTCCCCAGTCTTTTTCTGCCCAGGCTTTAATACTTCCTGATTCCGGACTTATGATATGCGCGGTCCATCCCTGTTGTTCCAGATATTCTTTTGGTGAACTTAGTTCACTCTCTTCAAAGCCATGTGTGGCCAGTATTGCAATTTTCTTTGACATACTACTGTTTTTTGTGTTAAGTACCGGAAGATTTATGACTTCCAATGACAACGTGCGAATGTTGTGATGATTAAATAGAACTTACCTCAGAGGTTATTTACTTCTTTAAGTCTTCAAGAACCTCAAATTTATCATGAGAAGCCTTAAGCTGATGAAGCTGATCCAGTACAACCCTTGAGCTTTCCGGGCAGAGATCACCGCTGTCTAAAGCATCCTGATAAGCATCTATAGCAGCATTCTCACCATATACAACATTTCCCAATGTAGAGTCGGCTGTATCTGTGGCAAAAGAATTTTTAACATCAATCCATGCTCTGTGGATAGCTCCTGCAGCTGATCCTGACTGATCCGGAGTGCCACCTCTTTCCGTGATCAGGTTGCTCAATTCGTTTTTCATCTTGTGAGACTGGGCGACCATGGTATCATAGTCTGCTCTCAGCAGTGGGTACTCATCCCAAACTTTGTCTTCAACTTTTGAAAATCCCTGAATTCTGTCGTTGGTAATGTTCAGTAAATCATTTAATACTGAAACTGTTTTCTCGTTGTTCATATCTTTATATTTTTAAAATGGTACTATGAACTTTGCAAGTGCCGTGCCTCAAACAGTCTATTTATAAAGATGTGGTATTTAAAAAAAACTTAAAATTTTGAAAACAAATCTTAATGAATCCCTGAATCGCTGAAATGATTACCATGTTGAGGAGGCAAAGGGATGGTTTTTTTGACACGTAATATTTATAGTTTGAATTTCTTAACTTTGAAAAATGAAAGAAAAGGTAAAAAGAGTTGTTTCGGAGTTTAATACTGAATTGAAATTAAAAGGTTTCCGTGCATTTCAGATTGAGCAGGACGGGAACGAAACCCGTGTGTACAGCAGAAAAGAATTCTATAAAATTTGCCTTACAACAGGAAAAAGTAAAATTCATTATTCTGACAAAAGCTTCGAGCAGGAAGGAACTGTCCTGTTTTTCGGAAATCCACATATTCCATATTCCTGGGAAACAATTTCAACCACTTATAAAGGTTATACCATTCTTTTTTCTGAAGAATTTTTCAAAAATTCTGAACGTTCCGAAAGTTTGCAGCAGTCTTCTTTCTTTAAAATCGGCGGAACTCCTGTTCTTAAAATCACAGAAGATCAAAGACAGTTTCTCAATACCATTTTCCAAAAGATGATTGAAGAGCAGGAAAGTGATTACCTTTACAAAGATGAGCTGATTCGCAATTATATAAGCCTGATCATTCACGAATCTCTGAAGCTGGAGCCTGCAGCAGATTTTGACCAGAACAAAAATGCAGCATCAAGATTATCATCCGTTTTTCTGGAACTTCTGGAAAGACAGTTTCCCATTGAAACCACTAATCAGTCGCTGCAGCTGAAATCGGCTCAGGATTTTGCGAAAAGCCTGAATGTCCACGTTAATTATCTCAATCGTGCTGTAAAAGAAATTACCGGAAAATCAACAACGGCTCATATTACGGAACGTATTCTTACAGAAGCAAAGGCATTGCTGCACCATACAGATTGGAATATCTCAGAAATAGCTTTTGCGCTTGGATTCGATTATCCGACATATTTTAATAATTTCTTTAAAAAACAAACCGGAACCAATCCAAAAGCCTTTCGTTTAACGGAAGTTTGAATTTCTTAATTTTTGGTTTGATTATCATTAACTGTCAGCACACGGCTGTTTCTAATTTTGTATCAGTAATTTTTAGAATAAAATTCAGATATGAAAATAGTAACAACAGTAATGGCTTTGTCCTTCCTTTTTATCGGACAGACTTTTGCGCAGAATAAAAAATCAAATCAAATTACAATGAATCCAACAGAACAAAGCGAACATTATACTTTCCAGCTCAGCAATAAAGTAACCCGTAAAGCTGTTACCTTCAAAAACCGTTACGGAATAACGCTTTCAGGAGATTTATATCTTCCGAAAAATGCAGGAAACGAAAAACTGGCCGCTTTGGCAATCAGCGGACCTTTTGGTGCGGTGAAAGAACAGTCTTCAGGTTTATATGCCAATCAAATGGCGGAAAGAGGTTTTGCCGTTGTCGCTTTTGACCCTTCTTACACAGGCGAAAGTGGAGGCGAGCCGAGAGATATTGCTTCACCGGACATCAATACCGAAGATTTCAGTGCCGCAGTTGATTTCCTGGGGCTTCAAAACAATGTTGACCGGAACAAAATCGGAATCATAGGAATTTGCGGATTTGGAGGAATGGCACTGAATGCGACTGCAATAGATAAGCGTATAAAAGCCGTTGCAACCACAAGTATGTATGATATGACAAGAGTAATTTCTAAAGGATATCATGACGCCGTTACCCTGGAGCAGCGGACAAAAACGCTTGAAGATCTGAATCAGCAAAGATGGAAAGATGCGGAAACAGGAAAGATGGAATATCCAGCTTCACATCTTCCGGAAAAATTAACTGGCAATGAACCTCAGTTTGTAAAAGATTATTTCAATTATTACAAAACCGAAAGAGGGTTTCACGAGCGTTCAGTAAACTCAACAAAAGGATGGAGGCTTACCAGCGCACTTTCATTTATGAATATGCCTATTTTAAGTTACATCAAAGAAATTTCACCACGCCCGATGCTTTTAGTTGCCGGTGAAAATGCACATTCAAAATATTTTTCCGAAGACATTTATAAAATGGCTGCAGAACCGAAGGAATTAATGATTATCCCCAATGCGGTTCACGTAGATTTATATGATAGAGTGGAGGTTATTCCTTTTGAAAAACTGGATAATTTCTTCAGAACACATTTGAAATAATTGAATATTACAAGAGTTGAATCCGCTTTGAAATGGCGGATTTACCACCTTTTTTTAAGTATATAATCATGAGATTTAACGAAGATATTTTCGCCAGACTTAAAAATGGCGAAACAGTAATGCCAGACGACCCGGAAATTCACAAACTACTGGAAGCTTCTTATGAGGTTAAAAAACAATTGATCCCACTCAATAATTCCACAGAACCGGATGAGATCTTAAAAATATTAAGTGAGATTGTTGGTGAAAAACTGGAGAACGTAGCGGTATTTACCCCGATCTATATCAATTACGGAAAGAATATCAACATCGGTAAGAATGTATTCATCAACTTCGATTGTACTTTTCTGGCTTTGGGCGGAATTACCATCGAAGATGATGTATTAATCGGTCCGAAAGTAAGTCTGATCACTGAAAATCATCCTTTGGAGCCTCAATATAGGAAAGGATTAACAGGCCAGCCTGTTCACATCAAAAGAAATGCGTGGATTGGCGCCAATGCTACCATTCTTCCCGGAGTTACAATTGGGGAGAATGCTGTGGTAGCAGCCGGAGCGGTGGTTTCAAAAGATGTTCCGGACCATGTTGTAGTAGGAGGAATTCCTGCAAAAATCATCAAAACAATTGAATCATAATGTAGGTGTAAGTTAATGAAATATCTAATTATCATTCTCTTAGCGTTCATTCCATCTGTAACTGCACAAAATAAAGTAAATTCAAACAAAATAAAATCCAGCAAAATGAGTACAGACATTCCTAAAATAAGTGATTTTCCTACAGGTGAAGAAAACAGGGCTTTTGCTCAATACTTTATTGGTAAATCCTATCTGGCACCTCTTACCGGTAATAAAGATCTAAATGTTCCTCTTTCCAATGTCACATTTGAGCCGGGCTGCCGCAACAATTGGCATAGTCATACCGGTGGACAGCTTTTGATTGTGGTGGGTGGCGAAGGTTTATATCAGGAAAGAGGAAAACCTGCCCGTCGTTTAAAACCCGGTGATATTGTGGAAATTGCTCCGAATGTGGAGCATTGGCATGGCGCAGTCGCCGGAAGTTGGTTCTCACATCTGGCAACGAATGGCAATCCGCAAACCAATCAGAATATTTGGTTGGAAGCTGTCTCAGATGAGGAATATGCTGAAGCCAACGCAATCTAATTTGCTGCCATAAGCAAAATTACTGCCTGTTTTAAAGGTAACGAATTAAAAAAATACACCCGATTGTTCATTATACAATCGGGTGTGTTGGTATCAAAAGGAGAATTAACATTTTTGTAAAATATAACCGGAGACATCCAGGTATAGAATACCATAATTTTTTCTATATTTATAATAAGTAAGTATATGTTTTGCTAATAGTTAGAAAAATGGCTTGTGTTTGTATTTTACACTCTAAAACATGCCTGTAAATAATATAAAAAAAGACAATGCCAATAAACTCAATACCTCCTGACGGAGGCCTGTTATATAAAGAAACAGATATGACTCAGTTTTTCCCTGAGCCTTTAAATGCAATAACAGCCCTATTATTTTTAGCCATCGCTATTTTCTGGACCTTCAAAATGAAGGATGATTTCAAAAAATATCCTTTTTTAACCTACTGCTTAATTTTATTATACATTGGAGCCATAGGAGGAACGGTTTATCATTCTTTCAGACAGTGGCCGGTATTTATTATGATGGATTGGCTGCCTATTATGTTGCTATGTCTCTCAGCCGGATTTTATTTTGTGGCGCAGAGTACCCGATGGTACTATGCTGTTGCAATGGTTCTGGGATGTCTGTTACTTATGGTGGGTTTGAGAAACTGGATTCTGATTGATAACCCTTCTCTTTTTATCAACGTCAATTATGCCATCATGGCGACATTTGTAGTTTTTTCGGTAATAAAATATTTGATTTATACCCAATGGAAAGCGGGAAAATGGGTAGGATTTGCAGTGTTGTCGTTTGTTTTTGCATTAACTTTCCGTATCTCTGATAAATGGGAGTGGTTCAGTTTCGGAACACACTTTTTATGGCATACTTTCGGGGCGGTGGCGACGTTTTGTATGTTTAATTATATTTATCTTACGCGGGATATCATTAGGAAGGCGTAAGTTCTTAGATCTTTCATCAGATCATAACTGGAGTTCTTTTAATGTAAAGGCCATTGATAATTTCGTTGTATCATAAGTGAGCTAGTGCTTCGACTTCGTCGCTCATGAAGCGGTGTGCTTATCCATGCGCTTCAAGGAATCAGCAAAGTTGAGTCTACACTTGGCTATCTTAAAAATCATCACTTCAAAAATAAAATCTCTGCGTCAAAAATATCGTCAGTATATTATCTTTTTATTCACTAAACTCCTTAAAATTAGGGATTTCCTATCCTTATTTTTATTTGTAAGTTAGTG
The DNA here is from genome assembly GCF_031454475.1 of Chryseobacterium vietnamense. Lineage (NCBI taxonomy): Bacteria > Pseudomonadati > Bacteroidota > Flavobacteriia > Flavobacteriales > Weeksellaceae > Chryseobacterium > Chryseobacterium vietnamense. The sequence goes on along the minus strand of NZ_JAVDQX010000001.1, from coordinate 2,026,483 downwards.
CCGCAAAAATAGTACAGGATAAAAATCTACAGAACGATTCTGATGAAGAAGGATTCGTATTATTTTATCCTTCACTGTTTTAAAAAAATTATACACCCAAAAACTAAATTTATTACAATGAAGAAGACACTGATTATTCTATCAATAAGCGCTTTGCTTGCTGCCTGCAACAAAAAGGCTGAACAAAAAACAGAGGCAACTAAGGATACTGTCGCCATAGGAAATACTACAGCCGCAGAAAAATCTCCGGGAGAAACTACTCAATTTGACATCAACGCTGTGCCGGTTTCCACCGCTGATGTGGGTGATTTTCCCTTTTTCAGTTTTCCCAAAGGACTGGATTTTCAAAACAAACCAGTACAAAGAAGCTTTGACATGCTGTATTTTCCACTTAACGGCGTAATGAAACCCATAGAAGGAAAAATATGGAAAACATATGTAGTGAACGGGAAAAATAATGAAGAAGAATGGTCATTGCCGTATTTTTTGAAAAGCTATGATGATGCTATTACAAAAGTTGGCGGTGTAAAAATATTTGATGGTAAAGTTTCTCAGCCAGAGCTTGACAAAATAAAAGAAGATGCCAAATACTTTGGCGAGGAAGGTTCTATAGATTATTGGAATGAACCCGTAAAAGTATATGTCATCAGAAGAACAAATGGCGATGATATTTATATTCAGCTCTATGGAAATACAGCTAACGGAGCCATACAGATTCTACAGAAAGTCCCGGTTGAGCAAGGCACAAAATCGTAGAGTGAAGATGGTGGAAAAATAATGTAAGGATTATTAGATATCTTTTTGCTTAAAAATCCCAACGAAAGGTGGGATTTTTTTCGTCACTGAAACAAAACATCAGGCTTTAGAAAGTAACAAAGTAGCAAAGTCATAAATGTAGAAAGGTCAATAACTGAATTGTGTTATTGAGTAAGATAAGAATACAATAAAAACTTTCTTTTAGTTTTACTTACGGAAAACCGTAGAGTAAATACATTTTATATAATGATATTTGTAATATAGTTTTTAAATTTTAAGTATAGGTCTTAATTAATAAAGATTTCAATTTGTTAATTCATGAGTATTATTTATAATCAATTAAATTAAATCAGTAATTAGATGGCTAAAAAGAAAATAAAATTAAATGTAGTTCTTTTAAAAAATAATTTAAATATTGCAGCTCCTGAAACATTTATTGAAAATTATTTGCAAGACAACGAAATCAATTTCAATAAAGGAAATATCAATGCTATTCTCTATAAAAAGTTAGGTAGCTATAGTGAGCCTAAGTGGGTTGCGAATTTAAAAAATAAAATTGTTGGGGATTTTACTTGTGACTTTCCATCTAATCAAAGTTCAGGTGTAACTTTATTTATTGAAGTACAAGATAGAATTTTTGCAATTAATTTTGGAACGTTAGGGCGTTTCAATATAAATAAGAATGTGATAGAGAAAACATTTGGAATATATACTGCCAATAAATTGTTAAACAATGATTTAACAGCAACAATAAAAAGTGCTCATAGTCGAGTAAATGAAACAAATCCGGTTAATAAGCAACGCCAATACGGGGCTGATATATCAAATAATCAACTTTTCCTTTCAATGGAGGATAACGAAGCTCTTAAGGAACTAGCTGTAATTAGTTATTCATCAGAAGATTTTTCAAGAATGATAGGGAAATATAGCTCGTTAAATGTCCAATTTCTTTTTAATAATGTTGAAATACCTTGTTTTCAATATCTTCAACCAAAATTAAGCAGGCTTTTAGATCTTTATAAGTCTGTCTCTCCTGATGATGTTAAAAAACTATTTAAGGGAATTTATCCTCTTAATAGTCTGGAAGCAGAGCCTTTGAATACACAATTACCTAACAAATTAATTATGTCAACCGACACATTCTTTTTGTTTGAACCTGAAATAGATTATGATCTTAGTCTTGTTGCAGAGATTAAAATTGAAGGTGAATTATATGATGAATTGTCCCTATCTGCTTATCTCGACAAAAATCCTCAACCAAGTTTTGAAAACCTCACTGAAGACAAAATCTTTTTTCTAAATGAGGATGGTGATATAATTAAGGAGTGGTCAATTTTGGAGTGCTTGTATGGCGAAATTGAAGAAAACAATACAAATTACATCTTATCTGGTGGTGAGTGGTTCGAAGTTTCAAAGGATAAATATGATCGCGTTAGTCTTGCAATTGATGAGATAACTAATACTTCATTTGGTATTCCTGATCATATTAAACACAATATAAAAGGAGATATTGAACAAGCTATTATTCAAAATCAAAATTCAAATCAAAAAATTAATAAAGAAAATATCTTTAATATACATTTATCAAATTATATTCATGGTTATTTGTTTGATGAAGCAGCTAAGCAAATTAATCTGTACGAAGATAGATTTGAAGTATGTGATGTGCTTCATCAAAATACATTTTTTCATGTAAAATATAATTATGGTGCTTCGGCATTAAGTCACCTATTTAACCAAGGTTATGTGTCGGCCAAATCATATGCAGAATTTACTAGTAAATATGCAGAAGCAGTCAATTTACATATACCTGATGCTACAAATCACCTTTCTGATCAACCTGATAATGCTAAAGTTCATTACCTTATTCTTAACGATAAGTCAAAAGATAGATTAACATTTTTTTCAAAAATGGCTTTGGAAGAAAAAATTAGAACTTTACAAGCAATGCGATTTAATGTGAATCTGACTTGGATCCGAGATATGTATTAAATCAAAATCTCCAGACTTTGAGCTAGTAAATAATATTATTACCTTTAAACTTACTCCGATGTCAAGAGACTTCTAAAAACTAAGGGAATATTAATTGTCTAGTAACCAGATTATTTTTTTTCGAATAGTTTATCGAAATCAGTTATTAATGCTCTCATCAGCATTTCACCATTCTCACCTAGACCTTTATTATTTAACCCAATGTCACGCCTCATTTCATACATTATTTTTGTTATTAAACTTAAATGAAATGTTGATTCTTCTTTCTTCTGTGTATCATAAATATATTGGAAATAATCAGAAAAAGCTTTTATAACATTTGGAGATGCAAAAAGTACATATTTCTTATAAAACTCATACAATGCTTTTAAATTTTGCTCTGAAGTATTTCTTTTTAGTTTAGTATTAGCAAAAATATCAATGATCAGATTGACAAAGTTTTGATAAATTTCTCGTCTCTGCTTATTCAACTCATTGTTTAATTCTTTCTTCTTCTCAACTTGAGACTTTATTAAATATCCAATTCCTGCTCCAAATAGTGGTAATGTGATGGTCAATAAAGTTATAACTTGAGTTGTGTCCATAATATTTATTTATATGAAGTCTTCGAAATTGTAATAATAAGAACTTTCACAAATCGATTAGTACGGCTTCCCGTAAACAACAAAAATAAAAATCGTCTAAATATTTTGTATCCGTATTTTCACGGAAATTATTCGAAATTTCATCACAAAAAAATCCCAACTTTCGTTAGGATTTATCAATTATATTTTTTCGTAATCTATATTCCAACCATCTTAAAAAAGTTGGCAAGAGTTAAATTTCTGGCATGGCAGATTCGCATGATCGTGAGAAGAGCAATTTGATAATCTTTATCGTCTTTTATTCTTCGAACGGTCTTTTCATCAATGTTATGATCTACTGCAAATTTGCTGTTATTGTTCATAGGAATAACCCATTCATCTCTTATAAATTCAACAATTTTTCTATTTGCTTCTGTCATAGAAACAAATAAATTACATATTCTTATAAAAAACTCGGACTCAAATCCGAATATTTGCAATTTTTTCTTACATTTATAAAAAATAAGCCATTAAGAAAATTGAAGAATAATAAACGGTTCGCTTAAAAAATAGCTTCAGCTATACCTTAACGATTCTTCATCGCTCAAAATCCCTTAATGGTTGAGAAAAATTTCAACAATAAAAAATACAAACAATGAAAAAAAGCAGAACAAACTTTGGTTCCCGGTTTCGGGCAGAAAAGAAGCACTCAGGCTTGCGGGTGATGGAAACTTTCTTTCAGTTCAATGAGCTGGATGTTTCCAAAGAAAGGCTCAGCAATATTATGAATTATGCGGTAAAGAGAAATAGTTGGATCAATGAAGATCCGGCGGTGATCTTTGAGTTTCATCAGTCGATGAGGTCGTTGGTGCGGGCAGGCTATCTCATGATGCTGAAGGAAAAGAAATGGACGGTTGACACAAGACAGGAAAAGATTTCCCCGTGGGTTCTTGGTCTGCTTTCGGAGAAGGAATACCGGAATCCTCTGTTGGTTTTTAAAAAAGCCTTCAGCGCCTACACACTCAAAGAATTTGATTATTTTATGTCCGGAATTGTCTATTTTTCAATGGGCGTCTATGAACCTGCCGGAAAGGAATATTGTGATGCCTTACATTCATACGGTGAAAATGCTGGATGCTGCACATCTTATTCTTCAGAGAAAAAGAGAAAAGAAAATGACTGAGACTAATGAAGAATAGGGTGTAAACAATTGATTTACTTTCTTTTGTAAAAAAAATATAGTATTTTAACCATTAAGAAAATGAAGAGGATAAGATAAGTTAAGATTCATCTTTGATGAATGAAGAAGACGCTTTATGAATAACTTTAGCTCTGTTCTTAACTTTTCTTAAGAGCTTAAGAAAACTTAATGGTTCAAAGAATTATTAAGAGGAAATTGAACTTTGCATGCTTACATAAAACGGAATTATTAATAGAAACTTTGCGTTCATCTTTTTAATCAGGAATAATTTAAAATACAAACTGATGATATGTTTTTTCAGACGCAAAGATTTTATTTTTTAACTGTTGATTGTAAGGGAGCAAAGGAAAGAATCAACTTCGTTGCTTCGCTAAAGCATATGGATAGTCGTGCCGCTTCATCAGCGACAAAGTCGCATTGCTTTGCCCACTTAAATTAAACGGTATTATAAATGATCTTTGCGTTTACTTTTTAATTCAGAAATAACTTCAAATATGATTCCCCTGAGCCTTTGAGCTAGTAAGTAAGATTATCGTATTTAGGCTTGTTCCGAAGTGAGGAGACTTCGGAGAGCAATTAATGCAACCATCCCTTATGATTTTGCATCGATAAATGTACTGTAAACTTTGTAGATAAATAAAAAATGCCCCTTTTTCAGGGGCATTATATTATTGAGCTTTTACCTGCTCTATCTTGATGAATATTTTAGAAAGGTTGGGCTGGGCACTGCCTGTAGTGGGTGCTCCTACCATAATGGTTGCGGTATAAGCGGTTTTTGAAGAAGGATTACTGTCTATCCAGGTATATCTTCTGTGCTCAGGTCCGCCGCCGGCTCCATCTATAATCCCTATATTCCCCCAGTAGGCACTTCCAACTGCCCCTGTACCTTGAGGAAACCAGGTGGCAGATGAGTCTGCCATACCACCCCATACTCCTGAAGTAATATTGTTGGTGGTTACCGCAGAGCCAATATAACCACCATATTCGGTATTATAATTCCAGTATAGATTAACGGTAGCACCAGTATTATTAAATAATTGTACATTAGGAACTGCAGCGGTTGTACCACTTGTGGTATCAAATATTACCCTGATCGAATACTTACCATCCGGGGTCGCAAGAGGCAAAGTATAGGCCTGTTTCCCGTTGCCATCGGTGGTTAGGGTAGGGTATCCCATTACAGCAACAGGCGCAATGTCTGCACGGCTGCTATTTCCTACTGTAGCAGTACAGTTTTGTGCTGCAGTTAAGAAAGAAACTGTAGCGCTGGTCATCGGAACAGCCATATCATTACCGGTGGCAGGAGTTCCACTCACGGAGAATACCAGTTCGCCATCACCAAACTCTAAAGTTCCGGGTCTTAGCTGGAAGGTTAATCCGTTTACTGTAAAAGGGGTTCCTGAATTATAGGAACCTCCGTTTCCGCCACTGTAAGTAACTCTCAGGTTTCCGGTGTACGGAGTACCGGGAGTATAAGTAGAAGGATTTAAGTAAGCTGTAGTACATTGTAATGCAGAAATTGCCGGAGCCACAGCATTGGTTGCCTGCGTCAGCCTTTGCCATACTGTTCCATCAAAATAATAATAGCCCATAGCAGTAACATTAATACGTTGTCCTGCAGTATCTCCACCGGTAACATCCGTAATATAAACTAATGCTCCGGTCTGATTGCTGCCATACGTAGCTGTATTGGCTGTAAGCTCTGCTCTTGTAAGCCTCGGAGCCTGTAGTCCGTATGTTTGTGTGTTATCCGTAATCAGTCCTGAAGTATCTCTTTTTGCAGATACATCCACCGTTGTTTTAGGTGAAGTGGTGTTGAACCCTACTTGGGCAAATGAGAATGCAGAAATAAGAACTGCACAGAGTTGTGTAAATTTTGTTTTCATATAAAAGTGTGATTTTGTGTAAGTTCAAATATAGCTTTTTTTTATGGAAAATAAAATAAAAGACCTTTGTAATTGTGAAAAATTAATTAATTGGTAATATTCTGTTTGATTTAAGTATTGAATATGGGTTTAAAACTATTGATGTCAAATTCTCTGTTTTTCTCTATATCACCTCCTTTGATTGAAAAAGATACGATGATTTTTATGACGCAAAGTTTTCATTTTTGAACCTGTTGACTATATATGGAAGCCCACTTGCAATAAAGTGGAATTATTGATGAGCTTTGTATTGGTCTTTTTTATATTTATAGCGCTTTTTTTAGAAAAATTTAATACAATGTTTGAAATTTATAGGTTGTTTTTCTTTTAATGTTGAAAGAAAGATGATTTACTTATATTTGCCCCGCAAAGCAAATTCATATGTTCAAAAAAGTAATTACTGTATGTGTCCTTAGCTTTTATACGGTTTTTTGTTCGGCTCAGCAGGTTCGGCCTTCAAAATCATCTGAAATTTACCGTGAACTCAAAACCCTTAAACATCTGCCTAAAGTTTTATACCTTGCGGCTCATCCCGATGATGAAAATACAGGATTACTTTCCTGGCTGATCAACGATCAAAATGTAGAAACGGGTTATCTGTCTTTAACCAGAGGAGATGGCGGGCAGAATTTATTAGGTACAGAGCAGGGTGCTGCATTGGGTTTAATCAGAACACATGAGCTTTTAGAGGCAAGAAAGTTAGACGGCGCTCAACAGTTTTTTACCCGCGCAATCGATTTCGGGTTCTCTAAAAATACGACCGATACCTTTAAACAATGGGATGCAGATAGTATTACAGCGGATGTAGTATGGGTAATCCGTCAATTCCGTCCTGATGTTATCATTTGTCGTTTTCCTCCTACTGCGGCGGCAGGGCACGGACAACATGCGGCTTCGGCTGTGGTTGCGGAAAAAGCTTTTAAGCTGGCGGGCGATAAAACAGCTTTCCCGGATCAACTGAAATATGTCAATACATGGCAGCCCAAACGTGTATTGTGGAATACTTTCAGGTTTGGAGGAGTCAATACGACCGCTGAAAATCAACTGAAAGTTACCGTTGGACAGTATGATGCCCAACTGGGAATGGGGTATGGCGAACTGGCGGGATTAAGCAGAAGTCTGCATAAAAGCCAGGGTGCAGGAACACAGTCTGTAGCCGGGATCAGAACTGAATATTTTTCCCACGTTATTGGTGAACCTGCAAAAACAACCCTTTTCGATGGAGTTGTTAAAACCTGGACTTCACAAGGAAACGCTGATATAGACCAATCCTTAGATAAAATTATTTCCGATTTTAATTTTAATAATCCTGACCTTAGCGTACCAGCTTTGCTTGCTTTGCGAAAAAAGGTCATGGCGCTGAAAGATGGAGACCTGAAAAAAGATAAAATTAAATCGCTTGACCATATTATTTTAAGCTGTGCCGGATTTATGGGCGAGGCAGTTACCAGTCAGGCTGAAGCTGTTGCCGGGGATCATTATAATTTCAGGCTCAATCTGATTTCAAGAGCGGCCAATCCGGTTGTTTTAGAAAATGTTAAATGGTTAAATCAATCAGAAAATTTCAACAGAAAATTATCAAAGGATTCTTTAATTACTATTCAGCATGATATTCAGATTCCTGAAGATGCAGCCCTCACAGAACCTTACTGGCTGGCAAAAGCGCCTGTGAACGCAGCCACTTTCTCCGTTCCCAATGATACTTTAATCGGTTTACCCGAGGCAGAATCACCACTGAATGTTTTGCTTGGTTTAAAAATCGGTTCAGAACAGTTTCAGGTTAAACTTCCTTTATCTTTCAAGAAATTAGATCCGGTACGTGGTGATGTTGTTGAAGCGTTGCGTATTGTTCCCGCCCTGGAACTGAAATATACTCAACCCCTGTATTGGGCCAAAGAAAATGAAGATTTACATTTGAGCTTACACATTAAGGTTAATTCTGACAAACAGTACAATAAAGGTGTTCTAAACCTGATGTATAACGGAGAACGCTTAGGCAGCACTGATGTAAATTCACTTAAAGGAAAAGACTTTACCGTCGATTACGTTATTCCAAAAGCTAAGCTTGCCTCAATACACTCCGCCCGTTTGCCATTGGATGCCAGTTTTGTTGCAAATGGAGTTACTTACAATAAAAAGCAGATGTTAATTCAGTATCCGCATTTGCCTTCTTTACAATATTTTTCACCAGCAACAGCAATTGTAATGAAAGGTGAAATTCAGACAAATATTAAAAAAATCGGTTATGTAGAAGGTGCAGGTGATTTCATTCCTGAGTTTCTGCGCATTGCGGGTATTCAGGTAGACGTCTTGAAAGACGAAGATTTTTATGGTAACTTAGATGAAACCGGTGGAAATAGTAGTCAAAACAAGCTATCACAATATGATGCAATCGTATTGGGGATTCGTGCTAACAACACAGAGAAAAAGCTTGGTCGCTGGATGCCTTTTTTATGGTCTTATGCAAAAGCTGGGGGGAATCTGGTGATGCAGTACAACACCAACCAGGATACCACCGTTGACAAATTGGGAATGTACAATTTCAGTATTGCCAATAAGCGTGTTACCGAAGAAAACGCTGCTGTTACCTTTTTAAACCCCAATCATAAATTACTGAACTTCCCGAACAAAATCACGGCGGATGATTTTAAAGGCTGGGTGCAGGAGCGTGGTGCTTATTTCCCCGCTCAATGGGATGCAGCCTATGAACCGCTTTTTGAAATGCATGATACAGATGAAGAACCTCTTCAGGGATCCACTTTATATGCCAAATACGGAAAAGGGAATTTTATTTACACACCGTTGGCATTTTTCAGGCAGCTGCCTGCAGGAAATGTGGGTGCAGCCCGTTTATTTTTTAACTTTTTATCTGCACAGAAGAACTAATGAACAAACAACTTAAAAACTGGAATATCTGGTACATACTATTAGCCGTTGCATTAGTATTGCAGATCGTATTTTATTATGGGTTTACTAAATTCTGGGCATGAGTAATATAGATTGGACTGTTCTTATTTTTACACTTGTTATAGTGGTGGTTTACGGCGTATTCATCGGTCGTGGCCAAAAAAGCAACGAATCCTACCTGAAAGCAGATAATAAAATGCCCTGGTACATTGTGCTTATCGGTATTATGGCCACGCAGGCCAGTGCCATTACTTTTCTTTCAGCACCGGGCCAGGCGTATACAGACGGGATGCGTTTCGTTCAGTATTATTTTGGCTTGCCACTGGCGATGATTGTAATCTGTATTACCTTCATCCCGATTTTTCAGCGCTTAAATGTTTATACAGCTTATGAATATTTGGAAAATCGTTTTGATAAAAAAACAAGGGTGCTCACTTCACTGCTTTTTCTTTTTTCCAGAGGTTTATCAACAGGAATCAGTATTTACGCTCCAAGTATCATATTATCGAGCGTATTAAACTGGAATATTTATTTAACCAATGTTTTAACAGGAGGGATTCTGCTGATTTATACCTATGTTGGTGGAGCAAAAGCAATTGCCCACACCCAGAAATTACAGTTTCTTATTATTCTGGGAACAATGGCTTTTGCAGGTTTTCTGCTTATTCAGAATATGCCGAATGGAATCGGGTTTACAGATGCGCTATATCTGGCGGGAAAATCCGGCAAGCTTAATGTAATTACCACAGAATTCGATTGGAAAGATAAATACAATATCTGGAGTGGATTGATCGGTGGTTTTTTTCTGGCACTTTCTTACTTCGGTACGGATCAGAGTCAGGTTGGCAGATATATTACTGCAAAAGACAATACCAATGCTAAAATGGGTTTGCTGTTGAACGGATTGGTGAAAATTCCGATGCAATTTGCTATTCTTCTTATTGGTGCTTTGCTTTTTGCATTCTTTTCTCTAAAACCGGCTCCGATTTATTTTAACGAACGCTCTTACCAACAGTTGAAGGAGGCAAAACCTGAACAGGCCGCGGTTTTTGAAAAAGAACATCAGGATTTACAACTGAAATTTAACGCAGAATCGAAAGAAATTTTAAAGTTGAAAGAAACTCATTCTCCTCAGCTCAAAAAAACAATTCAGGATTTTAAAGATACACAGACCCAGGTAAAAGCACTTCACAGCAGGGTAGAGGAAGCGATCAATAATTCAAACTATAATGCAGAAAAAACAGATACGAATTACATTTTCCTGTATTTCGTAAAAAATACTTTGCCTGTAGGGATGATCGGTTTACTGTTTGCCGTCATTTTTCTGGCCAGCTGGGGTTCTATTTCGGCAGCGCTGAATTCCCTTGCCGCCTGCTCATTAAAAGATGTTCATTTAATATTCAGCAAAGAAATTCCTGATGAAAAAACCGAATTGAAGTATAGCCGTCTGCATACGTTAGCCTGGGGTATTTTTTCAATCGCTGTCGCAATGTTTGCCACACAGATGGGTTCTCTTATTGAAGCGGTTAATGTACTGGGTTCTCTTTTCTATGGTCCGATATTGGGGATCTTTCTTGTAGCATTTTATTACAGGAAAATCACTGGCCCGAATGTATTTATTGCTGCCATTTTATCGGAAATTGCTGTGATTGCCGTTTATCAGTTCGATATCGTTTCTTTCCTTTGGCTTAATGTAATCGGGGCAGCAGCGGTCATTGTATTTTCTGCAATCGGTTTGCTGTTTTATAAGCAGAAAACAGTAAATTCGTAAACGAACAATAATAAAAACAAACAAATAAAATATTATGAAAACGATTCTTAAATCTGCGACTGTACTTGTTGCTACCATGACGATTTCAATGAATGCCTTTGCACAGGAGGCCAAAAAACCTGCCAGCCCTCCGGCTACTGCTACGGGAAAAATTAAAGATGCAAACATTACCATTGCCTATAGCAGCCCTTCTGTGAAAGGACGTACAATCTGGGGAGGTTTAGAAGCTTATAATAAAGTTTGGCGTGCAGGTGCCAATGAAGCCACTACTTTCGAAACAGATAAAGACATTACTGTTCAGGGTAAAAAACTGCCTAAAGGTAAATACAGCTTTTTCTTAATCCCTAAAGAAAGCGGAACCTGGACTGCAATTTTTAACAAAGAGCCAAAACAATGGGGTGCTTATAAATATGAAGAATCTAAAGATGCGCTACGTGTTGATGTAAAAACAAAAGCTTTACCGGCAACACAGGAAACTTTAGTGTATAAAGTAAATAATAATGGATTCACAATGGATTGGGATAAAATCTCAGTTCCTGTAGAGATCAAATAAACTGAAATATAATAAATTAAAATCCCGCATTAGCGGGATTTTTTGTTTTGTAGTATTAAAAGTCTTTCTAAAAAACACCATCATACTTGAAAAAAAGTAAATGGTGGTCAATTATTTTTTAAACTTTGCTAAAAAGGTGGGAATAGAGCTGCCTGCTTTTTTCGCTGATGTACCTCAATGATGTAATTCGTCTGAGCAGAATTTTTGTTTAAAATTTATGCTAATTTCAATTTTAAGAAAAATTTAAGATACTCTTTCTTTTTTAGGCATGAAGATTGTTTATTTATATACCAAATACTTAAATATTATATTATGAATAATTCAGATTACAACAAAGCGGAAAAAGCAGTAAACGAAACAGAAAATAATTTAAAAAATGCAGCCAACGATGTAAAATGGAAAGTGAATGATCTGGCAGATAAAGCCAGAGATTACATCAATGAAAAAAGGAATAATGATGAAGAGGCAACTCAGGAAGATTGGCTGGAAAGAGTAAAATCCAATATTACTGATACTTGGGATGATATTAAAGATAAAGCGGATGAGGCTTGGGAGAAAACAAAGGATGCTGCTGAAGATGTAAAAGCCGAATGGAGAAAGAAAACAAATTAAAGTTAGTTTGATAAAAGACCGGAACTCTAAAAGTTCTGGTCTTTTATTGTTTGTGTAGTTTATTTGTATTCTATATTTAGGATTTTAATTTTCTGTTATATTGATAACCAATCAAAAAACACCTGAGAAGTTATAATTCATTTTTTCATAGAATTTTGTTTCTTATCAGAATTATAATTTTTTTAAATATTATTATCTGTTTCAATTCTCACACCATCCTATTTTCAATAGTAAAAATGTGGTATGAAATAGTTATTCATAACACTTTAAAAATTGTTATGCTTTGAAATATTGTGACTATTTTTGAGGTTTAAATATCTGTAACCAATTATTGATTTTAACTTCTATGATTTTAATTGTTGATGACAATCAAAGTAATCTTTATTCACTGCAAAAATTACTTGAATCCAAGGACTTTAAAGTAGAAACTGCCAATTCAGGAGAAGAGGCTCTTGGAAAAGCTCTCAAAAATGACTACGCCCTTATTATTCTGGACGTTCAAATGCCTGATATGGATGGTTTTGAAGTAGCAGAAACACTGGCGGATTATAGTAAAACAAAAGAAGTTCCCATTATATTTTTATCGGCTGTCAATACGGACAAAAAATTTATAACCCGAGGCTATGCTTCAGGAGCTAAAGATTATGTAACCAAACCTGTAGATCCTGAGATCCTTTTACTGAAGGTGAAAACCTTCTATAATCTTCAGGAAAAAAATATTGCGATGAAAAAGAGCCAGCAGAATCTTGAGCTGGAGGTTAAAGGAAGACGAGAGTCACAAGTGACCATGAAGTCTCAGATAGACCATTTTCATTTAATGCTTGAATCCCTTCCACAAATTGCATTTACCCTGAATGAATTAGGAACTGTAGATTTTGTGAATGGTAAATGGTACGAATATTCAGATTCTGAGCAGAATTTCCCTAAAATACATCCGGATGATCCCGATATCACCGAGGAGTTTGAAAGATGCAGGAAAAAAGGAAAAGCGCTTGAGCTCGAAATCAGAATTAAGAATGTCATTTCGGGTAATTACCGTTATCATTTGCTTAGAGTGACTCCTGTGTACGATGAAGATCGTATTAAAAACTGGGTAGGGACTTTTACCGATATTGATGATCAGAAAAAAGTTGAAAAAGAAAAAGATGAATTCTTAAGCATTGCAAGCCATGAGCTGAAAACCCCTTTAACGAGTATTAAAGCATACGTGCAGTTATTGGAAAGAAAGTTGAAACTGGATAAAGAAAGTTCTGAAGCGGGATTTGTAATGAAGGTTCAGAGCCAGATTGAGAAGCTGAATACATTGATTACGGATCTGCTGGATGTTTCTAAAATAGAAAATGGCAAGCTTAAAATTAATAAAAAACCCGTTAATCTCGAAAATCTGATCAGTAATGCGATTGAAACTATCCTGCAGACCCATGATGAACAGCAGGTGAAGATAGAGCGCCATGGAACAAAACCGGATATTTTAATTCCTTTAGACGAAATCCGGATAGAGCAGGTGCTTATCAATTTTCTGACGAATGCGATCAAATATTCACCAAACAATAACCAGGTTATTGTGAGTACTTTTGTAGATGAAGAAGCGGAGGAAGTAAGAGTAAATGTAACCGACTTTGGAATCGGAATTCCTGATTTTAAACAAGATGCCGTATTTAAAAAATTCTATCGTGTAGAAGAATCTTCACTCCAGTTTCAGGGAATGGGGATAGGCCTGTTTATCTGTTCTGAAATTATCAAACAGCACCATGGAAGTGTCGGTGTTTCCAGTATTTTAGATGAAGGCTCTACTTTTTATTTCACATTACCACTAAATTAATTTTAATGCCTAAAAAAATAATACGAAATCTTCAATTTGGAGTAGGATTTTCTCTTTTGATTTTAATAGTAAGCTCACTGGCTTCCTATTGGAGTATCCAGAATCAGATGAATCATAGGGAGAGCCTTTCGAAAAGCAGACGTTCTGTAACGGCAGTGAAAGATGTGCTGGTTGCTTTATTGGATGCAGAAACTGGAAACAGAGGGTATCAGCTGACCGGAAGAGAAGATTTTCTTGAACCTTATAAAAGAGGTCTGAGAGAATATCCTAAAGCTTTGATACGTGCTGAATCTTTGGATATAGATGATCAGAATCAACAACAAAGAATTGCCGGTCTGAAAGCTTCAGTTGCTCAGGTGATGGAGAATCTGAAGCACTTGGTAGAGAACAGACGACGAGGTGTCATAATGACTCAACAGCAGATTACTGAAGGTAAAATCTATATGGATCAATGCCGGAGAATTGTCAATGATTTTGTACAATATGAAGAAAGCCAGCTTGAAATTAAAAATAAGGATCTTAACCAGTCATCCGGAACAACCGTTCTTTTTATTATTTTTTCTGCCATTGCTGCAGTAGTCGTAACTACATTTTTCTATGTAAAAATGCGTGCAGATCTTATCCGAAGAGATAAACTGGAAAGAATGCTTAAAGAGAAGGATGAAGAAATGACGCGACGTGTAAGTGCAATTCAAAGGATTGCCAACAGAGTAGCTAATGGTGATTACAGTGAGAGAGTAGTGGATAATGCTCAGGATGATCTTGGAGATCTTGTTGAATCTCTCAACCATATGACAGAATCTCTCAAAACTTCTTTTGAGAAAATTAATAAAAGCGATTGGCGTCAGAAAGGTCTTGCATTACTGAATGAATCACTGGTAGGAAATAAATCTGTACAGGAAGTTTCTAATAAAGCTTTGATGCAATTGATTGAATATGGAAACTGTATTAATGGTTCGGTATATTTGTATGATGAAGGTATTTTAAAGCTTAATCAGGCATTCGGGCTGGAATCCAATATGAAAAAAGCTTTTGAGCCGGGAGAAGGAATGGTGGGTCAGGCTTTTGTGAATACTAAAACACAGGTTTACAACAATCTTCATGAAGACGACTTTGTGGTAACTTTTGCCAGCAGTACGATTAAAATTTATGGAATTATATTGCTTCCGCTCTTTTCAGACGGCCACATCATAGGAGTACTGGAACTGGGCTCCACTTCCAACTTTGATAAAGACAGAATAAGTTATTTTGAAGAATGCTGCGTGAATATAGGAATTGCTCTGAGTGCTGCAAAAAGCAGAGAAAAAGAGCAGCAGTTACTGGAAGAAACCCAGGCTCAGTCTGAAGAACTGCAGGTTCAGCACTCTGAACTTGAAAACCTGAATACAGAACTTGAAGCACAAACACAGAAACTTCAGGCTTCGGAAGAAGAACTCAAAGTACAGCAGGAGGAATTGCTGCAGGCAAATGCTGAGCTGGAAGAGCGTTCAAGATTGCTGGAAGAGAAAAATCACTTGATTGCAGAACGTAATAATGAAATTCAGAAAAAAGTTGAGGAACTGGCATTAAGCACTAAGTACAAATCTGAGTTTTTAGCCAATATGTCTCATGAATTGCGGACTCCACTCAATTCAATTCTTCTTTTATCACGATTAATGACGGAAAATCCGGAGGAAAATCTTAATGAAGATCAGGTGGAATCTGCAAAAGTAATTCATAGTTCCGGTACCAGTTTATTAACCCTTATTGATGAAATTCTGGATCTTGCAAAAATAGAATCCGGTAAAATGACTCTTGAATACCAGGATGTGGTTATTGAAGAAGTAGTAAAAGATTTAAAGAGTCTTTTCAATCCTGTTTTTCAGGAGAAAAGTCTTCCATTTAATATCAGGATTGAAGCAGATGTTCAGAGGGTTATCGAAAGTGATCGGCTAAGAATTGATCAGGTCTTAAGAAACCTGCTTTCTAATGCTTTAAAGTTTACAACGAAAGGAAGCATAGGATTACATATCAAAAAACATTCTGAAAAACCAGATTTTGTTGTATTCTCAGTTAAAGATACCGGTGTTGGAATACCGGCGGATAAGCAAAAAATTATCTTTGAAGCCTTCCAGCAGGCTGACGGATCTACCAAACGGAAATTTGGAGGAACAGGTCTGGGACTTTCTATAAGCCGTGAAATTGCCAGGCTTCTCGGAGGTGAGATGGTTCTGAAAAGTGAAGTAGATAAAGGAAGTGAATTCAGCTTTATTATTCCTGTACATGCTGTGACGGAAATTACTCCTTCTGAAACAGATCAGGATCTGGTAGAGGTGATACGCGAAGATGTGGAAGAAATTCAGCATATTCTTGATGAAGGCGAAGTAAAGCCAGTGATTTTAAATACGCTTGAGATCCCTGAAGATGTTGCTGATGACAGAGAAAATATTCAGGATGGAGATAAAGTTATTCTGATCATTGAAGATGACATTAATTTTGCAAAAGCACTTTTGAAATATGCCCATTTGCAAAACTATAAAGCAGTGGTGGTGGTAAGAGGAGATCATGCACTTTCTGCAGCTCGCAAATACCACCCGCATGCAATTTTACTGGATGTACAGCTTCCTGTAAAGGATGGTTGGGAAGTAATGGATGAACTGAAATCTGATCCTCATACCAAACATATTCCGGTTCATATGATGTCTGTTCTTCATCTTAAAAAAGAAAGTCTTATGAAAGGTGCCGTAGACTTTATTAATAAGCCGGTAGCACTGGATAAAATGACCGATGTATTCGGAAAGATCGAGGAAGCGTTAAAAAAAGGATCTCAAAAAGTTCTGATTGTGGAAGAAAATGCCAAACATGCCAGTGCATTGTCTTATTTTCTGAGCAATTTTAATATTTCTTTATCAGTAGAACATACGGTGGAAGATAGTGTGAAAGCACTCACTTCTGATCTCGTTGACTGCGTTATTCTGGATATTGGAAGTACAAAAGGAAATGATTATCATGTAATAGAATCAATCAAAAGCCATGAAGGTCTTGAGAATCTTCCTATTATCATCTTTACAGAGCATCATTTATCTAAAGAAGAAGAACTTAAAATAAAACAGTATGCAGACTCAATTGTGGTGAAGACTGCACACTCATATCAAAGAATATTGGATGAAGTAGGACTCTTTCTGCATCTGGTGGAAGAAAAAAACAGTTCAGCAGAAAATAATACAGGCAGAATGCTTGGATCTTTAACGGAAGTTCTGAGTGGTAAAAAAGTCCTGATCACTGATGATGATGTCCGTAATATTTTTTCTTTGACAAAAGCACTGGAAAAATATAAGGTTGACGTAATTGTTGCCATGGATGGAAAGCACGCGCTTGAGCAAATTCATCACAATCCTGATATAGATGTTATTTTAATGGATATGATGATGCCGGAAATGGATGGCTATGAAACAATAAAGCAGATAAGAAAAATGCCCGCCTTTAAAAAACTGCCTATTATAGCGGTAACTGCAAAATCAATGATTGGAGAACGTGAAAAATGTATTACGGCAGGAGCTTCAGATTATATCTCAAAACCTGTAGATATCGATCAGCTGTTGTCTCTGCTTCGCGTTTGGTTATATGAAAGTTAAACAGATAAAATTCTGATGAGTAAGAAAATTTTAATTGTGGATGATGATTCACGTAATATATTTGCATTGAAACTCACCCTTAAGGCTCGTGGATATGTAGTTGAAACCTCTACAATGGCTCAGGAAGCTTTGGATATGCTAAAGGCTGATCCTACGTTTTCAGTGGTGCTTATGGACATGATGATGCCCGGAATAGATGGATATGAGGCGGTAAGAATTATAAGAAATACCCCTGAAATCAAAGATATTCCTGTGATTGCTGTTACAGCGCAGGCAATGCCTGAGGACCGTCAGAAATGTATTGAGGTAGGAGCAAATGATTACGTTTCAAAACCAATTGATGTAGATCTTCTAATGATGGCAATAGAAAAAAATTCATAGATGCTGGAACCAAGTATCGTAAAAGATAAAGAAATAGAATGTCTGATTAACGATGTCTATGAGATGTATGGCTATGACTTTTCCGGTTATAGCAGAGCTTCGTTTAAAAGAAGGGTAAATCGGATATGTCTTTTAGACCGGTTTACCAGCTTTGCTGAACTTAGATATACCATTATGAATGATGGCGAATATTTAAAGCGGTTCGTGGAAGAAGTGACGGTAAATGTTACAGAAATGTTTCGGGATCCTTCTTTTTTTAAATCATTGCGGGAGAAGGTTCTGCCGCAATTGGGTACTTATCCGCTGATCAGAATATGGATTGCAGGATGCTCTACGGGAGAAGAAGCATATTCCATAGCCATTTTACTGAAAGAAGCCGGGCTTTATCATAAGTCACTGATTTATGGAACGGACTTGAATCCTGCGGTTCTCGAGACAGCCAGAGCCGGAGTTTTTCCGTTACAGCAGATGAAATTATACTCTGAAAACTATATGCTTTCTGGAGGAAAAAGAGATTTTTCTGATTATTATACGGCCAATTATGACAGTGTGAAGTTTGATAAAAGCTTACAGGAAAAACTTATTTTATCTACTCATAATTTGGTGTCAGACAGCTCTTTCAACAGCTTTCAGCTGATTATATGCAGAAATGTTTTGATTTATTTTGATAGAGAGCTGCAGGAGAGGGTATTCAGTCTTTTCGACAATAGTCTGGAAAATTTAGGATTTCTTGCCCTTGGAGCCAAAGAAACACTTAGATTTTCTACCATAGAAAAGAACTATCATCAGATTGATGACCAGAAAATCTGGAAAAAGCTTGATCATCATTAATAAATACCGCTATGAAATCACAGACAGGCATTGAATTAATTGTAATAGGAGGATCGGCAGGAAGCTTACAGGTCATTATTGAAATGGTTAAAAATCTGGATAATACAACCCCTGTTCCCATTGTTCTTGTGATACACCGCAAAGCTCAATCTGGAGATATTTTGCGGACTTTACTGCAGCAGTTTACGAAGATACCGGTCGTAGAGGTGGAAGATAAAACAGCGGTTGAAGATAATACAATATATATTGTTCCTGCTGATTATCATCTATTGTTTGAGAATACAAAATGGATGTCATTAGACAGTTCAGAAAAAATGAATTATTCCCGCCCATCGATAGATGTTACATTCAGGTCTGCAGCAGAAATCTATGGGGAAAATTTAATAGGTATTCTTTTATCAGGAGCTAATGCTGATGGGGTAGAAGGGTTAAGCTATATTAAAAAAAATAATGGACAAGTATGGGTTCAGGATCCTGAAACGGCAGAAATAAAATTTATGCCTGAGCATGCCATAGAAGAAATTGAATATGATTTAATTATTACGCCGGCTGGTCTGGCAGATTATATAAAGCAATTGTAATATTTAAGAATAAAATAATCTACATAATATGAGTAAAAGGAAAATCTTAATTTTTGATGATGAAACGGCTATTTTAGAAGTGATCACCATTATATTCGAAGAAAATGGGTATGATGTCAGAATTTCAGAGACTTCACACGATATCCTGGAGAAAGTGGCAGACTATCAGCCGGATGTTATCCTGATGGATAACTGGATTCCAAAAATAGGAGGGGTAGAAGCTACAAAACTTCTTAAAAGTACCGAAGCATTTAAACATATTCCGGTAATCTACGTTACCGCCAATAGTGATATTGTTGCTTTAGCATCGGAAGCTGGAGCTGATGATTATGTTTCAAAACCTTTTGATCTTGATGATCTTGAAGCCATGGTAGCGAAACATTTAAAAGAACAGGTGTAAGACCTGATTTATTTAAACGATATACTGAAGATTTCTCAAAACTTTGAGAGATCTTTTTATTTTCTCTCCAATGTCTTCATAATCTGGTCCTTTGTTAAAAGATGGGTATTCACATCGTGAATTAAAGAAGCCAGTAAAGTATACAATTCTGAATTCTCCATAATAACATCTGAAAAGGTTTTAACCAAAATTAATTTTCTGGAAATGATATTTTGAGCGACAATATATTCATTACCCACATTGATATCGATGTTCAATTCCCTTTTTATGATGATACTAAAGTAATTATCAATAAAATTTTTATCTTTTATTAAATCTATTGGTGTTGTTTCTACGTGGTCCATACCGTTATTTACTTTAGTTTATTTTTAAACAATTATTATACCGTAGTAAGGAAAAAGTAATTTCAGTATGGGATATATTGCGTAGTTATTGGTATATTTGTAAACTATTTTAGAGAAATGAATTATACGCTTATTAAAGATTTTATAGACCTGTTGCAGGAATTTGAAAACGAAGTTCAGATGGGTTCCGATGCGTATCCGGGAAATATTCAGGGATTTAAAGCATGGATTTCCAATAAGCAAAATCCTGAAGAACTTCATGCTCAGGAACCGTATTGGGAAGGTAAAGAGAATGGGAGAACCCCGGAAAGTGCTATAAGTACTTTGCTCGTTCACCTTAACCGATATGCAAAAACCTACTCAAAGTCTGCCATCTCAGATTCTGAGTTTTCAACACAGGAAGACTTTATTTATCTGATTAATCTTAAAGCTTTTGGCGAAATGACAAAAATGGCTCTTATCAAAAAGAATATTCATGATAAGCCGGTAGGTATGCTGATTATTGCAAGACTTCTGCGTCAGGGACTTATTGAGCAGACAGACTCTGACCAGGATAAAAGAAGTAAAGTGATCCGGATTACTGAAAGAGGTTTGCAGGTTTTGGGCAACCAGATGGAAAAAATTCGTCAGGCTACCAATATCGTTGCCGGAAATCTGAATTATTATGAGAAGATGGAGCTTATACGGATTCTTAATAAACTGGATCGCTTTCATTATCCCATTTTTTCACGAAATATCAGTTCTGATCAGCTTATCGATATAGTATATGATGATTACTCATTTAAAGATTCATCAATTTAGTAAGTAATATAGCAAAAAAAATACGGCGATTTACATCATCCACGGATAAGTAAGATTAAAGATTTTCTGACCAGTGAAGGTTTTGGAGATAGTAATAGAAAAATGGGAATCATTTTCGATTCCCATTTTTTGTATATTATATTAAGACTCAATAAACTCCAAAAGATCTTTATTAATAGTTTCGTGCTCCGTAGTAGGCATTCCGTGAGGGAAACCCGGGTACGTAATCAGTTTTCCGTTTTTCAGCAGTTTTGCAGATTTAATTGCAGAATTTTCGATAGGAACAATCTGGTCATCTTCTCCGTGAAGAACCAAAACAGGAATATCCACAGCTTTTAAATCTTCAGTAAAGTCAGTCTCTGAAAATGCTTTGATTCCGTCATAATGTGCGACAATACCACCCATCATTCCTTGTCTCCACCAGTTTCTTTGTACTCCGTCTTTTACAGTAGCGCCTTCTCTGTTGTATCCGTAGAAAGGGAAAGTTAAATCAAAATAAAACTGGTTTCTGTTATTCAAAGTCTGTTCTCTGATCCCATCAAAAACTTCCATCGGAACACCGTCAGGATTGTTTTCGCTTTTTACCATTACCGGTGGAACGGCACTGATTAAAACTGCTTTTTTGGCTCTTCCGTTAGAATATTTGTGAACGTAACGGATAACTTCACCACCTCCTGTAGAGTGGCCAATGTGAACGACATCTTTCAAGTCTAGGAATTCAACCAATTCCGCAGCATCAGAAGCATATTGTTCGATGGTGTGATTGTAAATATTCTGACTGGAACGACCGTGGCCTCTTCTGTCGTGAGAAACCACCCTGTAACCTCTCTGAAGGAAGAAAATGACCTGCGCATCCCAATCGTCCGATGATAATGGCCATCCGTGGTGAAACATTAATACAGGTCCTTCGCCTTGGTCTTTATAAAAAATCTCTGTTCCGTCTTTTAATTTTAGTGTGCTCATTTTTTAAATTTTTATTGGTGTTGTTAATTTATTTGATAATTGTTTTTTTCTTATTACTTCAGCAAATGTACGGTAGATAAAGCAGGTAGAAATTAATCTAGTTTAATTTCGTACATTTTCATAATGACAATATCAAAATAAGCTCCCTGAAGTTGGGTTGCATATTCGGTATTAAGTTAATAATAAAAAACAGAATAAATTTTAGTAATAAAAAATAGTGGCCCAACCATGAATAATGAGATCAGTCACACTTATTCTCCAACATAAGCCATCGAACCGTCCAACAATTTTCTTATGCATAATGATATGGATAATAATGTAAGATTTTAATAATAAATTACTCTATCTGATTGAATATCTGCAAACTTTAAGATGGTAATATGTAATGAATGATGAAAAAAGCTTTGGTAATGTCAGATAATGTTATTAGATTTATAATGAAGTTCTGAATGACAATATTACACCTCACTAAATTTATTAATCATGAAAAAGCAAATCTTTATCGTTGCGCTGTCTCTGGGAGCCATCGCCTTAGGAACCCACCGGGTTATGGCACAAAATTCAGAGCAGGTGAGTACATCAGTCAATATTATTTTATCGGACGTTATTGCTATGGACATTGGTTCTGCTGCTTCAGAAGGTGCTGTAGATTTTAATTATGGGAGTACAAAAGATTATAATTCATCAAAAAATGTGACCGTTCCCAACAGTTTGGTCATTATTTCCTCCAAAAATTTTGATGTAAAAGTAAAATCTGAAGGAGCACACTTTGTAAGTGGGGCCAACTTAATTCCTGTAGATATATTACAGGTTAAAGCAATACCAGGAGGAAATCTGGTGGGAACCCTGAATGAAGTCACTTTATCTACAAATGATCAGGTGCTGGTGAGTAATGCAAGCTTAGGCACCAAACAGTCTTTAAATATTGCTTACTCTATTTCGGCTGAAAATGCATCCAAGGTACTTCTGGGAAAACCCCAGGGAACCTACACACAGAAAATAACTTATACTGCCACTGCATTGTAAGTAAATACCAATTTTAAAATAGAAAAGCCCTTGATACCATAAAAGTATTGAGGGCTTTTTTTTATCATATGAATAAACCGTGTAGTGATTTTACTACATGAACTTCCTTTTTCCACTACAAAGAAAATTTTAGCACCACTATAAATTTGCAGTATACAAAAGATAACAATTAAATAAAAAATAATAATAAAATATTTCTGCCATGACAAAACAAATCGTAATCACAGCCTTAACTTTTGGAGCAATTATACTAGGAACTAACAATGTTCAAGCTCAAAATACAACTGCAACCACAACGGTAAACATTACCCTTAACGATGTGATCTCTATCGATGCAGGAAGTACAGCTATTGGTAATACGGTAGATTTTAACTATGTTACTGCAGCCGACTACAACTCTGATCAGACGATTACCAAAGCCAACTCTTTGAAAGTTACTTCTACAAAGAACTTTAATGTTAAAGTAAAAGCAGGAGGTGCTAATTTTATGAATGGAACCAACTTAATTCCTGTCAATGTTCTGACGATTAAAGCCGCTACCGCTGCCGGAACCATGGGGGGAACAAAAAGCGCAGTAGTTTTATCTGCAACCGATCAGACTTTGGTATCCAATGCTCCTCTTGGAAGTGCATTAACATTGAACCTGGACTACACTATTCCAGCGGCAAAATCTTCATCTTCTGATATTTTAGGTAAACCAGCCGGAACTTATACTCAAACAGTAACTTATACTGCAACAGCTTTATAAGTTAACTTTTTTCATATTAATATTTTGTGATTTGGTGTTTCGAAGGCTTCCTCAGGGAAGCCTTTGATTTTGTATGTATTGTACCGATATAGATAAAAATTTAAAATCCGGGAATAAATATCTGTCAGCTGTAAGGTAGAATCTACCCTCATAATTAGAAAGTGCTGAGGGTTTTATTATTTAAGTCAAAATGATAAACCGTGTAGTGATTTTACTACATGAACTTCCTTTTTCCACTACAAAGAAAATTTTATCGCCGCTATAAATTTGCAGTATACAAAAGATAACAATTAAATAAAAATAACAATAAAATATTACTGCCATGACAAAACAAATTTTAATCTCAGCCTTAACTTTTGGAGCAATTGTACTAGGAACTAACAATGTTCAAGCTCAAAATACAACCGCAACTACAACGGTAAACATCACCCTGAATGATGTGATCTCCATCGACGCAGGAAGTACAGCTATTGGCAATACGGTAGATTTTAATTATGTTACTGCGGCAGACTATAACTCTGATCAGACGATTA
Source organism: Chryseobacterium vietnamense (assembly GCF_031454475.1). Taxonomy (NCBI): domain Bacteria; kingdom Pseudomonadati; phylum Bacteroidota; class Flavobacteriia; order Flavobacteriales; family Weeksellaceae; genus Chryseobacterium; species Chryseobacterium vietnamense. Next base: position 2,002,159 of record NZ_JAVDQX010000001.1, on the reverse strand, counting down.
CCAAAGCCAACTCTTTGAAAGTTACTTCTACAAAGAACTTTAATGTTAAAGTAAAAGCAGGAGGTGCTAATTTTATGAATGGAACGAACTTAATCCCTGTCAATGTTCTGACGATTAAAGCCGCTACCGCTGCTGGAACCATGGGGGGAACAAAAAGCGCAGTAGTTTTATCTGCAACGGATCAGACTTTAGTATCCAATGCTCCTCTTGGAAGTGCACTAACATTGAACCTGGACTACACTATTCCAGCGGCAAAATCTTCATCTTCTGATATTTTAGGTAAACCAGCCGGAACTTATACTCAAACAGTAACTTATACTGCAACAGCTTTATAAGTTAACTTTTTTCATATTAATATTTTGTGATTTGGTGTTTCGAAGGCTTCCTCAGGGAGGCCTTTGATTTTGTATGTATTGTACCGATATAGATAAAAATTTAAAATCCGGGAATAAATATCTGTCAGCTGTAAGGTAGAATCTACCCTCATACTTAGAAAGTGCTGAGGGCTTTACTATTTAAGTCAAAATGATAAACCGTGTAGTGATTTTACTACATGAACTTCCTTTTTTCACTACAAAGAAACTTTTCCCACCATTATAAATTTGCAGTATACAAAAGATAACAATTAAGTAAAAAATAACAATTAAATATTACCATCATGAAAAAACTAATCGTAATCTCAGCCTTAACTTTTGGAGCAATCCTATTAGGAACGAACAATGTTCAAGCTCAAAATACAACCGCAACTACAACGGTAAACATTACCCTTAACGATGTGATCTCTATCGACGCAGGAAGTACAGCTATTGGTAATACGGTTGACTTTAATTATGTTACTGCAGCAGACTACAACTCTGATCAGACGATTACTAAAGCCAACTCTTTGAAAGTTACTTCTACAAAGAACTTTAATGTTAAAGTAAAAGCAGGAGGTGCTAATTTTATGAATGGAACGAACTTAATTCCTGTCAATGTTCTGACGATTAAAGCCGCTACCGCTGCCGGAACCATGGGTGGAACAAAAAGCGCAGTAGTTTTATCTGCAACCGATCAGACTTTAGTATCCAATGCTCCTCTTGGAAGTGCATTAACATTGAACCTGGACTACACTATTCCAGCAGCAAAATCTTCATCTTCTGATATTTTAGGTAAGCCTGCCGGAACTTATACTCAAACAGTAACTTATACTGCAACAGCTTTGTAGCAGCTGTAGATTTGTAAGGTTCAAAAGAGAACCATTAAACAAGAATAATAATTAAATCTTACTGCCATGACAAAACAAATCGCCATCACAGCCTTAACTTTTGGGGTAGTTATATTTGGAACTAATAATGTTCAAGCTCAAAACACAGCCGCAACCACAGCTGTAAACATTACCCTGAACGATGTGATCTCTATCGATGCAGGAAGTACAGCAATTGGGGGGATAGTTGCCTTTAACTATGTTACTGCAGCAGACTATAACTCTGATCAGACAATTACCAAAGCCAACTCTTTAAAAGTTACCTCAACGAAGAATTTTAATGTAAGGGTAAAAGCAGGAGGACCGCATTTCGTCAATGGTTCAAACTCAATTCCTGTAGATGTTTTGATAATCAAGGCTGCAGAAGCTCCCGGAAATATGGGCGGAATCAAAAACGAAGTGGTTTTATCTCCAGGAGAAAGAACCTTAGTATCCAATGCTCCTCTTGGAAGTGCATTAACACTGAATCTGGACTACACCATTCCAGCGGCAAAATCATCATCATCTGATATTTTAGGTAAACCAGCTGGAACTTATACCCAAACAGTTACTTATACTGCAACTGCTTTATAATAAAAAAAACACATCAATATATCTGCCCTCAGTACCTGGAAGTGCTGAGGGTTTTTCTATTTATCAAATGAATAAGCAGTGTAGTGATTTTACTACATGAACTTCCTTTTTCCACTACAAAGAAACTTTTACCACCACTATAAATTTGCAGTATACAAAAGAGAACAATTAAGTAAAAAATAACAATAAAATATTACCATCATGAAAAAACAAATCGTAATCACAGCCTTAACTTTTGGAGCAATCATATTTGGAACTAACAATGTTCAAGCTCAAAATACAACCGCAACTACAACGGTAAACATCACCCTTAACGATGTGATCTCTATCGATGCAGGAAGTACAGCTATTGGTAATACGGTAGATTTTAACTATGCTACTGCAGCAGACTATAACTCTGATCAGACGATTACTAAAGCCAACTCTTTGAAAGTTACTTCTACAAAGAATTTTAATGTTAAAGTAAAAGCAGGAGGTGCTAATTTTATGAATGGAACGAACTTAATCCCTGTCAATGTTCTGACGATCAAAGCCGCTACAGCTGCCGGAACCATGGGTGGAACAAAAAGCGCAGTAGTTTTATCTGCAACGGATCAGACTTTGGTATCCAATGCTCCTCTTGGAAGTGCATTAACATTGAACCTGGACTACACTATTCCAGCGGCAAAATCCTCATCTTCTGATATTTTAGGTAAACCGGCCGGAACTTATACTCAAACAGTAACGTATACTGCGACTGCTTTATAATAAAAATTTTAGTTTGTAAAGGTTCCTTTTGCTATGTTTTCAGTAGTTTTGGGAATCTTTATCATTAAACTATTTACACCATGCACAAGTTTATTCACCTTTTCATTTTCTTTATCCTCACAGGATCTTCTTCACTTCTGGCACAAAGTATCTCCATGTCGCCTACGCGCTTGTTTTTTACAGGTAATCCGGGAGAAAAAGTAACAAAGACAGTCACGCTTCAAAACAGCTCGGATAAGGATTATGTTTTTAATCTCAATTACAAAGACTGGGTTAGAGAAGAAGACGGAAATAAGGTTTATCTTGAAGCAGGCAGTTCAAAAACTTCTAACGCTTCCTGGGTATCCACCTTAGAAAACGCTGTAACAGTTCCTGCAAAAAGTACAAAAGAGATTGTAGTAACCATGCAGATTCCGGCAAATGCATCACCATCTGCCGTTACGAACAGCATGTTGTTTTTCACCCAACTTCCTCAGCAGGCAGATAAGGCACGTATTCAGAATGGTATTGGTATTATCACCTTATTTGAGGTAGGGCTTCACATCTTTTATACTCCACCGGGAAACCATGTGAAAAGTCTGGATATTACCAATATTTCAGAAGTGAAAAGTGAGAATGCAGCGAACAGAAAAGTGGCAGTAAGTATCCATAATGATGGAAACACCATCAACGATGCCACCGTTGAGTTTGAACTTACCAATACAGACAGTGGTAAGGAAATAAAATTACCCGCCATTTCCATCTCTATGCTTCCGGATACCAATCAGCTTGTTCAGTTTTCTTTACCAGAGAACATTTCAGGGAACTTCCTTGGTGTAGTTATTATCAAAATGGCAGAATCCAATGATTTACGTGTAGGAGAAAAAAACTTTAAATTTTAAAATTAAGCTTTGAAACCACAGAATGGAATATCGATATCAGTGCTAAGAAGAACAATCTTATGTTTTGTACTTGTTCTTCTGCAATTTTCGTGGGCTTTTGCACAGGAAAGGAAGGATATTCAGATCCATTTTGAAAACGACAGTGTTGCTGTTGAGAAAGGTTCTACTTTTACTAATTTCCTGGTCATTGAGAATAAAAGTTCTGAAGAGATTATCATTCAGAATATCATACCTCAGGAAAAATATCCGGGATTGCTTTTCTATCCCAAAAATGACTTTACCTTAAGTGCGGGTCAGTCTAAAAATCTTCCTGTGAAGCTGATCGCCAACGTGGATTTTATGAAACTGAGATCCAATGAGATCAAATTCCAGGTTTCGTACGCCACCCCGACAGTTACCAGAACTGAAAGCGCCTCATTCTTAGTTGTTAAAGGCGAGAACAAAAACATCGCAATTTATACGGCCAACTACGAAAATTTCATTAACCCCGCTTTGCCTCAATCCTCAATTCTGCTGACTGTAGAAAATCAGGGTTACAGTAAGCGAACTGTCAGGATTGATTTGCAATCTATTCCTGATGGCCTGGAAATTTTACCAAAGCAGCAAACTTTATCTCTGGAAGGTTTAGAAAAACAAACGGTTGAGATCAAAATTGCAGTCAGAAAACAGAATACACTTTATCCGGAATTTAATATTAATGCCATCGTCACAGATCTGCTTGATAATAAAATTGTGGGAAGCAACACGCTCTACTTAGTCATTTTATCGCATAACAGACAAATGGCCAGAGGAAACGAAGCGGTGAGCGGAAGTAATTTTGCGGAAATGAGCTATAACGAAAACAGTTCAGGTTTCAATTATCTTCAATTAAGGGGAAATACAGCATTTCGGGTGTCTGAGAATTTGAAATCGCGCTTCAATATCGGAGCAGATTACTATGTTGAAGACGGCCGTTATAACCTGTATGATACCTGGCTGGAACTGGAGAGAAAAAATACGGTTTTACGCTTGGGAAATGTTAACAGCAGCGATTACGATTACCCGGTTTTCGGAAGAGGAGGGAAAGTTTCTACCAAATTTGGTGAAAATAATCAGATTGAAATTCTTGCACTGGAAAATAATTATAATCTGTACGGTACTTATTTCCAGCAAACAGAAGGATCTACCATAGCGGGTGGAAAATATGCTTTTGGAAATGCTAAATCTTTCAATGGGAAAGTGTCCTATCTATTCGACCATGATCCACGCTTTAACGTAGATACGCAGGTACTGAACGCGGTAACATCATTGTTAATTAGTGATAAACATGCAATTCGCACGGAGGTAGGCCTGAGCCACGAAAAAGGCCTTGTGAACAGAGATGAAAACGCAGGAGCTTCAATGGGAGCTAATTACGAGGGGAAAATAGGGAAATGGGATATACAATCTGTTAACTCTTTTGCCACCAAAAGCTATGCAGGGATCAAACGGGGATCCTTTTTCTCAAATCAGAGGATCGGCCGCCAGTTTTCTGGTGCTCAGCGCGCTTTTATACAATATCAGAATTCGCAGGTAGAACCTGAGTTCCTGAGTTTCCAGAGTGAGCCAATTCAACCTGGGAACACCTCAAATTTGCGTTATTATTTCAACAGTACAGAAGCTTTGGGCATAGGTTACCAGTTTTCTTTAAAGAAGTGGAATTTTCTCCTGTCTCCCAAGGTTGAAAAGCAGAAAACAGCTAATTTTTACACCTCACAGGAACTTTTTTCATATAGGTTGGAAGCCAATATCAGCACTACATTAGGTGCCCATGGATTGAACCTTACGGCGGAATATTCTTATTCAAAAGAGAACAATAAACCGGACTGGTTCAACAGTTTGAAAACAACCCTGTCTTACAGATATAAGTCATTCTCCCTCAACGGAACAGCGCAATGGAACGCAACCAGTGTTTTTGATTTAAATTCTTATTATGATGTAAACCGTGATTTCGCCAACTATAATGTATACGCTTCGTATAATTTCCAGATGCTTAATCATAATCTGACCGGATCTTTTTCAGCCGGAACCTTCTATTCAGAACTTTATAAGAATTTAAACAGCAATATCACCGGTAATCTGGAATATAAGATCTCGTCTTCCTGGTCCACCACAGGTTATTTTAATCTTTCCGGTTATAAATCTACGGCTGAATATTCAACCAGTGGCAGCTATTACCAGTACAGAGTGGGAATTAAAAAATATTTTACCACAGCTACGGCTCTCGGAAATCATAAAGTTGCTTTCCAGTTCTTTGAAGATAAAAATTTCAATGGACTTTTGGAATCCGGTGAACCGGTACTTGCTAATGAAATCGTAAAGCTGGACAATTATGTAGCAATGACGGATAAGAATGGAAAAGTAGTTTTTCAGAATGTGCCTGAAGGTACATACACCCTGAAAGTGAACGAAAGTGCGGGTGCCCGGTTGATGATGGATCCTGTGATTATGGTACATAACAATATTAACCGTAAAGTAGGTCTGGTAAAAAATATCAGAGTAAGTGGAAAATTAACAGAGATCAAACAGGCTTACGATATTTTGGAAACAGATGTAACCGGAATAGTAGTATATGCAAAAGGTGAAGATGGTGCCATCTATACTGCTGTGGTTAACCAAAAAAATGAGTTTGAGTTTTTCCTGAAAGATGGGAAATACAACCTCTATATTGAAAATGACAAATACAGCTATACACAACCTACCCAAACGATTCAGGTGACAAAAGAAGGGTATTCCAAAACCGTGGTTTTTGAATACAAGAAGAAAGACACCACCATTAAGGTGAAAAAGTTTTAAATTTAAAAGTATGAAAAAGATGAGGGTTTTTTTAGTAGGAATTTTTACCGTGTTCTGTGGGGCTGCAGCTACGCAAGCTCAGGATATCTACCTGTCAGTTCCCGATAATAATATTTTTAACAGGACCGAATTTACTTCAGTGCCTACAAGAGTAATGACGAACGCCAACAGAACCAACTGGGATTATGCCTTTTTGGGATTACTCCCAACAGCTCCTACCTTTACCTCTGTTTCCGGACCAAATTTTACTCACTCTTCTTCCTCACTTACTTTACCCGGTTCCACTCTTCTGTGGCAGTTGGAAAGTATGGGCGGGCAGCTGCCATATACCGGACTTTCAGGTTATTTGCCAGGGTTTCAGTCGTTCAGTACAAGCGCTATAAAATGGTTTGAACCGCCATCAATCAGTCTCGCGGGAGGATTTAACCGCGGAAATATCAATTTTACATTTAAAATTCCTGCCTCACAATTTACTGCCAATGCCTTCCGGGCCGGAAATTACTCCATGGATATCACTCAGAATTATAATGATTTCACACCACATAATTTTAAAACAATTTTAGTTATTCCTTCATCTATACGATGGGTCGCAAACTCCTTAACAAAATACATAGAAATATCTTCTCTGAATGATTACCGCAGTACAAGCACGCGGGTGTGGGATTTGGGAAACACGGAAATCGCAAATACGGTTGATTTTAATTTTTGGGCGAAAGCTGCTGGCACAAACATTCAGTTTACCTCCTCTAAAGGTGTTCCGGGAACCAGAAATATAGCAAGCATTAAATTAGGCAGTAACGGGTCGGCACTCGCCACCAAAGCCTTATCTTCCGATTTTCAGAATTTTTCCGCTGCTAATTTCAGTGTTGCAGCGGGAAACAGAAACAGCTTCATTCCTCAGCTTTATGTGTCTGCGGAAGATTTTAAAAACTTCTTTTTTGAAGCCGGAACATATACTTTTGAATTGAACTTCAATGCCAGAAGTACAGATAATTCAATTAACAGTTTGCAAAATACAGCCGTTCAGTTAAAGGTGCTTCCTCTGTCTGAGATCACCATTCCCAGTTCCGGACGCAACGTCAACTTTAATTTTAATACCGCTGCCCAGTACACCGGAGGTCAGTCACAAATGATTCCCAACCAGATTATGTTGTCCAATAATGAAAATTTTGAGCTCTATGTAAAATCGGATGAAAATTATTTCAAGAAAGGGGGGCTGCAGACCAGCATCAATTCCAACATATTACAAATTGGTGTGGATGGAAGTTCTGTAAGTGCACCCTTATCCAAAACGCCTCAAAAAATACTCTTTAACGGAGCACCGGTTTTGGACCGGGGACTGAATATAAGATATACCATATCACCCGAGAGTGGCCAAAGTTTGGTTGGTAAGGAAAATACTACTTACTCCATCAATGTTTATTATAGTTTTACGGCAATTTAACAATGCTCTTCCTTATAGATCATTTTAATAGCAATAATCAATCGACTGATCAGCACGATATTATCAAATTAACTGCATGAGAAAAATTCAAGCTGTTTAAATTAAAATTTTATTAGTTAATCTTCTGATATTTGGTACAAGAATATAAACACTGGCATTTTCGTTTTTTCTTTCATAATCTTTGGAATGTCTTCTGGTATTAAGAGTCCGGCAGATAACTTTCTCAACAATTCAGCGCTTTTCATGAATTTCAACTTTGCCGTTTGTGCAATGTGGATTTTAGTAAGATAAAATATGGGATTTACTATTTCAAGTAAATCCCATTCTTTTTTTTTAACTAATATGATATTTTTTTTAACTTGCCAGTTCCTGAAGAAAGGCCTGAAACGGATGTTTTTATTCACATTTAAACAATATAACCCTTCTGCTTTCTTTCAAAAAAAATAATTCAAACAGCTTCTAAACCGTGATACTTAATTTATGAATGATCTTATCAACGAGCTCCAATTAAAAATCGAAAAACTGGAAAATGAAATCAATTTCAAGAACGGACTGATTTCAATATTGTCTCATGACTCAAAAGAATTGTTTGGAACCTTTCTTTGGCTTACAGAAGAGCTGGAGCAAAAGACTTTAAGTGAGGAAGATTTTTTTAAGTTATTGCCACAGGTAAAACGTGATACCCAAAAGAATCTGCAAACTATTCAGGATAGCGTTGCCTGGCTAAAAACACAATACGGGGAATTTCAGATCAAACCTGTTAAAATAATGGTGATGGATCTTTTTCACTATCTGGAAGAAAAATACGCTGCTAAATTAAAGGAAAAAAATATTAACTTTTATTTTAAAGGAGATCACAATGCATCTATTACAAGTGATCGCCTGCTGCTGGAATATGTTTTAGACAAAATTTTTAACAATGCAGTAAAATATTCATTTGAGGGTCAGGATGTTTATTTACAGGCGATTACAGAAGGTGATCAGGTTGTGCTTTCTGTAATTGATTCCGGAACAGGAATACATGAAAAGTATTTATCTACGATCTACAATTATGATAGTCCCGTATTCCTGGGAACTGCGGGTGAGAAAGGCGTGGGATTAAGTTTGAAAATTGTAAAAAATTTTATATCCTTGCTGTATGGAAACATCCAAATCATTTCCGCTGAAAATAAAGGCACTACGGTTTCCCTTTTTTTACATAAATTTATAGAATAATGGGTTTAAAAGTAAACATTCGCATTGTTGTAGCAGACGATCATGGTATCGTCCGGATGGGTTTGATACAGACAATTAAACGATTCAGACCCGATGCCATCATTTCAGAAGTAGAAGATTATAAATCGCTTTATAAATTAATTCTGAACGAAGAATTTGATCTGGCCATTATGGACGTTAATATGCCTAATGGTACTGTTCAGGAAGCAATAGATTACATAAAAATTCACCAGCCTGCATTAAAAACTCTTATATTTTCTTCGCAGGATGAAGAATTGTATGGGATGCGTTATCTGAAAATGGGTGCTGGCGGCTATCTCAGCAAGCTAAGCTCCACGGAAGTGATTGAGACTGCTTTAACGGCGATGCTCACTAAAGGCCGATATATCAGTGATAATATAAAAGAAGCTATTTTTTTAGAATCATTAAATGGCACACCCAAAAGTTCTCCCTTTGAAGCGCTGTCAGACCGCGAATTGCAAATTGCCAATAAACTTGCAGAAGGTCTTCCCCTCAAAGAAATTTCTAATCAGCTGAATCTCCATTCATCCACGATCAGTACTTACAAAATCAGGTTGTTTGAGAAGCTGAAAATACGATCCATACCCGAATTGGTGGAAATCCTCAGACTGTATAATCAGTAGATATTCTATCACAAAAAATTTCATTTTAATTGAATGAGATTAAGTTACTTTTCTGTTTCCTTTTCAGTTCCGTAAGAATTGTTTGTTCTTCGGGAAATATTAATCGTACTGTATATAAAAGTTCAGAAAATGCTCAGTTTAGGTATAGAAAAGTGTTTCGGATCATTTTATAAACTATTTTGTGTATCATTATTCTCGAATACTGGCAGCCAGTTGATTGCAAGCTACGGACATTGTATTTAATTTGCTGCCACAAATAATGATGGAATCCACTTGCGGATTTATAAATTTTTTGGAGAGTTCCCTCAGTCTTTATGACTTTATCCCAAGATTTTATTTTCATCTCTATTTCTTCATTTTAAGCATCATTATCTTTATTACTGCCGGATTGGCTGCCCACAACAGGATCAGATTTTCACTGTTGAAGATATTAAGAAACCGGAATCAAGGTATTCTTACGAGAGATTTTGTTCAGTAGCATCAAAGGGTCATTCGAAAGAAAGACTTTTTTATCATTACATTCTCCCACTTATCAAGTCATTTAAAAGTTCTGGAAATTGTGGACTGTCTTTTGCAACTTAATGTTGATTTTTTAATTTAAGTAATGGTTTTACATAATATCTACAGGTGTATAATGCATATAATGATGGGTATGTGTTTGTTTTTTTCAGTATTAAATTCGTTAAATATAATTTTCTTAAAATATGGTTCGCAAATCTTTTTATATTCTCATTTCAATCTTACTGACAAGTCTATCGGTAAAGTCCCAGACAAAAAATGATCAGGATTTTATAAAGATTTATTACCATACATTTAAGGAAGAACGGGTTGATAAAATGCTGAGAATTGGTGATTCTATTTATCAAACTTCACATAATGAAGACCATAAGATAAGATCACTGGTTATTATGGGCACCGCCTACTCACGTCAGCTTAATGCAAGCAAATCTATCAAAAGCTGGAAAAAAATAGATTCAATGGCAAAAAAATCGGGTCTTTCTGACTGGGAAGCACTTGCCAATGAAAGGCTTGCTTCGGAATATTTAAAGCTCAATCTGCTTGATGCCAGCAAACAGTTTTTAAATAGAGCAAAAGCAGCTGGAAAATCATTATCAAACTCTATTGAAGGAAGATATATCTATGCAATGTTACTCGAAACAGAGGCCCTGCAGAATCTGGAAGAAAAAGATACAGTAAGCTTTATCAAAAAGATTAAAAATAATCAGGCTTATCTTGAAAAAATACAAAAAAATGAAGTCACTGACTTTCTTTTGGGTAAATCTTATCTTAAACTAGGTGAAGTATATGTTCAAAAGAACAGTCTGGATTCCGCAAATAACTACTTTCATCTTGCTGATAAAAAACTGCGGGACTCAAAGATTAAATCTGATGCAGTTACCAATGCCACTTACTACAGAGGATTGGGTAATATTGCTTTAAAACGGAAAAAGTATGATGAGGCGGAGGCATTTTTGCTAAAAGCGAAAAATATTGCTTTTGTCCAAAAAAATAAAAAGGAAAGTGATTTTGTCATTAACGATCTTAGAAAGCTTTACAGACTCACTCATAATCACGAAAGGCTTCTTGAAATCAGTCCAATAAAAGACTCCATTGACCTTCTGAAAAAAAATGAGCTGGTGGCTTTGGCAGATCAGGATTTCAAGGAAGAAGCAGCAAAGAAAAATAAATTTGCCGGGTATTTTCATATTTTAATCTACGTATCTGCATTCTTATTTCTGGTGATGATTGGTCTTTATTTTTATTATAAAAAGCAAAAAAGAAAGAATAGACTGCCGTTTGAGAAAATTATTAACGGTTTAAATGCTCCGTTGGAGAATGAGTGTGCTGAAATAGTGGCTGATACAGAACCTGTAAGAAATCACTTTATAAAAGACGATTCAGATAAAGGTACAGAAACGGATACGGAGACAGAAGTAGCTTCCTCATTTTATATAAGTGTGGAAAAAGAGGAGGAGCTGGTAAAACGCATGAAAGATTTTGAGCACCGGCATTTATATCTGGATAAGAAAATTTCCAGGCCTAAAATGGCCTCACTGCTTAATACGAATACAAAGTACCTCTCTTATATTATTAAAAAGTATAAAAAGTTAGATTTTAGCGAATATATCAATCATAACAGAATCAATTATATAACAAAAAAGTTATACAAGGAACCCGAATACCGTAACTATAAGATAAGCTACTTAGCGGAAATATGTGGTTACTCATCCCATAGCAGATTTGCTGATATATTCAAAAGGCAGATGAATATTTCTCCATCAGAGTTTATTGCACAGTTACAAAACAGAGCAGAAAACAAGTTTTAAGTATTGAAAATAGTGCTTTATTTACTATTACGAATTAAAATTTATTTAACCTATCAGAGTTTCAAATTCTGATAGTTTTTTTTTAATCACCAAATAATAAGGCGTCACTTTTATTATGTATTGGTTTTTTGGTCCAAAAATAGACCCTGAAATTTAAAAATATCCTTCATTTTTATCCCTATTAAAATACATTTAGTATAAGTCAAATTTTGATGTTATATTGTTTTAAATCAGTTGTTTGTAGTTGGTTTTATACTGTTAGTATTCACGAATTGTAAAAGGTATTTCTGTATAGTTTCTGCAAGATCACTATACCTTTGTCTTTAGTAATAAGGATATCTGATATACTGATTTTTACCTTTATTCTTCCTATAAAATTATAACAGATATTCATATGGGAAAACCAAAGAAATAATACCTCTATTTCTAGCTAAGCATGAAACTGAGATTTAAATATACCTTATGAAAACAGATTTTAAAGATATCCGTATTGGACAGTTTATAGCAAAAAGAGTACAGGAATGTGATATGGATAATGTACGGATATGTAACTTTTTCAGATGTTCTCAGGAAGAAGTTGAGGAAATGTATAAGAAGCAGGATTTATGTACAGAATTGCTTCTTAAATGGAGTAAACTGTTAAGTTATGATTTTTTCAGGTTATATACTCAGCATCTTATATTGTATTCGCCACCGGAAGGAGGTGAGAAAAAAAATGAACCAGTATCTACTTCACTACCCATGTTCAGAAAGCATATTTATACAAAAGAGCTTATTTCTTTTGTGATAGATCAGATCAATACAGGAGCAATGAATAAAAGTGAGGTCATGAGCAGATATAGAATCCCTAAAACAACTCTTTACAAATGGCTCAGTAAATACAACCCTAAGTGAGATCTCAGGAATCTATACAGTAATCCACTTCGGATAAAATAATTAGTAACAGAAATTACGTATATGAAAAATGAAATATCGCCTAACTATATAGCAATTTACCAGGATATCATCAAGATAAAATATCCTGAAAAGGAAGAAAAATGTAAAAATCTTCTTCAGAAGCATAAACTGACAACCAGAGAGGTTATTCTTCTCAATACGATGATATTTGGAAATGAACAGCCTTCTCCCCATAAAAAGAATAGTAAGTTCAGATCTTACGATAAGGAAACAGTAGAGTATATCATAGAATATCAGAACAGAAATAATCTTAACCTCAGCCAAACATCCAAACACTTTAAAATGAGTAGGAATACGCTGTCTAAATGGAGAAAGGATTTAGCAAAATAATATCCAAATACGATTCAAAACAAAGCAAAATGAAAAAAAAAATAACAATTGTATCAGCATTATTGATTTCCGGAATCACCTTTTCTCAGCTAGGGATTAACACTTCTTCTCCAAAGGCAACGCTGGATATCAGTGCAAAAATTCCTACAGGTACTACAACATCCCCTGAGGGTCTTCTGATCCCTCAGGTAAACAGGGAGAGAGCACAGTCGATGACCGGAGTTGCTCTTTCTACGATGATCTATGTAAATGAAGTCAGCACCGGAAGCCAGTCCGGTAATGCAGTAAATATCGACAACGTAGGTTATTATTACTTTAATGGAAGTGTTTGGATAAGATTAAGCGCAGATACCAGCAAATTTGTGGATAAAAGCATTTATACAGCGGATGGAAGTTTAGAAGCCAACCGTACTGTCACCCAGGGAGCGAATACACTAGCCTTTACCGGAAATGCAGTAAATGCTTTTTCTGTAGATGGATCTACCTTATCAGTAGATGCTGCCAATGACAGATTGGGGGTAGGAACAACGGCGCCTGAAGTAAAACTGCATGTAGAGGGTAGTTCTATTCTCAATGCTGCAAGGACGGTCAGTTCAACAAAAAATGCACTTGATATTAATATTGGCCAGAACGGTTATAGTTATGGTAACAGGACCGATAATTTTGGGATTAATATTGCTTCCAGATCAACCGTTGGTACAGGCCCGGTTGCGAGGATCAATTTTGGAGATAATAATGTAACAACAGCAGGCTCCGGAAAGTATTTATCATTTAGTGTAGGAAACGAACTTAATGAACTTATGTTCCTTACGAGTAGTAATTCAGGCAGAGTCGGAATAGGAACTTCTGCTCCTACCCATAAACTTCATGTCAACGGAACCAATCCATTACGATTACAAGGGCTTTCTGCGGGAAATACCTCTACAGATTCCCTGATGGTTGTTGATGCTACTGGCGTTGTTAAAAGAATTGGTGCATTAGGTTCCTTATCTATGATTCCAAGCGCTGCAATTTTCAGGCTGGAAACTCCACAATTAAATTTCTTGCAGACACAAGCTATAGGTGAAAGGCAGGTGGTTCCTATGTCTTTGGTTAAAAATACCATTCCCGGAATGAGCTTTAATGCAGCAACAAGTACCATTACTTTTCCGGCAGGGACTTATCAGATGACCTTTGTATATGAAGCATTACATAATGCGACAGGATGTACTATCAGCTCATACTTTGTAGATTTTCCTCTTAATACAGGCAGTACCAGAATTCATAGTACAGCTTCACACATTGAAGGAGTTGTTTCCAATCACGGAAGTACCATAACCCATGCTACCACGGTTCCTGCTAACAGAACATGGACTATAACTCTTGGAAGAGGCCAATCGGGCAACTGTGCAGGAGCAGGGATGAGCCTGACCGCATATTCTACCCAATTACTTGTTTACCGGATGGGAGATTGATTTCTTAATTCAAACTTACGGATTTTGTTTCTTCACTTTCTGCTATTACCTTCAGAAAATCAGAATCAGGCATCGCTGGAAAGCTGTTGAAATAGAAAACAGCTCTTGTAACGAGTACTCTGCTGAAGCAGGAGTTTTCGAAAACGGAAATACCTGGAAACAGTTTTATCAGTATAACAACGCATTAGGAAATAAAAAACGACATCAAAGAGTGAAATCTTCAAATGTCGGTCTTGTGGCCAAGACGAGCGTATCTTCAAACACTTTTATCGATGCATGGAGGGAAACCAGTTTTAACATTCTGGCTCATAATATTGAATTTCCGTATATTGACGAGATGAATAGGGAAGTAAGAATAATATATATATCAGAGATTAATTATGAATGTTATTTTTGCGGTAATTGCTGGAAAATAGTTTACGAAGGTAAAACCACAAATATTAATATGAATAATTTCTATGGTCATCCATTTTATATAATTTTTGAACATGTAGAAACGGTGAGTAAACAGTTAACAATGCTAATCAATAAAAATAATAGATTACTTTCCGATCTTTTTCCTATAGAACTGATCTTGAGAGGTATTATTGATAACCATCAAGGTTACTGGTTAAATTTATGTTTATCTTTTATTATTAAAATGGAATGCTTAGACAGTAATATTATTCAACTTTTGAATACAGCTCAAAACAATAAAAAATTCAGTCAAGAATTAAGACATAAAATAGCATGCTGTAAAAGTTTGATATAGAGATTTTTATGCATAAAAAAAGAGAGACAACTATCAAATAGTTGTCTCCTTAAGTGACCTCGACAGGATTCAAACCTGTAACCTTCTGAGCCGTAATCAGATGCGCTATTCAGTTGCGCCACGAGGCCTTTTGTTATCTTGTTGTTTAACGGTTGCAAATATACCACTTTTTTCCGTTCTTTGAAAGATGAAACAGAAAATTTTACTTTTATTTACGGTCTTCTCGCTAATTGCCTGTAAAAGAGAATCAAAAATTTCGTCCTCAGATTGGACAAATATCTCAAACCGTACCCAATTTAAGGAACATGATGGTGCCCTTGAGCTAAAATCGGGGAATTTTACTTATAACTTTAAGCAAAATCAAACTCCATTCAAGAAAATAATCCTGCTGAATGCAAGTATGGCCGGATATATTTCGGAGCTTGGAGCTGAAAATCTGATCATAGGAGTTTCCAGCCCGGAGTATATTTATTCTGAAAAAATTCTGAATCTTATTAAAGAAGGAAAAATCCAGAATGTAGGAAGCGAACAGAAATATGACGTAGAAAAGATCATCTCTATGAAACCGGATGCTATTTTTACCAATCACATTGCCAGTTTTGACAATACGTATGAGCTTTTAAAGAATAATGGTATTCAGGTGATATTTCTGGATGAGTACATGGAGCAGAAACCTCTGGAAAAAACAGCTTATATCAAACTTTTTGGAGAATTTTTAGGAAAAGAAAAAGAAGCAGAAACAAAATATCAGGAAGTAGAAAAAAATTATAGAGAACTGAAAAAACTAGCATCAACTGCCAAAGAAAAGCCAGTTATCCTTGCCAATGAAATGTACGGGAACGTATGGTATCTTCCAGGTGGAAATACCTCTGTTGCTCATTATATTTCTGATGCTAATGCGAATTATATCATGAAGGATAATAAAGACGAAAAAGCATTGACAATGAGCTTTGAGGAAGTGTATGCCAAAGCAGGAGGCGTTCAGTACTGGGTAAATGCAGGAAGCCACACTTCAAAAAAAGAAATGCTGGAAATGAATCCTTTCTATGGAAAGCTGGATGTATTCAATAAAGGGAAAATTTATACCATTGCCGGAAAAGAAAAACTGAAAGCCAATGATTTCTTCGAAAGCGGCGTGGTAAGAGCAGATCTTGTCCTTAAGGATTATATTAAGATCTTTCATCCTGAACTTTTACCGGATTATCAGCTTACTTATATGAAAGAATTGCAGTAACTCGTACTATTTGCTTATTTTTGCCTTTCCTTTTTATCAAGTTATGTGGAAAAAAATTAAACAGCTTATCTTCATCATTCTTGTTCTGAATGTAGTTTTTATCATCTGGGGTAGATTTTTTAATCCTCCCATCACTCTTACCCAGATAGGAGGACTTTTTGAATATGGAAAACTGCACAGAGATTATATTTCCTATGATGAAATGGGAAGCAATGTGAAAAAAGCCGTAATTGCCTCAGAAGACCAGAAATTTTTTGTTCATGACGGTTTTGATTATACAGCCATTGAAAAGGCAATGAAATATAATGAGAAAGGCAAAAAAATAAGAGGAGGAAGTACTATTTCCCAGCAAACTGCAAAGAACGTATTTCTTTGGCAGGGCAGAAGCTGGGTAAGAAAAGGACTGGAAGCGGTGTATACTTTCATCATTGAAAAAGTATGGACTAAAGATATCATCCTTGAAAGATACCTGAATTCCATAGAAATGGGACAGGGAGTATTTGGAGTGGAAGCGGCAGCACAATATTATTTTGGAAAATCATCCAAAGATTTAAGTACCTCAGATGCAGCCTGGATTGCTGCTGTATTGCCTAATCCAAAGAAGTATGATCCTAAAAATCCATCCCCGTATCTGAGAAAGAAACATAATTGGATTATGAGACAGATGAGGAATGTGAGTTTGAAATAGTATCTTTGTACTAATGAAATTCTTTAATTCCAGCACAAATTTTGAGTCAGTTCTTAAAAAATACTTTTCTTTTAAGAACGAAACCCTTTCTTTAGAACCTTTTGCAGAGTTTCTTGAGACCATAAAAGAGGCGGACTTCACTGATGTGCTCAATTTCTTTAGAAGCAATCCTAATTTTGCTGAAAACTTTAAATATTACATTCACAATATTTTTAGAGGAAGACCTTTCAACCTTTCCCTGACAGAAGCAAATATTCTTTCAGAAAATGCCTTTTTCCCGGAACTTAAAAAAAGAATACTGAACAAGGTTCTGCCGCCCGTTGAAAACGAAAATACGGTGTGGTACATGATCGATAATGTCAGTATGAGGCCGAAAAGAGATTTGAAATATCTCCATAACCTTCCTGAAAATGAAATCAATGAGTTTTTAAATATGTTGGGAGCTTCGGATTTTATTATCCGTCCTAATGTTAAAAAAGAACTTATTTTCTCTATGAACATTCTCTCCTGGAGGGTAACAGGAATGGCAATGGAAGTGGAAGTGGTGAGAATGGCACCTCAATACAGAAATTTAGACAATCCGTTCCTTGCTCTTCAGAATGAGCTGGAGACATTAGCGGATGATCTCGTAAAAGATCCTGAATTACAGCTGCATTCAAAAGACAGCAGATATAAGCAGATAAAAATCTATGCAGAACAGTGCCAGGAATTTGTAAATATTGCTTTTAAAAATTCTGCCAAATATGGTATTTCAGGAAAGATTAATCAGTCTCTTCTGAAAATCCGCCAACAGACAGAAAGAATTTATGAGATTGTTCAGTTATTGATTATTGATACCGATGAAGATATTCAGATCAAATCCAAGCAGCTGATTTTTAATATTCTGAGTTATAAATCTCACAAAAATAATATTTCAGACCTGATCAATGACAGTACAAGACTGATTTCACACCTTATTACCAATCACACCGCTGAAGCAGGAACTCATTATATTACCTCTACCCGTAAGGAATATATGACCATGTTTTACAAAGCGAGTGGTGGTGGAATTATCGTAGGAGCGCTCTGTGTATTGAAAATGCTCTACGGGTATATCCCCGGAAGCGATTTTTCACACGCTTTCCTGTACTCCATGAACTATGCGATGGGATTTGTGATGATTTATCTGATGGGTTTTACGCTGGCTACAAAACAGCCGGCCATGACAGCCGCTACGATGACAAAAGTATTATCCGAAGAAGGAAATGCCCAAAGAAACAACACAGAATTTGCCCATCTGGTATCTAAATTATTCAGAAGTCAGTTCATTGCCTTTGTGGGGAATGTTTTGCTGGCTTTTCCGGTGGCACTTGCCATCATTTACGGATTGGATGTATTTTTCTCACAAAACCTTGCTGTGGAGCGTTCTGATAAACTGTTAAAAGATCTCGATCCTTTTAAATCAAAAGCTATTCTGCATGCAAGTATCGCCGGATTTTACCTTTTCATTTCAGGAATTATTTCGGGGAATATCGGGAACAACTCTGTGTTTTACCAGATCCCGGAAAGAATTGCCAAAAATCTCTCCATCAGGAGCTTTTTCGGAAAGAAATTCGCAAAAGGACTTTCAAAATATTATGCTAAAAACTGGCCGGGAATCATTTCCAATTTCTGGTTTGGGGTTTTCCTTGGAGCCACAGCACCTGTCGGAATGTTTTTCGGGCTGGATCTGGATATCAGGCACATTACCTTTGCCGCTGGTAACTTTGCTTTAGGATTGTACGGAAAAGATTTCTCCGTAGATTCCTATACATTCTGGATGTCTTTTTTTACAGTCTTTTTAATTGGTTTCTTCAACTTCCTGGTAAGTTTCAGTTTATCAATGTTTCTGGCCTTCAGATCAAGAAAGATGAACTTTGGCCAGGTAAGTGAAATCTATAAAGAAATTTTCAGATACTTTACAAAACATCCGCTGAAATTCTTCCTGCCATTAAGCTCTGGCCTGGATAAGAAGGCAGATGACCTGATGAGCAGTACCATTTCCAATAAATCAGAAGAACATTAATATAACAAAAAATGCTACCGTATGGGTAGCATTTTTCTATCATTATAAGTTACTTTTAAAGACAAATAGGAAGTAACGGGCATTTTGTAGGTAATGTTGTCCAATAAGCACATTCGTTTTCATTAGCGCAGCTTACAGCACAGCAGATCTGTCCAACTCCTCCTCCCTGTATTGTTTTTAAAGTGTTTCTTGTCAGTTTTTTTGATGCAATTGATTTTTTCATGATAAAAATAGTTTTAATTTACCCTAAAAATACGTATTAAATTGCATACAATAAAATAATTTCAACATTGGTGAATTATTTGAAGGATTTGCTCTGTATTCCTATAATATCTGAAGGTCATTAAATTTATCTGCCCCAAATTTATCCTGAAACTTCTTAAGATAAAAGCTTTTCCGCATTTTAAAATCGTGTTTCAACAGGGGAGAATCAATTTTAATAATAATACATTCTTTTTCGATATTAACACTTCTGATTTCATTGAACAGGCTTTCATCAAGATACTCTTCAAGGAAATCTTTAATATCAAAAGCAACAAGTTTATGTTCAAAACCATAAATTCTGGCAAAAGATTTTACCAGTTCAGAGGATTGATATTCACGTTTTTTCTTCTTCATAGTCGGGGTTTCGGGGTTCGGGATGCGTGATTCGAGGTTTTGGGTTGCGTGGTTTATTTTTTTATTGCAGATTGTTTTTATTCCAGTTTTCTATGACCCATTTTTTATAAACGTTAATCTTTCCACCCAGTGTATTATATTCATTTCTTAATGTTTCAAATTCTGAGCAAAATTCAGGGTATAATATGATAATTTTTTCCAAATGATTAATTGTTTCATCGTTACTTGCATGGCTGTAAATCAGAAAGCGAATGTAGTCATTCCTATATGTTGATCTTCCATAGCCTTCGACAATATTTGTAATGACTGAGTCTGAAGACCTTCTTAATTGACTACCCAGTTCGAAAAGTTCGTATTTAGGAAGAAGATGAGATGCTTTATGGATTTTTAAAAATAAATTAAAAGCCATTTTATAAATGTCAAGATTTCTATAACTCATATCATTTGTGTTTTAGGATCTTAAGTTAAGACAAAAAAACATTCCTTTGATAAAGAAAATTCGTTTTTATATCTACACTTACATTTTGTCTACTGTACTTTATATCTCGTAACTCGCATCCCGAATCTATTATTAAACCTCAAAAATGATACTTTCCTCATTAATTTTCTTCACTACACTTTCCGTACGCTCTCTATGGGTATCGGTGATAAAAATCTGTCCAAAGCTTTCCTTATTGACAAGTTCAATCAATTGTGAAACTCTGGTGTCATCAAGCTTATCAAAAATATCATCAAGCAACAGGATAGGAGTCTTTTTGGTGAGTTCTTTTACAAGACTCATCTGAGCAAGTTTTAAAGAAATCAGGAATGACTTCTGCTGTCCCTGAGAACCGATTTTCTTGATTAAAACATGGTCCATTTCAAAAAGAAGATCATCTTTATGAATTCCTTTTGAAGTGTAAGTAAGCATACGGTCTCTCTCAAGGCTTTCTTTTAAAAGGTTTTCAAAAGAATCTTCCAGTAAATGAGATTCATAAATAACAGATACCGTTTCTTTTCCCCCTGAAATAATCTGATAGAAGTTCTGAACAATTGGATTGAGCTGTTCTACAAACTCCTTTCTTTTCTTAAATATTTTCGTTCCGGATCTGGTAATCGGATCATCATAGATTTCCAGAGAATCTTTATCCCAGGTTCTGTTTTTTGCAAAATATTTCAGTAAGGCATTTCGCTGCTGAATTGTTTTCTGATATTGAATAAGATCAAAAAGGTATTCTGAATCCGTCTGAGAAATCATTGCATCCAGAAATTTTCGCCTGCTTTCCCCGGAATCCGAAATAAGATTAGAATCATAAGGAGAAATCATAACACTTGGTAAATATCCGATATGATCTGCAAGCCTGTCATAGCTTTTATCATTCTTCCTGATGACCTTTTTAGCTTCCTTAGGCTGGGTAATTCTGATAATATCTTCGCTGTCTTCATTCTGAATTTCAGCATCAATGGTAAAAAAATCTTCCTCCTGTTTAATATTGTTGAGATCAGTATTTCCTAAAAAGCTTTTTCCTACTGATAAATAATGCAAAGCATCCAGAATATTAGTCTTTCCTACACCGTTGTTCCCCACAAAACAGTTGATTTGCGGGGAAAATTCAAATTTTTTCTCAGAGTGGTTTTTGAAATTGTAGAGGGAAAGCTTCTTGATAATCATTCGTCAAAAATACTCCATTATTACTAAAAATAAAAAAGGAAGTGCCGAACAAGTTTCTACCCCGAACGAGTAATAAGCGTCATCTCTTTTATTATCAGAGAAATAGATGAGAATATAAGTTGCGATGCTTGCCATAAAAAATGCCATGGCATATTGTAATTCAAGATAGAAAACTCCAATGATAGTACTGATGAAAACCAGGGCGTAGGCAATATATTTAGTATTTTCCACACCTATCAGCATTGGGAAAGTCTTTACGGTATCACTGTTCATATCCCGGATATCAAAAGGAAGCACAAGGGCAGTAATAAAGAAAAAGCTGATCAGAAAAATAGGAATACTAAATTCCGGAAGCGTAAGCCAGCAGTTGACCAGTGCCCACACTAATCCTACGTAGAAAACTTTCAGTAAAGGGATTTTCCGGATGTAAACATCAAGAAAAAAACTATTGTAAAGTAATCCCAGTACTACAATAATAAACCATTTCAGAAGTCTTATTTCATTATGATTATGAATGATTAAAAGAGCACAGACAATTCCTGCAATGGCATTGAGAATTACTATTTTTAAAAAGTGTCTGGTGTATTGGTATTTAGTATACAGATAACCACTGAAATAAGTAATGAAAATTAATGCAAAGGTAGGGAAACGGAATGTGTTTTGCTCTTTCATGAAAAATACTGCAAAAAGCGTTCCCATAAGCGAGACATAAAGCTGGCTGTCTATGACCGTTTTTTTCAGTATTTTTAAAATGTTCATTTATCAAAATTAATATATATGAAAAGATTTTCCAAGATTTTTCTGCTTTTGCTTATAATGCTGAGCTTTTCAACGGTATCCGCACAGAAATATTACGATACCCAATGGAAAAAAGTGGCTGATAACAGTGTAAAAGGAGCGTATAAATCTAATCTTCCCATTATTTTAGACATACAAAAACAAGCCATGAAAGAAAATAATGCCTTCGAACTGATCCGTTCTCTGAAAGCGGAATTCAGTATTGTAAACCAAACAACGGACGATGATCAGAATGATTCCGCCTCTCAATTTTTCAAAAAGCTTAAAGATGCGGAAGGAAAAGTGAACGGAGAAGGGAAATTGGTGTACAAAGTTCTGCTGAATGGTTTTTTTATGGATTATTATCAACAGAATTCATGGAAAATAAATGGGAGAACCAATATCAATTCGCAGGATGTTTCACAGATTGAAACCTGGAGTAAGCTTGATTTTAAAAATTATCTGACGACAAGCTTTCAGGAACTTTATAAGGAGAAAGCCGAAATGAAAAAAATCGCTCTGGAAAAGTATAAGAATATCTTTTCAGAAACAGGAGACCTTGTTTATTTCCCGACATTATCGGATTGGTATGCAGTGAAGAAAATAGCGTTTTTATCTGAAAATAATATTTTTACCAAAAATGAACTGACAGAAAATCGTACAACAATCAATACAATTTATGATGAACTGATCGAACAGAACATAGGAAATCCAAAGTTGTACTTTATGAAAGAAAAGCTTACAGAAAACTGTAACTTCACTCATTGTAAGGATAAACTTGAGCAGCTTCAGAATCTTTTGAAATCTGATGTAGAAGGAGATTATAAAGTGATGATCATGGGAGAAATCATGGATGAACTTACTAATCAGAAGAAGCCTAAAGAAGCTCTAACATTAGCGGCACAGGCTAAAAGTGAATATCCGAAATCCTTTTTTCTGGAGAATATTAAAAGCAAAGAAGCTCAGATTGTAAATCCATATCTGACTTTAAAATATGAAGCACAGACGCAGAATAATAAACCAATTCATTTTGTGGCGCAGTATCAGAATGTATCAGAATTTACCCTGAATATTTATGAAGTAAAAGATGATTTTACTTCGTTAATTCGGTATGTTCATGACTCTTATTCCGATACTTTTAACAAATTAAAGAAGAATCTGGTTCGGAAGGAAACATTCCAGCTTCCGGATCCTAAAGATTATCAGAGTCATAAAACTTCTTTGGAAGTGAAACCGCTTCCTTCAGGGGTGTATGTTGCAGAATTTACGGTTGCAGGAGCAGATATGAAAGATACAGACTCCAGACAGAATTTGTATTTTCTTGTTTCCGCAAACAAAATTATTTATCAGTCTAAAACGGACAGAAACCCTCTTTCCGATGAGCTGAAATTGGTTAATAGTGAAAATGGTAAGCCTTTAGCCAATGAAGGGCTTCGATTTTATGAATTTGTTTCCAATAAAACATTAACTAAAATTGAGGGAACAACCAATGCCAACGGGGTATTTAAGTTTCCTGCTACTGACAGCAAAGAATATTACAGAACTTTCCTGATCCAACAGCCTAAAACCAATGATTTCCAGATCATGCAGGTGTACGGAAACAGAGGAAATGTTGACGATTATAATCCAAATAAACAAACGCGTTCCACCGCTCAGATTTTTATAGATCGGGGAATTTACCGCCCAGGACAGACTGTTTATTTCAAGGTAGTTAATACCAGAATGAATAAGGAAGTCGAAGCTGTTATTTCAGGGTTGAAACAAAAAATTACCTTATTGAATACCAACAGTGAAGAAGTTTCTTCACAGGAATTTACTACCAATGAATTCGGTTCTTATCATGGAAGTTTCATTCTTCCAAAAGGAAAACTGAACGGTAATTTTTACCTGAGAATAGAAGGGGAAAGCACAGGATATAAAAATTTCAGGGTAGAAGAGTACAAAAGACCAAAATTTGAGGTCACCTTTGACCCTGTTAAAGAAGAGTACAAATATGGTCAGACGATAGAACTGAAAGGAAAAGCAATCATGTTTTCTGGTGTTCCGCTGAGTAATACGACCGTTAATTATGAAATAAAGAAACAGAATATCAGATGGAGGTATTTCAGCTGGTACCCGCAGAATGATGACAATGAAAATTCAATTCTGGGTGAAGCGAAGACTAATGAAAAAGGAGAATTTACGATTCGTTTGGAACTTAAAAAAGATGAAAAGCTGGAAGGCATACAGATTGATAACTATGCCATCAATGCATCCGTTACAGACATCAATGGGGAAACACAGACTGCCAATACTCAATTGAAAGTAGCATCAGTTTCTCATTACATTCAGGCGGAAAACATCAGCAATACTTTTACAGACGAAAATGTAAAAGTAAAGGTGGAAACTAAGAATTATAACGATCAGAATCTTAAAAAAACTTATCAGGTTAAGCTATCAAAACTGACTGCTCCTGACAGAATTTTCAGAGATAATTTCAAATCTGATGTGCAGAATCTTCCGAAATATTCAAAAGAAGAGTTCATCAGCAAATTTCCACATGATCTTTTTGATGAAAATGATGAGATTAAAAACTGGAAAACCGAAAAAATATTGATTGAAAGACAGCAGCAGCCAACCGCTGATAATTCTCAGGCAGCAGCAAGTCTTGACTTAGGAAAACTGGAAGCAGGAGATTACCAGCTGGAACTTTTCAATATTGAAGGAAAAGACACGATCAAAACTTCACAGTATTTCAGTGTCTGGGATAAAACAGCTTTAAAACCCACTCAAAAAACTTTCCTTACGGTGATTGCTCCGAAGGAAGAATTGTCAAGAGGAGAAAAGGCGAAAGTTTATGTTTTCTCAGCGGTTCCTCATGCATTAGTGAATGTTTTTGTGCAGGATGGATCCGGGAAAACGGTTTCAGAAGTTCGTCAGATGAAAAACGGAATATTAGAATATACCGCTGAAATTCCTAAAGATAAAAGTGTTTCGGATCTTAACCTTCAGTTTCAGCTGGTGGCATTTAATGATGTGAATACACAATCTGTTTCTTTAAAAATAAAGGACACAGAAAAACCTTTGAAAATTGAAACCGTTACTTTCAGAGATAAACTGGAACCTAACGTTAAAGAAAAATGGATGGTAAAAGTAACCGGAAATGACAAGGAAAAGATCAATGCTGAGGTATTGGCCAATATGTATGATATGTCTCTGGATCAGTTTGCAGCAAACACGTACAGCTGGAGAAAATTATATACTCCATTTGTAATGGTGACTTCTTATGGGATCAGAAATTACCTGCAACAGCAAAACTATCAGAAAAGACTGAGATACTTTGAAGACAAATATGTACAGGTTCCTCAGTTTAACTGGTTTGATGGAAGGTTTGGTATAGGATGGGATTCCGATGGCGATGGTATTACTGATAAAGATGATGCCTGTCCCACTGTTCCCGGATCTACTCAATATAATGGTTGTCCTAAACCTAAGAGTGTAAATGCTTCAGAAGTTACAAGCTACAGATCTATGAGGAGTGCGAAGGTTGCTCTTCCGGCTGCTCCTATAGCGAAGGAAGAAGCTATAGTAATGGATGCAGTAGCTGGTAATGCAAGCGGAGTATTGGATGGTACAGCAAAAGAACTAGATAAAGTAGCTGTACGTCAAAATCTGAACGAAACTGCCTTCTTCTATCCGGATCTGAAAACCGATGCAGAAGGGAATGTAAGCTTTGAGTTCACATCTCCTGAAGCATTGACCAAGTGGAAACTGATGTTCCTTGCCCATACAAAAGATGCAAGAGCAGCTACTCTGGAAAAAGAAGTAGTAACCCAGAAAGAATTCTCTGTAACGCCAAACTATCCTAGATTCCTGAGGGAAGGGGATGAGTTGAATTTACAGTCGAAGTTATCTAATCTTACCGGTAAAAAACTCAACGGCTCTGCAGAATTACAGATTCTAGATGCTTTTACCAATGAAAATGTTTCTTCGAAATTTGGAATGAATTCAGGTGTACAAAACTTTAATTTAACTGAAAACGGAAGTAGTGCATTAACATGGAAAGTAAAGGTTCCGGATAATGTTTCTTCTGTTATTTTCAAAGTGGTGGCTAAAGCTGGCGCTTATTCTGACGGAGAACAGCAGGCCATTGCTGTATTGCCGAACAGAATGCTTGTGACTGATGCCGTTCCGGTTTTTGTGAAAGAAGGCGAAACCAAAACATTTGTGTTAGACAACCTTAAAAATAATACTTCCACAACAGCTTCTAATGTTTCGAATACGTTAGAGCTGACAACCAATCCGATCTGGGAGATTATGTTTGCGCTTCCAAGTCTGAAAAATGATCAGAATAATTCTGCGGATGTAATCTTTAATAAATGGTTTGCTGATGTTTTAGCTTCAGAAATATTCAAAGCGAATCCGAAAATGAAAACGGTTTTTGAAGAGTATCAGAACAAAGGATTATTACAATCAAACCTTGAAAAAAATCAGGAGCTGAAACAACTGTTGCTGGAAGAAACTCCTTGGGTGCTGGAAAGTAAAAATGAGGGCGAGCAGATGCAGAAGCTGGCATTATTGTTTGATGTCAATACGATGAAAAACTCTATCAGTCAGGATTGGGATGATTTCAAAAAACTGCAGAATCCTGATGGTGGATTCTCATGGTACCCTGGCTATCCAAGTTCTTACGGAACATCATTGTATATCCTTAAAAACTTAGGAAAAATCAATTCCTGGTTAAAAGACAATGTGAAAGATTATCAAAGTGCTGATGAGAAAGTGCTTGTAGCAAAATTGATTCAGTATGTAGACAATGAGGTTGCCAAATACTATGATGTGAAAAAAGATAATGTATGGAACAACTGGGCAATGGATTATCTGGATACGAGAAACTATTGGGAGCAGCAATATCCTTTGAAAGGAAAAGGTGCTACCCTGAAAACATTGGTAAAACAAAAAGCCAAAACAGCTAAAATTACTGATTTTACATTCTTCGGACTTCACCGTGCCGCATTATTAATGGACAATTATGGTCTGAAAGAGGTGTCTGCCAAATTGATGACCTATCTTAAAGAAACTTCTACAGATACCAAAACACAAGGTGTCTATTGGAAGCAAAACCTGAATGATTGGGGATGGTTTGGTTCCAAAGTGGTGAACCATGCCGGAGCATTGGAAGCTTTTAACAAATTGAAAGCTAATGATCAGTCTTTTATTGAGGATATGAAAATCTGGCTGGTAACCCAAAAAGAAGTCAACTCGTGGGGAAGCTCAAGAGGAACTGCTGAGGTGATCTTTACCATTTTGAATTCAGGAAAATCATGGACTGGAGCAGAAAGTGATAAAGCAACAATACTTTGGGGCGGTAAAGAAGTTGCACCGCAGACTCAGGCAACTGGCTATGTGAAATCAACAGTGAAAACAGAAGCTATAGATAAAAATTTAGCCACCGTAACCGTTACAAAACCTGGTCCCGGGATTGTTCAGGGAGGATTGTTCTGGCAGTATTATGAAGATCTTGATAAAATTAAATCTTCTGAAAACTATATTGCTGTAACGAAAGAACTTTATAAAAAAGTGAAAACGGTAAACGGAGAAGAGCTTCAGAAAATTTCAACAGAAACCCCATTGAAAGTGGGAGATAAAATTACCGTTAGAATGATTCTGAACACAGACAGAGCGATGGAGTTTATTCATATTAAAGATATGCGTGCGGCAGGATTTGAGCCCATAGATGTATTGTCCGGATATCAGTGGAAAAATAATCTTGGATATTATCAGTCAACCAAAGATGCTTCTACGAACTTCTATATTCAGTATATGCCGAAAGGAAAATATGTATTTGAATATGATGTTGTAGCCAATGCATCCGGAAAATTCTCCAATGGAATTACCACCATGCAGAATTATTATGCACCACAGATGAATGCTCACACAAAAGGAAGTAACGTAACAATTTCAGAGTAATTAGTCAATATAGAAAACTGTAGTAATTTTTTACTGCAGTTTTTTTTTTCCGGATTTTCAATGAAAATAGAATTAAATCGAAAAATCAAACAATTGTTTAATTTTGGAATGGTTTTTGGAATTAAGATAGTAGCAATTAAAAAAATTATTAAAAGATGAAATTTTCTAAAACTTTAATCACAGGATTAGTATTAATGGCTGGAATAAATGCTTTCGCACAAAAGAAAGCAGAAAAGTTTGAAAAACTGCAGATTGAAATGTTCCCAAAAGCAAAAGAAGGATATAAACAAGTATATATTCAGCTTCCTGTAGCAAAAAACGAAAACGACTTAAAAGTGGAGGTTTTTGTAGGGGCTGAAAAAATGTTAGACTGTAACAACTATTTCTTAATGGGAGAAATGAAAACTCAGGATCTTCAGGGATGGGGATACAACTATTATGAAGTAGAATCCAAAGGAGAAACAGGAGGAACCCTGATGGCTTGTCTGGATAAAAAACTGACAAAAAAATTCGTGACGCTAAAACCTGAAATTGTAAGATACAACAGTAAACTTCCATTGGTATTCTATGTACCAAAAGATATCGAAGTTCGTTACAGAATTCTACGCCCTGATGCTGGCATGAAAAAAGCAGTTCAAAAATAAATCAGCTTATTATAATAATACAGAAAACTCCTCACAGCGATGTGGGGAGTTTTCGTTTTTTTTTCAGGATAAGATAATTCGTCATGTTCTTTGCTAAGTGAAACGCCCTTGCTAACGAATTCGAAGCTATCGACAATGCTTTTGCGAACACAGCGTCGTACTTTAGGTTTCGGCTAAAGCCAATTGAATTTTATTTTTTTCCAAACGGACTAAAGTCCGTTCCTATTGAATATGATCTCTCGCAGTAAAGATCGTTTTTTCAAAGTTTATCTACTCCGTTTGTCATTCCACAGGAATACACACTCTAAAATTCAGAATCAACTTATTATTAATCCTGTTTTCATTAACCATAAATTTTATTTAAAAAACAATTTTTATTGAATGATTTCAAGTAAATATTTCGTCATTATTTTCGCTGAGTGAAACGCGCTTGCGAACGAAAAAACAATTCATAATGCTTTTGCGAACATTGTGTTGTATTATAGGTTTTGGCTAAGCCGTTTGAATTTAACCTTTTATCAAATGGGATAAAGCCCGTTCCTATTTAATATGATCTCTCGCAGTAAAGATCGTTTTTTCAAAGTTTATCCACTCCGTTTGTCGTTCCACGGGAATCATCTTCCAAAATTCAAACAATGTTTTTTAAATAAAACATTGTTTTATCCTCTTTATTTCCTAAGAAATATGCAGTGAAAAACTCTATTAAAAAGGTAGAGTTAATTACCTTTTCAATTTTTTTTGGCTTTTAATTAACATTTAAACACTTTGCCCAAAACTTTATTTTGCAGGGTTTTAAAATTAAACATATTTTAAACTGAATTTAAATTCACCGTATTGTAGAATTATCTTTAAGGATTTTAACAATTTTTGCATTATATTTGTTATAAACATAAACCATGAAAAACAATTTATTGATTTTTACGTTTAGTTTTTTTGCTTTCCCTGCTTTTGGCTGGGCACAGTCTGCGCCGGATTTTAAAGAACTTCTGGATAGTGCTATGGTTCGGGATTCGAACCTTAAAATGCAGATTACCCAAAATAAGCTTACCGATCTTGATGAACACAAACTGAAAGACATCTTTCTTCCAACATTGGAATTGAGTGGTAAAGCCGGCTATCTCAATGGAACAGCAAGACTGACGTCTCCCGAATTCAATCTCGCGCCCTTTATCAATATTCCCGAAGGGACTTTCAACAATAATTTCAACGTATCCGGATTTTCAGGTATTGCCAAGGCAGATGCCAAAATGCTTCTGTATTCAGGAGGAAAGGTTAAATACATGAAAAAAGCGGTGGAAGAAAAGAAAAAGTCTGAAGATATCCTTTTGGAAAAAACAAAAGATGAGGTGATTGCCACCATTTCCAAAGCCTATGATCAGTTAGCATTGATTCATCAGTCCAAAAAGGTGCTGGACGAAAGTAAAAAAAGACTGGATATTAACAGAAAAACAGCCGATAAAGCCCTTGGCTATGGTTTGATTACTCCTTATGATCATAAGAAGATCGAACTCGCTCAGGCTACTTTAGATGCGAAAATGGTAGAATATGAAGGGAAAAAAGAATTGCTTCTTACCCAGCTTTATATTTTAACCGGGATCAATAGAGAAAGGCTCAGAATGATTGATCCGGTCTTATCTCCGGTGGAATTACTGGCTGCAGAAAAGGGGATAGAGCAAAGAGCTGAAATCCGTGCTCTGGAACATGGAATCAGTGCTGCAGATTATAAAATAAAAGCTGAAAGGACATGGATGATTCCTAAAGTACAGCTGATGGCCTCTGCCTATTATATCGGATTGTACGGAAACAGGATAAAATCCTCAGAAAATGTCATTCCAGCTGTTCCTATACTGGGATACGAAGGAAAAAAGCTGGACTGGAGACCCAATAATATCAATGTATTTCCATTGATTACTGCAGGAGTTGGTTTTAAATGGGAAATTTTTGACGGGAAAGAAGGCAAACATGCAGAAGAAACCGCCAAAGTAGGAAAAGAAGTATTACAGAATCAGAAAGAAGATGCTTTGAAAAAGCTGACACTGAATCTTGCCAATAATCAAACCAATTATGATATCGCTTCTGCACAGATTACCCTGAAAGCCAAAGAAAAAGAGCTGGCTAAAAATGCACTCGTACAGGCAGAAAAAGAATTCAGATACGGAATGAGCAAATCTTCACAGCTTATTGATGCCGAAAATGATCTTGAAGTTGCAGAACTGGAATATCAGAATGCCATTTTCAACCAGAGAAGAGCGGGAATAGAACTGATGAGGTCTACCCAGGAACTGGATATCACCAAATTTTATTTAATCCCTTAAAAATTTAAATGATGCATAAAAATATATCTATACTCTTCGCTGCTCTGTTTTTATTGGGGAGCTGTGACAAAAAAAATGAAAAAATCAAAGAACCGGAAGGAAAAACCAAAAAGGATGTGATCTCTTTTGCCCCTAAAGTTACCGGAAGGATTCTGAAAATATATGTTTCCGAGGGCCAGACTGTGAAGAAAGGAGATACGCTGGCTCAGCTTGATGTTCCGGAAGTGTCCGCAAAAATAGCACAGGCACAAGGTGCCGTAAATGCTGCTACAGCTCAGGAACAAATGGCAAAAAACGGAGCTACAGCCGACCAGCTGAGACAGCTTCAGGCTAAGTATAAAGGACTTAAGGAACAGTATGAATTTGCTCAGAAATCTTATAAAAGAGCTAATAATATGTTTCGTGACAGTTTAATGTCGCCACAGGCTCATGACGAAATTTATGCGAAATTACAGGGAGCGAAGGCACAATATGATGCGGTAGTGGCAGAACTGGATGATGTAAACAGAGGTACCCGATTCGAGAAAGTAGAGATGGCAGCAGGGCAGGCTTCACAGGCCAAAGGAGCTTTACAGGAAGCCAATGTCGCTTATTCCGAAAGATATATAATCGCTACCAACGATATGGAGATCGAAACCATCAGCCTCAATACAGGCGAACTGGCAACAGCAGGTTTTGCTCTGTTTAACGGATATATTCCGGAAAGTACTTATTTCAGATTTACCATTCCTGAAAGTGCTATTTCAAAATACAAAAAAGGGCAGGAGGTGACCATGCAGGTAGTTTATAACAAAGAAACTCTGACAGGAAATATCGTGTACATCAAACAGCTTACAAAATATGCAGATATCACGACAGCCTATCCGGATTATCAGTTACAGGATGCAATCTACGAGATCAAAGTAAAACCTAAAGACATGAATAAGGCTAAAAATATTTTAGTCAATGCCAATGTAATCCTGAAATAAATTGAAAAAGAACATATAGATCTTCTATTGAATTTCATTTCGTTCTTCCACCTATAAAAATATACAGATGAAAGAATTTTTCCGTCTTTTGAAACGTGAGTTCAAACTTTTTATCGGCAATTCCACCTTAAGGACAGTGTTCTTTTTGGCACCGGTCTTCTATGCCACCTTGCTGGGGTTTGTCTATAAAAGCGGAAAGGTTGAAAATACCCCTGTTTTGGTTGTTGACAGAGACAATACCCCTTTATCCAACCAATTGACGGAAATGCTGGATGATAATAAAAGCATTAAAATTATCAGATATCTGCAGGAGCCTCTCAGCATCAAAGATGAGGTGATCAGGCATGAGGCAGCTGCTGTGGTCATTATTCCCTCAAGATTTGAAGGAGATATGCTGCAGAAAAAATATCCTGAAATGAATGTGTATATCAATACAGGAAATGTGTTAACGGCCAATTTTGCTTCCAAAGCACTTCAGCTGACCATAGGGACATTTTCTGCAGGAGCTTCCATTAAAGCCCTTCAGAAAGCTGGAATGCCTGCTGTAAAAGCTGCCACACAGTATGAACCTTTCAAAGCCAATTATATTACCCTCTTTAACACTACTGGAAATTATCTGATCTTCATGTGGCCCGCCATGCTGGCAGTGGTTTTACAGCAAGTCATTCTCTTGGCAATGGCAGTGAGTTTTGCTGCCGAATTCGAAAGAGGATCTTTTGTGAAAGAATATCTTAAAATGAAAAAGTGGGCTTTCCCAACCATGCTTATAAAAGTCATTCCAATCTGGGTGTTTTCTATTCTCATTGTCGGTATTTACTACTTTATGCACATGATTTTCCATGTTCCGATGCCGGAAGGAATACTCAATTTTATATTGCTGACAGCCGTATTTGTAGGATCGGTTTCGTTTCTGGGAGTATTCATTAGTATTCTGATTCCGGATGCTTTGAAGGCGACACAGATTCTTATGGTTATTGCTTCACCGGCTTTTATTATCAGTGGTTTTACATGGCCTTTAAATGCAATGCCTGCTTTCGTTCAGTTTATCGCGAATATTATTCCGTTAACCCCTTTTTTACAGGCTTTCAAAATTTTATTGATTCAAAAAGGTTCCGTGGAACTTACATTCCCTTACCTGAAGCACCTGAGCATCCTTTTAGTAATATATGCGATTATAGGATGGATTGCTTTAAAGATCAAACTTTGGTTTATATTCAAAAAATCTGCACCACAGGAAATTGCAGTAGAGAATACTTCTCCGGAGGATAGCGAGTAGTTTGTAATGGATGGTTTAGTTGCCTATTGATGTTATATTGGTTATTGATTTCAGCATTTGTTCTAAACAATTTAGAATAGTAGTGCAGAAATCATTCTCTTTTACCTGGGCTTTACCTATCACAAACTCACCATTACCAACTCGTAACCCCGTAACTCGAATCCCGAGACTATCCACGCTCAATTTTTTCAGCCAACGATAAAATAAAACAAAAAAACTGATATATTTGTCCATAGTTAAATAGAAATTATATGGAAAATGTATTTGATGCAAAAGATGCTCAAAACTATATAGATAGGATCAACAGATTGGTGGAGGATACTCACGGTTTGTGGGGGAAAATGACAGTAGACCAGATGCTGGCGCACTGTTGTATTACTTATGAAATGATCTACGAGCCGGAAAAACACAAAAAGCCGGGAGCGATTGCAAAATTTATACTAAAAACTTTCGTAAAACCTAAAGTAGTAGGAGAAAAAGCATATCCGAGGGATTCTCCTACCGCACCACAGTTTTTGATTACCACAAGAAAGAACTTTCATGAAGAAAAAACAAGACTGATCGGGTTCATTCAAAAGACACAACAGTTAGGAGCGGATGCTTTTGATGGTAAGGAATCTTTTTCTTTCGGAAAACTGAATTCTCAGGAATGGAATAATATGTTTGCCAAACATTTGAACCACCATCTGGCACAATTTGGCGTATAAAAAATCACACAATATGAAAAAAATTTTACTTCTCCTCATTCTGACCGCCAATTTTGCATTAGGGCAGATGCCGGATATCTCAAATACCTGGCTGAACAACAGTAAACCTTATATAGGAACTATTGGAAACAAAGGGCAGGAACTGAAACTGAAGATCAATATTTCTGAACAGAATAAAAAGAATGACCAGGAATATTTCGTTTCAGGATACTCTCTTGTGGATACCAATTATGCGAAATTTGAAGGAAAAATTACCATTTCAAAATATAAAGATTCCAAAAAACAGGGAACAGTCTACGGCGAATATGAACTGGCGGAAGAAAATAAAGGAAAACATTCCGGACTTTTTACAGGAAAGTTTATCTATCATTTCAAATGGAATAGGAAAACAGAGAAAATTGAAGAGCAGTACATTGAACTTACAGGTGACTGGAAAAGCTATGACGGAAGTATAGCATTTAAAACCCAATTAAAAAACCAGTAGCCATGCTGAGAAGAATATTGGCCGTGTTGGCTGGTCTTATCGTAGGATCGATTTGTATTACTGTAGTGGAAAAAATAGGACACGCACTCTATCCACCTCCGGCAGAAGCTGCAGCCGGAGATATGGAGGCTTTGAAAGAGTATGTGGATCAAGCCCCTTTTATGGCTCTGTTTTTTGTCATCATTGCGTATGCTCTGGCAGCAATAGTTTCAGGATTTACGGCTTCAAAAATTTCAAATAACGGGAAAAGTACATCTGCCGTAATCTGTGGAGTTATTTTCCTGTTGATGACTATTTACATGATGATTTCCTTGCCTTCTCCAATCTGGTTCTGGATTCTGGGAATTTTCGTTTGGGGACTGGTTTTCGTAGGACATCAACTCGCTTTAAAAACAATTAAAATATGAAATTAGGAGCTTTTTCAATCAGCTTAAGTGTAAAAGATCTTCAAAAATCCAAAGACTTCTACGAGAAACTTGGGTTCACCACCATGGCAGGAACGGAAGCACAAAATTATCTGATCATGAAAAACGGTTCTACTCTGATAGGCCTTTTTCAGGCGATGTTTGATGGAAATATGCTTACTTTCAATCCGGGATGGAACGAAAATGCACAGAATCTGGAATCTTTTGATGATGTGCGTGAAATTCAGAGAAGATTAAAAGAAAATGGAGTAGAAATTGGAAAAGAAGCCGATGAAACTACTTCAGGACCCGAGCATATCTATCTGAAAGATCCTGATGGAAATATGATTCTTATAGATCAGCACAGATAACAGATAATAATTAAAACACATTTATGATGAGAACATTTAAAAGAATTATTTTACTTTTAGCTACATTACTAATCATTTTGTTGGTTTGGGCTGCTTTTGTTTCAGGAGACTGCAAATATGAAAAGTCGGTTTCTATCAACGCACCGGTAGAAAAAGTATGGCAAAACACCAATACCCTCAAAGCTATGGATCAATGGAGCCCGTGGAATGATCTTGATCCACGGATGAAAAAAGACTGGACTGGAATAACCGGACAGCCTGGAGAGAAAGTTTGCTGGGACAGTAAAAATAAAAGTGCAGGAAAAGGTTGTCAGGAATTAGAAAAAGTAGATGAAGCAGGGAAAAGGATAGATACGAAAATCAAATTCCTTACGCCCTATGAAAGTGAAGCAAATGCTTATGTAATAGTAGTTCCGGAAGGAAGCGGAAGTAAGGCAACATGGGGATTTACATCACAGATTCCTTATCCGTTTACTTTGATGAAGTTGTTTATGAACATGGAGAATGCCATTGGAAAAGATTACCAGAAGGGGCTTTCAAGATTGAAAGCACTATCTGAAAAACCTCAATAAAAATAAACTAAACTTAAAAAAACAAAACAATTATGGCAACAGTAAACGTTTACCTGACATTCAACGGAAACTGCAAAGAAGCATTCGATTTTTATAAATCTGTTTTCGGAGGAGAATATCCTTACATCGGAACATTCGGAGAAATGCCTCCAATGGAAGGAAAAGAAATGCCTGAAGAAGACAAAAACAAAATCATGCACGTTGCACTTCCGATCTCTAAAGAAACAATTTTGATGGGAAGTGATACAGGAGGAGAATGGTCTTCCAACTTCAAGGCAGGAAATAATTTCTCTATTTCTGTGAACGCTGAATCTAAAGAAGAAGCAGACAAATTATTTGGTGGTCTTTCTGCAGGAGGGCAGGTAACAATGCCTATGGCAGATACTTTTTGGGGCGCTTATTTCGGAATGTTTAGTGATAAATTCGGAATCAACTGGATGGTAAACTATGATGATCCCGCTAAAATGCAGCAACACCCATAAAATTGATCCTTGTAATCAAAATATTGAAAAAACCGGCAGACTCCTGTCGGTTTTTTATGTATTGTAAGTTTCAATGTTTTTATTTCTTTTTAATGATTTTGTAGCTTCCTGATTCTGTTGTGATGAGATAAATTCCGTCAGGAAGTTCACTAATGTCGAATCTGTTTTTCCCTTTTTCAGCTGCTGCAGATTTCATAAGTTTTCCAGACTGGTCGTATAAGGAAATTTTTTCATTTTTCTTCAGGTCATCCATATAGAAGATACCAGTAGTTGGATTTGGATAAATATTCACTTTGCCCTTAAGGGAATTTTCTAAAGTTCCCAATGTGGAAATTTTTGTCCATGTCAATGCATCCAGGCACATATAAACGTATCCTCCGGTGGATTGCAGCTGAAGTTCATCAATGATAGTATTGCTATTGTTTTGATTGTTTAAAGTAGCAAGATCAATCAGGGTAAATCCGTTGTTAATACCTGTT
Source organism: Chryseobacterium vietnamense (assembly GCF_031454475.1). Taxonomy (NCBI): domain Bacteria; kingdom Pseudomonadati; phylum Bacteroidota; class Flavobacteriia; order Flavobacteriales; family Weeksellaceae; genus Chryseobacterium; species Chryseobacterium vietnamense. The sequence goes on along the minus strand of NZ_JAVDQX010000001.1, from coordinate 1,965,116 downwards.
GTTCCCACTGTTGCATTGAATGTTGTGTTAAATCCTGATGTTTTTGTGGTAGTAAACTTTGTAACTCCTCCTGCTTTTCCTGTAATGATCAGTGTTCCTGATGAGGCTGACTGATTTAAAGAAGTATTGCTTAAGAATACCCAAAATTTTGATACCGTGAATGCAGAATTGCTTTTAACACTAAAAGAAGGAGCATTGATATTGGTAGTTCCTGTGTTGTCGATGTAGACATTGTCATTAGCTGTTCCATTCCAGCCGGTGTTTGGATAATTACTTTGAATTCTGAAAGTTCCGGCCTGTGAAACAATATTGAATGTATATCCATTGCTGGTAAAGCTTGTGCTGCCGCCGGATGACGTTTCAAAAGTTACCGTGGTTATCTGTGCATTGAGCGCTGCCATATTGCTTAATAAAGCAAAAAATACAAAAAAGATAATTTTTTTCATGATACAGATTTTTAATGTTTGCAGAAGACCATAAGCTTCCTGTATTGTTGAAATGCTCACGAGACTTTTCTGTAAAGGATACCACAAAGTAACTTAGAAATATAAAGTGGCAACAGCGTATTAAAGACCGAATTGAAAAACACGTAGAAATACGCAATTTCTTTGGTTTTTATTATTATAATTTTGAAAAAGCAATATTATGTTAATTAAAATGGATGTATTTCACAGTATGGTTAGTTTTTTTTCATAACTTGTAATGTGTAGCTACAGTAACTTTATTCTAAACCTATTATATAATTTAAAACGAGAAAAACTATGGAACTACCTAAACATGCAGTCTTATTAGATGATGCTAAAAAATGGATCAGTAATTGGCAGAATACAAAAATTATCGATGGAACCTCTATCCGGGCTCACCTTATTCCGGCAAAGGATGTTCATGATATTTTTATTGACGACAAAGGATTTGCGAGATACCGGGGTTATAATGCAATTACCGATGAAGGCGAATTTAAATTTCTTCTGGTAGGCGTAGATGCAGATAACAATGATATTGTAGACTATGATAAAGGAGATTATGTGTATGACATGACCACACCTTGTCCAAGCGTATGCTCCACTGCAAAATGGTGGAACCTGTAATCTGAAAACTGGAGATCATTGGATCACTGGATTGAAATATTGTCGTTAATTGGAAAAGGCATTCTGCTGATTAATCTGGCAGTATACTGTATAGGCTTTTCCGGAAGAGGAAAAGCCTATACATTCTTCATCGGCTATTTGGCCTGGATATTAGTATGTGAAATTGTTTTCTATGTATTGAATTCACAGAAGATTAATAATCTGTTTTTCTCACATTATTATCTGATAGGCCAGTTTTTATTACTGGGATTATTCTTCCATGAGATTATAACGGAAAAATACCAGAAAAAAACAGCACGTACACTTTTAATTATCATTCCTGTTGTTCTTGTTATACAGTATATAATATATCCGGAAAAGTATTATGTTTTTAATCTTTTTGAAATTTTTGTCACGTCTTATTCTATTATAATTCTGGCATTATTGCATTTGTATAATATACTGGATACCAAAAAGAAATACAATTATATAAGCCTGGGACTTTTACTTTATCTGATAAGCAGTACCGTAATATTTTTGTCCGGGAATCTGTATACGGTCATGAACAGAAAACTGCATAAAGAGATTTGGGTATTCAATGTTGTCATGTTTATTGTGTACCAGATCTTTATTCTGATAGAATATCTGTCTACCCGTAAAAAAAATGTGTAATTACTGTTATGATTTTACAAAATGAATGAGAATACAATTATTTCCACCATCGTTTATACCTTTCTGGCCTTTACCTTACTGGCTGTTACCCTGATCATATTTTATTACTTTTCAAATAAGAAAATAACAAGAAATCTTATTCAGAAAAAGGAGCTGGAGGTCAGATACGAGAAAGATCTTACCCATGCCATTATCAGTGCCCAGGAAAAAGAGAGACTGAGAATAGCCCAGGATCTGCATGATGATATCAGTTCAAAACTCAGTGTGGTTTCTTTAAATATTCATCTTTTGGATTTTGATAATTTGACCAGAGAAGAATATAATGATCTGAAAAATAAAATAATACATCTCGTCAACAAAACTGCGGAAAGTGCCAGACAAATCTCACATGATCTCCTTCCTCCGATTTTAGAAAAGTTTGGACTTCATGCTGCAATAGATGCATTATGCTCAGAAATTAACCTGTCCAAAACCCTGCAGGTGACTTATTCTAATAGCCTGTACTTTGCAAAAGCAGAAGAAGAGAAAAATTTGCATATCTTTAGAATACTTCAGGAGCTCATTAACAATTCCATTAAACACGGGGAAAGTACGCATATTGATATAGAATTTTTAGGAAAAAACGGAAAAAATACCTGCATCTATAAAGACGATGGTAAAGGATTTAATCTGAATGAAAATACTTTGAAAGAAGGATTAGGCTTGAGAAATATCAGAAGCAGGGTAGAACTGATCAATGGAACACTAAAGATTGAAAGTGAAAACAATAAAGGAATCACTGTAGAATTTACATTTTAAATCATTATAAGATGGAAAAGGACATAATTCGTGTAATAATTGTAGACGATGAAGCACTCTTTCGTCAGGGAATTTCATTGTTGATACAGAGAGAAAAAGATATTGAACTGGTAAGGGATTTCAGCAACGGTAAAGAGCTGCTGGATGAGCTTGTAACCCTGGAAGAACTGCCTGATATTATCCTGATGGATCTTAATATGCCGGAAATTAACGGAGTAGAAGCTACCAAACAGATCCATATCAAATATCCTCAGATCAGAATTATTGCATTAACGAGCTATAACACAAAAGCATTTATTGTCAATATGATACAGTCCGGGGCATGCTCTTTTCTTAAAAAAAACTCAAGTCCTGCAGAATTGCTCACGGCAATCCGGGAAGTACACAGCAAAGGTTTCTTTTATAACAATGAGGTCATGGAAGCCCTCCATCAAAACCTTACAGAGCATAAAAAGAAAATTTCCAGTATTTTTGATGCCAATCATATTTCCAAAAGAGAAAAAGAAGTATTGGAATTAATCTGTAAACAATACAACACCTCTGAAATTGCCGATCAGCTTTTTATAAGCTCCAGAACCGTCGAAGGCCACCGCAACAACTTACTGCTGAAAACAGGAGCCAAAAATACGGCTGGCTTGGTAGTATATGCCATAGAAAGTAAAATTGCCGATATGAATTATTTAAAAGACAGATTCGAATAAATGTCCATACCGTTGTTTTCATTAAAAAATTAATAAAATTATATTTTCTGACTAAATTAGTTGTTGTTTTATAAGCAGATGCAGATAATTTGTTTATTAAAAATGCAATAATTTTATAACCTTAAATAATAAAATCAGGAAATACAAAATAATGAAATTTACCCTTGAAAACATTAAAGCAGAGCATCAGAAAGTAAAAAGCGGTGCCGATTTCCCTCAATATATTCAAGCCCTGAAAACATTGGATGTTTCTCACTACAAAACATACGTGTCAGATGGAAATACAGAGTACTTTAATCATGAAAGCCAATCTGTACAAACAGGAAGCAAATATGATTTTCTTTCCATCTCCGATGATTTAAACGTTGATAATTTTAAAATAAGACTGAAGCTTCACCAGCAGGGAGGAACAGATTATATGACTTTCTGTAAAGACTGTGCAGAAAACGGAATCAATGGATGGACAATGGATCTTCATGCAATGACCTGTACTTATTTTGACCGGAACGAAAGTGATGTTCTGACAGAACAGGTTCCAGGATAATCTTTTACAAAAAACGGATGCAGACCATTGCATCCGTACTTCTTTATATTAACTTATAAAATATAGTTTGCTATTATTGATTTAAAATATTAATTTTGTTAAAAACGATAGATAATAGTAATTGACAAGCATGAGAAAGGTTTTTACGAAGTTGGCGTTCACCGTATTAGGTTTGGGATCCATTTTGACATTTGCTCAAAAAAACGATCTGGGAGCATGGTATATGTATTTTGGAAATAACAAAATCAGCAGGAAGCTGAACTGGCACAATGAAATTCAGTACCGTAATTTCGATGCAGTAGGAGATCTGGAACAGTTACTGATCCGTACAGGGATCGGATATGATCTTACAGAGAATAATAACAATGTCCTATTGGGATACGGATTTATTCTCAGCCAACCTTATGTAAACGGTGAAAAAAAAGAAAATATTGAACATCGGATTTTCCAACAGTACATTACCAAGCAAAAATTTGGACGTTTCTATCTTCAGCACCGCTATCGTTTGGAAGAACGTTTCCTTCAGGATGATTTCAGAATGAGATTCCGTTATATGCTGGGAGTAAATATTCCGATTACTCAAAAGGAAATGCTGCCGAAGACTCTTTACGCATCAGTATATAATGAGATTTTCCTTCACTTCAATAATCCGGTTTTCGATAGAAACAGAGTCTACGGAGCCTTAGGATATGTCATCAACAAAAATATGAGAATTGAAGCCGGGTATATGAACCAGATTCAGGAGAACAGAAACCGCGGACAGATTCAGATTGGTTTTTATAATAATATCCCATTCACCAAAAACTAATAAAACAGTTACTGAATGCTCTTAGGTAAACCATTATCTGAAAATAAATTATAATAAACACAATAAAATAAACACTTATGCATTCAGGAAAAAGATTCGGAGCCCGGGAGTTCATTATCTGGACCAGACGGAGTATTTACGCACTGGTCGTATTATCTGCGATCCCTACAGTTCTGTATTTTATGGGCTGGAAATTTCTCTCAGTTCCATGGCAGCCGATTGCGATTATGGGAACAGCAGTTGCCTTTATCGTTGGATTTAAAAACAATGCCAGCTACAGCAGACTGTGGGAAGCCAGACAGATCTACGGAGCAATTATTAATGACAGCCGTAGCTTTGGATATATTCTCAGAGATGCATTACTCTCAAAAGATCCGGGTAAAGTAAAAGAAATGTTTCTTCGTCATTATGCATGGCTTACCGCATTGCGATTTCAGCTTCGTGAGCCAAGGGCATGGGAAAACATGGGATCAGATCAGTTTGATGAATATGCTAAAAAATATGACATTCCCGAGAGACTGACCCAACTGGACGAAGAATTGAAAAAATATCTTTCTGAATCTGAACGTCAGTACATTGTAAGCAAAAAAAACAGAGCGACCCAACTGATGGCAATGCAAAGTAAAGCTTTGTCCGAAGCTTATGAAAAAGGAGAACTGAATGATTTCCAATGGACACAGATCAATCAGCAACTGGTGAAATTTACCGACGATCAGGGAAAAGCAGAAAGAATTAAAAATTTTCCCTATCCGAGAAATTTCTCTTCCATTACCACCTATCTTCTGCTTCTCTTTATTGTTTTTGTGCCTTTTGGATTATTGAAAGAATTTGACAAATTAGGAGAAGGAACAATGGTAGAAGGCTGGACACTATGGTTTAATATTCCATTTTCTTTACTGGTAACCTGGTGTTTCCATACGCTAGACAACGTAGGAGAAGCTTCCGTCAATCCATTTGAAGGAAGTCCTAACGATGTGCCAATCACCCAGATCAGCCGTACCATTGAAATCGATATGAGAGATATGCTGGATGAGTCTGATCTTCCGCCAGCCATTACTCCGAAGAATAATATCGTGCTTTAATTCTTTCTGGTTGTAAAGATAAAGTCTAAACGTTGGATTAAATTAAACCTTATAGGTTTCTAAAACCTATAAGGTTTGGGAAATTTTCCAAATAAAAATAACACTTAAACTTAAAAAAACTAACTCAAAATGATTCACAGCTATGTTATAATATCCATTGCAGTCCTGCTGTCTGTGATGATATTGGTAATGATCGGCCAGAAATTAAAAGTAGCTTACCCTATTTTTCTTGTTATTGCAGGATTACTGATAAGCTTCGTACCGGGAATGCCGCGCATTGAAATAGAGCCTGACCTTGTTTTTCTTATTTTCCTGCCGCCTATTTTGTTTGAGGCAGCCTGGTTTACCTCATGGCAGGATTTTCATAAATGGAGAAAACAGATTTTTTCCATGGCTTTCGGATTGGTATTCTTAACGTCCATAGTCGTTGCTTATCTTTCATCTTCCATTATTCCCGGACTTACCGTGGCAATGGGCTTCTTGCTGGGAGGAGTGAATTCTCCGCCGGATGCGGTAGCTGCTACTTCTGTATTGAAGCATATGAAAATTCCTAAGAAAATTACCAATATTCTGGAAGGCGAGAGCCTTATCAATGATGCATCCAGTTTGATCGTATTTAAATTTGCTCTGGCAGCCGTTATTTCAGGACAGTTTATCTGGAGGGATGCCGTTCAGGATTTCTTTACAATGGCTATCGGTGGAATTGCAGTAGGAGTGGCGGTAGGATCTCTTTTTGGAGCATTGCTTAAGATTATTCCTACCAATTCCAATATCGATACCATTATTACTCTTATCGTACCTTACATTATGTATGTGGGAGCGGAGCATTTTCATTTTTCAGGAGTGTTGGCTGTTGTGGTTGGAGGTTTATTGATGTCTTATAACTCACATTGCTATTTAAGCCATACCTCCAGAATCCAGTCCGGGAATGTATGGAGCGTACTGATATTCCTGATGAATACCATTATCTTTATCCTGATTGGTCTTGAACTTCCTATTGTAGTGGAGGGAATGCAAGAATACACCATTTCAGAAGGTATTTTCTACAGTGTAGTGATTGGCGGAGCGATTATCGGAACAAGAATTTTGTATAGTTATGCATTAATGTATTTTCCAAGAATCTGCTCTAAAGAATTAAGATTAAAAGTTCCCAAACCGGATTGGAGAGAGCCTTTTATCATCAGTTTTGCAGCAATGAGAGGAGTCGTTTCACTGGCTGCCGCATTGTCAATTCCTGCATTTTTACCCAACGGAGAAGCGTTTCCGCATAGGAATATTATTTTATTTGTAACTTTCGTTATTATATTGATTACCCTGGTAGGGCAAGGATTATTGCTGAGTCCAATCTTGAAATTATTGAATATTCAGGATGCCGGAAGTGAACTGCCGGAAGAAAAACAGGAAGTAATCCTTATGCGCAAACTAAAGGAAACAGCTTTGCACAAACTGGATAATGACTTTTCTGAATTAGCTGTAACCAACAGCCTTGTACGTCATCAAAAGCACAAGTTGGAAAATGAAATGATGCTGATGGCAGATAAAGCCCAATGCATGGCTTCCACAGGAGATTATGTAACCGCTATCAATGAAAATAAAGATGTCCTTCGACAGATCATTCAGGCACAGAGAAATGAATTGCACAGAATGAAAAGAGAAAAGATATTCGATGATCATGTGATGAGAACCATTGAAATGCAGCTGGATTTTGATGAAGCCAAGATTACTGGTTTTTCACATGGGTAATTACAAAATAAACCGCAAAAGTCACAAAAGATAAAAGTTAAAATACTTGCAGGAATAAAAAGTTTACAAAAGGAAAATTCTGAATTTTAAAGGCTTACGTGTACTTCTCATGAGTAGAAATTTAAACTTAAATAATTTAGTAGATAAAAACTTTTGTGACTTTTGTGGTTAAATATTATGGATAAAATTGTGTACATTTAAACATATTAAATCCATCATATGAGCACACCCATCACAGTTCAGTACACTATAAATGCTCCGGCTGAAAAAGTCTGGAAAGCATTAACCGATAAAAAAGAAATGAAATCCTGGTATTTTGATATCCAGGATTTTGTATTGGAAACAGGTAAGGAATTTAATTTCTATGAACCCGGAGGTGAGAATAAATACCATCACCACGCACAGATTTTAGAAATAATACCCCATCAAAAATTAAAGCACACATGGTCCTATCCTGATTTTTCAGACCTGAAGACCGTTGTAACGTGGGAATTACAGCCAGAAAATGAACACACGGTGGTAAAGTTAACCCACGAAGATATTGAAAACTTTAAAGACTTAGGGGAAGGCTTTTCAAGAGAAAACTTTACAGAAGGTTGGAACACGATTTTGGGACAGAGTTTAAAAGAATATTTAGAAAAATAAATAATGATCACATTACACCTTTTTACAATAGAAGATGCCCCAAAACTGATTTCAAAAATAAAAGATGAAAGGATGCTCCTTCAGTTTGCCGGCCCCGCATACCGTTTTCCTCTCACAGAAGAACAACTTGATGCAGACTTATCTGATGAAAAGAGAACTCTTTTTAAAATTACAGATCAGTCGGGAAATACAATCGGGCATGCACAGATATTTCTAAAAGAAAAAACATTCCTGTTGGGAAGAGTTCTGATCTGGGATGAAAACAATAGAGGAAAAGGCTATGGAAAGAAGGTAATGCAGGAGCTTCTGAAATATGGATTCAGTCATTTTGACAAAGAAACCGCAGAACTGAATGTGTACGACTGGAATACAGGAGCTATAGAATGTTATAAGAAAGTAGGTTTTGCTTTTGATCCCGACGTTAAAAGCGAAGCCAGAATTGATCAGGAAACATGGGTTTCCCTGAATATGAAGATCCATAAAGATGCCTTTGAATTACAGGAATTATGATACAATTTACCACACTTCGTCCTGTTTTATGGACAGAAAACCTTGATGAAACCATCGCATTTTATATGAACGTTCTTGGATTTACACTAATGGGCAGAAATGATGACTGGCAGTGGGCCTCTCTTCGAAAAGATGAAGTGTACATTATGCTCTCTCAGCCTAATGAACACGAAAATAATACTTCAATCGGGTTTTCAGGTTCTTTTTATTTCAATGTAAATAAAGTGGATGATCTTTGGGAAGACCTTAAAACAAAAGCCAAAGTCTGCTATGAAATTGAAACTTTTGAATGGGGAATGAGAGAATTTGCTATCTATGACAACAATGGATACATATTACAATTTGGTGAACCCGCAGATAATATTGGCAATACGGAATAAAATTTGCTATTTTTGGAGAAATATTTAGAAATTCAATGAAAAAAAGTATAATAGCGGGTTTCGCAGCGATTTTATTATTGGCGTCTTGTAATAAGGATAAAGAGATTCTTAATACACTAAACACTTATAATACTTCAATGGAGGCGAAGGGATACCATTTCGGAGATAAGCTTGAGCTTCCGAAAGAGGTAACGGAAAATGCAGAAAGCGTAACGATCAGCTTTGGAGATAAAGAAACAAAAGATTTAACAATTGACCCTAAATTTTTTACATTAGGTGATAATGCTGTTACCTTTAATATTAAAACAAAAGGAGGTGAAGTCCTGAATCAGGATGCTACGATCAATGTATTTGCAAAAAATCCTGAAAAAAATATTCCTTATCAGATTGTAGCGGAATATCCCCACGATCCCAAAAATTTTGTACAGGGTTTCCAGATTGAAGGAAATACCATTTATGAAAGTGACGGACAAAACGGATCTTCACAGATTTTAAAATATACACTGGGAACAACAACTCCGCTTGCTTCTACGAAACAGGCTCAGGAAGATTTTTCTGAAGGAAGCACCATCGTTGGCGATAAAGTGTACCAGTTGACATGGCAGAGCAAAAAAGGATATGTTTATGATAAAAATTCTTTAAAACTGCTTTCAGAATTTGCTTATCCCAATGTACTGGGTGAAGGTTGGGGATTAACCTATGATGGAAAAAGCCTGATTGCTTCTGACGGAAGTAAGCTTTTATATTTCCTTGATGTCAATGATCCTTCAAAACTGATTAAATATATTGCTGTTGCAGGAAGTTCCCAGGCATATGATCAGTTGAATGAACTGGAATACCACAACGGATTTATTTATGCCAACGTATGGCAGAAGCCCATCATTTTAAAAATCAATCCTGCCAATGGAGAAGTAGTGGGAACTTTTGATTTTACAGAAATCGCAAAACAAAATACCAAAGGAAGTGATGATGTACTGAACGGAATTGCTTTCAAAGGAGATAATATGCTGGTAACAGGAAAGAACTGGCCAAAGATTTATGAAGTTCAGATCAAATAATCTGATTTTATGGATGAAAATAAAAATAGCGTTCCCTTGGGAGCGTTATTTTCGTTTTGAGGATTAAATTTTAGTACTTTTGGCAAATGATTAAAACCTTTATGAAGCAAAACATTACGATGGGTTTTGCTGCAGTTCTATTCTTAGTTTCCTGTAGTAACAAAGAAAAAATGCTTGATTCTCTGGCAGACTATAACAATGCAAAGGAAGCAAAAGGATATCATTTCGGAGATAAGCTTGACCTTCCAAAAGAGGTGACGGAAAATGCAGAAAGCGTAACGATCAGCTTTGGAGATAAAGAAACAACAGATTTAACAATTGATCCTAAATTTTTCACATTAGGAGATAATGCTGTTACCTTTAATATTAAAACAAAAGGAGGTGAAGTGCTCAATCAGGATGCTACTATCAATGTTTTCACAAAAACACCTGAGCAGAACATTCCTTATACAATAGTAGCTGATTATCCCCATGATCCTAAGAATTTTATTGAAGGCTTTGTAGTGGAAGGAAATACAGTGTATGAAAGTGACGGAATGAAAGGAGCTTCACAGCTTATAAAATATACATTAGGATCAGATGTTCCCAGGATTGTTGCAAAGCAGCCTGCTGAGATTTTCTCTGAAGGTTGTGCCATTGTGGGAGATAAGGTGTATCAACTGACATATCAGAATAAAATTGGTTTTATTTATGATAAAAACACTTTGAAAAAAATCTCTGAATTTCCATTGCCTGGTGTAATTGGAGAGGGTTGGGGACTGACGTATGACGGAAAAAACCTGATCGCAACAGATGGTTCTAAGAATCTTTATTTTCTGGATGTCAATAATCCTTCAAAAGTAGTGAAAACTATGGCAGTTGGCGGAAATTCTACGATTTATAATCAGCTCAACGAACTTGAATATCACAACGGACTTATCTATGCTAATGTTTGGCATGAACCTGTAATTCTAAAAATTAATCCTGTAAATGGAGAAGTTATTGGAAAATTTGATTTTTCACAATTGACCAAAGAAAATGATAAGGGAGACAGCGAGCATGTCTTAAACGGAATTGCTTTTAAAGGTGATCATATGCTGGTGACAGGAAAAAACTGGGAGAAAATTTATGAAGTTACTTTTAAATAAACTCATTATATCTTTTGTAGAACAGCTTTTTTTCAGCAACAGGATGGTCTCAGTTTTGATTAACATCAAAGAAGATTCTATCAAACTTAAACATCTTTTGGGTAACGTTATTTTTCAGTAAATTAACCCCAATTAAAAAAACAGAGTGAAGTTTTTAAACATACTATTTTTTTTCCTTTTCTGTACGGCTTCAGCGCAGAATATTCTTCCTTTGGATACTTTGAAACTCAAGGAAGCTAAAGATATGCTTGCTGACGACTATGGAAATCTGTATATCTATAAAAATAAAGATTTCAGTTTTACCAAATACGATTCTTTAGGAAAGCAGATCGGGAAAATGATGCTTACTGTTCCATACAAAGTTCAGACGGTACAAAATCCACTGAATGTACCTTTGTTTTCCGAAAATGCTCAGGAAATGAAATTTGTAGACCAGAATATGAATGAGATTCAAAGATTGGATTTTAAACAGAAATTTGGTTTTATCAGAATGGCTTATGCTGAAGATCTTCAGCAGCTGTGGCTTTTGGATGACAGTACAAAACGTTTGATACAGTATAATTTCAGAAATGATACAACCATCAATTCATATCCTTTTGATATCAGCTTTGAAGATCTGATGGATATGCTGGTTTATGAAAATAAGGTCTATATTTTAACCAGAAAACATATCAGGATTTACAACCTGAAATTTGAAAAAATATTCGAAGCCCCTTTGGAGAATGGAAAACGTTTTCGAAGAGAGAATGATATAATCCTGGTTGTTGCCAATAATTTTATATCACAATATGTGCCTGAAAAAGGTATGTTAACCGTTTTCGAAGATCAGGAAGCGCAAATTGTGGATAAAAACATCCTCTCTTATTTTGCAATCAAAGGGAACAAACTCTATCTTTACAGCCTTGAAAAAGTAAAGAAAGCCCAACAGCAAAAACAGCTCGAAGCTCAGCCGGAATCTCTGCAGGCACCTACAGAAAAACCAGTAGAAAAGACTGAAGAGAAACCTGATGAGAATACAGCAGAGAAGCCTTCAGACAATACTTTACAGAAATTAATCGAAGATACTTCTAAAGTTCAGACTGAGGCCATCGAAAAACTTATCAACTAATCAGTAAATACAAGGAAAAGAATATTATGCACATTGCAGTTACAGGAAACATCGGAGCCGGAAAAACAACTTTGACAACGATGCTTTCCAAGCATTACGGATGGGATGCACAATTTGAAGATGTAGATCATAATCCTTATCTGGAAGATTTTTATTCAGATATGAGCAAATGGAGTTTTGCATTGCAGGTATATTTCCTGGGAAGCAGATTCCGTCAGGTGAAAGAGATCAGAGAAAGTGGGAAAAATATTATTCAGGATCGTACCATCTATGAAGATGCCCATATTTTTGCAGAAAACCTTAATGATATGAATCTTCTTTCAGACAGGGATTTCAATAACTATTCATCAGTGTTTGATCTGATGAAGTCTTTTGTATCCGCTCCGGATCTTTTAATCTATTTGAAATCAGATGTTCCTAACCTGGTAAAAAAAATCTACAAAAGAGGTCGTGAATATGAAGCATCCATCAGTATTGAATATCTTTCAAAACTGAACCAGAAATATGAAAAATGGATTTCCAATTACACAGAAGGAAAACTTCTTATTGTGGAAGTGGATGATCTGGATTTCGTTGAAAAACCGGAAGATTTCGGATTTATTCTGGAGAAAATAGAAGCGGAGCTGCACGGATTGTTTTAACATATTTTTATCAGAACATTAAGACATAGTCAGGGTAAATCTTTTTAAATTTGTTCAGATCAAGTTTAATTCTTGAAAAATTATATCATGGTAGTTAAAGTTTTACATAACGGAAACTGTTCAAAGTCAAATGCTGTACTGGAGTATCTTGACGAAAACGGAGTGCCTTTTGAGATCATTAATATTGTTGAAGATCCCTTAAGTCCTCTTGAAATAAGAACGGTGCTGAAGAAGCTGAACCAGGGTGTTTTTCATATTATCCGTAAAACAGATAAACTGTATATTGAGAACTATGCAGATAAAAACTATTCGGAAGAAGAATGGATAAAAATTCTTTCTGAGAATCCATCTTTGATACAAAGACCCATTCTGGTAAAAGGCTCAGTAGCAATGCTGGGAAGACCCATTGAAAATGTAAAGTTCTTTATTGAAAAATAAATGAAATTTAATAAATAAAAAAGATCCGTTCTGCTAAAGAGCGGATCTTTTATGTTATGGGGTTTTCGTTGTACCCGGGCCGTTTATTGCCTTGTATAAAGCTTCCAGCTCTTTTGGAGGGCGTCCGGAATCAAAGTCTGAAGAAGTATACTCTTTTCCGCCAGCAGTAATAATAATAGATGCTATCATCGCCTGGTCAGAATGTCTGCCTGTAGTAGGAGCTTTAAGTTCAGATATCTTCGGTAGGTCAATGTTCTGAGCCAGCTTAGAGATTGCTGTCCATTCGGCACTGGAGATCTTTGTATTCGTGATCTCTTCGTTGATATTGGATTCTTTTGAGGAAGGGGTAAAAACAATGTTTCTGCTGAATCCTCTTGTTCTTTCTGTTAATCGGATCTGTTCAATCTTTTGTTGCTGAACAGCAGAAGGGATATTGGATGTATTATTTTCGTTGTTATTTTTATGCATGCAGCTTGTCGCAGAGGTTGCTAAAATGATGGTAAACAGGATCAGTTGGATGTTCATCATGTTCTTTTTTTATGATTTAAATAATAAAAAACCGTTTCAGTATGATGAAACGGTCTTTGTTTTTACAATAGAATAACGCCTTCTATTTTTGCTACTTCTTTATAAATATTCACTACCTGATTGGCATCCAAAACAAATGCATTAATGTTGCAGGCTGTGTATTTTCCATTTTTGCTTTCACGGTTTCCCAGTGTAAATTTAATACCATCAAAAACTCTGTAAATTTCAGTAAGTTTTGCCTGGTCTGTAGGAATAATAAATTTAAATAAATAATCCTCCGGAAAATCATGATGATCTTCCAGTTTCTCCCTCAAAGACTGATAAAAATCTTCAGGGCTTGCGTGTTGATTTCCTTGTAATATATCCATCTGCAATTGTTAATATAATATAAATATAACGAAAATTTTCCTATTTTCCAAATGGTCCCAGCAGAGACTTGGAGTTCTGGTGCTCATAATCTTCGATGATGTTGAATAACCCATTTACCAACTGTTCAGAAGCAAGTTTACTCAGCCCTCCTGAATTGACAGTGTTATTATTTCCACCTAAAAGGCTGCCCAGAAAATTACTTCCGGATAACGCTGTATTGATTGTTTTTACAATGCCATATTCGTTCAGCTTTTCATCCACTTTTGGAGCAATGGCAGCAATAAGCTGTTGGGATGTTTTTTCCTTCAGAATTTGTGTAGCAGTGGTTCCCTGCATAATTCTGGTTACGTCCTGTGCATTCAGGCTGTTTACTGCATCCTGTAAAATAGGTTTTGAAGTATTTACAGTGTACGCTGCTGCCTGTGCTATATAATCTCTTTCTTTAGCAACGAGAGAGGGCGCAATTTTTTCCAGAGTAGAATTAATATCTCTCAATTCTTTGGGAAGAGCTTTATCAACCATATTATTCTGCAGGAACGCTTCTTTATTCCCATAGATACCCATTCCTTTATCAATACCATTGAGCAGAATTCTTTTTATAATGGAAAGCCCCATGTCTGATGTGGCCAGTGAAGTGCAGGATTGTACACTGGTGGTAATAACAGCACCAGTCCCGATCAGAAGAGCGGCTGCAATGATATATTTTTTCATTAATCTTTTATTATGTATTTCTAAGATGCTTTTGTCAAAAACTGCACCAAAGGTAATTACTATTCTGTATTTAACAAAATATTAAATTGAGTACATGTTTTGGTGAATATTGTGTCAAAACATTTAAAATTTCATTTAGAGATATGATGAATAAAGTATCTTGATTTTAAATAAAGGATTGTAAAATTTAATTTTTTAGTATTTTTCATTTAATAAAATGCAGGAATTTTTAAATATTTAAGATAGTTTAACAGTATTGGATATTTTTTATATTTTTGGCTAATGTCTTTTTTTGAGATTTTAAATAACTCCACTATTTAGAGACAGGTACAAATTTGAATTTATTTGAATAAAATTGAAACTATATGAAACAAAGTAATTTAAAGTATTCAGGTCTCATTGCCGTGTTATATTTCGGGATGAACGTGAATGCACAGGTTACGCAGGATTCTGCTAAAGTCCAGAAGATCGACGAAGTCGTGATGATTGGATATGGTAGCCGTAAAAAAGTTGATAATACAACAGCTATCAGTTCTATCAGTGCGGAGGAAGTAACCAGAACCAAAGTATTGAATGCGTCACAGGCTATTCAGGGAAAAGCTGCCGGAGTACAGGTAACTGCTTCCGATGCACCCGGATCTACCCCTACGGTAATGATCAGAGGTCTTGGAACCGTGTTGGGAGGGCGAACGCCTTTATTTGTTGTTGATGGAATATATTCTGATAATATTAATAATATCAATTCCAATGACATTCTTACATATGATGTATTGAAAGACGCAGCAGCCTTAGCTATTTATGGTAATAGGGCAGCTAATGGGGTAATTATTATTACAACAAAGTCAGGGAAAGGGAAATTAAGTGTTTCCTATGATGGACTAGTAGGATTTAGAAGTCCTTTAAAAACGGTTAAAATGGCAAATGGTTCTGAATTTGCAACTTATAATAGTGCCGGTAAAACCAGTACTTATCTGAACCCTAATCAGCCATACAATACAGACTGGTTCAAGGAAATTACCAGAACAGGTATTTACAATCAGCATAATATTTCTATTTCAGGATCTTCTGAAGCTGCAAAATATTTCTTAAGCTTAGGAAATTATGATGAACAATCTATTCTTAAAGGTACCAATTATAACAGAACAACTGTAAGAACAAATAACGAGTTCAGAATTTCTAAAGGAATCAGATTAGCTCAAACTTTGAGTGCTACCTTTACAAATGATACTCCTAAATCATTTGGTGCTTTTACAAATGCTTACAAACAATCACCATTAGTTCCTGTATATTATCCAAATGGAAAATATGGTCAACCAATTTACGATGCTAATGGGAACATAAGCTATACGGGAGGTCGTTTTAATAATGTTGGAAACCCGGTAATGCAGCTTGCTTATGATAATCAAAGAGGAAAAAATTTCTTATTACAGGGTGGTTTAAAACTGGATATTGATATCTATAAAGATTTGAAATTTACTTCTCAGTTCAGTGGAGAGTATAACAATTATAAATATTACAACTTTGTAAACTCCAAAGCATTCTGGTTAGATAGTGATCCAACGAGAATTGAAAGTGGCTATGATGCTTCTCTGCCTCTGACAAGATTGACCAATAAAAATCAAAATTACTACAACTGGGTACTTAATAATTATTTAACCTATACCAAAAAAGTAGGAAACCATGATATTGAAATTGTAGCTGGTACAGAAACTTCAGTAGCGAATGGTATTGAAACTTTAGTGATCAACAGAAAGAATATACCTGTTTCACAAGACTACTGGAATCTGGATGGTGAAGATTATTATGGTAAATTATACAGTGATAATACAACCAAAGCTATTGAATCTATAAAAGGAAACAGAAATACAACACTTTCTTATTTCGGAAGACTTCAGTATAAATTCATGAACCGTTATTTACTAAGCGGGACAATCAGAAGAGACGGATCATCTCAGTTTGCTGAAGGGCACAGATGGGGGACATTTCCATCATTTGGTGCCGGATGGATAATCTCTGAAGAAAGTTTTATGCAGGATGGATTCTTTAATCTTTTAAAATTAAGAGGAGGCTGGGGTAAGCTGGGTAATCAGAAAGTTCCATTAAACTATTTACCGCTTTCATCCGGAGCAACTTACAATTATGGATTCGGGACATCAGCTGTGAGCAATGGAGTAACGGTTAACCAGGGATATGACCCGGATTTAGGATGGGAAGTGACAGAAGAAACTTCTTTGGGATTAGATTTTGCGATCCTAGATAAAAGGTTATCCGGTAGCTTTGATGTTTATAACAGAAAAACCAATAACCTTATTTTAGGAGTAGTACCTTATCTTGCAACAGGTATTTCTGATGTGAATTATTCACATATGGGAAGTGTTGTTAATAAGGGGGCTGAGGTGAGCTTAAACTGGTCAGATAAAGTAGGTGAAGATTTCAGCTATTCAGTCGGAGCTAATTATTCTTACAATAAAAATAAACTTGCCAGAATTGATACTTCAAAACCGGTTTCTCAGATTATAGGAGGAAATCTAGGCAACGGAGTAGATACAAAACTATTTAATGCTTCAGCAATAGGTTATGCTTTGGGAAGTTTCTATTTGTATGAAACAGATGGTTATGATGCCAATGGTAACCTGAAGTTTAAAGACCTAAACGGTAACGGTATTATGGATGGTGGAGACAGACGTTTCTTTGATTCCTATATACCAAAATCTACATTAGGGGTGAACATTTCCATGTCTTATAAAAATTGGGACTTTGCACTTAACGGATATGGAGCTTTCGGATTTAAAGTTTATAATGGTAAAAAAGCACAAAGAAACGGAGGAGAAAATGTTGAAGCATCTGTAGCCAATAATTTCTGGTCATCATCCAATACGAATGCTGCAAACCCTGTAAATCCTTCAAGTATTCCAGTAGCTTCTAACTTCTATTTGGAAAGTGGAGATTATTTCAGAATTAATAATATTTCAGTAGGATATACATTTAAAAATGTAACGGATTATATGAAATCTATCAAGCTTTATGTGAGCGCAATTAATCCAATTGTATTCCAGAAGTATTCAGGGTATTCGTCAGAATTATCAGGATATAACCCTGCAGATCCAACAGCAGAAGGAGATCCCTACAAACGTGCAGGGATAGAGTTGGATGCTTATCCTACATTGAGGTCTTTTGTATTTGGTGTTAACCTAAATTTTTAAAAAATGAATAAGAAATATATCATAGCAGCTGCATTTTTAATTTTAGGAGCTGTTAACCAGAGTTGCAGCAATGACTTTATTGATGTATCTCCTACAGAAAAAATTCCCGAAGCTGCTTTGGGTGAAATATATAATAATAATGAAGGAGCCAATAGTTTGGTAACTGCTGTTTATGCTAAGTTTTTAGACTGGAACATGAGTACTTTTGCATGGATTGGAGTGACATCCATCGTTTCAGATGATGCTGATAAAGGTTCGAGCCCAAGTGATTCAGGTTCTGATAAGGATGTTCTGGATGCTCTGAATTTTAATGCAGCGACTCCGTCATTTAAAGAGTTGTTCGCCTCCAATTATCAAGGGATTAACAGATGTAACCAGGCATTGAAATATCTTCCTCAATTAGATAAAGCTGATCCGCAATTACGCGCAAGATTAGCTGGGGAAGCAAAGTTTTTAAGAGCATTTATGTACTTTACGCTGGTAAGATCTTTTGGAGGAGTCCCGCTAGTAGATCACGTTCCCGTAACAGGAGTTGAAGCCGACAAGCAAATGACATTAACTAGGAAAAGTAAGGAAGAAATTTATGCATTCATTGAACAGGATCTTAAGGATGCCATAGCCGTTCTTCCTAATAAATCAGCCTATGGGGCAGGTAATATAGGGAGAGCATCTGTTGGTGCTGCTCATGCGCTTTTAGCTAAGGTGTATTTATATCAGAAGAAATGGCAGCTGGCTGTAGATGAGACTAATTTGGTTACAGGTTATTCATTAACACCTAATTTCCAAGATATTTATAAAGTTTCAGGAGAAAATAATGCTGAATCTGTTTTTGAAATCAACGGAACAGGAGGAACAGCAGGAAGAGCAATCCAGCAGTATAGCCAGGTTCAGGGAGCAAGAGGTACTACAGGCTGGGGCTGGGGATTCTCTACTCCTACCCAAGGTCTGTATGATGCATACTCTGCAACAGATTCAAGAAGAGATGCTACGATTATCCACAGAGATATGACTTTATATGATGGGTATTATGTAGGTCCAAATACAGAAAATAAATTCTATAATTATAAAGCTTATTCTTCCAATTATAGAGATCAGGCTTCAACAGACGTAAACATTCGTTATTTGAGATATGCCGAAGTATTACTAATCAGAGCTGAAGCAATGAACGAATTGGGACAAACATCTGCAGCTATTCCTTTCCTGAATCAGGTAAGAAACAGAGCTAACATCGGAAACACTACTGCTTCTTCTCAGGCAGACGTAAGATTGGATATCTGGAAACAAAGAAGATTAGAGCTTGCTTTCGAACATGACAGATGGTTTGATCTGGTAAGAACCGGACAAGCACAAGCAGCAATGGCAGCCGATGGTGGTAAAAAATTCATCGTTGGGAAACATGAAGTATTCCCACTTCCACAAGACTTCATAATGGAAGCTGGTGGATTGTCTGCTCAAAACCCTGGCTATTAAAAATAAACCATAAACATTAGAGGAGAATGAAAGTTCTCCTCTTCTTTTAGTAAGAAACCCTATAAAAAGAGAGCTCATGAAAAGGAACGTATTATCAATGGCTATTACTTCATTATTCTTTGTGTATTCCTGTAAAAATGCTCCCGTTGCCAAACAGGAGACTGGAAAAACGGAAGCCGTAAAAAGTAATATCACAGATGAACAGCTGATGAACAGAGTACAGAAAGATGCTTTAAAGTATTTCTGGGATTATGCAGAACCCAACTCACTGTTGGGAAGAGAGCGTTACCATGAAGACAATATCTATCCGGATAATGATAAGCACGTGATCACTACAGGAGGCTCAGGATTTGGGTTGGCAACTATTCTGGTAGGAGTGGAAAGAGGATTTGTTCCAAGAAAAGAAGCGGTGAAAAGACTTACTCATATCATGGGTTTTCTGGCTAAAGCAGACCGCCACAAAGGAGCCTGGTCACATTGGATTAATGGGGAAACCGGAAAAACCGTTCCTTTTGGTAAAAAAGATAATGGCGGTGATCTTGTAGAAACCGCATTCCTTACTTCAGGAATACTGATGGTCCGTGAATACTTTAAAAACGGAAATGCAGAAGAAAAAGCCCTGGCAGCAAAATGTGACGAACTATGGAAAGGAATTCAGTGGAACTGGTATACCAAAGGAGGTCAGAAAGTTCTTTACTGGCACTGGTCACCGGATTACCAATGGGAAATGAATTTTCCTCTTGAAGGATATAATGAATGTCTGATCACGTATATCTTGGCAGCATCTTCACCTACTTATTCCATTGATGCCGAAACGTACTATAAGGGATGGACCAGAAACGGAACTTACCTTACAGACAAAACAAAATACGGGTTACCCCTGTATGTAAAACATAATTATGCCGAAGAATACGGCGGCCCGCTTTTCTGGGCACAATATTCATATATCGGGCTTGATCCGACGGGATTATCCGATAAACTTGTCAAAAATTACTTTGACATCAATAAAAATCAAACCCTTATCGACTATCAATACTGTGTCGAAAATCCAAAACAATGGAAAGGTTACGGACCCAACTATTGGGGACTGACAGCCGGCTATACAAGAAACGAGGATGGAACTACAGGTTACACCGCTCACATGCCTGGCAATGATAATGGAGTAATCACTCCTACCGCTGCATTGAGCAGTTTTCCCTATACCCCAAAAGAGTCCATGGCGTTCCTGAGATTCATTTATACTCAAAAACCTGAATTTATAGGATCGGCAGGCCCTTATGATGCAACCTCTATCAATTATAACAATTGGTTTACCCCAAGATATCTGGCGATAGATCAGGGAACAATAGCACCAATGATCGAAAACTATAGATCGGGATTCCTTTGGAAACTGTTTATGAATGCTCCCGAAATTCAGCAGGGATTGAAAAAACTAAGCTTCCAGTCAACCAAGTATGGAATAAAATAATTCAATAGGAACGAGCTATTATCCAAATCTTAGTCGCAGTGAGCCGTTTAAATAAAAAAGATCAAATCCGCTGGCTTTTAGCTAAAACCTAAATAACAATATGAAACTAAAACTGAAACATATCCCTCTTTTATTACTGCCGTTTTCATTACCAATGAGCGCACAGGAGATAAAAGGGGAACTCAATAAAGAAATTAAAAGACAGGAAAAAATCTCCTATATTCTGGATTATCCCAAGAATACGAAAGGGAATATTCCTTTGATTGTTTTTTTACATGGCTCCGGAGAGCGCGGGACTAACCTTGATTTGGTAAAAGCCCACAGTCCGTTTACCTATAAAAATCTGATCAAAGAACCTGTAGCTATTCTGGCACCTCAATGTCCGGAAGGAACATGGTGGGATACCGTTAGCGTGTATAATCTCATCAAAGAGATTCAGAAGAAATATAAAATTGATGCTTCACGCATTTATCTTACAGGACTTTCGATGGGAGGCTGGGGAACTTTAAAACTAGCCATGGAACATCCGGAAATGTTTGCTGCTGTGGCTTCGGTGTGTGCACCGACAGATCAGGTAATGACCGCCAATATTCATCAGTTTAAAGATCTGAATATGAAAATTTTTCATGGCGGGATGGACGATATTGTATTGCCAGCCAATGCCTTTAATTTTTATCAAAAACTACATCCTGTAAACCCAACTGCAGAACTGGTTATTTTCCCGAATGATAATCATAATTCATGGGATTCTGCCTATTCAAACCCTGCGTTGTATGAATGGATGCTCTCAAAAAAGAAAGAAAAGTAATCCAACACACAATGATTGAAAAATAAACCCATCAAATTAAAGCAAAAAATATAAACAATAATTTAAGAAGATAGATTTATGAAAAAGTTAATTGTAATCGCCACTTTAGCATTGGCTCCTGTATTTTCCGCACAGGAAATGGTAACGAAGCCCGTTCAGTCTTACCAGACGGCTCAGTATCAGGCTAAAAAGAAAGCTTTTGTAGATAATCTTTTGTCTAAAATGACATTGGATGAAAAAATTGGCCAGCTGAACCTTCCCACTTCCGGGGATTTCACGACAGGACAGGCACAGAGTTCTGATATCGGAAAGAAAGTAGAGCAGGGATTAGTAGGAGGATTATTCAATATAAAAGGAGCAGATAAGATCAAAGCTGTTCAGAAAGTAGCTGTAGAAAAAAGCCGTCTGAAAATTCCTATGATTTTCGGGATGGATGTTATTCACGGCTATGAAACTACTTTCCCAATTCCTTTAGGATTAGCAGCTTCATGGGACATGAATCTTATCCAGCAGTCAGCAAAAGTGGCTGCCAGAGAAGCAGCTTCTGATGGGATTAACTGGACATTCTCTCCCATGGTAGATATCTCCCGAGAACCAAGATGGGGTAGAGTATCAGAAGGTTCAGGAGAAGACCCTTATTTGGGGAGTGAAATTTCTAAAAACATGGTGTATGGCTATCAGGGGAAAGACCTTGCCAACGGTACCAACATCTTAGCTTGCGTAAAACATTTTGCCCTATATGGAGCAGGTGAGTCCGGAAGAGATTACAATACAGTTGATATGAGCCATGTAAGAATGTTCAATGAGTATTTCCCTCCTTATAAAGCAGCCGTGGATGCGGGTGTTGCTTCGGTAATGGCTTCTTTCAATGAAGTGGATGGAGTACCTGCGACAGGAAACAGATGGCTTCAGACTGAAGTATTAAGAAATCTATGGAAGTTCAAAGGCTTCGTAGTAACAGACTATACCGGTATCAATGAAATGGTAGACCACGGTATGGGAGATCTTCAGCAGGTATCTGCTCTGGCTTTAAAAGCTGGAGTTGATATGGATATGGTGGGAGAAGGTTTTTTAACCACTTTAAAAAAATCTCTGGCGGAAGGAAAAGTGACACAGGCCGAAATTGATATGGCAGCAAGAAGAATTCTTGAAGCAAAATATGATCTTGGCTTATTTGATAATCCATACAAACATGGAGATGCGAAGTTAGCGGCAAAAGAAGTCTATAATATGGAAAACCGTAATATAGCAAGAAATACGGCTGCTCAATCCATGGTGTTATTGAAAAATGACAATCAGGTATTGCCTTTAAAAAAATCAGGAACAGTGGCTGTGATTGGACCATTGGTGAATAACTCAATGAATATGGCCGGAACATGGAGTGTTGCTACAAAACACGCAGCTTCAATTTCTTTGATGCAGGGATTGCAGTCCAACTACGGAAAAGAAGTTAAGTTTTTATCAGCAAAAGGTGCCAATATAGATTATGATGCCAAATTAGAAGAAATCTATGCTGCTCACGGTAAAAAAACAGACAGAGATAACCGTTCCAAAGAAGAATTGTTAAAAGAAGCGGTAGACGTTGCCAGCAAAGCAGATGTGATTGTTCTGGCTATAGGAGAATCTGCTGAAATGAGTGGAGAATCTTCTTCAAGAACAGAAATTACCATTCCTCAGTCCCAAGTCGACTTACTCAACGAATTAAAGAAAACCGGAAAGCCTATCGCAATGGTTCTTTTCACAGGACGTCCTTTAGCTTTAACCAATGTAAAAGATACTCCGGATTCTATCTTAAATGCATGGTTTGCAGGATCTGAAGCAGGTAACGCTGTTGCAGATGTTCTTTTCGGAAAAGTAAACCCGTCCGGAAAACTTCCAATGACTTTCCCAAGAAGCCTTGGACAGGTACCTATTTATTATAATGCTAAAAATACAGGTCGCCCGCTAAGTCAGGATAAAGTAGATAAATGTACTTATGAAAGATTCCGCTCAAACTATATGGATGAGTGTAACACGCCTTTATATGCTTTCGGATACGGATTAAGCTACACCAAATTCAATTACTCGGATATGACAGTTTCTAATACTACTGCGAAAGGAAATCAGACGGTTCAGGCAAGTGTTACAGTAACCAATGCAGGAAACTATGATGGAGCTGAGGTTGTTCAGCTGTATATCAGAGATATGGTAGGAAGTATTACAAGGCCGGTAAAAGAACTAAAAGGTTTCCAGAAAATATTTTTGAAAAAAGGAGAATCTAAAAAAGTAACTTTTGATATTACTCCTGAAAGCCTGAAGTTCTATAACGGAGATTTGAAATATGACTGGGAATCAGGTGAATTTGATATCATGATCGGAACCAGCTCTGACAATGTTCAGCATTCAAAGATTAACTGGACTAAGTAATATCTGAAGAGTAACTCACCGGATTGTGTTATCATGTTTTTTTTGGCACGATTTTTAATAATACCACGAGTAATTATTATATACAAATCGACATGAAAAAAACAATTTTATTAAGCACAATGTTCCTTGGTTCTTTAGCATTTGCACAGAAAGGAGTAATAAAAGGAGGTGACAAAGATGCGCACGGATGTATTGGTTCTGCAGGGTACACTTATTCTCAAATTAAGAAAGACTGTATAAGAACGTTTGAGCAGAAAATCAAGTTAACAGAAGTAGCTCCGAAAGACAGCTATACTTCAATAGCTGCAGTTATTTTCAGTAAAGACATGAAAAAAGCTGAGGTTTTTGTAAAAGATGCGGGAGAAAGAAGCATTATCCTTACCAGAGCAGGAGGTAGAGCCAAAGCATGGAAAAAGGATGGTTATGTATTGGTTCCTTACAAAAAGCACGGATATCAGCTTAAAAAAGATAATATCGTGATCTATCAATAAGATCCGGTTTTCAAAAAAGAAAAACCACTCGCGAGAGTGGTTTTTTTTGTACCTTAGGGAGAAATTAATTAATATCCCTTTTTTGGGATATTTTTAATCCATCAGAAAACAAAAATTTTACATATGAAAAAAATAATTTTACTCAGTGCCATGTTCCTTGGTTCATTCATTTTTGCGCAAAAAAGTACTCCTGTTCTGGGAGGTGACAGAGATGTTCACGGTTGTATTGGTTCCGCAGGATATACCTATTCACAATTAAGAAATAATTGTATACAGACTTTCAATCAGAAAATAAAACTCAAAGAAGTAAATTCAGATAAAAGCTACACTTCAATGACGGCAGTTATTTTCAATAAAAGTATGACTAAAGCTGAAGTATTTATTCCCGATGGAGCTGCAAAAAGTATTATCCTAAATAAAGAGGGAAAAGGGAAGATCTGGAAAAGCGGATCTTATATTAAAGACAGCTATGTTTTAAGCCCATACAAAAAAAGTTATCAGATCAAGAAGAATGATGAAGTCATTTATCAGTAAAATAAAACTTTAAAAATATAAAGCCACTCGGAAGAGTGGTTTTTTTGTGGCTTGAAATCAATGAAATCAATGAATTCAATTGGATTTTAATGCGACAAGTTTTGTCGTTGTGGGTAGATATTTTTGTTCCCTCCCCGCTGGCGAGAGCGTCTCGCTCATGCCAGCAAATAAAACAAACCCTCTGCAACAGCAGAGGTTTTGATTTATTTTGTCTTAAGAAGCTCTATTGATATATATAGTGATTATCAAAAGCTAATAAACAATTGTCTTTGTAAATTATATAAAATGAATAAGTTATATTTTTTTATCCCAAAAATATGTATATTGGTATTACCAAATTAAAGCGTAATCCGAAAAGCATATAGAGTAGGAGAAAAATCAAAAAAACGTTACTATGAAAAATTTAAGAAAACTTTCAAAAAGAGAATTGAAAACAGTTCAGGGAGGTATTCCAATGTGTCTTGCAGGATACTTCTGGTGTTCATTGGAAAGAAAATGTATTCCGGTAGGATCACCTTGCGGACTTATTATCGATTAATTAATTAAAAATAGTAAAAAAAGGCTGTTTCAGAAATGGGACAGCCTTTTTTATACACTCTCCACCAATCGACTTAGGAATCAGGAGCGTAAAGAAAATTTCAACGTAATCCGTTAAAAAATCCACTGTCTGAGCATGGGACTTACTCAGAACCGAAGCAGAACCGAATGATCCATGCGAGTTTGGGAATTTTAGGAGTACATTAAAATTTTTAGCGGATGATTCCCGTCTTGAACTTTTGCATACTTTGGCTTCAAGGCAAAAGTATAAATGAAAAAAATGTTATTTTGCAGTTTTAATTATAAAACTTTCGTGCGGTCCAGAACAAATTATATTCTTGCTGTTTGTACCATTTTTCTCAATGTCATAATATTACTTGTAAATATATACATAATAAGAAATGGTTTTCGTCCCTTTGAAGGAGGCTTAAATTTTTCTATCGTGTTAATGATTTCAAATGTTTTTATCTTTCCTGCAGTTGCAACATTTTTCAAAACCTTAAGAAGTAAATTTATAATGTTAGCACTGAACATATTAGGAATGGTTGTAGCTGTTTTAGGAGCTTTTCTGGCTTTTCTGCTAATGACAATTCAATGCTAAAGGTAGATTATTGCGTTAATATGCGACTTAGGAATCAGTAGCGTAAAGAAAATTTCAATGTAATCCGTTAAAAAATTTCCACTGTCTGAGCATTGGACTTGCTCAGTACCGAAGAAGAACCGGATAATCCATGCGAGTTTGGAAATTTTAGGAGTACATTAAAATTTTTAGCGGATGATTCCTGTCTTGAACTTTTGCATACTTTTGTTTCAAGACAAAAGTATAAATGAAAATCATAATCTGTTAAAAAATCCACTGTCTGAGCATGGGACTTACTCAGAACCGAAGCAGAACCTAATGATCCATGCGAGTTTGGAAATTTTAGGAGTGCATTCCAATTTTTAGCGGATGATTCCCGTCTTGAACTTTTGTATACTTTTGTTTCAAGACAAAAGTATAAGTATAAATCATGAATGAAAATCATCAAAGCTGGATTTTCATCTCTCACCGAAAAACCGTATTTTTGTACATCTAAAAAGTAAAAGAACGAATGAATTCCTACAAAAATCCATTGGAAGAGCGCTACTCCAGTGAAGAAATGTTATTTAACTTCTCACACAATAACAAATTCCAGAATTGGAGAAAGCTTTGGATAGCTCTTGCTGAAATCGAAAAAGACCTTGGACTTGAAATTACAGATGAGCAGATCGCTGAGTTAAAAGCTAATGCTGAAAACATCGATTACGTAAAAGCTGCAGAGTACGAAAAAAAATTCCGTCATGATGTAATGGCTCACGTTCACGCTTATGGTGATGTGGCGCCTTCAGCAAAAGGAATTATCCACCTGGGGGCAACTTCGGCTTTTGTAGGAGACAATACAGACTTAATTCAAATCCGTGACGGACTTTTAATCTTAAAGAAAAAGTTGGTTAACGTAATGAAGAATTTAGCAGACTTTGCTATTCAGTATAAAGACCTTCCGACTTTAGGATTCACACACTTCCAGCCGGCTCAGTTAACAACAGTTGGAAAAAGAGCTACACTTTGGTTACAGAGTTTGGTTCTTGACATCGAAGAATTGGATTTCTTCCTTGAAACACTTCGTTTCAGAGGAGTAAAAGGAACTACAGGAACTGCTGCAAGTTTTCTTGAACTGTTCAACGGTGATTATTCTAAAGTAAAACACTTAGATAAAGAACTTTCAAAAAGATTCGGTTTCGAAAAAGTTTTCGGAGTTTCCGGACAAACTTACGATAGAAAAATTGATGCGAAAGTAGTTGCTTTATTAGGAAATATCGCACAATCAGCACACAAATTCACAAACGATTTACGTTTACTTCAGAACCTTAAGGAAATTGAAGAACCATTCGAGAAAAACCAAATCGGTTCATCAGCAATGGCTTACAAGCGTAACCCAATGAGAAGTGAGAGAATCGGAGCATTGGCAAAATATGTAATGTCTCTGACAACAAGTTCTGCAATGGTAGCTTCTACGCAATGGTTTGAAAGAACATTGGATGACTCTGCAAATAAGAGATTGACAATTCCTCAGGCCTTTTTAGCGGTTGATGCTATTCTATTAATCTGGAATAACATCATGAACGGAATCGTTGTTTATCCGAACAGAATCAACAAACATATTATGGAAGAACTTCCTTTCATGGCAACAGAATACATTATCATGGAAGAAGTAAAAGCTGGTGGTGACCGTCAGGAAATCCACGAAGTGATCAGAGTTCACTCTATGGAAGCTTCCAAGAAAGTGAAAGAAGAAGGAAAAGAAAACGACCTTATCGAAAGAATCTTAAATGATGATTCTTTAAAACTAGACAAATCAAAACTGAAAGAAGTTTTAGATCCTAAAAACTTTATTGGTTTCGCGCCGATCCAGACGGAGGAATTCATCAAAAATGAAGTGCAGCCAATTATAGACCAAAACAAAGACTTAATAGGATTGGAAGCTGATCTTAAAGTATAAAACAATATGCAGTCTTTTGGGCTGCATATTTTATTTAATTCGTATGAAGATTTACCTGTTTTTTATTTTGTTTTTATTTCCTGTGATGATATTTTCCCAGGATTTAAAACCAAATAAAAAAATCAGATCCGATGCCGATTTTAGCCATATAGTTTCAGGGATGACCGCTCCTTTTAGTTTGGGTGACTTTTCCAGAATGGGATTGTTTACAAACTCTAAAAATGACAGCGTTTTTGCTGCAGAGTATGAAAATAAGAGTAATGATGCCTTATTTAAATTCAAAATTATTCCGGCTTTCCTTGATGAGGAAAGGCTTTTAAATCATTATTATAAAGATTTAACTGAAAGAAAATATATTCCTAAAGAAAGTGAAAAAGTAAATAAAGGAGTAACCTTTAAAGAAGGAAAGTTCAAGCTTCACGGAATCAGTAGCTATTTTAACCATCTTAACAGACTGATTAATGTAAGAGTTTATGATGCGGGGTTTTGGGTTTTTATTTCAGAAATAAGCCAAAAAGGAAATGATACTTTACTTCTGGATAAAATGCATGAAGGATTTTTAAAGAATTTACAACCAGCAAAAATTGTACAAAATAATCCTTTAACAAGATATTCGAATATTATTTATGCACCTGTTGCTGCTCGTGACACTGTATTATTAAGAATTACAATGAGCAGTGCTACAAATAAGATGAAATGGATATATGAAAATATTGATAAATATGAAAGAGCTTCAGGAATTCCTGGAATCCTTTTAGATTTTCACATTGCGGGAATAAATGGTTTTATAGATTACAAGACGAAAAAAAATTCTACATCAATTAAAGAAGGTAATTTCACAGTGGATAAATTGATTTCGTTCTTCACAAAACTTCGAAATGATGGCTTTATAGACGAATATTTAATGGAGCAGTATAACTATTTATTAAGTCCTCCAGAAAATCATCAGTTTGATTATGAAGGTTATCAGAAGTGGAAGCTAAACAATTCTATAGACTATGATGTTGCTAATAAGTATTATATTATTGTAAATTCGCGTAAGAAAACAGATCTCACTAAAGACGAGTAAATAAGCTTTGAAACCATTTCCAATTCAATGAAAAAAATACTTTTAACCATCATACTGACACCGATCATTTCTTTTTCTCAGATTAAAGAAGATTTACATTATTTTAAATCCAAAGATTCTTTAGTGGGAGTAAAAGATAAGGCCGGAAAAATAATTGTTCCGGCACAGTTCAAAGTCTTTTCATTTATTAAAGATGGAGATCCTGTAGAAGGAGAAACCATTCTTTTTGATGGAAGTAAAGAAGGTGAAAAACCGGAGAAGAATGCATGGGGCTATGTGTACGACAGAAATGGGAAATTCCTGTATCAGCCTTTCCTTTTTGACAATGGGGCAGATTATTTCTCTGAAGGATTGAGAAGATTGGTTAAAAATGGTAAAGTAGGATTTGCAGACCGTAATGGGAACACTGTTATTGAAGCTGAGCATGACTTTGCATTTCCTTTTAATTACGGTTATGCTGCATTTTGTGATGGCTGTGATTGGGAAAAAACAAATGATGAACACAGATCCATTGTAGGTGGAAAATGGGGCGTGATAAATGTCAAAGGACAAACGGTTCAGCCATTAACAAAACCAACAGATCAGAATGTTGAAATAAATGGTAAATACTATCCTAATCCTTTTCATTATACTGAAAAGGAGAAGAATATCCTTCAGTTCTTTGAAAAGCAGAAGAAAAAACTGTCAGATCTTTATTATGTAAATTTTTATGACAAATTATCTGAAAAAGAAAAGAATCTGTTTTTTGAAATCGTAGAAAGGCCAAAAGAAAATTTTCCCTATTATCAGGTTAATACTTATAATGATAGGAAGAAAGATTTAGATATGCTTTACCGCTTCAAGTTTTTGGTTTCAGAAGATGGAAAAACATTTTATGCCATTGAGGGTTTTAATGAAAAGAAAGTTCCTTTTGAAAACTGGCTGAAAGAAGAAATAAAAAATGCTGAGGATTTTCAGAAAGAACATAAGGACAATCCCAATAAGTTTATCAATAAATAATATAAAATTGGAAATTCAGCAGTTCAAATTTGAAGAACATATGACTTATTCCTTTAAATTTGTACAGAATAATAGTTGGAGGGAAAATCTCTTTCAAAAATTTCCAATATAGATGGGTTTAAAGAAGGAAACTTTAACTCAGAAAAAGTAAAAAGAAAAATAAATCTAATATTAAAAATCTGATATCTAATTTTTAATAATGTTACAGAATCAAAATCATCAACAATTAATAACCGACCTTAAGGAGCTGGTGGACAAGACAAAAAGTCAGGTTGCAGCTCAGGTAAACTCGGCAATGGTGGTTTTGTACTGGGAAATAGGAAAAAGAATAAATGAAGATGTTTTAGATAATAAGAGAGCAGAGTATGGCAAAGAAGTTATTGTACAGATCTCTCAACAACTTACGTTAGAATTTGGAAATTCATTTTCTGAAAAAAATATCCGGAAAATGATGCAGTTTGCGTCTGTTTTTAGTGATTTTAATATTGTCGCATCAGCGATGCGACAATTATCATGGACCCATTTTTTACTCCTCATTCCTATTTCACAAGATACTAAAAGAAACTTTTATCTTGAAGTTTGTAAAATTGAAAATTGGAGTGTCAGAGTCTTGAGAGAAAAAATCAATTCTCTGCTTTTTGAACGAACAGCAATAAGCAAAAAGCCTGAGGAAATAATAGATAAAGAACTGAAAAACTGGTCTGAAAATAATATTTTAAATCCTGATCTGGTTTTTAAAGACCCTTATTTCCTGGACTTTTTAGAATTGAAAGATACCTTTTCTGAAAAAGATTTAGAAGAAGCTATTATCGTGGAACTTCAAAAATTCATTTCTGAATTAGGAAGTGATTTTGCATTTCTTTCAAGACAGAAAAGAATCACAATAGATAATAGAGATTACTACCTGGATTTGCTTTTCTATCATAGGAAACTAAAATCCCTGGTCGTTATCGAACTGAAATTAGGTGAATTTGAAGCCAGCCATAAAGGGCAGATGGAGCTTTATCTCTCATACCTTAATAAATATGAAAAAGTAGAAGGGGAGAATCCTCCCATTGGTTTAATCCTTTGTTCCGGGAAAAATTCAGAACATATAGAACTCATGAATCTGGAAGGAGATCATATAAAAGTAGCAGAATATTTACTTATCTTACCTTCTGAAAAAGTTTTGCTTGAAAAATTGCATCGTTCAATAGAGATAGCAAGAAATAAATTTGAAAATAAAAAATAAATCTAATATTAAAAATCTGACATCTAATGTCTAATAACAAAAGAATTTTCGTAGAAAAAAGAGGAATTTTCGATGTTGAAAGTCCAAAAATTTTTGATGAAGTAAAAGCGGTGATTCCGGCAGTTCAAAGCGTGAAAGTATACAACGTTTATGATATTTTCAATCTGAATGACGGAGAATTTGAAAAAGTGGTAAACAACACTTTTGTAGACCCTGTTACTGATATTTTACATACCGAAAACCCTGCAAAAGCTATTCATTTCGGAATGGAATTTTTGCCAGGTCAGTATGATCAGAGAGCAGATTCTGCACAGCAGTGTATCGCTTTGCTTACAGAAAATGAAAAATCAAAAGTAAGAAGTGGAAAATTAATCGAATTTGAAGGAGTTTCTGAAGCTGATTTGATTAAAATCAAAGATCTTCTGATCAACAAAGTGGAATCTCAGGAAAAAGACTTATCTATCCTGGACATTCCAGCAGATGAAACACCATCAAAAGTAATCATCCACGAAAATTTCATCAATTTCAATGATGCGGAGCTGGAGAACTTCTATAACAATCACGGTTTTGCATTAGGATTGGATGACCTGAAATTCATTCAGGAATACTTCAAAACTGAAGAAAGAAATCCTACGGAAACAGAATTAAAAGTATTAGACACCTATTGGAGCGACCACTGTCGTCACACGACTTTCGAAACTCAGTTGTCAGACATTCAGTTTGAAGGTCAGTTCAAACACACATTGGAAACTATTTTCAATGATTATATCGAAAAAAGAAAATTCTTAGGCCGCGAATTGAAGCCAATTTCCCTAATGGATCTTGCAACAGTATGCGGAAAATATTTCCACAAAACAGGGAACCTTGATAACTTGGTAATTTCTGACGAGATCAATGCTTGTACCATCCAGATCGAAGCAGAATACGACGGTAAAAAAGAACCTTGGTACTTATTATTCAAAAACGAAACGCATAATCACCCAACAGAAATTGAACCTTTTGGAGGAGCATCCACTTGTTTGGGAGGTGCTATCAGAGACCCATTATCGGGAAGATCTTTTGTATTCCAGGCAATGAGATTAACAGGAGCTGCAGATGTTTTGGAGCCCGTTGATAAAACATTACCAGGAAAACTTCCTCAGAAAACCATTACAAAACAGGCTGCCAACGGATATTCATCTTACGGTAACCAGATAGGCCTTGCGACTACAATGGTTTCAGAAATCTATGACGAAGGCTACAAAGCCAAGAGAATGGAAGTCGGTTTTGTTACCGGAGCTGTTCCTGTAGATTGGGTAAGACGTGAGAAGCCTGAAAATGGTGATTCAATCATTATTTTAGGTGGTGCAACTGGCCGTGACGGAGTAGGAGGTGCAAGCGGAAGTTCAAAAGAACAGGACGAAACTTCCATCCACACGATGAGTTCAGAAGTTCAGAAAGGAAATGCGGTAGAAGAGCGTAAAATTCAAAGGCTATTCAGAAATCCTGAAGTAACGAAGCTGATTAAAAAATCAAATGACTTCGGAGCAGGAGGAGTTTCTGTGGCAATTGGTGAGATTGCAGACTCTTTAGAAGTAAACCTTGATGTATTACCATTAAAATATGAAGGATTAAACGGTACCGAACTGGCGATTTCTGAATCTCAGGAAAGAATGGCGGTAGTTGTAGATCCTCAGGATAAAGAAAAATTCATCAGATTCTGTGAAGCTGAAAACATTGTTGCTGTAGAAGTAGCAAAAGTGACAGATTCTGGAAGAATGCAGATGTTCTGGAAAGGAGATAAAATTGTAGACCTTTCAAGAGCTTTCTTAGATACCAACGGATGTTCAAAATCTCAGAAAGTGAAGATCACTCACCTTGAAGAAGTAAAAGAAGAAACAAAAGCTTTCACAGCAGAAAACTTCCTGAACATCCTAAAAGATAAAAACGTGGCTTCCCAGAAAGGATTGCTTGAAATGTTCGACTCTTCAATCGGAGCAACGACAGTTGCAATGCCTTTAGGAGGAAAATATCAGCAGACCCTGATGGAAGGAAGTGTGCAGACCCTGCCAATTTTAGGAGCAAAAGATATTAAAACCGTTTCTTTGGCAAGCTGGGGATTCGATGCTGAAATTTCAAAACAAAACTCCCTGTTAGGATCATCTTACGCTGTAGTAGAAAGTGTGGCAAAGATTGTAGCAATGGGAGGTGATTATAAAAATATCAGACTAAGCTTCCAGGAATACTTCGAGAAATTAGGGCAGAATCCTGAAAAATGGGGTAAACCTTTAGCTTCACTTTTAGGAGCTTACGATGCTCAGATCAATTTAGGTCTTGCAGCCATTGGAGGTAAAGATTCCATGAGTGGAACCTATCAGGATCTGAATGTTCCGCCAACCTTGATTTCTTTTGCATGTGCCAACGGAGATAAAGAAAATATCATCTCTCCTGAATTGAAAAATGCAGGAAACAAACTATATTTCTTTAATCACATTGCTCAGGAAAGCGGACTTCCAAACTATAATGCTTTAAAAGAAGTTTTTGAATTCATTTTCGAAAACATCAAAGCAGGAAAAATCGTTTCTGTGAAAACAGTAAAAGAAGGAGGTCTTGCCGTAGCTTTAGCAAAAATGAGCTTCGGAAACAGATTAGGAGCGGACATCAATGCTGATGAAAATGTTTTATTGGCTAAAAATATCGGAAGCTTAATTATTGAAGCAAAAGAAGAATTAAGCTCAGCAGCTCTTCAGTTTATCGGAGAAGTAAAAGATTCAGGGACTTTAAAAATCAATGGTCTTGAATCAAATATTACAGACCTTGTAGCAGCCAACACGAATACATTCGAAAATCTTTTCCCAACAGTAGAAAAAGAAAAGATCACGGTTGAAATTGATGCTAAACACAACTCTGTCAATCCAAGAAATATCATCATTAAAAAACACGGAATTGCTCAGCCAAAAGTATTCGCTCCGGTATTCCCGGGAACCAACTGTGAGTATGATACGCTGAATGCATTCCAGAAAGAAGGTGCTGTAGTAAGCAGCTTACCTTTGATCAATATCAATCACCAGTTACTGGATGAAAGTATTGATGCATGGGTAGAAGAGATCAGAACTTCCCAGATTCTGGCATTCTCAGGAGGTTTCTCTGCTGGTGATGAGCCGGATGGTTCTGCAAAATTCATTGTAAACGTTCTGAAAAACGAGAAAATGAAAAATGCAGTACACGAATTATTAGACAGAGATGGGATGATCATAGGGATCTGTAACGGATTCCAGGCGCTTGTGAAATCTGGATTGCTGCCTTACGGAAGAATCAAAGATCTTGATGAAAACTCTCCGACGTTAGCTCACAACGCAATCAGAAGACACATCTCTCAGATGGTTACGGTACAAGTGGTGAATGACGAAAGTCCTTGGTTAAAAGGAATGAAAGGACAAACTTTCACTATTCCTATTTCTCACGGGGAAGGACGTTTCATGGCTTCAGAAGAAGAAATCAAGAAATTATACGAAAACGGACAGATTGCAACCCAATACATTGATCTTGATGGAAACATTGCCCACGGGATGCCTTTCAACCCTAATAATTCATTATTCGGAATTGAGGGGGTTACCAGCCCATGTGGAAAGATCTATGGAAGAATGGGACACCCGGAACGTTTTGCTGAAGGTCTCATGAAAAATATACCAACCGCAAATTATCACAACATATTCAAAAACGGTGTTGAATACTTCAAATAACAATACAAGAAAAATGATCGTCATCCATGGCGGTCATTTTTCGTCTTTAGGAGGTTTCTACGAAGAAGCTTCCAGTGTCCTGATGAAAGATGCAGATTGGAAGGTAGGAACATTAGATGGATTTGATGACATTCTCTACGGTGGTTTCGGAGTATTTGAAAACAAAGAAGAAATTGAAATCATCTGGAAAGAATCACAGAAATCAAAAGAAGAATTAGGTTTTGCTGCTACTTGTGAATTCTACGAAAACAAAATCAGACAGGGAAAACCATTCAATATAGAATTAATTCAGCAAAAATTAAATGAATTGGAGGAAGGAAAAGGACAAACACTTTTTGAAATCCTGATTGAAATTATAGAATCACATACCAATATTACACTGAGACTTGAATGATGAGTAATGAGTAATGAGTAATGAGTAATGAGTAATGAGTAATGAGTAATGAGTGGAAATTTTGAAATATTGACATTTTCCAGCTAGCTTCATCCAATCAACTTGTTGATTCCTTCTTTGCCTCCTGGAATCAAAATAATACCAATAAAATCTTTGCGTCAAAAAAATA
Organism: Chryseobacterium vietnamense; assembly: GCF_031454475.1. Taxonomy (NCBI): domain Bacteria; kingdom Pseudomonadati; phylum Bacteroidota; class Flavobacteriia; order Flavobacteriales; family Weeksellaceae; genus Chryseobacterium; species Chryseobacterium vietnamense. The sequence goes on along the minus strand of NZ_JAVDQX010000001.1, from coordinate 1,929,166 downwards.
TATATACTATTTAACCATTAAGAATAGTAAAGTTTTTAAGGAAAGTTAAGATTCATCTAAGATGAATAAATAAACGGTCTGCTTAATAATAGCATCAGCTGTTACCTTAATAATTCTTCACTTCTTATAAAATCTTAATGGTTCAAATAAGTTTATTCAACCAGGGTACAAATCGATCTATAGCTAAGTGAAACGCCCTTGCGAACGAAAAAAATAATATAAAAACTTTGCGTCTTTTGCGTTAAAAACTATGCAATTTGAAAGATATTAAGAATTTTTCTCACTATTTTTACTTCAACAAAAAAGGAAATAACAGAAGTTGAATGAAGAAAATTATTTACGGGCTGTTCTTCGGTGACAGCATTACCTACGGGGAATATGACGGAGTTTTTGGAGGTTGGGTAGATATTTTGAAAAGATACGCCCTGCAGAAATTTCATGAAGGAAATGGAGATGAACTGATCCTGTTCAATCTTGGAATAGGAGGAGAAACCACAGAAGGACTATTAAAAAGGATTCCTCATGAATTGGCAGCAAGAAATTCTGCTGATGGAAATATTGTTTTCCTAAGCTATGGTGCCAATGATCTGGCTGTAAAAGATGAAGTACAAATTGTAGATCCTGAAAAATTTAAAAGCAATATTAAAGAAGCGATTGCACATGCCAGACGGTTTTCCAATACCATTTATCTTGTAAGCATTCTCCCTTTTTCTCAAAAAATAGATGGAGTAGTGGTAAGTTCGGGGAAGAAAAGAATCAACGAAGATGTAGTAGTTTATAATCAGATTCTGAAAAATATTGCCGCTGAAGAGTCGCTGGGATATATTGATTTCTATTCGGCTTTCCTTGCTGATAAAGAGGTTCTGCTTTCTGAAGACGGCGTACATCCTAATGAAAAAGGCTATGGAATGATGGCCGAAATAGCAATCCCAATCATTGAAAAATATCTATAATGCCTAATTTATTTTCTTACGGAACCTTACAGAAAGAGCAGGTTCAAATGGAAACTTTTGGAAGACTTTTACAAGGTGAAAATGATATCTTATCAGGCTATAAATTAAGTATGCTTGAAATCACAGATCCTGAAGTACTTCGGAAAAGTGGTCAGAAATACCATCCTGTCCTGGAGTTTTCAGGAAATAATAATGATCAGGTGGAAGGAGTACTTTTTGACGTAACAGATGCAGAAATCCTTCAGGCAGATGAATATGAAGTCGATGATTATAAAAGAATAGAAACAGCCTTTAAATCCGGAAAAAAAGGGTTTATCTATGTCGGAAAATAGTCATTGTGAGCGAAGCGAAGCAATCTCACTTACATTCAGTACTAAAATAGTTCAATAGAGGTGGGTTATTATCCTGAGCTCAGTCGAAGGGAGCCCACTCATTTTATAAACACAAATCCACAGGCTTTAGCCAAAACTTTAAAAAACTCCTGACATACCCTTGTCACAACCAGTTCTTATCTTTGTAACACAACAAAAAATCAAGAAATGAATAATGTAAAAGTAGCTTCTTTTAAGGTAATTGGTATTGCGGTGAGAACAACCAATGAAAATGGACAGGCAGGAAAAGATATTCCGGTATTATGGGAGAAAATGATTAATGAGGATATTCTCAATTCAATTCCGAATAAGATAGACAATACTATCTATTCCATCTACACCGATTATGAAAAAGACCATACAAAGCCCTATACAACAGTTCTTGGTTGTCAGGTAGAAAATCTGGACACAATTCCGGAAGGAATGGTGGGATATTCCTTTGATGGTGGAGAATATTTAAAATTTACAGTCAATGGGGATCTCTCAAAAGACTTAGTAATTAATGAATGGATAAAAATCTGGAATATGGAGTTAGGAAGGACATTTACTGCCGATTTTGAAGTGTATGGAAAAAAAGCACAAAATCCTTCCGATGCCGAAGTAGACATCTTCATCGCTGTCAAATAAGAAAAAAAGAGTTCTTGCCTTTACAACTTATGAACTGAAGACGTGAAATTCCCCTCCCTCGGAGGGGTGTCAAAAATTCAAAGAATTTTTGCCGGGGTGGTTAAGCATGTAACTTAAATATTTGCCAGCAATATTTCAGATTTCTCTACCCGCAAATATATTTCCAATACACCAGAACCCCAACAATCACCGAGGCAATGGCTGTCAATACTACAGCTCCTGCCGCAATATCTTTGATAAAGCCGATTCTTTTGTCAAAATCTGGCTGGATGATATCACAGATCTTTTCAATAGCAGTATTGAAAATTTCAGCACTTAAAACAGCAAATGACGCGATCATAACCAAAGCTGTGTCTGTATTGTTCAGGTTGAAATAAAAAATAAGAAAGAGGTTGGCAAAAAATGCAAAGAGTTCAATCTGGAAATTTCTTTCCGTTTTTATCATCATAAAAACACCCCTGAAAGCATTGAGAAAACTTTTATGGATAGGAGTTTTTTGCATAATTCTGAACTTTTAAGACAAAGATAGTCTTTGTATTTTGATAAAATTGGGTTCACCGAAGAAATATAAGCATAATGTCAAGGCTCAAAACAAATTAAGGATCTTTGTTAAAAACTCCTCCATATTATTCTTTTCTTTGTTGGATCTATTTATTATATTTGTAGAAACTTATTTTATAAATCTATGAAATTTATTATTTCAAGTGGTGAACTGCAGAAGGCTTTGCAAACTGTAAGTGGCGTAATATCAAGCTCTCAATCGAGACCGATTTTAGAAAACTATCTTTTTGAATTAGACGGAAATAATGTTACCATTACAGCATCTGACGGCGAGACAACTCTTGTTACTTCTCTGGAAGTAAAGTCTGATGATACAGGTAAATTTGCTGTTCCTGCTAAAATTTTTCAGGATTTTATCAAGACATACGGTGAACAGCCTCTGACATTTGTTGTAAAAGACAATGCCGAAGGTACTGGAAGCCAGCTTGAGATTTTAGATGAAAAAGATAATTTCGCAGTAGCATTAGACAATGCTGATGATTATCCTGAATTACCGGAATTCGACGCTTCCCAAAGTGTAACGATGCCGGCAGGAGTTTTGTCTGAAGCATTGACAAACACACTATTCGCTACAAGTAACGACTCTCTTCGTCCGGTAATGACAGGAGTTCTTTTCCAGTTTGGAGAAAATGAAACCAATTTCGTTTCTACAGACTCCCACAGATTGGTGGTGTACAAAAGAGCAGACCTTATGAATGCTGAGCCGATGGAGTTTATCATGCCTAAAAAGCCTCTTAACATTTTCAAAAATATCCTGGCAAGTTCCAATGAAGACGTTACGATCGACTTCAATGAGAATATGGCTAAATTTACTTTTGGTAAGCATATCTGGATCTGTAGACTGATTGACGGAAAATATCCGAACTATACAGCGGTAATTCCAAAGGAAAACCCAAATGTGTTGACAATCAACAGAAACCTGTTGTTAGGAGCGATCAAAAGAGCATCTATCATGTCCAACAAATCTACCAATCAGGTGAGATTTAAGCTTTCCGGAAATATTCTTCACCTTCATGCAGAAGATACTGAATATGCAAACAAAGCTGATATGCAGATTCCTTGCGACTACAACGGAGAAGATATCAATATCGGATTCAGTTCAAAATTCTTAACTGAAATGCTGACAATCCTGGGATCTGACGATATCACTATGAAAATGTCCCAACCTAACAGACCAGGGATCATTGAACCTCTTGACGGTCTTGAAGAAAATGAAAATATCTTAATGTTATCAATGCCGGTAATCGGATTGTAATAGTAAGATAACAAATAATAGAAAGCCGGAATTTTCCGGCTTTTTTTATAATCCTGTCTTCCGATTTATAGTTAAAAAAAGATGGAATCTACTTAGAATAAGGAGCGTTAGGATAATTTAAATGTAATCCTTCAAAAAATTTCCACTGTCTGAGCATTTATACTTTTGCTTCAAGGCAAAAGTATAATAAGAACAATTTAATAAACATGAAAAAAACAGCAATTCTCGGATCACTTATTTGCTCTCTATGGGCTTTTTCGCAGAAGAGTGCGAAAATGTACTATGAGCATACGAAAGATATGATCACTTACTATGCTGATAATATTGAAATCTATCCAATTTCAATAACGTTCTCCGAACAGCCTGAAACAGAAAATCTGAAGAGTCCCGAAGCATTTAAAATGATCAGAGTACTGCCTCCCAAATCAATGAAAAACAAAATTGCTTATTTTGTTGTCAACGATAATAAAAAAGGGTGGAAAATCAAGAAAATGCCTGCTTACTATACATTAGCCGGAGATGCAACGATAAAAACCTATGATGCTGACTATACTTATGATCTTCCTTTTCAAAAAGGGAAATCTTTTAATGTTTATCAGGGTTACAATGGAATATTTTCTCATCAGAATGAAAACTCTTTAGATTTTGTAATGCCTGAAGGAACCGAAATTACAGCGGCAAGAGAAGGTAAAGTGATTGATGCAGTTCAGAATAATAATACAGGATGTCCTACATCAAGTTGTGCTAATCAGGCTAATTATATTTCAATTTTACATTCGGATGGAACCATTGCGCAGTATTTTCACCTGAAACAAAATGGGGTTAAAGTTAAAATAGGAGATGAAGTTAAAAAAGGTGATTTAATAGGATTGAGCGGCAATACAGGCTGGACAAATGGCCCGCATTTACATTTCCAATGTTTTCTTCCCGATCCTTCAAAGCCTAAACAAAAGAATACACTCAAAACCCTTTTCAGAACCGGTAACGGAAGTAAAACCGAATATCTTACAGAGAAAAAAACATATTTAAAAGAGTACTGAAAAGATAGTGTTATTTGTGAATCATTAGCGTCATTAGTGTTTAAATTGACTCATCATGAAGATAAAAATACAATCTTACCACACTTCAGATTTTCCTTCAGAATTCACTACTGAAAACTATAGTGTGGTTTTATGGAAATGTTCAGGTGTTTTTTCTGTGGACGATATTAATTATTCTTACAGCGGATACAATATTCTGTTTCTTTCCCCTTATCAAAAACTGAAACTGGCTTCGGAATCTGATGAAAATATCGATGTGCTTTTCTTCCATGGAGATTATTACTGTATAGAATATCATAAAGAAGAAGTAGCTTGTAACGGTCTTCTTTTCAATAATATTTACCTGAATCCGGGGGTTGAATTGTCAGAGGAAAACTACCATTATATTCTGGAACTTTTCAGTCACATCAAAAAAGAAGAATCTGAAAAACATCCATTTTCTGAATCCATTATCAAAACTTATATACAGCTTATCCTTGCCATTGGAAGCAAACAGAAAAGCAGTATTGAAAAAAGTGTGATTGCTAACGAAAAACTTCCCAATAAAAATGCTGCAGAATTTCAGAAACTTTTGGAAACACATTTTAAAAATGAAAAAGAACTGTCATTTTACAGTGACAAACTGAATATTACCAATAACACATTAAGCAAAGCGGTAAAGAAAGAATTTGCCAAAACACCTACTCAGCTTATCAATGAGAGAATTATCCTGGAATCTAAAAAACTGTTGCATTTAACCTACAGGTCTGTCAAGGAAATTGCTTCAGAGCTGGGATTTGAAGACGAATTTTATTTCAGCAGGTATTTCAAAAAATCTGTGGGCTGCTCACCTAAAAATTACAGAGAGAAAGTAGGGATCTCTGTGGTGGCGAAAATGTCCATGTAATGTCCTGAAATGTCTATGTTGGCGCTGTATGCATGTGAATACCTTTGTTAAAAAAATAATCACATGAAAAATAACAGACTTTACGGCCAACTATTACAATGGGATACGTATTTTTTCAATTTTCTCAGAATTTCAATTTTCATCGTTATGGCATGGATTGGAGGCTTGAAAGCATTTCATTACGAAGCTGATGGAATTGTTCCTTTCGTTGCCAACAGCCCTTTGATGAGTTTTTTCTACAAAAATGCAGATCATAAAGTTATTAATGAAGATAAAAAACTGGTTGCAGAATACACTTTGTATAAAAATCCTGAAGGAAAAGTGATTCAGAAAAACATTGACTGGCATCAGGAAAACGGAACATATACCTTTTCCTACGGTTTAGGGACAATGATCGTTGTAATAGGAGTTATGGTATTACTGGGGATTTGGTTTCCTAAAATTGGAACAATTGGAGGTGCTTTAACATTTTTAATGTCGTTGGTTACCCTGTCATTTCTGATCACCACTCCTGAAGTATATGTACCCAATCTGGGTGGAGATTATGCAACTCCTCATTATGGTTTTCCCTATCTGTCCGGAGCAGGACGTCTGGTATTGAAGGATATTATCATGATGGCCGGAGGGTTGGTGTTATTTTCTGATAGCCTGAAGAAGCTGGTAAGACCATCGGACCAATAGTTTCCATAATCAGCAGCAGAAAGATTAACGAAAATTTATTATCTTAAAATCGCTTCGAAATTTCTCTATTTCTCAAAAAAACACGACATTTGTAGCTCGAAAAATCATACCGGAAAAGGTGTGGTATTCCAAATAAAAGTTTCAAAATAGAGCAGATGAAACCTTAGGACTCATCTGACGAATTAAATAAGTAGATAGATTAACAAATGAAAATATCAAACAACTGGCTGAAGGACTTTGTAAAAACGGAATCAAAAACTGAAAGAATCGGTGAATTCCTTACAGATATAGGTCTTGAGGTTGAAGGGATAGATAAATTTGAAAGTGTAAGAGGCAGCCTGGAAGGAATTGTTGTAGGTAAAGTACTTACTTGCGAAAAACATCCTAATGCTGATAAACTGAAGAAGACAACAGTAGATGTAGGAAACGGAAAAGTGCTGAACATTGTTTGCGGAGCTCCTAATGTTGAAGCAGGACAAACTGTTCCTGTAGCCGTTGTTGGAACAAAAATCTATGACAAAACCGGAAACTTTTTTGAAATTAAAGAAGCTAAAATCAGAGGAGAGGTTTCTCAGGGAATGATCTGTGCTGAAGACGAATTAGGTCTTAGCGAAGATCACGGAGGAATTATGGTGCTGGATGAAACAAAATATGAAGTAGGAAAAAACTTTGCAGACTATTTTGAGCTGACCAGTGATGAGGTATTTGAAATCGGATTAACACCGAACAGAACAGATGCTATGTCTCATTATGGTGTTGCCAGAGATTTACACGCTTATCTTTCTACGAACCAATTGAAATCACAGTTTAATAAAGTAGCTTCCGAAGTGTTGAATGGTGAGGGAACTCATGATTTCAAACTGGAAATTGAAGATGCAGAATTGTGTCCAAGATATATTGGAGCTGTTATTGAAAACGTAAAAATAGCAGAATCACCATCCTGGTTGAAAGACAGACTGAAAGCAATCGGACTAAGCCCGATTAACAATGTTGTAGATATTACCAACTATATTCTTCACGGATACGGACAGCCGCTTCATGCATTTGATGCAGATAAAATTGCAGATAAAAAAGTGAAAGTGGGAGTGGTGAAACCGGGAACAAAATTTACGACTTTAGATGGTGTTGAAAGAACATTGAACGGTTCTGAAATCATGATCAAAGACGGTAAAGATAAGCCGATGTGTATTGCCGGAGTATTTGGTGGTGAGAACTCAGGAGTATCTGAAGCAACTAAAACAATATTCCTTGAAAGTGCTTATTTCAACCCGATTGCTGTGAGAAAAGGTGCTAAAGCACACAGCTTGAATACAGATGCTTCTTTCAGATTTGAGAGAGGAGTAGACCCGAACCTTACAAGAACAGCGATCACTCATGCTATCAAAATGATTCAGGAAATTGCTGAAGGTAAATTAGTAGGTGAGTTACTGGAAGAATATCCTAAGAAAATAGAAGATAATTATGTGATTATCAGATTCTCTAAAATTGAACAGATTTTAGGGACAAAAATTCACAGAGAAAAAGTAAAAGAAATTTTAAAAGCGCTGGAAATTCAGGTTTTAAATGAAATTCCAAATGGTTTCGAAATTTCCGTTCCTGCATACAGAGCAGATGTAACAAGAGAAATTGACGTAATTGAAGAGATCTTAAGAATCTACGGATACAATAAAATTGACGCTCCACAGAAGATTTCGTTTACTCCTGTTAAGCTAAGTGCGAATGATCAGGATGAACTGGAAAACAGCTGGGCAAGAACATTACAAGGCCTTGGTTTCAATGAAGTAATGAACAACTCATTAACCTCTGTAAAAGACGAAACAGATGCTGTAAAACTATTGAACCCTTTAAGCGGTGATCTGGCATTCATGAGAAAGTCTTTATTGGAAGGACTTCTTCAGAATACAGTATACAATATCAACAGAAAGAACCAGGATATCAAATTCTTCGAATTAGGAAAAATTTATCACAAAAAAGATAAATACGAAGAAAGAAAACAATTGGCATTATTAGTTTCAGGAAGAGATGTTGCTGAAAACTGGCTTCAGCCAAAGTCTGCGGTAAGCTTCTATAACCTTAAAGCTTATGTAAAAGTTTTATTGGAAAGACTTGTGGTAGATTATAAAGAAGTAGCTCTCACTGATGATAGATTCTCTGATGCATTGGTATATGAAGCTAACGGTAAAGCATTGGTGAGAATAGGAAAGGTAGCACCTGCTTTGTTGAAAGACTTTGATATTGATCAGGAATGTTTCTATGCTGAAATTGAATTGGAATACGCTCAGGAGTTGCGTTCTAAAAATGAATTGAAATTCAAGGACATCCCGAAATTCAACAAAATCAGAAGAGATTTAGCCTTATTGATTGATAAAACAGTTAACTATCAGGATTTGTATCAGACGGCTAAGAAGAACAAATCTCCATTCATTAAGAATATCAATCTGTTCGATGTATATGAAGGTAAAAACCTTCCGGAAGGAAAGAAGTCTTATGCCATGAGCTTCGAGTTGCTAAACGAAGAGAAAACACTGGAAGAAAAAGAGATTACAGAAGTAATGGATTCTCTGATCAAAGCTTTCCAGAAAGAATTCAACGCTGAGTTGAGATCTTAATATTTGAAAATACATTTCATAAATAAATAGAAACGGACTTTTTTAAGTCCGTTTTTTTGTTGTATTGCGTTGCTGTTAGGCTTGGGATAAAACCATTGATATGTTTGTATTTTAAACAAACGGGCTTCCTTCAACTAAGTTCAGGATTATAGCCCGTTCCTATTGAATTGCATTAGTGATATTAGTGAAAATATTAGTGTTATTCGTGTTTAAAAGAATCCTTCCAAGGGCATTTTTTACTACAAAACAACCAGAAAAATATTCAAAATAACAAGTGTTAAAGAATAATAAAATTCACGCCAGCCCGTTTAAATAATATAATTTCCGTAAATTTGGGTTAATTCAAAAAGAAAAAAATGAAAAATCTTTTTTTAAGTATATGTACAGCTGCAGTCCTGGCTTCATGTGGATCTATGACAAGCCCGTCTGCCTCTAAAGTAGGAAAAGCTCAGCCTGCTCTTGCCAGCACAAAATGGACATTGGCTGAAACGGTAAAAGGTAAAGTTCCGACATTGAATATTGAAGGAGAAAAGATCACTGGAAATGCAGGATGTAACAACTATTTCGGAACGGCTACCATAGATCCGTCTACAGGAAGTTTTACAGCTGGACAGATGGGATCTACGAAAATGATGTGCAGCAACATCGGAGTAGAGCAGAACTTTATGGATATGATGGGAAAAGCTAACAAATATGTGGTTTCCGGAAATACTTTAGAATTGTACAAAGACAATCTTTTACTATTGAAATTCACAAAATCAGAATAAAAAAACAAAAGGAACTCTATTGAGTTCCTTTTTTATGTTTAGAGTGTTATTAATCTTCCTCTTCTTCGTCGTACTTAGCCAACTCTTCGTCGCACCATTTGAACGCTGCTTCTACTACCTTAGTAGCCTCGTCTGCCATCGTTTCTTCATCATCACCTTCAAGATCATCTAACCACTCAACTTCTTCTTCCTCAACGTTTAAGATAAATCTTGGATATTCTGTATGAACCACGAATAGATCCTCTGGAAACTCCGAATTATCTGCTAATAAAAACTTTGGTAATTTCATTTTTTTAATGTTTTAACTTTCTCAAAGATAATTAAAATTATTGATTTAAGATTACTTCAAAAACATTTTTGAAACTTTTTCAGCTTTTTTGCTTTCAGAATAATCGTAGAACCCTTCTCCTGATTTTACACCCAGTTTTCCGGCTGTCACCATATTCACAAGCAATGGATTTGGAGCGTACTTAGGATTTTTGAAGCCGTCATACATTACGTTCAGAATAGCAAGACATACATCAAGACCAATAAAGTCTGCCAGCTGAAGCGGACCCATCGGATGAGCCATACCCAATTTCATTACCGTATCAATTTCTTCTACACCAGCCACTCCGTTGTAAAGTGTTTCAATAGACTCATTGATCATTGGCATTAAAATTCTGTTCGCTACAAAACCAGGGTAGTCATTCACCTCTACAGGAACTTTGCCTAAAGTTTTACTCATCTCATAAACCGCATCAAAAGTCTCTTTGGAAGTAGAATATCCTTTGATGATTTCTACCAGTTTCATAATAGGAACCGGGTTCATGAAGTGCATACCGATTACTTTATCAGCTCTTTTGGTAGCAGCAGCAATTTTGGTGATAGATATCGATGAAGTATTGGTTGCAAGGATACAGTTGGCAGGAGCCAGTTCATCCATCTGACCAAAAATCTTCAATTTAAGATCAAGGTTTTCAGTAGCAGCTTCTACAATAAGATCAGCAGATCCTGCAGCATCGTTCAATGCTGTGAAAGTAGTAATATTGCCTAAAGTTTCAGCTTTTTGCTCTTCTGTAAGGTTTCCTTTTGCAATGATTCTGTCAAGATTGGTAGTAATGGTTTTTAAACCTCTGTCCAAAGCTTCCTGGGATACGTCTACAAGATTTACTTTAAAACCGCTCTGTGCGAAAGTATGTGCAATACCATTCCCCATGGTTCCCGCTCCGATAACTACAATGTTTTTGATCATTTTTCCTTTATTTTTTATAGATAGTTAAATTTTTTATATCTGCAAGATCAGATGGTGTGACAACAGCTGTTGAATCAAAGGAAACATTTCCTATACTTTGACTTTTCTTATTATTGTTCTGGTTGGAAACAGTAGCTGTTAATCCCCTTATCAGTCGTTTTTTTTGATTCTTTGTAAGAAAGTCTGTGCCAACATATAATGTATATTCGCCTTCTCTTCCCAGCCCCTTTTGAATCAGGACTTCCAGGCTTTTTATCTGGCTTTTATTCTTAAATTCTTTCAGAAAACTCATCACAGGCTTATCAGATGGAGGACCACAGCATACACTTCCGTAGCTGATCTCTAAATAATTCTGATTCTTCTGTGAATAAAAGAATGTAAAAGCAAATAGAGCCGTTGTTAGTATTATTTTTTTCATGTTAAATCGCTTTAAAAATAAGCTTAAAATTTTACTTATTAAAATATTCCCAAACCTCCCTGGAAATATCCGAAATCACTTTGCAGTTCACCGCATCCGTTTCCGTTGAATTACTGACAAATACAGCTAATGCATAATGTTTTCCATTAGGTAAAGTAATGATTCCTATTTCATTTTCTGCACCCGTTAAACCTGCTTTATTCTTTCCCGACGATCCCGTTTTTCTTGCCACAGGCGTATTTTTTGGAAGCTGTTCAACCATTTTATTCATTCCCGTTGAGGTAGACCATAGTACTTTCATCAGATAATCTGTAGATTTCTTTGATAATAATTTTCCGTCATAAAACTTTTTAAGGACATCAACCGCAGATTTCGTTGTACTATAATTTTGATACTGAACATTCCAGTCTTTATGCATTTCCTCTTCATTATATTTGATTTGAAAACCTTTTACACCCTGGGAATCCATAAATTTCTGAACAGTCTGTGTGCCTCCCAATAACCTTAAAAGAATGTCACAGCCGTTATTGTCGCTTTTGGCAACGGTATATTCAATCACTTCACTTAACGGAACTTCTGCATTTTTTCCTGCGTATTGATCACGAAGTGGCGACCATGTGTTCTCAAGAAGGTTTGATGAATCCAATTTGATTTTCTGATCCAGAGAAAGCTTTCCCTTATCTACAGCATCCAAAACAGCTGCAGCAATGTGAAACTTGAATACACTTTGCATGGGAAGCTTTTTATCTGCATTTTTATCGTATGTAAAACCATTTTCAAAACCTAGCACAGAAACGCCTACTGTCGCTTTTTTGTTCTTAAGAATTGAATTTATTTTTTGTTCTAATAAAGAGGTCTGAGCAAAGGCAAATGCTGAAATCAGAAGGAAAAATAGTGCTGTTTTTTTCATAGTATGATCATTAAAAAAGCCCTCTTCCGAAGACCAGAAGAGAGCTGCAATTTAAGACAATTATTATTATTTTAATTCAAAATAGTTCAGATTAACTCCATCATTTTCAAAGATGATCCTGATTTTGTTTTCTCCTTTCTGTAAGGTGATATTTTTGGCTGAAACCGTTTTCCAGTTTTCATTTCCTCCTGTTGATGCAAGCGAAACCGTCGCTAAAACTTTTCCGGAAGCCGTTTCAATTCTTATTTTAGAATCATTGGCTGATGCATACCGGATGTCAAACGTATAATTTTTGTTTTCTTTTGACTGAATTGAATACTGCAGCCATTCTCCCGTTTCTGTTTTTCCTACATAATATTGATTGGTAACCTTATCATTACATTTATAAATATCCACCCCATCATTTCTCATCTCCTGTCCGGAGTTCCATTCCGATCTTTTAGCCGGATCACTCACCCAAAGATTAATGAAATCTTTATCCAGATAGGCAGAACCCATTCTTCCCAGATCATATTCCGAGGCGAATATCCTTCCCGGAGCCTGATGGTTTCTGAATGGCTTTGTAGAAGCATCCGTAATCTGTCTGAACATCGCATCAATGACATCTCTCTTGATCTCTGTGTTGTTCAGCTTATAATTGCCGGCAATCTGTAGTAAAGCTTTTCTTGCATACTCTTTGGAAGGCTTTTTACCTCCGTTTTTCCAATAATCCAGTAGTTTTTCATATTCAGGAGTAGTTTTTACATTGGTAATTCCCGCAATATTATCAATCTTTTTCATCGGCCAGAAGGCATATCCGATGTTATGCTTACCCAAAAGCTGAATCAGCTCAGTAAACCATACATTGGAATTTTCACCCGTTTCACCAAGCCAGATCGGCATATTATGCTTTTCTCTTAGGTCCAGTGCAAACTTCAGAGTCTGATCATCATTGTAATTCCAGTATTTATGAAAACTGAAAGCCATATTATTGTCCCAGATAGCCGGAAGTCCGTTATAATTGTTTCCCCAGCCGTTTCCTTCAATGAAAATAATATGCTTTTTGTCAACCTCTCTGATGGCTGCCGTAATGTCTTTCTGAAGCTTCCAAAGAGGAGCATTGGACATTTCATCTGTTCCATTTGGGTTTTTACCTGTGAAATTAATATTGGGCTCATTAATCAGATCATACCCACCAATCCATGGATTATCTTTATACCGTTCAGCCAGTTTTTTCCATAGCGCTACTGTTTTTCTCTGGTTTTCTTCATTGGCCCAAAGTGAAGGCTTGGATTTATCATTATCAGAAATATTTGCATCATTTCCCTGACCTCCCGGAGCGGCATGAAGATCCAGAATCAAGTATATTTTGTTATCTGTACACCATTGAAGAAGATCATCTGTCATTTTAAAACCTTCCTCCAGCCACGTATCTTTTCCTTTGGCAGCCTCCTTTTCAATCGGTAACGTATAAAGATTGTAATGCATCGGTAATCTTATAGAATTGAATCCGGCTTTGCCTAAAAAGTCGATATCCTGCTTTGTGATTCCGTTTTTCAGGTAAGCTTTGTAGAACTCATTCATTCCGTCTTCGCCAATTAATTCTGCAATTTTCTCCTTAATCTTATACTGAGGTCCTGCAAAATCTGCAGTTTTCAGCATGTATCCTTCCTGCAGCATCCAACCGCCAAGTCCAAGACCTTTCAATTGAATGTTTTCACCTTTATCATTGACGATTTTCTGTCCTGATGTCTTCAGTAATTGTGATGTCCCAAATTGAGACAATAAAAGTGCGGATAATAGAATGGCTCTTTTCATAGTAGTTTCAATGGTTTAAATAATAGGGAAATATTAGAAATTATAATTAATAATAACCGTCCCAGATGAATCTATATTCAGATCATTGAGTATGTCGGATATCCATATATGTAAAACAAAATCTTTCAATGCTTTATTGAATTATTCTTCAAATATATTGTTTTTTTGTTTTGAAATGGATTTTTTATTGATAAATCAATACTTATAAATGAAAAATTTTTATTTCATTACAGGTTTTAAAGAATACAAAGCAGTAATTAACAGAACGAGTAACATAGCTTCATCAAATCGATTTTTAATCGATTCAAGCTTTGCTCGCTTAAAATAATACATAGCTAAAGATGGAAACTTTGCGTTTACAGTAATAACATTAGAAATTAAAATGCTATCTCATAATCCCTTATAAGATAGCATTATATCTATTGCTGCTTAATAAGACAGCGAATTTTTAACTGATCAGTTTCATAATCTCTAAAGCCACTTTCAACGCTTCAGTTCCGTCTTCAAGAGAAACTTCTACATTTTTGTCGCCAGTAATCGCATCAGCGAAAGAGTTTAATTCATCCAGAATAGCATTGTTAGGTTGGATATTCGGATATTCAAACAGAATCTGGTTCTTTTCTCCCTCTGCATTTTCAATGATCATATCAAATGGAGTAGGGTTTTCAGGAGCGTCCTTCATTCTGATCACTTCAGCTTTTTTCTCAAGGAAATCAACAGAAATATAAGCATCTTTCTGGAAGAATCTGCTTTTTCTCATCGCCTTCATAGAAATTCTGGAAGTCGTAAGGTTAGCTACACATCCGTTTTCAAACTCAATTCTTGCATTGGCAATATCCGGAGTTTTGCTTACTACACAAACACCGCTTGCATGGATGTTTTTCACCTTAGATTTAGCAATGCTTAATAAAATATCAAGATCGTGAATCATAAGATCCAGTACTACAGAAACATCCGTACCACGTGGATTAAATTCTGCCAGTCTGTGAATTTCAATAAACATTGGAGTACTGATGTATTCCTTGGTAGCAATAAATGCAGGGTTGTATCGCTCAACGTGTCCTACCTGTGCTTTGATTCCTTTTTCCTGGCACAAACGAAGAATTTCTTCTGCCTGCTCAAGAGTCTGGGTTACCGGTTTTTCAATAAAGAAATGAAGGCCTTTTTCAATCGCTTTTAAAGCATAATCATAATGATAAACTGTAGGAGTGACGATGTCAAGCATGTCAATCTGTTCAAGCAATTCATCAAAATTTTCAAAATATTTATATCCGAATTCGGCTTCTAATTTCTTTCCGTTTTCAACATCTTTATCATGGAAACCTACAAATTCATATCGATCTGACTGATTAAGAAGTTTTAAATGTATTTTTCCCAAGTGTCCGGCACCTACCAAACCTGCTTTTAACATAGCTGTATTAAATTTTTGTAAAGATAGTGAATGTACATTTATAAAATACATGACTTTTCACTTGGAGATATTCAAGATGGAACCCCTTTATTCATTAGAGAAATTACAGTAAATTCACAGTCAGAAAAATAACTATGAAAAGAATAATTTCGATTTTATTCATCTTTGGATTATCTGCTGCAGGATGTATCGGAGATAGCCCATATGATCCGCAGGCGCAATGCGGAACTCCAACAAATCTGATATTTGAAAAAGGAAATAACAAGCTTTCCTGGAGCTTTATAAGTCAGGGAGAAGGATATTTTGAAGTACAGTATGGGGAACAGGGTTTCACTTTAGGAAAGGGAACTACAGTGGTCACCAACAAGTATTTTTATAACCTTCCTCTCTATAAAGATCATAAATACGACCTTTATGTGAGAAAAAATTGCGGAATAGCTAATGGACGTAGTCATTGGGCAGGACCTGTTACCATTTTGGCCAGTAATACAACAACTTGTGTAAAACCAGAATATGCAACCTATTCAAAAACAACCTCTTCTGCGAATTCTTCTATTTTTGATGCTACAGTGTCCTGGGAAAATGATGGAGTTTCTGCATACGAAACTGTGTTGACCACCAGTTCTGCTCCTCCTGCAAGCGGAGATCTGGTATTTGCAGGTCAAAAAGCCATCTATGCAGGGCTAAGTAAAACAGTGACTTATAATTTTTTTGTGAGAAAAAAATGCGCTGATAATACCTTCAGTGATTTTTACGGACCTTATCCGATCAAGTGGAATTAAGAAATAATAATAAAGCAGTCATTATTTGATTGTTTTATTTTTGTGGATAAATCTTTACTCCGATTTTTTGAAATCTAATATCTAATTTCTTACTTTTGTGAAATGCAGGATTCGTTTGTACATAAAGGAAAAAGAAAGATTTTAGTCGAGTATCTTCGAAACAGAATTGGAATTTCAGACGAAAATGTACTTTCGGCAATGAGTGAAGTTCCAAGACACCTTTTTATTGAGAGTATTTTTGAAGATTTTGCCTATGAAGACAGAGCATTTCCCATTCTGGCTCATCAGACCATTTCCCATCCTTCTACGGTAGCAGAACAGTCTGAATTGTTGAAGGTAAAACCAGGTGAAAAAGTGCTGGAGATTGGAACAGGATGTGGATACCAGACCGCAGTTTTAATGGCGATGAAAGCTCATGTCTATACGGTGGAAAGGCAGAAAGATCTGTTTGATTTTTCTAAAAAGAAACTCAGAGAACTTCATCTGTTTCCTAAATTTCAGAGTTTTGGAGACGGTTTTGCAGGGCTTCCTACTTTTGCTCCTTTCGACAAAATCATTGTAACCTGCGGCGCTTCCACACTGCCTACAGAACTTTTAAAACAACTGAATGTCGGAGGAATAATGGTGATTCCATTAGGCCCAACAGACGAACAGGTATTATACAGATTTACAAAAGTAAGCCCAACAGAATTTGAAAAGGAAGAATTTGGAGCTTATAAATTTGTTCCGATGCTTGGTAATACAAATCAATAGCAACTTATCTCTAAAAGTGTGTCATTCCGAATAAAATGCAATGCAGTGAAGAATCTCATACAGTTTCGTCAATGAGATTATTTTCCATTCAGAACAGCAAAATCTGGATAATTTGACTTTTAGAGAACCTTTTTCATTAATAAAATTCATTTGGATTTAATCAAATTTAAAATTTTTTAACTTCATTTCGGAATGAAAATTGATAGAATTAAAATCCTCAGTATACAATCACCATCACAGAAAATAAAATAGATCTTGAATAAACATTCAGATGAAAAGAGATAATTTTTTTAATATTAAAGTTCAATAACCTTACTTTTTGCGAGTGAGGTTTTTTTATTTAAAATCATTAAACAATAGTACAATGAAAGTTTTTATCAATAAAAGAATTCCAGAAACAGGAATTGATATGCTGAAAGAAGCAGGTCTGGAACTTATATTCCCGGAAAAAGAAAATCTTTCTTACGAAGAATGGCTTGGCTACTGTAAAAATGCAGATACCATTCTCAATGTAGGTGGAGATTTCAAATATGATAAGAATTTTTTTGATGTCTGCCCGAATATCAAAGCCATTGCTTTATATTCTGTAGGATTTGATCACGTTGACATTAAAGAAGCTACCCAAAGAAATATTCCGGTGGGAAATACTCCGGATGTTTTGAGCAGGGCCACTTCGGATGTCGCTTTTTTACTGATGCAGTCTGTGGCAAGGCGGGCAAGCTATAACTTTCAGAAAGTAAAAGATGACAATTGGGGTACGTTCGACCCTTTACATGCTTTGGGACAGGAATTGTATGGGAAAACACTGGGGATTTTTGGATTAGGACGTATCGGTTATGAGATGGCCGAAAAATCAAGAAAGGCTTTTGGAATGAATATTATCTACCATAACCGCCATCAAAATGAAGAAGCCGAAAACGAGCTGGGAGCAACTTATGTTTCTTTCGAAGAACTGATCAAAAGTTCAGATGTATTGAGTGTACATGCCAATTTTACACCTGAACAGAAAGAATTATTCAATCAGTCCATATTTGAGCAGATGAAACCAAACGCTATTTTCATCAATACAGCAAGAGGAGGTTTTCACAACCAAAAAGATCTGTATCAGGCACTTGTAGATAAGAAAATCTGGGGAGCTGGTCTGGATGTTACCAATCCGGAACCAATGTCTGCGGATGACCCTATTCTTGGGCTTTCCAGTGTTTGTATTCTGCCACACATCGGCTCTGCGACTGTTGAAGCACGAAACGGAATGGCCAGACTGGCTGCAGGAAATATTATCGCCTTTTCAAAAAATGAGAAAATGTCAAATTGTGCAAATCCTGACGTTTATTCTCATCAATCATCATAACTTGGAATTATTTTTGTTCTGATGATATAAACCTAAAATCTTAAATAGTATGGCACCAGAGAAAAATATTAATGAACAAAACAAGAGGTTAGAACAGATGGATTATAACCCCAGTGAAGATATATTTAAGAGAGAAAAACATATTTCGCTCGATGGCGACGGAAATCCTATTCTGGATGAAGAATTTGACGATGATAAAATTGATAAAGGGCTAGACATTCCCGGAGCTGAGGACGATGATGAAATGGAAGAAATAGGAGAGGAAGATGAAGAAAACAACTACTGGAGTCTCAGCGATAATGAAGATGACCATGAAGAAGAAAATGATGATGTTTTAACCTAAATTTTAACGATAAAAAAAACAACCTTATTGAATTTCAGTAAGGTTTTTTTATGTTGAATATCAACTCATATCCGTAAGAACAATTCCCCTCTATCGGAGGGGTGGATTCAAAAATTAAAGAATTTTTGAAGACGGGGTGGTTCCATAATGCAGCGCAATAAAATCCTCCAATTCCTTCATCACCAGACTCAGATTATTTCTTACATCAAAATCACTGATTCTGAAAACCAATAATCCCAATGAATCCAGATCTTTCTGCCTTATGCTGTCATAAACTTCTTTCTCATCATGACTTGATCCATCTATTTCTATAATGAGCCCAAGCGTTTTTACATAGAAATCAACAATATAATTTCCAATAATCCTTTGTCTGTCAAAATCAATGGTATAAAATTTTTTTGCACGGACTTTCTTCCAGAAGATTACTTCACCTAAGATCCGGGCTTTACGTTTTTCTTTTAATAATGCTTTTAAATTAGGATTGTAGGGTAGGTTTTCAACGAAATTCCTGCGGATAGAAATTCCGTTGATGGTAGTAAGGATTTCTTTCATTGTTGTGTTTTGACCACCCCGTCTTTCAAAGTTGTTAACTTTGAAATCCACCCCTCCGGGGGAGGGGAATTGAGGTGTATTTATTCAAATATAGTATTAATATCAAATTGTGAGATATCCGGATTCAATAATTTTGCTTAAACCTTAAACCTTAAACCTTAAACCTTAAACCTTAAACCTTAAACCTTAAACCATTCTTCTTTCCCCTCTTGCCTATATTTCCTATTTTGAATATCTTTAAAACTTCAAACATTGTTTAAAACATAGACCTTTAAATAGTAATATGACATTTCAAGAACAGATAAAGCAGGGGATTCCTGATCAGCTGCCGCAACCCAAACCATACGAGACGAATATCAACCATGCTCCGAAGCGTAAAGAAATTTTAGGAGAAGAAGAGAAAAAACTGGCATTGAAGAATGCTTTACGTTATTTTGATCCTCAGTTTCATGCAGAACTGATTCCTGAATTTAAACAGGAACTGGAAGATTATGGAAGGATTTATATGTACCGTTTCCGTCCGGATTATGAAATGAAGGCAAGGCCTATCACAGATTATCCCGGAAAGTCTGAGCAAGCCAAAGCCATTATGCTGATGATTCAGAATAACCTGGATTATGCCGTGGCCCAGCACCCTCACGAACTGATTACCTATGGTGGAAACGGAGCGGTTTTCTCAAACTGGGCACAGTATCTGTTGACGATGAAGTATTTGTCGGAAATGAATAATGATCAGACATTGGTGATGTATTCAGGACATCCGATGGGATTGTTCCCGTCTCATAAAGATGCACCAAGAGTGGTTGTAACGAATGGTATGATGATCCCGAATTATTCAAAACCGGATGATTGGGAGAAATTCAATGCGTTAGGGGTTACCCAATATGGACAGATGACCGCAGGAAGTTATATGTATATCGGCCCTCAGGGGATTGTTCACGGAACAACGATTACGGTGCTAAATGCTTTCAGAAAAATCAAAAAAGAGCCTAAAGGAGGACTTTTTGTAACTTCAGGATTAGGTGGAATGAGCGGAGCTCAGCCAAAAGCAGGAAATATAGCAGGCTGTGTTACGGTATGTGCAGAAGTGAACCCTAAGATCACAAAAATCCGCCACGATCAGAAATGGGTGAATGAAATCCATGAAGATCTTGATGAATTGGTTAAAAGAGTAATAGAAGCACAGGCTAACAAAGAAACCGTGTCTTTGGCTTACCTTGGAAATATTGTTGAAGTTTGGGAAAAATTTGATCAGGAAGATGTAAGAATTGACATAGGGTCAGATCAGACTTCGCTTCACAATCCCTGGGCCGGAGGTTACTACCCTGCAGGGCAAAGTTTTGAAGAATCTAATACCATGATGGCGGAAAACCCTGAGTTATTCAAGGAAAAAGTTCAGGAAACACTGAGAAGACATGCTGCAGCCATCAACAAACATACAGCAAAAGGAACCTATTTCTTTGATTATGGAAATGCCTTTTTACTGGAAGCTTCCAGAGCCGGTGCTGATGTAATGGCAGAAAATCCGACATTAGGAAGAGAATTCAGATATCCGAGTTATGTACAGGATATTATGGGACCTATGTGTTTCGATTATGGTTTCGGACCGTTCCGTTGGGTATGTTCCAGCGGAAATCCGGAAGATCTGCAGAAAACCGATGATATTGCATGTGCTGTATTAGAAGAAATGGTGAAAAATTCTCCTGAAGAGATTCAGCAGCAGATGAAAGACAATATCCAGTGGATCAAAGGAGCACAGGAAAATAAACTGGTAGTAGGTTCTCAGGCCAGAATTCTTTATGCAGATGCAGAAGGAAGAATGAAAATAGCAGAAGCCTTCAATAAAGCTATTAAAAACGGAGAAATCGGACCTGTAGTATTAGGTAGAGATCACCACGATGTTTCAGGGACAGATTCTCCTTACAGAGAGACTTCCAATATCTATGACGGATCAAGATTTACGGCAGATATGGCCATTCACAACGTGATTGGAGACAGTTTCCGTGGAGCTACATGGGTGTCTATCCACAATGGTGGTGGAGTAGGCTGGGGAGAAGTTATCAACGGAGGTTTCGGAATGCTCCTTGATGGTAGTGATGATGCCGACAGAAGATTAAAATCCATGCTTTTCTGGGATGTGAATAACGGAATCTCAAGAAGAAGCTGGGCAAGAAACGAAGGCGCTGTTTTCGCTATTAAAAGAGCGATGGAAGCAGAACCTAATCTGAAAGTAACGCTTCCAAACCTTGTAGACGAAAATTTACTATAATATAAAATTCAGCATTGGCAACGATCAACAAAAAACTGTTTTCACACCTGAACGTAGAGGATAGTGATCCTGTATGGGAGAAGTTTGCTGAGGTTGAATTTTCAAAGAAAAACATATTTACAGACAACAGAGCCTATCTTGTAGAAGATGGGCTTGTCCGTAAATATTACATCAACAACTCCTCAGATATTGATACTGAAATCTGTGCAGAATTCTACTTTCCCGGTGATATTTTTACAGTGGAAGAAAAAAGCTCCGATGCCGTTTACGAATCCATCAATAAAGGATTGGCATGGGAGATTACCTTGGATGAAGTGAAAAACCTGTTTGCTGTAAATCCACACTGCCGTTTCGTGCAGAATTACTATCTGAGCAGAAAACTTAGTGCTGCGATGAAAAGAGAAATGCTCCTGCTGAAAAACACTCCACAGGACCTCTATGAATACTTGCTCAAGAACAAACCTCATTACATTCAGAATATTCCTCTGAAATACCTTGCCTCTTATATTGGCATTACGCCAATCTCTTTAAGCAGAATTAGGAAAAGGATTTTGTAATAAGCTGGAAATTTGAAGATAATAAAAGAACTTACTAAGACTATATTATCTTGCAGAGTTTTTTTAACGCAAAGCTTCAATTTTAAATCCACATTATAAGTGAGCAAAGGATGAATCGATTTTCAATCGATTTGATGAAGCGTGCTCTTATCATTAGCTTGGACAACGGCTTTGCCGCCTTCTTTGCCCCCTTAGAATCTGCAGTTAATAAATAAAAACTTTGCGTTTATAAAATCCTTACTGTTAATTCAAAGAAAAGACAATAGAAACTGTAGAGAAAGAATCAACTTCCATCTCCCATCCGTAAAACACTCCATTAATTATCTTTTGTTTATTGTCTTACCTTCCATAAGTTCCTTCCTTTGCTGAAAAAAGAATATGGAAATACAAAAATTAAACTGGGCAGGCATCCGCCTCACTTCACACAACAAAACCATCTTAATAGACGCTGTAGAAGATTTCTCTTACTATAAACCTGTTTTGGGAGATGCCGTAGAGAATCTTATAGAATTTTTAGACCATGTAAAGGCAGATTATATTCTGTTTACGCATATGCATCTTGATCATTTTGATAAAGGAGTGATCCGAAAATGCTTAAAAAAAGACGGTAAACTGATTGTCTATGCAGGACTGGAAACTGTTGTAAAAAAGTTGGTGGATGACGTAGAAATTATTGTTCTTGACCTAAATGAAACCTTCACAGAAAACAATATCACCTTCAAACCCGTATTTGCTATGGATGGAGTAGGAGAAATACAATCTTCCTGGATTGTCGATGATGGAACGACCAAAATATTTCATGGTGGCGATACCATCTGGCATAACCAGTTCTGGAAGCTTGGAAAAGAAAATCCCAATATAGATTACGCTTTCTTACCCGTAAACGGCGTAGTAGTAAATTTTGAGATCATTGGACTAGAATACAGTCCGGTTCCTGCTTCCCTTAATCTGAAAGAAGCCTTTGCAGCAGCTCATCTTCTGCATGCCAAAAAGCTGGTGCCTATCCATTACGGATTGTTTGCTCATGAGAAATGCTATATCCCTCAGGTTTTTGATGATCAGGATTTGAAAAATGTTTCAGAGGAAGTAGGACAGGCGTTTCTTACTTTGAAGGATGGAGCTGTGCTGGTAGAATCTTAACTAATATTTGTAAGGAAAACTGTCATTCTGAATGAAATGCAATGGAATGAAGAATCTCAATCTTAAAATGAAAACCTGCTACGAGGCAGGTTTTATTCTTTAGACAGATTTTCATACTATATTATTTCTAATATTTTTTCTTTTTCACTCCACAAAATGGGATGTCTTGTAGTTTTTTCTTGAAGCAATTCTAACAAACTTTCAGAACGTGATTTTACAAAACCATCACAAGAGTCATTAATTATAGAAATCTTTTCAGTAATATCTTTATTTTCTATTGATTTTTCTGATATCTCAAAATTAACAATTGACTTTCTTAATCCATTTTCGAAATATTGTGGAGTTGAGCCTGTAACATATGTTAATAAGTTGAGTTTACTACCTTTAAATATGATTGCATTAAATTTTATATTCTTGAGATCTGTTAGAAATTTGTCTAGTTTTACATTTTGATTATAATGTTGCTTTAAAAAGTTGTTTGCTTCAATTCTGAAATTTTCTTTTTCCCGCTCATCTTTTTCATCTTTATATCTTAAACAATAAGCATTAATAACTCCTACTAAAAAATTAGACAGATCAAAAACAAGAGAAGGAATATTAGAAATGTTGTTTGTAGATTTATAGTAGAAAACATTTTTTTCAACATCCTCTGTTTGTTTTATGTCATAGGAGAATAAATATGATTGCTTGATTCTTTCAGCAATTTCTTCTTGTTCTTCGCTAAAGGATATGTCATAATAATTTTGATCCAGCCATCCATAATCAGAAACAATATATTTTCCATTTTTATTTTTGTGAATAAAAACAGAAATAAACTTAAAGTTTATAGTGGAATAACCTGTAATAATTTCTATAAAATTATTTCTAATTCTTGCACTGGTTAAGTTGCAAAAAGATGATTTTATTAAATTAATTATTTCATCATTTTCCATTATTCAAAGTTTAAGTCATCAAAATTAATCATTTCTTCATAGTTGAAATTCAAAGTTGCCTCTTTCAAAACAATTTCAGGAAAATCTTTATTTCTAGATTTCGAATTGGTTTCTTGACAAAATAAAGATACTCCAAAATTTATATCATCAACTATAATTTTAGCAGTCTCTTCATTTTTTAATATGTCATTTTTATAAGCTATGGAAACTCCTTCTGAATTGAATGTATTAAAATGTGGAGTTGTAATCATTTGCTCACTCAAAGGAATATTCTCATCGTAATTTCGATGTGCAGGACCATCTGAATCAAAACGAAAAAAAGGGATCTTACAAAACTTTTGACTTCTGAACTTTACTCCATATTTTTTGTTGAGCTTTTTCTTCTCTACAATAAACTCTAAATCATCAAATTCTAATTCTATTTCAGTACAAGAGTTACCAATTGTCCAATCTTTTTTTGTTTCCTTTTCAACTAAAATAATTTGATCTTTAATGATAGTTTTACTATTTTCAAAAAGCTTTTGAAAATTAATAAAATTGTCCTTTATTTCGAAAATTATCTTACTTGCCATACTTTAAAAATTCATATAATGTTAGTAACAATGGATATAAGTTTCAAAGCTATTTTAGCGATGATATATTATTCGTACTTATTTTTATTATTATCGAAATTTATTTGTATAAATTTCTTTAAAATTTCTTCATCAATTTCAGATGTTTTATGTTTAATATAATTATTTCTATATGAATGCTTATTGTAATAATCAATCTTATCCTTAATTAAATCTCTTTCTTTTCTTAAATCTAGAATATAGTTATTATAATTTTTTATTCGATCTTCTATTTTCTCATTGCTACTATAGTCATTTAAGATAGAAATCATTTTATCATCATTATGAATTAACTTTTCAATTTCAAGTAATCTATTGTGTAAGAGATCTGTTTGTTCTCTAGATTTTTCATTGAAATAGAATCTGCCTTTTTCATTTTCTATAATCTCAAGTTCTGCTGTTTTCATAGCTTGAATTTCTTCTAGTGCCTTTTTATTTATTTGTTCCTTCAAATATGTTTGACCATAACTTAAAAATCTTTCAGAAGAATACATATGGAATTGTTTTTGGGACTCTTTGTAAATTTCTTCAACCAATTCTTGTCTCGGCCCCATATTTCTTCCATCTTTTAATTTCCACCACCAATCTATTTTTCTTTCATCTGTAATTAAAATTACATCTTTATTTAAATCCTTAGAAAGTTTTATTATTTGTTTCCACAAAATTAAATCTCCAAATTTTCGAAGACCATCTTTTGTTTTTTCATCTTCAAATCCCGGAGGTATTTTCTTTGTATATCTATCTTCTCCTTCTTTATATATTTCTTCTAATTCTTTACTATTAAATTCTTCTCCAACTTTTAGCCGGAAAAATTCTGTTAGTTTATTATAAATTGGATCTTCTTTTAAAAAGTCACAATATTTTTTTATGCTCTCTTCAACTTCTTTGCTAACATTTTCAAACACTTTGTTTAGTTCAGAATCTATGCTTGAAGATAGAAATGGTGGTTTATTTGTTGATTGTAGATCCTGCTGAATTTGATGTATTTTATTTAAAAAATCTTTATATGCCTTTTCTTGTTCAGCAATAACTTCATATCTATTACGATTATATTCTAAAGCTGCCTGATGAGGAATATAAATTTTATCTGAAAATTTTGATATTAAGTCTATGAGGGTTTCTCTTGTTGTATCAGAATAACGATATAAATTTAATAAAACGTTCGCATCAAATATTATTAATCCATTATTCCATATGGCTTCGATTTCTTCTTCAGTTTTCTTATAATAACCTTGAAATGTAGTTTTCATGTTTTGTTAAGGTTTTGTTAAAAATTTCTGTAATTTATAAAATAATCCCTATTATAATTTCCGTAGAAATACGGAAATGTTACCAAATATATATTTTATTACTTCTAAAACGTTACGGGTTCCCGTAACCCCAAAACATCCTACCTTAAAAAACATCCCCGTTTGTAACCACCCAAACCCTCCGCAAGTCTAAAACAACAGTAAAACAAACTTCCGAAATCCTCCGTTTGTTAAAAACAAGGATGTTTGCGACTTCCGACCTCTCGGGAAGTCTCCTGTAAGTTGTGGGAAACCTTCAGAAATGTCAGGAGGTTGGTTGTGGGTATGTTTGTAATTAAACAATTTTATTGAAATGTATACTTGTGTTCCAACCTTTTCTTGTATCACTGCATCTTTATAAGAAAAGAATTTTATGAAAATAACCATACCAAAACCTTGTCATGAAAACTGGAACGCCATGACACCCGATGAGAAAGGAAGATTTTGTGCGGTCTGTTCCAAAACAGTAAGAGACTTCAGAAGAGCTCCTGATGATGAGATTATAGATGTTTTTGCAAAAGCATCGAATGAGATCTGCGGTAGTTTTCTTCCTTCACAGCTCAACAGAGATCTGCATTATTCTTATATCAACGCTCTTTTTGTGAAATTTGCGGTGGGCTTTATGTTGACAACAGGAGGTATTATAAGTGTGAATGCACAGCAAAAGACAGCTAATGATACTTTAAAAACTGAAGACATCAAGGAAATTACCCTTACTGAATTTGGCATTCATAAAGACAGAAAGTTACTCGGATCAGTTTCTGTAGTACCTGCTGATGCTTTAGCCTGCAAAGAGAAGAAAAGTAAAACATCTGCCTCCAATTTAGCCCAACCATTAACTACGCAGGTATCACCCAATGTTGTTCAAAGTATAAGTTCAGTACGTATTGGTGGAGTACCTTCAAGTAAAGCTAGACCTTATAATCCACTGTATGTTGTAGATGGAAAGATCAGTGATTATGAAAAAGTAAAAGCTCTGGATCCTAATATGATAAAAACAATGAATGTTCTGAAGGGAGCCTCTGCAAAGTATGGCGAAAAAGCTAAAGATGGGGTAATCGTAATTACTACAAAAAGAAAAAAATATAAAACAAATTAAGACTCTTTATTTTCCCACAGATTTCACAGATCTTTTCCTATTTATCTACTTGATTGGCGCAATCTGAGAGTGAACATTGAGATTGCTTCACCTTCGGTTCGCAATGACAGTGGTAGTGTTGAAATTTTATCGGAGATAAAATCCTTGCGCCTTAAAACAGAAATTTTTAATATCATTTTGCGCCATTGCGTTGATCCCAACTACAATACAAAAAAACTCAGCATATAGCTGAGTTTTTTATTTTTTCTTAAGAGCATTTAGCTCTTCTTGTAATCTCTGGTTTTCTTTTTTTAGCATTTCTATAAGCTCTCTTTGGCTTTCGAGAAGAAATTCTGGAACATTGCAATAATAATTACCACTAACATTTCCTATATTGTTACTATTGGTATTATTTTCAAAATGATTGATCTGCTTTGCTTCCTCTTCTTCAAAGATTTCCTCTACGGGAACTTCCAGGAAACGGGCAATTTTTTCCCATTCATCATTGAAAATCTTTACATCTCCACTTTCTTTTCTGCTGTAGTTAGAGACATCTGTAGCAATATATTCAGCGACTTGCTGTTGTGTGAAGCCTTTTCTTTTTCTTACGTTGCGTAGTTTTTCTTTTTGCATGACCGTATTTTCTACAAATATGCAAAATATTACCCGAAAAAATATTTCTTTTTGTTGGAAATTTTAAACGTTCGCTTCATACAATCAATCTTGATTGATTCCCTCTTTGCTCCCTTGAATTATTCATTTTTAAATTAAAACTTTGCGTTTTATAGTTTGTTTATTGTGTTGGGAAAACGCAAAGACGCAAGGTTTTTAAAGTGTTGTATTTATTTAAGGCGCAAGAAAATCAAAGATTTTCAGCAAGTGGAATGTTATGAATTTTATCGGAGATAAAATCTTTGCGCCTTAAAAAGGTATATTTTAAATACCATTTTGCGCCTTTGCGTTTTTCAACATCAATAAAAAACTCAGCTGCACGCTGAGTTTTATTATTATTTTGAACCATTAAGAATATTGAAGTTGTGAAGGTAAGTTAAGAGAAACATCAAGATGTTCTTAAAAAGCTATGCGCTTATCTTAATAATCTTATATTTTTAAATGTTCTTAATGGTTTTAATGTGATTCACTATTTCACAGCCGCAATAGCTGCTTCATAATTTGGTTCCTGAGAAATATCCGGTACTTGCTCTTCATAGATGATATTACCTGAAGGATCTATCACCACAACAGCTCTGCTCAGAAGCCCTTTCATTGGAGAATCTACCAGTTCCACCCCATAGTTCCATCCAAAATCGGAACGGAAATCAGAAAGCATTACTACGTTTTTGATTCCTTCCGCACCACAGAATCTTTTCTGGGCAAACGGCAGATCTTTGGAAATACAAAGAACTACAGTATTGGGAAGATTTCCCGCCTCTTCATTGAAATGATGCACAGAAGCTGAACAAACACCAGTGTCTACACTCGGGAAGATATTCAGAATAACATATCTACCTTTGAATGAATCCAGTGTCTGATCATTCATATTAACATCTGTAAGGGTAAATTTGGGAGCCGGCTTGTTTAGTGCGGGTAATTTGGCGTACGTGTGAACTTCTTTTCCTCCCATTAAAACAGTATTGATCGCTTTAGATTTTTGGGCAAACCCCACTGCAGAGAAGAATAGCAGTGTGCTGCAAACTAATTTTGAAAACATGAAATTTATTTTTAAGCTAAATTATTCTTTTTTTAGGAGCTGAGATTAATTTTAATTCAAATAGATCGAATCTATTGTCAGATTGTTTCTTCTAAAATATTTTACCTCTACCTTTATGTTATAAAATGTAGTAGTTTCAAAGGTGTCATTCTGAATGAAATAAAATGTAATGAAGAATCTCATATAAAAATCAATAAAGATTCTTCCTTCGTCAGGATGACAAAAGTCAAATAATTTAAATTTTGAGACAATTTCAATCTTATCACATAAAAAAATAGAAAGATTTATGAGTTCAGAAAATACAGCATCATTTCATCACAACATTTTTAAAGGAGAAAACGAAATTCCGGAAGAATATAAAGTTCCGGTTATCCATCAGAGAACTTATCTTTTGAATGGGGAACTGGTAGAGTGGAACGGCGATGTCACGGAAATTTATTCTCCGGTGTGCATCCCCACAGAAAACGGATTGGAAAGAAAACTTCTGGGAAGCATCCCGAATATTGGTCCGAATGAGGCTATGGAAGTTCTTGAAGCCTGTGTAAAAGCTTATGATAACGGACTTGGTGAATGGCCTACCATGTCGGTGGAAGGACGAATCAAATGCATGCAGAAATTCGTCTATCTGATGATCCAGCAGCGAGATCTGGTTATCAAACTGCTGATGTGGGAAATCGGAAAAACACTTGCTGATTCTACCAAAGAATTTGACCGTACTGTAGATTATATCAATCAGACCATTGATGCTCTTAAGGATCTTGACAGAGAATCTTCCCGCTTTCAACAGGCTGAAGGAACCATTGCGCAGATCAGAAGAGCACCGCTGGGCGTGGTCTTAAGTATGGGGCCATTCAATTACCCTCTGAATGAAATTTTTACCACATTGATTCCTGCTTTGATCATGGGAAATACCATCCTTTTTAAACTTCCAAAGCACGGTGTTCTGGCTCATTATCCTTTATTAAACGCCTTTAAAGAAGCATTCCCGAAAGGAACGGTGAATACATTATACGGAAAAGGATCAGAAATTATCACACCGATTATGGAAAGCGGAAAAGTGAATGTTCTGGCTTTTATCGGTTCAAGTAAAGTAGCTAACGGATTGAAAAAACTGCACCCGAAGGTAAACCGTTTAAGAGCGATCCTAAGTCTGGACGCTAAAAATGCAGCCATCGTTACCAAAAATGCGAATCTTGATGTAGCGGTAAGTGAGTGTATTTTGGGAGCACTTTCTTTCAACGGGCAACGTTGTACAGCATTGAAACTGATATTTGTCCAGAAAGAAGTGGCCCTGGAGTTTACAGAAAAATTGAGTGCTGCAGTTTCTTCGCTGAAGGCCGGGCTGCCATGGGAAAAAGATGTAAAAGTAACACCACTTCCGGAAGTCAACAAACCTGCTTATCTGAAAGAATGTATTGATGATGCCTTACAGAAAGGAGCTGCAGTGCTGAATGAAGATGGGGGCTATACAGATGAATCTTTTGTTTTTCCGGCCGTAGTGTATCCTGTAAACAGTGATATGAAGCTTTACCATGAAGAGCAGTTTGGTCCTGTGATTCCTGTTGTTCCGTTCGAAGATATAGAGGAGCCTATAGAATATCAGGTGAATGCTTCCCATGGGATGCAGGTAAGTATTTTCAGTGAAGATCCGCAGGAAGTAGCAAGACTGATTGATCCGTTTGTAAATCTTGTAAGCCGTGTCAATATCAACTGCCAGGCACAGAGAGGTCCTGATGTTTTTCCTTTCACCGGAAGAAAAGACAGTGCAGAAGGAACACTTTCCGTGTTTGATGCGCTCCGCTCATTCTCCATACGGTCTCTGGTGGCTGCAAAACTGACGGATTCCAACAAAGAGTTGCTGAATACGATTGTCAGAGAACATGATTCTAACTTTTTAAGCACAGATTATATTTTCTGATTCTGACTGATATTGTATTTAACATAAAATAAAAATCCTCAATAAACGCCTTGGTTTGTTGAGGATTTTTTTAACTTAATGCCGGAAATTAAAGTTTTGTGTTATAATAAGATGATATTTTTTGGAAATATTATCTAAGGATCAGTGTGTAAATCATGTCTTCACCAGAAAAAGAATTTTTAGAGAAAATTGAAAAACACAAAGGTGTTGTTTTCAAGATCTCTAAAATGTATATGGATAATAAGGACGATCAGAATGACCTCTACCAGGAGATCATTTACCAGGCCTGGAAATCATACGCTGATTTTCAAAAGAGAAGTGATTTCTCCACATGGCTGTACAGAACTGCGCTTAACACAGCAATTGTTTTTTTGCGAAGTGAAAAAAAACGTAGTTTTATCCAAAATCAGAATATTGACGGGCTGAGTGCCCGGCAGGAACCTTATAATGATACGGATGATATGAATATGAAGCGGATGTATGAAGCCATCCATCAGTTAAGCCCCATTGATAAAGCCCTAATATTTTTCTTTTTAGAAGGCTTTTCGGGAAAAGAGATCGCTGTACAGCTGGGAATTACTGAAGTGAATACACGCGTAAAGCTGAAGAGGGCAAAAGAAAAGCTGAAAGAGATCATTACCAGACAGGGTACAGGTTCCTATTAAAAATAACACTATGGATTTAGAAAACTTTAAAGAACTTTGGAATAAAGATACAGGGCAGGAATCCCCTGAAATTTCTCTGGATAAACAGAAGGAAATACATTCTCCGCTGGAGATGCTGAAAGTGAATATGGAAACTGAATTCTGGCTGATGATTATAACATTGCCTTTGCTTTTAACAGGGGTTCCATCAGCTTCTGCTGATTCTAATATTAAAACGATTTCAGCATTTGTCACCATACTGACCGTGGCCATTATCGTTTATTTTTATTCCCGCTTCCTGAAATTGTATAAGCTGCTTAGAAAAAACAGTACGAATACAAATTACGACTTGTTTAATCTTAAGACGCAGCTTCTCATCTCGAAAGAAATTTATATTTCCTATTATATTGCTTATATTCCCCTTGGCTTTCTTTTATCTCTGATACAGATCAATTTTCATTTTGATAGAGAGTATAACCTGGCTATTTTCGGGATCAGTCTTCTGATTACTCTTCTGTTGATCGCTTTTATCATCAAATACTGGATCTATTATATGTACGGAAGGTATATTGATGATGTGGTACGTTTGGTAGATGAACTTAACGGAATTGAAGTAAGTCCAAAACCTGAAAAGAGAAAAACGTGGTTTGAACGCTCACAGACATTTTTTATGAATAAAATGGGGATTAAAGGAAATGTCCTGAATACCGTCATATGGTTTGTATCCATGTATTTTTTTATCATTTTATTTCTGACAATTGTTCTTTTGATCATTATCATAGTAGGCGCAAAACTTGATTTTCTTGATATCGGTTCATTGCAGAGAGCTTTAAATAAACTGAATTAGATAATCCAATCTTCTGTAAAATTTCTATCTTTAGAAAATTGAGTTGTAAAAAAAATATCACATGGATGATTTTAAAAATCAGATGTATTCTATAGAAGAATTTCTGGAGTTAGTAAAGAGCAAACAGGACAGGAAAGCATCGTTTGATCCGGAATTTAATTATGCTGTCTATTCTTCAACAGATGAATTTAAATCCGAAATGAAAGTTTTTATCGGAGATCCCTTGGATATCGGTGGAAATGATAATGAAATCTTACCTGATTTCGTTTTTCACAACAAGCTTCATTATATGTGTTCTGATGAAAATATTCAGGATGTGGTGGATCTTGCTATCACGCAGCAGGCTGATGTTACTTCTTCCCAACTTATTATGGCTCTGAACCATTATCTGGAAAAAGATGATTTCTTAGATTTTAAATAATAGGAGAATTAAATACTTTAAATAAATAACCTGATGTAAAAAAATATCAGGTTATTGCTTTTTTTAATGTAACATTTTTACTTTTCTTCTACTAACTGATCAAGTCAGAAAATTATTTCGACTCATACTATTCTGAAGAAATAGTAAAAAGCTTAAAAAACACACAATGAGACCTGACATTATTTTGCTGTCAGGTTTTTTTTATTTCTTTTGTCAAAATCTGTAACAATTTTTTTAAACGAAAACTAACTCTATAGAGTAACAAGCTATGACCTCATTAGAACAAGAGTTTATAAGTAAAATTGAACAGCATAAAGGAATCCTGTTTAAGATTTCTAAAATGTACATGACTGAAAAGGATGATCGTGATGATCTTTTTCAGGAGATTACCTATCAGCTCTGGAAAGCATTTCCCGGTTTCAGAGGTGAAAGTGAATTTTCTACCTGGCTGTACAGAATTGCTTTGAACACAGCTATTATTTTCCTGAAATCAGAAAAGAGAAGAAGTTTTATCGCTCACGCAGATTTTTCCAATCATATCATTATCCAGGAAGACTATGATAATCGCAAAGAAGAACGCCTGGCTGAAATGTATAAGGCCATTCATCAACTCAATCCTATTGATAAAGCTTTTATATTCTACTATCTGGAAGATTTTTCAGGAAAGCAGATTGCAGAACAGATAGGAATTTCTGAAGGCAATGCAAGAGTGAAAATGAACCGGGCAAAAAATAAACTTAAAGATATCTTAAGCCAAATAAAAACCAACAAACATTAAAATCAGTAATCCCATGAATATCGATGAATTGAAAAATACCTGGAACGAAGATATTGTGGAGGAAACTCCCGAAATAACCATAGAACAGACAAATAAACTGAATCTTCCTCTTGAAAAGATACGCAAAAATATGCGTGTTGAATTCTGGTGGATGATCGGGATCTTTATTTTCGCCTTTCTGGTGTGCTCCGTATGCAGACCATTTAAACTTCAATTGTACATAACGGTATTGATTGCCTCGATGCTTATTGTCACTGTTTTCTTTTTCAGTAAGTTTTTTAAATTGTACAATGAAATCAGCAATCCTGCACCTAAAACTTATGATTCTTTGAAAGATCTCGTGATGCAGCTCAATCTTAACAAACAGTATTACCTCTCATACTATATCAGTTTTGCACCTTTTCTGGTGTGTGAAATCCTTATTGTTCTGGAGTTTATCCCATGGCCCAATCCTCCGGGTGAACTGAAGATTGCGGTGATCCTAATTAGTACAGTAACCATAGGCTTATTTTTGCTTTATATTGTTGGAAGGTTCTGGTATCAGCGCTACTATGGAAGATACATCCAACATATTGAAGGTCTTTTGGAAGAATTAAAAAGATAAAAAGAGTTCGGCGGGCTGAAAGCCCGCCGAACCTATATTTACTATTGTCCTTTATTTTCTTTTTCTTTTGCAATTTCTTTTTTTATCCAATCCAGCTGTGGATCTTTTTGATTAATAATATCCTGCATGTTTTCAGGAACAGTCACATCAGGAACAACACCTTTCCGCGAGTCTGAAAAATTGATATTGGGCTGTACCAAAAGCAGTCCTATGGGAAATCTGATTTCAGAATTGGGAAGCTTCTGGTAGGAATAAAATCCGGCAACAGTTCCGTCATTGGCGCCTCCTGTTTCTTCTCCCACAAGCGTTGCTCTTTTATCATTTTTAAGCTTAGCAGTAATAATAGAAGATGCAGAAAAGCTTCCTCCGTTGATCAGTACAAAAACTTTTCCATGAAAGGCCTCCTTTTTAGGTTTTGTAGGTTTGTCTGCCTTCATTTTGTAGAATACCTTTCCATCCTTTTTATAGGTACTGAAAGTCTGTGCAAAAAAATAGCTCGGATAGGCAATACTTTTAAGAGCATACTCTAAAGGATTGCTTTTTCTGAAATAATTGGTGCGCAGAGGGGCATTTCTTGACGTTAACTGAGAAGGTTTGATCAGCGTAAACGGTTCATCAGCTAAATAGGAATACAGATTATTGATTTCATATAAAGAGCCGCCATAATTATTCCGGACATCTATGATGAGGTAGGGCGATTTTGCATGGCTGATCCTGGCAAAAGTCTTTTTATAAAACTCATCTGAATAATCCCTTGAGAAGCTTTTCACCTTAATATAAGCGATTGTACTGTCTTTATCAAGAAACCTGAAACTTCTGTTATAAGAATTACTGGAAGCAACATAATCGTTCAGTTTCTTTTCCGGGGTCTTTTTCTGCATTTCCTTATCTTTTTCAAGATCAGTATCAGATTTTGTTTCTCTGGTTAAGGTATATGTCTTTTTTTCTCCATTATAAAGCGTTTCAAGAGTAGCTCTGCTTTCAAATCCATTTTCGGCAGTATAAAAATTAAAGAACAGATCTTTTAAAAAATACGGATGGAAGGTGGTATTATCACCATCACTGCTGATCAGGCTTCTGTACTTCCTGATATAATCGGATACAGGAACATTATTGATGGATAAAATTTCAGTTCCCGGCTGTATATGGTCAATAGAATCTTTGTTTTGAATAATGTACATCTGATCTCCTGAAATATAATATTCAAAACGGCTGAACATTCCTTTCTGATGTTCCAGTCTTTTTATTTCATTTTTGGTAAATTTCTTTCTGGGAATCCTCAGGGAAAGATGTCCTTCACGAATTCCGGCAATAACAGGCTGAAGCTTGAAATAAAACTGAAGAGGAGTAAGAGGCTCTGTGATGGTTTGTTTAAGACTGTCAAATTTACTTTCCAACTCCTTCTTAGGAATATACCAGTATAATTGAGGGTGCATTTGCTGTAATTTTGAATACGCAAAATCCACATCTTCTTTAAGTTGCTCCGGTGGAATACATGAGGCTCGCTGTTCATTGTGTTTTTTTATAGAGGCACAAGACGAAAAAATAACGAGAAGAAATATTACCGAATAATTTTTCAATGTATCTGAGTTTTTTAGGGTGCTAAAATAGAAAGTTTAAAATTAATCCTGATCTAAATGAATAATAAATTTTTAAAAATGCATGATAAATTTAGTTAAAAAATAGAGTAAAATGGAATAAACTTTCATTTAAAAGCAAAAGTCAATACATTTGATATTTATTTTGTACCGATGATTTACTGGATTATTACCTGTGTGGTTGTTTTGACGGTTACTTTTTTTATAGTGATCAATATGAAAGCGTTTGGTGGAGTCCCAAAAGGGAAAAGACTGAAGCGTATCAGACAGTCGAAACTCTACAAGAAGAGACAGTTTCAGAATATCAGCCATACTCCTTCCCTTACAGAAGGCTACAAAATGTGGAAAGTAACCTACGATTTCTTTTTAGGAAAGAAAGATCCGCTGTTGAAACCCCTAAAAGCTATTCCGTCCCTTCATACCGATCTGAAAAATATTGATAAAAATGAAGATGTATTGATCTGGCTGGGGCATTCCTCTTATTATCTGCAAACCAACGGAGTTTCCTTTTTAATAGATCCTGTCCTCAGCCTGTATGGTTCTCCTTTTAAATACTTTAATAAAGCTTTCAAAGGTTCAGATATTTTTAAGCCTGAAGACATTCCGGGTATAGATTATCTTATCATTACCCATGATCATTTCGATCATCTGGATTACCCAACTGTAAAATCTATTGAGGGAAGGACGAAAATGGCCATTATACCTTTGGGAGTAGGAGCACATCTTGAAAGATGGGGCTATGCTGAAAATAAGCTGATTGAAGAAGAATGGGGAACACAAATTACCCTGAAAAATAATATAAAAATTGTTTTTACTCCTGCCAGACATTTTTCCGGCAGAAGAGTAAGGCAAAATGATACACTTTGGAGCTCTTATGTTCTGATAACACCTACCAGGAAAATTTTCTTAGGAGGGGACAGTGGCTATGATTCTCATTTTAAAACAATCGGTGAGCAATATGGACCTTTCGATTATGCTGTTCTTGAAAACGGACAGTATGGAGAGGCATGGAGGTATATTCACAAATTACCTGAAGATGTCATTCAGGCGGCTATTGACCTTAGAGCACAACGTATCATTCCGGTTCATGCTGCCAAATTTGCATTGGCACTTCACCCGTGGAATGAGCCTTTACAAAAGATAACGGCCCTTGGAAAAGAAAAAAAACTGAATATCCTCACTCCGATGATCGGCGAGGTAGTAGATCTGAATCAGTCAGAACAGGAATTTACAGCCTGGTGGGAAAGCTGATCAGGCATGCCAGATTTCTTTATACCTTGCAGGATGATTTTCAAACTGCTGTCTTACAAAATCACATTCCGGGTCTACAAGCAAATCTTTTTCTTCTGCGTAGCGTACCAGCTCGTCCAGCAATAGTTTGGCGTATCCTTTTCCTTCACGCTCTTCGTCAAGTTTCGTATAAAATACAATAAGCAGTCTTCCGTCAACCTCTATGGACATATAACCTGCCTTTTTCCCGTCTATAAGTAGCTGCAACTCATCCTGATATTGAGATACCTGAAACTTTATATTTTCCATAACAATGTAAGATTTGGTTGATTAAAATAATTTGAGAACATTGCATTAAAAACATTCTCTCCATTAAAATTACAAAATTATATCATATGAAATAATAGTTTTTTGGAATCTTAACGAATTTTATACCATAAATGGTGTAATGATAGGTTAAAAGATAAAAGATAAAAGATAAAAGATAAAAGATATTACTATTAAATATCCGTATGTAAGGATCAATAGAGGTGGGCTTTAGCCCGCCATACAATACATAATTTCTCCTACGGCTTTAGCCGAAACTTAAATATATGTGTTTTTATAAATCTGCAATGTGTTGATTATTAATTTATAATAGGGTTGTTGTATAATAATTCTTGGGATCTAATCATAGCTTTAGAATCATTAATGTTTAAGAATTTAATAAAAAATACAGAAAATAATTCAAAGATAATCAGTTGTTTATGATTTTTTTTAACAAATGTTAGTATTGGTAATTAATAATTGGCACTTTAATTGACTATCCCTTGATAATTATTTTTAAAGTGGAATGAAATGAAAAAGTTAATATTAACCGCATTATTGGTTGGGACCTTCAGTTTGAGTTATGCCCAATCAGATTATTATAATGATTATAGAAGGAGTATCTCGGATATCAACTGGCAAAGAGTGATTACCGACCTTGTTCTTTCATCAACACAGGCTAATCAGATCTATGTGTTGAATGACAGATACCATGATTATGATACTTGGAACAGAGTATATGTTGTAGAACCTGGAAGATGGAGAAATGACCGTTATTCGGAGCTGGAAAGAATTCTGGGTAGAGAAAAGTATATCATCTTTAAAAAGAAATACTACAGAGGTCAAAACCCTGTAATTGTTTATGGAAGAAACAAAAACGATTATAAAAAATACCGTAAACAACAGGAGAAGTATTACAAAAATCAGGAAAAGTACTACAAAAAACAAAATAAACATCATGGTCACGGACGTGATGATGATTGGGATTAACCCATGATCAACTTAAATGACTGGCATTTTTTGTCAGTCATTTATTTTTTCAATATGTGATTTATGTAATTTGTTTGATTTTTATAACTTTGATCTATGGAATCACATGAATCACTCAAAGGTTTTTATGAAAGAAATGCTCCCAACCTGGCATCACAATGTATTGGGGTGAATAAAATGGGGCACTTCAATGTGTTTTCGCGGGAATACTGTTCTCCTCTTACCCCTTACAGCAGAAGAGATTATTATAAGATTTCACTCATCATAGGAAAAGGAAAATTACATTATGCCGATAAATGGATCAAAGTAGACCGTCCCGCATTATTGTTTTCCAATCCTATTATTCCTTATTCATGGGAAGCTGATGATGAGGATCAGAAAGGTTGGTTCTGCCTCTTTACCGATCAGTTTCTGCATAACGGAAGCCGTATAGGGAATCTTCAGGATTCTCCGCTGTTCAAGATTGGAGGAACTCCCGTTTTCTTTGTAGATGAAGAACAGCAGAGCATACTTTCTGAGATCTATACCAAAATGATGACGGAGATTCAGTCGGATTATATTCACAAGTATGATATGTTGAGAGCATACCTTCATCTGATGATTCATGAAACCATGAGAATGCAGCCGGCTGAAAGTTTTGAACCTTATCAGAATGCTTCACAAAGAGTGGCCTCTTTATTTATGGAACTGTTGGAAAGACAGTTTCCTATCGACAGCCCTGAGGCCTTTTTAAAATTAAAAACTCCTAATGATTATGCTCAGAGCCTCTCTATTCATGTGAATTCTTTAAACCGTTCTGTAAAAGAGATTACAGGAAAAACAACCAGCCAGCAGATTACCGGAAGGATTATTCAGGAAGCCAATGCCTTATTGAAACATACAGATTGGAATATTTCTGAGATTGCCTATGGACTAGGTTTTGAAGAACCTGCTTATTTTACCAATTACTTTAAAAAACAAACCGGAATTACTCCCAATGCTTTAAGAATGGATGTTGTTTGAATTTTATAATTCTTAGTTTGAATTCTATATCGGGGTTAGCTTCCGGATGCTCTAATTTTGTCATGTAAAATTAAATCATACCTATCATGAAATTTAAAAAATTAGGAAACACAGAAGAACAGTTATCAGCAATCGGTTTAGGATGTATGGGAATGAGTTTTGCCTATGGTCCTACCGATGAGCAGGAAAGTATCAATACCCTGCACAGAGCTTTGGATTTAGGGGTTAACTTTTGGGATACAGCAGATATGTATGCCAATGGAGAAAACGAAAAACTAATTTCTAAAGTTTTAATACCCAACAGGGATAAGATTTTTATTGCGACCAAATTCGGATTCAGGTTTAAAGATGGCAAAGCAAGTCACAGCGGAGCGCCGGGAACCTATTTCGATGGTTCTCCGGAATGGATCAGACAGGCTGTAGACTTAAGTCTTCAAAGATTAAAGATCGATACTATTGACCTGTATTATGCTCACAGAGTAGATCCAAATGTTCCTGTAGAAGAAACAGTAGGAGCTATGGCAGAGCTGGTGAAAGCAGGAAAAGTGAAATATATCGGATTGTCTGAAGCTTCAGCAGAATCTATCAGAAAAGCCAATAAAATTCATCCTATTGCAGCATTACAGTCAGAATATTCCATCCTTACCAAAGATGTTGAAAAAGAGATTTTACCAACCATCAGAGAGCTTGGAATTTCCTTGGTTCCATATTCTCCGTTAGCAAGAGGGCTTTTCACCAATATCTATGATGTAAAGAACCTGGGTGACGATGACTTTAGAAAATCATTACCGCGTTATCAGCAGGAATATCTTGAAAATAACACCAAACTTGCGAACGAGATCAATGAACTTGCCGCTTCCAAAGGAGTAAAAGGAACTCAGCTCGCCTTGGCGTGGGTGTTGAATCAGGGAGATGATATTATTCCGATTCCCGGTACAAAAAGAATCAAATATCTGGAGGAAAATATTGCAGCAGTCAATATAGAACTTTCTCAATCCGATCTGGATGCCATTGATGCCATTCTGAAAAAATACCCGAATGTAGGAGAAAGGTATACCGAAGGTTCAATGAAACTGGTGAACAACTAAAAACTATTCATATAAAACTGAGCTCTGAACATGAAAGGAGCTCAGTTTTATTTTATATTTAAACCAAAGTATTCAACGATGAACAGAAGAGAATTATTAAAAAACGGATTACTTGCAGGAACATTGAGTATGATTCCTTTTTCCGGTTTGATGGCCGAGCCTAAAAGAACTGCTGAAAAAACTGGCGAAGATCTATCAGGCTTTAAAAAAGTAAAGCTAGGTGAACTGGATCTGTTCATCCTCACAGATGGATATATTCATGAAGAAAACCTGAGCTCATTTGCTCCCAGAGGTACCGTTCAGGAAGTGAAATCAATCCTTAAAAATAATTTCAGACCCGATAATTATATCGATATGGCGATGAATATTCTATTGGTTAAAACAAAGAATAAAATCATCCTGTTTGATACGGGAATGGGAATTTTTGCAGATGAAAGAACCGGATTTCTATTAAAAAGCCTTCAAAAAGCAGGATTTTCTCCAAAAGATATTACCGATGTTTTTATCTCTCACGCCCATCCGGATCACATAGGCGGAGTAGTGGATAAACAAAATAAGTTTATTTTTCCTAATGCTGATATTTTCATCTCCAAAACGGAACATGATTTCTGGATGAAAGCTTCAATCAAAGACTTCAGTAACAGTGCTCTGAAAGCACAACCTGAATTCCTTAATCAGATTATTCCTGCAGTTCAGAATATTCTGAAAACCATTCAACCCAAACTGAAATTTTATGACCTTAATAATCCGTTGTATGATTATTTTAGTTTCCAGTTGGCTCCCGGCCACACACCAGGTTTAACGGTTACCACTATCTCTTCAGGAAATGAAAAACTCATCTATATTGCTGATCTGATCCATTCTGATGTTGTCCTTTTTCCACATCCTGAATGGGGATTTTCTGGAGACACTGATCTGGATATCGCAACTGCATCAAGAAAAAAACTCCTTCAGCAATTGGCTGATACCAGAGTAAGAGCATTTGCTTATCACTTACCATGGCCAGGCTTGGGGTACACAAAGAAAAAAGCAACTGGATTTGAGTGGTTTCCCGAAGGTTTTATGAATTAAATGTCAGGTAATAGTTTGCAGAGATTAGGGATGACAAATAGAAATTGGAAACAAGGAAATGTTATCTTAACCAATAGTAATAATGTGCTTGGCATTCCCATCCTCCGGAGGGGTGGCAAAAATTCAAAGAATTTTTGACGGGGTGGTAAAATCATACACACAATACTATCAATAGCAGCGGACTTTAGTCCGCTTTTTCAATAAAATTTTACCATTCGGCTTTAGCCCAAATTTATAAAATAACAAATCCTCCCGGGCAAAGAGAGGATCTGTTTTTATACATAAGAAAAAATTAGAGTTTATCATTAAGCTTCACCAAATACCACTTCAGGAGAATATAGCTTTCTGAACATCAGATAAGTCATCGTAAGCACAGAAAAAGCGACTATTGCATCTACCGTAGATGGAAAACCAAGCACGGCAATCTTCGAAAAGAAAGCAAACAGGATATCAAAAAACATTCCTGCAAATACCCATTCTTTTAATCTCAATAATCTATTGGGAAGCAGAAGAACCACAACTCCGGAGATTTTAAAAATATCTAGTATATAAATAAAGTGAGGCGGATAGCCAAGCTGTTGGGTAATGTCCCACACAACCGGATTTTTTGTCAGTTCAAAGAAACCGCTGGCTCCAAACCATAATGACATAAAAATAGCGCCTGTCCAGTAGATGATTTTTGTAGTTTTTGTTTTCATTGTTGTAATTTTTAATGTAATTAAATTGTATATTATTTTATTTAAAAGCTGTTTTTGCTGATCCTGAGATTTCTCCGGTTTTCATATTCTGAATAAAAGCGATAACTTCCCAGTTTTCAGGAGAAAAGCCTTCAGGAAGTTTGAATGTGGTTATTCCTTCTTGCTGCTTATTGATAGAGATCTGATTTTGCTTGTGAACAATCTGCCAGTGATGCAAATGGCGTCCTTCATTTTCACCTTTTCCTACCTCAGTGGATGAATATTTTTCAACCAGATTAATGAGCAGTATATTCTGAGAATCTGTGGAAGATGTTTTATACTGAACGTCAATTCTATTCTGAGAAGCAGCTGCAGATAATGCTACAGGTGTTTTTTTAGAAGTAAATAAAGCTTTCTGAATAGCATTTCTGATATTGTTTTCATCAGAACCTACAAATTCTGTTTTTCCGTTCACTACCAGCTGTGGAGTATAAACCTGCGAATTCAAAATACGGCTGTACTGCTGTTGTCGTTGTGAGTTTTCAGCAGTACTGAATCGGTCTTTCCATCCAAGACGGTTCCAGTAGTCTACGTGGTAGGAGAGAAGGTAAACCTGCTCATCTTTATATTCTTTTTCAATTTTTCCCATCAGTTCATCTGCGGGAGGGCAGCTGGAACAGCCTTCTGAAGTAAAGAGTTCCAGAACGGCAAAACCATTGTTTTCAGATGTTGAATGTTGTGCTGCCTTTTGATCTTTATTTTGATGAATAAATGCTGAAGTAGCAAATAATAACGCGGTAAAAGCGCTTACTGTGATTAAGTTTTTTAGTATCATGTCTTTTAATTTGATTCAAAAGTAGATACTCTGGAGAGGCAAAAGAATGTAAAAAGAGGTTAACCGGACAAATTGAAAGGTGAACCCGGAAATTGTGAGGGGAAGGATATCTGGGCTGGGAGAAGGAAGTTGGAAGTTTCCAGAGTACCAAAGGAATAAAGTATGTCTTTTAAGTATTGAAATATAAGCAGGAAAGAGCTTAAGAAATTGGTACAATCAAATAAGAAATAAGAAGAAAACCCTGATCATACCGATCAGGGTTATAATGTATTTCAAAAGAGTTCTGTAGCTTAGAATGACTGCAAGTACTTCCTACTTCCAGCCTCCCTTCACCTTTATCTATCCTCCAGCCAGGTGAAGAAACTATGCGTTTTTTCTTTATTAATCAAAAGCTTTTCAGGTGTTTCAACGGTGAGTTTCACCAGTATTTTGCGCTGAAAATAATGCTCCATCTCTTTAATGGCTTTAAAATTAACAAGATATTGTCTGTTAACTCTGAAGAATTGTTTATCGGAAACCTGTTCTGCCACT
This sequence comes from Chryseobacterium vietnamense, assembly GCF_031454475.1. Taxonomy (NCBI): domain Bacteria; kingdom Pseudomonadati; phylum Bacteroidota; class Flavobacteriia; order Flavobacteriales; family Weeksellaceae; genus Chryseobacterium; species Chryseobacterium vietnamense. The sequence continues at coordinate 1,885,738 of NZ_JAVDQX010000001.1, read as the reverse complement.
TGCCCTAAAGGTTGTGTAAGAGGAAATTGTTCCTTTGCGAATGTCACCAGGTGGGTGATTTCATTATGAATATAAAAATAAGCAATGTCGTCGGTTGGGATTGTGGTATATTTTTGATTTTTAAAAACCAGGAAACTGCCCTTACCTGCAGCCGCAGGCTGACTGATTTTCTGTATCAGGGACTCGAGATCAGGAAGATCATTTTTTTGAAAGAATTTTTTCAGTTCGTCAACCTTTCCCAGAGCTTCAGCAATATCTTCCTTGGAAAATGGTTTTAAAATATAATCAACTCCCTTGCTTTTAAAGGCATCCAGCATATACTGATCAAAGGCGGTACAGAAAACCACAGGGCATGTAATCTCCACTGATTTAAAAATTTCAAATGAAAGTCCGTCCGAAAGATGGATATCCATAAAAATGAGATCTGGTTTGTTCTCATTTAATCCTTCAATACTTGTTTCAATACTGTCGTAAACACCCAGTATCTTTGAGTCCGGTTTTAAGTCTGAGATTAAATTCTGAAGAGCTTTTGCCGCCCTGAATTCATCTTCAATAATGATTATATTCATGAATTAATGGTAGTTTTATCTGAAATGTTTTTTCGTCTGAATGAATAGTAATATCCTTTTCCAGCAAGTGTTTATAGCGCATTTTAATGTTATCCAGTCCGACTCCCAGGGAATCTTCGGGGTTTACTTTTCGCTGTATAGGATTTTCGATCACAATTTTGTCTTCAGCATTATAGATTTTGATATGTAAAGGTTTGCTTTGTGAGACAATATTGTGCTTAATGCAGTTCTCCACCAGAAGCTGAAGAGTGAAAGGAGGAATAAGGGTTTGTGCTGATTCTTTTCCAAGTTCGTTGGTGAAATTAATGCCTTCTCCAAAACGGGCTTTCTGAAGAAAAAGATAAGAATCCACTATTTTCATTTCTTCCTGAACACTTATCAGATCCAGTTTTCTGCTTTCCAGTGTAAATCGGTAAAAATCAGAAAGTTTTACAATAAAATCAACGGTTTCTTCATCACGGGTTTCCGCCATCAGTTTTAAAGTATTCAGGCTGTTGAAAAGAAAATGAGGATTGATCTGTTGCTTTAACAATTCATACTGAGCTCCCAGATTGTCACTTTTTACCTTTTCCAGTTCAAGCTGTATCTGCTGGCCTGTATAGTTATTTTGAAGAAGATTCAGAAACATGTAGCACACCAGATTGATTAGAATTCCTCTTACTTCAATCATCAGCATGACCGGTCCGAAGTTAATATGTGAAAGAATCAGCTGCTGAATCCAGGCCAGTCCAAACATAATTACCATCCCAAAAGCCAGTACCACCATCAGTCTCGAATAAGAAATATGCTGTCTTCGTTTTGCTGTACGGTTCAGCATATAAATGTTGATATACCACATGATTACAGAAAAAGCTGCTGTAATAGCTGAGTTTACCACGGCTTCTTTCCAGTTAAACTGATGAGAAGCCAGCTGAGGTACTGAAGATAGAACTCCCAGGAAAATGGAGCTTATCCAGATAATGGCCTGTGAGATTTTTATTTTTTGCTGTTGCATGAAATCTGCTGGTTTGAAAGGGTTAAATTAGTGCTTTTTATTGAAAATATTATGATAAATAATGAAACGGGAATTTTTTATTATGGCCTGCTTACAGGGCGATAACTCATGAAATACTGTATTCTTTCCTGGTTATCTGAGAGCCTAGTCTTGGGTTGATCATTTTTAAGATCATAAGAAACGTTTCCATCATTGTCAGCCTGAACCGTTTCTATACTTACTAGTTCTCCGGTGATAGTTCCGCCAATATATTGAGGATTATCATGGTATTTCCAGGTTACCAGTTTCATAACAGAGCCGGCTTCCGGTGTCTGGTTTTCCTTTGATAAAGATTCCAGCGCTTTTTCGTTTCCATATAAAGCGGACATTGTTTCTTCCTTAGGATTTAAAGAATTGGAAATGAATTTCAGAGGGCCTGGGTTAAAAACAACCCTTGAAAGACCATCATTTGTAACATTATTTTCTTTGCTGCAAGCGGTAAGAGAAATCAGGCTTACCATTAAGATCAGAATGATATTTTTCATTTTTTCTGTAAATTTTGAATTAATCTTTGAGTATTTACTTTCATCGGAACATCAAACAGATATCCTGTTTTTTCAGCGAGTTGTCTGTGGCACGCAATACAGGATTCTTTGGCGAAAGATGCCGTTTTTCCTGTTGGATGAAGATCATCCCCGGAGAATTTTGCGAACCCCCAGCCTTCAGTATCCTTATATTGTCTGGAATCTTTTACCATAAACTGAGCATTGATAAATTTTCCTGGTCTGATTTCTCCGTTGGGAAGTTCTTCCTGTTTCCATACAGATTTTACTACCATACTTCCGTCCGGCCATGGATGAAAGTTCTCTGTTTCCACAGCTTTTACCGCAATATCATTTCCATAAATTACGCGGATTGAGTTATCAAAAAGAGTACTCATGCTGATAACCTTCCAGTTTTTAAAATCATCAGTGTATCGGATTCCATTAGGAGAAACCGGAAATTTTGTTAATGGCTGAACTGGTAAATTGGATGAGACTTGAGGGGGCTCACTCTTTTTTTGAGCAGATGCGCTTGCTGAGGATAATGAAAGAGTATATTTTCTAATCGTTTCAATATCTTTTGGTGTAATCTTAGCCGAAGGATGCAGAAGAGTGTACTCATGGAGAGGCATTTTACCACTTTGCATCATATTAAGAATAGCATACATCTTTCCCTGATGCTCAGCGGGAGATAACTTTTCCCATTCTGAGAAGTTCAGGACTTCCCTGGCTCTTTTGATATCTTTATTCACAGCCCATGAAACAGGAGCAAGTTTATCATACCAGCTTAAATTCTGCTGATTGGAATGACAGCTGAAACATGAGTTTTCAAGAATACTGATCACTTCCCTTGGGGCTTCAATCTTTCCTGTAACCGGTTTTCCTTCCAAAGGTTTACTGAATAACTGCAGTCCACCGAAGATTACTAGTATAGCCAGAAAGACAATGGCAATGGGATTTCTTTTTTTCTTTACGGTATCCATAATGAGTATTGTTTTATTTTTCTGGATCAAAAGTAGGCGGGTAGTACATGCTGTGAAACAGAAAACAGACCGAGCTGGACAAATCAAAAGGTGAATCCCGAATTTTAAACCCCAAAACTCCCGTTTTAATAGAATATGAACCTACAGAATACTGCCGAACCTTTGGAAATATCATCCAGGAAATGATCAACTGGGACAGAGAACATAGAAGAGTGATTGTAGAGGATAGGTAGGTGAGGGGTAGCAGGTAACAGATGAGAGGTAGCAGTGATCAGGTAGCAGCGACCTTTATCAATAAGTATGTGCTCATTATTCCCCTCCCTTGGAGGGGTGTCAAAAATTCAAAGAATTTTTGACGGGGTGGTTTACTACGCAGATTATATCCACAAAAAAAGCCCCTTAAAAAAGGAGCTTTCATTTATATCAAAACGAAAAATTAGATTCCGTCAATGATTTCATTTAAAACAGTGCTAGGTCTCATTGCTGCATATGTTTTATACGTATCAGTTTTGTAGTATCCTTCAATGTTCTGAGGTTTACCCTGAGCACCAATTAATTCTGCATTGATTACTTCTTCATTTTCCTGCATAGCCTGAGCTACAGGAGCAAACTGAGCAGCCAGTTCAGCATCAGCAGTCTGGTTAGCTAGTGCTTCAGCCCAGTACATTGCTAAATAGAAGTGAGAACCTCTGTTATCGATCTGTCCTACTTTTCTTGCAGGAGATTTATCTGTAGCTAAGAATTTAGCGTTAGCTTCATCCAATGCATCAGCTAAAACCTGAGATTTTGTGTTCCCCTGAGTTTGTGCCAGGTGCTCTAAAGAAGCCTGAAGTGCTAAGAATTCACCTAGAGAATCCCATCTTAAATATCCTTCTTCTAAGAACTGCTCAACGTGTTTAGGAGCAGAACCTCCGGCACCTGTTTCAAATAAACCACCACCGTTCATCAATGGAACAATAGAAAGCATTTTTGCAGAAGTACCAAGCTCAAGGATTGGGAAAAGGTCTGTTAAATAATCTCTCAATACGTTTCCGGAAACAGAGATCGTGTCTTTACCTTCTCTGGCTCTCTTCAACGTTTCAGTCATAGCATCTTTTACATCAAGAATTCTGATGTCAAGACCTGTTGTATCATGATCAGCAAGATATTTCTCTACTTTTTTGATGATTTCTCTGTCGTGAGCTCTTCCTTTGTCTAACCAGAAGATGGCAGGAGTATCAGATAATCTTGATCTGTTTACCGCTAATTTTACCCAGTCCTGGATAGGAGCATCTTTAGTCTGACACATTCTGAAGATATCATCTTTTTCTACTTTTTGAGAAAGAAGAACATTTCCAGCTTCGTCCTGAACTTCTACAGTTCCGTCAGTAGTTAATTGGAAAGTTTTATCATGAGAACCATATTCTTCAGCTTTTTGAGCCATTAAACCTACGTTTGGAACAGATCCCATAGTGGTAGGGTCTAATTTTCCATGTGCTTTCATATCGTCAATGACAGACTGATAGAAACCTGCATAAGAACGGTCCGGAATGATACAAACCGTATCTTCTTCGTTTCCGTCTTTGTTCCACATTTTACCTCCTCCTCTTACAAGAGCAGCCATAGATGCGTCAACAATGATATCAGAAGGTACGTGGAAGTTGGTAATTCCTTTGTCAGAGTTTACCATTGCCACTCTAGGTCCGTTTGCCAACGCAGCTTCGATATCAGCTTTGATGTCAGCTTCCTGAGCATTTCCTTTGATTTTTTCAAAAAGATCAGCAAGACCGTTATTTGGATTGATATCTAAAGACTTGAAAGTCTCAGCATACTTTGTAAATACTTCTTTGAAGAAAGTCTCAACGATAGCCCCGAAAATAATTGGGTCAGAGATTTTCATCATCGTCGCTTTAAGGTGAGCAGAAAGAAGTACATTTCTGTTCTTAGCCTCCTCAATAGCTTCCTGAACAAATGCTCTTAATGCATTTAAGTTCATTACAGAAGAATCAATTACTTCACCAGCCTGAAGACCTGCGAAGTCTTTTAACACAGACTCAGAACCGTCATTACCTTTGAATACGATTCTGTATTTTGTAGCGTTTTCTAATGTTGTAGAAGTTTCTGTACCGTAGAAATCACCATTGTTCATGTGAGCTACGTCAGTTTTGCTGTCAGATGCCCAGTTACCCATTCTGTGAGGGTTTGCTTTTGCATAGTTTTTAACAGCTTTCGGAGCACGTCTGTCAGAGTTTCCTTCTCTTAATACCGGGTTTACAGCACTTCCTAATACTTTAGCATATTTAGCTTTAATTGCTTTTTCTTCGTCATTTTTAGGCTCTGCAGGATAGTTTGGAACTGCGAAACCTTTACCTTGTAATTCAGCAATCGCTGCATCCAATTGCGGTACAGAAGCAGAAATGTTAGGTAACTTAATGATGTTCGCATCAGGTTGCGTTGCCAATTCTCCTAGTTCTGCCAAAGCATCACCAATTTTCTGGTCGTCTTTTAAAAACTCAGGGAAGTTGGCTAAAATTCTTCCTGCCAAAGAAATATCCGGAACTGCGATTTCGATATCTGCTGATTTTGTGAAAGCTTTTACAATAGGTAAAAACGAGTGAGTAGCCAGCATTGGAGCTTCATCAGTAAGTGTGTAATAGATTTTTGATTTTTCTGACATTATACTGTAATTTTTTATTTGAAATTTTAAGTCCCACAAATTTAGTAAATATCATTGTTTTATTTAAGATATTTCCATAAAAAAAAGAGGCTTTTGTATCTTTAATTTTATATCGGTCTAATTGTATTGCTTCATGATGTGTTATTATTAATTCTAAAAAAAAATGTACCATTTCACTGATTGAACTTTGGCAGTCCGAAGTCTTGTTTTTTCAGGCTGCAACTACAGGGAAAATTTTGTTTGAAAAACTGATTATCAGTAAGATGGTTTTTATTTTCACTTTAAGATTAATTTAACCATAATAAGACCGGGAAAATTTTCTTTTTTGATTACATTTGAAAAAATAAAAAAATAAATATTATGTCCACGACCATCACTTTAAAAGGAAACGAAGTACACACAATAGGAGCATTACCATCTGTAGGAACTACTGTAAAAGATTTTGCACTGGTGGATTCAGGGTTGAATGTGAAAACACTTCAAAATTTTGACGGAAAGAAAAAAGTATTCAATATCTTCCCAAGTATTGATACTCCAACTTGTGCCGCATCTTCCAGAAAATTCAATGAAGAAGCTTCAAAACTTGACAATACGGTTATCATCAATGTTTCTAAAGACCTTCCCTTTGCATTAGGAAGATTCTGTGCTGCTGAAGGATTGAATAATGTGGAAACACTTTCAGATTTCAGAAGCAGCTTCGGAGATGATTATGAAGTGACCATTGCAGATTCTCCTTTGAAAGGATTATTGAGCCGTGCCGTTATCGTTACAGACGAAAACAACAAAGTAGTATATACCGAGCAGGTTCCGGAAATTGCCGATGAACCTAATTACGATGCCGCTCTTGCAGCATTGAAATAATAAAATAATTTTTATAGAAAAGCCTTGTGAATAAAATTTTGCAAGGCTTTTTTTGAATATAAAACCCAATCAAATCACACCAAATGATGTCAAATAATTACAAGAAATACGGAGAACTTTTTCAGGTAGACTCAGAACACTTCGAAGAATTTTATGCGCTCCTTCATGATACAAAGCTTTTAAAATCTGATTTTTGTCTCAAACAGGGAGAGAAATGCAAATATCTTGGTTTTATTAAAAAAGGTACCATCAGAAGTTTCTACATCAATGATCAGGGACGCGAAATCAATTTCGGATTCTATTTTGAAAATGAATTTTTCACCGATTACGAAAGTATACTTTGTGATACTGTTTCCAATATGAACATCCAGGCGCTGGAAAACTGCGAAATTCTGCTGTTGAGTAAGGAGCATTTACAGAATTTATATAAAAAAGAAGCCTACTGGCAGCAATTCGGAAGAGTGATGAGCGAAAAGATTTATCTGGATGCTAAAAAACGGATTGATGATCTGCTGTGCTTTTCCCCTGAAAACAGATATCTCAATCTTGTCAAAAAGCAGCCTGCTCTCTTTCAGAAAATAGCCCAGAAACATATTGCCAGTTATTTGGGAGTAACAGAACAATCACTGAGCAGGATAAGAAGCCGGATTGTTAATTAACTTAAGTTAACGTCCACTCATGTTCTAACCCGTAGCTTTACCATATCAAATTTTAACACAATCATTATGGAACAAAAAGATTTAACCATTATTTTAGTACACGGAGCATGGGGAGACGGATCACACTGGCAATACATTATCCCTTCACTGACAAAAGCGGGCTATAAAGTAAGAAGTGTCCAGAACCCACTCACTTCGCTGCAGGATGACATTAACAAGACCAAAGACCTTATCGATGCTCAGGAAGGAAAAGTACTTTTAGTAGGACATTCTTATGGAGGAGCTGTTATTTCGGGAGCTGGACATCATGATAAAGTTGCAGGGCTGGTTTATATTGCTGCTTTTGCACCTGATGCCGGAGACAGTCTGGGATCCCTGTTGGGAAGAAGAGAATCACCGGGGGGAGCAAGTATTTATCCGGACAACAAAGGTTTTTTATGGATTAAATATGATGAATTCAAATCTGCTTTCTGTCAGGATCTGGATGATGAAAAAGCACTGGTAATGTCATTATCACAAAAACCTATTCACGGTCAGTGTTTTGGAGATGTAGCGGGTGAACCGGCATGGAAAACACGTCCAAGTTGGTACCAGATCTCCCTGCAGGACCGTATGATTCCTGCGGAAACAGAAAAAGAAATGGCAGAGCGTCTTGAACCAAAGAAAATAATTTCGTTGGATGCAGGACATGCTTCACTGGCCTCACATCCTGAAGAAGTTACTCAGCTGATTTTAGAAGCTGCTGCTTCCGTTTAATAGAAGATACAATACAATAATTAGCTAAGCCTTGTGAAATTTTACGTAATTTCACAAGGCTTTTTTAATGAAAAAATACTTCAGAAATGGTAAAAAGAATCGTAGCTAATATTAAAACAGATGATCTTTCAAAAGCCAATCTGTTTTATCAGGATATTTTGGAACTGGATGTTTTGATGGATCATGGATGGATTAAAACGTTGGGTAACGATGAAGAAGCAAAAGTTCAGATCAGTTTTGCCGAGCAGGGAGGAAACGATACAGAAGTTCCGGATCTTTCCATTGAAGTAGATAATGTAGATGAAATTTATGAGAAAATGAAAAATGCAGGCTTTGAAATCAACTACGAGCTCACCAATGAAGAATGGGGAGTCCGCAGATTTTTTGTTAAAGATCCATTTCAAAAGCTGATCAATATACTGTCTCACCAATAAAATAATTTCACAGGGCCACATCTTTTACCGTAATGGGTCATTATTAATGATCCGGATCATTAAAAATAAAGGGGAATAAACCTACCTTTACATTTTAAAAATATAATGAAACGTTCAGGAACAGCAGATTTACCCCTTCACTATGGCAAAGTACCGCCATGGCTGTATGAACGTATGTCTATGCTGGGACTTTCTATTATTGAAGTCATTCTCATGGATTATGGTAAGGATGAGGTGTTGCGCCGTCTGGCAGACCCGTTCTGGTTTCAGAGTTTTGGAGCGGTGATGGGAATGGACTGGCATTCTTCAGGAATTACCACTTCCGTGATGGGTGCTTTGAAACGTTCCATTAACCCTAATTCTCAGTCTCTCGGACTTTATATCTGTGGTGGAAAAGGAAGGTTTTCCAGGGAAACTCCATCAGAATTAATAAAAATAGCTGATAAAACAGGTCTCAACGGAACAGATCTGGTAAGAGCTAGTAAACTTTCTGCAAAAGTAGATAATACAGCCATTCAGGACGGTTATCAGTTGTACCTGCACAATTTCGTTCTTTCAGATAATGGAAACTGGAGTGTTATTCAGCAGGGAATGCATGAGTCTGATGGAACAGCAAGGCGGTATCACTGGCATTCCGAAAATATAAAATCCTTTGTAGAACAGCCTCATACGGGGATCAACGGAATTTCAAGAGGAAAGATACTTAACCTTACCGATGCTGAAGCTTCAGGGAACAGAAAGGGGATTCTAGATATTTCCCATACCGATTCCGCAGAAGTAATGAAGGATTTTGCAACATTGATTCTTCCTGCCCACCATGATGTGCAGGCTTCTGATGTAGATCTGAAGCGTTTGGGAGCACTTCTGTATGTTACCAGAGAGCAGCAACCTCAGAATTTTGAAGACTTGCTGATGCTGGAAGGAGTAGGACCACGAACCATGCAGTCATTGGCTTTGGTAAGTGAAGTGATTCACGGAGCGCCATCGAGATTTGCCGATCCGGCAAGGTTTTCCTTTGCTCATGGAGGTAAAGATGGACATCCTTTCCCTGTCCCTGTCAATACGTATGATGAAAGTATCAACATCATCAGAAAAGGGATTGAGAAATCTAAGCTAGGAAATTCTGATAAGCTGAATTCTTTAAACAAGCTTCACCAGATCGTTGCCAATGCCGAAAAAGATTTTACTCCGGATTTTGATATTCAGCAGGTGATTGAAGAAGAAAGACAAAATTCCTGGCGTTTTGGCGGAAAGACCGTATTTGGTGATGCCCAGAAACCCACTACTCCCAAATCAATACAACTTTCCCTGTTTTAAAAATATTTCCTGTAAAAAGCTTACAATTACTATATCGGCAGATAGTCATTCCCATCCTCCGGAGGGGTGGCAAAAATTCAAAGAATTTTTGACGGGTGGTTAGAGATAGTATGTTTCAAATAACTGTTTAAAAACAATCTGCTTTAGAAATACCTTTTATTTCAATGTGGTGTGCGGTTTTTTGTAAAATCATTCCATTCTTTGTTTAATGTTTTTTGCTCTTAATTCAATTAAAAATTTTATTTTTAAAGACTTAAAAAATTGACACCAATGACCAATCAAGCTTTAGAAATCTGCTATGATTTCCCTTTCTTTTTTCCCGAAGAGCTTGCTGAGATATTTCAGGCTCATGAGAAAACATCTTTCCAGAAAGGTGATTTCATCCTTGAAGAAGGAAAAACAGCCAATGAATATTATATTCTTGAAAGCGGATTGGCGCGTTCCTATGTTAATGATTTCAACGGAAATGAAGTAACCACTCACTTTTTCGTAGAAAATGAAGTCATTATTGAGGTTTTGTCAATGTTTCAGCGGGTTCCGTCTCAGGAAAATATCGTTTGTATTACAGATTGTGAATGCTGGAGGATGGATTATGATACGTTTCAGGAATTATTCCATAAAATTCCAAACCTTAGAGAATGGGGAAGATCATGGATGTCTCAGGAACTTTTTGCCTATAAACAGAGATCTGTAGAAATGTTCACCCTCTCAGCAACCAGAAGATATCTTAATCTGCTGGAGCAGAAAGCTAAAGTCATACAATTTGCACCTTTGAAACAGATTGCTTCCTATCTGGGAGTTACAGACACTTCTTTGAGCCGTATCCGTAAGGAAATTGTCTCACATCCTAAGAAAATTTAAATCTTGCCCTATGACAAGTAGATTTTCATTACACCTCGGTAATTTTGGATTACAGATTAACACTAAAATTACGAAAAATGAAAGTCAACCAAATTTATGTCAACCTTCCGGTAAAAGATGTACAGAAAACCAAAGAATTCTGGACTAAGGTAGGTTTCTCTATTAACGAACAGTTTTCAGACGAGAAAGCAACATGCGTTGTTTTGAATGATACCATTTATGTGATGTTTTTGCAGGAAGATTATTTTATGACCTTCACCAATAAACCTGTTGCCAAAGAAAATACCAGTCAGGTTCTTGTGGCCGTGGGATTAAACAGTCGTGAAGAAGTAGACAAAATAGTAAATACTGCCGTAGAGAACGGAGCATGGCAGCATGAAGAACCTCAGGATTATGGATGGATGTACCAGAATTCTTTCTGGGATCTGGATGGGCATGGCTGGAATATCACTTTTGCCGATATGTCTCAAATGCCGACAGAATAATTTAAACCAAATAAATGAAATCTTGTCCTATGGCAAGCAAATTCTTACCATATCCTGGTAATTTTGGATAACAATCACCACTAAAATTTACAAAATGAACATTACAGATATTTACGTCAATTTACCCGTAAAAGACGTTCAAAAAACCAGAGAATTCTGGACAAAGCTTGGCTTTTCTATTAATGAACAGTTTTCAGATGATAAGGCAATATGTGTAGTAATGAAAGAAAATCATATCTATACCATGTTTCTCAAAGAAGAGTTCTTTCAGACCTTTACCAACAGGCCTTTTGCCAAAGGCGATACAACACAGGTGCTTCTCGCTATCGGGGTAAACAGCCGGGATGAAGTAGATGGCATGGTAAAAACCGCTATCGAAAACGGAGGTTCGAAATACAGTGAACCTGTAGATTACGGATGGATGTATCAAAGCAGTTTTGCAGATATCAACGGCCATCAGTGGGAAGTAATGCATGGAGATGTCTCTCAGATCCCTGCTGAATAGTTTGCTCATATCATAAATACACATCAAATGGAGACACAATCAAACGATATAGAAATCATAAAAAATCAGGTAACCAGTAACTATTATGTGATTACTTTGAATATTGATGGTATCACCCACGAAGAATCTATGATTTTTCCTAATGGTGAAGCCAATTGTATGAACTGGATTCTGGGACATTTAATCTACATCAGAAATCCTTTACTGAATATTTTAGGAGAAGAATCTGTGTGGGACAGCGAAAAGTTTTCCTTCTATAACAGAGGAGAAATTCCTTTGGACCGCAAAGACGAACTGGTGAATTCTGAAGATTTAAAATCTTACCTGAAACAATCTCAGGATAAGCTGGAAGCAAAACTCGGTCATCTTGAAAATTTTCAACCTGAAATGGTTAAAGATATATCAACCCTCAGCCTTCATGAAATCTATCACAGCGGACAGCTGGGCTATCTCCGAAGAATTTTAGGGAAACCGGGTGCTATAAAATAACATTGTATTTTTAGAGTTCTAACCTTGTCAGAAATGAGAAAAAGAGACCAAGCAAAATAATACATGCGAGCATCTGCAAAATTTCCAAGATCTGCGGGATCATCTTAAATTTAGATTCCTTGCTTTGCTCGGAATGACAAGTACAACGCTGAAATATTAGTATTACCTTTTTAGATGAGTACAATTTTACCGAAGATAAAATCCTCGCACCTTAAAAACGTATAGCTTGTAAAATACTTAGCGACTTTGCGTTTTTTCAACATTCTAACTTCTAATCTCTAATTAAAATGGACACACCAAAATCAAAAAAAATGGAGCTCGTCATTCCGGCTTACAGAATGCATTCCCAAAGCTTTATGAATGTTTTAGACGGCATTTCGGAAGAAGATGCCTTGAAAAGAATTGAAAATAAAACCAATCATATTGTGTGGATGGCAGGAAACTTTGTCAATATGCGTTATGGTTTAGGTTCAGTACTTGGACTTCAGGGAGAAGATCCGTATAATGATTTGTTTTTCCAGGGAAAAGCACTGGATGAAAGTTTTAAATATCCCACTTTAGCTCAACTAAAAGAAAATTTTCATGCCACTTCAGCTAAAGTATTTCAAAAGCTTCATGAAGTAACAGATGAGGAGCTGGATGAAATATTTGAAATAGGAATGAATATTCCATTCATTAAAGAAACAAAACTCAATTTTGTCGGAATGTGTATTGGTCGTGAAGATTATTTGTGCGGTCAGATAGGCTTAATGCGAAGAATTTTAGACTATCCGGGTATGAAGTATGATGTAGACGAAAACCTTAAGTATTAACAATGAATCCAATAGAAAAAGGTTATAAAAAAGTCAACGGAATCCAATTATACTATGAAATCTATGGATCTGGAAAGCCTCTGGTTTTAATCCATGGTGGTGGCTCTTCCATTCTCTATGATTTTAAAGAGGTTATCGCAAGACTGAAAGATAAATTTCAGTTGATAGGAATAGATTTACAGAATCATGGCAGAAGTGAACACCGCGATATTCCTGAAACATTTGAACAGGATGCTGATGATGTAGCCGGAATTTTAGCAGAACTCAATATCATGAAAGCTGCATTCTGGGGATTCAGTAATGGAGGAAGTACCGTCATGCAGATTGCCCATCGTCATCCTGAGATTGTTGAAAAATTGATCGTTGCCTCAGCTTTTTATAAAAGAAGCGGAATGATAGACGGTTTTTTTGAAGGAATGCAGGAAGCCACTTTTGAATCAATACCAGAGCCTTTCAAAATCAATTTCTTAAATCTTAATCCGGATTTTTCAAAACTGGAAAACCTTTTTGAGAAAGACTGCAAAAGAATGCAGACGTTTGAAGACTGGAGTGATGAGGTACTGGCATCTATCAAATCACCCACATTATTTATCAGTGGAGATCAGGATGTGATGAAACCGGAACATACTGCGGCAATGTGGAGGTTGGTAAACGGTTCACGGTTAATGATCCTTCCAGCTACCCATGGCACTTATATGATGCCGGACTTTGATGGAAGTTTGGATACCAACCTAATAGACTTTACCATCAGAGAAGTAGAAAAATTTTTAAACCATTAAGTGTTTTTTATTCATAATAAATTAATTAATCCTTAATGGATCAACAGTAGAAACAATATCTTATAATAATAACTTTAAAATTAAAAATCATGGCTAAATTAAATCCATACCTAAATTTTGATGGAACAGCTGAAGAAGCGTTCAATTTTTACAAAACGGTTTTTGGTGGTGAATTCGTTGGAGGAATTCATAAAATGGGAAATGCTCCCGGAACAGAAAACCTTTCAGAAGAAGAAAAAAACAGAGTAATGCATATTGCTTTGCCTGTGGGAGGCGATCTTTTAATGGCATCCGATATTGTACCGGGATTCGGGCAGACTCTTACCGTAGGAAATAATAATTATGTATCTATTTTTCCTGATTCAAAAAGTGAAGCTGACAGGATCTTTAAAGAACTTTCTGATGGCGGAAATATAGAAATGCCCATTGAAGATCAGTTCTGGGGAGACTACTTCGGATGTTTTCAGGATAAGTATGGTGTTCATTGGATGGTGAACTATAATGAACAATTTGCAAAATAATCTTATATTTAACTAATGATAATAAAGAGATGCTCATTTTTGGGCAGCTCTTTATTTAACTTTAAAAAATGTAGAACTATGGATCCAATTAAAATCGATATTACAATTTTAGCACCAGTGGAAAAGGTTTGGAATTATTTCAATGAACCTAAACATATTACGAAATGGAATTTCGCCCATGAAAGCTGGCAGTGTCCTAGTTCTGAAAATAACCTTACGGTAGGGGGCAAATTCAAAAACAGAATGGAAGCGAAAGACAAAAGTTTCGGATTCGATTTTGAAGGAGTATATGATGAGATTATTCCTCATGAGGTCATTAAGTATCACCTGGAGGACGGACGGAAAGTAGAAGTGGTATTCGATAAAATAGATGAGAATACAACAAAAGTGATAGAAATTTTCGATCCGGAAAAACAAAATTCTGTGGAAATGCAAAGGGATGGCTGGTATGCTATTCTGAACAACTTCCATAAGTATGTTGAGAATCATTAACAATATTTTTTGTAGCCATGATCAATCTAGTTATCATGTCAAAGAGTTTAAATTCCATGTATGCTTTTAATTATGACTCTGAAGCAGCATTCCTTCACGGAGTTATTGCAATACCAGCGAGAAGAGCCTTAGAAAAAGAAAAAATAAATTCTTTGGAAAAACTTTCAGACTATTCCGAAAAAGAAATCATGCAGCTGCATGGTTTTGGTAAAAATGCGATGATGAAACTGAAGAATTACATGAAAGAAAATCAGGTTTGCTTTAAAGAAGCATAATACATATACAACTGGAATTATGCAATGTCATTACAGTAAAAACGTAATTGTATCGTTTTAGGTAAAGGCATTAGATCTGTTTTGCTCCTGTATAGAGAATTAAAAGTATAAATACATCACTCCCTGTTAAAATTTAAAATTATGAATAACGATATTTTCCCATGTCTCTGGTATGATGGAGACGCCAGGCAGTCTGCAGAATTTTATTGTAAAGTTTTTGGAGGCGAAATCACAGCAGATACTCCTGTTGTAATGAACATTGATTTGTTTGGACAAAGGATTATGCTTCTGAATGGAGGCCCGCAGTTCAAAAAAAATGCTTCCATTTCTTTTATGGTCATCTGCGAAACAGAAGATGAAGTTCAGAAATACTGGGATCAGCTACTGGAGGGCGGAATGGCTTTAATGGAACTTGGATCTTACTCATGGAGCCCGAAATACGGATGGGTTCAGGATAAATACGGCGTAACATGGCAGTTGTTTCTGGGTGAAAAAGCAAGTGAGCAAAAAATAATTCCTACTTTGATGTTTATTCATGCAAACAACGGAAAAGCAAAAGAAGCAATGGAACTTTACACTAAAACGTTCCCTAACTCAAGCATAGGAAACATATTGACCTATGGAGCAGGAAGTGAAGGGCATGACACTCCGGAACCGGCAGAAAATGTTCAGCATGCTCATTTTACGATCGATAATTACAGCTTATTCTGTATGGATAACTCCTACGACCACCCGTTTGATTTCAATGAAGGAATATCATTGGTTGTGATGACAGACAACCAGGAACAGACAGACAGGTACTGGAATACCTTTACAGCAGATGGAGGAAGAGAAAGTATGTGCGGCTGGCTGAAAGATAAATATGGATTAAGCTGGCAGATTGTTCCTAAGAGACTCATCCAGTTAATGAACGATTCTGATCAGGAGAAAGCCTATAAAGTAGTTCAGGCGATGATGAAAATGCAGAAAATTATCATCCAGGATTTGGAGGATGCTTATAATTCTTAAATATTTTCGGCGTATTGTTTGATGTGATTTAGAGAAAAGATTTGCCTATGAAGACGCAGAACAAATCACAATCTAAGTCGAAAGTCCCTAAAGAAGGGCTGTTTCCGGAGATTATCCGGAACGATTATCAGGGAAGCCGGAAGCTGAAAGGCAAAAAAGCAGTTATTTCCGGAGGAGACAGCGGCATAGGACAGGCTGTAGCTGTTCATTTTGCCAGAGAAGGAGCAGATGTTGCCATTATCTATAAAGAAAGTGACAACGATGCTAAAGAAACCAAAAAACTGATTGAAAAAGAAGGGCAGAAGTGTCTCCTGATCAAAGGAGATCTTACCCGGAAAGCATTCAGGATCCGATGTGCAGACAAGATTAAAAAAGAGTGGAAGAAACTTGATATTCTTGTGAATAATGCAGGAATTCATACTTCCAAAAGTAGTCTGGAAAAAATTTCTGATGAACAGATTCAGGAAACGTTTGATACCAATATCATTTCCATGATTTCATTCACCAGAAATTTTCTTCCGATGATTACCAAAGGAGGGCGTATTATCTGTACAACTTCTGTTACGGCTTACCGTGGAAGCGATCACCTGATAGATTATGCGGCAACGAAAGGTGCTGTTTTGTCTTTTATACGGTCTTTGGCAGATAACCTCGCAGAAAAAGAAATTCTGGTGAACGGAATTGCCCCCGGACCTATATGGACTCCGCTGGTGAAAGAAGCTTTTGATGATCTCGCTACATTTGGAAAAGATACTCCGCTGAAACGGGCGGGACAGCCTTCTGAAGTAGCACCAGCCTATGTTTTTCTTGCTTCAAAAGATGCAAGTTACATCACAGGAGAAATTATTCATATCAACGGCGGTGATTTTGTCGGAGGATAGATGAGAAGTTAAAAGTTAAAAGTTAAAAGTGTTACAGCATAACCCTCCAACCCAATTACTTATAGTCAATTACCCACCACTTAATACTTTAAATATGGAAAAATTATCATACGAAATAGAAATCAATGCTGAACCTGAAAAAGTATGGAGTGTCCTTTGGAGCGATATTACCTACAGACAATGGACTACAGCATTTACAGACGGTTCTTTTTACGAAGGAACGCTGGAAGAAAATAATATTGTTAAATTCCTTGATCCTAAAAACAACGGGATGTACAGCAGAGTAATAAAAGTGATTCCCAACGAAGAAATAACATTTCTGCATCTGGGTGAAATTTATGAAGGTATTGAAGTGCCTCAGGATTGGGGAGAAGCTACAGAAGCTTATTTTCTTGAGGAAAACGAAGAAGGAACTCTGCTGAGAACAGAAGTTCATACTCCGGCAGAATTCAAAGAATTCTTTGAAGAGAAATTTCCAAAAGCAATGACAATTGTTAAGCACCTTTCAGAAAATCAACTGTAAATAATTCAGTTAGAACTAAAGAAAAAATTATTGAGCTTTGAGATTGATTCGCTTAGCTCGCAATGACCACTAAAAATAAAACAAATGGAAACCTTATCATACGAAACAGTAATAGATGCTCCTATGCAGAAAGTATGGGACATCCTTTGGAATCCTGAAACGTACAGCGAATGGACAAAGTATTTCGGGCCAGGATCTGTCATGAAATCCGACTGGAAAGTAGGTGGGAAAACCTATTTCCTTAATGCACAGGGAGAAGGAATGGTCTCCACCATAGACAGCCTGGACGAACCTAATCAGATTGTTTTCAAACACCTGGGAATGGTAGATAAAGAAGGTAATGAAGATACCCAGAGCAAAGAAGTCATGGAATGGAACGGAAGTTATGAAAAATACTTTCTGATAGACTTTGACGGAAAAACGAAACTTCATGCCGAAGTTCAGGTAGACAAACAATGGCAGGATCATATGAATACAGGCTTTACAAAAGGACTGATGGTGGTAAAAAGCCTTGCCGAGGGAGTTAGCCTTGGCTCAGTATGATGAAGTTCAAAGTTTAATGTTTAATGTTTAATGTTTAATGTTTAGAGTTGGTATCTTACCCTGAATACTAATACCTGTTACTTAATATCTGCCACCTAAAAATGAAATTACTCACCATACTTTTCGCAACATTTATTCTGGCTTTGCTGGGGACTTTTTTGTTTCAGGGGAAGCCGGATTTTATATTTTCTGGTAACCTGGGAATGGCTGTTTTTATCATATTTACAGGTTTTTCCCATTTTAAATTCCAAAAGGGCATGGCAATGATGATTCCTGATTTTATCCCTGCCGGAATGTTTTGGGTATATTTTACCGGAATTCTGGAAATTGCAGCAGGAATCGGATTGATGATTCCGGCAATTCGTGAAATCACAGCTATTTTACTGATCATTTTCTATGTATTGGTTTTCATAGCCAATATCAATTCTTCCAGGAAAAGGATTAATATTTTTAAAGCTGATTACACCGGTCCGGGAATGAGATATCTTTATACTCAAAGAATTCCTATGCAGATTATTCTGATAGTCTGGACCTGGTATTTTGGAATTTATTTACACTAAAAAAGACAGTCTGCAAAGGCTGTTTTTTTTATATAATCGATATTTTTTTAATTAAATAATATAAAATTGTAACATTTTGTAGGGATAATGTGTCTTATTATATAAAATGCATTTGTTTTCTATTGTTTTAAAAATGAGTGCTATCTATAACTTTAACCTTTAAAACAGAAGTTATGAACCTAAATCACAACATTTTCGGTACAGCCCTTATTGTACTATCCACCATTATGACCAACGCACAGAGTTCTACTGCCAAACTGCCGGGAGATCCTACTTTACCCTCTTCCAGGGCCAACCTTGAAAAGCTTATTTCTTACGATAAAGGAAACTTTAAATATAAAGTTGAAGATTACTTTGCAAGACCAAAAGCTTCAGCCTTTAAAATCTCTCCTGATGGGAAATATCTTTCCTATAAAGAAAAAGATCAGGAGAAAAAAAATCATGTTTATGTAAAAGATTTGAGCACGGGAAAAATTACCAAAGCTATTGTTGAAAAAGATGACCTGATCAGAAATTATGGCTGGTTGAACAAAAAACGCCTTTTCTATACACAGGATAGAGGAGGAAATGAAAATATACATCTTTATGCTACCGATACGGATGGAAGCAACCAAAAGGATTTAACACCATTTGACGGGGTAAAAGTGCAAGCTATTATTCCTGTAAAAGATACTGATTTCGTTGTGGTTACTATGAATAAAAACAACAAACAGATCTTTGAGCCTTTTAAAATCAATTTCGTTACCGGGGAAATGACTCAGCTGTATGAAAATAAAGATGTCAACAGCCCTATCGATGACTATCTTTTTGATAAAGATGGAAACTTGAGAGGCTATAGCGTTCTTGAAAACGGATTAACCACAAAAACCTATTATAAAGATCTGCAGACAGGAAAATTTAACCTGATCAAATCTGCAGACTGGTCTGATACCTTCAGTATTATCGAGTTTAATGAAAATTCTAAAAATAAAGACGAAGCATATGTAGTAACGAATCTTGACAGTGATAAAGCGCGAATCGTACTGTATGATCTGAAAAAAAATGCAGTGATTAAAGAAATTTATTCCAATCCTGTATATGATGTAAGTTCAATAAGCACAGCAGGTAAAAACAGAAACTATGAACTTGACTATATCAGCTATGAAGGCACAAAAGGAGAAACAGTTCCGGTAAGTAAATTCTATAAGGAAATACACGACAAATTAAAATCTCAGTTTGGAGACAAGGAATTTGGAATTGCTTCTTCTGATGATAATAATGATAAACTTCTGGTTGTAGTAGGAAGTGACAAGCTTTACGGAACCTATTATGAATATGATACCAAAACCAAACAGACCAAACTTCTGTACAATCTGATGCCTCAGCTTAAAGAAGAAGATATGGCTGAAATGAGACCTATCGAATTTAAAAGCAGAGACGGATTGACTATTCATGGATATATTACTCTGCCTAAAGCGGCATTGGAAGGTAAAAAAGTTCCTCTGATCGTAAATCCTCACGGCGGACCTCAGGGAATCAGAGACAGCTGGGGATTTAATCCGGAAACACAGTTGTTTGCAAGCAGAGGCTATGCAACGCTGCAGGTGAACTTCAGAATCTCCGGAGGCTATGGAAAATCATTCCAGAAAGCGGGTTACAAGCAGATTGGAAGAAAAGCAATGGATGATGTGGAAGACGGCGTAAAATATGCCATTGAACAAGGATGGGTAGATAAAGATAAAGTGGCTATTTATGGAGGAAGCCACGGTGGATATGCAACCTTGATGGGACTCATCAAAACTCCGGATTTATATGCATGTGGAGTGGATTATGTAGGAGTTTCCAATATCTTTACTTTCTTCGATTCTTTCCCGGAATACTGGAAACCATATAAAGAAATGGTAAAACAGATCTGGTACGATCTTGATAACCCTGAAGAAGCGAAGATTGCTAAAGAAGTTTCTCCGGTGTTCCAGATTGATAAGATTAAGAAACCTTTATTTGTAGTGCAGGGAGCCAATGATCCAAGGGTAAATATCAATGAATCTGATCAGATCGTAAAAGCGATGCGTGCCAAAGGTTTTGAAGTGCCTTATCTGGTAAAATATGATGAGGGACACGGATTTGGAAAAGAGCCGAACAGAATAGAGCTTTACAAATCGATGTTGGGATTCTTTGCAGAAAATTTTAATAAGTAAACTATTAAATTAAATACTATTGAACGGAGGACTTAGGTCTTCCGTTTTTTTTATGACAAAGTCATTGCGAGCAAAGCGAAGCAATCTCAATATAATATATAAGTCTATAAATGGAGTTGGAAAAGCGCAAAGTCGCTAAAGTTTTACAAACGGTATGCTTTAAGTCGCAAAGATTTTATCTCCGATAAAATTGTACAGTTCTAAAGATTTTACGGATATTTCAACGGAGCATTTGTCATTCCGGGCGAAGCGAAGAATCCAGGCTTTGTGTTGAAAATAGCTCTTCTTGTTAATTATACAGGTATTGATAAAAACTGTTTAATAACCCTTGATTTACAATGATCTACAAGAAAATAAAAAGAATCTCACTTGCTGAAAATCTTTGATTTTCTTGCGCCTTACCATTATACATAATAATGATTAAAACTTTGCGCCCTTGCGTTTTCCAACCAAAAAAAATATATATGGAAATACAAAGATTTTATCATTCATTGCTTATCAATCATCATTGATACTCTTAGCCCCGATAGCAGCGGTTACCCCGGAGCATGAGTGGGAACGTCGGAGGTGAGGTTGGGGAATAGTTTGGCGTGAGGAGTATGAGCGGATAGCGGGAATAAGCTCCTTTAAACATAAGCAATGAGTAATAAGTAATGAGTAATGAGTAATGAGTAATCCGGGAATAATTGAGAAGATAAAAATGTTGATGGATAAAAGAAAAACTGATTTCTAAGAAAAATATTTTAAATTTATTAAAGTAAAACCAAAAGGCTAACCGTCATATCAATATGGAGGTTGTCGAAAAAATAACAATGCCACAGAAGGAGAAAGAAAGCATCATCTCACAGACCGTTTCCAACTACGGAGGGAAGCTGATGTCCTATATTCGTCCGAAAGTGAAAAACACGGAGGATGCGGAAGATATTCTGCAGGAGGTGTGGTATCAGTTCAGTAGCCTGACGAATATTTCGGAGATCGTAAATGTTGGTGGGTGGCTGTATAGGGTAACGGCAAATAAAATTACAGACCGTTACCGGAAAAAGAAAACAGAAAATCTTGAAGATTTCGTATATGAGGATGAAGACGGCAGTTTTTCTATCAAGGATATCTTATTGATGGATGAAAGCGCGGGACCTGAAGTGAAGATGTTTCAGGATGAGATCTGGAAAAAACTGTTTGAAGCGCTTGACGAACTTCCCGAAAAACAACGACTGGTCTACGTAGAAAACGAACTGAACGACAAAACCCTCCAGGAGATTGCCGATGAACAGGGAGAAAACATCAAAACTATCATCAGTAGAAAAAACTATGCTGTGAAGCATTTGAGAAACAGATTGAGAAAATTATACGAAGATTTAAAAAGTTAGAAAAAGAAATTATGAATCATAAACACAAAAAGGGTTGGATTTTTTTATTGCTATGCCCGCCATTAATTTTAGCTGCCGTTACATGGATTGTAATGATGCTTTGGAACTGCCTTCTTCCGGAGATTTTAGGAGCAAAAACGATTACTTTCTGGCAGGCCATGGGAATACTGATCTTAAGCAAAATTCTTTTCGGAGGTTTCCATTTCGGTAAGGGAGTGAGAGATTTCAAGGAAAGAAAGATGAGAGAGAAAATGGCAGGTTTATCCCCTGAGGAAAGAGAGAAATTCAAGGAAGTCTGGAGAAATAAATGCTCCGGTGGATTCTTCAACAGAAACAACGAATAATTTGAAAATTTTAAGAAGTAGTAAAGTAAAATTAAAATTCATTCGTCTCTATAAAAAACAAGAAGTAGTAAAATTTAAAATTTTGAAAAAATGAAAAATTCAGCATTAAAAGGAGCTCTTGGAGCATTGGCCGTTGTAGGTGTAGCCTTAATCGCTAAAAAAGCAATACAAAGAAAAAGATTTATCAAAGGTATTTTTGATGAGTACGGAATTAAAGAAAAGTCACCTTTCGGACTGGCAGATAAGATCAGAGAAATGAACGACGAAGACTATCAGGAACTGAAAGGGAAATTCAAAAAAGAATTTCATTCAAGATGCTGCAAAAAGGATAATATCTGCGAAGCATAAGAAAAAGTAAAACTAAATTGAAATTGTTACATTCCGGCGCGGGAAGCTCTGCTTCCCGCGCCGGAATTTTTATTTAAAATACTTCCTGTAAGGGCTTTTAACAGTATATTTGTTGTCACTAAATCCTTTTCCTGCTATGATAAAGTGTAAGAATATTTTCTTTGTGCTATTTTCGTTTTTCTCAATCATCATATATGGACAAAAGTCCGGACAACAACAACAACAACAACAACAACAACAACAACAATATGTTTTCTTTTTGCATAATAAATTTCTGGAAGATCATTCTTTTGAGGAAAAACATCCCAGATATGGTGTTGCAGAATATCAAACAATACTCAACAGGCTAAGAGATCAAAATACGGTTGTTATTTCTGAGAAAAGAAAAGCAGACACAGATCCGTCAGTGTATGCTGAAAAAGTAAAGAAGCAGATTGACAGCCTGATGAAAAAAGGAATTCCTGCCGGAAGGATTACCGTTGTAGGAACTTCGCAGGGAGGATATATTGCACAATATGTGTCTTATTATGAAAAAAATCCGCAATTGAAGTTTGTCTTCATTGGAGCCAGTTTTAAAGATGATTCTTTGGAAAAAGATAAAAATTTCAGGTTGTACGGAAGGATTCTTTCCATTACGGAGAAATCAGATGATGGGCATGTGCAGATGTCTCAGGAACAGAGATTGATCAGATCCGGCATTAAGGATTTTAAAGAAATAGAGCTTACTACAGGACTGAACCATGGTTTTCTTTTCAAAGCCCTCAATGACTGGATTGTTCCCACTAAGGATTGGATTTCCCGTAAATAATTACGGTCGGTCTATTACCGTTCAGTTCTTATGATTGAAGTTACTACGAAATGATCTGGGTAATTTGCGGGATCTGTGGGAAATACCTTTAATATGAAGTTGAGATTCCTTGCTTTGCTCGGAATGACAAACTCGCCGTTGAAATTTTATCGGAGATAAAATCTTTGCGCCTTAAAAACATGCAGGTAGCTGTAAAAAAACTTTGCATCCTTGCGTTTTCCAACCAATAAATTACGAGCTATATTGAGAATGCCTCACCTTCGGTTCGCAATGACAGCGGGACCTTTGGAATAACAAATTCATTTTTAGTGAAGTACAATTTTATCGGAGATAAAATCTTTGCGTCTTAAAAATATGCAGGTAGCTGTAAAAAACTTTGCGTCCTTGCGTTTACCAACCTATAGATTATGAGCTGTATTAAGATTACTTCACCTTCGGTTCGCAATGACTTTTTGATACATACTTTCAACAAAATTTACCGTAAACATCAAACACAAAGAAAAATAAATCCTTATTTTTGTCATGCTCAATGAAAGATTACTACTATTTTCTCGGTATATCACAGGATGCTTCAGAAGAAGACGTCAAAAAAGCCTATCGAAAACTGTCTTTAAAATATCATCCCGATAAAAATGACAATGACGACTTTTTTGCTGACCGTTTCCGCGAAATTCAGGAAGCTTATGAAACCTTAAGTGATCGTGCACTCAGACGTACATATGATCAGAATTTAGAAAATCATCAGCGAAGTTTCAGGTATAATATTCCGCCGGCTATTAAAACTTTTACAGCGAATAAAATTCATGCGAAAAAAGGAGAGGAAATTATCATCAACTGGCAGACGAGCAATGCTGATGTGGTGAAAGTATTGCCTTTCGGATTGGAAAAGCCGTATGGAGAGAGGATCTTTAAGATCACAGAATTTAAAGACGGAAAATTCCAGCTTTTGCTTCATGCAACCAATTCTCTTTTGCACAAAACGGTTGTTCAGGGAATTACCATCACAGAAGTTTTTGAAAACGATTCTGAAAAGTTCAAAAATTCGGTGGAAGAAATGTTTAAGCCGCAGCCCAGAACAAGAATTAACAGGTCGGGTCAGCCTAAGATGATGATGCTGATCTGGGGAATTATTATCCTGGCGATTGCTATCTATATGCTGATAAAAAACTTCAGCTAATTGAGTTTATGCCATTTTCTTTCTTCCAGGGCACTTTTTACATCTTTTCCCTTTCTTGAATTTTTTACAGCATGATTTCTTTTCACAGAACATCTCTTCGTTATTGAATGAGTAAGGAGCCAAAGGCGGAACTTTAAATGGGACAATCATATTCATGCTGCAAATATATTAATTTAGAATAAATATAATTAATAAAATTTCATAAAATTCTTTAAACCTGATGTATAGCAGTGTTGAATTGCTTTAGCAGGAATTAATCAACTTACATTTTACTGATCATAACCTTTTACATTCATGATAAATGAGGCTTAAGTTTACATTTTGAATAAAATTCACTATTACAGTTCTTTTGAAACCAAGTTTCCTCAATAAGATAGGATCTGTTGAAAAACTTATAGTATTTTAATATTGGTAAAGGTGTTTAATTAAATATGAATTGAAGTTTTTATTGTATATTATGTATAGAATAGTGAATATGATTGTTGAAACTAATGTTAACTTTACCTGAAGCTTGATAAAAACAAATTGTGATAAAAATCACAAATATTTTTGTGAATTATCACTCCGGATATGCTCTTGTACAATCGTTCAAAAAATTGTAATTTTACCCATCTTTTTACAAACAAAATCTAATAAATAAAAATGAATACAGAACAGTTTGTGAGCCGTCACATTTCCCTTAATGAAGCCGATAAACAGGCGATGTTGGAGAAACTTGGCGTTTCTAGTATTGAAGAGTTAATTTCTCAAACCATCCCTTCTTCTATCCGTTTAGAGAAAGATCTTGAGATCTCGGAACCACTTTCTGAATACGAAATGTTGAACCACTCAAAAGAATTGGCATCTAAAAATACTGATTATACTAGTTATATCGGATTTGGATATCACAATACACTTTTACCTTCAGCAATCCAGAGAAATATTTTTGAAAATCCTAGCTGGTATACGGCATATACTCCATATCAGGCAGAAATTGCACAGGGAAGACTTGAAGCTCTTCTTAATTTCCAGACTGTAGTATGTGATCTTACCGGTTTTGGACTGGCTAACGCATCGTTATTGGATGAATCTACTGCTGCTGCTGAAGCCATGCATATGTTCTTCAACAACAGATCTAAAGATCAGAAAAAAGCAGGAGCGAATAAGTTCTTCATTTCTGAGCTTGTACTTCCTCAAACAGTTTCTGTATTAAAAACAAAAGCTGAAGGATTAGAAATAGAAATTGTAGTAGGAGATCACAAAACACACCAGTTTGATGGTTCTTATTATGGAGTTTTATTACAATACCCAGGTAAAAACGGAATCGTTTTAGATTATACTGAAGATATTGTAGAATATAAAAAACTTGATCTTCAGGTAGCTGTTGCCTGTGATCCTATGGCTTTGGTTAAGCTAAAATCTCCTGCTGAAATGGGAGCTGACTGTGCAGTAGGAACTACACAGAGATTTGGTATTCCATTAGGATACGGAGGTCCTCACGCAGCTTTCTTTGCTTGTAGAGAAGACTATAAAAGAGATATCCCTGGAAGAATCATTGGAGTTTCTCAGGATATGTACGGAAGACGTGCGTTAAGAATGGCATTACAGACAAGAGAGCAGCACATCAAAAGAGAGAAAGCTACTTCAAACATCTGTACAGCTCAGGTTCTTTTGGCTGTAATGGCAGGAATGTATGCTGTTTACCACGGACCAAAAGGATTAAACTATATCGCTGATCAGATCCACTTTAAAGCAAACGCTTTGAAAGGAGGCCTTAAAGCATTAGGATATCAGGTAGTAGAAGAGCCAATCTTCGATACTGTAAAGATTACGATGCCTGAGGAAGAGAAAGCAAAATTAGTAAGACTGATGCTTGATCACAGATTAAACTTAAACTACTTTACAGAAGGTGTAGTAAGTATTGCGATCAACGAAAGTACAACATTAGAGAAATTAAACTATCTGATGGCTTCTTTCGCTCAGTTCAAAGACAAGCAGACTTTCAAATTAGAAATCAAAGAAGGATACAGCATTCCGGAAGAAAACTTAAGAAAAGACGAAATTCTTACAGAATCAGTATTCAATAAATATCACACGGAAACAGAATTGATGCGTTACATCAAGCGTCTTGAGAGAAAAGATTTATCATTGACTCATTCAATGATTTCTTTAGGATCTTGTACCATGAAACTGAACGCAGCAACTCAGATGTTGCCGCTTTCCTGGGAAAACTGGGGTGCAATTCACCCATTCGTACCTGTAAATCAGGCTGAAGGTTACCAGGAAATGATCCGTGAACTGGAGAAAGACTTAGCAGAAATTACAGGTTTTGCAGGAACTTCTCTTCAGCCGAACTCCGGAGCTCAGGGTGAGTACGCAGGATTAATGGTAATCAGAGAATATCATATCTCAAGAGGAGACCACCACAGAAATGTAGTATTGATCCCTCAATCTGCACACGGAACAAACCCGGCTTCTGCTGCAATGGCAGGAATGAAAATCGTAGTTGTGAAAAACCTTGAAAACGGTGAAATCGACTTCGAAGATCTTAAAGCTAAAACAGAACTTCATTCAGCGAATTTATCAGCTGTAATGATCACTTATCCTTCTACTTACGGATTCTTTGATGCTAACATTAAAGAAATTACCAACCTTATCCACGAGCACGGAGGACAAGTATATATGGATGGTGCGAACATGAACGCTCAGGTAGGATTTACAAGTCCTGGAAACATCGGAGCTGACGTTTGCCACCTTAACCTTCACAAAACTTTCGCTATTCCTCACGGTGGTGGAGGTCCTGGAGTAGGTCCAATCTGTGTTGCTAAACACTTAGTACCTTTCCTTCCTTCTAACGCGAATATCAGAATCGGTTCTAAAGAAGCTATCGAAGGAATTTCTGCAGCACCTTACGGTTCAGGATTGATCCTTAACATTTCTTATGCTTACATCAAAATGCTAGGAACTGAAGGTCTTAAAAAGGCTACAGGACATGCGATCATGAATGCTAACTACCTGAAAGAAATTTTAGCAGAACATTTCCCAATCTTATATTCAAACGAAAACGGAAGAGTAGCTCACGAATGTATCGTAGATTTCCGTCAGTTCAAATCTTTAGGAATTGAAGTGGCTGATGTGGCGAAGAGATTAATGGATTATGGTTTCCATGCTCCTACCGTTTCTTTCCCGGTTGCCGGTACACTAATGATTGAGCCTACAGAATCTGAAAGTAAGGCTGAAATTGATCGTTTTGCTGAAGCATTGATTTCTATCAAAAAAGAAATCGATGAAATTGCCAACGGTGAAGCAGATGCAACAAACAACGTATTGAAAAATGCTCCTCACACAGAACAGCTGGTAATCTCTGACTCATGGGATAAGCCATACAGCAGAGAAAAGGCTGCTTATCCGTTAGAGTGGGTAAGAGACCACAAGTTCTTCGCTTCTGTATCAAGAGTAGATGAAGCTTACGGAGACAGAAACTTAGTATGTACTTGTGAGCCGATTGAAGCTTATATGTAATCTCAGTTTTTTAACTATAAAAAATCCCTTTCAGTAATGAGAGGGATTTTTGTTTTTATAGTCATTGCGAGCGTAGCGAAGCAATCTCTTTAACGCAATTGTCGCAAGGATTTTTCGACTACTAATTGTTTCACCGTTCGCAAAGGCGTTCCACTCAGCCAAGCTTAAACGATGTATTTTTCCGACAAATTATGAGCCTTGTCATTGTCATTGTCATTGTCATTGTCATTGCGAGAGTAGCGAAGCAATCTCAATTTTCTATTTCTCTCTATAATCTCCTTTTGACTTAAAATGCCCTGTTTTTTGATCGTAAAGAAAAATATATTCTACAGGAATTTTTTTGTAAGGACTATCAACAGAATATTTGATTTCTCTGCCATCTATTGTTGTGCTGTCATACCAGAATCCATCCGGTGTCCGCCTCTGGATCAATACTAGTTTTCCCACGAAAGCAATATCATTAAATCCGTCATTATTGTAGTCTTTAATCTTTAATTGCAGCTCGTAAGGTTCATAAATTTTGTTGTCTTCATGAGCATCATATGTTCTGACGTTACTCCCATAAATACCTTCTAAAGAGTCTGCTGTTATTTTGTAAATTTCATGACCTCCGTTTCCATGTGCTGTGACCAAAGTTGTCAGTAAGTGTGGATTTTGTTTTGGGAAAATAGAAACAAATTCATACCGTTCTGCTGATAATATTTTAACAAGCTTCCCTTCTTGTGTTAGTAAGAGTTGGTTTTTCCATGGATATTCAGAATTAGGTCCGGTTTTCCAATCATACTCAATAAAATAATACTCCTGATCTGAACCATTGATTTTCACCTTTTTGAATGCTGTTATTTTTTCACCTCTCTGCTGAACAGAAATTTCATGAATATGGAGACCAAAAGCCTGCTGAAGATTCCTGATAAATAAGGAAGAGTCTTTTATTGCCGGATAATTTTCAAGATATTCAAGTGGGATTGCCATGGTAGGGCTTGGATTATCCCTGTTTACCTGTTGAACATTTTCTTTTTTGTGGGTACAGCTCAAAATAAGCAAAGATAAATAGGCTGACAAAAGTGTTTTTTTCATGGCGTATTAATTGCGAAAGGAAACTTTTTTGAAATTTATTATATTTTAATGAAATGTCAATCATTTACTTAAAATTCTAAAAAAACAAAATCACCTCCCAAAAGTTGAGAGGTGCCTTAGTATTTAAATTCCGGTTGTTATCTTCGTTTAAAGCTATACGCCAGCAAAATGGCAAAGCCCATAGTAACGCAGGTTATAATTGAAATGGTTTCAATGGAAATTCCACTTTTCATCTGTGTGTTTTCTTTTTCACATGAAAAAAAGAATAATAATGTCATGAGTAGACATACCGATAGTAATTTTTTATCCATAAGTATATTTGTTTGGTTATGAAATATTTACATCAAAAAGTATACCGATTTTATAGACTTTAAAAAGGTGTTCTATGAGGGCTTTCCTTCGTCCCAATAATAGCTGTCCGGGTAGATTCTTGCTCCAAAAACAGCTGTTCCCACCCGTACAATGGTGGCGCCTTCTTCAATGGCTGTTTCCAGATCTCCGCTCATTCCCATGGAAAGCTCTTTCATCTCTACGCCAGGAATATTTTCGGTGATGATATCCTGCTGAATCTTTTTCAGGATTTTAAAGCATGCTCTTACTTTCTCTGTTTCAGCACTGAATAAACCGATGGTCATCAATCCCTTTATCTTTAAAGTAGGGTAGTTGGAAATCTTTCTTATAAGTTCAATAGCTTTATCGGGATCAACACCAAATTTACTTTCTTCATTGGAAGTATTAACCTGAATTAAAACATCCATCGTTCTGTTTTCAGCTAAAAGTCTTTGATGAAGTTTTTCCGCCAGTTCCAGTCGATCCAGAGACTGAACGCAGGTAATATCGTATTTCAGGATATCTTTAATCTTATTGGTCTGAAGATGGCCTATAAAGTGATTTTCATGAGGAATGCTTTTCAAATCTTCATATTTCTCCTTCAGTTCCTGAACTTTATTTTCAGCAATTAACGTCTGTCCGCGTTCCAGCGCAACTCTGATACGTTCTGCAGAAACCGTTTTTGTAGCCAGCAGTAATCTTACTTCATCAATGTTTCTTCCGGATTGTTCACAGGCTTTTCTTATCCGTTCATTAATGATATTGAGATTGTGGATGATGTCATCTTTCATGATGAGATGGTTTCTTTGGCTTCCAGTTTTTTGATTAAAGCAGCTTTCACAGCCGTTAAAGCATAATCTTTAGCTTCAGCAAAGGAAATGGAATACTTCCTTTCAACAGTTCTCATATCTTCAGGAAACTGAGCTAACAATTGATCATAGTAGGTATCCAGAATCTCCGCAGAAGGCATTTCGTAATTAATTTTTAACTGGAAACGTCTTAAAAGAGCAGTGTCAATAATCTCAGGATGATTGGTAGCACAGATTAAAAGAGCATTCTCAGGATAATAATCAATCAGCTGAATCAAAGTATTAACCAATCTT
This sequence comes from Chryseobacterium vietnamense, assembly GCF_031454475.1. Classification (NCBI taxonomy): domain Bacteria; kingdom Pseudomonadati; phylum Bacteroidota; class Flavobacteriia; order Flavobacteriales; family Weeksellaceae; genus Chryseobacterium; species Chryseobacterium vietnamense. Next base: position 1,855,022 of record NZ_JAVDQX010000001.1, on the reverse strand, counting down.
CTCATTTCGCCTACATCTTTGTCATCGCTGCCTCTTGCTTTTCCGATCTGATCCAGTTCGTCAAGAAAAAGTACGGATCTTTCTCTGGCGGCTTTATCAAAAATCATTTTAATGTTCTGGGATGTTTCTCCTATACGGGATGAAACAATATTACTAAGGTTTAAAATTATAATATTTTTTCCCAAAGCATTAGCAATTGCCTTTGCTGTCATTGTTTTTCCACATCCGGAGCTGCCTTCAAGGAGAATCTTATGGTTAACCGGCACTCCATATTCCTGCAGTTCTTTAACATAAGTATATTCCTTGATAAGCTGTACAAGCTGCTCTTTATTGCTGGTATCGAGAAATACCTCGTTAAGGTTTACCTGTTCTTTATCTTGGATAATGAGGTTGTACAGATTCATAATGACGATTAAAAGGATTATTGAATAACAAAGATAAAGCTTTATTGAATGTCAAAAAGAATCCTGAAAAATAATAAATACCTGGTCCAACGGATAATGAATGATCAATGATGAATGGATGCTGGCATTAGCAACAATCTGTAAAAGTCTGTGAGATCTGTGGGAAAAAGACCCCAAATAAAAAAAGAAAAGCCAGACTTGCGACCGGCTTTTCTCATTTGGATATTAAAATTTGTTATGAAACTAAGATCTTTCTGCTTATGTTTTTGGGCCCTTTTACCCGATGGTAAAAGAGCAATCCGATTTCTCAGACTAAAAACATAAAACAATATAATTAGTATAGATATTCTATAGGCTTGTTTTATTTTAAGATTAGTTTCTTTCTCTTCTTACTGTCATGAAATATGAAGTGATTACTACTAGACCTGTTGCGATACCGATATAAGTTATCATTTTGTATTATTTTTAATTATTTGACTTTTTTTTATCAATCTTTCAATTGCAATATTACTACTTTCAAATCATGTGCCAAAGTAAAATACTATGATGTTTATCAGTGTATTACGGTGGTGTAGGTTCGTTTGTTGGTGAATTTTGTTTATATTAAATTAATGTATTATTGAGAATTTATTAATACTTTTATTATTCTATCTGTAAAATTGTGTGAATGTGTTAATCGTTTATCGACTTCTATATTGGAGTTGATAAAACAAATAATAAATAATGCTTAGCATAATATTGTTTTAAAGTGTAATTTTTGGATGTTAATTTTTCACTTCAAACAGATTTTTATGTTAATAAAATTTATTTTTAGCACCAATTTTCATGGCGGAATTTTTGTCAGCTGTCACATTTCATGTCATAGAGAATTATAATTTCATGTCACAAACTATGGCAAAGCTGTCTGCTGAACGATTATGGGAATGCTGTGTTTTGAATTACCCGACGGCTTTTATTACTTTTGTATTGTATAAAGAATGAATTTATGGGACGCAGTTATATTTTTCTCGCCTTGGCCATTATATTTGAGATTATTGCCACTACTTTTCTGAAGAAATCTGAAGAATTCTCTAAACTATGGCCATCGGTTGTGACAGTCATCGGATATGCCTGCGCTTTTTATTTTCTAAGTCTTACCCTTCGCCAGATTCCCGTGGGAATTACCTACGCCATCTGGTCCGGCGTAGGTATTATCTTTATAACAATGATTGGGGTAATTGCATTCAAACAGATTCCTGATTTGCCTGCCATTATTGGTATTGCCCTGATTGTGATTGGAGTAATTATTATTAATGTATTCTCAAAAATGGGAACTCATTAAATAATAATGTCTTGATGAATCTGTTGTTGTTTCCAGTGCTGGGATCTTTTTTTGTACAAAAAGAATTTACCCAACTTATATTTGAATTTTAAATATCCCCGGAACTCAATCCCGTCAAACAGGGTAAAAGGTATAGCCGGATTTTCAGCTAAAGACTGTTTGATTCCTTTGCTGAATACGGTGGGACCGGTAGTAGCATGTACATTATTAGGATAGCGGTGGTTGTTAATATTATCGATCATCAGCTCCAGGGTCTTCTTCAGAAAAGGATGATTTTTATTAAAAATAAGTCCCCATTGTACATATAGATTTGCATGTCTTTCTGCACTGATCACAGCTTCGTCATTTTCTCTGATGAGTTTTCGGAACGGCTTTATAATACTGCTGTCAATATCCAGGTAGATACCTCCTTTTTTGTATAAAATGGCATACCTGAAAAAGTCTGCTTTTGCTGCACCAATAGTCAGTTTATGATAGGTTTCAATATATTGGGGAGGAAATTCTTCTGTGAGAAACTTTTCTATATCCTGATCATCGTAAAAGAAATAGCTATATTCTGGATTCTTTCGCTTCATATTCCAGATATGATACCGGGTGATTAAAGGAAGCTTTTTTGTTTTAAAAGTTTGAAATATTTGTTTGGGTACAGACATACTCTTTTATTTTGTCAATTCTTAATAATATCCTGAAATCATTTTCATAAATCATTTGCATGTTAGGTAATAAGATTTTTCCTGAAAGAGAATCTTTGAATTTGTGCTTTTTCTCTGTTTTTGATTGTAATTTGTAAGAATGGTTAAACACTTAAAGAAGAAAAATACTGTCTTTTACAGTGAACATTTTTACCCATTACTTTGCCCTTTTCCTTTCGAATGGATTATAAGAGATTCCAACATTGAAGTATAATGAAGGTTTATAAGTCCCTTTCCATATATACTCATCAAAAGAATCCTGCTTATTAAATGCTCTGGAATTAATATTAGCCCTGACTCCTGTTTTGAACATACCTATGAAGTTTCCTCCAAGATGATGCTCATACATTGCTCCTGAATTGAGTGCAACCTGTCTGAATTCATAAGTATTATCATTATGGTAAGTATAAAATGAGTTGTTATCCATTTCCGTTCCCAGAGAAATTCTTCCGCTGGAAAAAATATCTTTTCTTACCAATACCTTTTTCGGAAGAAGGACATCCAGTACCCATCCGTTATTGAATCTGTTTTCATAAGTGAAAATAGGCAGCACAGGAATCTGAGAACTTGAGTAAATGACACCAGCCAGTCCAAGGGTCATTTTTGTTTTTGGAGTGACCTTTAAAATCAATGAAGCGGTTACTAATCCTCTGATCCTTTCAAAATGCCGGTCACTTCCATCCGTAGAAAGAGTGGCAGAATAGATGGCCGTCTTATTAAATAACCTTGAGAAGTAGCTCAGATTAATGGCTTCCGAGTGATAATGAAAGTTTTCTTCATTTTGAGTTTCGGGAATTACAGGATTTTCGTTCCCGATGGAAGTGTAACGGTAGCTTAATGCTGTGCTCAAAAGCCAGCTTCTGTTCTTGATAAAATAAATATTGGCATCTGCTTTCATTTGCTGAAAGCTTTTTACTTTGTTATCCGGAAGGTCTTTGCCCTGGAGTTGTGAAGAAAAAGAAGACGGAGTAACCTGGGTATATTCAAGATTGAAGTTTCTGGATTGCGGAATTTTATCCGCAAAAAAAGCACGGACTTTCAAAGGGATACTATCCTTTTTTTGGGCGTGCATAATGTTTTTAAAAGGAAGTATTGCCAGAGGAACAAGTACTCTTCTCAATGTTTTCATGGGTTGGTTATTTTAATGGCTGAATAATGGATTGGAAAAAACTGAATGTAAAAATCCTATCATAGAAGATGTCCAGACTATTTTCAATAATAGCATCCGTATAGCAGGCGGTATCGGGAATAAATGTTTCTTCTACAAAAACAAACCAGAGTTCTGAAAGTCCGTATCTTCTTCTGAACTCTTCAGATGCATTGCTGTCAGGCACTGCAGAATGTTTAAGGTCACAAAACAAAATCCCTTTTTTCTCTCCCTCATGATCCACAATATTAATGGAATGGTGCAGGTAGCTCAGAATTTTCATTTTTGCATCGAAACATTCTACAAAATGGTGCAGATCAATAAGCTGTATTACTTTTTCTTCCTGTTGAGATTCTGTCATAAAAAAACATTCCAGTGATATTTCCTGAGTCAGTTCGTGAAAAGTTGTTAATTCCATAGGTGTTCATTTACAGCACAAAGGAATAGAGAAAAGAAGTACGTGAATTTGTTTTTATACAAAATGGCTGGTATTTTATACAAAACCCCGGAGGAGCATAATTGGTATAATAAAATACAGGTTTTGTATAATAAAATAGTCGTAATTTCCGTTATTGTCTATTTTTGCTAATGATAAAATGAGCCTATCCTATGAAATACAGTCCGCGGAAATTTGAAGAAACCTTTGTAATGGATTTTTTGGTGGAAGCGAAGTATGGATTCCGAAGACATCTGCTGTTTCTGATCTTCTTTTTTATTTTGATCTATAGTGCGAGGTTCTGGCACTGGTACTCGGGAATATATCAGTACTATGTTTTATTTTTTGTGTATACGATTCTGATCACCATGGTCTATATTAATATATATGTATTGGTTCCGCGTTTTTTCTTTAAGACAAAATATGTCACCTATCTTATTCTGCTTGTTCTGATGGGAATAATAGGACTCAATTTTATCGGATATGGTTTCAGATTGTTTTTCGAAGAATTCAGAGTAAAGAATATTCTTAGAGAAAATGAAAAAGGAGGAATTTATGAAGGGGTTCTGATGTGTATTCCGATTATCATGACGACGACAACAATTAAACTTCTGCAAAAATGGATCAATGATAATAAAAGGATCAATGAGCTGAGCAATCTTACTTTGAATATGGAACTGAATGAGCTCAGAAATCAGATCAATCCGCATTTTCTTTTTAATATGCTGAATAATGTGAAAGCGTTGATCAGGACAGATCCTGCTAAAGCTTCTGTTGTGATTGTAAAACTTTCAGAATTTCTCAGATATCAGCTGTATGAAAACAGTGAAGAGAAAACGCTGCTGACTTCAGAAATCGACTTTCTGTCCAATTTTTTAAACCTTGAAAAAATAAGACGTGACAATTTCTCTTTTGATATTCAGATCAATATTGAGAAAAGAATAATGAGCAGTACATTCATTCCACCGAATCTGTTTACCACTTTTGTAGAAAATGCGGTGAAACACAGTGTAGACCTAAGTGGAGCAGAATCCTATGTGAAAATAGAAATCAATACCAATAGCAGGCAGCTTTATTTCAGATGTGTCAATTCAAGAAGTGCCGGTTATGCAGTCTCCGACAAAAAAAACAGCGGGCTTGGGCTTGCCAATATTACCAGAAGGCTTGAGCTTCTCTATGATGAGACCTTTGATCTTCAGATAAAATCAGGAGAAGTAGAATATGATGTCAATTTAAAAATTCCCGTATGATGAATTGTATTATTATTGATGATGAACCGTTGGCAAGATCCGAGATGAGATCCTTAGTTACTGAAATTTCCGGTATTGATATCCTCGGGGAATTTTCCAACGCACCGTCTGCCCTCGGATTTCTTAAAGATAATGATGTAGATCTTATTTTCCTGGATATAGAAATGCCGATGGTGACAGGCCTTGAGTTTGCAGAAATGCTTCCCAAAAAATCACTGATCATTTTTACTACTGCCTATTCCCAATATGCATTGAAGAGCTACGAACTGGAAGCTGTTGATTACCTTCTGAAACCTATTGATCCCCAAAGGCTGGAAAAAGCAATTGATAAAGCGATACTTTATACTGAGCTTTTGTCTAAAGATACCGTAAAAAATACGGTAGAATCCAATACTGCAGATTTTTTGTTTATTAAAGCAGAACGGAGATTCTATAAAATCAGTTTTTCAGATATCAAATTCATAGAAGGACTTAAAGACTATGTAGTTATTTATACAAAGCAACAGAAACTTATTACCGCAATGAATTTAAAAACGATCCATCAGAAAATTTCCGGTGAAAACTTCATCAGAGTCAGCAAATCCTACGTGGTGAATATGAATTACATAGACTCATTTGACAATCATAATATTTACATTGAAGATTCTGAGATTCCTCTTGGAGAAGTGTACAGATCCGAATTTTTCACAAGATTTGCGGGAGGACTTCTCAATTCAGACTGATCTATGAGTAATAGGTAATGAGCAATGAGTAATAATAAATATCACTCAGGTAATCAATAAATCTGTGAAAATCTGTGTAATCAGTGGGAAAAATAGAATATTATGATTCAATTGAAACGAGCTTCAACCCCTTTAAATAAATCAAATCTTTCAACGGCTTCAGCTAAAACTTAAAATAATATTGATCTAATAAAGTTTCTGATCCTTTTCACAAAAGAAACTCCTTCTTTTTCCAACCCCGGTTTGCTTTTTAACCAGCTTTTGTCCACAAATTGGACATACAGATTTCGTATGAACCAGCCAATGTTTTTTCAACACAAATTCTCTTTTCCATTTCAGAAAGTCAAAACTGTAATTTCTGGCTTCAGCAATAAGCTCTTTCCTTTTTTTGGCTGGAAGATTTCCCAATAAACTTTCCGGCTGCACTCCGATTCTGAAAAGAACCTCGTTTTTAATGATATTTCCGACACCCGAAAAAATATCCTGATTCATCAATGCATCACAGACCATCATTTCCGGATTCGATTTCAGCTTTTTTTCTGTTTTTTTTGGATCCCATTGATCGCTCATTACATCGGCTTCCCAATCAATGGTAGACAGAAATTCCAGATCTACGGACTTTACAGAACAGGTATAAAAATAGATGCTCCCGGTGGAAAAAAACAATGCTAAACGTAAACTTTTATCCGGCTTGGTCTGTTCATCAATGCTGTAAGAACCAAACATTAATAAATGAATCCGGATCGCTGCTTTTTCAAAAACCAGATAAGTCTGTTTTCCAAAAGTACGGATCTCAAGAAGGGTTTGGCCAACAAAAGAATCTTTCTCAAATTTGGCATTTCCAGAAATCTCTGTCACTTGCTGTCCTGCAAATGGCTGCAGGTTTTCTTTCATTAATATGATGGATGGTCCTTCAGGCATACGTTTGTTTTGGGATAAAGATTCAAATAATATTCCATAGCTATCTGAAATCTTAATTTTTTATCCCAAAACAAACCTGTTTTAAATGTCTTTAGGCTAATTTCTGTCCTACAAAACGAATCACAGAGCCCGTCCCATTATGAAATAATCCCTCGTTGAGCTCAATTTCTGTTTCTGCTAATTCAATAATGTGATAATCAGGAAAGTCTGCCTTGATTTCTTCAATAGAGAATAGAGATTCAATATCTTTTGGGCCACCTACCTTTTCATTCCTAGCAATATATTCAAGGTGATTTTTACTGAAAGCTTCGAAAATAACAAAACCACCTTTACGCAGATATTGATTCAGCATCTGATGAATGGAAGATTTGATATCTCCCGGGAAATGAGCATAAATAAGAGCAATAGCATCAAATTGTTCTTTCTGATAATCCAGAGTAGAAAGTTCTCCCACCTGATAATCAATGGTGGTTCCCAGTTGTTCTGCAAGCTGTAATGCTTTACTTCTGCCATTGGCACTGATATCGAAGGCTGAAACCTGCCATCCGTGTGTGGCTGCGAAAACCGCATTCCGGCCTTCTCCTTCCGCAGGGAAAAGTATTTTTCCGGGAGTTAGTTGTGATAATTGTTCTCTGAGATAATTGTTGGGTTCTGTTCCATACGCAAACTCTTCGCTGCTGTACCTTTCGTCCCATCTGTTAAGCCATGTGTTGTCCGTCATTGTAAAAGAATTTTAAAATTTGGATAAAAGAAGAATGATAAGTATTCTCCGGTTGTATTAGTTGCATCAAATGTAAAGTATTTCTTTAATCTTTCCGATCCCTGAAAAGCGTTTACTATAATAGATTTTTTGAATGACAGATCTGTTTAATAAAAATCTAAATACTATTCCGTACAATTAAAATTTGGAGTAATTTTGAAAAATGATGAATTTAAACCAGATTTTCACCAATCAACGTACAGGAAACAATCCACAGACCAAAGCTTCACGAACTGATTTTCAAAGGGATTTCGACAGAATTATCTTCTCTTCTGCCTTCAGAAGGCTGCAGAATAAGACACAGGTTTTTCCTCTTCCGGGAAGTGTTTTTGTACACAACAGACTTACGCATTCTTTAGAAGTATCATCCGTAGGAAGAAGTTTGGGAAGTATTATCGGTGAATTTATTGCTGAAGATTTTAAAAATGACCTGACTGAAGATTCAAAGAATTTTTATCTCTATAATTTAGGAAATGTAATTGCTGCTGCATGTTTATGTCATGATGTGGGTAACCCTGCATTCGGGCATTCCGGTGAAGATGCCATTGCAAGTTATTTTGAAAGAAATGAAAGAGATCTGAAATCTAAGTTCAATGAAAAGGAATGGGCAGATCTGGTTAATTTTGAAGGAAACGCCAACGCCATCAGAGTGCTGGCACAGCAACAGCAGGGAAAAGATGCCGGAGGTATTCAGCTGACATTTTCCACGCTGGCAAGTATTGCAAAATATCCATGTGAAGCAGTAGCAAAGAAGAAAGGAATCATTCACAGAAAGAAATTCGGGTTTTTCCAGAATGAAAAAGATATATTTCTGGAAATTGCCAAAGGAACCCAGCTTATTTCTGAAAGTGAGGAACCTCATATTTTCAAGAGACACCCTTTTGTATGGCTGGTAGAAGCAGCTGACGATATCTGCTACAACATTATTGATATGGAAGATGCTCACAGATTGGGTATTGTTTCAACTGCAGACTGTAAAAACTTATTTTTCGAGCTGGTAAAATCGGAGACTGATGATGTTCAGAGAATTGAAACAAAGCTGAGCTCTATCTCCAATGAAAATGAACAGATTTCATATTTAAGAGCAAAAGTAATCAATGCATTAATCAATAAGTCTATTGAGATGTACAAACATAACTTCGGAACTATCCTTGAAGGAAATCTTGGTAACGGCTTACTTGATATCTATAAAAGTGAAAATAAGGCACTTCAGGATATTGCAGGTTTCTCCGTAGAAAAAATCTACAATCACAAAGCCGTTGTTGAAATTGAAAATGCCGGATATAATGTAATGTATGAATTACTGGATCATTTTATACCTTCTATTCTGAAGCCTAAAGACAGCAGAAAATCATATGATGAAAAAGCTTTGAAACTCATTCCAAAGCAATTTATTTACAATGACGGCACCGATTATCAGAAAGTTCTCGGAGTCATTGATTTCGTTTCCGGGATGACAGATAATTATGCTACCGATTTATATAGAAAAATTAAAGGAATAGACATCGGAATGACCGTGTAAATTCTATGTATTCAATAATTCAGAAGCCTCTTCGATTAATGATTTCATTAAAGTGGAGGCTTTTTTATGCTTTAAAAGCGGAGCAATCTGACCTGCCCAGAAAAACACCAGCTCATTCTTTTGCTGTTCCAAAGCAGCCTTTCTTAATTCACCCATAAAATGCGTCTGCAAAGGAAATGGTAATGTTTTGTCGGTGGCAGCCAATACATCTCGTGATATTTTTGTGGTCATTCCACGTCCCAATCTTCCGGTATACGCTCTGGTAAGAGTAGTGGATTGAGCCGCGTCAGAAAACAAAAACTCTTTGTGTAGGGGTAAAGCTCCGGATTCTTCAGTAGCCAGAAAAGCCGTTCCAATCTGTACCGCATCAGCGCCCAGTTTGAAAGCTCCCGCAATTCCACGGCCGTTGGCAATTCCCCCTGCAGCTACCACAGGAATTTTTACACTATCTTTAATTAATTGAATCAAAGCAAAAGTTCCTGTTGTAGAAAGTTCAGCCTGATCCAGAAACGAAGGTCTGTGCCCACCGCTTTCAAAGCCGGAAGCTACAATGATATCCACTCCGGTTTTTTCCAGTGCAATTGCTTCATTCAATGTTGTTGCATTTCCCAGGACAATAGTTCCCTGACGATGAAGATCTTCGATGAGGTTTTCATTCAACAGTCCAAACATAAAGCTGAAAACTTTAGGCTTAATATCAAAAATAACATTCAGCTGATTCTGGAATCTCGATTCAAAAGAGGGTGGAAGGCCAGGAATAGCCGTGTTTAAAAGATCAAAATAAGGTTTGAAAGTTTCAACCGCCTTTTGATATTGCTCTTTTGTATATTCTTCGTTAATGATATCGTGATCACTTACCCAGAGATTAAGATTATAAGGTTTGTCCGTTTTGGACTGTATGGCTTTGTGAGTGTCATAGATCTCCTGTGGTGACAGAGTATACGCTCCGAAACCTCCCAATCCGCCAAGATTACTCACGGTTGTTGTCAGTTCTACGGTGGAAAGTCCTCCACCAAAAGGACCTTGCAGAATAGGATATTCAATTCCTAATAAATCTGTAATTCTATTTTTATTCCACATGATGGTATTGGTTTTCATTAAAAATTGAATTAAGGCTGTACATGGGTCAATGTCTTGTTAACAATCAGCCATCGTCCGTCTATATAATTGAAAGTTATGAAATTATAATAATTGAAATCATACATCCTCACGTTTAATTTCGCAACAGCAATTGAATTTATAATGTCTATTGAAATAATTTCAGCTTTAAATCCTTTGCCGGATTTCTGTGGACTTACACGATTTCCAACACCTTCAATATATTGCTCTGCAGTTTTGAAATAGGGAACTTCATTGACGTCTCCGAAAAGCAATGCGCCTTTATAAAAAGCTTTGGTAAGAAGTTCAGTATTCCCTTCATTAATTCCTCTGAAATAATAATGCTCTATAACATTCCTTATTTCAGCTTCTGAGGTCTGATTATTTTTCATATTCTTTATATTTTGCGCATGGCCGTTCAACGGAAAGCTGAACAGCCATGCTATAATTAATGATAGTTTCATGATAAATGATGTCCGGCACCCATCCCACCGTCTACATTGATGATGGCTCCGGAAATTAATTTGTTCTTGGCAATCGCATGGATCATCTGAGCAACTTCTTCCGGCTCACCGATACGATTGATTAAGTGGATTCCTGCATTATTGTCAAGATCTGCACCATGCATCGGAGTTCTGATCAATCCTGGGGCAACCGTATTGACTCTGACATTATCTTTCCCAAACTCGGCAGCCAGTTGCAATGTCAGAGCATGGATAGCTCCTTTACTCGAAATAGGTGCTGTAGAAGGAGATTCAGCAATTGCGTGATATACCAATGGTGTTCCGATATTGATCACGACGCCGTCTTTTTGTCTGATCATCTGGGGAATGACAGCCTGCGTAGTGAAGAATGTTCCTTTTAAATTCGTTGTTAAAAAACGGTCCAGATAATCTTCTGTAACTTCAAGGAAAGGTTTATTCTCGTAAATGCCTGCATTATTGACAAGAACATCGATTGATCCAAATCTTTCAAGTGCCTTTTTTACCAATGCTTCTCCTGTTGATTTCTCTGAAACATTTCCGGCAACCATGGCCAGATTTTCTCCCGCTCCCAATTCATGAAACACTTCCTCTAATTTGGATGCAGTTTGTGAATTGATGATGACATTGTCTCCTCTGTCTAAGAAATAACGGGCGGTTTCCAATCCTATTCCTGAAGAAGCTCCTGTTATAATGACGGTTTGTTTTTTCATTGCTGATTTATTTTTTTTCTGTTGAAAATCCCTGTTCTTTTAATACTGAAACCTGTTCTCCGGCATATCCCCAGTTATCATCTTCAATTTCATTGATGACAATATGAGTTAAATGAGGATCCTTATTCAAAACTGAAGTTACAGCCTCGTTTATTTTTCTGATTAATTGTTGTTTTGTTTCGCGGTTAAGATCTTCGCGAAGTACTTCTACTTTGATGAATGGCATGATGTCAATTTTTAAGGTTAGAATTAATAAGCTTCCGCAACAAGATGAATGTTTAAGTCAAAATTGTTGTAGATCAAGGTGTCACCAAGATTGGTGAAGAAATTGGAAGACCTGAATTTAATGTTGAATTTCGTTCTGTCAACCACGATCTTTGTTTTTAAAACAGCTGTGTTATCTGTTTTTACAATCTCCAGGCTGGTATTGATTGGGTGAGTAATATCTTTTATCGTAAGATCTCCTTTCACATAATAAAGATTCTCATCACCCGGTTCCGTATGAGTGATCTCGAAGTAAGCTTCAGGAAACTGTTCCGAATTGAAGAAATCATCGGAAGCCAGATGGTTGGCAAACTGTGCATTGGTTTCGGCATCTTCAATATCAAGGATTTTGACAGAACGGGTGTCAATGACAAACTTTCCTGATAGAGATTTCCCTTCTTCAAATATGAAGTTTCCTTCTTTGATACCAATTGTGCCGTTATGAGCGCCGGTTACTTTTCTTCCGATCCAGTCAATAGTACTGTTTTCTGCATTGACTTTAAAGTTTTTTGTGTCCATTATTATTGGGTTTAAATATTGACACAAAGTTCAGCCGATCGAAAGAAAAAGTTACGTGATGTACCTCACAAAATAGAGGAGGAGACCCATCTTTTTTTAAGGTTGATTATTGATGGAGTCTGCTCAAAGTTTCTCTGGTTACTCCCAGATAAGAAGCGATCAAATGTTTTGGAACCAGGTTGTACAACTGAGGGTACATGGATAGAAGTTCTTCATACCGGAATTTAGCATCATTATTCATGAAAGAAAGCAACCGTTTCTGGGCGGCTACGTATCCTTTATTGGTTCTCCATCGGAAGAAATGTTCAACTTCATGAATTTCATTACAGATTTTTTCCCTGTCTTCATTGGAGATAGAAAGAATAGTAGCATTGGTAATGCAGTCTACATTAATGGTAGCCCTTGTTTGGCTGTAAAGTGCATCAAAATCTGTTACCCACCACGTGGGCATGGCAAACTGAAGGATAAACATTTTCATACTGTCATTCAGATAAAAAGCTTTCAGGCAGCCTTCCAGAACAAAATATTCATGATTCACAAAATCACCTTCAGAGATGAGACTTTGTCCTTTCTTTAAACTAATCAGGTTAAAATGTTCGAAAACATAGCCAAACTGCTCTTCAGTAAGAGTCGTGAATTTAGAGATGTGATCCTTTAATATTTCTTTAGAATTAACCATGATGTGTAATGAATATTCAAAAGTAAGAGTTTTTCAGAATAGTTTTAAAAATAATCTGATAACGCTGTGTCTGATTTTCTGAGGGTTATATTCCGGATCTTATATTTATTTTTCTTATATTTAAACAACGCCCACAAAAAAGTTTTAACAAAACAGGATGTGTGACGACTTATTATAAAATTAAAAACTATGGGAATATATTTAGCGCCCGTTATTTTCTTCGGGCTAATCATTTTATTCGCTTCGTTCTTTGTCGTTAAACAGGAAACTGCAGCGATTATTGAGCGTTTTGGGAAATTCAAGGCTGTAAAACATTCCGGCCTTCATCTTAAGATGCCCATCATAGATCAGATTGCCAAAAGACTGAATTTGAGAATTCAGCAGCTGGACGTCATGATTGACACAAAAACATTAGACAATGTTTTCATCAAAATGAAAATTTCTGTTCAATATCAGGTGATCAGAAGTCAGGTGGGAGATGCTTATTACCGTTTGGAAAATCCTGAAAATCAAATTACTTCATTTGTGTTTGATGTGGTGAGGGCAGAAGTTCCAAAACTGAAACTGGACGATGTTTTTGTAAGAAAAGATGATGTGGCTATTGCTGTGAAAAGTGAGCTTCAGGAAGCAATGAACAGCTACGGATATGATATTATCAAAGCTTTGGTAACCGATATTGATCCGGATGAGCAGGTAAAACATGCGATGAACAGGATTAATGCTGCAGAAAGAGAAAAAACGGCTGCAGAATATGAATCTGAAGCACAAAGAATCCGTATTGTAGCGGTTGCAAAAGCAGAGGCAGAATCTAAAAAATTACAAGGGCAGGGGATTGCCGACCAAAGAAGAGAAATTGCAAAAGGACTTGAAGAGTCTGTAAGAATGTTGAATAATGTGGATATCAATTCTCATGAAGCATCAGCTCTTATTGTTGTAACACAACATTATGATACTTTACATTCTGTAGGAGCAAGCAACAGAAGTAACCTTGTACTTCTTCCCAATTCACCTACTGCAGCAAGCGGAATGCTTAATGATCTTGTAGTGGCCATGACCACCGCAAATACTGTAGGAGAAGCTACAAAAGGAAAATATCCGGATCCACCTCAGAAAGAAACCGGATTTTAAGATACACGGGAAGTAAGAAGAAAGGAATAGATAATTAGAGATGAATCATTTGCTGATTTTTCCTGATCGTCCAAAAGTACTTCTGACTTCATTCTTCCAGCCTCCGGCAAAATAAAAACGCTTCTGAATTTTCAGAAGCGTTTTTCATGTATTATTTCTTCGTTTTAGAAACCTGTTCTATCAGTGTATATTTGACTGAAGATGCATCTGCCGGCGGATTCTCAATTTTTTCTGTTTTTACTTTTAAAACATATTCGTAACCCGGCTCGTAAGTGAAGCCTTCAATATTGCTGTAGAAATTGGTCCAGCTTTCAGATGCACTTTCTTTTACCTGCATACATTTCATACGGCCGGCTCCTGCAGAGCAGTCTACCGTTTGTGGTCCTACGATAATGGTTTTTTCATTGGCTGCCATTTCAGTTTTTTTTGTTTTAGAAACCTGCTTTACCAAAGTGTATTTTATAGAAGATCCATCGGCTGGCGGATTGGCAATTTTTTCTGTTTTTACCTTTAAAACATATTCATATCCCGGTTCATAAGTAAATCCTTCGATATTGCTGTAGAAATTCGTCCAGTTTCCGGAAGTGTTTTCTTTTACCTGCAGACATTTCATAGGAGCTACGCCTGTACAATCTGCTGTTTGTGGTCCTACGATGAAGGTTTTTTCATCACCTGCTGATGCATTGGCTGTGGTTGTACATTGCGTCATTGCGAATAATGCTAATGCGGGTGCTGCCCCTTTTAGAATTGTTGCTATACTTTTCATAAACTTGATTTTCCCCATACCTCGCAATTACTATGCCGAAAAAAAATCCTTATTTGTAGTACTTCTGCTATTGTTTTTTACTTTTTTAATTATTTAATTTGAATTTCTTAAACACTAACCACAAATTAATTCTTATAATAAATATGGATAATCAAATGCAAGTTGAAAATTACAGGATTCAAAAACCTGAAATGTGGGCAGGAAATATTGGGGATGAGGAAATAAAAGACCGCATCAAAGATTCCGAATTTGCCAAAAAACAAATTGATGAAGGCCGGGATTACTGCTATTTTTTAGACAAAAAATACTATACAAGCAATACGGAAAACAGTGAGTATGTCTGTATGGCGTATACTCTGAACGAGCCTGGAAATCTGGAAAGAGCATCTGTTTCTGATGTGATTGTGGAGGAAAATGAAGTCTATCAGATTCACAGAATCAGCGTGTTGAGAGACGGAGTACTGATAGATAAGATTCCGGATACGAAAATTAAGGTTCTTGACAGTGAAAATCAGAGCAGCGGAGGAGTTTTGAGCAGTAATAAAAAAATCAATATTACCATCAAAGATCTCAGGCTGTATGATGTTCTGATCTTGGAAGATTCAAGGATCAAAGAATTTACAGACCGCGATTTTCTGAGAAAGGAATTTTCAAAATATGTCTGGGTAAGTCCTGATAATTATTGGGCCTATGGCAGTTTTAAATTTACATTCATCAACGAACGTGAACAGACTATTGCCTACAAAAAGACATTTTTCAGAGATGAACAGGGAAATGTTCTTGAGCCGGAGATAAACCATCTGAAAAAAGGAGACAGATTTGTCATTGAAGAAGAAAACTACATCAATCCTGTGGATTCCGGACGTGAAATTTTTCCTTATGTAGACTTTGCTACAGAAAGCAACTGGAAGGACCTTTCCAACTATATTGTCCCTTTCTATGAGGAGATTTTTAATAAATCCTCTTTGCAGGATTTTGCTCCGAATCTGGTTGAAAAACTGGATGCCATTGCTGATCAGGATGAAAAACTACAGTTTGCCATAGAATATGTACAGAACCATATTTATTATGTGTTCAATGCGGATGAAATGAATGGTCATAAACCACAGGAGCCATCAGTAACCTATGAAAATAAACAGGGAGATTGCAAGGCAAAGTCGGTTTTATTGAAGGTGATCCTTGATTATATAGGAGTAGATGCATCTGTAGTGCTGGTAAATTTTAATACGGATTATTATATTAAATATTATCTGCCATCACTGTTAAGTTTCAATCATGTTGTGGTAAAAGTGAATTATAAAGGTGAAGAATACTTTATTGACGCAACCATCCGTGATGAATTCGGATTGATTGAAAACAGAGGATTTATCTATTTTATGCATTATCTCGAAGTGAAGAAGGATCAGGAGCTTCAGGTAAGGAAATCTTATAAATTCCCTTATTTCTGCATTAATGAAAGAGTCGATTTAACCGCACAGGGCAATACCGGAAAACTTACTCTGTCAACAACTTACAAAGGAAACAGAGCCAATGCAATGAGAAGGTATTTTAAAAGTACCAACAAAAGAGAAATCATAGACAGCTGGAACAGTTTCCTCTTTTATGCGCTTAATTATTCAGGTGACCGTAATGGTACTGATGTAAGAAACGTATTCAAAGATGCCGCTATTGATGTAGTAAGTGATGACAAGAGGCTGAATGAGGTGAAGATTCAATATACTGCAACTATTGAGAATCCTTATTTTGTGGATCCGCAGAAAAACCGTTTTCTGATGTACTTTGACCGAAATGTTGTAAAGGCGAGTGCTAGAGATTTCATTCATAAAGATTTGCCTTTCTGGCATAATTTCGACAGTGAAAAATATGAAATCAATTTGCAGACGGACCAGAAAATTGATGTTGAAGAGAAATATACGGTTCAGGAAAGTACGATATCCAACCCGTATTTTGACTATAAAAGCCGAAAAAAAGTAAACAAAAATGGGGCAAGTGTATACATTGAATACAATCCTCTGATCAATATTGAAATTCCGCAAAGTGAGTTTGAAAAGTTCAGAACAGACCATCATACCGTTGCAGATAGTAATTTCGGACTGGGAATTGACATCATTGAACCAGGACTTATGAATATGCTTAAATTCAGCTTTAAGAAGAAATTCAAATAGAATTCTTTAAGTTTAAATTTAAGGGTTCAAAGGTTTAAGGTTTAAAGCTTAGAGTATCTTCGGGCGGCGAAGCCGCCCGAAGATACTCACTCATTATGATATTCATTTAAAATAAAAAACACAAATTCATTGATGTATAGGATATTTTTTCTTGCTTCTTTTATGACCGTTTCTATGGTCAGTGCCCAAAAATTAATCAAAGAAAATGTTACAGGATTCTGGAAACTAAAGGAAGCTGGATTTTATGAAAATAAAAAGAAAGTAGTAAAACAATTTGATAATTGCCGTCTGATGAGAAATTATGCCATCAGAGAAGATGGTTTTGCCATTTATAATTATGTGGAAGGAACAACAGGGGATTGCAGCCCTTCCGAACCCAGACTTTCTTTTTGGAGGATTGTAGACAACAGAATCCAGTTTTATGTGGATGAGCAGAATATCCTTGAAGAAGTGGAAGTAACAATCAATAAAGATGATACTATAACCTTTTCAAGCTATATTCCTGAACGGAAAAAAGTAAATGGAGATGCATTCGCTGAAAAAATTGCAAACACAGTTCATTACGATATACTTGAAAAACAATATTAACCGTAAACACAAAATTTTTTGACTTATGAATTATGTAACGGTCATCTATCTCGTGAATCTGATATTGTATGCCATGTATTTCTTTGGAAGAACGGGAAGTGAGGTTGATGTCTCAGGACTGGATTATATCGTTTCCGGAATATTATCTCTGTTTCTGATCTTCGCCGGATATCTGAATGCAAAAAAGGGAATGATCTACAGAACCATTTTGTGGATGTTTTTCGTGAATGTGTTCTTATTCGTCTGCTCGGGGTTGTTTGATCATTTTGGAAGTGATTTTAATATTCTTTCTACGAGCAACAGTGACAGTTTTCTTTTTACATTGGCGTTCATCATTTATAATGGCTATCTTTTTCCTTTAACAGTTATTCTTGAGGGCTCAGGCATAGCATTGTTATTTCCTGTTGTACTGTCATTTATTCTGCCTTCAATAGGATATATGATAGGGAAGAAGCTCCACCCAAACAAACAAAACCCTACTGAATTATAGTCATTGCCAACCGAAGGTGAAGCAATCTCAATCGAAAAGTAAAGGCTGGAAATATTATTAGAAGGAATGCTTTTAAGGCGCAAAGATTTTATCTCTGATAAAATTTCAAAACTCTGTTTTATCATTCCGGGCAGAGCAAGGAATCTAAACTTTAATATCCTCTACAGCTCTTGAAAACCAGGCAGATATTATTAAAAAAAATCTGCGAAATCTCCACAATCTACGAGAAAAATCATATCATCATTTGCTGAAAATCTCACATTGTGCGAAGTCGGAATGCTCTGCGTCTTCAAAACTAAAAAAAGAAAAGAAACTCAAGGCTATTCCTGCTTTTGAGGCTGGTTATTGGACGTAAAGAATTTCTGCTTACCGATCAGCAGCTCAAAAAACAGTCTGAAATCTGAAATTAAAGACCATAAAGGATATTTAAAAGTAGCCGGTTTATTTCTCTCAATCACAGCATGACTGAACCAGGCAAATCCATAGCCTACAATCGGGATGTACCATAGAAATCGCTCCTTTCCGGAACTGATGACATACCCTATAACGAAAAATACGAGAAATGTTCCTATAAAATGGAATATGCGGGTTCCTGTTTTACTGTGTTCAGTAAGATAAAACTGGTAAAATTCTCTGTATGTTTTGATTCTTTCAGTCATGGCGGTCTAGTTTATTGATTCTCCTGGTGGTAAAGCAATAATTCTGCCGATTTTCATCAAAGAATTAAAAAGTAAAAAGGCAAAATAACAAATCAGTCTTTCCCTCAGGTTTAACGTCTTTGCTATTTTGCCCTTTTGTAACTATTTAGTTGCTTTCTTAGCTATTCTTTAGTTCTTTTCCAAGCTTACTGTTTTTATATCCATAGCAGAAATAAATAACCATACCCACAAGGAACCACATTCCGAACCAAAACCAGTTTTCATGGCTCATTCCTGTAAGAAGGTACAGGCATGAACTTAATCCGATCAATGGAATTAATGATAAATTCTTGATAAAAGCTACTACACATAGAATCAGGTTGATGATAATAAAGAAGAAAATAGAAGCCCTGAATTCTCCTTCTTTAGGATCTGACCAGTTCATCAGATTGTCAAAAAACTCTGGCTGCCATTTGTAGAAAACCAATAAACTACCAATGAAAATAACAGGAAAAATGATTTTACCATTCACATAAGGAAGGTGAAATCTGCCCTTAATCTTTTCTTTTGCAGGAAGCATCAGCACTCCGGCACATACCAGTACAAAGGCAAAAATAGTTCCGATACTTGTAAAATCAAGGATGAACGTTTTATCTGTAAACAGGATAGGAATACCTACCACAATTCCCGTAACAATAGTTGCGTATGAAGGCGTTTTATACTTTGGATGTACCTTTTGAAACCTTGCAGGCATCAGTCCGTCACGGCTCATAGCATACCAGATTCTCGGCTGTCCCATCTGGAAAACCAATAGTACAGTGGTAATGGCAACAATGGCAACGAAGGATACTACAAGTTCCATCCAGGCCACATTAGCATTTGTTTTTTCAAATATGAATGAAAGGGGATCTCCTACACCATCAAATTTTTTGTAATCTACCATTCCTGTTAATACCAGTGTTAAAGCAATATAGATCACTGTACACAATACAAGAGAGATGATCATTCCTTTTGGTAAAGTCTTTTGTGGATCTTTGGTCTCTTCAGAAAGTACACTTAAAGCATCAAATCCGATATAAGCGAAGAATACTCCTGATACGGCACTCATTACTCCCGCAAAACCATTCGGCATGAAGGATGGTGTCCCGGTTACAGGACTTACAGGAGTCCAGTTTTCAGTATTGATATAAGCAAAACCAACCAGTATAACCAATAGAATCACTCCCAGTTTTAAGATAACTAAAGAGTTATTGAAGTTTTTACTTTCTTTTACTCCTACGTAACAAAGCCATGTAATTAAACCATTGATAACCAATGCCGGAATATCTACAATGAATTTCAAACTTCCGATTAACGGAGCGGTTTTCCATGCATTTAGCAGTTCTTTGTTTTCTGAGCCATATTGAACAGCTTTTCTGGCTTCAGTATAGCTGCAGGTCAGATAATCAGGAATATGCATTCCGAGGCGTCCTAAGAAACTGGTGAAATAATCCGACCAGGAAAAGGCTACATAAATATTTCCGAAAGAATATTCCATGATTAAGGCCCAGCCAATAACCCATGCGATTAGCTCTCCGAAGCTAGCATAAGCATACGTATAGGCAGAACCCGCGGTTGGAATTCTGCTGGCAAATTCAGCATAGCATAAAGCGGTAAACCCACAGGCAAAACCGCAAATCAAATATAGAAGGATAACACCGGGGCCACCTCTGAAAACGGCTTCTCCCAAACTGCTGAAACTCCCAGCTCCAATGATAGCCGCAATACCAAAAAATACAATGTCCCATACACCTAAGACTCTTAAAAGTCCAGTTGAAGTATCTGTATCTGAATAGATTTTTCTTCTAAAAAGTTGACTCATTCAATAACTATATTTGATTTGAAAAAAAGCAAATGTAATGATTTTTTATCTTGATGTTAACAGTTGTTAAGAACATTTGAATAAAAATGCTCAAACAAAGGATGTTAATCTTTATAAAGAGGTATTTCTACATAACTGTCATTGTACCATTTTATTTCCAGAGGTTCACCAGCATCTTTTATGGTTTCATCACTTACATTTTTTCCTGTCCCATAGTTGACCTGCCAGCTTTTACTTTTATTAACTCCTACCAATAATACCAGTTTGCTTCCCTTTTCTATTTTTTTGCTCATAAAGAATGAGTTTTTGATCGGGATCTGCTCCTTTCTGCCAGGCTTAAGAAGATGACGTTTGGAATTGTCTTTTGCATAGCTGGCCCTTGTAAGATGCGTAGAGAGTAAAAATGTCTTACCGTCCGGCTGTACCTGATATAATAAGGTATTGGAATCAAAATCTTTCTTATTAACAGAAACATTGAATACTCCGGATAAATTTCCGCTTAGTACAATATCTCTGTCCAGGACTTCACTTTCAAAATGAATAGAATGGGTTACATTTACACTGTCCTGTTTGCTTACTTTATGGTAAAGATATTTCGGATCTCTGTCTTTAAAATCAATGGTCTGTTTGGTAAATTGTTCGGTTTTGGGTTTCTCAAAAGCCGAAGAACCGTCTTTACGATCCTGAAGATAAAATTTAAGAGTAGAAGAATGCATTTTATCAAGATCGGGAACATGTTTCCATGTATTACTGTTCATAATCTGAAAATTGACCTTATCCTTTAGAAGTTCCGGCTTTTTGCCATCTTTCAGAATATAATCAAACCAGGAAAATGCAAGCTCATCAATACTTATTCTGGCTACGGGATCTATGAGGATACTTCCGGAACCATAGACATAGTTGTATCCATAACTTTGAGCACCTGCATGATCATATGGTCCGATCACTAAATAATGATTAGGATTTTTGTTGTATTTGTGATGTTGTTTATAATAATACATGGCTCCGATCTGATCAGCATCATAATAGCCTGTAGTTGTTAAAACGGGAATATTTATTTTAGCAAAATCCTTTTTATAAGGAACCATTTTCTGCCAGTATTTATCATAACCGGGATGATCCAGCCATCTTTGGAAAATTTTATTAGGCTTTCCGCTGATCGAATCCAGAGCTCTGAATGACCTGCCACTTTTGTACCACGCTGTATTGACAGAATCCCATTTCGGATAATTGGTGAAGGTTGCTTCGTCAGTCAGCTTATTATTGGTAACATAGCGGATCCACTGCATCATATAGCTCATGAAGACA
The DNA here is from genome assembly GCF_031454475.1 of Chryseobacterium vietnamense. Classification (NCBI taxonomy): domain Bacteria; kingdom Pseudomonadati; phylum Bacteroidota; class Flavobacteriia; order Flavobacteriales; family Weeksellaceae; genus Chryseobacterium; species Chryseobacterium vietnamense. Next base: position 1,833,148 of record NZ_JAVDQX010000001.1, on the reverse strand, counting down.
TTGTTTTGAGCAGGATAATCTATCCCGATTCCTACAGATACCTGAGGTACAATGGTCTTTAATGCCGGGTGCAGTTTTTTGGCTGCTGCCCATTGGCTGAATCCTAAATAGCTTCCACCTATCATTCCTACTTTACCGTTGCTCCACGGTTGTTTGCTTACCCAGTCTATGACTTCATAAAGGTCCTGTGCTTCATCTTCAAATGGATTATTAGGGTCATTACTGCCCCTTTTTCCACGCGTATTAACCACAGCTCCTACGTAATTGTAGACTGCCGCTCTTTTTCCCATTCCTGCATCTACAAGTTCTCCTGCATAAATATTATTGGTAAGAATAACTGGAAGGGGAGATGTATTTTCTTTTTTTCGTACAACAGTAATCGTGAGTGTTGTTCCGTTTTTTAAGGTAAGGTTCTTGCTTTCGATGATGAATTTTTCCTGCTCCTTTACTTTGAACAGCTGCATAACCTGAGGCTTGATGCTGGAATAAGTTTTATAATTGACATAATTTTTACATAGAGCAAGAGCAGAAGTATAATCTATACTGTCCTTATCTTTTTGCTTATCAAGAGCTGCTTTCAGAGATTTTTTATATTCCTTTACATCACCATCCAGAATGGTCCCGATCTTGGCAATCAGCGGATCAGGATAACTTTCATATTTTGTAGTAAATGCTGCCTGAAGGGCATTGGGAAAAGAGATTTTTTTATCTTTTTCCATCTGTTTGGCCATGCTGTAGATTTCATAAGCAAGAGATTTGTTCCCTGCCATATTATGATCTGCGTATTCTTTACGGTAGTCAGCTAAACTTGTAATAGAATTTTTATAATCTTTTGCAGCGAGTTGTAAACGAAACAGGTTGTCTAAAAATGTGACGGTAGATTTCGGTTTATTTTTAGAAGACTGATGTTCAGTAATCACCTTTAGAGCGAGTTCCGGAATTTGTTTTTCAAGAATGACAGAATCTGTTGTCGCTGTTTTCGGAAAGTAAAACTTCTGGGCCTGCATTAGATTGACAAAAACTAATGCTAAGAGTATCTTAAATTTCATTAATGGTATTTTTTGAGCCACTGAAAAAGCATCACATCGAAATATGTTCCTGATCATTGAGTGCTCATGGGTTATTTTTAGCCGACTAAATTAAGAATTTTTATCATTAAGGGATGAAATAACCCTTTTGTTGTTTAAAGCCTGCTGAAATTTACTGAAATAAAGGTTTTTAATCATTATAAACAGGTAACTCCACATAGCTGTCATTGTACCATTTTACCTCCAGCGGCTCCCCGGAATCTTTTATGGTTTCATCACTTACATCTTTGCCAGAACCATAATTGATCTGCCAGTTAGGATTTTTATTAACGCCAACCAGCAGCAGGAGTTTGCTTCCTTTTTCTATTTTTTTACTCATCACATAGGAATTGTTAATAGGAATTTGTTCCATTTTATTGGGCTCAAGCAGCTGCCTTTTTTCATTGTCTTTTGCATAGCTGGCTCTCACAATATGAGTAGACAGCAGCGAAGATTTCCCATCCGGTTGAATCTGGTACAGATAAGTGTCCGTATCAAAATCTTTTTTATTGATGGAAACATTAAATACACCAGAGAGATTTCCACTTAAGATCATATCCTTGTCAAGAACTTCACTTTCAAAAGCAACGGAATTTGTCATTTTTATGCTGTCTTTTTTGCTGACTTTATAATAAATGTCTTTCTGATCTCTGTTCTTAAAATCAACAATTTGAGTTGTAAAACTTTTAGTTTGGGGTTTATTAAATACTGAAGAAGTGTTCTTCTTGTCCTGAAGATAGAATTTCAAAGAAGAATTATGCATTTTGTCAAGATCAGCAACATGTTTCCAGGTATTCGTGTTCATCACCTGAAAATTGATTCTGTCCTTTAAAATTTCCGGCTTCTTACCTCCTTTCAGGATATAATCAAACCAGGAGAAAGCAAGATCGTCAATGCTTATTCTGGCCACCGGGTCAATAGGGTTACCATTCACATAAGTAAATCCGAAACTTTGTGCACCTCCGTGATTGTAAGGACCTATAACCAGATAATGATCTGCATTTTTATTGTATAAATGATGTTGTTTAAAATAATACAGCGCACCAATCTGATCATCATCATAATATCCCGTTGTAGTCAGAATAGGAATGTTAATTTTAGAGAAATCCTCTTTGTAAGGAACCGTTTTCTGCCAAAATTCATCATATCCAGGATGATCCAGCCATCGCTGGAATATTTTGCTCGGCTTTCCGCTTATTTTGTCTAAAGATCTGAATGATTTACCGCTTTTGTACCATTTCGTATAAATAGAATCCCATTTTACAGCATTGGCAAAATCTGCCTCATCTGTAAACTTATTATTGGTAACATACTGAATCCACTGCAACATATAGCTCATAAAAATATTATTCTGAGCAGGATAATCAATCCCGATACCTACGGCAACCTGAGGAACGATGGTCTTTAATGCCGGATGAACTTTTTTTACGGCTGCCCACTGGCTGAAACCTAAATAACTTCCGCCAATCATTCCCACTTTTCCGTTGCACCAGGGCTGTTTGCTTACCCAGTCTATCACTTCATAAATATCTTTCGATTCATGTTCAAAAGGATTATTCACGTCATTGCTGTTTCTTTTACCCCGGGTATTGATTACTGCTCCCACATAATTATAGGTAGCCGCTCTCTTCCCAAAAAACTCATCAAAAGGACCAGCGTAGATATTATTGGTTAAAATAACAGGAAGTGGGGAAGTATTCTCCTTTTTACGAACAATAGTAATCGTTAAAGTATTCCCGTTGATCTTAAGATCTTGGGTTTCAGTAATGAATTTTTCCTTGTCTCTGGAAGCCAGCAGCTGCATGACCTGAGGTTTGATGTTGGAATACGTTTTATAGTTCAGATAATTTTTACATAATGCCAAAGCCGTTCTGTAATCAATGCTGTCCTTGTCTTTTTGTTTATCCAGCAGACTCTTCAACAGTTTTCTTGATGCATTCACATCTCCGTCAAGAGCGAGCCCAAGCCTTGGAATCAGTTTTTCTGGAAGACTTTCATATTTTTGGTTGAATACTTTCTGAAGGGCATTCGGAAAGGAAGAATTAGTTTCTTTTTGTTCCATTTTAGCCAAAGCGTACAACTCAAGACCTATAAATCTGTATCCACCCATATTGTTATCGGCAAACAGATTGCGGTTCTCTGAGAGGGAAGTCAATGAATTTTTATAATCCTGAGCCACCATCTGCAAACGGAAAAGATTATCCATAAGATCAACCGTATTTTCCGGTTTATACTTTGCGGACTGAAGCTGAGGAATGATCTGCTGAGCAAGTCCGGGAATCTGTTTTTCCAATATAACAGAGTCATTTACAGCGGTCTTTGGAAAGTAAAATTTTTGTGCCTGCAAAAGGTTCACAAAAATTAATGCTAAAAGAATCTTAAATTTCATGGAATGGTGTATTTATGGTATGTTTTTAGCTGCTGTTGAAAAAGTATCAAATTAAAATACGTTTTTGATAACTGTTTATTAAAATTGTTTACATTTTATCAAACGAAAGTAGTAAATTTTATCATTGTATAGTGAGAAAATTTTCGTTGTTATGAAATAAGTATTAACATCCATTAACGCTGTTAAAACTTGCTTAAACAATAAGTTTTTAATATTTTCGTTAACTTATTTAGACTAATTTTCTTATATCAAGAAGAATGAAATCAAAAAAAATACTTTTAGCGGCTGCTGTAATCTATTTCGGAATCTCCGATGCTCAACAGTCCCAATATTTTACCCAGAAAGAAAATTACAGGCTCAATCTAGCCGAAAACCTTTATCAGACTAAAATTTATAACGCTTCACAATACGAATATGCAAGACAATATTTCTATAATCAGAATTTGTCCCGTTCGAAAAAGGAAGCTGCGCAGTTTTTTGATAATGTAATTGGTGTGATTCTTCAGAAAAATCATGCTGAAGAAGGGTTAACAGCTTTTATAAAAGAATATCCTAATTCTGCTTATTTTGCTCAGGCTAATCTTCCGCTGGCAGATTACTATTTAGCGAAGAAAGACTTTGACAAGGCGCTGGAAACGCTGAAAAAGGTAAATCAGTATCAGCTTTCGAAAGAGGAAAATACCCAGTATATTCTGAAGCTTGGATATGCAAAATTTATGACGGGTGATTCCAAGGGAGCAATTGATGCACTGGAAGAAGCTTATAAATCAGCGGATCAGTCTCAAAAAGGAGATATTGCTTACATGCTGGGACATTTATATTACAGCAACAGACAGAATGATAAAGCTTTCCAGTATTTTGATTCCATAAAAGATCAGGATAAATTCTCGAAGCTTGTACGTCCTTATTATGTACAGATGTATTATAATGATAAGAATTACGATCAGGCAATTACAGAAGGAAATGCGCTGTTAAAAGAAAATATTTCAGATTCTTATAAAGCGGAAGTTCATAAGATCATCGGAGAGAGTTATTTCATGAAGAATGATTACAGTTCTGCTTACCCACATTTAAAAGATTATCTGAGCGTACAGCAGAATCCATCCGAAAACGATTTGTATGAGATGGGATTTGTCGCTGCACAGCTTAAAAAATATGATGAAGCGGTTTCTTATTACAACCAGCTTCTGAACAGTAATTCTGCTTTAGCACAAAATGCTTACTACCAGTTAGGAAATGCTTATCTGGCAGTTGATAAAAAGCAGGAAGCGCTTTCCGCATTCCGTTCTTCTTATCAGATGGATTATGATGCGAAAGTGAAAAAGCTGGCTCATGAGCAGTATGCCAAATTAAGTTATGATATCGGAAACCCGTTTGAAAGCCCTTCTGCGGTGATCCAAAGTTATATCAACGAAAATCAGAATGGTGCCAATGCTACAGAAATGAGATCATTATTGGTGAAATCATATCTGTATTCCGGAAACTATAAAGAAACCCTGAATGCAATTGACAGATTGCAGAGTTCAACTCCCGAGATCAATAAAGTAGACCAGGAGGTTTCTTATTTATTGGGGACTGAAGAATTCAACAAAGGAAATTATGATGAAGCTGAGAAATATTTCTTAAGAAGTCTTGGCTTTAATATCAATAAAGAATTCAACAGCAGAGCTTTATACTGGCTGGCACAGGTATATTACCAGAAAGGAAATTACCCTTCTGCCATTGTTCGTTATGAAAAGCTTCTTACGGAAAGCTTCCCTGAAAAACAGCAGCTGCCTTATGATTTAGGGTATGCTTATTTTAAATCCAAGAAATTTGATCAGGCTGCTACTTATTTCAAACAGTATCTTACCAATCCGAAACCGGAGTTTAAAAATGATGCAGAACTTCGTCTTGCAGATATTCATTATGCCAACAATGATCTGAATGAAGCGATTGCTATCTACGATAAGAATGAAGATGCTACGGATTATACTTTGTATCAGAAAGCAATGGCTTTAGGATTTAAAGGAGATACTCAGGCGAAGATTACCAACCTTAAAAACCTTTTATCGAAATATCCGGATTCTGAATATTTTGATGACGCTCAATACGAAATAGGAACAGCGTATGCAGCTCAGGATGATTTTGCGAACTCCAATGATTATTTCGGAAAAGTAATTAAAGGATCTTCTGATAAAGATTTAATAGCAAATGCCTCAATTTACAGAGCGCAGAATTACATAGACCAGAATCAGAATGATAAAGCGCTTTCTGAACTGAAGTCTCTGGGTGAGCAGTATAAAAATACAGCCTATGCTCAGAAAGTGGTTCAGGCTGCAAAACCTATCTTCACGAAAAACGGAGATGTTTCAGGGTATGAAACTTTCGCAAGAAATATTGGGGTGAATGTAGATACTGCTGAAATAGATGAAATTAACCTTTCAACAGCTAAACAGTTCTTCGCTAAGAAAGATTATAAAAGTGCCATTTCTTACTACGAAAAGTATCTGACACAGAACCCAACAGGGGAAGGATTGTACCAGGCGAAGTATGAATTGGGAGAAAGTTACTATCAGACCAATAATTCAACTAAAGCTTTACTTGTTCTTCAGGAAGTTGCTGTAATTCAGAATGATTACCAGGATGATGCACAAACTCGTTTAGCTCAAATCTTTATTGCACAGGGGAATACGGCAGAAGCCAAAAAGTATCTTGAAGGCATTAAAAATTCGTCTGATATCAGCATTAAAAATTATGCTAATGTAGAGCTGATGAAACTGTATGCAGAAGAAAATAACTTCGCAGAAGCAGAGAAACTGGCTAATGCAGTCATTGCTAATTCTAAAAACTCAGCAGCCGTTATTGAAACAGCAAAAGTGATCAAAGCAAGAAGCCTGATGAACTCAGGAAAAGATAAAGATGCTCAGGCAGCCTATGTTTCGCTTGAAAAATCCTCCAATACTTCGGTAGCAGCGGAAGCTTTATATGCTAAAGCTTATTATCAGAACAAAGGAAAGGCTTTCAAGTCTTCTAATGAGACCATCTTTAAGCTTGCCAATAACTATGCTTCGGAAGAGTTCTGGGGAGCAAAAGCATTGGTATTGATGGCGAAAAACTATATCGGTCTGAAGGATAATTATCAGGCAAGTTATACGTGTGATCAGATCATCGCGAATTACAAAGATTTCCCAGAGATCGTAGCTGAAGCTAAAGAAGTTAAAAAACAGATTAAGAAATAATACATGAAGGTGTTTAAAATTACCCTATATTCTTTTTTGATTTCCACTTCTCTCTGGAGTTGCATTCCGTCGTACAGTGCCTACCCAAAAGAGTATAACCATGCAAAAGCTGATTTCAAAAAGCAAAAAGTTTTTGTAATGAACAAGGATCTTGAAAGAGAATTTAAAATTTTAAAACATTCTGATATTTATGAAATTGTAGAAGACAGTACCCATGCAGCAAAAATAACTCTGCATCCGATGAAAACCTATACTCCTCCTTGCGGAAACCCAATGATTGGAAGTATGCTGACAGTCGGATTATTGCCTTCAGGATTTCCTTATGATATTTCTTACAGTTATGATGTAGCTGAGAACAGTACAACAAAAAATTATCAATACAAACTACAGGTTTATCAAAGCCTTTGGCTGTTTAATATATTCAGACTAGGGAGAACTTTTTCAAAACAGTCAGGGAAAGCTTTATTAGGCAGCTATATCGCTTCCAATAAATAAAAACCCGTTATATATTTTTTTCAAATAAAGAAAATATGAACAAGAAGATTCAAATATTATCTATATTATTTTTAGGAATTTCGTCTGTGGCGTTTTCCCAGATCAAGGAGGAAAAACTGGTTCTTAATAAAAAGAGAGAACCGGAAGTGAAGAAGATCGAGAAGAAGAAGACTTCTGTGGAAACCATTAAAAATTATCCGCCGGAAGAGAAATCGCAGACTCCCGTGAAATATACCATCACGGATGTTCCTGCTGTTTCAGACTTCAAGACTTCAACCATTCAGGGTGAAGATGTAGCTCCGAAATTTGATGGAATGGCTCAGAATAACTACTTCCAGTTCGGAATGGGTAATTACGGAAAAATTCTGGTAGACGGAAACGTCTCAAAAACCCTTGAAAATAAGCTTGAAGTAGGAGCAGATGTTCATGTTCTTTCCACTAATGGTCTTAAAAAAGACTACGACTGGAAGTCCGGGCAGACTTCTGCTAATATTGGCGCTTTCTTAAACTCATATGGTGAAAAGGGGAAATTCAACCTTAATGCTGAATATGGTTTAGACAGCTATAATTATTATGGAATCTACGCCATGCAGCCTACCGGAGAGCTTGATCTGAAACAAAAAGTAAATCAGTTTAAAGTAAACGGATATTATGATTTTTATTCCAATGAAATCTTAAATGATGTAAGGGTAAAATCATCATTCCTGAAAGATCATTTTGATGCGCAGGAAAACCAGGTGTCCATCCTTGCCAATTTCTCCAAACATGCTGTTGAATTAGGAAAATCAGGAATCAACCTGAATGCTGATCTTGGAGTAGGATTAGAGGCTGTGAAAACCGATTTTGCCATCAGAGATAAAAATTCTTCCAATTTCTTCAATACAAACCTTACTCCGAAAGTAACGTTCAGAAAAGGAGACTCTTATCTGATGTTAGGTTCTTCATTTTCTTTCCTGAATGCTAAAAATTCAGCGGAACTGTTTTCTCAGCAGAAAAATAATAAAACGTATTGGTTCCCACAGGCGGAGTTCCAGTTTGCAGCAGCTAACGAATTTAAATTCTACGGGGGGGTAGACGGTGGTTTGAAACTGAATACCTACGGAGATATGTTACAGACGAATCCATTTATCCTTTCTGACCAGTTTTTAAAGCCTACAGAGACGAAATATCATTTTTATGTAGGATTGAGAGGGGACATTGATGAAACACTGAAATACGACTTCTCTGCGGGTTACGGAAAAATGAGAGACATTATGTTCTTCAAAGCGAATGGTCTTTTCGATAACAGCTCTGTTAACCGTTCTGCCTACAATTTTGCCAATACTTTCTCTGCGGTATATGATGATGGAAATGTAAGCGATATCAAAGGGAGTGTGCAGTATTTCCCATTGGCAAACCTGATTTTAGACGGAGAATTGAGGTTCACCAAGTATGATCTTAAGAATTTCGATAATATTTATAACGTTCCTTTGTTCAATGCTAGCATCGGGGCGAAATATACAATGCTTGACAAAAAGTTATTGTTAGGATTTAAAGGAATCTTTGCAAGTGACAGAACAACAAACTCTTATGCAATCGAAGGCGTAGGCGCTCCAAATGTAATCTTCCAGTCTACAGAGAATACAAATGATAAAGTTGGCGGTTATGCTGATTTAAATCTTTCTGCAGAGTATAAAATTCACAAAAATTTCAGTATTTTCGCACTCGGAAATAATCTTCTGAGCTCAAAATACCAGACTTACAAAGGATATAAAGTCCTGGGTGCACAGATTCTGGGAGGTGTGAAAATTACTTTCTAAAACATAAAAGACAATGAATGATAAGTAATCAGGTATTACTCATTACTTATCATTCATAACTTATGAATACGGCTGCATAGTTTAATGGATAGAACTTCGGATTTCGGCTCCGACAGTGAGGGTTCGAATCCTTCTGCGGTCACTCTTCGGGAAAGAGCACTTTTAGAAGTGCTCTTTCCTTTTTTTTCACTTTGTAACTGATTGTTAATCAGTAATATTTGGGTCAGTGCAGAATTTAATTTGGGTGTTCGAAAAGCATTTTCTTGAAATTCTAGTTTTTCGGCCAAAATCGAACACAATATAGAATTTTTTGTCTCATTATCACCTTTAATGTACAATTGAGAAAGGTTTGGCAAGATGTTTAGAACCTGGTCAAGCTTTGCTCTGATATCTGTATTTTTACGTGATAGCCTTTGATTCTGAAGTTCCATTTCAAGCTCATCAATTTTTTTCTTACTTTCATTTTTAATAACTTGATAATCTTCAAAATCCAATCTGTCTTCGAGATACTTTTCTCTAGCGCTAGATAGCCTATTGGTTAAATTAACAATCTGTTCGGACAGTTCCCTTTTCTTACCTTCAATATTTTCCTGTATGTATTTAAAATTGCTTAATATTATTTCTTTTAATAACGTATTTATGCTTTCATGGTAATCATATTTCACTAATTCTTTTTCAAATGCAGAATTAACCTTGTCTGAGCTATGTCTATAGCCGCACTTAGAATTACAGTGATAGTAATAATAAACATTTTTCTTGCCTTTGGATCCGCTACCTGAAATATGTCCTCCACATCGTGGACATTTTAAAAAGCCTCTCAGTGGAAATTCATTTGCAGTGATAATTTTACCTTTGGGTCTTTCAGCCCAAGTTTTTCCACTTAAAACATTCTGCACTTTATAAAATAGGCTTTCTGATATCAAACTTTCATGATTGGCCTCAACAATACAGGCATCCTCGTCTTTGTATGCTTTAATATATATTTTACCAATATAAACCGGATTTTTTATTGCTCTGTAAAAAGAAGTACTGCTAATTTTTGCGCCTTCCATCTTATTCATTTTAAGTCTTATCTGGTTGGTCGCATATTTACCCTTAGCAATTTCATTAAATGCCCATCGCATATTTGAAGCCTCGGGTTCTTTTAAGGCTACAAACTTTCTTCCATCTTCAGTACATTTGTTAATGTAGCCATAAGATGCGGTGCCCATCAGTCTTCCTTCTTTTTGAGCTCTTCTCATCCCATAGAACGTATTAAGTGCTCTTCGATCATTTTCTACCTCTGGTGCAGCTAAATAAATAGCAAGCATCATTTTGTTTTCCGGTATCGACATATCCAATGGCTGTTCTATAGCTTGAGGTGAAATATTATTATTTAAAAGTAATTTTATCATTTGATAACCATAACTGTTGTAATGATTAAATTTTTCATTGTTTTAAAATTTTAATGATTTAAGTTTCTTTTGTATTCGATTTGATTCTCTTAAGAGAAATCCGCTTGATGGCATGCTCTACATTGCCATCAAGTTCAGAAGCCAATTGCATGACTTCCATTTTCTCCGTTTCTTCTGTGGTATAGGCCAGATATTCTTCTGTGGAAACTTCCGTGGCATATACAGCAGAGTGCGTTCCTCCTAATCCGATCCAGACTTCTTTATACAGTCTTTTCGGATCATTATTCATATTGATGGAAAGAACCTGTGCTTTTTCTTTGTCTGTAAGACCCAGCATAGACTGAATATCATCAAACTTGTTCATGTATTTCCGCTGATCCAAAAGGATCTTACAGTCTGAATTGTTGATGATGCTTTCCTTAACAATGGGAGAATGAATGATGTCATCCACCTCTTGTGTAACGACAATGGCTTCTCCAAAGAATTTTCTTACAGTTTTGAAGAGATATTTGATGTATTCAGCCATTCCTTCTTTAGAAATTGCCTTCCAGGCTTCTTCAATCAGGATCAGTTTTCTGATTCCTTTCAGTCTTCGCATTTTGTTAATGAAAACTTCCATGATGATAATGGTTACAATGGGAAAAAGGATTTTATGATCCTTGATCGCATCAATCTCGAAAACGATAAATCGCTTAGAAAGAAGATCTAATTGCTTTTCTGAATTCAATAAGTAATCATATTCTCCGCCTTTATAATAAGGCTCTAAAACATTCAGAAAGTTGGCAATATCAAAGTCTTTTTCCCTGACTTTTTTTTGCTCTAATACTTTTTGATAATCATTTTTTACATACTCGTAAAAGCCATTAAATGAAGGGAACTGCTCATTATTTTTGATTCGATCAATATAGCCGCTGACTGCATTTGATAAAGCAACTTCTTCGGAGCGGGTTGGCGGTTCATCATCTCTTTTCCATAGTGTGAGAATAAGTGTTTTGATGCTTTCCCGTTTTTCTATATCAAAAACTCCATCATCAGTATAGAATGGATTGAAAGCAATCGGATTGTCTTCTGTATATGTAAAGTAAACTCCATCTTCACCCTTTGTTTTTCCTTTGATCAGTTCGCATGACCCCTGATAGGAATTTCCGGTGTCGACTAACAGAACATGGGCTCCCTGCTCATAATACTGCCTCACCATATGATTAGTAAAAAAGGATTTACCACTTCCTGATGGACCGAGGATAAACTTGTTGCGGTTGGTAATGATTCCCTGTTTCATCGGAAGATCTGAAATATCCAGATGGATAGGTTTTCCCGTCAATCGGTCTGCCATCTTTATCCCAAAAGGTGAAGGGGAATCCTGATAATTGGTTTCTTCAGTGAAAAAGCATAATGCAGGTTCTATAAACGTGTAGAAACTTTCTTCACTCGGAAAATCTCCTGCATTCCCGGGAATTCCTGCCCAGTACAATGTTGCAGTATCTGTTGTGTTGTGACGGGGTTTACATTCCATCAATGCCAAGGCACTTCCGGTATCATTTTTTAGCTGTTTAAGCTCAGCAGGATTATCAGACCAACACATAATATTGAAATGGGCACGTATAGACTGTAGTCCGAAAGAATGCGCTTCATTGAGATACTTTTCAATCCATTCCTTGTTAATCTGATTGGCTCTGCTGTATCTTGCCAACGAATGCATATTTCTCGCAGACTTTTCAAATTTGTTTAGGTTTTCATCACTGTTATCAATAAACAGATATTGATTGTAGATGTGATTACAGCTGAGTAGCAGTCCAACCGGAGATGCAAATGAGAGCAAGCAGTCACTTCTGTCGGTGCTTAACTTTTCGTATCTGCTGTGCGAAGAAACTGAATAAGGTCTGCCTTCTGTAAAGAGCATAGATATGGTCTTATATGCTGAATTCTCAATTCCAAATTGAAAAGAGATAAAAGTATTAGTGTGATTATTAATGATTTTATCCTTAAAATGGAATTTATGAAACAGAAATAAGAGTATAATATTACTTTTTTTAATTTATAAATTATATAATAATGTTTAAAGTCAAACAGACGCAAGAATTACATTTGGGAGAAGATGTTATATGGAAACATCGTTTACCTATTTCTCTGGACTTTGAGGAAAGTTCCCGACTAGTACTTGTTCAGCAAATCAAAAGTCTAGCAAATATAGAGCTTATGTGTAGTGTAGATATTTCAAATGAAGGCCAGCCATTCAGTTGTTTATTGCCTGAAAAAAATTTTAAGCGTAAACACCTTTTTTCACATGAACCAAAATATAAATATAATTCAATTGGATCCGCTTATTATTTCCCATATAAGGCAGGATTTGATAGCAATAAAGATTTTATAGAGAATATTGGTAATGTTGAAATATTAGTTAATCCAGGCAGTGATGAACCTCATTATGTTCTAACAGGAGCGATGAACGGATGTGCAATTATTATAACAAAAGAGGAAGGTCAGAAAATGATGGGACGGCCTTCATTCAGAGCGTGGCATTTTCAAAGCCCTACCAGTAATAAAACCCAACTTAGAGCATTTATCAACAGGTATCGTAATTGTATATATAGTTACATTTGTTTCCAGGATTATGCAAGTCCGAACAACGGTTCTGGTTATGATGAGAAAGACGTAGAAGGTTTTAATTATCTTTTTTTTAATAACGCTGTTTTTGAAGGATCTCTTGATGGAACTTGGGAATTAAATTGTATTCCACTTAAGAGAATTCCGATGCCCCTTCCTGAAAGTGAGTGGAAAAAATCTTGGGTACAGAAATCAAGACATTGTAGATCCAGAAGACTTATAGATTTTACTAAAGGTCCTATAATTATACCTCCAGATAATGCTGAAGGCAAATGTCCGGTTATTGACTGGATAGTGTGGGATATAACATATGCTGTAGAAAAACCTTTTGAGAAAAGAGAAAGTGAACCTGTGGTGGAGGGAAGGCTGCCTTCAGGTTTACCGCCTGAAGGATCTATCAGGAAAGGCATAAAACTTCGAAAATAATGACGTTAAGATGTTGAGCTGTTTTTTGCAGAACTCAGACATAATAAAGACTTCAAAAGAATCAAGCTTTGAAGGATAGTGTCCAAATAATAAAGTACAAGGAAAAATTGAGGAGTATTTATTTTATGATAAAAACGTTAATTTTTAATTTATTTTTATAACGTTATCTATTATTTCAAGAGAATCTTGATTCTAAACACACATTTGTTTAAACATGAAAAATTTGTTCTTATTCTGTATGATCCTGATTTTTGGATTTTACAAATCTCAAATAGGTATCAATACTCCAATACCTAAGGCTACATTGGATGTTGAAGGTCAAGCAACAAGCCCAACCACAATAGATGGCTTTATACCTCCCAGATTAACAGGGGACCAATTAAAAGCAAAAGATAACGTGTATTCATCTAATGAAACAGGTTCTATTGTTTATGTTACAGCAGCCACAAATTCACCTTCGGCAAAAACGATCAATGTAACTGCTGCAGGATATTATTCTTTTGATGGATCTGTATGGAAACCCCTTGCTAACCCGGCTTCTGGTGGTACAGTATTAGGATATAGTGCATTAGTGTATGGTAATAGCGTTCCATGGACTGTTGACAATGTTATTACTACATTTGATATAAGCCAGGGAAGTGGTAATCTTGCATCATGGAGAACTGATAATACTACACTTACTGTTCCTGCTAATCAAGGGGGAACGTATATAATTTCATATACAGCGGGACTTTTAATAAATGGCAATGTCCCGACAACCTATTCTTTCATGGCTTTTGCGACTCAGAACGGTAACCAGATAGGTAATCGTTCTACAACTGCAGTGCCTGGTGGAGCATCTACAAATTATTTAAACGAAACCGTTGCCATTACCTGGAGTGTAGTAGTAAATTTAGTAGCCGGGGATCAGATTCAAATGAAAGGATTTACTTATAATGCTTCCGGTAGTCCTACTTCTTTCAGAGTAGTACGTTTATCATTAGAAAAAGTAAATTAGTTTTAGAAAAAATAAAAGTAAGTCGTCTTGAAATAGGTTGGCCTAAAATTAAAATATAAAAGATCCGGAGAAATTTTTTCTTCGGATTTTTTTATATTTATATAGGATTCTGCACAGGAAACTTTTACATCTTTGTAGTGTGATTCCAAAATCAGGGTAGTGCCTAATCTTACTACGAAGTGATCATCGGCAATAATAATTTTTCTAGTCATCTTTTTGTTTTTTTATTTTAATGGATATTATGGTTCCGTTGGGTGTGTTATTTTTAAATTCAATTCTACCATTAATCATCATAAGCAGCTGAAGGATAAGGTGTAGTCCTAAACTGTACTTTTGTAAAACCAGCTTCTCATTTTCAATATTATCCTGAAGCTTTTCATAATAGGTCATCTGTTCCCGGCTCATTCCTTTACCCGTATCTTTTACCTCCAGGAAAAAGGTCCTGCTATCTTCAGTGGTAGAAAGTTCTATGATTCCATTAATCGTATTTTTAACCGCGTTATCTATGAGATTATGAATGATGACAGCAATCACATTCTGGTTGTTTTTTGAGTAAGTGGGATCTTTAATATTGTTGATAATAAGAGTGTTTTGTTCTTTCGCTGCAACCTCAAAAAGAGCTTTTTTAGCTTCTACCACCTCATAAATATTATAAATTTCATTTTTTTCAGAAATGTTATATATCTCTGCATATTCCTTTAGCGTTTTCACGAAATTGTAAAACTCTACAGAAGATGTGTAGAAACTTTCGAAATATTTCTTTTGTATATAACGATCATGTTCGTCTGTCTCATATAACTTTTGGGCGGTAATGGATAAATACTTTATGGGCGTAATGATATCATGACTTATGGTCTCCAAAAGTTTTTTCTGCTGTACACTCTCTTTTCGGAGCTGTTCCTTGGTATCCTCCAGTTTTGAAACCGTCTTTGAAAGTTTCCGGGTTCTTATGGTAATGATTTTTTCAAGTTCTCTTTTTTTCTGTTCCTGCCTTTTTATTCTTATTTTAAAGAATGTAAATACAATAAGAGACAATAGTAAAACAATAAAGAATTTAAAAATAGGTGTTTGGTAAAACAAGTATTTTACACTGATATCCATTGTTTTATAGATGTATTTTCCTTTCGGAGAAGTCAATACCCTCACCATAAGCTGATATTGGCCCGGTTCCAGATTTGAGATATAATATTTGCCATCACTGCTTACCCTTTCCCATCTTTCATTCTTGGAACCTTTCAGTTTTCCTTCAATAACCAAATTAGCTCTGTTAGCATAATAAGGAACATCTATTAAAATTATCGTTTTATAAAAATTGTTTTCCAGATTAATATGCTTTCCCTGTATCCTACTTTTGTAATCATAGAATATAACCCTTTCCAAAAAGAAATTTTTAGGGTAATAGCTTCTTATTTTTTCAGGATCAAAAAATACCAGTCCTTTGATAGATGGAAACACAAAACTTCCATTTTGGAGAGCTGCGGCACTTGGAGAACTGCCTCCATTGAATTCATTGGTTTTAAAGCCATCTTCTTTACTGTACCGGTAGTAGTAGGGTAACGTTTTTTTATCTTTTAAATATTGCAGCAGGTTACTTTTCAGCACCTTGAATAAACCATTATTGGTGCTGATCCAGAGAAAACCATTTTTGTCTTCCAGAATCGTATGTGAAAATGAAAGATATCCGTTTTTATCTTCGGGCATTTTAATGAGCTGACCCTTTTTGTATAGAAAGAAGCCATTTCCCTGGGTCATGATCCAAATATTCCCATCTTTTGCTTTTGTAATTTCTCTTACATGTAATGAACGGGTAGAGATCTTTGTAAGAGTAAAAGAAGGTTCTTCCATCGAATACAAGGCATCCCTGGTTCCTATCAGCCATTTATTATGGGCCAGCTCTTGTACTGATGTAACAATATTGGGCATTGAAAACTGTAAAAACGGCTGTTTGAAACCGGAATCTTTATAAAAAGAAAGTTGAGATTGTAATGAAGGCAGATGTAACGTTGTAATATAACAATGGTTGACATTGAAAACGTACGGTGGTGTTTCCTTGAAATACAGGGATTCGTGTTTTGAATAATCGGAACCTTTGAAAAAACGAAGTAGTGATCTGCCGTTTTGAACAAAAATATTTTTTTGTGGATCATAGAATAAAAAATATTTGCTGGTTGTATTAAAATGATATTGCTTTATCAGTCTGTTTTCGTTGTATACATCTCCAGATGCAGTAATTACTTTATCATTTTCAAAAGGAACTATCGAATAAAAAATATTTTCATAAGATTTGTTTGATCGGTTGGCCACATGGAAATTATTAAACTTCACTACATTCAAACCGTCTGAT
Source organism: Chryseobacterium vietnamense (assembly GCF_031454475.1). Taxonomy (NCBI): domain Bacteria; kingdom Pseudomonadati; phylum Bacteroidota; class Flavobacteriia; order Flavobacteriales; family Weeksellaceae; genus Chryseobacterium; species Chryseobacterium vietnamense. The sequence goes on along the minus strand of NZ_JAVDQX010000001.1, from coordinate 1,816,412 downwards.
AAGTTACCGAGATAAACTTTATTATTAATCTCGTCATGATAAACAGATGCTAAAGAGTTTTCATTAAGATCATAATCTGTCATTTTTTTTAATCCGATAGTATTGTTTTGATAGGATACCTTATACAATGACTTATGATGAAAGATAAAACACTGATTGTTAATCTGACTCCAGTATACTTTGACGTGATTCTGGAAGAAAATCTCTGAAGCATTTAAATAACTGATTTGCCCTGAAGATATTCTGATGATTTTTTTTAACCTCTTATCAATAATAAAAATATTTTGCCCAAAACAAAAAGTATCGGCTATATAATGTTTATGCAGTTCCTTTAGGGATACTATCTTTTTATCATTATATTGTATAGTTCCATTATTAAACAGATGATAGGAATTCTTTCTGTCAAAATAAATGAAGAAGTCTTTATGATCTATTTTTTCAGGAGTTCCGTTTTTTACAAATAATCCATATAACTTGCTTTCATCCAACATTTTTTGAGTACAGCTGTTCATCTGATGTAAAACATTTACATTTCTTCTGGACAATAAAACAATGTTTTCCGTATAAGCTGTAGAATTATAAATGGAATCTTTTTCAATACTTCCGAAAAAAGAAGTAAATCTGTTGTTTTTAAGATTAAGATGATTATACGTTACAAAATTATATCCATCGTAGCGTACTAAACCGTTTTCTGTACTCAGCCATATAAATCCGTATTGATCTTTAGTAATATCTTTTACACTATTCTGTGGAAGACCATTATCTGTGTCATACCATACAGAAGCTGTTTGCTGGCTATAGCATAGCAGTATCCGGAATAATAGCAGCAATATAACTGCTTTATGATACATTGAGGAGCGTTGGTACATTTGTGTTTGTTCGGTTCAATTAATATAAATGTAGTAAAAATAAATCATTGTTGAAAGAATTAAATGTCATTTAAAAACTACATGATACGCAATTAAAAATTACAATATTGCTAATCTATTTTTACAGTAATTATTTTACCTTTTGTTAAGATTATCAGACATTTGCATTAGTAACTTTAATGCTTTGTTTAACCATTAAAAGTTAAATAAATTCTCAAATTTTTTAAACAAAATTCTGTATTTATTTCACTTTTGTGAGATGTTTTTATTATTGTTTTTAAAGAAATAACATGCTTTAGTTAATTAAATTATTAATGAAGTCACTTTGTCTTAAAGAGTAAAAGGTGAGTGGTAGGTGAATCAATGTACATGGAAAATTAAGTATGGTTAAAATTATAAAAGTTACATTTTTAATAGCAGGGCTGTTACGGAGTGCAACCAGCGTATTTGTACAAGCTCCGGAATGAATGGAATAACAATATTCCGCCATTTGAATTCAAAATATATACAGAGAAAATAAATAAGAATAGACACATTTAATAATTGAAGGGTAATGAAAATAAATAATAAGAAGAGAGTAAGTCATCATATGATTGTTCAGTTAGTTCTATTGTCGCTACTTTCTTTGAGCATTGGTATTCTCATGTTTTTTGGATACATTTTTACTTCAGAGGTTTTTTCCCTGGTCGTTTTATTGGTACTGGTATATGGGCTGCTAAAAAACCGGTTTATATTTGAATATGAGAATTCCGGAAAGGTGATTTCTATTAAAAGCTATCAATGGCTTTCAAATGGAAGAAATCCAGTCTTTGAAATGCCACAAAAAAAAATTGTAAGGATAGAAATACTGGAAAGGACCTATCGAAAATATTTAATTATTCTTTTTTCAAATTCTTCAGGGAAGCTGTTAAGAAAAAATATTGATATTACATTTTGTAGTGAAAATGAAATCCACAAGCTTTTAGGGGATATATCCAACAATTTAATAAAGGATAAATCAGGAACTTACTTCTTATAAAATATTACTTTTCGAATACAGATATAAATTAATTAAAGATGGAAAATTTGAAAGACATTCACATTGGTGCATTGGTGTATGAATGTGTCAATGAACAGGATATTGAGATGAGCAGAATCTGCAGATTCTTACATTCAACAGAAAAGGAGATTCTCGAAATGTATTCTAAGAAATCATTAGACGTTGATATACTTCTAAAATGGTCGAAATTATTGAAATATGATTTTTTCCGTCTCTATTCCAATCATTTAATATTATACGCACCCATCGCCAGCCAAAATAAAAATGGAGTGAAATCAAAACTGCCTCAGTTCCGGAAAAGTCTCTATACAAAGGAAATTATAGACTATATATTGGAGCTTTTGAAAAATAAAAAAAAGACTTCGGTAGAAATCATTACTCAATACCGGATCCCAAAATCAACATTGAATAAATGGATAAGCAAGTACAAATAATAAATGCAGGACCTAATTATAAAAGGATTTATCATGATTTCATAAAGTCTAAATGTCCGGAAAAATTAGAATATGTAAAGAAATATCTATCAAAAGAAACAATGTCTTTATCTGATGTTTTGAAAGTTAATAATATTATATTTTTTGATGGGTCATCTGAAAATCAAAAGTTCAAATCTTATGATAAACAGACTATTTTTGAAATCCTTGATTATCAAAAAAAGCATCAATTAAATAACAGTCAGTTAGCGAAGCATTTTAAATTAAGCAGAAATACCATTACAAAGTGGAAGCGGATATTTTTAGTATAATCTGCTTTTTATTCTCAAGTAATGAAGTATATATTAGCACGTTTTTTCTAAGTTTTAAAGAGTATCCGCAGTGATACTCTTTTTATTAATTTCCATAGTGTGAATTTTTTGGAAAATTGAATAAGCTTAAGCATCAGAATTCTATCATAATTATAATCCTTTTAAAACTAAAATAAAAAACTCAGAGCGAAATTTCACTCTGAGTTTTTGTATTTGAATATATACTGTTAAGAATGTTTTAGTTTTTCTTAAGACATAGTTTTACTGGTGCTCACTGGCATTATCCTAAATCTACTTCTTTGTCTGCAGAGACAGGTTATCCATATAAACAGCCTGATGTACTCCATTCAGTAAGACTTTCAACCCTAAATGGGAGTCTTTTTTTAAAGAAACGGTAAATGTTTTTTTCTCTCCTGTTATTTTGGAAGGTTTAGTGATTGAAACATAAGTTTTCACATCAGAAGGGTTGTCTACTGAGAAAAGCTCTAAGCTTGTTTCACCTCCATTATCAGAAAGATCAAGAGACAACGTATAGGTTCCCGCTTTAATTTCGGGTGTTACCAGATACATATTTTCTCCAGGATTGCTCATTGAATAAAATATAATTCTTTTGTCACTTGCATAAAGCATCGCTTTTCCCGCTTGAGCAGTCCAGCATTTATTAATATCTTTCCAGGTATCAAAACTTTCTGTAAGAGCGGTTACGGGTTTGCACTGTGCATTTGCCGTTAGAAATCCTCCTATCACTGTTATTCCTGTAAGTACAATTTTCTTCATGTATTATTTTTATTTATAATGAGTAAAAATAACAAAAAAAAGATGTACTTGATGCTTCTGTTATATGATTTACGTTAGTTTTTCAGCTTGAATTTTAAATAAAGAAATTGAAAAGAGAATCTTAACTTAGACCTGGATAAAACATTAAAATGAAATGAAAAAAATATTATTTTTAATGATCACCGTAACAGGCACGATACTGATAAAAGCACAAACCATTGAATCCAGCAGCCGGAGTACCATAGGATATATTAAAACTGATGGAACTATTGAAAACAGCAGCCATTCCACAGTCGGTTATATCAGGAGTGATGGTATTGTTGAAAACAGCAGCCATTCTACGATTGGTTATATCAGAAATGACGGAACTATTGAAAATAAAAGCCGTTCTACAGTAGGTTATGTAAGGGAAGACGGAACTGTAGAAAACAGCAGCCGTTCTACCTTGGGATATATTAAAGATGACGGAACCGTTGAAAATGCCAGCCGCAGCACAATAGGCTACGCCCATGGTATAAAAAAAGAATGGGTTGCCGTGGTTTATTTCTTTTTTAAACTGTAGAAGGAAATTTTTTTATAATTTTAGGTTACTATATTGTAATCTGAATGGAATACACCAGTAAACAACTATTTTTTTCTTTTAAAAACCATAATTTATACATTCGGATGTCTCAGTTTAGTAAAGATCTCAGGATTTGACTAGGATCAAAAGAAAACTGGAGCAAATGATGGGTAATGAATTGATTCCGGCATTACTGGTCAGAAGTATTTTTTTTGACAGTGGTAGGATTATTATTTTTAGGATTATCTTCAATAGTAAGCAAAATTTACAGGAAAAAAAGACCTTTTTTGAAAGAACTGGTTATTCTGCTATTGTTTTATTTCACGCTGAATGTAATACTGATGTTAGGCTTAATCTGACATGAATTTATAATAAAATACAGACACTCTTTTATTTATAAAATGAGACTATCGAATAAAGTGAGCTTTACATAGAAAAATTTCTTAAATGTGGTAGGTATTGAAGCTTTATTGGCGTATAAATTGATACAAGAAACTTTATTGAATTTTGATGACTAATGACTAGAACGACTCTAACTCTGATTTTCCTTTTAAGTGGTTTTTTCTTTTTAAATGCACAGGAGAAGAAAGATTCACTTTATTATAAGATAGAAGAATTTTCGGACAAAAGAAAAGTTACCAAATTCATCCACCGCTTTATATTTCGTAGAGAGCCGGATTCTACTTCCGTGAAGTCCAGTACTGAAAAACTTTCGCAGAAAACTTATGATAAAAAAATTATCAGAAATATCAGGATAGAGACCATTGACCCTTTTGGATATGGCTCTAAAGACAGTAAGGAAATAGGCAAATGGTATGATTGGATAAAGGATCACCTTCATTCCAGTACCAGAAGATCGACCGTTAATAATTTTTTACTTTTTGAAGAAGGAGAAGAATACAATGCCCAAAAGCTCTATGAATCTGAACGTTTGCTAAGAGCGATGCCTTTTATAAACAGAGTTAATATCAGTGTTTCAGACAGCACTTCCAGCAAAGATTCTATAGATGTTGTGGTAAAAGTTCTTGATTCCTGGAGTCTGAAGCCGAGAATCAGTTATTCCGGAAGCAAAATTGGCCTTGGGGTGACTGAAGAGAATGTGCTGGGACTGGGCCACACCCTGGACTTCCTCTACAGAAACGATTCCAAAGAAAAGCAGGACTATCTGTTAGGAAGCTATACCACCCATAATCTTTTTGGTACCTATATCAATGCCCAGATCCTTGGAGAACGGGACTTTTCAAGAAATGAAAGGATTAATTTCAGCCTCAGAAGAGACTTTTTCTCACCTTTAACGAAATGGGCAGGTGGTTTTACATTCGAATATTTTATGCGGAAAGTTTTATTGCCGATAAATACGGATACTCCGTTTCCGGAAGTTCAGATCAAGGTGTACAGTGAAGATTTATGGGGTGGTTATCAGATCCCGGTGTCATCTGATCCCAGTGAAAAGGTATCCAGTAATATTGCCATAATAGGAAGATTTCAAAACTATCAGTACAAAGACAGTCCAGGAATTGATCAATATAAATATTTCAGTTCTTATAACAGTTTTCTGATGTCTGTTGGGTTTATTCAGAGATACTTCTCGGTTCAGAAGAATATTTTCCAGTATGATTTGCCGGAGGATATTGCGTATGGTAATTCTGTAAACATCATTGCAGGAGGTTTATCAAGAAATAAAGAAGTAAATCCGTATGTGGGGATTTCTGCATCTTACGGACGTTTTACAAAACTGGGATATTTCACTGTGAAAGCACAGTTTGGAAGATTTTTTAATGAAGACAGCCAGAACAGGGAATCTTTTCGCTTTGACGGAACGTATTTTACCAACCTGATGGACTGGAAATTTGCCAAAGTAAGACATTTTTTCTCTCCAACATTAGCATTGGGAAATCCACAGCATAATTACTCGTATAAGGATAGGATCAACCTTTCTTCTGCAGATGAATTTCCTGTTTATAATTCGGATTATATCGGAACAAAAAAAATAGTGTTGAGGTATCAGCTTCAATTGTTTATTAATAAAACCTGGAAGAATTTCCATTTCAGTCCTTATTTAACTACCGCAGTGGGCTGGCTGGGAATGCCTGATGATAAATTATTGAAAACCAAAGCCAATGCAAAAATCGGAATAGGTGTTTTAATTAATAATCCCTATCTGGTTTTCAACAGGATTCAGATTTCTTTTATGTATTATCCACGTGTTCCTTTTGATAATAATTCTGTTTTTGACTTTAACAGTAACAGAAATAATCTTTTACCACTGAACAGCTTTGCTACGGATGTTCCTCATTTTGTCAATTTTGGAAATTAATATAACAGACTTTTATATCCGGAATATCTTTTTCAGACAGATTTAAACAAATAGAAACCTTCCTTGCTTTAGCAGGGAAGGTTTTCGTCAAAATGGGCTAAACATTGTGAAAATTAAACTACTACATCGATCTTTACATTGATATTTCCACGGGTTGCTTTTGAATAAGGACATGTTGCATGAGCTGTCTCTACAACTTTTCTTGCTTGGTCTATTGCTAAACCGGGTAAAAGAATCTGCAGGTGAGCCTGCAGGAAAAATTCATCATCATTGGTAGCAAGGTCCACAGAGGTATTGACAGATAGGTCTGCAGGAAGAGTAATCCCAATTTTTGCAGAAGCCAGATGCATAGCTCCAATAAAACAAGCCGACCATCCTGCCGCCAATAGCTGTTCCGGATTGGTTCCGTTTCCTTTTGAACCGGGAGAAGTTAATTCAATATCCAACTTTCCGTCACTGCTTTTTGCTTCGCCGTTACGACCTCCGGTTACAATGACATTACCGGAATACAACACTTTACTGATGTTAACTACTGTTGTATTTTCTACTTCCTGAATGGTACTTAGTTCCATATTTTTATTATTTAAATTAAACGATATTGTTGATTGATAGTTATGGTTAAAGTTTTTTTCTTAAATCTTTGAAAGCGGCTCTTAGCTCTTCCGTAAAGACTTGTGGCTGTTCCCATGCTGCAAAATGTCCGCCTTTGGAAGCTTTATGGTAATAATATAAAGTAGGATAAGCTTGTTTTGACCAGCTTTCCGGAGCCTGATAAATTTCGTGAGGGAATACCGAAATAGCTACAGGAACTTTAATGTCTTTCGTTTTCTGTGCCTCGGCACTGAAATTATTTTTGTTATTTTCCCAGTAGAAGCGGGAAGAAGACGCTCCCGTATTGGTGAGCCAGTAAAGAGTAATGTCATCGAGGATAGCATCACGGCCAATGACATTCTCAGGATGAAGATCACTTTCACTCCATTCTGCAATTTTTTCGTAAAGGAATGCTGCTAAAGCTGTTGGAGAATCAGAAAGTAAATATCCTGTTGTTTGTGGACGTGTCACCATCATTCCTCCGTAGGCTGCATTTCTTCCAAAGAATGTACTCATTGCATTGTATGCTTTTGCTTCTGATGCAGAAAGTCCTGATGGGGCAGGGTCACCGGCATTGATGGGCTTTACAAGTTCAGCAGGAATGGTAGCCGGCATCGTCAGGTGAATTCCCAAAAGGCCTGAGGGAGCTTGTTTAGCCAATGCATCAGAAATAACGGAGCCGTGGTCACCACCTTCAGAAACATACTTTTTATAGCCAAGTCTTTTCATCAGTACATCCCATACACGGGCAACACGGTCAGGATTCCAGCCTGTTTCCGTTGGAATTTCTGAAAAACCATATCCGGGAATTGCCGGTATAATCACATCAAAGGCATCACTTGCTTTCCCTCCGTATTTTACAGGATCTGTCAAAGGATCTATAGCATTGATAAACTCCAATGGAGATCCCGGCCAGCCATGCGTGAGGATCACCGGCATTGCATTGGACTCTTTTGAACGTACGTGGATGAACTGGATATCAAGTCCGTCAATTTTTGTTACAAACTGGGGAAGCGCATTCAGTTTATTTTCCACTTTTCTCCAGTCGTAACCGTTGCCCCAGTAGGTGATCAGTTCTTTTAACTGTTCAAGCTGAATTCCCTGAGAAGCATCTTTCACCGTCTCTTTATCCGGGAATCGGGTTTCGGAAATACGTTTTTTAAGATCATCCAGCTGAGATTGTGGAATATTGATGTTAAAAGGACGGATACTGGTATCATTTTTTGATAATAGAGTAGCAGTATCATTTTTTTGCGCCTTAGAAATAGCAGGCGTACCTAAGATAAAAGTTGCTGCTAAAAGAATTGTTGAAATTGTTGTTTTCATTGCTTTGCTGTATTAGATTTTAAATCTGTTTTTCTTTTTTGATGAGACAAAATTATACCTTGAGAAAGGCCGGGGAAATGAGTATTTTGTTCAAGTAGTCATATTTCACAGCGAAACAGACATTGCAGCTGGTGAAAAGCAAAACGATACGGGGATGAAGCATGAAAAATAAAATAAGCTCCGTTCTGACAGAGACGGAGCTTATTTTATAATGCATTTTGGGGAAATTATCCGTGAGCTTCTACGGATACATCATTCCATTCTTCCCAGACTTTTAGACGCTGTTCGTAATTCTGTTTTACAAACGGAAGTGCTACTTTTCCAAGCAATAAACGCAGTGGCGGATTTTCAGTTTCTGCTAACTTTATCAGTGCAGGAGCAGTAGCTTCTACATTTCCAAAAGATGTTTCAGATTCAGAGAAAGCCTTTTTAACACCATCATATACCGGATTGCTTTGGGTATTAATTCCTGTATGCCAGATATTGGAAGCATAGCCGTTAGGCTCTACCAAAGTTACATTGATTCCGAATCCTTTTACTTCCGTTGCTAACGTTTCGCTTAATCCTTCCAATGCAAACTTAGACGCATTATAAAGTCCCATGGTAGGTAAAGTAGCTAATCCCAAAATAGAAGAAACCTGAATAATATGACCGCTTTTCTGCTCTCTCATAATAGGAAGCACTGCCTGTGTAAGCCATAAAGTTCCAAAGAAATTCGTGTCAAACTGTGCTCTTGCTTCCTGTTCATTGGTTTCTTCCACTGCGCCTGTTAATGCATATCCTGCGTTATTGATCAGGATATCAATGCTGCCGAAGTGCTGATGTACTTTCTGAACAACAGCTAATGATTCTTCTCTTTTATCTACATCTAGAGTTAAAGGCAGTACAGAATCTCCATATTTTTCTTTTAAATCATGAAGAGTTTCTACATTTCTGGCTGTTGCTGCCACGTTGTATCCTTTTGCTAAAAAAGCTTCAGCCCATGATTTTCCGAAACCTTTTGATGCACCTGTAATTAAAACTGTTTTTGACATTGTTCTGTTTTTTAAATTGTTATGATTATATTTTTCAAAAGAATTATTATATATATAAATGACCGATCGGTCATATTTTGAATAAAAAAATTATACTGTATTTTCCTCGATCGTTTTTTTAAGATAATTGACAATAGTTATCATTTTATCGTTATTACCAGCCATTCTTGACATTAAGTGTCCACCTTCAAGCATGGCAAACAAAACTGTTGCAAAACCTTCCGCATCCCATTCCGCTCTGAATTCTTTATTGGCAATTCCTTTTTCTATAATACCGGAAATCAATTTTTCTCCCTGCTTTATTCCATGGTTTACCTTTCCTTTAACGACTGGATTGGTATCATCAGCTTCTGTTCCAAAGTTTAACAGGGGACAACCGCCAACTACAGGTGGATGATTGGGATCACTAAAAAAATCAATATAGGCGAATAACTGTTCCCTGGAAGTTTTGAATCTGCTTAAAGTTTTTTGAAGTTGATCACTCAGCATTTGCATATTATGCTCAACAGCAGCACAGGCAAGTACTTCCTTATTTTCAAAATGAACGTACATACTGCCTTTAGACAACTTGGTGGCCTCCATAATATCACTCATAGAAGTAGCTGCAATCCCCTTTGTATTAAAAATTGGAGCTGCTTTTTCTATAATGAACTGTCTGGTTTCTTCCCCTTTGGCCATAATGATAGTAAATAATGATGCAAATATATGACCGATTGGTCATAAAAGCAAACTTTTTGTATTAATATTTTAAAAAAAATACAAATATTCTTGTCAACCTTGTGATAGAGGGGAAATACAGCTTTTGAACCAATCACTATTATTAGGCTGACGAGTCAATATTAATAGCGAATAACTTTTTTTAATCCTAAATTTGCCGTGGTAAAAGGAACTATGAAGAAACTGGAGATTAAAAAAAATATTCAGAAGCAGGAAGATAAAAATCTGTCTTTCCGGGTTTTTGATTTGAATAAAGATCATTTGGATCTATATGCACAACCTCACAAAAAAGACCATTTTTGTATTTTTATTGTAGAACAGGGAAAACTGCAGGTTTGTATTGAAGATAAAATGCATGGGATGAAAGCTGGAAAAATATCTGTTATATTTCCGGAACAGGTCCACTTTGTGGCAGATTCAAGCGAAGATCTCACAGGAAAGGTTATTCTGTTTGAGGAGATCCTGTTTTGTTCTGACATTTTGAAAAATGAACTGAGTACCTATAACGTCAATCTTTCCACACACCTGAATTGTACGGTGCTTTCCCGTGAAGACTTTGAACAAAGTTTACATAACACTTTCATCATTAAAGAGATTTACGAACAGCCAACACTGATCAAAAAAGAACAGGCGAGATTTTATATTAAAATTATTCTTCTGGGACTCATTGAATCTATTCACGGGCTGCATCCGGTTTTGCATGAAAAAACTGCAGACAAGCCTGTATATGTAAGATTTAAAAAGCTGTTAAACGAGCATTATAAACACTACCGAACCGTTCAGCATTATGCAGAAGAATTGGCTATTACCCCCAAAAAATTAAACTCTGTCACCAAAAAGCATTGTGGAGAGACAGCCATTCAGGCCATACATAACCGTATTTTAACAGAAATTAAACGCCAGCTGATGTTTTCTGACCTTTCTCATAAGGAAATTGCTTTTGATCTGGGATTTAATTCTCCCTCAGCCCTCAATAAATTTGTAAAAGCAAAACTCAAAGAAACTCCTACCGAACTTCAGCAGGAACTGGCGCAAATGTATAACGCGTAGTCCCGTTTGTATAACAGAGCTCATGAAGGCTTGTCTAATTTTGTATCATTAAAATCAGATAAGAAAATGAGCAAATTATTTATTGCAGGTGAAGTCTTCCATGGTGCGGGAAGTCTTGATGAATTAAAAAATATCAAAGGAAAAAAAGCTGTTATTGTAACAGGTGGAAGTTCCATGAGAAACAGCGGAACCCTTGACAAAGCGGTAGCGTATCTTAATGAAGCAGGAATCGAAACACAGATTTTCGAAGGGGTAGAAGAAGACCCTTCATCAGCAACATGTCTGAAAGGTGCGGAAATAATGAATACTTTTCAGCCTGACTGGATTATCGGTTTAGGTGGATGTTCTGCCATCGATGCCGCAAAGATTATGTGGGTATTTTACGAATATCCTGAGGTAGAATTTGATGCTTTAATCAAACCTTTTACAGTTCCGGTGTTAAGAAATAAAGCCCAATTTATTGCGATTCCTTCTACCAGTGGAACAGGAACTGAAACTACAGGGCTGGCGGTGATTACCGATAGAGAGAAAGGGGTAAAATATCCTGTTGTTTCTTACGAACTGACACCGGATATTGCTATTATTGACGGAGAAATCTGTGCTTCAATGCCAGCACATGTAACTTCCAATACAGGACTTGATGCACTGACACATTGTGTAGAGGCCTATGTTTCAAATATTGATAATAATATCGCAGATGCCTTATCTAAAGGTGGTTTAGAGATTGTTTTTGATAACCTTAAAGAAGCTGTAGAAAATCCAGATAATATTCAGGCCCGTCAGAATATGCATGACGCATCATTTATGGCTGGTTTAGCCTTCAACAACGCATGGCTGGGCATTGTTCACTCTCTTTCTCATCAGGTAGGAGCGCTGTATGGAATTCCTCACGGAGCTTCAAACGCTATTTTTCTTCCGAATGTGATCCGTTACAATGCGCTGGCTACAGAACGTTATCCTGATCTGGCAAGAGTAATCGGGAAACAAACTACTGAAGACCTGGCTCAGGCTATTGAAACATTACGTTCTGAAGTCAATAATCAGTCAGCGATCAAAGATTTCGGAATTTCAAGAGAAGACTGGGATAAGAATCTTGATTATATCGCAGCCAATGCTTTAGCAGACCCTTGTACAGGTTTCAATCCGAGGGTTCCTGTTTTAGAGGAATTGAAAGCGATTTATAATGCCTGCTACGAAGGGGTGGTATATAGAGAAGAGGCTGTTGCAGGCTAATCTCATGATCCGATAAAAAAGAGAACTCATCTGAGTTCTCTTTTTGTTGTTATTCAATTATTTAACTAAAACCTTAATGCTTTCCCTGTTATCATTTTCATAAAGGATACTGATCAGATAAGCACCTTTACTGTACGTTGAAAAATCTAATTTTATATCATGAGTGTAAAGGTTTTTTCTGTCAAAAACCCTGCGTTGGGCCATATCATAAACAACAATGTCTTTCATTTTCTCTTTACTTTTGAGGTAACAGAAATCTTTCACAGGATTAGGGTAAAATATAAGTTCAGTCGGCATTTTAGTATCCGCAGTTCCCAGAGAACCAATCGTAATTGTTTTACTGAAAGTTTCTGCGCAGGCGTTTTTGTTGACAGTAAGTGAAACAGTATAAGTTCCGGGAACCATATATTGATGAACCGGATTCAATGAAGAATCGGTGGTACCATCTCCAAAATTCCATAATACTGAAGTGTAATTGGCAGAGTGATTGGTGAAATTTACCGTCGTCCCGTTAATTCCTGCTATAAAATCCGAATGAAGATTAAACGTATTGCTGTTCCATTGCGCCGGATTATCAAAAAAAACGAGATCTGCAATAGTCTGAAAATTTTCAGCAGTATTTTGAGGCAGCCCGTTATAAAAAGAGGATGGAAAAACATGATCCTGAAAAATTGCAGAATACATAGAAGCTGCCACAAGATAACTTCCTTTAGGTCCAGGATGAATATCATTATAAGATCCGTGAAGTGCCAGATCCTGGGAAGAATTGTAGTAATGCCTTGCAGATTCACCGGCAGGTACCATTTCCACCAGCATCAGATTAGACATCTTTGTAATGGAATCCTTAATTTTCTGCTGAAATGCAAAATACGTATTGTACTCATTTGCAGAGGGTACTCCATAAGGAATTTCATACAGAAATATTTTAGAACAAGGACTGTATTTACGAATAGAATCCCTGATTTTACGACCACGTTCAGCGGTTACTGAAACAGGGTAGGAATGGCCGGCAGATTCAGCAGTTCCTGGCTGCATGATGACATATTGATAGTTTTTAGATTTTATTTTCTGATAGAGTGACGGATCATCTACATGATTCACAAATCCTGTTCCTCCCGGCGTATGCGTCGTTATGGAAACATTTTTTCCCTTTGAAGCCGCTATATTTTTGAAAATTTCAGGCATGTCATTAAAATAGGTGACACTGTTTCCAATAAACAGTACCTCATCAGACTGGCAGAATGATAAGACTGAAAAACCAGTACATATCAGAAAGAGTAGTTTTTTTATCATATCATATGTTTTTTAGATTCTTATTTAAAAAAGGTACCTGCAAACAACCACTTATTATGCAGGTACACAATACAAACGATGATTAAAAATGTTTTTTTATCAATATAGAATTATACTTTTCTTTATCTGTTTTTATTAAACCCCTTAAAAAATACCTGCAGGAAACCCAATCTATACTGCAGGCACAGGATTAAAAGGTGTTTAAATGAAAATGTTAGTTTATTTACTTTGTTCGAGATTTTTTGATTTACTATGAGTTAATGACTGGGTTTTATTTTTTTTAAATAGATCTGGAAAAGTACCTGCGGGTATTACAGATGTCCCACAGGTACGCGGTACACTAATTATTACAACTATTTCTTGATTAATTTCGTATTATAAGTCGTCTTATCATCCTTTATGGTGATGACGTACATTCCTTTGATCAATGACGCAACATTGATTCTTTTTCCGTCCGGTTGTCCTTCCTGAACAAGTCTTCCGTCTGCACTGTAAATTTTGTAATCAGCTTTACCTTTCAGGTTTTTTACTTCTATAAATGTATCCGCAGGATTAGGATAAATTTCAATATCAGATGAGGACTGAGCTGATTCTTTAACCCCAAGTGCCGCATTGATCTTTACAGAAAAATCCCATACTGAGCCACGGGAGAAAAGATCTCCATTATCATTTATAGAAGGGCTTGTACACGCATCAACTGACGCATTATAAAAACCGCTGGCAACTCTCATTCTTAATGTTTTGTCGCCATTATAAGCATCAGCCGGAACCGTAAATGCAAAACTTCCCTGGTGTCTTTTATTGGCATTGGGAACAGCTCCGTTAATACCTACTCTTTCTGAAGCTTCAAATACTCCGTTTCTGTTGTAATCAATCCACACCAGTACCCAATCCTGAAAGTTTCCGCCTGCACGGTTAGCATACACAATATAGTTCAGATTATATTGAGCGCCCTGAGTAAGCTGAATCAGTCTGGCTGGATCTTCCGAATAATCTTTATAAGCGTGCTGCACGGTTGTTCCATTCCCGGCTAAATCTACATTCGCTAAAGTCACTCTTAATATTCCACTGAAATACGGACTGTTTGTAGTATTTCCTCCTGTAGTCATCAGGCAGTAATCATATCCTGTACGTAATCCTTTTGTCTTAAAATTATACACAGGGGAAAATTCACCGGCAACATTATTGATTACTGATGCAACACGAACTTCATAAGAAGTTTCATCTTCAAGGTTATTCAGGAATACTGAATTAACAGGGCTGGCAGCATTGGACCAGTTTCCGGCTCCTGTTTTTCTGTAATTCACAGAATAGGTTGCTCCCGGTATATGATTCCATGAAACAGTTGCTGAGGTTTTTAATATATCATTATCGAACGCGGTAAGTCCCGTTGGTGGATTATTTAAAGAAGCGGGGGCATTTCCTACGGTCAGGGTAGGAGAAACAGCATAAAATATATTTCCTACCGCTGAAATTCTCAGTTTAATATTTCCCTGAAGCGCAGCAGGCATCTGTATATCAAAACTTCCGTCATTAGGCGTTGAAGCCACCAGTTCTGTCCATGCTGATCCATTAACCAGATCGGTTGTATATTCAATCTTTACATTGGCAGCATTATAGGGAGCCTGATTGGTATTGGCAACGTCCCAGGAAATGGTATTGGAAGCATTATTATACAGCGTAGTAGAAGGAGTTAATCCTCTGAATTTAAACGGTCCGTCATTTCCAACGGTTACTGTATTTTCCGCAGAAATAGCTAAAGGCCTGTTCGGATTATTATCACGTACAGTTATCGCATAATGTAACACTCTGGGAATATATGAAACTGTTTCCCATGTATCTTTATTGGTCAGTTTGCCGCTCATCACAACAGGCAGGCTTGGGAAATATCTTCTTCCGGAAACCACTGCAGGAAAAGAACGGGTAAGTGAACCTTCAGGATTGAATCCCCAACCGCTGTCTCCGGAGATTGAACTGGTAGATCCTACGCTGTCATACTGTTCCCAGTTGTAGGTAAACTGATCCCCGTTGGCATCTACTGCATTGGCATCCAGATAATAGGCTGTCCCTTTAGGAATGTTATAGGAAATAAGCGGAGTAATAGCCGGTGCATTATTGGCAATATTTTCGGCTATACCACATCCCACTTTGCCTTCAAGGTTGGTAAGGATTTGATTGATGGATGAATAATGAAAATAAGCATCACTGTTCATCTGTACATTATTGGCAGTAATTCCCGCATAGCCCATAATAGTTGTACCTCCTCCCGGTTCTATATTGACATCTGAACTTTCAGTTACTGTCGAAAACGTATGATTCCCTCCAAGCTGATGTCCCATTTCATGAGCTACATAATCAATATCAAAGGTGTCTCCTACAGGGTTCTGATTTTGGGTATACCCGGAACCTTTACCCAAAGGTTCTGCAGCTGTTGGATTGGTACAGATACAACCTATACACCCTGCATTTCCATCTCCTCCGTCTGCATTAAAGACATGCCCGATATCATAATTGGCATCACCTACCTGAGCGCTTAAGGTTTGTTGCAGCTGTCCGTTTAGATCATTGGTATAAGGATCATTAGCCGGATTGGCATAGATGATATTGGGAAGATTCTGTATCGTAAGATGGATTGCAAATTCTTTTTCAAAAACACCGTTTACCCTAGTCATCGTATTATTCATCTGAGCAAGTGCACCCGCAACTCCTCCAAAAAGGGCTGTATATTCACCCGTTGCAGACAAGGCCAGTCGGTAGGTTCTGTATCGAGAAGCGGCAGGCCTTCCGGTAATATTGATTCCGGCAAGTTTATTTTTTCCGGAGTTTTTTAAAGATTTAATATCCAGTTCTTTTTTCCCTTCCATGCTGCAGCTAAAGCCATGCTCAGAATCTGTTCTTTCGGTTTTATAGAATACTCCATAGGTCTTTTTATCCGTTGTAATGGGTTCTATGAACTGAAAGACACCGTTTTTAATAATCATTGACTGTATTTCTGCTGGTGATATACTGAATCTTACATATTTGGAAGGGTCATCAATTCCCACCCCTACATAAGATCCTAATCCATATTTTTCAGCCAAAGATTTTTCCATTACAGGGTTACTGTATACCGCAAAATTTTCTACAGTTCCTTCCGCCGTTGGTAATTGAATCGTTACTGCTTTTGCATTAGCGCCGGTTTCCTCAGCGTTTTTTAATAACTGTATCAATGCATTAATATCAGTTTTGTAAGCATACTTGATTTTTACCTCTCTCCTGATTTCAGATACTTTCTGTGAAGAGGGTTCCCATCTTTGGGCATTGGAAAGACAGAAACCTGAAATCAAAAATAATGATAATAGAGTTTTTCTCATTTTAAAAATTAGGTATTTAAATAGTGGTTTTGTAAAGAATGAATATAATATTCGGTGATTCAAAAGTAATTGCTAATTTTGTATTATAAGCAATGTTAT
Source organism: Chryseobacterium vietnamense (assembly GCF_031454475.1). NCBI lineage: Bacteria > Pseudomonadati > Bacteroidota > Flavobacteriia > Flavobacteriales > Weeksellaceae > Chryseobacterium > Chryseobacterium vietnamense. Next base: position 1,799,407 of record NZ_JAVDQX010000001.1, on the reverse strand, counting down.
ATTGCGATTTTAATACATTGTGTATGTAATACGTATGTATTTTTAGGTTTTTGGCGATTGCGTAGTGTTAATAGTATATTTTTATTTTGATAGATTATGATGAAAAAACTAACTGTTTTATTCTTTTTTATTTCTTCCTTTTTCTATGCACAGCATACAGAAGAAGAAATGAAGAATATTCTTTTTGATATAGACTTTTCTAGCGCCGGGCCTAAAGAAATAGAAAAGATTGACAGTCTTATTGCAGTTTGTAAAAAAGATTCGTACAATGATTGTGTTGCATTGGGATATCTCAAGATTGCGAATATCTATGATAAAATGAATGACACCAAGAAGTCTTTTTATTATATCAATAAAGTAGAAAAAGAAAACCTCATTAATTCTGACACTGATTTTGAAGTCATTTTTTATGTTCATTTGCAAAAATCTTTTTTATACCGGAAATTGGGCGAAAGGGTTGCTTCTTTTAAGGAATTGGACGAAATCTATGATGATGCAATGAAGACAGGTAATGCTTATTTCATTTATCTGATCAACAGACAGTATGCCGATAAATATATTGAAACCAATAAGCAGCTCGCATTAAAGTATAGCAAAATTGCGTATCAATTTTCAAAAATATACAGAGAAAATAAAGGTAAACGCTACCGGATTGATAAAAACAGATTGAGTAACAGTTATAAAACTTCAGCTTATCTCGGAGGAATATATACAGATCTCAATAAATTGGATTCTGCCAGAATTTATATTGAAGAAGCCATTCAGAATGAAAAAAAAGTAGATGATATCAGTCTGAAATATATTACTTCTCTGTATGCCGGAAGATATTTCAGAGTCATTAAGAATGTTGAACAGGCTCAGTACTATTTATGGAGTGCTAAAAATATTGCTAAGAATTACTTTAAAAGCGAAAACTATCAAATTGCAGTGGGAGATGAGCTTAATGCTTTATATGAAAGTATTGGTCAGAAAGACAGTATTGGTTACTATTCCAACTGGCTGGTGGGAATAGAAGAGGTAAACCGCGAGCAAAATCAAACATTGAATGATACTGTAGACAAACAGAATGAATTGGAAAAAAGCAATATAAAGAAGGAAACAAAAGGACTCTTTTTGATCTTATCTGTAAGCATTGGAGTATGTCTTCTCTTTATCTTCCTTTTCCTGTATTATTATAGAAAGCATAAAAGTAAAAATCTTGATAAAATAGATATTCCTCATCAGCCTTCCGTGGATGAAAGCGCGTTTAAAGAACTTATACAGCTTGCCAAAGAAAATAATCCGGAGTTTTTAACCCGTTTCAATGAAAGTTATCCACGTTTTTCGGAAGAACTTCTTAAGGATTCTCTTTTGAAAATATCAGAAATAAGATTCTGCGCCTACCTCTACCTGAATTTTTCTACCAAAGAAATTGCTGAATATACTTTTACCTCAGTGAGAACGGTGCAGACTAAAAAGTATAATTTAAGGAAAAAACTGAATATTCCCGGGGATATGGATATCTATGTGTGGTTCTCAAAATTATTGAAATAAGGCTTAAAATATCTGTAAAAACAAAGGCTATTTCATTATGAAATAACCTTTGTGGTAAGTATAATTGTTTGAATTTATGTAAAACTTTGAAGAAAGTACCTGCAGGAAAATAACACGAAACCTACAGGTACACGCTAGACTAATTATTAAAAACTATTTTCTGATTCTGAAAAAGGTGTTACTTTTTAATCGCTTTTATTGTTTTTACAGTGCCGTCCGTCATTTTTAAAATAATGAAATGCAATCCTGCTTTTACATCATTCAAATAGATCTGAGATGCAGGTTTCTCAATCGTTCTAACTGTCTTTCCGGAAGCATCCATAACCGAAACCGACTTTACTTTTGAGATGTCAGAAATGGTAACAGCATCGCTGAACGGATTAGGGTATGCTGTAATCGTATTTTTATTATTGAAAGTCTTATGGGTAGATAATAAGCTGTTGTCATAGGCCGATACTTTGAAGTTTCCACAATTTTCTACTTTAATATAAAAGCATAGAATAATTTTCGGGACAAAAGTAATTGGTAATTCTGTAATTTAAATGGTGTTTAATTGTCCTTTTGTGATGTTGTGTATGTGATACGTAGGTGGTTTGAGTGATATGGTAGAACGATAGTATTAATATTGTAATTCAGATTATGAACAAACCATGATACGAAAGCTGACCTTCTTGTTTTTTTTATTTTCCACATTTTTTTATTCACAGCAAACAGAAGAAGAACTGAAAAATATTCTCTTTGATGTTGAATTTTGTACGGCAGGTCCCAAAGAAATACGTGAAATTGACAGTATTGTTACCATTTGCCGAAAGTATTCTTACCATGATGGTATGGCATTGGGATATCTTAAAACAGCCAACATATACAATAAAAATAATGAGGTAAAAAAAGCATTTTATTATATTGATAAAGTGGATAAAGAAAACCTGATCAATGAAGAATCCGATTTTGAAATCATTTTATATCAACACATAATCAAATCTCTTCTGTATTTTAATCTGGGAGAAAGAGTTACGGCCTTTGGCCTTCTGGATGAAATTTATGAAGAAACCATCAGGCAAAATAATGCGTATTACACTTATCTGATCAATTGGCAGTATGCAGGATTTTATAATGAAATGAATGAGAGGGAGAAAGCCCTGGAAAAAATAAAAATCGCTTATCAATATTCAAAAATATACAGAGAAAATAAAAATCACAGGTATAAAATACACAAAGCACATTTGAGCTGGAGCTTTATGACAACTTCTTACATGGCTGCAATATATATTGATATGGGCAGGCATGATCTGGCAAAAGGTTATATTCAGGAATCTCTTAATGATCTTAAAAAAAATGATAATAAGAGTTTGTTGTACTTTAATCTGTTCAATGCAGCAAAATATTATAGAGCTGTTAAAGATTTTAAAAGTGCCCGGCATTACCTGTGGATCTGCAAAAAAATTGCCGGACACCATTTTAAAGATGAATTCCATCAAAAGTCTGTAGCCAAGGAATTGAAGAGTCTGTATGAAGAAATGAAAGAAAAAGACAGTACGGCATACTATGTAAATCAGTTACTGGATATTCAAACTGCAAAAGAAAAACAGAATCAGGTTTTAAAAGATATCATTGATAAAAAAGATCAGACTGATGAGAAGAATGAAAAAAAACTGACACAGGGGCTTTTCTTTATTTTATTGGTCAGCACAGTCATATGTATTCTCTTTATTTTCCTGTTCTTATATTATTATAAAAAACACAAAAGCAAAGACCTGGATAAAATTGATATTCCTCACCAACCGCCGGTACAGGAGTATATTTTTAAAGAAGTCATACGGCTTGCTAAAGAAAACAGCCCTGAGTTTCTGACCCGTTTCCACGAATACTGTCCGCATTTTTCAGAAGAACTCCTTAAAGTTTCAGTGTTGAAAATCTCAGAAGTAAGATTTTGCGCCTACATTTATCTGAATTTTTCTACAAAAGATATTGCGGAATATACCCACACCTCGGTAAGAACTGTGCAGACCAAGAAATACAATCTCAGGAAAAAACTGAATATCCCCGGTGATATGGACATTTATGTCTGGTTTTCAAAACTATTGAAATAAAGATTAAGAATATTGTGAAAAGCAACAGAGACTATTTCGGAATGAAATAGTCTCTGCTTTTAAATTAACTTCCGATTGATATCAGTAATTAATTTCTTATAGTTGAAATATGGATGTTTTTCTGTCCGTTGGAATCTATAAGTTCAATGTTGTCAATCATTTCATTATAGACTAAGGTAGAGGTATCATTAAACTGATATCCTTCAATAAATACAGGTCGGTCTTTGGGCAGATTGTTCTGCTCATTCAGCATTTCCAGCGATAAACTATCAGGAAAGCCTGCATTTTTTTTAAACTTTATTTCTGTTAAACCGTTATCAGCGAGATAGTCAAACTTCTTTAAATGAGAAGGCAAGCTGGCTTTTGTTTTAAAAACGTTTACCTTTTCAATGCTGTCTTTATAAAGATCAAACATGCTGGCAGTTCCGATGGCGTTATTGTAAACGGCAAACTTTACATAGGTGTTTTTCTGAGCCACAAGCATACCTGAAAAGAACACAAGAAATATATATAATAGCTTTTTCATACTTAAAATTGATATTTTAGAGGTTGGGTTAATTTCTGTTTTTTACCATAATCCACCCCGTATATTTTATCGGAGTCTGTTTTTTGTTGGTCTCATTCCAGCCCATATCAAACCAGTAGTTTCCGGTGGATACTTTCTTGCCGCCAATGCTGCCATCCCATTGATATCCGTTTACTTTACCTCCTTCATGTATTTTGCTTCCATATCGGTCATAAATACTGAATGTGAAATTAGGCTTCCCGGCCAGCGCAGAATAGTCCAGCACATCATTTATTCCGTCACCATTGGGAGTAATGATATTAATAAGATTGGGAACTGTAATTTCTACTTCCAGAGGAGTACAGTTATAAGAGTCTTTTACATAAAAAGTATTGCTCCCCCTCGGAACATTGGCAAATACATTTTCATTCTGCCAGCTGATATTATCCATTGAATACTGATAAGGAGCTGTTCCTCCAATTACAGTCAGGGTAACCGTATTGTTGCTGATGTTAATATCTGCAATCACAGGATGTTCGGAAGGATAAACCTTTACGGTTTGTCTGGTGGTACATTCTCTGGTTTTCAGATCTACCCAATAGGTTCCTACCCCCACATTATTGATGGCCTGGGTGGTTGCTCCGGTGCTCCACAGATAAGAAGTGTATCCGGGTCCGGCATCCAGTGTGGTAGTACTTTCCATACAGATAATTTTATCCTTTAATACCTCTGAATAGGTAGGTGGAATAACAGTAAGGGTAACTTCCGCAATTCTGTAACATCCGTTGGCATTGCTTACTTTAATATAAACTACTCCGTCCGGGGCGATATAATTGGCAGGAGTCAGAATTTCATTGGTTCCGTTATGGACGTCAGCGGGAGAAGGGTAATACTGCTTAATCGTTCCCGGCTGTACATTCACTCCTGCTGAAGTTAGGTTAAATATGCCAAGTACAGGATTGGAAGGCTCAAAACATGATCTTAAAGCAGCGTCTTTAACAATTGGACTTTCAGAAACAGTTAAAGTTAACGTTACCTGTTCACAATCTGTAAAATCGGGATTGTTTCCGCAAAACTTATAAACAATAGTATCCGTACCCATATAACCGAAATTAGGAACATAGGTAATTACTCCTGCCGGATCAATGGTTGCCGTACCATTTGCCGGAGGTGTCAGAATTGTTACCGTGCTGGGAACATAGCTTTGAGTAGAATTGGTAAACTGAGGTACAATAGACTGATATCCTTCGCAGACCGTCATTGCCTTGGTAGACTCTTCAAGACACGTAAATACTTTGTAAACCGGAGTGATTGCCGGTGTACATGAACCTACAGCAATTTTCACTGTATAATTTCCGGAAACCAATGGAGTATAAGCATTGGCATTGGCACCTGTAATAGGATTACCGTTTAAATACCACTGATAGGTATCATAGCTGTCATCTACTTCAAGGACAATACCCGGGATACATTCTCCTGTCTGTTTGGCAATTAACGGAATGGAAGAAAATCCTGCAAAATACCCTCCGTATCCTGAGGTACTGTATCCTCCATTGATCCCTGCTGTTACAGCTTTGTCAGAAATAACCGTTACGTTTCCGGTTATCGATGGAATGGCATAGGTCACCCAGCTGTTATTTCCGGTTAATGGAAAAGGACCTTCTGATGCCAGCGGAGGATTTCCGTTGACTGTTACATTAGCTCCGGCTTCTGTTAAAATATTCAGTTTTACGACAGTTCCGTTCGGAACCGTACTTGTTGTTCCCGTTCCGGTTGGCATTTCATTGATCTTCCCGATTTCGTCAATTTTTCTGGGTAAGAAGCAGTTCAATGGCGGGATATAGTTGAATCCACACGTTGCACTGCTGTTATTAACCGAAACTAATTGATATAAATAAACATTTTTTGAAGTGGTAATAAACATATTAAAATGCCCGGAATTTCCCTGCTGAACGTAATTGTTCCCGGTGATCCTGTAAAAATCACCACTGTTGATGGTTGCTATAGGGGTAGTGGAACCATTAATGAATATTTGGGTATGATCTTCCGTCCCAATGATGATACCTCCTTCCAGGTCATCTGAGGAAGACCTGGTTCTTACCATGGCAAAAGTACTCCCCAGTCTTTCTGTAGGTACAGATTGATCAAGGATAGCATCAGAGCCCGATCCGGTATTATTCCCAAAATTTCCATTCACATTCCCGTTGGTAAGCGTAATCGGTTTATCAGAAACAATTTTAGCTCCGATAAAAGCAGATTGGTTTTGTCCTCCCGTTCCGGGCCCTCCTGCAAAAATAAAAGACTGTCCTTTATTAAGAGTAATAGTCTGAGTATTGGTAGCTGGAGCTGCTCCAAAGAACGTTACGTTTCCACTCCATGTAGCGGTTACTACAGTATTGTTTTCAGTGGCCAGTATTCCTGCTGTGAAATTATAGCCGCTGAGTGATGAGGTAGTAGGAGTTCCGGCCACATAAAATTCCTTACCAATTCCTGCTTTCCCTTTGCTTGTTATGATTTCGGCATGAGTAGTGTTGCTTACTATTCTTAACGAACAGTAAAATGGCTTCGTCCCCTGCACATGCAGCCCTTTGTTGATCACACTGTATGCATCTGATGTAACATTGGCAGCGATAACGGCAATGGGTACAACAAATATCTGTGGGGCATTTTTACTGATTGTGACAGTACCAATCGGAGCATTGTTATTATTAATCGTAACAACAAAAGGGGTTGCAGAATCAGTAGAAAGGTATAATGCCTGTGTGTAACTTGTTGAAGCATAATAAGGAGCAAACCAATGGTCTGTGTCTCTTTGTGCCAAAACAGGGATGCTCAATAAGATGAATAATAAACTGAATATAATATTTTTCATGAATTACATAATTTTGATTTTAAAAATTGAATCTTCATTAATAAAAAAGGTTATGATTCTTTTATAAATTTCTTCTGAACAGTTATACCTCCATCTTCTATCTCTATCATATACATTCCGTGGATAAGATTGCTCACATCAATTGCATTGTTCAGGATGATTCCATTCGATATCAATCTTCCCGCAGCGCTGTAAATTTTATATTGAGCTTTTGTACTGATATTTTTTACATGCAATACTGAGCTGACAGGATTGGGGTAAATGTGAATATCTGCTTGGTTAAGAGAGTTCGGTACAGGTTGTTTAGAAATTCTGACCGTATAATCTTCTACTTCACCATCTTTGAAATTGGTACAGTTCACAGGAATACCATCCTTTTGTAAAGCGACTCTCATGACTACATATTTATAGTCTGTCATGCTTATGAAGGCATGGTCAGGAACAGAGAAAGTGCTACTTGCTGTTGGGCTTCCATTGGGGCCGTCTGCCAGAATTCTTTCATTGATGTCAAATTCTCCGTTTCTGTTGAAGTCGATCCAGACTGCAACGCCGGCGTTAGTTCCTGAACTTAAAGTCTTATCAATCGTAATCTGATTGCCCTTTGATCCCTGAATCAATTCAATAAACTTTAAAGGATTTCCCGTAAAATTTGAATAGGTTGATGCAAGAGATTCGTTAATCATTTCCTTATTGCCATTAGGTTTCACGGTTACCTTTGAAATAAATTCAGTTGTAGAATTAGCCGCTGACATCGGGCAGTAGATGACGGTAGGAGTCGTAAAATAATATAGTTTTGTAAAATTTCCAGGTACTCCATTACAGATATTGGATACCTGCATTTCGTATTTGGTAAGCTCCAGCAATCCTGTGATAGTATAAGTGTTCGTAGAAACCACAACATCGGTCCAGCTTGGAATTCCTACTTTTCTGTATTTTAACAGATAAGTGGCTCCCGGAAAAGGATCCCACACAACTTCTGCCGTTGTTGGCATAATCTGAGTGATCATAAGTCCCGGAGGAGGAATTTCACATATTCTTTCCGTAGTAAATACTTTTGGATTAGACCACGGATTGGGTGTTAACTCTCCATTACAGATATTGGCCACCTGTACTTCATATGTTTTGAATGAATCAAGGTTTGGAATGGTATATGAATTTGCCGGTGGTTGAGGGATCGTTGGCGTGTTCCATGGGCCAGTGCCTACTTCTCTCCATCTTAAAATATAAGAAGCACTTGGAACAACCGGATTCCAGGTGATCACGGCTGAGCTTGATGTTACATTACTTATCGTTACAAATGGTGGAGTAGGATTACATCTCGTTGTAAATGTTTTAATCGGAGTGTACACTCCAGTTCCCGTACTGCCGCAAACTGCTGCAATTCTTACTTCATAAGTCGTGGCAGGAGTTAAAGCATTGATTGTTACGGGCGGATTTCCTCCTAAAACAGACAGGTTTAAAGTGGTCCATGCAGAAACAGGTACTGTAACAGGTCTGTATTCTAAAACAAAAGCATTACTGTTTGCCGCCGCTGTCCAGTTGATATTCACAGAATTATGGGTGATATTGGTGAATACAGGATTTCCCGGTGTTGCATTATTACATGGTCTTAATCTTACTGCATAATCTTCCACTTCACCGTTGGCTGCATCTGCGCACATTACAGGAGCACTGGTTCGTTTCATGACCACTCTCATAGTTGTTGTTAAAGGTCCTGTATAAACACCTGTTGCAGGAACATCAAAAGTGTTGGTTACAGGAGTTGTTGTACTTGCTGCAGAAGTCATTATTTTTTCAGCATCTGTAAAAATTCCATTTCTGTCCCAATCGATCCATGCATTTACAGCATCAGCATACTGAGTTCCTTCCCAGCCTTTGGAAACTGACAGCTGATTTCCCTGAGAACCTATTTCAAGATTAATAAGTGTAGCAGCAGATGTATAACTGATGTAATTTGTCTGAACAGAAGTATTGTCCATTACCGGGAAATTGACAGGGGTAACTTTTACGTTTGAAATATAATCGTTTGTTCCCGTTCCGGTCATGTTGCAATACGTTAAAGGCGGAGTTGTAAAACTTACACTTGGAGAAAATACCCCCTGATTTCCATTACAGAGAGTTGCAATCTGTACCTGATATGCGGTCTGCTCGGCAAGTCCCGTTATGGTATAAAAGCTTTGTCCTGCCGGAAGTGTCTGGCCTGTTGCAGCTGGAAGCCATGCCCCTGTATTTCCCTGTCTCCATCTGATAATATAAGTAGCATTAGCAGCAGGCATCCATGATACATAGGCAGAATTATGCGTAAGGTTATTCACCGCAATAGTAGCGGGAGCGGCAGTAGTACAAGGCTGTAAATCTATAAACTTCACATAATAATCCTCCACTTCTCCATTGCTGGTTAAAGGTCCGCAAGCATTAGGTGGAGTGAGAGAATATACGATGACGCGCATTTTTACTTTACTTGTTCCCACGTAGGCATTGGCTGGAACATCAAAAGCAGCCGTAACAGGCGTTGTATTTGAATAGCCCAGATTCATGATTCTTTCCCCACCAGGGCTTGTTGCCGGATTATTATCAAAAATACCATCTCCGTTAAAATCTATCCACGCATTGGTAGAATAGGTTCCTGATATAATTGATCTTCCTACAGACAGTGTATTGTTAACTGAATTTCTCAGAAGTGTAATTGTCTTTGCAGGATCTGTAGAATAATCTGTATACGTTGTTGGCCCGGAAGTATTACTTGTTAAAGGAACATTGGTACCCATCATCGTAATATTGTTTATATAGCCATTCGTCACGGTAGCTGTTGCAGCGTTACAATAAGTCAGCGCAGGAGTTGTAAAACCGACAGGAGCAGAAAATATTCCCTGGGTTCCACAAATGGTTGCAATCTCTACCTCATATTGAGTCTGCTCAGTTAAGGAGGTAAGCGTTACACTATTGGTAAAAGGAGTTGTTACATTGATTGTTTGCCATGTAAGAGAAGGAGGGATTCTGTATCTTACGACATAGGTGGCATTGGCTGTTGCAGTCCAGGTAACATTGGCTGAGGTGGCTGTAATATTATTTACTGCAATATTGGCTGGAGGTGTATTGGTACAGCTTGGTAATGTGGTTCCTGTTAATTGTACCCTTGGTAATACAGCATATCTGCTTGTTGCAGCAGGAAGATTTGCCGGGTCCGGATTGGTCGTTGAATTGTAATAAATCATTCCACGGTTATTTCCCGCAGAATAACTTCCCCAGTTGGCGGTACATGATGTTCCTGTTGAATTCTCGTCAACACTTATCACCACATTGCTGACGCCGTCCCATAAGAATGGAGTACTTAGAGGAATTTCAACCCATGTGCCCGCTGTCATTGTTGGCAAAGTACCGGAATATACCTGTGTTAAAGAAGTGGAAGGTATCCAGCTTGAAGTGGTTGGGAAATCTACTTGTGACGTGTTTCCCATAGATACTACCCATTGGTTATAATTAGCTTGGGTAGCTGCAGTGGTGGAAACAAAAAACCTGATAGCGGTTATATAATTATTTGTTCCTACAGCCGCCCCAATCTCTGAAGCCATATAAATTTGCTGGGAATAATTAAATCCTGAACAGGAATACACAGGTAGAAAAGCATGAGTAGCTGTACCACCTCCAATCTGCCCGGGAGTGAAAGGAGCACCTGCAACCCATGGTGATTTGTCCGTTGCTGAACAAACAGACCTTATCCACCAGTAATAAGTAGCTCCGGAAGTAAGGGAGCTGATATTAACGCTCGTTCCGGGATTGGGTGTGCCTGATGTTGCGGCAGCAGGAGGAGTATTGTTTATACTGTAGAAATATTCATAACCATTGGCTGGTGCCGGTGCCGGAGCAAGCGGAGCTGTCCAGTTCAATGTTGCAGAAGCAGGGGCTATATTGGAAGCAGGTAAAGTGACAGGTTCAAAACAGGTAGGAGCCTGTATTACCTGAACTTCATCCAATAAGACATCATCATAGAAATTTCCATTTCCTGCTACATCTTTATCCACTGTAAATTTTAACTGAATGGTTGTTCCCACATAACTTGCCGCCAAAGGAACACCAACAGTTCTCCATTCAGGAGCATTGGTGTCACTCGACCAGACTTGTACCCAGCCCGAACCGTTATTTACCGCAAGTTTCAGCTGATTATGATCGGCGGCAGGTACTGTACCGTTGAGTCCGGTCAGATGATCTTTAAACCATTCGAATTTGATATAAGGATTTGTTAATCCCGCTAAGTTGATCTGAGGACTTATAAGTTCCACAGTGTGTTCACCGGCATAAGGGGAAGAGGCGTCAACCCATGCAAAAGTTCCAGCCGGTTTTCCTCCGTTTCCCGTGGCTCCATATCCGGCAGATCCGGAAAATTTCCACTTTACATTGGCATTTGTAGAGGTTGAAGAAGGATTCTGACTGGTCCAGCAAGCCGGTAAGGCACCAGTACCGAATGACTCTGCAAATGGCACCGGAACAGCCGCGCAGGTTTGTCCCCGGGCATGTGAAAAAGTCATTAGAAATAAGATAATGGGTAGAATTTTTCTCATATAGTTTCATTTTAAGTTAAAGTCTGTTATTCAATTCACTTACTGTTTTTAAAAGGAAACGCGGAATCATTCTATAGATCTGTTTCAGAAATCTATTAGCCAATCCTCTGTTTGTCAATTATAAAGACAATAAGTGGTTAAAACATATCACTGCATTTCCACATCACCTCTTTATATAAAAGGTGAGCAATGGATAAACAGAAAAATAGTAGGGTCTAAGTAAGTGGGAATAATTGCAGCGACAGGGTAAGCGACTGTTTGATATTTTTTAATAAAAATCACTCACTTTGCTGCATAAGTAGTTGTGGGTTGAATGTTTTTAGGTTTCTCTCATTTTTTCATAGTTTTCTTAGTTTAGTTTTTTATTATTATGGTTTGGGTAAAAATAATTTAATATAAACTTAATATGACTATACTTTTGTATAGTTTTAAATCAAATATTAATGAATTAAGTGGGGAATGTTCCATGTAAAATGCTTTTAGAAAGGCCAATGTAAAAAAGTCACCGTAAAAATGCATGCTTTTTTCTGATCTGTTTTTTTGTTTTTACATCCTTTAACCCGCTTATGCACCAGTATAAGACGTAAAGTGCTTTTTTAGAAATAGTAAAAATTTAATAAAATAACAAAGTGTAGATTTTTTTGATATTAAAATAAATGCTTTGTAGTTTTAATTTTAGTTATACTTAAGTTTTAACAGATTTTTTATTTAGCATAATTATGAATATGTTTGCAGAAAGTAGCCAAATAAAAATAGTTTTGAAACCCTTGTTATCATGTCAAAAATATGAGTGATAAAATAAATTCATTGTATGCCAGGAATGCGTCAGGCATATCAGTTTCTGGAAAAAAGAACGCATCCGACAGATATTTAAATGTGCTTAAAGCAGTCTCGGAAACCAGTCTGGGCTGTATTTATATCGCTGATCTTAAAACAAAGAAATTAGAGTTTATTTCTGAGAATCCTCTTCTTTTCTCCGGCTTAAGTTCTGCTGAAGTTGAAAAAATGGGTTATAACTTTTTTCGTAAATATACCAAGAAGGAAGATCTTGAAATTTTAAAGAAAGTAAGTACTTATGGATTCCAGTTTTTTGAATGTCTTTCACCTGAAGAGAAAAAAGTACACACCATTACCTATGATTTCCATCTAAAATATACCAATAGCATAGATGTACTGGTCAATCATAAGATTACACCCATAGAACTGTATGATGACGGAGAAATCTCCAAAATAGTCTGCGTAGCCTCTTATTCCCTCAACCGGTCTGCAGGAAATATCAGGATCGTTTCCAATGCCTCAGAAACGTATTGGAAATATAATCTCTCCACGGGAAAATGGACGGAAGAATCTAAAGTTGCCCTGAAATTGAGAGAAATTGAAATACTTCGGCTTTACCTTCAGGGATTAAAAATAGAAGAAATCGCAGAGCAGTTGTTTGTGTCTCCAAGTACAATAAAGTTTCACAGAAGCAAATTGTTTGAAAGAATCGGAGTGAAAAATATCATCGAAGCAATATCCTACGTAATAACGAATAATTTGATTTAAACTATACTTTTTTAAATATTTCCAGCTCAAAATCGCTGAGAATTAAAATAGAATGCTCAGTATCACTTACCGTTTTTATTTTAAAAACCGGCTGCTCTCTGTGTATTGTTTTCCTGACCGTTCTCCTTCTCCAAGTGATAGAAGGAGAATGGTCGGAACAGCTTAGTTAAGCTGATAATTTGTAATTACTAAACTCAGGATGAAATGAACATAATTCTGTTCTACGTCTTTTCTGTTAATCAGTTTGTTTTTGTATTCGTAAGAATTCAGGTCTCTGGATAATTTCTGATATGTTTCAAAATCATCTCCCTTTACCTTTACTCTTATATGACCATCTTTTCTGTTGATAATGACATTATCTAAAGTTCTTACTTTAAATAAAACCTCACATAAGGTAGGACGAGCCTTCATTGACCCGATATATCTTTCAACTATATTAATCTTGAACGAATCAAATATGATATTATTAAAAACGATTTTAGAATTAGGCTCCTGAGTGTTGAGTTCAAGTTTATAGTTCATTACTTTATAAATTTTGGCAAATATAAGTTTAATTATGCCAAAAACAGACTGTTTTCATAGATCATTCCCATATTAATGATTGAATTTTATTCTGTAAACACAAAATCATGTGAAAATGTGAATATTAGGGGATTATAAATGAGGGAAAAACAAAAGTGCTCTCAACTTTTTATTTCCTTTTATTTTTTTCATACTAGGCATTTCCGTAATTTTATTGTCTGTATAACAAAATTCATATTAATACCGATATAATGGAAAGATATAGTTATGGAATGGTTGGCCTTGGAGTAATGGGGCGGAATCTGCTTTATAATATTGCTGACAACGGGTTTTCAATCGCAGGATTTGACCTTGATCAGGAAAAAGTGAAAGAATTAGAAGGCGGAGCTGCTTCAGAAATGAAGGTGAAAGGTACAGGCTCTTTAGAAGATTTTGTGTCTGCGCTGGAAGTTCCAAGAAAAATTATTCTTATGGTTCCTGCAGGAAAACCTGTAGATGCTGTGCTGGAAAATATTACCCCACTTTTGAGTGAAGGTGATATCGTGATTGATGCAGGAAATTCTTATTTCGAAGATACCAACAGACGTGTTGCTGACCTGGCATCCAAAAAACTGCATTTTATGGGAATGGGAGTGTCAGGAGGTGAAAAAGGAGCCCGAACAGGACCCAGTATAATGCCGGGAGGTGATCCGGAAGCATTCAAACTTCTGAAACCAATGCTGGAAGCCATTGCTGCAAAAGTAGATAATGAAGCCTGTACAGCATACATGGGAAAAGGATCTGCCGGAAACTATGTGAAAATGGTACACAACGGTATTGAATATGCTATTATGCAGCTGATCAGTGAAGCCTATGACCTTCTTAAAAGAGGAGCAGGGCTAAATAATGAGCAGCTCTATCAGGTTTTCAAGGAATGGAATAATGGTGAAATGAACTCATTCCTTATTGAAATTACCAGAGATATCTTCACCCAAAAAGATTCATTAACAGAGGGCTATCTTGTGGATCAGATTTTAGATAAAGCAGGAGCAAAAGGAACAGGGAAATGGACTTCCGAACAAGCTATGGAAATCGGAGTTTCTATTCCTACGATTGATATTGCGGTAACTTCAAGAATTTTATCTGCCTATAAAAACGAAAGAGTTCAGGCATCAAAAATATATGCTGAAAGCGAAATTGTAAAGCCGGAAAATACAGAATTATTCATTAAGGAAGTAGGCGATGCTCTTTTCCTTTCTACACTGATCAGCTATGCACAAGGTTTATCTTTACTGGTAAAAGCATCTGAAGAATATGGTTTTGAAATTCCTCTTAAAGATGTTGTGAAAATCTGGAGAGGAGGATGTATTATCCGTTCCGTACTGCTGGAAAAATTCTATTCAGCTTATATCCAGAATCCTAATCTTTCTAATATTCTTCTTGATCACGATATTTCTGAACTGGTAAAATCAAAAATCAAAGCGTTAAGAAAAACAGCGGGATATGCTGCTGCCAACGGAATATCAAGCTTAGGAATCCAAACGGCTTTGGGATATTTTGATGCCTACACTACAGAATCTCTTCCTGTAAATCTGATCCAGGCTCAGCGTGATTATTTTGGAGCTCATACGTATCAG
Source organism: Chryseobacterium vietnamense (assembly GCF_031454475.1). Taxonomy (NCBI): domain Bacteria; kingdom Pseudomonadati; phylum Bacteroidota; class Flavobacteriia; order Flavobacteriales; family Weeksellaceae; genus Chryseobacterium; species Chryseobacterium vietnamense. The sequence goes on along the minus strand of NZ_JAVDQX010000001.1, from coordinate 1,784,165 downwards.
CGTATTGACAGAGAAGGTGTTTTTCATACATCTTGGCAAAGTGCAAACAATTAAAAATTCGGAAGAAATGAATCAAAATAGAATCTTGCAGCCAACAACTATCGTTATCTTTGGTGCTACAGGAGATCTGGCAAAAAGAAAACTTTTTCCGGCATTTTATAACTTATATATCGATGGCAGAATGCCCAAAGGCTTTAATATTGTAGCATTGGGAAGGGCAGAAAATACCAACGAGAATTTTAGAAATTATATCAAAGAAAATCTCGAGAGTTTCTCCAGAAAAAAAGTGACTTCGGAAGACTGGGCAGGTTTCCAGGCTCATATTACTTACTTTCAGCATCAGGTGGATGAGGAAAGTTCTTATGAGAAGCTGCAGCAGAAATTGCAGGAATTTGATTCCGTGTATGGGATGAGAGCAAACAGATTGTTCTACTTGTCCATAGGACCTAATTTTATTTCTACGATATCCAATCATATCAAGACAACCTCATTAGCTTCTGATCCGAAAAAGGACCGTATCATTATTGAGAAACCTTTTGGGCATAACAAACAGTCAGCGATTGAATTGAACAGCCTCTTGGCAAAGACTTTTGAAGAAGAGCAGATCTATCGTATCGACCACTATCTTGGAAAAGAAACGGTGCAGAATATATTGGCATTCAGATTCGGAAATTCAATTTTTGAACCGTTATGGGATCATAAATACATAGAATCTGTACAGATTACAGTAGCAGAAGAAGTTGGGGTCGAAACAAGAGGAGCGTTTTATGAACAGACTGGCGCGTTAAGGGATATGATTCAGAACCACCTGTTGCAGATCCTGTGTATGGTGGCTATGGAGCCACCTGCTTCATTGCAGTCCGGCGAAATCAGAGACCGGAAGGTTGATGTGCTGAAATCAATCCGGAGAATATCTTCCGATCAGGTTGATCATTATGCGGTAAGAGGCCAGTATGCCAAAGGAATCATAAATGGAGTGGAAGTGAAAGGCTACCGTCAGGAAGACGGAATTGCTTCGGATTCCAATACAGAGACTTTTGCAGCGATCAAGTTTTATCTGGATAACGAAAGATGGCAGGATGTTCCTTTCTATGTCCGTACCGGAAAGAAAATGAAAGAAAAGCACTCTTACATTACCATCCAGTTTAAACCGCTTCCTCATTCAACGTTCTCAGACAGTCCGCATCATTTATCAGCTAACAGGCTTATTATTAATATTCAGCCCATGATGGATATCAGACTACAGTTCATGACCAAAAAACCGGGACTGACACTGGATCTGAAACCTGCAGAAATGATTTTTGATAATTTTGCCTGTAAAGAAGATACTCCGGAAGCTTATGAAACCTTGTTACAGGATGCTCTTTTAGGAGATCTTACTTTATTTATGCGTTCCGATCAGGTGGAAGAAGCCTGGGATGTTGTCACAACGATCCAGGAAGCCTGGGAAAACAATAAAGATTTATCTTTCCCGAATTATAAAGCAGGAAGCTGGGGACCGGAAGACGTTAATGCTTTGGTGGAAAGACAAGGCCATAGCTGGGTATAAAACAATATAAATTTAAACAGACAAAAAATGAATATTACAGTATTTGACGATCTGGAAAAACTGTACAAAAAGGCAGCAGATGTATTTGTTGACCTTTCAAAAAAATCTATTCAGAAAAATGACCGTTTTGTGGTGGCGTTAAGTGGAGGTTCTTCTCCTAAAGCCATTTTCAAATTACTGGCAACACCGGAATATAAAGAACAGATAGAATGGAATAAAGTCTACTTTTTTTGGGTAGATGAAAGATGGGTTCCTTTAAACGATGATAAAAGCAACTTCCGAATGACGGATGAGGCGCTTCTTCATCAGGTTCCGGTAGATCAAAACCATATCTTTCCTATGTATGCTGAAGGAGTAACTCCTGAAGATTATGCAAAAGCATATGAACAGCAGATCAGAACTGTTCTGGGTGATGATGGTATTTTTGATTTTATCCTGCTGGGAATGGGAGATGACGGTCATACAGCCTCATTATTTCCAAGGGAAGAAGTTTTAAATGAAAAGGAAAAATGGGTGTCTGCCTATTATCTTAAGTCTCAGGAAATGTTCAGAATCACATTAACAGCACCTATCATCAATAATGCAGATAATATTCTGGCTATTGCATTTGGTGAATCCAAAAAGCATGCGCTGAACGAAGTTTTGAATGGTGAATATAACCCTTCACTATATCCAATGCAACTTATTGAGAAGAAGGATGGATTTCAGTTTTTTACAGACGAAAAAGCCAGAGGTTAATAGATTTTCAATATTAAAAAAATAAGAGACTGTCCGGGGACAGTCTCTCTTCATATCAACTATTCTCATACCGAATTCCCGGTATATACAATTTTCTGCAGAGTAAAATAAAAATAAGTCATACTAAATGAAAACAGCATCATTAGAGAATTTATGACGCTGCTGCATTTAGTGTTTTACCTTAGTTGCTTTTTGTTCGAAACTTTTAATTTTTCCAAATTACATTGTGTTTCTATATAAAATGGTTATTAGTTTGGAGCAAATATACAAAATAAGACACTGCGAAGTGTCTAAAATTTAAAAAAAATGAAAATTATTTTATCAGTCATTTGAAATCTAACGAAAACCCTTTATTATAAGGCGTTCTATGAAAGTAAAAATTTATAAAAGTAGATTAAAACCAGTCAAAAACTGAAATAAGATGGCGTAACCTCTTAAAAATATTGTCATTAATAAAAGCAGCATCATTAATTTGTGTAATGATGCTGCCGAAGTAATGTTTTACCTCAGTACTATTGATACTGAGGGAACTAACGGTGCAATCTAATCTCTCTCAACCTCACAACTCAGATTGTCTGTTTAAGTAAAAATGGTTATTAGTTGATGCAAATATATAAATTTAGACACTAAAAAGTGTCTAAAATGAAAAAAATTTCATAAACTTGTATGATTGAAAAGTGTACCATGGAAAGAAAGTCGGCAGCAGGAAGTATTCGGAACAAAGAACGCAGTAAAAAAAAATTTTTGGATGCAGTTGGAAAAATACTGAGAACAAAAGGGTATACTGCCTTGAAAGTGAATAGTATTGCTGCTACAGCCGGGGTGGATAAGAAAATGATTTATTCTTATTTTGGAGGAATAGACGGTTTAATAGATGAGTATATCCGGTCACAGGATTATTGGAGTAAAATAGAGACTGAAGAATTAAAGTCCCACTTGGATGATGGAGGAAAATCCTTCATGGAAAATATGTTTTTATCTCAGTTCGAGTATGTTTATTCCAGTAAAGAAGCACAAAAACTACTTCTCTGGCGGTTATCAGAATCCCGTAAATCCTTAAAGAGACTTACTGAAACCCAGGAAAAAAACGGAGAATATATTTTTAAACTTTTGATGGACCGCTATTTTAAAGATAATGCTGAAGATGCACGTTCCATTATGGCGATTATGGTTTCAGGACTTTATTACCTGAATATGTTTGCGTCTCTTAATGGAAGTATTTTCTGCGGGATCGATGTTGACAGTCCTAAAGGGCGGGATAATATCAGGAAAGCCGTTTCTTTCATGCTGGATCATACTTACAAAAACCTGTAGCTTTTTGTGTGAAACCTGAATTCCATAAAAAAACAAAACCATTAGAGTTCTAATGGTCTGTCTATAAGTTGTGTTACTTCTTTAGTTGTTTCTTATTCGAATTGTCTTAAAGGAAGGGAACTCAATAATACAATTTGGATTGTCTTATTTTTCAACCTAATAGTGTTTTAAAATATATAGTTGGTTTTAGTTTGTACAAATATATAAAATAAGACACTGTGAAGTGTTTAAAATGATAAAATTTTTCTTAATTTTATTTAATATTCTGAAATTCAATGAATTAATTTTCGTATTGAGTGTAAAAATTTCTATTAATTTGTGGTATTGCTTAGTTAAGCCTGTAAAATAGAGCAACGGATGTCTTAAAAATAAGAGCACTTTTAAGTACAAAAGAAAAACTGATCAAAAATTTCTATCGAAAAAGTTATTTTATTTAATATCAGATCAAATTGTAAATAAAAAACAGCATCATTATGGAAAATGATGCTGTTGGTTGTGTTTTTACCTCAGTCGTTGATGTTCGAAATATTTTAAACTGAGGGAACTAACGATACAATCTGAATAGTTTTTAAATTTTCAACTTCGATAGTGTTTTATATATATAATGGTTTTAGTTTGTGCAAATATATACAAATAGTTTAAATTAGACACTGGTTGGTGTCTAAAATGATAAAAAAATTTCTTAAACTTGTATATTGAATGTTTAGTCATGGAAAGAAAGTCAGCATCAGGAAGTATTAGAAATAAGGAACGCAGCAAAAAAAAGTTTTTGGATGCCGTTGGAAAAATACTGAAAACGAAGGGACATGCAGGGTTGAAGATTAATGATATCGCTGCTACTGCCGGGGTAGATAAGAAAATGATCTATACTTATTTTGGAGGAATGGATGGTCTCATGGACGAATATGTTCGTACACAGGATTTCTGGGTAAAAGTAACCAGCGAGGAAGTGGAAAAGATGAAACCGAATCTTGAAGATGGGGGTAGAGAATTTATCGAGCATATGCTTCTTTCACAGTTTGATTATGTATACGCCAATAAAGAAGCTCAAAAACTATTGTTGTGGACTATTTCTGAGCCCCGGAAATCATTAAAAAAACTGATTGACACTCAGGAAGAAAACGGAGAATATATCTTCAAATTATTGATGGAATCCCGTTTTAAAGATAAAATGGATATCTACCGTTCTATTATGGCGATCATGGTTTCCGGACTATACTACCTGAATATGTTTTCTTCTCTGAATGGCAGTCTTTTCTGTGGTATAGATACCAATACTCCTGAAGGACGGGAAAAAATCAAAAAGGCAATATCTTTTATGGTAGAACAAACACACGATAATCTTTAATCTATGATAAAGAGTATAAAAAAGAGGCAATAATCTGCCTCTTTTTTGTTTGATATTTACTATAGTTTATCCTTTATGATAAGGACATCCTGAAGCTGCACCATTTCCACTGGTATTAAAGAACTGCTCTTCAATTACCTTCCTCTGGTCCTCTGGAATATCCTGTATTTTACGAAGGGTATTTACCTGGATATGAGGCCAGCTTGTTGTTCCCCCATCGTTCCCGAAATCAAACTCAAAGAATACGATTTGTTCATATTGAAGCTGAAGAATTTCTTTTCCGTCTTCAATTACTGTTTCAATCCACATGTCCATATCCACTTCAACAGTCGGAACGAAACGGTTTACAAAAGGAACATTCAAAACTCCTCCCTGGGCTCCGGTTTTCATTTTGGAAGACATTTTCACATGAACATAGTTGCTGACTTTCTGGCCTCTTAAGGTATCTCTCAGTCGCAGATCAGGCCGTACAGAATAAGGATATAAATCGTCCGCCAATATTCTCTGGGTATAAATCTTGTTTGAACCCGGATCATTGTTATCATCAAGAGTTTCATGAACCCAATCCGGCGCAGGTTTATCAAGATCAATGATTTCTTTCGAAGTTACTCCTGCATTTCCCATGGTACGTGAAATTGAAAGATGATTGGTCTCCCACGCCTCTTTACCATAAGGGAACTGAGGTGAACCTTCAATTAAATAGAACGTTGTATTATCTTTATTTTGAGGAACGATATCTCCAAGCAAAGTAATAGTGCTTCCATGAGGAATAACACCGCTTCGGGAGATAGAGTAGTCCGGAATAAAATAAGGACCATCAATCCCTGCTCCCGGCTTTATTTCCTGTGCCGGAATGATCTCATAATATGCCTGTCCCGGTTGCAGCTGGCTTTGAAGGACATATTTGGGGTTGGCATCTCCGTCTGGTGTTATCCTTAGCAAAGGCTCATCTCTGTACTCACCGGTATATCCATACTTGGCATCTTCTGTCGAAACGGCATGAATACCACGGTCTCTCTTAATAGATTCTTTTGTCGCTGCATGATTATAGACGTCACTCAGCCACAGGTACATTCCGTTTTCTTCGTGGATGGGTGTGTATTTCAGAGCATCCTGCCCTGGTATTGCATTAACACTTTTAATGCTCTGTTCGTATTTAACTGCCCCGCAGAAAAGTTCACTGGCACCGCCACGGTTACGTACTCCTCCCGGAACGATGGAAAATGTCAGTTTCTCAATATATTCTTCACTGTCAAAAGCGAATTTCCCCGGTATGGTTCCTGAATTGGTTCCGGGTGAAGGCATGATAGTAGTATGTACTCCGCTTGCTAATGATGGCCTGGCAACATTTTCATTGTAATTAACATTATAACTAACCCATGTACCATCCAGCGCAGCCAGAATTCCATAATCTACATTATTTTCAATGGCCTGCAGGTTGTCTTCTCTGAATGGTCTTACCGGATCATCGATAAGAAGTTTTGAATATCCGTCCATTACTTGCGCCAGATTAACTTCATTCTGACCCGGCATTTTGCGGAATAACTGTTCTCCTCCCGCTTCCGGACTCTCTTTTTTTCTTTTAAGCATGATATATCGTTTTTATGGTTATAATTCAGTGTATTCGAAAGTCGGACCTGCATTATTTTGAGCATCCAACGGTTGTTTCATCAGATTAACAGCCTGTTCTTTCAAAGCATACATGTACATAATAGATTTCTCCAGTTCCCTCTGGTTTCCTTCCACAGCACTTTGTATAGCATCTAATAAACGTCTGTAGGTTTTATTGAACTCAACACCCTGGGCGTGTAATTCTTTGTTTTTGATGTAATCTTCAACTTTAGGGTTGGGTTTCATAGGATAGGCCTCATTCCAGTCTACCGGAAGATCTTTTCCTGTAGGAGGCGTTGTTACAGGCATCATTCCGTTTTCATCCATGAAATTTTCATAGTTTCCTCCCAGATAGAAGTGCTCGTGGAAAACCTCTTTAAATCTGAAATAATGAGCCAGTTCAACTCCTTCTTCAAACTGAGATGGGTCCACATCAAAAATAGAATCATCAGCACCTTCCCCCTGGCCTTTAATTTCCTGGAAAACAGCAATGACTCCAGCTAAAGCTTCTACAGAGTGCAGTTTTCCACCACTTCCATAATATTGCTCAGGGCGGATCTGTTTTGACGGGTTTCCAGTGAAAATTCCTCCGGTATTTAATTCCTCAAAATTTGTTGGAAATTTCCCATGCTCTTTGTAATAAGCAATAATTTGAAAAACAACAATGTAGAAGAATAAAACATCATAATACTCCCCAATCGTGTGTACATTTTCCATGATGAAACCTTTCATATTTTCAAGAGTCCAGAAGTTGCTATCCTGTACTGCTGCTCTTTGAGAATATAATGAAGAAGAATCGGTTTCGTAATCATATTTCGGAGCTTTTACCAAAGGTTTACTTGGACTTTCAATGGCTATAAATGTGGCAATGCTGTTGCTTGAAAATGTTTCCAGACCCACATAGAAATCCACATTCATTGGTAATTTCATAGGATAAGTAGGGTAGTTCTCCTTTTGATTGACAGAAGGCTGAATATCGATGGCATTCAGAACATTACAAACCATAATCAGGTGAAGCATTTCTTCTACAGCCACACTTCTGATAATTTGCGAAGCCAGAGCATTGGCTCCATCCTTGATGGAGTATAAAGCCGTAAGGTAAGGAGGAATGGTAGAATGTTCGATAAGGATTGCTGTTTGCAAAAGGTCCTGCAAAACAGGTTTGTAATCAATTTCTGTTACTCCTTTTTTTACTTCTGGAGCTACAGAACCGAATTGAGCTTCCAGATAGGCATTAAAGTCCTCAATCTGATCATTCAATAAAAGATTAGTAAGGGTTTTGCTGTGATGTTTTAATCCTTCTATCCAGTCTTCTTTGCTCAATGTTGAATCAAATAATAAAGAAGGTAATGAAATGGCTTCTGTAACCACGGCGCTTCTTGCTGCCATTCTTCCTGCGGTTAATAGGGTTTCCTGCGGTTGTGCTGTTTTATTGATAAGTCTTTGTCTCATGTTATTATTTTTTAAGTTGAATTTCAAGATCAGCAAGGATAGATTCTACAGAACGGATCGTGAATGCTGATAATGTTAAAGTAGGATTTGAAGTTCCCAGTGTGGTCATATTTCCTGCGCCTACGACATATAAATTCGGGTGATCCCAGGTTTTGCAATAGCTGTTGGTTACAGAATCTTCGGCTTTAGAACCCATTCTGTGAGTTCCCACGATGTGGCCGGCTCCGTTGTAAGAATATCTTTTCCCATTGTATATCACAGAGTTTTTGTCTTCTGCAGTATATTTTGTGAAATCCTTAATGTTTAATCTTTCAAACATTTGATCCGACGCATCTTTTGCCTGCTCCATAGCTTTCATTTCATACTCTGTCAGTTCATAATGAATGACAGGACGCGGAATTCCAAGCACATCCAGATATTGATCGTTAATGGTAACCCTGTTATTGGGATTAGGTAACTGCTCAATCTCAAAATGGAATAATACCTGTTTTGAAAGCCTGTTGGTAAGTTCTTTTCTTAATTCTGTTCCAAAAAGATTCTCCTCTGTGATAAAATAGGTAACATCTGATCCCGGAGAAAATGCCGGCCATCCCCATCCCCAATTGTCAAGCGGAGAAATCCATGCTGAAAATTCACCTCTGAAATTTCCGTCACGGAAAGACGAAATGTTTGTAGTAGAACCTGGACCTCTGTAAGGATAAACGGGTTCAGGGAAAAGTCCCCATGTCAGCATTACCATATGATCCATAAGGTTTCTTCCTACCTGATCACTGCTGTTAGCAGCCGTTTTTTCAACATTGTTAACGGTATATTTGGAGTTCAGCAGAATTTTGGGATTTTCAAAAGCGTTAGCAGCCAGAATCACAATGGCATCTGAAGTATCAACGGATTCTTCAACAAAATCTGTTTTCTCTTTTGAAGCATATCTTCTTAAGTGAACCCTGGATATCTTATCTTTATCATTGGGGTCAATGCTCAGCCTGTAAACCACACTCTGCGCCTGAATCTGCATGTATGGATTGCGCTTAAGATTTTCATTATCATTAAGTTTATATAAAGCTTTTTTCAATGTTTTTAATGCATTGTACTTCGCCTGAACGGGGCAGATCGGAACACAGGATGCGTTTCCTTCACAGCGTTCTCCCATGTAAGGATTCCATACAGAACCAAGAGCTTTGTATTCTTCTTTTTCTGAGCTGTCTAAAACCAGTTGATATCCGGAATCCTTCGGTTCAGCTTTGATGATCTTTGTTTTTCCGTATTTTGGATTTGGAATGGAATTCCTTCCCTGTGGAGAAGGTACCATCATTAAAGGAATCTCTCCGGAACTTAGTTTCACGCTTGTACCCTTAAGTCCCTCAATAATCTTATGATCCATGTAACTCTGAGGAATTTCTTCCATAGGAAATACATAATTTCCATAATATTCTTCCATTTTTTCATAAATAGGATATTCCTGTCTGGAAACATCCCCGGAAACCCCGATTTCAAATTCAGCCATCTCGTAATAAGGTCTTAATTCTTCATAGCTTATCGGCCAGTTAACAGGTGTTTGCTCATCAGAACCCGGCTTTGGAATGGTAATGCCATATTTTTCTGTAAGTTTGAAATCGTTGGGAAGCATTCTTGGAGTCGTTCCCAGCCAGTGAAGGGTTGTTCCGCCTCCCACTCTTATGGCATCACTGGCAAAGGGCATCGGTCCGAATTGCACCAGATACCCTTTTTTATCCGGATACGGCTGAATAATATGTTCCATATCCAACACATTGGGAGAAGGTGCCTGCTTTAAGTTGGGATAAGGAGAGTTGGGAACTTTGGCTTCCTCTCTGTAAAAAGTACGGATATATTCATTGTAAGTGGTCATTGAGGATACGGAATCCAGTTCAATACCTGCTTCCAGCCCCGCCTCATACATGAGTATTGATATTTCTTTGATATGATCCGATTTTCCGGCATCTGCACGGTGGATCATTTTTCCTTTGGTTACGTCAAATACATGATCAGACAGTAGCTTTGCGATCAATGATCCTGCGATCCCCGTTCCTACGATGATCACATCTTTTTTGTTGGTAGTCTGGCTCATGAGTTGCTGTTTACAGGTTTAATATTCCATGATTTATATCCCGGCTGTTTTGCTCCCGGAGGATGCGAGTGCATCAGATTCCAGACAAGACCTTCTTTATAAGAAAGATCATTGATATAGGCTCCTTCCCAGGTTCCCAAATACCACATGGTGATTACTTTTCCGGCAATGTCATTCATTCCCGGGTTGCCAATGATTTCAGATTGAATGGCCTTTTTTAATTCCTCTTCACCGGAAGAATTTTCAAGAATATTTTTAGAAACGGTAAGGAATTCTACGAAAGTGGCTGCTTCCAGGCTTTTTAAAACATAGGTGTAGTAAGTTTCTGCAAGCCCTGTTGACTGTAGTTCGTTTACCGTAAATCCGGCAAGCGCTTCCGAGATAGACATAAACACGTCGAAATAATAATCGTCGACGTTGAGAATTTTGTTAATAATATTCATTTCGTAAAAAATTTGGGTTAGATATCTTCAACTCCTTTCACCAGGAGGTTATCAAGCCTGTTGATCTACAGCTGCCGGTTTTTCAGATCCCACCTCTTTTTCAGAAATGATTGAAGGTATTTCAAGCCGTCCATAGTTATCAATTTTGTTTATCCGAAATTAATCAGAACTCAGCAGATACGATTCAGTATTTCTACGTAATTTGTTTTTATTTTATTTTAATTTTTTGTAAAAAAGTCTTTCTGATAGGTGGTTTCAGGAGATTGTATTTTCACCTAGTTTAGAATTATTTTAAATAATGTGGTATCAAATATAGAATCCGATTGTAATGTCGGAATGTCAATACCCGTGAAAAATAATACTTAAATTGATGATCAGAATGTAACGAAAGCGAAGAGTAAATGTCTAATCTTAATAAATGAACTTTTAACCCAATAACCAGCAACAATAAACGCAATTATCCCCGACCATGAAAAGACTTACCATCACTTTATTATGCTTTGCTTCCTCTGTTTTACCTGCACAAGGATTTAATAACAAAAAAGAAGCAACTAGTCATTCCAGGATTTTGAATGAGCAAATAGTACATCAAGCTATTCAAAAGGAAACAGACAAGATATTTAATAAATTGGTGAATATCAGACGGGATTTTCATGAAAACCCGGAGTTGGCAGGAATGGAGAAGCAAACTCAGGAAAAAATAAAAAAGTACCTTCTGGATTTGGGTATGGAAGTTCAAACAGATATCTACGGACATAGTGTTGTAGGAATTCTGAAGGGAGATAAAAAAGGCAGAAAAATTGCCTGGAGAGCAGATATGGATGCCCTTCCGAATGAATATTCCGATCCGGAAACTTTCAAATCAACAATAAAAGGAGTTCAGCATGGTTGCGGTCACGATATCCATATGGCCATTGGATTAGGAATTGCAGAGGTTCTCGCAAAAAATAAAAAGTCAGTAAAAGGAACCGTTTATTTTATATTTCAGCCTGAAGAGGAGACCTTTAAGGGAGCAAAAGAAATGCTGAATAATGGATTGCTTTCCAAAATAAATCCCGATGAAATCTACGGATTGCATGTGACAGCTATACCGGTCGGGCAAATTATGGTGAAATCCAACGAAATGTTTGCTTATCAGAAAAGAATAAGAATTCAGCTAAAAAACGGATTATCAGAAGACGAACTTAACAGCTTGGGAAAAAAGATCAGTCATTCTTTATTCCGGACTTCTAACGGCAGTAAACCCTGGGAAATACAATCCATTGTTGATCCTGAAGCAGGGCTGACAAACCCCGATACTATTTTCAAAGATTATCTGTTCACAGACGGAAAATTCAATATGTATTCCAAAAACAACGAGTCTTTTCTTGAAACCTATTTGTATGAGACCAATTCCTTTAATTTGGATAAAATAATTCCTACCGTTCAAAAAGCTATTGAAGACAGCGGATATAAAGATCATCTTCTTTCCGTTTCATTTGTTCAGGGAAATCCAACAGTTGTTAATGATGAAAAACTGACCCATTCGGCAACAGAAATACTTCAGAATCTGTATGGTAAAAATGCAGTTGCTCCAGATTATGGTCAGGTTCCGTTTTTTAATGATGATTTTTCTTATTTTCAACAAAAAATCCCAGGGGTATATTTCTTCCTGGGTGGTTCCAATGTTGAAAAAGGAATGATCGCTATGAATCATGCTCCCAATTTTCAGGTGGATGAAGAAAGTATCAGAACCGGAGTTAAAAGCTTTTCATCATTAATCATTGAGCGTCTTAACAGAAACTAATTTTTCACTGCAATGGCATCAATCTCAAACAACATTCCGGGTAAAGCCAGCTGATTTACAGGAATAAGAGTACTGGTAGGCAGCCATGAAGATGTCCATGTTTTTTTAGCTTCCTCTGCCCATATCTCAAGTTTTTCCTGGTTGTGATCAACAATAAGCAAGGTGATTTTAACTATATTTTCAAACGTCATTGAATGGCTCTGTAAAACAAGCTGTAAATTTTTCAAAGCATCCTGAACCTGAGTTTTAAAGTCATCTGCCAGTACGTGATGTTCACCTACGCCGCCACTCTGTCCAGATATAAAACAGATCCTGGAAGGAGTTTCCACAGAAATACTGTGAGAAAAACCATAAGGACCGGGATTAAATAGCCCGGTAGGGTTAATCAGTTTCGGTTGTTTATTATTTTCCATAATCTTTCATTTAATAAAGTAAAAATGAGAGAAAAAAATCGGAGAAGCCTTTACATATGTTGAGAAAAAAATTCTTTTAATTCTGTAAATACCGCTTGCATTGATCATGAGATTCTGATACAAAAAATGCTGTTCAGAGGAACAGCATTTTTAATTTTTACTCTACAACAATACTTTCAATTCCTTTCTGCAGAGCCGTATCCTGAATAACCGGAACAGAAAGCCCTTCTGCACGTACAACAGAAATATCCGTCATTCCCATAAAACCAAGAGTTTTTTCTAAGTAAGGAACTACAAAATCATAGGCCTGTCTTTCCCCTTCAGAGTACACTCCGCCACTCGAAAAAGCAAGATAAACTTTCTTATTTTTCACAAGACCTTCAGGACCATTTTCACTATAGCTGAATGTTTTTCCTGCTCTGGCGATATGATCAAGCCATGATTTCAATGTTGACGTGATACTGAAGTTGTATAGAGGAGCTTCAATAATGATAATATCAGCCTCAAGCAATTCATCAATGACGGTATCCGAAAGTTTTACAGTTTCAAGCTGCTCAGCAGTACGGTTTTCAGCTGGAGTGAAAAATGCATTGATATGCGTTTCTTCCAAATGAGGAAAAAGAGGATTGGTTAAATCACGTTTCTTTAAAACACTATCTGGATATTTGTCCGTAATTTTTTCTACAACAGCATTTCCCAGCTTTTTACTGATGGATGACCCGCTTCTTGGGCTTGAAGTAATATGAAGTACTCGTTTCATTTTTTATTTTTTTTAAAATTGATGTTTCAAAATTATCTATATTTACTAATAAAAAGATAGTAGTTACCAAAAGGTTAGTAATAACATTTAGGTTAGTAATAAAAAAAAAGAGACAATGGAAGAAGAGAAAATTGTGTATTCGAGACCGGAATGCAGTAATCATCTGTCTGCTACAGAGGATGCTTTGTATGTCCTGGGAGGCAGATGGACCATCCGGGTGATGATTGCTATTCTGGGAGGCCATACACGCTTCAATGAACTGCAAAGAACCATCAGTGGAATTTCAGCAAGAGTATTATCCAGTGAACTGAAAAAGCTGGAGATTAATCATTTGGTAGAAAGAACCGTTATTACAGATCAGAAGCCGGTGTTGGTAGAATATGTTCCCACAGAATATAGCGAATCACTGAAAGATGTAATTGCTGCACTGGCAGATTGGGGAGCAAGACATAAAAAGAAAATTACAGCCTGATAAAAAGATCGTAGTGTAGTGTTAAAATTAGGAATACTATGTTTTTGTGGTATTTGATAAGTTGTAGCATTGCTTACACTTTAACTATTTTTACTCAAATTAATAATAACAAGATGGTCATAAGCGAAGACTTATTATTTTTTCACAAAGCCACCCTGGAAAATTATGAAGCAGGAGATGCTGTTTTTCAGGAAGGTACTGCAGCGAAATATTATTTCCAGATCAGACAAGGCACCGTGAAACTGAATACGTTTTTGGAAGACGGAAAAGAATTTGTTCATGGGTTTCCTTTTGACGGGCATTGCATTGGTGAAAGCTATTTATTTACTGATCATCATTACGCCATTAATGCTATTGCCGTTACCCAGTGTGAAATTATTAGAATTTCCAAAACCAAAGTTCTCGAAATACTGATGGAAAATCCGGAATTACTCCTTGAGATTAATAAATACATGGCAGACAGAATGCATTTCAGGTTTATGATTTCCAGCTTTCTGGCCATTTCAGATCCTATTGTAAAGCTTATGAAGCTTTTTGATCATATTAAAAGATATTTCGGATTTGAAGAGCCCTATTCATTTCTGGTTCCCTATACCAGACAGCAAATAGCAACCTTAACCGGTCTACGGGTGGAGACGGTGATCCGGTATGTCAAGAAAATGGAAGAGCAGAAAATGGTTAAAATTGAAAGCACCAAAATTTATTATTAGCTTTCAGTTATTCACTTTCCGTTCACTTATTATTTTAAAATTAAAACAGGCTGATGGGTATTCTGGTAAATTCCCTCGGAAATACTTCTGCTTGCCAGATAGTACAGAAAGCTGTGTTTACCGGGTAGCGCTATTATAAGATCTGCGTTATCAGATGCCGCAAAGTTCAGGATACCTTTTATAATATTTTCATCGTGAGAATAATGAATGCTGCTCGGAATCTCTGTTAAATGTTCGCGGATATAATCTTCCAGTTCCTTTTTCTGGTTCTCGTCTTCTTTTTCGCGGGTATTGATATTTAAAAATGAAAGATGAACATCCTGTTTATGAATAACAGATTTGTGATGAAACAGTCTCTCCAATCTTTTAATACCCTTGATATCACAAGGAATAAATATATTCTTAACAGGAGTATATTGGTAGCTGTGCGGTACAATTAGTGTTTTTACAGGACTTGTTCTGGCAATACTTATAATATGCTCCGAAACAAAACTCTCAGTGGAGGAAGTCTGATCATCACTTCCCAGAATAATCAGTTCTACAGACGGCTGATTTTTTAAGAGCTCATTAATGCTTCTGGTTAATGTCCAATCACTCAATACTTTGGAAACCTTTATTTCTGGTGATTTTTCAGCAACAATTCCTATCAGTTGATCGAATAACAATTCTGTCCTTTGCAACAGGTTATTGACACTTTCTTCATTCACAAATGAATGCCCTTCTGCGATATGCAGATAATCAAATTCAGATTCCCCTGCTGTTTTGAGTAGGATAATATTTTGATATTCGTAGGCTTTTGCCCAATCTGCAGCAATTCTTACTGCATTTTCCGTGGTTGATGTAAAATCAACAGGTACAAGGATTGTTCTCATATTGTATGATGTTTTGGTCCTGATTCTTCCAGGTTTGCTGTCATTTTTTTTACCAGAAGCAGAGCTTTGATGATTTCTTCTTCCTGAATATCATCTGCTGCCTTTTTATAAAGATCCAATGCCCAGGGATAAACGGTTTCTACAATCTGTTTACCTTTTGGAGTTAAAAAGATCTGTTTATTTCTGCGGTCATTTTTATCAGCTATCCGTTCAACAAGATTTCGGTTGACAAGACTGTTGATAAGATAAGTAATACTTGACTTGTCTTTGCTTACTTTATTTCCTATTTCCTGCTGGTTGATACCACAATTTCGTGAAAGCAATCCGAGGATTTCAATCAGTTCAAAAGACAAATCCGGATCATATTCATTAATAATAGTCTGAATTTTCTGTCGAAGACGGCTTTTCATTTCACTCATGGCAAGGCCAAGCTCCAAAGCAAGTTCTGATATGTTATTCTGTTTTGCGGACATACTTTTATACTAATATAGCAGGATAAGGTATCTGTCAAAAGGATTTTCAGCATAAACTTACCCTAACAAATATACGTAAAATTAGTTTTAATTAAAACTAATTAGGCCGTTAGATTCTTACCTTTTTTAATAGTTAAATCGCGTAGCAGAAAATTATCATTTAGATAATATTGGGTTCATTTTAGTTAATGGGGTAAATCATACTTTGGCCACACAAAACAAAACAATTTTAACTTAAAAACTTATGAATCACATGCGAATTTCGTTGTGCCGGTTTCTATCGGTACTTTTTCTTCTTACCCTTTTATCGTGCAGATCAGACCAGTTTCAGCCTGATGAAACACTTCCTGTTGCTAAAGAAAATGCAATGAGGGGTTCTTTCCCCAATATTAAGGTATTATCTTACAATACTTTCCTATTGAAAGAACTCCTGGTATCTGGTATGACGCAATGGTCTCAGCAAAATAGAGCCGAGAGGCTGGGGGCAGCGTCCTTTTTAAGGAATTATGACGTTCTTATGCTTCAGGAATGCTTTGATAATTCTGCTGCTGCTAAGCTGCGTAACAAACTTCTTCCAAGCTTCCCTTATCAGACCCCTGTATTGGGACAGACGAAAGATGGCTGGGATAAGACTTCCGGTTACTGGCGTGAGTTTATTTCCGGAGGATTCGAAGACGGAGGAGTGATGATTGCCAGTAAATATCCCATAGAGAGAAAAGAGCAATATATTTTTCCGGCAGGATGTTCTTATGATGGAAACTGTCTGAAGGGCCTTGTGTATGTCAGAATCTTAAAAGATGGAAAACGTGTCCATTTTATAGCAACACACGCACAGTCTACACAACCTTCCTGTAATGGGAATGAGGTAGCGATCCGTAAACAGCAGCTGCAAATGATGAAGACATTTGTTGACCGGTTGAATATACCTGAAGATGAAATGGTGATCTATGGCGGAGATTTTAATATCATTAAAGATACTCCCGAATATGCCGATATGCTGCAAACGCTTAATGTAAGTGCTCCCATATACAAAGGATTGCCTTATTCATGGGATCCGAAAACCAATATAATGGCTTCCTATCATTATCCTTATCCGGAAAATAAACGTGAATATCTTGATTATATCCTGGTTTCCAATGATCATCTTGTACCACCAACGTGGCAGAATATCGTTTTTGACCCTGTATCTTCAAATCTCATGACGTATACAAATATAGCCGGAATTCAATATCATTGGGCAGAATATTCAGATCACTATCCTGTAGAAGCTAATGTTTACTCGGATGAGAAGACACCTACAAAAAGTCTGAAATTCAGAAAGCATGACCGTATTTCATTAAAATCTGTCTCTTCAGGGAAATATATCACTTCAAATCTTTCAACACCTAATGACTGGCTGACGGTCTCTTCTTCACAACCGGATGCAAGTACCTGGTTCAATATTGTAAATATCGGCGATTCTGATAATTATTTTGATCTGAAAGAAGGATATGTAAGAGTAGAAACCAGTGAAAGGCTTAATCATTTCTGGTATTGGTACTCAACAGGAAGTGGAAGCTATTATTTTTATCCGAAACATGGAAAGACAACTTACAACATGAGGATTCAGATTGTAAAGAAAAAAGCAGGAAATCTTTCAACAAGTGTTGAAGATGGAGATATTGTAGCTTTCAAGGATACAACAGGAATTGGAAATACCTATTATCTTCAGGTATATAAAAAGTCAGGAACAGATTGGATTTACCTGAATGGAACAAGTTTAACCCCTGATGTGCAGTTCGAAGTAAAAATGAACAATACGGTTGCAGATCCTTTTTAGAATTAATTGCCAATCCATTGATCTTTTAATAACTATAAAAAAGCAGAGATTAGTTCTCTGCTTTTTCTTTTTTAACGGCTTGATGCATAATTAGAATAATCCCCAAAAGGAAACACGCAATGATCAGATAGCGCCAGGAAAGACCTTTTTGATCTGTTACCGTTCCACTTACCGAGATAATGAAACTTGTTACCGAAGTGATCACATATACCAATCCACCCATCAATCCACCGGCAGTACCTGCATTTTTAGGAAAGTAAAGCATACTTGTCGTGAAAAATGAGGTGAATAAAATTCCGGAGCAGATATGGATAAAAAAGGCAAAAGGAATCATAATGAAAAGGCTTTCTGCAAAATAACTGGTAGTGATCAGTCCTGCAATCAGAATCAGCTGCAAAAGAATAGGCTGTAGAATTCGTGGTTTAAAATCCAGAGTCAGTCTGCGTTTTCCTATAAACCCTCCAATCATCCACGAAAATCCTAAGATTAAAGTACAGTATCCAATAACCACCGGTGTAAAATGAAAGGTGTTTTCAATAATAAAGGGTCCGGTAATATTAAACAACATAACAATAGAGTAGCTCAGTCCTAAAATGAAAATCCCCAACATGAAAATCCTGTTTTTAAGCATCATTTTATAAAGACTTATATTCTCTGAAAGATCCAGCTTCTTTTTCTGCGGAAGACTTTCCCCGCTAAAAAACCATTCGAAAAGAAACAGAAACCCGGCATAAGCTGCCAGAAAATAGAAATTAGCATGCCAGTTAAAGATTTTCTCAAGATATCCACCAAGGAAAGGCGCCAGAATAGGACCACACGACCAGACAATGGTAAAATAGCTTAAATAATGTTTCACCCTTTCTGCATCATAAATATCCACAAAAATAGCACGTGTTGCCACAACAAGCACTGAAACTGCAGCTCCCTGAAGAATACGAAGCAAACAGATCAGTAAAATACTATTTGTCATGGTAATTAAAATACTGGTCAGAATCAACAGAAATAATGCTATCAATTTGGGACGGTAGCGGCCAATGCTGTCAAGAATTCCCCCTACAAACAATTGAGAAATTCCGTAGCTCAACAGATATGAAGTCAGGGTAATCTGAATATCTTTTTCTGAAACCATCATTTCTTTGGCCATAGAAGGGAACGATGGTAAATAAATATCCGTGACAAACCCAGAAAGCGGGATAGACACGAAAGCCATAATGGTAATTAATCTGATTCTTTGCTCAGATGCTTCTCTCAACATATTCATTCATTTTTTACATTGCAAAAATAAGTCAAGAAATACAAAACCCGATTTTAAAAGACAAAGCAAAAATTACAAAAATCAAATATTAAGATAAATTCTTAAACTTTAAGGGCGAAGTCCGGGCATGCTTTTTAAAAAAATTATTAAAATGCGCAGGCTGATCAAACCCTAAAGTATAACCTATCTGGGCAATATCCCAATTCGTATATTTCAGCAGGTTTTTAGACTCTTCAAACATTTTTTCTTTAATAATCTGTGTTGTAGTAAGATTCGTTACAGATTTTACAGAAGAATTCAAATGATTGACATGCACATTCAGGTGTTCTGCAAAATCAGAAGGTGTTTTTAATGCCAGCGGATAAGCAGGAGAATCCAAAGGGAACTGTTTGTTGAGCAACTCATCAAATAACCTGTACAAGCGCACATTTGCGGGAAGTTCATTAGGATTGATATCTTCTACACGGTTTTCCAGTGCCAGATGCATTACAGAAGCAAGATTGCTTTTGATACTGCTGCAACGGAAAGGATATGAAGAATTATTCATCCGGTAGATCTGGTCAAAATAAAGAGTAGCCAGCTGGGCCTGCTCTTCTGTCAGAAAAACAACAGGCTTGCTCCATTCCTTGAACATTGAAGTTTTTTTAAACAGGTTAAATTCTGAATTTCCAGTGAAGAATTCCTGGTTGAACAAACAGAAATACCCTTCCTGAACATCACTTTCGCATTCCCATGAATAAGGAATACTTGGAGAAGGAAAGAATAGGGCGGGACCATCTATAAAAAGCTGATGTGCACCATAATGAATAGTTCCTTTTCCAATGATAAAGCTTATTTTATAATAATCACGACGGTTGTAGGGACTTTTGAAACTACAGTATCTCCGCATGGAAATATTGAAATGGGATTTTCCGGTTTCAAAATCCTCAGAATCAAATATTTTGATCTGATCTTTACGGATGCGTCTGTAATAATCTTCTATTGTTTCCAGCTGATCGCTCATAAGTAAAAATTATAAAAATCAAAGATAGGTAAACTGTTGCTTACTCAAATTAATTGTAAGCCAGATAATGAAAATATGAATTATAGTCTCTCTCAATATGATAAGGAATTGCCATCATAAAATATAGGTTACCACCTTTAGAAATCAGTGTTTCAGGATGAAGTAAGTTAGCGTTTATTGATTTCCAATTCCAAAATATGTGATGGCAGCTGGAAAGGACCAGTCTTTGAACTTTCCATAGCTATAAAACCGGACTCTTTTAAAAATTCAGAAAGCGGATCATGATCAAGCATATTGGTCCATATAATATCCGTAAAGCTTATTGCGGATCTGCATTTTTTCCAAAGAGACTGTCTTGTCTGCGGAGTGTCAAACTCTGAAAGAATCACAAAACTGATTTCTGTAGCCCTTTTTCCCTCAGGAATTCCCATGTGTAAAGAACCGCTCTTTATAATACTATATCCAATGGGTTTTTGATCAGCATACATCATGATCAGTTGGTTGGAAAGGTCATTCAGATCATTGATCATCTTTCTTGGATCTATTTCGTGGTGAATATATTTTTTTATGTCTTCCTCACTTACAAACTCTTTGTACAATGTATAAATGGAAGAATCAATAATGGTTATAAGATCAGAAATTCCCTCTTCAGAACCTACTGTAAATTTTGAAATGATATCCATGGGATTTTTTTTATTCAAAATTATAAGATTAATCTATTCAAAAAGGATACAGTTCGCTAAAATATCATCGGTACAGAAAGGTATTTTTGTAAATTTGTTCAGTACAGTTGATGTATTATGATGAAACCCTATAAGTACGAAATTTTTACAGCAGAAATAGAGAGACAGATCTACAATGGAATTTTACAGGAAAATGACAGGCTTCCTTCCGTTCGTATCATTAAGAAAAAATACAAACTGAGCACAAGCTCTGTACAAAGTGGATTTGAATATCTTATGATTAAAGGATTGATCAGGAGCAATCCACGGTCTGGCTATTTTGTCACAGGAATTCAGGAGGAAAATATTCCGGAAGTAAAAACAAAGCTTCCGGCCGTAGTGAGGGATGAGGTATTTATGAAAAATATGATGCTTACTTCCAAAAGAACTTCAGAATTCAGTTCTTTCAATACGGCTGTACCCGGAGATCTCCTGATTCCGCAGAAGCTTATCCTCAGAACAATGCAGGAAGTTATTCGTGAGAAAGGAGCATCACTGCTCAGGTATTATCCCTCAAACGGATTGGAGCTGTTAAGGAAACATATTGCAAAACAAATGGGAGCTTATGGCTGTGTATTAAATCCGGACGAAATAATTATCACTGATGGGGCTTTGCAGGCCCTTACAATTGCTTTAAAATCGGTTACAAAAGCAGGAGATGTAGTGGCTGTTGAGAGTCCATGTGTATTTTCTGTACTGGAAGTACTTACACATCTCGAACTGAAAGTCATAGAAATCCCTGTACATTATAAAACAGGTTTTGATACTGAATATTTCAAAACGATCTGTGAGGAAAATAAGATCTGCGCTCTTGTCACGACTCCCAATTTTCACAATCCCACCGGTGTTGTAATGAAAGATGAAACAAAAAAAGAAGTTCTGAGCATGGCAGAAACGTATCAGTTCTGTATTATTGAGAATGATATGTACTCCGATCTTTATTTTGAAGAACAAAGACCGCAAAGTATAAAAAGCTTTGATAAAAAAGGGATAGTAATGATGTATTCATCGTTTTCAAAGACGTTAGCTCCCGGAATTCGTTTAGGCTGGTTATATGCCGGAAGTTTTTATGCAAAATCCGAAAGAGTAAGGTTTGCTTTAGGGCGCACCGTTTCTCCTGTTTATCAGGAATTGGTTCTGAAACTGCTACAGGGAAGCAGTTATGAAAGACACCTTCGGTTATTCCGGAAAAAACTCAGCCAGCAGGCTGTTCAGGTAGTAGAGGTGTTAAGAAATTCCTTTCCTGAAGGCTCTTATTTTCACAGGCCCAAAGGAGGTTACAGTATTTGGGGACAGCTTCCTGAGAATACTGATATGAAAAGGTTTTACCAATATTGTGAAGAGCATCAGGTTTTGTTCACCCCCGGAAATACTTTTTCTTTCACGGATAAATATTATTTTCATTTCAGGGTGATTTTTACCGAAAGAATTACTTCTGAAAGCATTGTTTTACTGAAAAATGCAGGCGCGAAAGCAAAAGAGCTGCAGTTTTAAAACTTTAAGAACAATGAAGTAAGGTAAAGAAACTCAAATGGTTTCCTGCATAAAATTTATTAAGAGAATCTTGGTTTGTTTTTTTTGATTCTTATTGATTTTGAATGGTTTATTTAAATATTAACTACTGCTTAATATAGTACCCAATACATGGCTGGTTTTCTACAATAATTCGATTTTATTTTAAAAATTAAATTGAATTTACGGAAGACTTAGAAAAAATGATTAAATCCACTATTTTTTTTCGACACAATTAGGCTGGAATCGCCATAAAACCTATATTTGCAGCCTAAATTTTTAAATAAATGAAAGAACTAATTGAAAAAATCAACGCAGAATTTGAAGCGTTCACAACTGAGGCAAACCAACAAGCGGAAAAAGGAAACAAAGCAGCTGGTACAAGAGCTCGTAAAGCAGCTTTAGAACTAAGCAAATTGTTCAAAGAATTCAGAAAAGTTTCTGTAGAAGAAGCTAAGAAATAATTCTCCTTTAGCCGGCTTTTTGAAGCCGGTTTTTTTTTGCCTGAATTCAATAGTGTTTTAATGGGAAACAAGTTAAAGCTATTATCAGGGAAAATGAAATACTATTTCTAAAGAATACAAAGACTGTCGTATTGATAGTCTTTTTTTGTGAGTTATAGTTGTTTGTAGATTTTTATTATTTTTTTTGGATAAAATAGTTAATAATATAATTGTAAAGTTTCTTTTTTAAGCTTAATCTTTCATCATCTCCCCAATTTCCTTTATCTTTAAACCAATCAATAAATAGTATGAGGATAAATAGATTTTTTGCAGTGCCTGCAGTAATGCTGGCTGCTCAGTTTTCATGGGCCCAGGTAAAGGTTGACCCAAAAGAAAGGCTTAACCCTATCGTAAAAAGTTTTGTAGATGAAGTTAATAATAATTCCCAGCTGGAAAATCTTGCATCTGAACTGCTGGATGGGATCGGACCCCGTCTTGTGGGAACTCCCGAAATGCTGGCAGCAAACGAATGGAGTGCCAGTAAACTTCGTTCGTGGGGAGTAGACGCTAACCTTCAGCAATTCGGGACATGGAAAGGATGGCAAAGAGGAACTACTCATGTTGATATGACATATCCGCGAGTAAAATCTCTTTCCGCAACACAGCTGGCATGGAGCCCGGCTACTAAAAAAGCAATTGAGGCAGAAGTGATTGTTCTTCCGAAAGTATCTTCTAAAGCTGAATTTGATCAATGGCTTACTGCTGTGAAAGGGAAAATTGTATTGATGGCACAATACCAGAAAATCGGTCGTTCTGATGAGCAGATCAAAGAATTTGCAACGCCGGAATTGTATGAAAAACTGAAAGCCGAAAAAGAGCAGGCTACCAAAGATTTTGCTGCTTATATAAAGAACATCGGCTATGATAATAACACCCTTCCCGAAGCATTGGAAAGAGCAGGAGCGGCAGGTATTGCCATTTCAAACTGGACGGGTATTATGGGAGCTAACAGAATATTTGGAGCGAAAACAAGCAAGATTCCAATGATTGATATTGATGTGGAAGACTATGGAATGCTTTACAGAATGGCTGAAAAAGGAACTCAGCCTAAAATCAAAATTGATGCCCAGTCAAAAGTACTTCCTGAAGCCAAAAGTTTTAATACAATTGGAATGATCAAAGGAAAAGAAAAGCCGGATGAATATGTAATTCTTTCAGCTCACCTTGATTCATGGGACGGAGCTCAGGGAGCTACAGATAACGGAACCGGAACAATCACCATGCTGGAAACCATGAGAATTCTGAAAAAATATTATCCTAATAATAAAAGAACTATTGTAATCGGACTTTGGGGGAGTGAAGAACAGGGATTAAACGGTTCGAGAGGTTTTGTGATGGATAATCCTCAGATTATTAAAGGAGTACAGGCTGCTTTTAACCAGGATAACGGAACAGGACGTGTTGTCAATATCAGCGGACAAGGATTTGTAAAAGCTTATGATTACGTAGGACGATGGCTTGACGGAGTTCCAAAAGCAGTAAGAGGTCATATTAAAACTGATTTCCCAGGAATGCCAGGCGGAGGAGGTTCTGACCATGCTTCGTTTGTGGCAGCAGGAGTACCCGGAATTTCGTTAGGTTCTCTGAACTGGGGCTATTTTGGATATACCTGGCATACCACCAAAGATACTTATGACAAGATTGTTTTTGATGAGGTGAAAAATAATGTGGTTTTAACCGCAGCATTAGCTTATATGGCATCCGAAGATCCTGAATTCAGTAATCGGGAAAAAAGAGTAATGCCTCAGGATGAAAAAGGAGAGACTGTGAAGTGGCCGGAAGTAAAAGAGCCTAGAAGAAGCTCTAAAGATTATAAATAGAATCTTATTCACAACAAGAAAAGAAAAGATGTGATATTCTGATATCACATCTTTTTTCGCCATTATTGGCTAAACATTTATTTTAAAATTAATAATAAATATATGTTTTAGCCCATAATGGCATTTTTTATTATGAACTTCTAGGAAATAGAATGGCTCCTCATAACCTAATCTAAATAGGAAAGAGGTAAGATTCTGCAATCCTTAATATGAATACTGTAAATAGGATATCATAATAAATGTATAGAGAATGTGAATGGATTAAATATTGAATAAACTTTTCCATTTTGCAACGGTATTGCGACTCAGCTTAAAATGTAGAGCAAGCTGCGTATTATTAAGATAATTCTTTTTCTGGTATTCAAGAATTTTATAAATCGTTTCTTTATTGTAAGAACGATGAGACTGATTGGCCTTGATGTTTTGGCTGTAACTAAATATTATTCTATTAATTTCTATCACATCAAATGCCGAGAGATTCTTCTTCGATAAAATTTTTTCACACTCATGCTTTTTCTCCGGATATTTCATGTCAACAAGATCACTGTAAATTTTTTTGTAATCAGGCGTCACTGAGGGAGATTGTTTGTAATGATTCATTGTAATATAATGATGTAGATTTTGTCAATTTATAAGCCATTTTTAATGGCTGTATTTGAATAAATACTAGAGTTCGTAAATAATTAAAGAAGGTGTCTCAACCAATCATAAATAATGCTTTCAATTGAAAATAACAAAGTAAACTGCTTTTGAACTTTATAATAGTTTATTCTTTAATGCCTCTTACGGCTCTAGTATTTTTTGGTCTTAATATCAATAAATGATTTGCATGCTAATAAAAAATATGTAGTTTGTGTTTTTGCGCAAAAGTATATTTTCTGTCCTATATATTCCAATATTTTGAATACATCATGCATACAGCCTCTGCTGGGTGGCGGAAAAATAGGAAAATTCTCTATCAGTACAAGTTGACTGCTTCTTACATTAAGGTAAATCTATTTGCCTGAAAACATGTATGTTTTATATGTTGTTGTATCTATGATGTATGTGTTATTTGGTACAGCGCAATGCTTATTTTATACTTTTGCGGCGAAACCAAAGAACAGTAATTTGTATGGAAAAAGAAATTGTATTAACCTTGTTAATATTATATTGGCTAGGTATGCATTCCCAAGTCGAGATTAATATCTCCTGTCCTGACACTCAAAATATAGGACGAAACTCAATGAGGCCAACTATACTGGACAGTATAATCAACGGAGTTCAACGTAAAACAAAAAAATATAATTCTGCTGAAAGAAAAATTTTTGTTTTTGCTACCAATGCTGACTGCATCTTCCGGTCAAACATTGAATATAACTTCTTCAGGTTACTTTTTCTTTGATAGTAAAGTGTGGACAAAACTGGATAATTGAGATTTTAACATTACCAACGATACATTTATTAATAATTCTTCTGATGCTAATGCAAGAATAGTACCCGGAACTGATTTTAATGATTCTATTGTACGTACAGCAGGATCTGAATTTGTTGCTCAGGGTAATGTTCTCTAAAGTTTTGATAAATGATTAGTATGGCTTTTATACACAATAGATAAAAAATGAAAAATATCATCATAATTTTAATAAGTACGCTACTGGTTTCTTCGTGTACTGTAAATACCCCTCAAAAAAATATTTCATATAAACAAGCAAAGAAATATTTTTTAAAAAATGCTTACGATAATAAAGATCTTACTGAAAAAATAATTACTTCACAGGATGAGTTTGAGCGGGTTTTTGGAGCTGCAACAACAATGGGTATCAATGGGAAACCAACACCTATTGATTTCTCAAAAGAAAATGTACTTGCTCTCATTTACCCTAAAACCAGTTTGGAAGTGAAGATTATACCTATAAGTCTTCAGGAAAACGAACAGAATATCGTGTATTCTTATAAAGTAATTGAAGGACCTCAGCATAGTTTTACAACAATTCCCAACACAATTATTATCATTCAGAAATCAGATTCAAAAAAAATAGTTTTTCACAAAATAAAAGAATAATAAACGGCATTATTTCCAATTAATTTAACCTATTATCAAAAGAACAGTAATTGAATATACAATATGATCAGAGCGAGCATAAAAAGAATATTTCAATTTTTAATGATGGTCTTTGGCTGTCTGTCTATTTTCACTGTCTTATATTCCCAAAATTATACTCCAGGGCAAATAGATGACGCATTAATAACTAAATCCGAGAAACTTAGAATAAGAGGTCAAAAAAAAGAGTTAATTTCTTTAAATGAAAAATTTATTGCTATTTCTCAAAATCAGAATTATCTGAAAGGAGAGATTTTAGGTTATATTAATATTGCTAATATGCATGCAACCATAGGTGATTACAAAAATTCTTTTTATTATTTGCAGAAAGCTGAAAAAAACATCAAAAAAAGTAATAATGCTTATTTATCTGCAAAACTTTATCAGGAATACGGACAGGTTAATGATGCTATTGGTTTATATGTAAAAGCTCTGAAATACAATGCACAGTCTATTTATTATGGTAAACTGATTTCCGGTCATGACGAAAAGAAAATACTATCAGATATTTATGCAAACAGGGCAGATTTTCTGCATAATATTCACCGTGAGGATTCTTCGCTGATTTATTTACACAGAGCATTAAAAATAAAATCCAGCCCGGTAGTTAATTCATTGATAGGGGATTATTATATGGTTTATAAAAAAAATACGGATTCGTCTTCGTATTACATAAATAATGCATTGAAGCTATTGCAGAAAATGAATTACTGGAATATTCAAAGAGGGCTGACCTATTACTATTATGGTAACTTTCTTAATAAAATGAAAGAGCATGAAAAAGCTTTGTTATACTATAAAAAATCAGTTGCCATTCTGGAAAGAACCAAAAGAGTGTATAATATTCCTCTGCTTTACAGTACAATATCAAGTGCTTATGGTGTTTTAAATGATGAAGAAAAAGAAAAAGAATATCTTGAAAAGTATACCAAACTAAAAGATAGTTTGAGCAGGATATCCAATGAAAGTGTAAATACTTCAATTGATGAAATTATAAGAGAAAAAGAATCTGAAAATATTTCAAGAAAGAATATATTACTAATTTATAATATTGTAGTTTGTTGTCTTATTGTCATTTTGCTCTTTTTCTACATTCATTATCAAAAAAATAAAGATATTATAAAGCAGAAGGAATTCGAAACGGATGTTTTAAAAGAAAAGCTCAGTAATTCTTACGATTGTATCATTAATCTGGCTAAAAAAAATGATCCTAATTTTCTCAACAAATTTCAGGAAGCATATCCGGACTTTATTAAAAAAATGCTTACAATAAATGCTAATCTGTCAAAATCTGATTTAACTTTTTGTGCCATGATTTGGCTGGGATTTACATCAAAAGAAATTGGACAATATACTTTTGTGGAACATCGGTCTGTTCAGAATAAAAAGAACAGGCTTAGAAAAAAATTAAATATTTCTTCAGATGTTGATCTGTATTTTTTCTTTAAAAATCTCAGATAATTTAGGCTGAGAATAATAAATTAAGATAGGCATATTTCTTTAAAATAAAATTCGGGATGTTGATTTTTTAGAGCTTTGTAGGTGTTACTTCTTAATGATGTATCCTTGTTGTAGTAGGTTTTATCATCAAAAAAGTATTGTATTGTAACTTTAGCATGAAATTAAAATACAATATACAGTATGAAAAAGAAAACTATTCTTATCGCAAGTATTTTTTGTTCATTATGCTATCATTCCCAAATTGGAATTAATACTGCTACTCCTATGAAAAACCTGCACGTTAACGGATCTTTGCAGGTTGTAAATGAACTGAATGTAGGAGGAAATGCTTCTACTGCTGGTTCTGCGGGAGTTGCGGGGCAGGTTCTTAAATCTAATGGGCCCGGCAATGCTCCTACGTGGCAAACTATTGCAGGTGTTCCGAGCTCTACAGGAACTGTGATTGCGTTGAATGGCCAATTTGTGGTTGCTCAGGAAATAATAGTACAGATGACTAATGATTTTATAGTTACAGGTGGTTCCAATGGTGGTGTTCCGGTTGCTATAGGAAGTTTAAATAATGAAATTGTAGATAATGAAAACATGTATACGGGTTCGTTGTCAGCTAATTCATTTAAAGTTTCTGCAGATGGGGTATATCAGATAATGATGAACGCACAGTTATCAACAATCAACACTGCTGATGGTTCACCTTCAAGTCCAGTGGTGGGTATATGGGATGATACAATTAATGCTTGGGTGGCACGTGTGAATGATATTTATTGGGCCGGAGCATCAAGTGGAGCTGGGGGCGGACCTAAGCAGACTTATACTTTGATTACGTCAATTCCTATGTTAACTTCTCATACCTATTCTTTCAGGGTGTATAATACAGTGGATGTAACTATCAGGTATTTAAGTTCAGGTACTACAGGATCTGGTCCCGTAACACAAATGTCTGTAAAACGTCTAAAATAGAGTGATTATAGTGTCTTCTAATTTTATTTGAATTCTTAACAAAAAAAATAGACTAATTTCTTAGTCTATTTTTTCGTATTTATTGAATATTGTTTTACAATAGAGTATTCACTATAAAACTAATTATAACTGTACAAGACATACATAAACCTATATGTTTTTATCTGCATACTTTGCAATCCATTTATAGAGTGTTGTTTTTGGGATTTTATAATCATTTATTATTTCCAGCTTTGTTTTCTTTCCTGTTTCAATTTGTTCCAGGATAAATTCTATAATTTCCTTAGTATAGATATTTTTCCTAAACTCTGGTAAAGAAGAAGTTTTCTTATGAGAAGCATTAGAGGAAATTTCCTTTTTAGGAGGAGAAAAGAGGATAAGATGCTGTGAGTAGGCCCGGAAAAAATCATATTCTAACAGTTTGCTCCATCTTAGTAATTTATCAGTTGTCAGATCTTCTTCAAGAAACATTTGTTCAATTTCAGATTCAGTACACTTCATAAAGTTACATGCCCTCTGCATATCCAATGCTTCTTCCAGAAACCTGGCTTTAATAATGCTGCCAATATGTATTTTTTTAAAATTCAAGATAAACGGTATTATATGTTAAAATTTATTTTCGCAAAAAATAGTAAAGCCTTAGGACTTACTTTTGTTTGGCTGATGAAAAAAAGAATCTGAATTATAGTGATTGTCTTCACTGTATTGTAGACGGATGATCTTAATTCCTACTTGAGAAGATAATATAACAGATAAAAGCTTTTTCATCATTTTTGTTCAAATTTAGCACTGATTATTTTCTCCTAATCAAATAGCCATACAACATAAATACATCACTTTCTATTAAAGGTATATAGGCTCAAAAAAAAACTCCCGATAAACGGGAGTAGCAACTTTGATCAGAATTATAGATCTTTGTAAAATCAAAAATGAAAACTGATTTTGTTAATTAAATATTAAAAGAGTTATTTTGTTGTAAGAAGCAAAAACTTTAGTCAATTTTCAATCCACCAAGCTTTTTTTTCGTTTTTTAAATACCAAGCTATATCAGTAAATTTTACTATCATAAAGTTAGATATGATGTTTTATTTAAGCAAAATTTCATATACATCAAATGTACATCAATCGATTTTTTGACTTCATATTAACGGGATTCCAGACGATGAAATGTCTTTTTTGGGAAGGGTTACAGAATTTTATATAAAAAAAAGGAATTTATCAGATTGTTCCCTGTGTCAAAGAGTTTACGTTATTTAAATCAAGCTTTAGTGAATTATGTAGGTTTGATTATTATTTTTTTCAAGGATATTATTAATAATCAATAAATATTGATTATAGTAATGAATATATTTGTATTTTAACTAAAATTAATAAGAATTTTATGTATATTTTGTATATATTTTTATTTTATTTACTTTTATGGCAGGCAAAATCATAATGTGGTATCATGTTGAAAAATTTTATTAAGGCTGATGCCATTTTTATCACTTTAGAAAACTTATTATCAAAATTAACTATGCAAACATTAAAGCTTACCCAATTTTTAAAAATATTGCTAAGCATCTTAATATATTTTTCATTTTCTACCCTACTTTATGCTCAGACATATAGTCCTCAATATATAGATAGTATGCTGATAAAAGTCAATGAGGATTTAAGAGTAATTGGCAAAAAGAAGGAATTGATTGATCTTAATAATAAATTTTACAATATCAGTAAAAAACAAGATTATAAAAAAGGGGAGATACTTTCCTCTATTAATTTGGGTAATATCTACGCTACTGTTGGGGTTTATGAAAAAGCATTTCAACACCTGCAGGTTGCTGAACAAAATCTTGAAGGAACTGATGATTATTATCTGTATACGAAATTATATCAGGAGTATGGTCAGATCAACTATGTAATAGGCCTCTATAAAAAAGCCATTAAGTATAATTCAAGGGCAATTTATTATGGTAAACAAATAAAGGATAAATGTGATCAGGAAATTTTATCTCTGGTTTATGCTAACAGAGCTGATTTCTTAAGAGAAACAAATTCAATTGATTCTTCGTTAATTTATTTGCATAAAGCGTTAGATGTAAAACCTACACCGGTTATCAATTCCACGATTGCTAATCACTATATGCTTTTGGGTAAAAATGAGGATTCAACCCAGGTATATTTTAACAGAGCATTCTCTCTTTTAAGAAAAAGAGACTACTGGGATTCTCAGAGGGCTCTTACTTATTTTTATTACGGAAATTTTTTATTTGAAAAGGAGGATTATACTTTGGCGTTGGATTATTATATTAAATCAGTGGAGATCCTTAAAAAGACCCGAAGAGTATATCAGATCCCGGTATTATATCAGACTATTGCCAAGACCTATAAAAAATTAAACAATGGAGCGAAAGAAAAAGATTATCTGGTGAGATATGCTAAATTAAATGGTAGTCTGGAAAAGGTATGGGATAAATCAATCAATACTTCTGTTGATAAAATGACTGAGGAAAAAGAGAAAGAAGAGATAGAGCAGCAGAACTCAACCCATATGTATAATGTAATCGTTTTTTCATTATTGGGCACTATTATAATTGTGTATTATGTTTATAATAAAAGAATTATCAAAAAACGTAAAATTATAGAGGAAAGAGAACTGGAGACGGAATTTTTAATAAAAAAGATGTCCGTTAACGATGACAGACTAATGTCGTTAGCAAGGAAAAATGATCCTTTATTTTTTAATGAATATAAAAGTGCTTATCCTGAGTTAGTTGAAGGACTTTTTGAAATTAATCCAAAGCTATCAATTAATGAACTTTCTTTTTGTGCCATGATACAACTGGGATTCTCTTCTAAAGAAATTGCACAATATGGATTTATGCAGCACAGATCAGTTCAGACTAAGAAAAACAGATTACGGAAAAAATTAAATATTCCATCGGATGTGGATATTTACTTTTTTTTACAAGACTTAAATTCCAGAATATAGTGTGGAAATAAGGATACGCGGTTTGATAATAAAAAAGACTTCTCTGAAGAGAAGCCTTTTATTTTGTAATGTCAGAAATGTGAACATTCAGCTCTGAAAAGGTAGTAATTGCTGGTTCATACAAGGGATCACTGAGCTTCCCAAACCCGTATTTACAGTAAATAAATAATAATCCATTGGATTTTGCTGAGTTATAATCGGTTTGAGTATCACCAATGTAAACTGAGTCTTCAGTGGATAACTGATTTCTTTCTATGAGAAGCTGTATGTTTTCAGATTTATTTTTTTGGGTTCGTCCGTGAGACTCAAAATCAATAAACAGATCATTGAACTGATAATAATCTAAAAATGATTCAATATAACCATCCTGGCAGTTGCTTACGATGAAAAGGGAATAGATGTTGGCCAGGCTCTTTAAAGTCTCTTCTACACCATTATATAATATCCCACCTTCTAAGTGAAGGGTTTTATTTTCTTCGGCTACAATTTCAGAAAGGAGTTCCCGGGCCTGCAGGTCTGAAATGCCGGGAATAATATCTTTTACAATATCGTGGGCTAATAATCCCATATACTGATCCATGTCTTCAGGTTTCAGTTCTTTTTGGATCAGCTGATGCTTGCCCAATACTTTATTCCATATTTTGATAATCGTAGCTCTGGAATCCCATAATGTTCCATCCAGATCGAAGATTAGATTCTTTGTTTTCAAAATGATTGATTTGAGGTTTTAATTTAAATAGGGTTCAGTTAAAAATTACAAAATCATGCTCAGCTGTACTCTTTTTCTTGTTTCATCTACTTCTGTTACCTTTACGCGAACATGCTGATGAAGTTTTACCACTTCGTTTACATCTGATACAAATCCTTCTTTCAGCTGGGAAATATGAACCAGTCCGCTTTCTTTGATTCCCAGATCTACAAAGCACCCAAAAGCGGTAATATTATTGACAATTCCCGGAAGGATCATGCCAGTTTTTAAATCTTTAATGCTTTTAACATTCGGATCGAATTCAAATACTTTTGCTGCTTTTCTAGGGTCTAATCCAGGTTTTTCAAGTTCTTTCAAAATATCTTTAATTCCTAAGATCCCGATTTCGCCTGTCATATAGTTCTCGGGTTTTACCAGAGCTATTTTTTCTTTATTGGCTATCAGTTCATGGGTTTTAATACCTAAATCTTTTGCCATTTTCTCAACAATTCCATAAGCTTCAGGGTGTACAGCAGAGTTATCCAATGGGTTTCGGGCATTGCTGATTCTTACAAAAGCAGCAGCTTGCTGGAAGGCTTTTTCTCCAAGTCTCGGAACTTTTTTAAGCTGTTTTCTATCTTCGAATGCACCGTTTTCGGTACGGTAATTTACAATGTTTTCTGCCATTTTCTCACCGATTCCGGAAACATAGCTTAATAGGGACTTACTGGCAGTATTTAAATTAATTCCCACAGAGTTTACACATTTCATCACAGTGGAATCAAGCTCATTTTTCAGTTGGGTCTGATCTACATCATGCTGATATTGTCCTACACCAATAGATTTGGCATCTATCTTTACTAATTCAGCAAGAGGATCAGAAAGTCTTCTTCCGATGGAAACTGCTCCACGTACCGTTACATCATACGAGGGAAACTCATCTCTTGCAATTTTACTTGCAGAATATACGGATGCTCCAGCCTCTGAGACTACAAAAACCTGCAAAGGTTTATCAAAAGCAATTTTTTTGATAAAGAATTCTGTTTCACGACTTGCAGTTCCGTTACCGATAGAAATAGCTTCAATGTTATAAGCATTTACCATGGAACGGATTTTTTTCATAGCCATTCCGCTTTCATTCTGTGGGGCGTGAGGGTAGAGGGTTTCGTTGTGCAGTAAGTCTCCTTTCTCATCCAGACAAACTACTTTGCATCCGCTTCGGTAGCCAGGATCTATTGCCAGAATTCTTTTTTCTCCTAAGGGTGGAGCAAGCAGAAGTTGACTTAAGTTTTCAGAGAAAATTTCAATCGCTTTTCTGTCTGCTTTTTCTTTGGCTTCCTGTAGGGTTTCATTGGAAATGGCAGGTTCCAGAAGTCTTTTATAACTGTCTTTTATTGCCAGTGCAATTTGTTCAGAACTTTCATTATTAGATTTGATAATGGCCTTTTCAATAAAGTCAATAGCTTCTTCTTTGTCTATGCCTACATTTGTTTTTACGAAACCTTCTGCTTCGGCTCTCAGCATGGCCAGAAGTCTGTGAGAAGGAGTTCTGCCAAGACTTTCCTCCCATTCAAAATATTGGGAGAATTTTTGGGCTTCTTCTTCGTCTTTTTTAGCTTTTATAACCTTGGAGGTCACTACTGCTTTGCGCTGAAATAGCCTGCGAAGGTTCTTACGGACATACATGTTTTCATTAATCCATTCTGCCATGATATCTCTTGCTCCCTGCAGTGCCTCTTCTTCAGAACTCACTTCGCTGTTAAGATATTTTGAAGCCAGAAAAAGAAGATCACTGCTTTTCTGACTCATAATGATTTTGGCTAAAAGTTCCAGTCCTTTTTCCTTGGCTGCATCTGCTTTGGTTTTCTTACGTTTTTTGAAAGGTAAATAAAGATCTTCCAGCTCCTGGATATCAAAGCTTTCTGCTATCCTTTGCTGAAGTTCAGGAGTTAAAGAATTCTGTTCTTCTATTGATTTTAAGATCGATTCTTTTCTCTTGACAATGTCTTCAAATTGCTTGCTGATTTTTGAGATCTGCTCGATTTGTATTTCATCAAGATTCCCGGTTTTGTCTTTTCGATAACGGGAAATAAAAGGAATGGTACAGTCTTCGGATAGTAATTGTAAGGTATTGTTGATGCTCTTTTCGGAAATATTGAGTTGCTTCTGTATAAATTCTACGGTCGTCATTGTTCTGTTTTCGGATAGCTAAAATAAGGTTTTGGAATGAGAAAATGTAAATCGAAATGTATTAATCTCTTTTCATTGCTCTGTTAAATATATTTAAATGGATTGATAACTAATTTTTAATTTTCTGTTTCTTATGAAATGATGTTTGAATATTTACTTATTTATGCTCTCCTAAAATCTAATAACCATAATAAACATGAGAAAAATATTTACATTATTCATCTGTTATTCTTTTATGATATCTTGTATCAACACTGACCCGGAAGTTCCTAAAAAATGTAAATGCAGCGTACAGGAATACGAACGGACTGTAATTTTAAAAAACGGTAATGATGGTACCTATACTGATTATTCTGATACGGGATGGACTGTAAAAGGAAATCCGCAGAACGATAATTCCGAAGATTGCTCCAGGAATGGAACTCAAAAGAAGACGGATTTCTCCAGTCATTATGATTCCCAATACAGATGGGATGTGTATCGCAAATGGATGTATGACTGCAAATAATATAAAAAATACCACATTTCTTGATGTATGTTAAGGCTCCTCCAAATAGGTTTTTCTATTTTTGTATCCGAAAACAACAAAATTTCAATAAACTTTTTTAAAACAGTTCAATATGAAAAAAATTAGCGTAATTGCATTAGTAGGAGTAGGATTGCTTTTAGCATCATGTAATAAAGAAAAATCAGCAGAGTCTGCAGCGACAGCTCAGGAGCAGAAAGTAGCTGAAAGCAAAGGTGAAACACTGGCAGTAGATACAGTAGCTTCAGTAGTAAACTGGAAAGCATTCCATAAAGGAGGTATGGCACCTCGTTGGGGAACACTTACTGTAAAATCCGGAGATCTTAGCATTGATGGTGGACAAGTTGCTGCAGGAAACTTTATTATTGATATGAATTCTATCAAAGTAGATCCGGCTTCAGTAACAGAGAAAGATAAAAAGCCAGCAGACCTTGAAGCTCACCTTAAAAATCCTGATTTCTTTGATGTAGCTAAAAACCCTACTTCAGATTTCAAAATTACAAGTGTTACAGATTTGAAAGAAGCACCAAAAGATGCTGTAGCAGGAGCTAATAAAACAGTAAGCGGAAACCTTACATTATCAGGAAAAACAATGAACGTTACCTTCCCTGCGAAAGTAGAGGTAGCTGAAAATTCAGCTGCTATTCAGGCTAAATTTACTGTAAACAGAGCAGATTGGGGGCTTAAATTCGGTACTTCTGAAGCAGATCCTGCAGAATGGATGATCAGCAAAGATATCGAGATTGCCATCGATGTAAAAGCTAAAAAATAAGTTATTTAAAGTTTAAATAACTACTGGAGCTGCCTTCATGAAGGCAGCTCTTTTTATTTAGATTTTTTGTTCAATGGATGAAGAAACTAATTGACAATCTTAGAATTCTGAATTCTTACACAATATTCACTGCCAAGATACAGAGGATTACCGTGTTTCTCAGACCAGAATCCATCCAGGATATCTTTATTAAGGCAGCGGTAAACAGCAACTCCTTTATAGATTTTATCATCTTCTCCTTCGTAGTTGAAATTAATTACTAAAATCTGATCTTTATAAAATCCTGTTCCATTTTGCTGGTGATCGCCAATCATCCACTGGGCAATAATACGATTGTTCTCATCAATAGTTAAAGTCAATATACCATGATAAGTTGGTGTAGAGGACTCCGCTTGGTTGCTTCCTTCAATAGAGTAGGTGCCCACCAGATCGTGTACTGTCATTGATTTATTTTTAGAAGAGCAAATTTAAACATTAAGATCATTAAAATAGTCTTCATTGTAAGTTTAAAAAATGAGAATGATTAATCTTGACCATACCTTATTTGTTAAATCTTTTCTTAGATGGGTTAAATTATCGGATATTTTTATAAGTTTGAGTACCTTCTCTAGATTAAGCTTTATTTTTGCATCAAAATAATTGAAAATGGTTCCTTTTCTGTTGGTCATGAACTTTATTACATTTGGTGTCTTTGGTTTTGATAAATGGCAAGCCAAAAAACATCAATGGAGAATTTCCGAGAACATGCTTTTAGGAATCTCTCTTTTAGGAGGAATTTTAGGAGCGGCTTCCGGAATGATTCTTTTTAATCACAAAATATCCAAAAAGTCTTTTCTAGTGAAATTCATTCTTGTGGTTTTAATTGATCTGGTGTTTTTTTATCGATTGATAAGGCATTGATATTAAAAATGTTAAAAATTTAAATATGATGTTTCGTGTTATATTTTTTTATATTTTTATCATGCTAATAACAAATAAACAAAACAACATGAGAAATCTTAGAAAAATTTCCAGAACTGAAATGAAATCAGTTCAGGGAGGAATCGTTAAAGGAATGGTAAGATGCAAAGATGCAGACACATGTGCCGTAAGATGGGGCTGGGGAACCGGCTTCTCCAGTAATTGTGCAGAGTTTGACATCATATGCGGTGAACCGCCTGTAATAGATCCATGCGAAATACAAGCTTGTGTATAAATAACTTAAAGAGTGTTTTTCGGACACTCTTTTTTATTGTCTTGTAAATAAGTATTTTAAACAAATTATTAAATATTTAGATAACTAAATATTTTTTCATTAAAATTCACTACTTTTGCACCCGTAAAAATCTTTTATGCAAAACATTAGAAATATTGCGATTATCGCACACGTTGACCACGGAAAGACGACTTTGGTTGACAAGATCATTCACGCTACCAACATTTTCAGAGAAAATCAGGAGAGTGGGGAGTTAATTATGGATAACAACGATCTTGAAAGAGAAAGAGGGATCACCATCTTATCCAAGAATATTTCTGTTACTTATAAAGACACAAAAATTAACGTAATTGATACTCCTGGTCACGCCGATTTTGGTGGAGAAGTAGAAAGAGTATTGAAAATGGCTGATGGGGTTATTTTGTTGGTGGATGCGTTCGAAGGGCCAATGCCACAAACAAGATTCGTACTTCAGAAAGCATTGGAATTAGGATTGAGACCATTAGTGGTTATCAATAAAGTAGATAAACCAAACTGCCGTCCGGACGAAGTTCATGATAAAGTATTTGACTTGTTCTTCAACCTTGAAGCTACAGAAGAACAATTGGATTTCCCTACATTCTATGGATCTTCAAAACAAGGATGGTTCAATACTTCATTAGAGCCAACTGAAGATATCTTACCACTATTAGATGGTATTTTACAATATGTTCCTGAACCGAAAGTAACAGAAGGAAATCTTCAGATGCAAATTACTTCTCTTGACTTCTCTTCTTTCTTAGGAAGAATTGCAATCGGGAAAGTGACAAGAGGTGAGATCAAAGAATCTCAGTGGATTGGTCTTGCTCAGGCAGAAGGTAAAATTGTAAAAGGGAAAGTAAAAGAACTTTACGTTTTCGAAGGATTAGGAAAGAAAAAAGTAACTGAAGTACAAGCTGGAGATATCTGTGCTGTAGTAGGTTTTGATGCATTCCAGATCGGTGATTCTTTCGTTGATCTTGAAAATCCTGAGCCATTGGAAAGAACAGCAATTGATGAGCCTACGCTAAACATGACGTTCTCTATCAACAACTCACCTTTCTTCGGTAAAGACGGTAAATATGTTACTTCAAACCACCTTAAAGAAAGATTAACAAAAGAACTAGAGAAAAACCTTGCATTAAGAGTTCAGCAGACTGACGATGCTAATACATTCCTTGTATTCGGTAGAGGTATTCTTCACTTATCAGTTTTGATCGAAACAATGAGAAGAGAAGGGTACGAAATGACTATCGGTCAGCCACAGGTTATCTTCAAAGAAATAGACGGTGAAAAATGTGAGCCTTATGAATCTTTAGTTGTTGACGTTCCTGAAGAATTTGCTTCAAGAGTTATCGACCTGGCAACGCAGAGAAAAGGTGACCTTCACATCATGGAAACTAAAGGTGAAATGCAGCACATGGAATTCGAAATTCCTTCAAGAGGTTTGATCGGATTACGTTCTCAGATGTTGACAGCTACTGCTGGTGAAGCTATCATGGCACACCGTTTCACAGAGTACAAGCCTTTCAAAGGTGCTATCCCTGGAAGAAACAACGGTGTTTTGATCAGCAAAACTACCGGTCCAGCTACTGAATATTCTATTGCTAAACTACAGGATAGAGGTAAGTTCTTCGTTGATCCGGGAGAGGAAATCTACACAGGAATGATCATCGGTGAACAAAACAAACCTGGAGATTTGGTAGTAAACATCGTGGAAGCAAAACAGTTGAACAACATGAGAGCTTCCGGAAAAGATAAAGATACCGGTGTTGCTCCAAAAATCTTATTCTCACTTGAAGAATGTATGGAATACATCCAGGGTGATGAAGCGATCGAGGTAACTCCAAACTTCATCAGAATGAGAAAGAAAATCCTTTCAGAAGAAGAAAGAAAAAGAGTAGAAAGATCTGCAAAAGCATAATCTGAATCTTATATATAAAAATCAAAGCCTCGATTTTCGAGGCTTTTTTTCTATACCACCCATTAAAATGCTTATTTTGGCATAATAATCTCTGAAAAATAAAAATAAATTTTAAAGTAGTTTTGTGACTATGAGAATAAATAAATTAAAACTTATCGTTTTATTGGGCGTTTTTGCATCTTACACTACCTCATGTTCCGTTCAGAACAATGTTGTAAAAACACCTTCCACAAAGAATCCGACAAAACCAACCAACAATACAAACCCTCCAAAAGTAAATCCGGTAGCTGTAAAACCTGCAACAGGAACAGCAGCCTCAACTGAAGAAAATTTCAGAACCAACCTTCCGGAAATCAAAAGAGAATTCCGCGGAGCATGGATTGCCAGTGTTGCCAATATCAACTGGCCTTCGAGAAATGACCTTACAGTGGATCAACAGAAAGCAGAAGCAATCAGTATGCTTGATATGCTGAAGGACAATAATTTCAATGCGGCTATTTTCCAGATCAGACCTTCCGCAGATGCATTGTATACAAGTAATATCGAACCATGGTCTTACTTCCTGACCGGAGAAACAGGAACAGCTCCATATCCAAACTATGACCCGCTTCAGTTCTGGATTGAAGAAGCCCATAAAAGAGGTCTGGAATTGCATGTATGGTTAAACCCTTATCGTGCGCATCATACCAACGGTGGTGCTGTGAATAAGCTGTCAATGGCCAATAAATTGTCCGATATTGTGGTAAGACTAAAGAATGGAATGTACTGGTTCGATCCTGCCAATCCGAAAACACAAGGTCATGTTTCCAATGTAGTGAAAGATATTGTAAAAAGATATGATATTGATGCTGTGCATTTCGACGATTATTTCTATCCTTATGCTACCTATAATAAAGGTGCGGATTTTCCGGATAATGCAAGTTGGAGTGCTTATGTAAGCAGCGGAGGGATTTTATCCAGAGCAGATTGGAGAAGAGATAACGTGAATAAATTTGTAGAACGTATCTATAAAGAAATTCATGCAGAAAAAAATAATGTAAGATTCGGGATCAGCCCGTTTGGAATATGGAAACCTGGATATCCTGCAGGAATTATAGGGTCTTCTCAATATGACGAACTTTATGCAGATGCTAAATTATGGTTAAATAAAGGATGGGTAGATTATTTCTCACCACAGTTGTACTGGCCTATAGATTCCAAGGGACAAAGTTTTGAAGCCTTATTAAGCTGGTGGCAATCTGAAAATACAATGAACCGTCACCTGTGGCCAGGATTGAATACCGTTGAAATTAAAGTCTCAGACCGTCCTGCGGAAATCAAAAATCAGATCGCTATTTCCAGAAATATCCTTAAAAATGATGCCGGAGAAATTCACTGGAGCATTGCCGGGCTTACCAGAAACCCCAATATGCTTCCTGCTTTGAAAAGCGGACCATACAATGAAAAAGCATTAGTTCCGAAATCTCCATGGATTAAAGCGGTTCCATTGCAGACTCCTACCTTGTTTATTGCTGATAATGGAAGCTTTGCTCAGACAAGCTGGAGTACAAAAAACGCCGCTGATGTATTTTTATGGGTACTTTTC
Organism: Chryseobacterium vietnamense; assembly: GCF_031454475.1. Classification (NCBI taxonomy): domain Bacteria; kingdom Pseudomonadati; phylum Bacteroidota; class Flavobacteriia; order Flavobacteriales; family Weeksellaceae; genus Chryseobacterium; species Chryseobacterium vietnamense. Next base: position 1,743,134 of record NZ_JAVDQX010000001.1, on the reverse strand, counting down.
ACTCAATACAACGGAGTATGGCAAACAGAAATTTTAACGCTTGATACCCTTTCAAAAGAAATTCCTAAATCTAAAGACGGAAAAAAATTGAATGCAGTTGCAATCAAAGCCATCGACAGATTAGGAAATGAAAGTGATTATACGGCAAGAAAAATTAAATAGTTGGGTTAAAAACCCGGTCACAATATGTCATTGCAAACCTTCAGGTGAAGCAATCTCAATAATAAATGTAAATACCAGTTCTCAAACAGAGCTGGTATTTATTTTAGAATAACTATAAATTATTAATTTAATTAATTGATAATCAGTGCTTTTTTAAAGTGAAGGGAGGGTTTTTAAGCCCCATAAGAACGTTATCGGAACTGTTTTTGCATGATTAATTCCGTAATCACCAAAATATAACATTATGAATACTAAAAGACTTTCCGACAACATGGAAAAGGCACTCAGTGACCAGATGAACAAAGAAATTCACGCATCACACGTTTTTTTATCGTACGGAATTTGGGCTGATGATAAAGGATATCAGGGTATTGCCAATTTCCTTTACCGCCATGCTCAGGAAGAAAGAAATCACTCAATCAAATTTATGGAATATATTCTGAACAGAGGCGGAAAACCAAAGGTAGAAGCTATTCCTGCCCCTCCGGCAGATCCGGAAAACCTTACTGCTTGTTTTGACGGTGTTTTTAAGCATGAAGTTGATAATACTACCGCTATCTACAGAATTGCAGACCTTTCTATGGAAGAAAAAGACTGGGCTACCTGGAATTTTATGCAATGGTTTGTACAGGAACAGATTGAAGAAGAAACATTAGCTCAGAACTTAATCGATAAATTAAAAATTGCTGGAGGTGACAGAGCAACAGACGAATCTTTATTTACTTTAGATAAAACTTTACAGGAAGCACCCAATGATGTTCCGCTTGCTCAGAATGCTACAGGAGACAATCCATAAAACATCTGGTGAACCTAAACCATTTAAAATCTGTCAGAACACTGACAGATTTTTTTATTATGAAACTCTCTTAAAAATCACTATCTTTGCACACTCGTAATTCAAGGTTCTGAGTGCAATGTTTAAAGTTGAAGATTCCTTGAGTTACTCCTAAACCTTAAACTTTGAATTTTACAATATGAAATGTGGAATCGTAGGCTTACCGAATGTAGGTAAATCAACTCTTTTTAACTGTCTGAGCAATGCAAAAGCTCAATCAGCAAACTATCCTTTCTGTACTATTGAACCGAACCTTGGAACGGTTTCTGTACCGGATCAGAGATTGTTTGAACTGGAGAAAATCGTAAAACCTGAAAGAGTTTTACCCGCTGTAGTTGAGATTGTTGATATTGCAGGTCTTGTAAAGGGAGCCAGCAAAGGAGAAGGATTGGGGAATCAGTTCCTTGCCAATATCCGTGAGTGTGAAGCGATTATTCATGTTTTAAGATGTTTTGACAATGGAAATATTGTTCACGTAGAAGGTTCAGTAGATCCGTTAAGAGATAAAGAAATTATTGATATAGAACTTCAGCTGAAAGACCTTGAGACCGTAGGTAAAGCTGTCGAAAAAGCTAAAAAGTTCATCAAGTCTGGGAAGAAAGAAGATATTCTTACTTACGAAACGCTTCAGAATTTACAGAAATTTCTTGAAGATGGTAAAAATGCAAGAGAATTTGCTACTGATGATTTTGCAAAATCAATTATCGGAGAAGTTCAGTTGTTGACCAATAAGCCGGTGCTTTACGTTTGTAACGTAGATGAAAACTCTATCAAAAACGGAAACGAGTGGATCGCTAAGATTGAAGAAATGGCTAAAAGTGAGGGTGCTGAAGTAGTCGTACTGGCAGCACAAATCGAAGCTGATATCAACGAGCTTGAGACGTTCGAAGAAAGAGAAATTTTCCTTGATGAGCTAGGTCTTACAGAACCTGGTGTTAACCGTTTGATCAGAAAAGCTTATGATCTTCTAAAACTTCAGACGTATTTTACAGCTGGAGTAAAAGAAGTAAGAGCATGGACGATCGGACAGGGATGGACGGCTCCGCAAGCTGCAGGAGTAATCCACACAGACTTTGAAAAAGGATTTATCCGTGCGGAAGTAATCAAGTATAATGATTATGTAAATTACGGTTCTGAAGTAAAAGTAAAAGAAGCCGGAAAACTTTCTGTAGAAGGTAAAGAATACATTGTACAGGATGGTGACATCATGCACTTTAGATTCAACGTATAAGAAAAGTATTAAAGTTAGTTATATTAAAAAGCGCTTCCATGTATTTGGGAGCGTTTTTTGCATTCATGTGCTAAACTTGACTATGAGAATCTTTTATTTCGTAATTTTTATTGTATTTCTTTCCTGCTCTCCATCTGTTGAAAAAAATTGTTTTGCCAGAAGCCAAGATCAGGTTTTTGAAAACTATAAAGAACAGAAACCGTATACTGTAAAACAGATCCTGAAAGAAAAAGCAGATTATTTGGAAATCAGTAACCTTAAAAAATACCGGAGCTTTAAGCAAGATAGTACCGAATCTTATACCCATGCCGGATCTGAAGTATATGTAAAAATGGAAAAAAGACTGGATCATGAATTCAAAGTTTTCAGAGAGAAATTCTCGGACCAGTTTATGCTTTATTCCTTGCAGAAGGTAGATAATATAATGTATGGGTTAGGACGAAACAGAGTAGGGTTCTGGCTTCTGGCCATTGAAAATGAGAAACCTAAAGCATATTTTCTGGGGTTAAGTTTTAGCCATTATTATATCAACGAAATTCAGGAGCTTCCCATTATTAAAAATGGATTTCTTCAGTTTGAAGGAAGTCTGGTGAAAATTGTAAAAATGGCCGGACTCCCCGGTTATGATGATTATTCTGCACTGGAAGACGGAAAACTGTTTAAAATAAATCTTAAAGCTTTAATGAAAGATTCCGATAAGGATGGTTATAATGATATTTTTGAAACAAGTTTTGGACTGAATCCAGATAATAATGATACAGATGGAGATGGGATCAATGACTTCGAAGATATGAATCCTTTATTTAAATCTGAGAAGAATAAATTTACTCAGCTCTATGAGCTTTTACAGCCAAATAATGGGATGATTAATATGAAAAAATTGCATTTTACATTTCAGATTTATAAAACTGATTGTGATTATTTTCACCAGATTAATCCTGATTTCAGAGTGTTGTTTACCTCAGAAAATTATGATAAGCAAACCAATTATGTAAAAGTGACTGATGTAACGGACAGAAGTATTTCCAAAATTCAAACCCATGATAAAGATCCGAATGTTTTTTATATTTACGTTTCAGGAAGTGGCTTTACAAATGATTATGGTGCAGAATATATAAAGGGAAAATGGATGCTAAAGGATCTTGGGGGTACGGTTAGCTAAATGCATATCGATAAAAAAATCGCTTCCGGTAAGGAAGCGATTCTGGTGTCTTATCTTTAAAGAGGAATACCTATATCGAATCGGCACTTTGGCTCTATACAGGATAGAGAGAAAACCACACAGTTATTAACGATATCTGTACATCTTAACTCTGCCTGGCCGCTTCGGCACTCCGGTTCATAGCATGATGGATGAATTTGTGCACAAACTCTGCCGTTTGCTCCACCGGTACTACATATCATTACGCCTCCTTTAATGGTCTTCAGCTCTTTTTTATTGAGTTTTTTACCATTGTTTAAATGAGGATTTCTCATTCATTAAAGTTTTTATGGTTTAATTTTTTTTGACTGATTACAATTCAATGCCAGGCTGGCACTGCAATTCTGCACAGGTAAAAGAAAATTTCTTACAAGTAAGATCTGGAAGCAGACACATTTCTTTTCCTCCGGTTATAACTCTTAATTGTTTTTTGTTCAATTTTTTGCCGTGCGTTAAATCTTGATTTTTCATACTGTTTTAATTGAGGATTAGTGAATGATAATATCCTAAGGTTGTGGTCTGCAAATTTTTTGTGCACAACCAACAGAAATCTTGGTACAGTTTCTGACATCGTCAGGTGGATAAGTTTCACATGGGAATTCCGTGCATGGTTGCGGTTCCATACAATCCAACATACCTCCCTGAATCATTTTTAACTGTTTTTTTTCAAGCTTTCTACCTTTGCTTAATTCTATCTTTTTCATAGTTTTTTGTTTATAAAATGGTACTTTAATTATAACTGCGGTCTGCACTCTTTCTGTGCACATTTTGGAGAAATGATCGTGCATCCATAGGGATCAGACGATGGCTCACAAGGGGTAGGACATAAAACTGGTTCCATACAGTTAATAAGACCTCCTTTAATAGTTCTTAGTTCTTTCTTGTTTAATTTTTTTCCGATTTCACTGATTTGTTTTCTCATTGGATTGATTTTTAATGGGTTAGTTTCGACTAAAGTAATAAAAATAAATGAATTATATCACTGTGTATAGAAAAAAAATGTGATTTTTTTAAATATTTATTATGATATTGATGATGAATATTAACTGTAATCGACAAATACGCTGAATTTTTCAATAGGTTAATAAGGTTTTATTTTTAAGGTTTAAATGACTTTTGGGCTTCGCCTGACAATCTGTAATCTTTTTCAAAAAGGTTGGTTGATAAGTTCGTATATTTGATTTTTACAAATCATTTGCGATGGAAAAAGTAGCACCTACCTCACTGGAAGATTTTTATAAAGAGATGGCTGCCAAACTGGGCAAAGATCTTGAAAGTATTTTCCCAAAAGGACTTCACAAAGACATCGGTCACTTTAATGTTTTTGATATTGCCCAAACAATCGAAAGAGTAAAGACTACTTCTGAAATGCCATATAACAGAAGAAAATACTATAAAATAAGCTTTATAAAAGGAAAAAATAGGGCAGAATATGCAGATAAAGTCATTTCAATACAACAAAATGCTCTGTTATTTGCAACTCCAAAAGTTCCCTATCACTGGGTTCCTGAAGATACCGATCAGTCGGGAAGTTTCTGTGTATTTACCGAAGACTTTTTCATTAAAGATAAATCGTACTACAATCTGGAAGATCTTCCTATATTTCAGCCGGGTGGAGTACCAATCTTTGAAATTGATAATGAACTGGCAGAAGAGATTGAAAATCTTTTTGAAAAGATTAAAAAAGAAATAGATTCAGATTATGTATTTAAATATGATCTGATCAGAAACTATGTTCTGGAGCTGATTCATTATGGGCAGAAATTACAGCCTGCATCCAGAATATCAGCTTCAAAGGATGCTTCCATGAGAGTGGTTTCTTTATTTGTAGAATTGCTGGAAAGGCAGTTCCCTATTGAATCCTGGGAACAGAGACTGCAATTGAAAACTGCAAAAGATTATGCGGACAGGCTGGCAGTTCATGTCAATTACTTAAATAAAAGATTAAAGGAAAGCACCGGAAAGACCACCACAGAATTTATTTCGGACCGGATTATCCAGGAAGCTAAAATACTTTTAAAACAGACGAAATGGAACGTTTCAGAAATATCGTACGCTCTCGGATTTGAAGAGATTGCCCATTTTTCCAATTTCTTTAAAAGGAAAACTACTTTTACTCCATTGGAATTTCGTTCCTGATTTGAATTTTGCAAATTTCAGATTGATTCAAGCAAACATTTCAATCTGAAAATATCCCAACTTTGTACCATCAAAATAATCAAAATACAATGAACACAAAAACAAATATTGCACTGGTAACCGGAGGAAGCCGTGGATTAGGGAGAAACTCAGCACTTAAAATTGCTCAAAAAGGATTAGACGTTATTATTACCTACAGAAGCAACAGAGAAGAAGCAGAAACGGTAGTGAATGAAATAAAATCAATGGGAAGGAATGCCGTTGCATTTCAGCTGGATACAAAAGACATCAAAAGTTTTGATAGTTTTGTAAAAAACGTAACAGATCATTTGCAACAAAACACGGGAAGTACTCATATTGATTATCTGATCAATAATGCAGGAACAGCCTTGTATTCTCCGATTAAAGAAGTGACGGAAGAGCAGTTGGATGATGTGGTAGACATTCACTTTAAAGGAGTGTTTTTCCTGACTCAGAAATTATTACCTTTTATTAATGATGGAGGAGGGATTATTAATGTATCTTCAGGGCTGGCAAGATTTGCAACACCGGGGTCTTCTATTTATGGATCAATTAAAGCAGGTGTAGAAATGCTTACGAAATACATGGCCAAAGAGCTGGGTTCAAGAAAAATCAAAGCCAATGTTGTAGCTCCGGGAGCTATCGAAACAGACTTTGGTGGCGGAAGAGTAAGAGACAATGAAGAAATCAATGCCATGGTAGCTGGTGCTACAGCGCTGGGAAGAGTAGGTCTTCCTGATGATATCGGTGGAGTAGTTGCCTTCCTGTGTACGGAAGATGCAAGATGGATCAATGGACAAAGAATAGAAGTTTCAGGAGGAATGTTCTTATAGTTTGATACTGGTGATCCCAATCAACCATTATCTTTAAATAAATCGGCCGGCTCATTCTGAGCCGGCCGATTCCGGATATGAAGTAATTTATTTTATTCAACAGCTTCAAGAGGCTCCGGCAGCTGGCATTTTTGTTCTGAACATCCGGGGCCGATGTATACGCAATACCCTGAAGAATTTGTACATCTTACATTACCCAGCCCTCCAATGAAGCTATGAAGCTCTTTTCGGGTTAATTTTTTTCCTTTGTTTACATTCTTGCTTTTCATGGTAGTTTTATTATTTTTTTTGATTTAGATAAAAATAAGAAAAACAAACTAAATAAATCACTATTTAATGATAAAAATAAACATTCGTTATTGATTATGATGGTATTATAAGATTACTGTCCGATAATAAGATTTAAATATCAATATTTATGTATAAATTAACAGGTCGCTCCTCCGGAGCTCTAATTTTAAAAACAAATACGTTCTATTATCAGTAAGCTCTCATAGGATCTGGATTGATCCCATCGGGATCTGCTGTTAGTGGAAAAAATGGAGTCCTGTAAACAATAAAGCTCCGGAGGAGCGACCTGCTAATCAGCTTTTATTTCATCGGACAGGAATGATATTATAAATAAAAACTCCCATTGATTAAACAGATAAAGGCGGCAGTTTGATTTGCCAATCTGAAAAATCAACGGGAGATAGGTGTTGGTTATTAATAGATAGCTGTTAAAGCTTTGATAAATTCTCAAGCGCTTTTTCCAGCGTTTCCTGCTTCTTGGCAAAACATAGCCTGATTACATTTTCATTCAGCTTGTTTTTATAAAATGAAGAGAAAGGAACGCTGGCTACTTTATGATGGATGGTAAGCTCTGAAGCAAAATCAAAATCATTTTTGTCTGAAATTTTATCATATTTTACCGCCTGAAAATACGTTCCTTCACAATCCAGAAGCTCGAATGAACTACCTGCAAGACCTTTTCTCAAAAAGTCTCTCTTTTCCTGGAAAAATTGACTCAGATAAGTATAATGCTCATCGTTTTTCATATATTCTGCCAGAGCTAGCTGGATAGGAGTGTTTACACAGAATACATTGAATTGATGCACTTTTCTGAATTCTTCCGTTAAACCTTTAGGGGCGGCACAATAACCTACCTTCCAGCCTGTAACATGGAAAAGTTTTCCAAAAGAGGCTACAAGAAGGCTTCTTTCTTTTAATTCTGGATATCTACAGATGCTTACATGCTGTTTCCCGTCAAAAACAATATTTTCATATACCTCATCACTCAGAATAAGGATAGAAGTTCCTTTTACCAGTTCAATAAGTTCTTGTAAATCATGTTCTTTCAGGATTTTTCCTGAAGGGTTGTTTGGATTATTAAGAATAATCATTCTGGTCTTTTCACTGACAAGGTTTTTTACTTCTGCCCAGTTGATTTCATAATCAGGAGCTTTCATTTCAAATCGTTTGACAATGCCTCCGAAAAGATCCACCGTAGGCTCATAACAATCATAAGCAGGTTCAAAAATAATCACTTCATCATCCTTTTTAATAAATGAGGCAATAGCCGTGAAAATGGCTTGTGTGCCACCTGCAGTAATTGTTATTTCAGAATCCGGATGGTATATTGCCTGATGACTGTTTTCGATTTTCCGTGCAATTTCTTCCTTTAAACCAATCATTCCGCCAAGAGGAGCATATTGGTTGAAGCCTTTTTTAATAAAATGATCTACGTGATTTAACAATTCTGAATCCGGCATAAAATCAGGAAACCCCTGAGACAGATTGATGGCTTCATTTTCATTGGCAAGCTGAGTCATCTGACTGAAAATAGTAGTTCCAACATTGGAAAGTTTCGATAAAGGAAGTTGTATCATAAAAACAGTTTTGTTGATCGAATTTAATGAAATATTTACACAGTCTGAACTTATGGTAATAAAAATTAGAAAATAACAGGTTAATTCGAATGATAGAAAATTTTAAGATCAAATGATTGGTTTCAGGGTATATAAATATCTAAACATTTGTTTAAATTTTCTTTTAAATCAATGGAAAGATACTTACATTTGTTAGACAACAACCATAAAACAATGACAATGAGTATTAAGAAGACAGAATTTCCCGAAAAGTCTATTTTATCTCCGGCAAAAAAAGATTTCGATTATATTGATAGTTTTCAGGGAGAACTTACAGATGTTGCCGGAAATATTGATATCTCAGAAATTGGAAAAGCTTTTTTTACAAGCGGACCGAAATGGGGAAAGAAAATGTTTGCATTCAGAAATAAAGCAATGGGAGTATTCGGCTTGAAGACAGGTTCTGAAAACGAGAGACAACAAACAGAGAAGAATTTTGAGTGCGAAGTAGGAGAGCGTGTAGGACTTTTTAAGGTGTTTGGTAAAACCAGCAACGAAATTATTCTGGGAGAAGATGACAAACATCTGGATTTCAGGGTTTCTCTTTTGATTGACCATAATAAAAGAGAGAGCAGCCAGAATTCCCTTACCATATCCACTACGGTAAAATTTCATAACTGGTGGGGAGTTCTGTATTTTCTGCCAGTTCGGCCTTTCCATAAACTGATTGTACCAGCAATGCTTAAAAATATGATCGGGCAGCTGGAAAAAAAAATGTGCACAGCCTAAAATAATAAGATAAAATGACCATCCTCATAACAGGATGGTCATTATTTAAAAGGGATACACTTAGTAAGAGCTTAATAATACATCAATCTGTGCATTGCTTACTCCTGCGGGCCTGTTCGCCTTAAGCTGAACACCTAAACTGCTTAATCCATAACAATATTTGAGAAAGTTATTTTCAATATTTGCTAAGGTATAGCCGGTAACCTGGTCATTTACCGTTCCCATAGGTTGAGGACTGAATGACTGTCCCAACTCGTTGAAGTTATCAACTAAATTGATGAATAAGCTTGTATAGTCAGAACTTGTATTCAAACTCCAGAACTGATACCCGAACCGGTTAGGAAATACAGGAGGATTAGCCGGATTATAATTGGGAGTTCCATAATTCAAAATACCTCTTTCTCTGTATTCTATCCCTGTTACAAACCATTCTACAGCACATGGCCAGCTTTCCTGAAGCATAGAGTTAACCTGTGAATACTGAACTAATCCGGTGTTCATTTTGATCACATGAGATGTGTGGGCAAGTTCATGTACAGTAGTTGAGAAATAGTCATCAGAGTTGTATTCTGTAGTTGAACCAGGTTGGAATCTTGCTATTTTCAGGTAGGGAAAAGCAACATAATTAATTCCCTGCCAATCTTTAGCTGTATTCTTAGCTATAATGTGTGAACGGTTTCCACTTGGTCTGACAGGTCTTTGTAGACCCCCAATGTCTTTGTAAAAATAGCGGTAGGCTGCTCTGAACATATGGCCCTGCATGTTTTCATATCCAGGCATGATGTCATGGCTCCAATGGTTACTTTTAATATTATTTCGTACAACATTGGAAGGCCTTACCATATTATCCTTTATGACAAAGTGCTTTCTATCCATATGCAGTTTAAAATCTACATTTCTGTTGTTGGGAAAAGGGGTGCCGCTCAATCCGTACTGGCCGTTTGCATTGGTGATGCCTTCTCTGGTTCTCAAACTCCTTTTGGCGGTAACTTTGGCGCCTTCAAAAGGGATCAGTGTATTTAATCTTGTATCGAAGATCCGGATGGTACCATATATTGGGGCACCACCTCCACCGCCTCCAGGATTAGGGTTTGGATTGGGATACCATTGCCCGGGTTCTCCTATATTATCCCATGGCTTATAGTCACTTGGCTCCCAAGGTGTGAAGCCGGATAGATTTTCTGCCCTGTGGACCAGGCTATAGACGAATTTATAATTCATATTGCCCGTGCCTAAAAGTTCGATATCCTCCTCGGGAAGATACACTTCCTGAAGAATTTCATAGCTAACCCCGGCAGGTAAGGGAGTCTCGTTCTTTACAGTTGCGTATTGAGGTGTAGGCTGATCAGCGGGAACATCGGGATCATGATAGAATTTACCGACGACCAATACTTCTCTGTCCAGCGGATAATCATAAAGAATAAGGCTGGATTGCTGAAGTGCTTCCAGTTCATCCTCTGTGGTAGGATTGAATTTAATGTATTTGTGTGTAGAACGGATATTCACAGCAGTCAGTGATCTGTTGCCTTCTGCTTTGGGTTCAGCCAGTAATGATTTGTAGGCAGCCATCATGCTTTCAATCGTGTAAGGAACGGGGAGCTGTTCTCCTAATACCGTTGGTTCTCCTTCTTCAGCATATTTTGTTTCATCCTCTGAAGTGAGATTCCTGTTCATGAGTTGAGAATGGGAAGCTTCTGTGTTGTATTGTTCCATTGTATCGGAGCAGGATGCCGTTAAAAGGCAAGCCATGGCAATATAGAGGGTTATTTTTCTCATGTTTTTGATTTTTCAGTTTTTTTGCATTGTTTTCTGATCCGGTAATCATACTACCGGATGTTTTTCTTTAAAAAAATAACATTCCAATCTGCAGACTGGAATGTATCTTTAAATGGTTATTTAGGTTCAATCCATGGTAATCCATTCCATGGCATTGTGTAGATAAAAGGAATTCCTCCAATGGGTTGTGGATTGGGTGCAATGGGAGGCTGGGGCTGAGAAATAGCTCCAGGGCTGCTTGGGGTAATAAAACCTGTTCCTCCGATAATGGAGTTCATTTGATTTCTCTCGAGTACTTTTCTGGTGATTTTCATGATAATTTTTTTTGTTTAACATGACGAAAATAGAAAAGAGGCGTAATACAAAACAGGAACAATTAGTATGTGTGGAGGATGAGCAAGCAAGTGCGCAGGAAATGCTTTTATTCCGTTTTTCCTATTGTAGAAAGAAAATCATTTTTTTTACGGTACGATACATCCAGAACAGATTCATCGCTCATTACTACCTGTCCGCCTCTCCCTTTAATGTATTCCTGCAGGTGATCAATATTGATAAGATGCTTATGATGTATCCTGAAAAAGTTCTGTTCAAGAAGTATAGGTTCAAATTCATGAAGGGTTTTGGATACCATGATTTTAGTTTTATTGGTAAGATAAAAAGTTGTGTAGTTTGAATCCGCCTCGCATCGGATAATGGAGGATATATCCACGATTTTAAATCCCTGAAGAGTAGAAAGAATGATTCTGTTATCTTTTAAAAGAGTAGGTTGTGAAGGCTGCATTTTTTTAATCTGATCCAACGCTTTATTGACGGCAATAATGAAATCCAATTTTTTTATAGGCTTTAAAAGATAATCTGTAGCCCCATTTTTAATCGCCTGAATAGCAAAATTTTCGTAAGCAGTGATGAAAATAATCTGGGAATGAACTTCATTTAGCTTTGATAGTAAATCGAAAGTGGTTCCATCACCTAACTGAACATCCAGAAACAAAATGTCGGGAGAACTTTTGATAAGGTAAATATAAGCTTCTTCAACGGAGGAAGCCTGAAATTCTATGTTGATCTCGGGAAATTCATTTTCCATAAGTAATGCAATATAATCTCTTCCATCTTTTTCATCATCAACAATGCATGCCTGTATTTTATTTCTCATAAGGTTGTATATAAAGTTTGATTTGTGTTCCCTGCCGGTTATTTTCAGTAAGGGTGTTGATTTCTAAAAATATATTGGTATCAAAAAGCTGTTTAAAAGTTTCAATCCTTTTATGAGAAAGTTTTACCCCAAAGGAGTTATCTTTTTTCAAAGTTTCCTTACTGGAGATTCCTATGCCATTATCTTCAATGGTAATACATAAAGAGACATTAGTATATTCAAAGCTGATGGTAATTTCTCCTTTTCTGTCTTTTAATCCTGAAATACCATGTTTAATGGCATTTTCTACGAAAGGCTGTATCAGTAAAGAAGGAATTGTCCAGTTTTGATCCACGTGTTCAGAAATGCTGATTTTATAATCAAAAAGATCTTTTACACGGAGCTTTTCCATATCAAGATACAACGTGAGATATTCCACTTCATCTTTAATAGACATGAAGGTCTTTTCTGAATAATAAAGTGTTTTTCGTATCATTTTGGCGAAAATGTCCAGGTAGTTTTCTGTTTCACGGTAATCTTTTTTATACAATAAAAACTGAATGGAGTTCAGGCAGTTGTAAATAAAATGAGGGTTGATCTGAGCTTTAATGGCCTGGAGTTCAAGTTCGGCAATCTTCTTTTCATATTCCATTTTTTCCAGCTTCTTATTCCGTTTTTTATGCAGATAAGAAAAGATAACCATCAACAGAACTCCGATAACGAAAATGGCTACTATCAGCCTGAACCACCATGTCTGCCAGAACAGAGGTTTTATATCAAAGGTGATGTCTGAAGAGGTGTAAGATTGTTTTCCGTTATATCCTAAACCGTAAACCCGGAAGGTATATTTGCCTGGCGGAATAGAGTTGAAGATGATTTTAGAAGAATTATTGATCTGCCATGAATTATTAAGGCCTTCCAGCTTATATTTATAGCTTATTTTTCCCAATGAACTATAATCAAGAAAGCTCAGATTAAAAATAACCGTATTGTGGGGGTAGGCAGTCAGACTTTTCTGTAGGTCATAATGCTCATTATTTTCAATGGATACCGAGTTAATGATTACTTTTTTATGAATGAATTTTTCCTGAGTCAGTAGTTTTTTGATGGAAAATATTCCAAGTCCTTTAGAGGTTCCAATGAAGATGGTGTCATTTTTTATTACGCAACCGGCTACTGCATCAGAAGGCAGTCCGTCTGTCTGGGTGAAGTTATTGATATGTTGATCCTTTCCTGCCAGTTCGATTCTGGATATCCCTGAATTGGTGCTGGCCCAGAAGGTATTTTTATTTTCTACCTCTATTTTTTTTACCTGGTCATTGATTAATCCATTATTCTTTCCGATTTTTTTTATAATTCCTTTGGCATTAAAAATAATAACCCCATAAAGGTTGGTAGATCCCAAATATGTATCATCATCTAATTTTTTGATATCCGTAAAATAGTATCCCTTTAAAAATAAAGTTTTTTTCCGGGTTCTGACATTATATTTGTACAGATCACTGAAGCTGCCGATAAACAGATTCTCCCTGTCATAAGGGAAAACCGTGTATACACGCTCCTGAAATAGTGTGGTTATTTTTTTACTTTTTAAACTGTAGGTCAGTAAACCGCCTGAAGTACAGAAAAACAGGGAATCAGGGGTGTAAGAGACGATATTTTTGAGCGAACAGTATATTTTTTTAGAAGTGTTATTGGCCATATCATGAACAATAACCTTACCTGATAAACCGAAAATAGAAATAGAACCTTTTAAATAAACCGCAATATTTTCATCTTTATCTCCTTCGTCAAGGGTAATATTCTGTATTTTATTGTATTTGCTGATAAGAGCGCCGGCAGAATGATTGTAGCCGAGAAGAATATTTCCGTTATCTTTTGCAATGGCTTTTATATACTCAGAATTACTTTGTACAGGCAAATTGATATGATTGGCGAAAAGAGACTTTGAAATAAAAAACACACCATTATTCCGCGAATTGAACCATACATTGTCATCCTTGTCTACCAGAACATTATTGATCACATACCGATCCAGTATTTTGATAGGAGTATCAAGGGCTTTCTTCTTTTCAGTCAGGGATTGATTGAAATATAAAACCCCTCCATTACTTATATTCAGCCACAGTTTGTTGTTTTTATCAATAAGTCCGTAGAAAACATTTTCTTGTGTACCACAATTATAAGACCGGATCTTTTTTAGACCTTCAGGAGCAGAGAGTTGATAAATTTCAATTGTATTTTTATGTAAGAACACAAACAGATCATCTTTTTCACAGATCATATTTCCAATACCTCCTTTCAAATGTTGTTTTTTTCCGGTAATGATATTGTAGACAAGTATTTCTCCCTGATGAGGATCATGTAAATAAAGATTGTAAGTGTGGGGTTCAAACCTGAGCGTTGCAAAAGATCTTTTCTCATACTCTAATGGAACCGGAATCTTTTTAACTTTTCCATTTTCGTAGGTGAAAATATTCTGAGGATTGAAATTTCCATAAAAATAAAGTCGGTTTCCGTCACGGGTAACCTTCGGAATTGAGCTGGAAAACTGGTTTTTTACATAATCATTAATGTTCAGATTGATAACGCAGCCGTTTTTTAAGTAAGCAAAATCATTCAGAAAGGGAAGGATGAATACCTCACCATTGGGCAAAGGCTCACAGGATATGATATCAATATTCTTTAAACCTTCTTTCTTACCGTATTGTTTAAATTCTTTTCCATCAAACCTGAATAAGCCATTATCACTGCCTATCCAGATAAAGCCATTTTTATCTTGTCTCAGATGATAGGTATAGGAGCAGTTTAATCCTTCCTCATCACTATAGTTCACCATCCCGGGGATCTGTGAAGAAAATAATGTGGAAAAGAATAAAACTATAGATAATGTGAGGAAAGTAAATAAATTTTTCACACGATATTGATAATTTCGTAAATATATAATTTGATTAATAATAATACAATGATTACAGCAGAATATTGAAAAAAACAAGTTGAAAAAATTCGGATAATTTTAGACAATTTTGTACTTTTGTATGTTTGCTGAAATCATATATGTCACAAGAAATAAACCCAACCTACTCCGAAGATAATATCAGAACCCTTGATTGGCAGGAACACATCCGTCTGCGCCCCGGTATGTACATCGGGAAGCTCGGTGACGGTTCTTCCGCTGATGATGGTATTTATATCCTGTTAAAAGAAATCCTTGACAACTCTATTGATGAGTTCAGAATGAGATCAGGGAAAAGAATTGAAATAAAACTGGATGATGGCAAAGTTACCATCCGTGACTTTGGACGTGGAATTCCGCTAGGGAAAGTGGTAGACGCTGTTTCCAAAATGAATACCGGAGGTAAGTACGACAGTAAAGCGTTTAAAAAATCGGTAGGATTGAACGGTGTTGGTACCAAAGCGGTAAATGCCCTTTCAGATTATTTCAGAGTTCGTTCTTTTCGTGACGGAAAAATGAAAGTTGCTGAATTCTCCCGCGGAATGATCACTGAAAACTTTGATGAGAAAGAAACTTCGGACAGAAACGGTACTGAAATTTCTTTTATTCCTGATGGAGAAATCTTCCTGCATTTCAAATACAGAAAAGAGTATATCGAAAGAATGCTCCGCAACTATGCTTACCTGAATCCTGGACTTAAGATTCTCTTCAACGGAGAAACCTATTATTCTGAAAACGGTCTTAAAGACTTATTGGAAGAAGAACTGGAAAGTGATATCCTTTATCCTATTGTCCATTTAAAGGATGATGATATTGAGGTAGCCATTACCCATTCTGACAAATCACAGACAGAAACCTATTTCTCATTCGTGAACGGACAGAATACAACGCAGGGAGGAACACACCTGAATGCATTCCGTGAAGCGTATGTGAAAACAGTTCGTGAGTTTTTCAATAAAAGTTTTGATGCTTCCGATATCAGAAAGTCTATCATTGCAGCAATCTCAATCAACGTAGAAGAACCGGTTTTTGAATCCCAGACCAAAACAAAACTAGGATCCAATGACATGGGACCGAACGGACCTACCGTAAGAACATTCATTATTGATTTCCTAAAGAGTAAACTGGATAATTTCTTACACAAAAATCCGGAAATAGCAGAAGCAATTCAGAGAAAAATCTTAATTTCCGAAAGAGAAAGAAAAGAACTTTCAGGAATTCAGAAGCTGGCCAGAGAAAGAGCAAAAAAAGTATCTCTTCACAATAAAAAACTTCGTGACTGCAGACAACATTATAACGATCAGAAAGCCGAAAGGAAAGGAGATACTCAGATCTTTATTACCGAAGGAGATTCCGCATCCGGATCCATCACAAAATCCAGAGATGTAGAAACGCAGGCCGTATTTTCACTGAAGGGTAAACCACTGAACTGTTATGGGCTTACCAAGAAAGTGGTATATGAAAATGAAGAATTCAACCTACTTCAGGCAGCTTTAAATATTGAGGAAAGTCTGGAAGACCTGAGATACAATCAGGTAATTATTGCAACCGATGCCGATGTTGACGGGATGCATATCCGTTTGCTGATGATTACTTTCTTCCTGCAGTTCTTCCCGGATCTGATTAAAAACGGACATCTTTATATCCTTCAGACTCCGTTATTCAGAGTAAGGAATAAAAAAGAAACACGATATTGCTATACGGAAACAGAAAGAATAAAAGCATTAAACGAACTGGGGAAAAATCCTGAAATCACCCGATTTAAAGGATTAGGAGAAATTTCTCCGGATGAATTTAAGCACTTTATTGGCAAAGATATCCGCTTAGAACCTGTAGTAGTGGGGAAAGACCAGACGATTGATCAGCTTCTGGAATTTTATATGGGGAAAAATACGCCGGACAGACAGACCTTCATTCTTGAAAATCTCGTGGTAGAAGATGATACGGATATTGATAAAAAAGAACTCCTGGATGAAGTAGAAAATTAAATAAACTACAACTTAAAAAAACTGGTGTAAAGCCATTGCAGACTGAAAAAAGCACAACTTTGGATGAAGTAGGAATTATAGTACTTACACAGCCAAAAAAATAAAATGAGACTAAGTAACCGTAATAAAGTATCAATTTATAATTCTTTATGCACATTGCTTTTGATGACCACAGTATTTTGTGTAATCGCATTTGTTGCTAATGAGTATAGGTTTAATGCAATGGGTAAAGAAAGTTATTTATTGATTATTGTTCCCGCTTTACTGCTGATTATCTTTTACATCAGCGGAAGGCAGATCTTTGAATATGACAGTGATGGAGAAGCTTTGAATTTTAAAAACAGGAATATTATTCCATTTTTAGATAAACCTCTTCACGACGAATTTCCAAAATACAAACTGATAAAATATGATGTGGTAAGCATTCTCTTTTTTAAAAGATTATACATTACCGTTTCCAGTAAGAATAATGGTTCTACTATCCTGAAGTACCAGATCTCTTATTTGAACAGAAAACAAGTAAACGATTTAAAACTCTCTCTAAACAAGGTAGTGAAAGCTAATAAAGATAAAATAAATGACGACAGAAGAATATTCGCATGAGGGTGAAAGCTTAAAAAAAGTTTCCGGGCTGTACAAAGACTGGTTTCTTGATTATGCTTCCTATGTAATTCTGGATAGAGCTATCCCTTCGATATATGACGGTTTAAAACCCGTTCAACGAAGAATTATGCACTCCATGCGGGAGCTGGAAGACGGCCGTTACAATAAAGTGGCCAATATCGTGGGAAATACCATGAAATATCACCCACACGGTGATGCTTCCATTACAGATGCCATGGTGCAGATCGGGCAGAAAGAACTGTTAATAGATACCCAGGGAAACTGGGGTAACATTTATACAGGAGACTCTGCAGCTGCCGCAAGATATATTGAAGCAAGACTGACACCCTTTGCCCTGGAAGTAGTCTTTAATCCTAAAACTACAGATTGGACCAAGTCTTATGACGGAAGAAATAATGAGCCTATTGATTTACCAGTAAAATTCCCGCTGCTTCTTGCACAGGGAGTAGAAGGTATTGGAGTAGGACTTTCTACCAAAATACTTCCTCATAACTTTAATGAACTTATTAACGCATCCGTAGCCTATTTAAAAGGTAAGAAATTTGAATTATATCCGGACTTTTTAACCGCCGGTTATCTTGACGTTTCCGAATATAATGACGGCCACAGAGGTGGAAAAGTAAGAGCAAGAGCTAAAATTACCCAAACCGATAAGCATACATTAGTAATTTCTGAACTTCCTTACTCCAAAACAACAACGGATCTTATTGACTCTATTCTAAAAGCCAATGAGAAAGGAAAGATCAAAATCAAAAAAATTGAGGACAATACTTCAGATAAAGTAGAAATCCTTATCCATATTCATAATGATGTTTCACCGGATAAGACCATTGATGCGCTGTATGCATTTACAGACTGTCAGGTAACAATCTCTCCGAATGCCTGCGTGATTGTAGGAGATAAGCCAATGTTTCTGAATGTATCCGATATTCTGAAAACAAATACAGATCATACGGTTTCATTACTGAAGAAAGAATTGGAAATAGAACTTCATGAACTTCAGGAAAGCTGGCATTTCTCTTCATTGGAAAGAATTTTTATCGAAAACAGGATTTATCACGATATTGAAGAGGTGAAAACCTGGGAAGATGTATTGAAAACCATTGACGCAGGATTAAAACCTCATACCAAACATCTTTTAAGAGCTGTTACAGAAGAGGATATCTTAAAACTGACAGAGATCAGAATCAAGAGAATTTCAAGATTCGATTTAGATAAATTTAAAGAAAATATTGCATCGCTGGAAGGCAAAATAGAACAGGTGAAATACAACCTGGCAAACCTGATCGCTTATGCTATCGATTACTATTTAAATATTCAGAAAAAATACGGTAAAGACAAACAAAGAAAGACTGAACTTAGAATCTTTGATACCATTGATGCTACAAAAGTAGCCGTAGCCAACGAAAAATTCTATGCAAATTTCGAGGAAGGCTTCATTGGAACATCTCTGAAGAAAGATCAGTATCTGTTTGACTGTTCTGATATTGATGATATTATCACATTCAGAAAAGACGGAAGTATGAAGGTCGTAAAAGTGGAAGCAAAAACCTTCATTGGAAAAGATATTCTTCACGTTGCGATATGGAAGAAAAATGATAAGAGAACTGTCTATAATATGATTTATCGTGAAGGCAGGGAAGGACCTTATTATATGAAACGTTTTTCTGTAACCGGAGTTACCCGAAATACAGATTATCCACTCGCTTCAGATAAAAAAGGTTCTGAAACACTCTATTTCTCGGCCAATCCTAATGGAGAAGCGGAAACTGTAACCGTGCTTTTGAAACCAAATCCTAGAATCAGAAAGAACAAAATGGAGATTAACTTCTCTGATCTCGCTATCAAAGGACGTGATTCCAAAGGAAATCTGGTCACTAAATATGCGGTAAAGAAAGTAGATATGAAAGAGGAAGGAGTATCTACTCTGGCACCTAGAAAAATCTGGTTTGATGATACCGTAAGAAGATTGAATGCTGATGCAAGAGGTACATTATTGGGAAGTTTTAAAGGGGATGATAAAATTTTGACCATCAACACAAACGGTGAGGTAAAACTGATATCCTTTGATTTGGGTAACCGTTTTGATGATGAATATCTGGTGTTGGAAAAATGGAGACCTGCCCAACCTATTACCTGTATCTATTACGACGGAGAAAAAGATATTTATTTCATAAAGAGGTTCTTACTGGAAAATACAACCAATGTACAGACTTTTATGCCTTCTGACCACCCGAAATCATTCATCGAAAATGTAATTGTTGCCAACGATGTTACCGCAGAAATTATTTTTGCAAAAGATAAAGGAAAAGAACGTGAGCCGGAAACGGTAAATATTGATGAATTCATAGCGGTAAAAGGAATAAAAGCCATTGGAAACCAGTTTACGAAATTCAAAGTAAAAGCCATCAATATCACCATTCCTGAACCCGTAGAAGAAGAGCCTGAAGTATATGAAGATCCTGAACCTACAGGAGATATGGATGAAGACGGCGGAATGATTGGAGACCTGTTCCAGGATGACAGCAATAATGAAAATGAATAGATCTGAGATCTGTTCAGATATAAAATAAACAAATACAATGGATATAGTTGTTATCATTATCATTGCAGCCACTTGTATCTTTAGTTACATGGGGTTCAATAATACAGCATTATTTGAAAAATATAAATTCAATGTCGGAGCGATTGCGAATCGTAAAGAATATGTAAGGCTCATCAGTTCTGCATTTTTGCATGCAGACTTTATGCACTTGTTTTTTAATATGCTTTCCCTGTATTTTTTCCAGGGAGTCGTTATTAGTTTCTTTGGAGAACTAGGATTTCTGATTCTTTATTTCGGATCTATGATCCTGGGGAATTTATTCAGTCTGCAGATTTATAAAAATCAGCCCTGGTATTCTGCAATTGGAGCATCAGGTGCGGTTTCCGGAATTATTTTTGCTTCCATTGCCATGGCTCCGAATGAAATCAGTGTCAACTTCTTACCAGGATGGTTATTTGGAACGCTGTATTTCGGATACTCAGTGTATATGATGCTGAATCCAAAGCAGTGGGATAATCTGGGGCATGCCGCTCACCTCGGAGGAGCATTTTTCGGGTTGGTTTACTCTATTGTAATGCATCCGCAGCTGGCTATGAGTAATATTCTTTTCTTAGGAATCATGTCTCTTCCGTTAATCTATTTGGGATATGAAATTTTTGTACGGAAACGAATAGGATAAAAGACTATTTTTAATCAAATATCAAAACCAATGAACACAGCAGAGTTAAACAGTTTCATCGTGATACTTATCTATGGTTCATTGGTTTTGCTTTCTCTGTTAAAGCTTGCCAACCCTTTAAAAGTAAACCGTAAAGCCAATTTCTGGTTCGGTATATTTCTTTTTTTGTGGTCCACCTTCTGGCTGGACGAAGTGCTGTTTCTCATCACCGGTTCAATAGTGGAGTTTCATTCTCTGTTTTTGGTCAGATGCATTCAGTTTTTTACCCCTATCGTCTTTTACCTGAGTGTGCTGTTTTATACCAATCCATCTTTTACCTTTAAAGCCAGAGATTTTAAATTTTTGTTGCTTCCTGCAGCTTTTGTGCTGTGCCTGATACTGGTAAAATCAGGGTATGAAAAACCATTTGAATACTTCAGTATTATTCTGATCCTGATTCAGGCGCTCTTTTATACAGCACTTTCTTATATTACCATCAGGAAACATCAGAAAAAAATCCAGCAGTTTTCATCCAATACCGAAGGAATCAATCTGAACTGGCTGGAATATATTATTCTGGTACTTCTTATTGTGAATATTATCTATGTGATTTATAATCTGTTCTATGATCCGAAATCACTGAATTTCTTTATCAATGCAGTCTTTTTATCTGTTATTTACTGTGTAGGATATTATTCCCTGAAACAGAAGGAAATTTATCCTTTAGAAGAAAAGCAGAGACAGGAACTGATCTCTATCGATGAAGATTCTGATCCGGAAGAAGTTAAAAGAAAACTTATTTCTGATGAAGAATTACTAAAGATTAAAGCCTTACTGGAAGGGATTATGGAACTTCAACAACCTTATCTGGACAGTGAACTTAATCTTATTAAACTGGCTGAAATGCTTTCTGTTTCTACCCATCATCTTTCTTATGTCATCAATACAGGCTTTGGAAAAAACTTCTTCCAATATGTGAATGAATATAGAGTGGACTATGCCAAAAAACTGCTGAAAGAATCCAACAGCAAATTATCCATTTTGGGAATTGCCTACGAATCCGGATTCAATTCTAAAACTTCTTTTAATACAACTTTTAAAAAAGTAACCGGACAAACCCCTTCTGAGTTCAGAAAATAAGTTCCGGTTTATAAACTTTTACTTTTTATTGTTTTTAATTGATTGATTTTTAATTGATTGGTTATTCTTTTTTTCCTGCTTAAAATCGGTTCGTTCAGATAATCCGGAACATTTAAGCCTGCTTTTCACGATAGTTTTGTACCATAAAATATAAACGTATGGATACCCAAGAATCATTTGCTGTTGTTACGGGAGCAAGCCAGGGACTCGGAAAATCATTTGCTGAACAGCTGGCAAAACAAAAGATCAATGTCATCATGATCAGCCTTCCCAATCAGAATCTCAAAGCATTTTCCGAGGATCTGAAAAGGCTGTATGAGGTAAAAGTTCATTATTATGAAACAGATCTTTCAGTTCATGAAAATGTGATGAAGCTTACAGAATGGCTCAATAGTTCTTTTGATATTCATATCCTGATCAACAATGCAGGACTTGGCGGGACCAAAAAATTTACCGAAGCTTCTTCTGATTATATCAATACTATTTTACAGGTCAACGTAGCGGCCACTTCACTGATCACTCATCAGCTGCTCCCCAATCTTTTAAAACAACCCAAAGCCTATATTCTGAATGTTTCAAGTATGGCTGCTTTTTCTCCCATTGGTTTTAAAACCGTATATCCTGCTTCTAAAAGTTTTATCCATTCATTTTCCAGAGGGTTGCATGAAGAGCTGAAAGATACCAATGTTTTTGTAAGCGTTGTGAATCCGGGAGCAATGAAAACCAATAAAGATGTTTGTGAAAGAATAGAAAAACAAGGTCTTATGGGAAGACTAACCCTTTTAAATCCCGATAAAGTAGCTTCATACTGCATCCGTCAATTGTTTAAAAAAGATTCCGTAATTATGGTGAACCCAATCAGCTGGCTGGTGATGAAAATTGTACCTATATGGATCAAACTGCCATTAATGACCCAGGCTATAAAAAGAGAAATCGAAGCATGAAAAAAGTTTGTGTAACCGGAGCAACAGGGCTCCTCGGAACTAATGTTATCCTTAAATTATTACAAAATGATTATTCTGTTACTGCTCTGGTGCGCAAGAAAAGCAGCTGGCTGGGCGAAGAAAACAAAAATCTGAAGCTGGTGGAAGCTGAGCTTTTGTCCGATATTTCAGTACATCTTACCGATATTGACTGTATTATTCATATCGCCGCAGAAACACGCCAGAATCTGATCCGTTATGATGAATACCGGAAAGTGAATTATGAAGCCGTTGTGAATCTGTTGACCCAAGCAGAAGCAGTGGGCATAAAAAAGTTTTTGTTTGTAAGTACAGCAAATACCTTAGGATATGGAAACACTGCATTTCCGGGGAGTGAAAAAGCACCACACAGCTATCCTTTTACCCATTCGCTGTATGCTCAAAGTAAGCTGGAAGCGGAAGACTATCTTTTAAAAAATGGTAATAATACAGACATTATCATTGTTAATCCAACCTTTATGATCGGAGCATATGACAACAAGCCAAGTTCCGGGAAAATTATCTTCTGGACCTGGAAAAAGAAACTGGTATTCTATCCGAAAGGAGGGAAGAACTTTGTTCATGTGGAAGATGCAGCCAGCGGAATAATAAAGGCTATTGAAAATGGAAGAACCGGGGAAAAATATCTGTTAGCCAATGAAAATATAAGCTACAGAGAATTTTTTAAGAAAGTAAACAGGATTACCGGGCAAAATCCGGTTATGATCCCGATCCCTAACAAGCTTTTGAGCTTCCTTGGATTAATGGGGGATGGTTTGAGAAAACTTAAAATAAAAACAAGCCTCAGTACCTCCAATATGAAGGCATTGCAGATCTGTAATTATTATTCTAATCAGAAATCAGTAGAGGAGCTGGGAGTTCACTACCAGCCGATTGATAAAGCGATTGAAGATGCTGTTCAGTATTTTATTGAAAATCCTGTTAAAAATAAAAAAACCAGCTCTTAAAAGCTGGTTTTATCAGGTTATCTTGTGATTTTCTGAGTTACATTTTTATTGGAGATAACGCAGGCTTTGCTGCAGTTATTGGCACTTGAAATAGTAACCTGTACCAATGCCGGCAATGATCTGTATTCTTCCTTGTTGTAAGGTGCTTCAGTACCATTGCTTCCGCCACCTTTAATGTCATACTGTACCTGGGCTACTCCTGTAAATCCCGTTGCAGGCTTGAAAGAAAGCGCTCCGGTAGTAGGAAAGTAGGTCCATGTTCCCTGACTGCTGGTATAAACATTCCCTGTTATATTAGGAATCACGGCTCCATTGTTATCTAAAAAACGGAATGAGTTAAAATCAAGGTTGTTATACGAAAGTGTTGGCGGGTTTTGGCCACTTGCTGAAGAATAGGCAGCATCATTAAGCAAAGGATAATAGATTGACTTTATCCCTGGACAACCTGCAAACAAATCATCTGTTACTTCAGCGGCATAAGGTCTTGTAACCCCTAAGTTTTTCAGTAAATGGATATTTTTGGCAGCTCCGGTAGAAGCAGCAAATCCGATTCTGAAAGTAGAAGGTGCCGAAGTATCCAGAGTTCTTACCGTACTGTTGGAAATGGTAGTCTCGGTATATTTCAGAGAAGTAGGATAGTAATAGTTATCGATCACTTTTTCTTTCACCGTTCCATGCTGTATTTCCAGGGATATGTTGTAACCGCCTGCCGGATTGGGAACCAATGTAATATATGCTTTACGGAATCTTACATCACTTTCATTCTGAGGAATTGTAGTTCCGCCACTTTCAATGCTGAATTGTTGAAGAGTTGTATTTTTAATGCCGATATATTTTCCTGTTGCCGTATCCAGGTAGGCTGATCTGTTGGTGCTGGATGGAGAAGCATTGGTCGCGATGCTGTAAAGCAATGGATAGCCGTTATATCCTGCAGGTTCAGCGGATGAAAGATACTGATTTCCACGCTTTCCTCTTAAAGAAACATTGCTTCGTCCGTCAGCTAATCCTACTCCGAATATTCCATTTCTGACCCTTTCGCTCTGGTTAAAGCTCGTTTTAAAATTCCCGAATTCATCCAGGCCAATCCCTAGATAAGCACCTCTAAGTCCTTCTGTAGATTCACCTCCACGTACAAAACTGTACCCTAATCCACCACCAAAATATCCCAGATTAAGCTGGTCTTTAGGAATAGAACCATCTACCAAAAAGATAGAAATACCGTCTCCTCCGTTAGTGTTTCCTCCATAAATGGCGAATTCAAACTCAAACTTGATTCCCTGGTCACTTTTGAATATTTTATCAGCAAGTATTACTCCTCCTGAGATATTATTGACGCTTCGGGTAAGCCTTAGACCATCTGTCGTAAAGGTTGCATCATTCTGAACCCCGCTGGTAGCTACCTTATAAGCTTCCTGAGGCTGTAATCCCTGAGTAAAGTTTACAAAATACGGATAACCGGTTCCCTGCTCATTCTGTGCCTGAATGCTTTGAGAAAAAATAAACAAGGAAAATGTAAACCAAAATCTTTTATATCGTAACATTGAGCTGCTTTTTATCATAACCCAATCAATTATTTAACAACGAAAACAATATTGATAAAAGAACAGTCCGTTGCTGCAGCTTTTACATCATAAGTCATTACCCCATCATCTGAAATAGAAATATTACTGAATACATTAGGGTCAGCATCCGTTACATAATAGTAAAGATCTTTACTGGACGGGAAAAAAGGAATTGAAGCCGGAGCACTGGTACTCTTTGCCTTTGGAGAACCAAACTGGGTTTTATACAATGTATATAAATCTTTAGTTCGGCCAGTGGATGTGGTGGAAGTGTCAAAAGAAACACTTGGCATATAAAACATTTTTACAGCATTACTGCTGATACAAAGCCAATCCGGTTTAGTGGGAGTCCCGATATTCTGACTTAAACATTTTTTGTCGGTGTCATAGATAAGAAGAGAGTTCGCAGGATTTGCAATAGCATCCCTTTTTGCTGTGGTAAGCCTGGGTATCAGCATCCCTTTATTAGGGCTATAAACATCCAGAATTGCACTTTGATCAGGTGTGGCTGTGTTAATCCCCACTTGAGCGAAAGAAAACGAACTTGCTAAAACGATGGATAGAAATAATTTTTTAATCATGATGTCTTAATAATTTTTTATCTGTGTGTATGTTTTTTTTAGAAAAAGGAATATTTGTAGTCTTAATCATAAGGCAATAGATATCATTTCCGGTTCATTAAAACCATGAACTGCTATGTTGAAACAATAGCTTAATGAGACCTTTTGTTCAAAAGCTCATCAACAGATATAGCAGGTATACTTCATAAAGAAATATCTTATGCCTACCTGGGCAGTTATCCGAAAAAAATAAATTGATTATGTAGCCGTATAAGCTCTTAAATAAGTAAGATCCATATTCCCTCGTGTTTTTTGCAAATGTACAAAGAAATATCCAGTCGTTTGTGTTTATAGAATTAATTCTAGTTTTCTATTAATAATTACCAGTTTTTAGTTTAAATTTTTACATAATTAATAAATCAGGTAGATTGTTTTTATTATGCAAATCTTCGTATTGTATTAAGAAATCTTAAAAAACTGTAAATACTGAAGTGTTGATGATTGAAATTGAAGAAAAAAATCACCTTTTTTATATAAAGAATTGAAAAATAGCCTATTTTGAAAAATTATTCAACGCATCGTCCACAGTGCTTACAAAATTGACATGTCTTGTAGTATTGCTTTCAAAAATAAAATCCTTCATGCTTTTGCTTTCATATTTGTTGAAATTGCCTACAATAGCTAATCCTATACGATAGTTTGAGAATTTCTGAAGAATCTCTCCGGCCATTTTTGTTTTTAAATCAAAGAATTCGGGAGTGATATTTTTTTCGTGAAGAATAACTTTATCAAACCCCTGATAATAGAGATCTCCCATAAGATCCAGCCCGTCCTGGGCAGACTGGATGATAATGTCATCGGAGATAATTTCTGCAATTTTCAGAGTATGGATTTCGTGTGATTTGATGATCATGGTATGGGTAATTAATTATTTTTTTCCGTAAATAAACCTGTCATTTTCGGATAAATCCTTCAATAATTGGACATCAGATAAATCCTGATACAATTCCAGGGTTTCAGGTCCCAGTTTCTGATTGATTTCCAGAAACAGAAGTCCATTCTCATCCAAATACCTTTTAGCATCATCTGCAATTTTTCTGTAAAAGATCAGGGCATCTGAAGTAGGGGAGAAAAGTGCCATTTTAGGCTCAAATTCTTTCACAGAATCAGCAATTTCTATCTCTTCTTCAATCCCGATGTACGGAGGATTTGAAATGATGATGTCATAATTTTCAGCCAGATCAAAATTAAGATAGTCAGCATGAATAAACCGGATATTCAATTGATGATGTTCTGCATTTCTTTTGGCTGTTTTCAATGCGTTTTCAGAAAAATCAATGGATGAAACTTTAGCTTCCGGGAAATGTTTCTTTAAAACCAAAGGAATAATTCCGCTTCCGGTTCCTATATCCAAAATCTTTAAACCTTGAACCTTAAACTTTGAATCTTTAATCTCCCTGATGGCAATTTCCAACAGTTCCTCCGTTTCAGGGCGAGGGATAAGCACATGCTCATCCACAAAGAATTTCATTCCGTAAAATTCTGTTTCACCCAATATCTGCTGATAGGGCCTTCCGGTTTTAAGTTCTGAAACGAGAAGGGATAATTTTTCTTTATCATCAATCAGAAGTTCCTGTTCAGAGAATCTTCTCTGCTGAAACTGATCAAAACCTACAATCTGATGAATGAATAAAGACGATAAAAACATACTTTCCGACTCTGTATAAAGATCGGAAAGTTCTGTTTTGAAATATTTTTTAAATGCTGAAATTGTCATTTATCTTGTAAAAACCAGTTTTGTATCCGTAGACTTCTCTTCATCAATTCTATATCCTTCATAGTTGAATGCTTTTACATCCTCCAGTGTTTTAGCATTGGTTTCTGCACAGAATCTCACCACAAGGCCTCTGGCATGCTTTGTATACACAACAATGGTCTTCAGTTTTCCATCTTTCAGTTCATAGAAATCAAAATCAATTACTTTGTGGTTCAGCTTCTTTCTGTCGATTACCTTTCCATATTCATTGCTGGCAAGATGAAGCAGGATTTCTCCTTTCTTCATTTCAGAATTCAACTGTTCTGTGATCTTTTCTCTCCAGAATTCGTACAGGTTTCTGTATTGCTCAAATTCAAAAGGACGGCCCATTTCAAGTCTGTACAGCATTACTTTATCTGATGGCTTCAGTAAACCATAAAGCCCGGAAAGCATTCTGTAGTTTTTCTGCAGGTAATCTACCGCATTTTTATCCAGCGTTTTGGCATCCAGTCCTCTGTAAACCTCTCCTGTAAAGGCAAACATTGCAGGAGCAGACTCTTTTGCTGTAGGTTTGGATTTCCATTTTTGATTTCTTTCCCAGTTTTCATCAGCAAGCTTAGGTGATATTTCCATAAGCTCGGAAAGATATTTTGGCGATTTTTCTTTTAAATAAGACTGTATCAATGCTGCGTCTTCAATGAATCTCGGAGTAGAAGATTTCAACAAGTCTGTTGAATTTTCCACATTCATTAATTTGGCAGGAGATGTTATAATTTTCATAATGTTAAAATACAGATAAGTGTTTAATATCAATAAAATTCATCATCATCATGGCGATAAAATCAATCATAAAATGACAGATGATCAGAATTTTAATATTTGAATAGCGTTTATAAAATACAGCAAACACGGTTCCGATCAGGAAAGGTCCGAGAACCTGGCTTACGGTACCGTAAGTACTATGTAAAATTCCAAATAAGACAGATGAAATAATAATTCCTACCGTTGGGTTGCTATAAATTTTTTCAATTCTGGACTGTACATAGCCCCGCATCAGAAATTCCTCTACAATAGCAGCGGTAAGGCATGTAAAAATAGCTAAAAAATAATTATTCCTAAAAATGGGAACAAGGTTGAGAAGTTTATCGCTTATTTTTTCCTGTGTAAAAAATTGGATGGCTGCATTCAGAATACCTCCGCCAATCAAACAGATACAATATAAGCTCAGAACAGCTTTGCTATAAAATGCAATAGGGTATTTTTTCTCTTCTTTAAGTAAAAAAGTACTTTTTTCAATAAAAATACTGTACAAAAATACCATGACAAGAATGAGCCATAGTGGAATTCTGCTGAGAAAAAAATTAACTTCTGTAATTCCTTTTACTCCGGTTATCATCGTAACAGCTGAAAAACCATAAAGCATTGCAGCTGCCAAAACAGTAAACGTGAGCAAAACTCCTACAGAATACTTCCCGGTAAGACTCATATCAGTACCCTAAACCTTGAACTTTAAACTTTGAATTAAATAATCCCTTTTCCCTGACGGATAATCTCAGGCTCTCCTGAAGTAAGGTCTACGATAGTGGACGCCACATTATCCCCATACCCTGAATCAATAACAATGTCTACCAGGTGATCATATTTTTCTGCAATAAGCTCAGGATCAGTAGAATATTCGATAATTTCATCATCATCTTTGATGGAAGTAGATGCAATAGGGTGACCCAGTTTTTCAACAATAAGCTGTGGAATCGGATGGTCAGGAACACGGATACCAATTGTTTTGTGACCTTTGTAAGCTAAAGGTAAACTTTTATTGGCTTCAAGAATGAAAGTAAATGGTCCCGGAAGATGACTTTTCAGAAATCTGAAAACTGAGGTGTCGATAGGTCTTGTAAAGTCCGAAAGATGGCTAAGATCATTACAGATGATTGAGAATTTAGACTTCTCAAGCTTCATTTTCTTGAGCTGAGCCAGTTTTTCCATGGCTTTTATATCAAAAATATTACAGCCTAAGGCATAAATCGTATCAGAAGGATAGATAATCAGCCCGCCATTGTTTAAAGTTTTAATAACCTCATTCACAAGATTTTCCTGTGGGTTGTCCGGATAAATTTTTAATATTTTTGCCATAAAACAAAGATACAAATAATAAAATAGTTTTCATAAAAGTCCTTTATTTAAAAGAAAAATTAGGATTTGTGAAAAATATTCGTACCTTTGCAATCCAATATCGCGGGATGGAGCAGTAGGTAGCTCGTCGGGCTCATAACCCGAAGGTCATCGGTTCGAGTCCGGTTCCCGCTACTAAGCAAGTGTTTTCGGTAAACACTCTAAAAATACACCGCGGGATGGAGCAGTAGGTAGCTCGTCGGGCTCATAACCCGAAGGTCATCGGTTCGAGTCCGGTTCCCGCTACTAAGCAAGTGTTTTCGGTAAACACTCTAAAAATACACCGCGGGATGGAGCAGTAGGTAGCTCGTCGGGCTCATAACCCGAAGGTCATCGGTTCGAGTCCGGTTCCCGCTACTAAACGAAAAATCGGTATGACTTATTGTTATAGCGATTTTTTTATATCGTAAAAATAGCTAATGCGCTTGCAGAAAGTAATTTTTAATCAAGAAAAGTGTTTGTATTTTTCAACCGATCTGTCATAATTTTAGTATTGTCGTTGCCATTGGAATCTACAACTTTCAAATTGCCATTATATATTGAAGGATTTTCGTGGAAATTTTTTCTCGCTTCCAAAAACTGTTTCTTATTTTTAGCTTTAACCTCACTATAATATTGCAGAGTTTCTATAATTTCGTCTGATTTCTTAACCCCTGTTGCATATATTTCGATGGTTTTATTTTTATTGAAGACTTCCAAAATTAAACCGGACAGTCCTTTGAAACGAAATGGACCATCTGAAATCGCGACATCATTCGTAAACCACGCAAAAAATAGATCTCCTGTATCGGTTATGGTTTTTGCCAGCTGGCATTTAAAACCTTGTATATATTTAATTTCATTTAAAATTTCCCAGTTTAATTTAGGTTCCTCAAATGAAAAAATATATTTTCCTACTGGAAGATATGCATGAATAACACCTTTAGCCTTATAGATACTTTCTACAGCTTTAGGATATTTTGGTATATTTCCATAATTTGTATTTATAGTTGGTGTGGAATTGCCTTTGTAATATGCTTTAGCTTCTGCACTGCAATAAATTGATTCGGTATTATTACATAGTAAAACTGATGAATAAACTTTTACTTTTTCCCTATTTAAGCTATCAGAAATTAACTTAGTCTCATAATTAATTTCCATAACAGCTTTATTTTGTGCTGAAATAACCAGGAAGCACGAAACAAATAATCCTGCAAATACTATTTTTACCATGATTGAAAATAATTAATGTTTCGCAATAATATAAATTTGATTTGAACCAATGTGATGAGAATCCATAATTGTATAGATTATTTGATTAAGTCCTTGAAATTTATTTATTAACAATTGATTTCTTCCATTTTTTATAAGCTTCTTTCATACAATGACCACACGGACGATAGTTGTTTTGTAGAGCTTCTTTTTCATCTGCAAAGAAAACCCTGTTTTCCATCTTCATTCTTTTTCCTGAACGGCAGCTGAGTAATCCGTAGATTTTCAGTTTTTTATTCCCTCCAAAACAAATGTCTCTGCTGTGGATTTTACTTCTCAGATTTTCAGATGATAGTTGAGAATGCTGAATCATGATTTATCTTTTTATAACATTTAATAATTAACTGGCTGCATCATGGAAAATAATACCTAAAGCATACCGGTTTCCTTCTTTAACTTCACTTACGCCATGTTTCATATTGACTCTGTAGTACCCTTTTGTTCCTTTTTCCGGTTTAAATTGAGTTGTAAAAATAAGAACGTCCCCTTTTTTAGGTTTTAAAACAATGGCTTTTGACTGTGCTCTGGGAATCTGCTGGGTAAGCACAAACTCGCCACCCGTAAAATCTTTATCAGGTTCGCTGAGCATTACAACGATCTGAATGGGAAAATAAATATCTCCATATAAATCCTGATGCAGCGTATTGAATCCGCTTTTTCCATATTTTAAAATTAAAACCGTCGCCTTTTGCTGGCCGTTTAGATGGCATTGATCTAAGAACTCCTGATGATCTGAAGGAAATTGAGTGTCAATATGTAAAGCTTTAAACCATGCATTGGCAATAGGTGCCAGATAGGGGTAAATGGTTGTTCTTATGGTTTGAATAATTGCTGGTAATGGATAGTTAAAATATTTATACTCACCCAATCCAAAACGATGTCTTGCCATAACAACTGTCTTACGGTAAAATGTTGATTGATCATAATCTGATTTTAATATTTCACATTCCTCTTCAGAAAGCAGATCAGGAATTATAGCATATCCGTTTTGATGCATGGTTTCGGTAATGCTCTGCCAGTCAATATTCTTGATTTTATGAATGATATCTTTCATTGTTTTGATTTTATTCTGCAAAAATCTATAGTTCTTCAGAATAGTACAATCCGAAACATGTGGTATTTTAAGTGTAAATAAAGCTGACTATGGTATCTGGCCTATGGATTTAATATATTTCTGGATGATATTACCGATCCTGTTAAAAGTTACTTTTGCCCTGTTAATAAAAATAGATATAACAATGAATTACATTATTAAAAAGGCAAGTCTTGAGGATCTTGATGAAACGGCTGAGTTGTTCAATCTTTATCGTGTTTTTTACAGACAGGAGTCAGATGTTGAAAAGGGAAAAGCTTTTCTCAAAGAAAGGTTTTTAAACAGCGAATCTGATATTTTTCTTGTGATAGCGGAGGGCAAAGCGGTAGGCTTTGTACAGCTTTATAAACTATTTCATTATACCAAATTACAAAAGCAGTGGCTGTTAAGTGATTTGTTTGTTCATCCGGAGTATAGAGGAAAAGGACTGTCTGTAGCATTAATTGACCGCAGTAAACAATGGTGTGAGGAAACAGGAGCGTGTGGACTGATGCTTGAAACAGAAAAAACGAATGACATAGGAAATACACTGTATCCACGCTGTGGGTTTGAATATGACGGATTGCATAATTACTACCACTGGTGGAAATAGAATAAAAACATTCAATAATCATAGGAACCTTTCTTGAGGTATTTTTACTTCTATAGCGACAAGTAGTATTAGTTCTACAGTTTTGAACGTTTAATTCTACAGGTATTTTCAGCCAGCAGAAGGGTATAGTCCTATTTTTGTAAAGCTCTTACAGATCATGGGTAGGACAGTTGATCTGTAGAGCATATGCAAAAAAATCTCTGCCTAATTTTCTACTTTTTCCCCAAGGGTTTTATGATTAGTACCACAAAACTGCTTTTACGGCGGAGATTTTTTGCTTTTGAATAAAAAAAGAGAATGGCATTTGCCATTCTCTTTTTTATTTTTTTAATATGATTTAAATATTATTGTGCCAGTTGAGCGTAAGGAGTAAGCTTGTTGTCATCAGACATAGTCTGTCCCAAAAATTCTCTTTTCTGATCCGCTTTCATTCTGCCGGCAGCATCGTTTGCATTGAAATACGCTTCACTTAGTTTGGTAGCGATGTCAGCAGGTTTGAACTCAAATTTTGTATCTCCCTCAACTCCCAAATAACCGTTCTTTCTGGTAAGGTTGGTAATATAGTTGTTGTAATTGATCATCGTACCTCTCAACATATTGTTATGATATTCCATACATTTCTTAGCTTTTTTAGAAGAATTGTTCAGGATACAGTTTTTCATATTGTTTCTATATAAAAACCATTCAGACTCTAAAATACCATATTCTCTACCTAAAGCAATCTTTCCGTTATTCACAATATTATTATCTCCTTCTTTTGTGGAGATTGTCTGAAGATGCTGAATAACCAATGGAACGGTAGCTTCGATTTTTGATTTTGTATCTTTTAGTATGCTGAGATCGGCAGCAGGAGAACCCTTCTTTTGTGCTGTCGTAACATTGAAAATAAGCAG
The DNA here is from genome assembly GCF_031454475.1 of Chryseobacterium vietnamense. Lineage (NCBI taxonomy): Bacteria > Pseudomonadati > Bacteroidota > Flavobacteriia > Flavobacteriales > Weeksellaceae > Chryseobacterium > Chryseobacterium vietnamense. Next base: position 1,709,448 of record NZ_JAVDQX010000001.1, on the reverse strand, counting down.
TAATAGTACAATCAATAAATTATATCTTTTCATGAGAAATTTTTAAAGCACTAAAATAAATATAATTTCCCGGTTAAAACAAATACATTTTAATATTTATTTAATAAAATTTAACAATTCTATAATGTATACTATTCATTGTTGTAAAAATGATGCGTTCAGGGACTTTATTGAAGTGATTTTTATAATTTAAATTGTTAATACAACTCAATTAGTGTATGAATTATCATCCAATGTAAAGAGGTTGTTGTGCAAGGATAAAAAAACACTACTAATAATGATAGTATTGTTTGTAAATAGTATTTATTTAAAATAATGGGTGATTTTATCACTTTCAGGAACAACTTTAGAGTCAAAATGCTCCAGTAATTTTCCTTCCGGGCTGATCAGAAACTTGTTGAAGTTCCAGCTTATTTTCGCATCCATTACTCCATTTTGAGACTTGTGGGTAAGATAGTCAAATACCAGAGTGATTTTTGATCCCTTTACATCTACCGCTGTGGTAAGAGGAAAGGTCACACCATAGTTCTTTTCACAGAAAGACTTTATTTCCACATTATCATGAAACTCCTGATCTGCAAAATTATCAGAAGGAAAGCCTACCACAACCAGTTTATCACCGTAATCTTTGTAAAGCTCTTCCAATCCTTTGTATTGAGGAGTATATCCACACTTGGATGCCGTGTTCACGATAAGAATGTATTTCCCCTTGTATTCAGAAAAATCAATTTTTCCGCCATCGATGGATTCAATCTTAAAATCATAAATTGATTTTGCAGGTTTTGGACTTCTGGACTCATCCGGCTTAATAAATGATGAAAGGCCTATGATTCCCATAAGTACCATTCCGATAAAAAGTATTTTTTTCATTTTGAAAAGATTTTATTATTAATTATATGTTGAATGATGGACCGCTTTTCCTGCAATTTTGATTTTTACAGGTTAGTTTCTTGCCGAATCATATCAAATTTACGGTTAATAGATCCTCCTGCAATACTATTTTGTAATTGTTTTGAATTTTTTGATCTGGCTTATGATCCCTGCCAAGAGTGTAAACCCTTACAAAGATTGTTCCCAAAGCTAATGAATTCACTCTTCAAGACCCGGAACAATTAAATGTTCTTAGTGTAAAATAAAAACCAAATCAAATAATTTTATGTAAAATAAACAGCTAGTAAATCAATTCATTAAAAATTTAATAAATTTTAACTATTTTTATTTCATTGATTTTCAATTACTTAAAATTGCAATTGTTTTATCACTAAAAAAATAGTTGTTAGATTCAAATTTATTTCTACATTTGTATAACTAATTTCTTAGTGATATAGAATTGAAAAGTTTTATATTAATATAACTGATAAATGAACAGGATATGAAAATTCAGACTTTAACAAAAGCAGAAGAACAGGTAATGCAGTATTTATGGAAGATAGAAAAAGGGTTTCTTAAAGATGTTCTTGATCTTTTTCCGGATCCGAAGCCACATACCAATACGGTCTCTACCATTTTAAAAGTATTGAAAGACAAAGAATTTGTAGACTATCGTGTACATGGAAGACAACATGAGTATTTCCCGCTGGTTTCAAAAGAACAATACTCCGGGAAGACGATGAAAAGTCTGGTGAAAAACTATTTTAAAGGCTCTTATAAAAGTGCGGTTTCATTTTTGGTAGAAAAAAATGAAATGACAGTAGAAGATCTTGAGATGCTATTAGATGAACTCAAAAACAAAGACTAAGACCTATGGAAGCAATACTTTTATACTTTGGGAAAGTTATTTTATGTTCGGGTGTAACGTTTTTGTACTATCAGTTGTCATTAAAAGACAAGACATTCCATCATTATAACAGATTTTATCTGCTGGGAGCCATTGTGATATCACTTTTGTTGCCACTTATCAAAGTAGATGATTTTACGATAGAAGTCAATAGTGATGTATACATGCTTCTTAATAAGATTCAGAATTTTAATACAGAAAAAAATATAAACAATGGTAACCTTTATTTTAACATTATTTTTTCAGCTCTGGGACTGGTTTCTCTTTATTTTCTAGGGAAGCTGCTGTATGGGATTTTCAAAATCCAGCAGTTTAAAAACCAATTTCAGAAAGAAAGCTTTGACGGGATCAATTTTTACCGTACAGACCTTACCGAAGCTCCATTTTCATACTTTAAAAATCTTTTCTGGAAGAATACAATTACCTTGAATTCTGATGTCGGAAAACAGATACTAAAGCATGAAATGGTACATATTGAGCAGAAACATTCCTTTGATAAAATCTTTATCGAGATTATTACTTCTGTGTTCTGGTTCAATCCGTTTTTTCATATTATTAAAAAAGAAATTAATTTAATCCACGAATATCTGGCTGATAAAAAAGCCGTAAAACAATCGGACACCAAAGCATTTGCGCAGATGCTTTTAGCAAGCCACTTTTCCGGAACACAGTTGCCTGTTACCAGTCCGTTTCTAAGTTCAAACCTAAAAAAAAGACTTAAGATGTTACAAAAACCAAAAACCAAATTCGGATATGCGCGAAGAATTTTTGCCTTGCCGGTTGTATTCTCAGTAGCTTTTGCTTATCTGGTAAATGCTAAAAACAGAGAAATTGAAGAAACAAATCTTACCATCAAAAAAGCAGTTTCAGAAATCAAGAAAGACACAATCAGACCTGAAAAATCAATTGATGGAACTATTACAGAATTAAAAACTGTACCACCACAAGATCATACAAAATTAACTGAGCTTGAAAAAAAGATAAAAGAAAAAGAGAAAGAGCTGGATGGATTGGATCCGGAAAGTGATGCCTTCAGTGATAAAATTGAAGAAATAAGTAACCTGGCATCTGAGATAGGAGAGATGGCTTCCAAAGTTGAAGTGGATGAATATTTCAATTCTGCTGAATGGAAAAATCAGATGAAGGAACTTGAAAATATGGACCCGCTCAGTAAAAAAGAGCTTCGTAAAATAAAAAGAGCGGCTAAAAAAGCGGGAAGAGAGGCTGCAAGAGTAGTAAAACAGATGGTTCCTCCCGCACCACCTCATGCACCGGATGAACCTCAGGCTCCAAAAGCGAAAGTAGTTTATTTTAAAAATAACAATACCGTCTACTATAAGGATCTTAGTCCTAAAGAAAAAGAAGAAGTACGCAAAGCGATGGCAGAAGCTAAAAAAGCAATGAAGGAAGCCGTAAAAGCCAGAGTGGAAGGAGAGAAAGCCAGAATAGAAGGTGACAGAGCACGAGCTGAAGGAGATAGAATCAGGGTACAGAGTGAAAGAATCAGAATTGATGCAGACAGAATCAGAAAAGAAGGTGAAAAAGCCCGCTTGGAAGCAGAAAAAATAGCACAAAATTTCAGAGGAGGCAATTTTACGATGGTGAGCTCTTCTCCCAACGTGATGGTAATGCGTGCTGATTTTATTAAAAAAGATGGGAATGGCAACATTTCAATGAATGGAGTAAAAAAATTCAATATAAGTGCCGGAGATGATTTCAGATATAAATATTATATAGACGGAAAAGAGAGTTCTAAAGAAGATATTAATACTTTAAAACCTGAAAATATCGCGAGGATGAATGTTATCAAAGGAAGTCTTGTAAAAGGGACCGAAGGAGAGATAAGAATTGAGACAAAGAAATAAAGTACCATCAGGCTTTGTCAGTTTCAGATTGGCAAAGCCTTTTTAATACGATTTAGCATAAATTATGGAAAAAAAATATTTGATTTTACTTGCATTTTTAGGGGTGTTTGCTAACGCTCAAGTAAACAGATTTTTCTATGACTATAAATATATTTCTGATTCTACCAATAGAGCAGAAGTGAAAAATGATGTAATGTTTCTGGATATTGATAAAAACGGATCTAAATATTACAGCCGCGAAAAATTTGTTACTGATTCAACAATGAAAGCTGATATTGCCAAGCAGATGAAAGGAGGATTTGGAGGCAGCATCAATATCAAAAAAAATATTAAACCGGGAGCAATTTCCTCTACGGTTACAAAAAAGTATCCGGAGTATAGTGTTTCATTCTCTGAAAATATCGGAAATACCACCTATAAAATGCCGGAAGACCAAAAACCTGAATGGAAGATATTACCTGAAAAACAAAAAATAGGAGAATATAACACCCAAAAAGCAACCACAAACTATGGAGGAAGAAGTTGGACGGCATGGTTTTCTACAGATATCCCGTTTCAGGACGGACCCTATAAATTCTATGGACTTCCCGGGCTGATCGTTAAAGTTGAGGATAAGACAGGGTCACATATCATGACATTAATCGGCAACAAAAAAACGGAAGTTGTAACACAGGATGATCCCCAGATACCAGGTCTTACTACCATTGGTTTCGGAGGTAAAGAAATAGAGATCAGCAAAAAGCAGTTTAAAAAAGCCTGGAAAGATTATCTTGCTGATCCTACAAAAGATATGAAACAAACGATGAGTACTCTTCCTGCAGGAGCTGTAGTACAAATGAAAAATCAGGATGGAAAAACAATTGATGCCAATGAGATGTACAGAAACATTGAAAAAAGAGCAAAAGAAGACCAATTAAAAAATAACAATAAAATAGAACCCGACTTGTTCAAGTAAAATTATATATTTTCTAATATGTACAGGATGGCATTTTTTGTCATCCTGTTTTTTTAGCAAAAGAAGTCATGTGAAAAATGACAAATATCAATTCATTATGTTAGGATATATTATTATCTTCAATGAACAATAAGTAATAGCAATCAACGTTATATCTCATGACAGAAAAGGAAAAATGTGCAGCCGGGCTTTTATACAATGCCAACTATGATAATGAACTGATTCAGGAACGCATTGCGTGCAAAGATCTGTGTCAGGAGTATAATGGACTGAAAAACTCAGATACAGAAAACAGATACAGGCTCATCAAAAGAATTATTGGAAGTATACAGGAAAATATCTGTATAGAACCCAATTTCTGGTGTGACTACGGATATAATATAACTGTAGGAGAGAACTTCTATGCCAATCATAATCTTATTATTTTAGATTGTGCTAAAGTAGAGTTTGGTGATAATGTGTTTATCGGCCCCAATTGCAGTTTTTATACAGCAGGTCATCCGCTTGATGTTCAACAAAGAAATGAAGGTCTTGAATATGCACATCCCATCAAGGTAGGCGATAATGTATGGCTGGGAGGTAATGTGGTCGTGCTTCCGGGGGTTTCTATCGGAAATAATTCGGTAATTGGAGCAGGAAGTGTTGTCACAAAAGATATTCCGGATAATGTAGTGGCAGTGGGAAATCCGTGTAAGGTTGTTAAAATTATAACAGAAAAAAACTAAAAACTAAAAACTAACCATGAAAAAAATGATCATTCTATTCAGTCTTATATGGGCTGTAATGACTCATGCACAGAATCAGAGATTCATCTACGAGTATAAATTTATCACAGACTCTACAGAGAGGGACAAACAGTTAAGTGAAACGATGTATCTGGAAGTAGCCTCCAAAGGATCCAAATTTTATAGCAAAGATTATTTTCAGTCCGACTCTACGATGAGGGCTATTACTGAAAAAGATACCCAAAGCTTAAATATTAACCTCGGAAATTTTAAATTTAAAGGCAAAATACGCTACAACATTGAAAAAATGTATCCCGAATATTCTACTAACTTCTTCACCACTCTGGGTTCTGATGAATATCAGGTAGAGGAAAAGAGAAAACAGAACTGGAAAGTTCTTCCGGAAAAAGAAAAAATTGGAGAATTTAATACGCAGAAAGCTGTTTGTGACTTTGCCGGCAGAAAATGGACAGCATGGTTTACTACAGATCTTCCCATTCAGGATGGGCCGTACAAATTTTATGGACTTCCGGGATTGATCGTAAAAGTTGAAGATAACACCCATTCTCATTCATTCGAATTAAAAGGCAGCCAGAAACTTCCGGCCGGATATGAATGGAAGAGTACCAAAGATAAAGAGCGTTATCATACCCTTATAACACTCAACGAAGCAAAATTTAAAAAAGCTTTTAATGATTACCGTCAGGATCCTATGAAGAGCCAAAAGCAAATGCTGGCAGAGGGAACTATCATTGAAATGAGAGACAGTACCGGAAAAATACTGGACCCGGTACAGGCAAGCAGAGATCAGGAAGCCAGAGCCAAAGCCAATATTAAAAAACAGAATAATATTCTTGAACTGGACCTGCTGAAATAAATATGAACATTATAAAAATAAAATCCCGGAACAGCGTTCCGGGATTTTTATATTGTGAGAAGGATCAATGATTATGCTAATTTCTGAGAATCTGCAATAAACTGAGCCAATCCGCTGTCTGTTAATGGGTGCTTTAATAAGCTCAAGATCGGAGGAAGTGGTGAGGTGATAACGTCTGCTCCAATTTTAGCACAGTCGATGATGTGCATTGAGTGACGGATAGAAGCTGCTAAGATTTCAGTTTCGTACATATAGTTATCGAAAATCAATCTGATTTCCTGAATAAGGTTCAGACCGTCTGTAGAGATATCATCTAGTCTTCCTAAGAATGGAGAAACATAAGTTGCTCCTGCTTTTGCTGCCAAAAGAGCCTGTCCCGGAGAGAAAATTAAAGTACAGTTTGTTCTGATTCCTTTGTCAGAAAAATATTTTAAAGCTTTAATTCCGTCTTTGATCATCGGAATTTTTACAACGATATTCGGGTGGATAGCAGCCAATTCGTCTCCTTCCTTAATCATTTCTTCATATGTTGTAGAAAGAACTTCTGCGGAAATATCTCCGTCTACAAGCTCGCAGATCGTTTTATAATGGTTTTTGATTGCTTCAGCTCCCTGAATACCTTCTTTTGCCATTAATGAAGGGTTGGTTGTTACACCATCTAAAATTCCAAGATCTCTTGCTTCCTTAATTTGCTCTAAATTAGCTGTGTCAATAAAAAATTTCATTTTGATAAATAGATTTATTGATACAAATATAGGGAATTAATTGGGTTCTGAGGTATGAATTTTGAGTTACGGGGTTCAGGGATCCGGGGTTTACGGTTGGCAGGTTTGAGGATAGGAGAGAGAGGGTTTGAGGGTAAAACGGGTTTGGATGTAGGAGCTTATGAGAGTAATTGTTTTTGAAAATAAAAAAGAAATTCCATACCTATCCGCCAAACTGTTATTTTTGCATCTATCATCTATCATCTATCATCTATCATCTATCATCTATCATCTATCATCTGTCATCTATCATCTATCATCTATCATCTATCATTTAAATTCTGCTATCCATGAAAAACAACACTTTCACCGCCAAATTGGAAATCATAGGAATTAATCCTTTTGTATTTGTTCCGGAAGAGATTCTGGATATGATTTTTGAAAAGTCCGGAAGAAATAAAAGCCCGATACCTGTAAAAGGAACTGTGAATGGGAAAGAATTTAAACAAAACCTCATGAAATATCTGGGTGAATGGAGACTGTATGTAAACCTGACCATGCTGAAAAATTCGCCAAAAAGAATCGGAGAAGTTATTGAAGTTGCTGTGGAATATGATGATGCTGACAGAAGTATTTCTATCCATCCCCAGTTAGAAAAGGCAATTAAAGAAAGTGCTTTGGCAACAGCGAATTTCGAAAACCTGATTCCTTCAAGAAAACATGAGCTGATCCGGTATATCAATAATTTAAAAACCGAAGCCAGTATCCAGAGAAATATAGAGAGAATCATCCGCCATTTACATGGTGAAACAGATTTTTACGGAAAAATGATCGAGTAGGATCATAGCAAGACAAAATTTCAAATAATACAATAAATCTGGAATTAAAAAAAAGTAACTCTTCACAAAAAATATATTTTAAAATTAACGCAAAGATTAGCTTAAATTCTCTTATTCCTATGTGCTAAGAAAGCGACAATGTCGCTGATGAAGCTTTATTTATGACATACATGCGCTTAGAAAGAATCAATGAAATTGATTCCACCCTTGGCTTCCTCAAAAATTTAACAGGATTTACTTGTTCTTTGCGTTAAATTTAAATCATGATTTTTGATATTAAAAACATATATAACTAAATAAAAATGCCGGAAAAACTTTCCGGCATTTCATTTTTACTAAGAATTTAATGCTTTGCTAAGCTTCACAGCATCCTGGTTGGTAGGATCATACTGTATCGATTTCGCAATATGTTCTTTTGCTTTATTAGGATCAGTTTGCTGCTCTGTAAAGGCAAGATAGAAGTAAGCGTACGCCAGATTCTTCTTATTTTGCTCTACTTCTTCAGGTTTTACCGTTGCAATATACTTTTCGTAAGCAATTTTTGCATTGGCATCATCTTTTGCAGACTGATAGGCATATGCCTGGCTGTAATAAGCGGGAGCCCAGTCCGGTAATAAAACTGATATTTTTTTCCAGGTATCAATAGCATTTGGCCAGTCTGAAGCTTCCTGATAAGCATTAGCCAGTTTTGCTAATGATTCTGCATCTTTTGGATTGGCTGCGATCTGTTTTTTAAGATCTTCGATAGTTGGATTGGTTGTTTGACTCGTTGCCGCTGAAGTTTCAGGCTGAGTCGTTTGTGCATTTACAAGACTTACACTTCCTGCTAGTATTAAACCTAAAAATAGGCTATTAATTTTACTCATTTTCATAATCTTATATTTTAAATTCATAATCTAAAATTCAATAATAATTCCACAAAATCTTAAATTTTAGAGCCTTTAAGTTTTTTTAGAAAATATTAACGAGAAATAGGATTTTTTTAGTTTAATTTTTGATTCGTTGATCTTTGAGGCTATCTTTGTGATTCATTTTTTAATAATACTTATAATTTCGTGGTATGAATATCATATTAGCTTCAACATCCACACTTTTTGGTGGAGAATATCTGGAATACTTAAGAGAAGAATTAATCCAACTCTACAAAGGAATCGACGAAATTGTCTTTATCCCTTTTGCAAGACCAGGTGGAATTTCTCATGATGATTATACTGCTAAGGCACGCTCTTTCTTTGAAACCATCCATATAAAAGTGAAAGGACTTCATGAGTTCGAAGATAAAAAAGAAGCCATTCATCAGGCAAAAGGGTTCTTTACCGGAGGCGGAAATACTTTTTTATTGGTTAAAACATTACACGAAGAAGGATTGATGTCTGTTCTGAAAGAAAATGTATCGGGAGGAAAAGCTTATCTTGGATGCAGTGCCGGAAGTAATATCGGAGGTCAGAATATGAAAACTACGAACGATATGCCGATTGTATATCCGCCAAGCTTCGATTGTATGGGACTGGTGCCTTTCAATATCAATCCACATTATCTTGATCCTAATCCGGATCTGAAGCATAATGGAGAAACCAGAGAAACCCGTATTCAGGAATTCCTTACCCAAAATGATATCAAAGTGGTAGGACTTAGAGAAGGAAACTGGATCAGAAGAACAGATAATTCCATTACCGTAGAAGGAAGTGAGTTGACAAGGATTTTTGAAAAAGGCAAAGAACCTTACGAAATAGAAGCAGGAAGCAGCCTTTAATGAACAAAGAAGAAATCAATCTTTTCATAGAAAGAAATCTGACCAATTTTTCTGTGAACAGTACCGGATGGGAAGAACTGATCCGGAAATTGCTGTTTGAGTTTGCCATTGCAGGATGGAACCTGAAATATAATGTCTTTGGGAAGGAAAAGTTTGGGGAATTGAGATGCTATACCTATTCTGAAGACGAAGCCCTCAATGACAAGCTTAAAAATATCAGGGATAAGTATTCGAAATTATCGGTAAAGACTTGTGAGATCTGTGGCAGTGAAGGTAAAATAAGGACCATAGGCTCATGGGAGACCACATTATGTCTGAATCATTTTCTGGAACAGCAGCCGGTTATTGAAATTGATAACAAACAAAATATCACAAGAAACAATAAGACCGTTCTGAATATTAAAAATGTTGTAAAAGCTGAGGTTGAATATGACCTTCAGAAGTTGTGTCTTTACACAGACCTGAATGATTGGGAAGGAAAGAAATATTTTTCATGGCAGGAGCCCAATTATTACCTGCTTTTAAAAGCTATTCCTCTTTCACTTTTCCCGAAAGAAAATCAAAGTGAAATTTCAACATTATTTCAATATTTACAGGATTGTGAAATATGTGGGAATAAGGCGGTACACCAAAAGAATTGTCTGCGCTGCCATCATGAACCATGGAATGATAACGGATATTTTATTCAGGAGTACGGAGAAAAATCAAACTATATAAAAGAATGTCAGATGGATATTTTTATGGATGAAGATGATTACGAGAAATATTTTAAACATGATCGTTCATTTGAAAAATCTCCTGAACATCACATTCTTTTCACTTCCGATGATCTCCAGGAGTATGAATAGCTTTTATTTTAACTATATTTGATTAGAATTAAATATACGAAAAGGTTCAGCCACGAGGTCGTATCTCTACAATTACCTTGAATTGTTTGAACCTTATTTGTCCGGACCTAAACAACAATGCAATGAAAAAAACACTTGCTGTTCTCGTGCTTTCTGTACAGATAGTTGCTGCGCAGAATATAGCTCAAAAATTAGATAAAGTAACAAAAGATCTTATGGACTCTTCGGGTGCTGTATCTTCCAGCTTATCTTTTTATGTTTCCGATGAAAACGGCAATTTTATATACGAGTATCAGGGAAATAAAGGCCTTTCTACTGCTTCTACACAGAAGATTTTCACGGCAGGCGCAGCACTTGAAACATTAGGGAAAAACTATACTTTCACAACCACTTCAAGCTATTCCGGAAATATCTCCGGAGGAACACTGAACGGAAATCTTTTCATCAGCTCCAACGGTGATCCTACATTAGGAAGCTGGAGATATGATGCCTATAAGCCTGAAAATTTTAAAAAGAAGCTGATTGAGGCAATTAAAAACTCAGGGATCACAAAAATATCAGGAGATCTTGTTATTGATGATTCTTATTTTGACCATCAAACGATTCCCGGAGGTTGGCCCTGGGATGATCTGGGTAATTACTACGGAGCCGGAGTTTGGGGAATCAACTGGAAAGAGAACCAGTTTGATATCAATATTAACGGAACCGATTTTAAAAGCTTTTCTTATCCGCTGGAAGGTGTGAAATGGCTGAATGACCTGAAAGCAGGAGGAAGCTCAGATCAAAGCCTGATTTTTACCGCTCCTCATTCTGATGTCGCTCTGATTAACGGAATGCTTCCGGCAGGAAAAACAGTGACGGTTTCCGGTTCTACTCCCAATCCGCCACTACAGCTGGCCGTAGAAGTAAAACAATGGCTGAAAGAATCCGGAATTGAACTTTCAGGAAAAACAGTAACAAATTCTCAGCTAGAAATAGAAGGAAAGCAGGCCCTGGCAGCTCCGAAAAATAATATTCTTCTTACTTATCAATCTCCGACTCTGGATAAAATTGTATACTGGTTTCTGAGAAAAAGTATCAACCTGTACGGTGAAACACTGATTAAAACTTTAGGGAAAGAGAAGAAGGGAAATTCAAGCTTCAAAAGCGGGGTTTCTTATCTGAAAGAATTCTGGAAATCAAAGGGAATTAATCCTAATATGATCAACTTTGCAGATGGAAGCGGACTTTCTCCACAGAATTATGTAGCTGCAAAAGCAGAAGTACAGGCTCTTTTATATGCAAAAAAACAATCCTGGTTTGAAGCGTACTATGATGGATTTCCGGTTCAGGATAATGGCATGAAGATGAAAAGCGGAACCATGAGAGATACCAAATCATTTGCCGGATATCACACGGCAAAAGATGGGAAAAAATATGTATTTTCGATTATCATCAACAACTATCAGGGAAGCGGAAATACTGAGCTGCAGAAAATCCTGAATGTTTTAAAATAAAATATCTTTGAGAAAATCCATACTCACCAGACTGAATAACTGGATCATTTTTGTTGTTATGACTACTTTGGTTATTGCTATTGTAGTGGCCTCAACATCGCTTATTAATTTTCTCAGAAAAGAGGAGATCAAAAGAATCAGCCTTCTTTCCAAAGCGATAAGAATACAGCAGGAAGTGAAAACTCCGGATACAGATGTTCTGGATTTGCTGCCGGATATTCTGAATATCAACAATACCATTCCGTTCATTGTAACGGATAAATACAAGAACCCGATTCTTGATCTTGGATATTATAGAAATATTCCTGAAAATACAATTAAGAATCCTGAAAAACTGCAGGATCTGATCCGGAATATGGAGAAAAATTATGATCCTATTGAAATCAAAGTACCGGATGGAAATAATCAGTTTGTATATTATGACAACTCACGTCTGCTTAATAATCTCCGGTATTCCCCCTATATTTTAGGACTGTTTATTTTACTGTATTTTGGCTTTTCTTTCTGGTTTTTCAAGACCATTAAAAAGACGGACGAAGGATATCTCTGGGCGGGGCTGGCAAAAGAAACTGCCCATCAGATCGGAACTCCGCTATCTTCGATGATTGGTTGGATGGAAATTATGAAGCTTGATAATCCTGAATCGGAAGGAGTACATGAGATAGAAAAAGATATTGAAAGACTCAGAACGATCTCAGAACGATTCTCAAAAATTGGTTCTGTCCCTGAGCTTAATGACAGAAATTTCAATAAAACCATTCAGGAGAATTATGATTATTTAAAAACAAGAATCTCCAGAAAGGTCAATTTTACACTCAATCTTCCTACATATACCGTTCTTGTTCCCCACAATAAAATTCTGATGAGCTGGGTAATTGAAAATCTGGTGAAAAATGCCGTGGATGCAATGAAAGGAGAAGGAGCAATCACCATGTCTGTTTTTGAAAGGAATAAAAATATTTTAATTGAAGTAAAGGACAACGGAAGCGGAATGACAAAACAGCAGGCCAGAAATGCTTTTAATCCGGGATATTCTACCAAAAAAAGAGGCTGGGGACTGGGACTGTCTTTGGCAAGAAGAGTGATTCATGAATATCACAATGGAGATATCAAGATTTCTCAGACGGAAATAGGAAAGGGGAGCACCTTTAGAATAACGATTAAAAAAGAGGAAGTTCTTTAATTATACTTTTATAAATAAAAAAACCTAACAGGTTTTCAAAACCTGTTAGGTTTGTACCACATAATCTTAGGTTTGTATCAAATAATAAAATCAACCTTAGAAAAATAAAAAGCGGGGAAAATTTCCCCGCTTTTCTCTTTATTTTTTACCCGTAAGCCACTGAGTCTGTAGTTTCAGTTCTTCCGGAGTTGGATTCGCCTTAAATACAGGTGTTTCCATAGTCATTTTGTCCAGAATTGCTTTTCCTTTCAATGTCATTTTCTCTTTTTTACCGGCATTGTCTCTTAAAATAGTTACCGTAACTTCCTGTCCGTCTTTGATAGTTCTGGTATATCCGATAAAATCCTGTACTTTTTTGATATCTACTGTTCTGCCATCTAAAGCAAGCACCTGGTCTGTGATTTTAAATCCGATACTTTTTGCAAATGGAGACAGTGCAGAATGATCGTCAAAAGCGAAAGCATTGGTCTTTTCATCAAAACCTGTCTGGTTCGGATCTTTGATAAACCAGAATAAAGGATGGCTCTCCTGCTTTTTAATATCTACTCCTACCATGTTCAGGTATTGAGCATAAGGTGTTGGCTGGTTTCCTGCAATATATTTGTTATAGAAGTCTTTTACCTGAGGATATCCGGTTACCGTTACCAGTTCGTCAATCAGTTTATCATCTTTGAAAGGTTTGTTTTCTCCGAATCTTTGAGACAGTTTTCTGATCATATCACGGTATCCCATTTCTCCGTTAGACAGTTTTCTAAGCTCGATGTCTAAACACATTGCTAAAAGAGCTCCTTTTTCATATACATTTCTGTACTGATCTTTATATGGCTCTACCAATACATTCTTACTCATTACCGTAAATGGCATCGTATCATCATAGCTCTTGGAGTTGGCAATCTTTTCACCGATTCTTTCAAGGAACTGATCTTTATTGATCAACCCTTCCTGAATCTGGAATAAATTGGCAAAGTATTCTGTTCCACCTTCGTACATCCATAAATGCTGAGACATTTTCGGATCTGCATAATCGAAATAGTGAATTTCTTCAGAGTGGGTCTTCAGAGGGTTTACAGTATGGAAAAATTCGTGGGAAACCACATCTGTAATGGTATTGTCAATAGCATCTTTCGGCATTCCTTCAGGAAGTACCACACTTGTAGATTCGTGGTGTTCCAAGGCTCCGAATCCCTTTACATTAGGTCCGTCACCACCGGAAAGATAAAGCATGATAGCATATTTCTTATTGGTGTTCATATCCCCAAGGAATTTCTTTTGGGCAACAACCATTTTTTCAAGATTTTCTTTAAAATCTGCTGCTTTGTATTTTCCTGTAGGAGAATATACACCCAGTACAAGATCCATTCCTCCGGCATTGAAGGTAATGTAATCAGGTTTTGTGTACATTAATGGAGAATCTGTCACCTTAGCATAGTTAGCCAAAGTAAAGGTATCTGTAGATTCAGATTTATCCTGGTCTACCAACGCTGTTGTTCCATAGAAATCAGTTGGTTTCTGAACAACAAGCTGATAAGGAACATCCTGCATGTTCTCAATATATCCTATAAATCCATGAGTATTAATCATGTATACTTTTCCTGCTTCAATATCAGTTCCTGAAGGAGAAAATACAGCTTTATGCTTTGATGTATCTAATTCATCATCGAAACTGTCATTGACAAGATATGAGATTTTGGAAAGTGCCTGAGCATTTTTCAAAGAATAGGTATTGTCGTTTACTTTAGTATAAGTAAGTTCTTTTCCTTTATTATCGTAAAATTTGATTCCTTCGATAAATCTTCCATAGTCGTCTACAGAATAAGTACCGGGAACTGTTTTTGGGAAATGGAATTTAATATCTCCGGATTTCATTTTCGGAAATTCCATGGTAACGGCTACTTTATCATCTTTTACATTGACAAGATCAATGGTGGTTTTTATAGACTGAGCATTTGCTAAAAAAGCAGCAAAAATACCAAGGCTAAGTACTGTTTTTCTCATTAGGTTTAAATTAATAGTTAAATAGTTGCTTTTTTTCTGAGTTTGTTACGAAGAAAGTATTAAACTTTTCTTAAAATTTTAGGGTCAAAAAGCAAAAAGGCAAATCTGCTGGTGTGCGAATCTGCCTTTTCTCTTTATTTAATATTCTTGTAATTAATATAATAATTAGGGTTTAATTCAACAGGAGTATTTTTTTTAAGCTTTACGGTCTGCCATTCTTCTGTTGGGTTTATAGTTTGATCACCATCAATGATTATAGGTAATTTAATGTTTTTTACCACATCAGTATAACGGAATTTTAAAGTGTCACCATCTTGAGCATACTCAAGGGTTGGGATTTTTATTGTTCTCAGGTACTGATCAAACACCGTTGAAAAATCGATTCCCGATTTTGAGGAAATATAATTTTCAATCTGCTGGGTGGTAACCGTCTGATGATAAAAATCTTTATTCAAACCTCTTAAAATCTGTCTGAATTTTTCATCATTATTGATGACCTGTCTTATGGTATGAATCATGTTGGCGCCTTTCGGGTACATATCTCCGCTACCTTCATTTCTTACGCCGTACTGACCAATAATAGGAACGTCATTGTCTATCAATTTCCTGATCCCCTGAACATAGATTTCGGAAGATTTTTTGTCCATATATTTTTCCGTGAAAAGAGTCTCGGAATAGTTGGTGAAACTTTCATGGATCCACATATCAGCCTGGTCTTTTGCGGTAATATTATTGGCGAACCATTCGTGGCCGCTTTCATGAATAATAATGAAATCCCAGTTTAATCCAACTCCTGTCCCGGAAAGATCTCTTCCAAGATACCCGTTCTGATATTTGTTTCCATAGGCTACATTGCTCTGATGTTCCATACCAAGGTGAGGAGACTCTACAAGTTTATATGAATCCTCATAAAACGGGTACGGACCAAACCAGTATTCAAATGCGGAGAGCATAGGTTTTACCTGCTGAAACTGTTTTTTTGCTTTGTCCAGATTATAGTCAATGACCCAGTAATCCAGGTCCAGTTTTCCTTTTTCACCCTCAAATATATCTTTAAAGTTCACATATTTTCCTATACTCGGGATAATGGAGTAGGCGTTGATAGGGTTTTTAACTTCCCAGGTATAAGTAGTTTTATTGCCGTTTGTTTTTTTATCAGTGAGTCTGCCGTTACCTACACCTACCAGATCATTAGGCGTGATAATTTTCATAATGATTCCGTTATCAGGTTCATCGCTCCAGATATCTTTGGTAGGAAGCCATATGGAAGCTCCTATTCCCTCGTCGGCAGCAGTCATCCATGGATTTCCTTTTTCATCTGTAGTAAAAACCCATCCGCCGTCCCAGGGTGCGTTTTTAGCAATGGTGGGCTTTCCGGAATAGATCACGTTAATCGTATATTTTTCGCCTTTTTTGAATTTCTTATTCGCTGTAATGAAAATAAAGTCTCCATCCTGTTTGTAATTGGCAACAGGAAAGTTTCCTTCTACTTTATCAGCTTTCATAGGCTGCTGAAGATCTATCTGGAAAACAGGATTGGTAACATCTTTTATAATCTCAAAGCTGATTTTATTATTTCCTTTGATGCTTTTCTGTTCAAAATCCGGTTCTACGGAAAGATCATATTTCTTGACATCCCAAAAATTTCTGAATTCAGTATTGGAACCCTTTAAAGTATCCTGTTTCGTGAAAACCTTATCTTTCTCAAAGAACTGTCCAAAAGCCAGTCCCGATGCAAATAAGAGTGTGTATGACAACTTTTTCATTTGAACTTTTATTAAATCTTTTCAAAAGTATAAAATTAAATTAATAGCCCATGCCGGAAATCAAATTAAATACAGATTTTAAGAAGACATAAAAAAGCCCGGTCACTGCCGGGCTGTAAAAAACGGGTTAGGTTTTATTTTTTGATGAATTTCAGATTTGAAGTTGTTCCTTTATCTTCAATAGAAATAATATAAGCTCCTGTACTTAATTTTGATACAGAGATTTTGTTGTCATTAATCTGTCCGTTCATTACTTTCTGACCCGCCATATTCGTAATGATAAACTGAGCTTTAGATGAGATCTTGGTTACATTCAATACATCACTTGCCGGGTTAGGGTAGATCTGAATTGAGCTCTGATCTTTCATGGTCTCACTGGTAGAAAGCTGTTGTTGGATTAATACCGGATAATCCTCAACTTCACCATACTGCTGGTTGCTGCATCCGCTGCTTGGCTGGCTTTCATATCCTAATACCACTCTCATGATGACGTTTCCTCCCGTATAAGCGTCTGCCGGTACGGAGAATGTTCCTGAAACAGGTGATGTGATACTAGGTGCGCTTGTGTAGATTACCTCAGAAGAAGAGAATACTCCGTCTTTATTAAAGTCTATCCATGCAGTTACTCCATCATTATACTGAGAACTTGTCCATCCCTTGGTGATACTTACATTATTACCTGAAGAACCGGACATCAGGGTAATCAGTTTTGAAGGATCTGAAGTATAGTCTGTGTAAGGAGTATTATTACTGCTATTTGAAACTGGGCTCATTCCTGCACCGGTGACCGTAACATTGGAAATATACTCGTCAGCAGCGTTTGTTCCCGTTATTGAACATTTAGCAAATGGAGAAGTGGTAAAATTTGTTGACGCTGAATAAGAACCAACAGAAGCACTACAAACATTGGCTACCTGTACTTCATATTGGGTAGCTTCAGTAAGGCCTGAAATATTATAAGCATTTGTTGAAACAGGAACCGTAGTCCATGTTGCTGTTCCTACTTTTCTATACATTACAGAATATGTTGCTCCTACCAACGCTGTCCAGTTGACAGATGCTGAAGTTCTTGTAATACCGGTTACTGTAATCCCTGTTGGAGCAGATGTTGTACAGGCACTTGCAGAGGCAGATACCGTAGCATTTCCAACAGCGTAGAATACATTATCAATGGCGCTTACTCTTATTTTTACACTGGCACCAGTTGCCAGAGAGGAGAAAGAAAACGGCTCAGATCCGTCATTCGCTGTAGATGGAGTAATAACCGTCCACGTAGTTCCGTTGTCTGTAGTATAATCTATTTTAACATTTTGAACATTATACGGAGCATTATTGGTATTTACCACATCCCATGTAACAGCTCCCGGTGTATTATTGTAAACCGTAGTGGAAGTTACTTTGAAAGGTCCTTCATTTCCGATATCCACTTTCATCAGACTGCTTTGAGTCTGTTGTTGTGCAGCATCCGGGTTATTATCTCTCACGGTTACCTTGAAATTCATGGTTCTTGGTATGTTGGATACTGTTTCCCAATCTGCAGCACTGGTAAGAGCACCGTTAAGAACATTTGTGAATTTAGGGAAGTAACGTGTAGGCGAATTGGTAGGCATCAGAGATCTGAAATTCGCACCATTATTTCTGGTAGCACTTACGGGACCAAAAGCAGAAGTAGCCAGATCATACTGTTCCCAGGTATAGGTCATCGGATCATTTTGTGTATCTGTTGCAGAAGCTGTTAACACAAAAGCTGTTCCTTTAGGAATCATTTTATTGACCATTGGCTGAATAGAAGGAGGTGTGTTGGCTACTGCTGTAATAGTTCCACAGTCCTGAGCATTAACATAAGCTCCTACTTCCTCAATATTTTTGGTATGAAAATAAGCATCAGAATGCATCTGAACGTTATAATTGGTAATACCGGCATATCCCATAATAGAAGACCCGGATCCCGGCTCCATGTGGGCTCCATGCAAAGCGATAGACATCGTGTGTGCTGCACCGAACTGATGGCCAATCTCGTGAGCTACAAAATCGATATCATAATTATCTCCGAAAGGCTGATCCGGAGTAGAAGGGGAAGTGATTCCCGCTCCTTTGGAAGTAGCATCATTATTGCTTGCAGGATTTCTGCAGACATTTCCTACATCTCCGGCACTTCCACCACCACCTCTGTGGCCAAAGAAGTGTCCTATATCATAGGCGGCATTCCCTACACCGGCAGTATTGGTAAGCGTTTGCTGAAGCTGAAGATTCCATGCTGCGGGAGCACTATAAGTACCATTTGAATTTGTTACTACATTCGAATAAGGATCCGTAGT
Organism: Chryseobacterium vietnamense; assembly: GCF_031454475.1. NCBI lineage: Bacteria > Pseudomonadati > Bacteroidota > Flavobacteriia > Flavobacteriales > Weeksellaceae > Chryseobacterium > Chryseobacterium vietnamense. The sequence goes on along the minus strand of NZ_JAVDQX010000001.1, from coordinate 1,690,347 downwards.
GGGATCTGCAAATATAAGTTGGGGAAGATCCTGTACAATCATATGGATTCCAAAATCTTTTTCAAAAACACCATTTACACGGTTCATTGTAGCATTAATACGGGCTGCCGCTCCAGGAACACCTCCGGCTAGCTGTGTATATTCACCGTTTACGGAGATGGCAATTCTATACGTTCTGTATTTTTGTTCGTTACTTTTATTAGCAATACCTAACCCTTTTAAAACATTTTTTGTTTTAAGCAGCTTATTCATTTCTTTCTTTACCTTTTCAGGCTCAGAAGTTGTACATTCAAAAGGGTCTTCGTGAGATTTGTTAGATTTGAAAAAGACTCCATATATGTCCTTTTCTTTATTGATAGGTTCTATGAATTCATATTTTCCTGTATCGGTATTGAATGTCATAGACTGAAAGTCGTTGGGTGCTGTACTGAACCGGATTTGTTTATGTGGATTATCCAGCCCGATGCCTGCATATGCTCCCAGTTCGTATCTCTCTGCCATGGATTTTTCTACCACTGGGGAACTGTACACTGAAAATCTTTCAATTCTTCCATCTGCTGTAGGGAGAGAAACAATTACAGCGTTTCCTCCTTTTCCTGCTTCAGGAGCATTCTTCAGCTGCTCTCTTAATGCAGAAAGATCAAATTTGTAGGCATATTCTACTTTTACTTCTTTTCTTATTGGCGTAACTTTCTCCGAGACCGGCTCCCAGCGTTGTGCCTGTAAACCACCCAGACTTAAAGCCAATGCACAGACGAAAATAATTTTCTTTTTCATATTTTTTGATTGATTTTTATTAAAGTTTTTAAAGATAGTTCATTTTTTTAAATCTTTAGTTGGTGATACGTTACTAATTGCTCCAAACTTTATAATTTTAGTTTAATTTTATCGTTGTTTTTAATTATATTAAGAATAAATATAATTAAGGTTAATTTTTTTAAATAAAAAAAGCGCTACCGTTCAATCAAATGGTAGCGCTTAAGCTTTTATCAGTAAAAAATACTGTTTATTTCTGTACTGCCGGAAGATTTCCGTTGCTTTTCTGTACTTTTTTATAAGTGAATGTACACATCATAATACTGAATTCGTATAAGATAAGGAGCGGGAATGCAGCCATCAGCATACTTAAAACATCTGCCGGAGTAATAATTGCAGCCACTACCATAATCAAAACGATCGCATGACGACGGTAAGTCTTCATAAATGTAGGGGTAAGAATTCCGATGGTGGTAAGGAAGTAGATCAATATCGGGAAAAGGAAAATAACACCCATACCCAAAACTACCTGTAAGAATAAAGTGGTATAATCACTTAAATCATACAGCGGAACGATAATATCTGAGATTTTAAAAATAACCCCGAAATTAACGGCGAACGGAAGAATCAGGAAATAACCACATAATACTCCGGTCATGAAAAGAATCCATACCGCATTAATAATATAAATAGAATTTTTTCTTTCTCTCGGATGTAAAGCAGGGCCTATAAAACGCCACAGTTCCCATACGATATACGGAAATGCAGCCACCATTCCTCCAAAAATTGAAACAGCCATCATTACATTGAACTGCTGATATAATCTCTGTACACGAACAGGGAAGTCCTTTGGAAGATGAATACTGTCTTCTCCCAAAATCATTCTTGAAAAATGATTAACAACTCTGAAAGTCGGGAAATCATTTCTGGTAGGCCCAAAAAAGATATGGTCCATAATCCAGTTGATATTAAAACCAACCACAAAAGCCGCAATTATGATAGCAATAATCGAACGGATCAGATGCCCTCTTAATTCTCCTATATGTCCAAGGAAGGACATGTCTTTACCATCACTCACAGAATACAATTTTTAAAGCGCAAATTTATGAAATATTTAGTTAAATGACCGATGTTGGATTCTAAAATTATCGAGGTACATATAAAGCAAAATCAAAATCCCTCTCTTTAATATTCATTTCTGTTAAAAGATCTTCTGCTGCTACATTAATTTTTTTCCATCTTTCATCATGGCTGAGATCTAATGATTCGAAATACCATTCTTCTTCATCCACTTCATCAGTAACCTTTTTAAAATCTGCTATTTTCTGTCTCAGCGATTCGCTGATGAACTTATTTCTGAATAAAGATTCTATTTCTTCGCTGTACGAAAATATGCGTAAATCATATCCGATATCTGTTAGAGACAGACAGTCTGCCACAGAATCGTATTTTTTATCATCAAAAGTACAGAAAATCAGGCATCGGACGACAAGATCAAAATAGTCCTGACTTTTTTGATCATGGTGCAGATTTCTGTCATGGTGGGAATAGTCAGGGCTAGGATCAGGTTCCAACGGATGATAATGTACTTTATTTCTTTGTGAATCCTGATAGTCAAGATATTTTTTCAAAAATATTGGGAATAGAATCAATAAATAAAGAATAATCATCATAATACCTTAAAAATATTTGATTAAAATGCTGATCCGAAGGTATAATGCCTGACCTCTTTTATTTGAACACTAGTTAATCCCTTCGTCTAACAGTTTATGCAGATCAATAATCCCGAAATACTTTCCTTTTTCCGTTACTACCAGCTGACCGATATTATTTTCTTTCAGAACTTTCATGGCTTCTTTAGCCAGCGCGTCCTTTTCAATGGTTCTGGGACGGGCAGACATAATATCTTTAGCCAAAACCTTACTGATATCTTCTCCTTTCATCAGCATTCTTCTTAAATCTCCATCTGTGATAACACCAATAATCTGGTCGTCGTTCGTTACCACTGTAATTCCATGGCTTGAAGCACTGATGGAAATAATCACATCTCTTATGGAAGAATCTTCTGTAACCTGAGGCTTTTGTGAAGATAAAAACTGCTCTACTTTAGACGTCAGATTTTTTCCTAAACTTCCTCCGGGGTGAAATTTGGCAAAATCATTGGCTTTGAAATCATTAAGCTCCATTAAAGAAACAGCTAAAGCATCTCCCAACGCCATTTGTATCGTTGTAGAACTTGTAGGTGCCAATTTATTCGGGCAGGCTTCAACGTCCACGTGGGTATCCAAAATCACTTCTGAAAACTCAGCCAGTTTACTGGTTTTATTTCCGGTCATACCAATTAAAGCAGAAGAATAATCCTTTAAATATGAAACCAGGTTGGCAATTTCGGGAGAATTTCCGGAATTTGAGATGCATAAAACAACATCCTGCTTTTGAATAACTCCAAGATCACCATGAATAGCTTCCGACGCATGTAAAAACTGAGAAGGCGTACCTGTAGAATTTAACGTAGCAACAATTTTGTTCCCCACATGGGCAGATTTTCCGATTCCTACTACAATGAGTTTCCCTTTTGCTGAGTGAATAATCTCTACGGCCTGTGCAAATTGGTCATCAATTCTGTTTTTTAATTTTTCCAGTTCAGAAATTTCTATTTCTAAAGTGCTTTTGGCAATTGATATAATGTTGGTTCTATCCATTTTATGAAGATAAGGTATACAAAAAAGTTCCTAAAAAACGTTATATTTTAAAAAGAATATTTAATATAAATTTTATTTTTTATAAATTCGTTCGCTTTTATTTTAAGCAGAATTTTTATAACTTTGGGTGTGATGCAAATTTAGCAATAGAAAATTAGATGAGCGCAAAAAAAGCCAATTTATCAGGCGAATTGAAAAAGTATTTTGGGTTTTCTACATTTAAGGGCCAGCAGGAACAAATTATAGATAACCTATTGAATGGGAAGGATATATTTGTTTTAATGCCTACAGGTGGCGGAAAATCATTATGTTACCAGCTTCCGGCTCTTATTTCGGAAGGAACAGCAATAGTAGTTTCGCCCTTAATAGCGTTGATGAAAAATCAGGTAGATGCAGTGAATGGGCTTTCATCAGATGATGGAGTAGCACACGTACTGAATTCATCATTAAACAAAACGCAGACCAAGCAGGTTTTTGACGATATCAAAAGCGGCAAAACCAAACTTCTGTATGTAGCTCCTGAATCATTAATTAAAGATGATTACCTGGATTTTTTGAAAGAAGTGAAAATTTCTTTCTTTGCTATCGACGAGGCTCACTGTATTTCAGAGTGGGGGCATGATTTCAGACCCGAATACAGGAATCTGAAACAGATTATTGACAAAATCGCCAATGTACCGGTGATTGCTTTAACGGCTACTGCAACTCCTAAGGTTCAGGATGATATCCAGAAAACTTTAGGAATGACCAATGCATTGGTGTTTAAAGAAAGCTTCAACCGTCCTAATCTATATTATGAAGTATGTCCTAAAATCAATGTAGATAAGGAAATTGTAAAATTTATCAATCAGCATAAAGGAAAATCCGGAATTGTTTACTGCCTGAGCCGTAGAAAAGTTGAAGAATTTGCTCAGCTTCTGCAGGTGAATGGAATCAACGCACTTCCTTATCATGCCGGTCTTGACCAAAAAGTGAGAGTCGCAAATCAGGATAAATTCCTGATGGAGGAAGTAGATGTCATTGTAGCCACTATTGCCTTTGGGATGGGAATTGATAAACCGGATGTACGTTTTGTTATTCATTACGACTTCCCGAAATCTTTGGAAAGCTACTACCAGGAAACCGGTAGAGCAGGAAGAGATGGGGGTGAAGGCCATTGTCTGGCATTCTATGATCCGAAAGATATTGAAAAACTGGAGAAGTTTCTTGCTCAAAAACCTGTTTCAGAAAGAGAAATCGGATTACAGCTTCTGAATGAAGTGGTAGGATATGCTGAAACTTCAATGAGCAGAAGACAATACATTCTATACTATTTTGGGGAAAGTTTCGATCCGGTAAACGGAAACGGAGCAAAAATGTGTGATAACTCATCCAATCCGCCAAAATTGAAGGATGCAACGGCTGATTTAAAAAAGTCTTTGGAACTGATTAATGATACCGGAGAAAAATTCAAATCAAAAGATCTGATATCCGTTATTGTAGGAAAAGAAAACGCAGTTACAAAATCGTATAAACTTGAACAAAGTGCTCATTTCGGTTTTGGAAAAGATGAAAAAGATAACTACTGGAAAACAATTTTGAGACAGGCGACTGTTCAGAATTTTTTACAAAAAGATATTGAAACCTACGGGGTTTTAAAAATTACAGAGAAAGGAAAAAGTGTCCTGAATGGTAAATCTAAAGATGTTTTTTTAATTGCTGAAGACAGAGAATTTGATCTTACCCAGGCAAAAGCGGAGAGCGACCAGGTACAGCAGCAGGCTGGAGGAGGATTAGATCAGAACCTTTTTAACCTGTTGAAAGAACTGAGAAAGAAAGTAGCCAAAAAGCACGGTATTCCACCATACACAGTGTTTATGGATCCAAGTTTGGAGGACATGACCGTTCAGTATCCTATTACGGTAGATGAAATTACCAAAATTTACGGTGTAGGGGAAGGAAAAGCTAAAAAATACGGTAAAGAATTCGCAGACTACATCAAAACGTACGTTGAAGAGAACAATATCGAACGTACTCAGGATATGGTACTGAAACAGGTGGCCAATAAATCAAGCCATAAAGTTTTCATTATCCAGAGCACTGATAAAAAAATTGATCTTGAAGATATTGCAAGAGCTAAAAACCTTTCTATGGATGAACTTTTGAAAGAAATGGAAAGGATTGTCTATCAGGGAACAAAGCTAAATATTGATTACTATATTGAAGACAATTTTGATGAAGACATCGTAGACGGATTCATGGAATTCATGAACGAATCTGAGAGCGACAGTATGAAAGTTTTGCTGGATGAGTTCGGGGATGAATTATCTGATGAAGAAGTGAGAATGTTGAGAATTAAATTTATCAGTGACGTAGCTAACTAAAATGATTTTAAACAATAACGAAATAATTAAAAAAGAAATTCTTCCTAAGAAGAGTTTCTTTTTTAATATGACAGAAAAGTTGAGAACAGCTTTTTCTGTATTCTACCTTGCAATTGGCGTGTTTTTTATTACGAGTAGCTTAAATTCCAGTTTTTGGCTCTTTTCAATAATAGGGATTGGGGTTTTTTGTAATGCTTTATACGTTACTTTTTTCAGATGGATTGTAAAGTATTGGAAACTGAAAAATAACTATTATGTAATTACAAACCAAAGGATAGCTATCGTTGAAAAGGGAAGCGGGAAGGTTCTAAAATATAAAAATCTGAATGAAATAAAGGAGGTAAATGCTGAAATGAATACCCATCATTTTGGGGATATCATTTTTGGAGAACCCGAAAGTTTTTTTGGTAAAGATGATGGGAGTTTTTCTTTTTTTAGAAGAAGAGGAGTCAATTATACTGAAGATAAATATGCCTTTCTAAGTATTGAAAACATTAACGAAATTATACCTTTATTTAACGAAATGGGCTTAAAGGTTAACAAAACTTTTTACTAACTTTACATTGATGAAAAAAATATCTGTCATATTTATTCTGCCGGACTTAGAAACCGGGGGAGCAGAAAGGATTGTTACAACTATAGCGAATCATCTTTCCAGGGATCGGTTTGAGCCCAAGATTTTGCTGTTACGTAAACAAGGCGGATATTTGAATTTTCTGAAAAAAGATGTCGAAATTATCGATATCAATACCGAAAGAATAAGACATTCATTAAAACCTATTTTAGGAGAAATCTACAGAAGAAAACCTGATATTGTATTCTCTGGTTTTGGTGAAGTAAATGCTTATTTATCTCTGTTTATAAAACTTTTTCCAAGAACAAAATTCATTGCGAGGGAAACTAATGTTGTAACACAGCATGTAACCCGCAAAGAGATTAAATTTTTCTACAATTTTTACAATAACTATCAGAGAATCATTGCTCAGAGCGATGATATGATGAAAGATCTTGTTGATAATTTTAATATTAAAAAGAAAAAAATTGTCAAGATCAATAATCCTGTGGACTTTGATTTTATTGAAGATAAAATGGCCATTTCCTTAAAACCGGAATGCTTCAAATACAATTATAAGAATGTAGTGGCTATTGGTAATTTATCTTCCAGAAAAGGATTTGATAACCTGCTGAAGGTTTTTTCAAGGCTGAAAAATGAAAATATCATGCTTCACATTTTAGGAGACGGAAAAGATAAAGATCTTTTACTTCAAACTAAAGAACTCTTAGGATTAAAAAAAGTGATCTTCCATGGCAGACAGGAAAATCCTTACCAATACCTGAAATATGCAGATCTATTTGTGCTTTCTTCACGGTATGAAGGCTTTCCCAATGTTCTTCTGGAAGCAGGCGCATGCGGAACTTATTCCTTAGTTAATAACTGTCCCGGAGGAATCAATGAGATCATTCAGCACAATATAAACGGTGAAATTGCCAATATTGAAAACTATGATGATTTTGCCCAGCAGATTGTAAATGTACTGCAGAGCAACTATAACAGAGATGCTATAAAAAACTCTATTAAATCAAGGTTCTCAAAGAATATTATTCTGGATAAATATGAGAAAGTTCTGCTTGACCTGATCAAACCATGATGACTCCATTTGCTTTATAGGCTGTTAATTTCTTACTTTTGGAATTATAAATTTTATCTGAAAACCAATTTTCATTTATGAATAAAATCCAAAAATTAGGATGTGCTTGTGAGAAGCCGGACTTCCATTATACAGAATTCAGAAGTTCAGAATTAGGCATAGATCACACCAACGGAAGATATGGAGAAGTATCCATTCAACAGTGCAAATTGTGCCAGAGAATATGGATTCATTATCTTGTGGAATATGAGCATTACTCCAAATCGGGAAGATGGTATAAAGGAATTGTTTCGAAAAAAGACCGTCCTCACATCACTCCGGAAAATGCAGTAGAATATCTGGAAAGCCTGGAATGGTATGTGTATGGAGGTTCATTTTTTGAAAGTACAGGTACATTTGGACAAGGAAAATTGAATGTATAATAAGGTATTCCAGGTAACCAATTAAATACCAATCTATGAAGCCATTGATAATTACCGTTTTAATGATGAATTGTTTTGCTGTAACAGCTCAGCAGAAGGCCATCTCCAGAAAAGAGTTATTAAAAACGGCTCTTGATCAGAAAGTAAAATCTACAGAGATTCAGGAAATAACAATGGCTGCAGGACAAGGAGCTCCCGAACATCTGCATCCCTGTCCCGTTTTGGGAATCATCAATTCCGGTGAAGCTGTTTTCCAGATAGAGGGAAAAGAAAAAGTAGTACTTCATGAGGGAGATGCTTTTTATGAGCCTAAAAATGTAAAAATCCTTCATTTTGATAATGCATCAGCTGAAAAACCTCTTGTCTTTACAGCAATTTATCTGAAAGAAGGTAATGAAGAAAATATAAAATTCATAAAATAATACTTTTCATTAAACTGGAGCATATAATTACCATTTTTAAAATTGATAAAACTCACTTTGGTGCTTGGTAATTTATATGTAAATTTGTGAGAATTAAGATAGATAATAATAAACAAATTCATAGAATAACATGAGTCAATTCGATGTTACCGTAATAGGTTCTGGTCCCGGTGGTTATGTTGCTGCTATCCGTGCAGCACAATTAGGTTTCAAAACAGCAATTATTGAAAAATACTCAACTTTAGGCGGAACTTGTCTTAACGTTGGATGTATTCCGTCAAAAGCGCTTCTTGACAGCTCTGAGCATTTCGAAAATGCAAAACACAATTTTGCAGGTCACGGAATTATCATCAATGAGCCGCAAGCGGATATCGCAAGAATGATCGAGCGTAAAAACGAAGTGATCAAGCAGAATACAGACGGAATCAGCTATCTGATGAACAAAAATCAGATTACTGTTTTTGAAGGAGTAGGAAGCTTCGAATCTGCTACTCAGATTAAAGTGACAAAAAATGACGGTTCTTCTGAAACCATCGAGTCTAAATATACAATCATTGCAACAGGTTCTAAACCATCTACATTGCCTTTCATCTCTCTAGACAAAGAAAGAGTGATTACTTCTACGGAAGCTTTAAACCTTAAAGAAATCCCTAAACACCTGGTAGTAATCGGAGGTGGAGTTATTGGTCTTGAGCTAGGTTCTGTTTACCTAAGATTAGGAGCTCAGGTAACGGTTGTTGAATTTATGGATAAAATCATCCCTGGAATGGATGGTGCTTTAAGCAAAGAATTGACTAAAGTTCTTAAAAAACAAGGAATGAAGTTTATGCTTTCTACTGCAGTTTCTGCGGTTGAAAGAAACGGAGATACTGTAAAGATTACGGCTAAAGATAAAAAAGGAGAAGAAGTAGTAGTAGAAGGAGATTACTGTTTAGTTTCTGTAGGTAGAAAACCTTACACAGACGGTCTTGGCCTTGAAAAAGCAGGTGTAGAGCTTGACGAAAGAGGAAGAGTAAAAGTAAATGACCACTTACAGACTAATGTTGCTAATATCTACGCGATCGGTGACGTTATCAAAGGGGCTATGCTGGCTCACAAAGCTGAAGAAGAAGGAGTTTTCGTTGCTGAAACATTAGCTGGACAAAAACCTCACATCAACTATAACCTGATTCCTGGTGTTGTGTATACATGGCCGGAAGTGGCAGGAGTAGGTAAAACTGAAGAACAGTTGAAAGAAGAAGGTGTAGCTTACAAAGTAGGATCTTTTCCAATGAGAGCTTTAGGTAGAAGCCGTGCAAGTGGTGATATCGACGGTCTTGTGAAGATTATTGCAGACGAAAAAACGGATGAGGTTTTAGGGATGCACATCGTAGGAGCAAGAGCTGCTGATCTTATTGCGGAAGGAGTAATTGCTATGGAATTCCGTGCAAGTGCTGAAGATATCGCAAGAAGTTCCCACGCTCACCCAACCTATGCAGAAGCTATTAAAGAAGCTGCATTGGATGCTACAGCAAAAAGACCTATTCATATGTAATGGTTGATTAATAAATTTAATCATTTAAATATTTAAAATTAAGGGCTGTTTCTTATGGAAGCAGCCTTTTTTGTGGTGCTTTTGGCATGAAAATGGAGATGGTTTTTCAAAATTTCATGTATGAAAAAGATTTTGATCAGTTGGATGCTTTTGGCGGGAATCAGTTCATGGGCACAGGAAGCAGGAAAGGCAGGAGAATTATTAAAAAATGAGGCTTCCACTACAGAAATGAGAACCTCTAAAAGCCCGGATGAAAGAAATAAAACTTTCGATCAACCGGAATTTGGACATACTCCAGTTCCTTCGAGAAAAGGAAATGAAATTAGAATAAAAAAACCTAATTATCAATGGAACAAAAACTATGGGTATGCAGAAGTTTTTCTGAGAATTCCCGAACAGGGATTTTTTACCGTGGAAGTTGGCGATCAGATGATGGCAAACGGTTCCGGAAAGTACAGGTTTTTTGATCTGCCATCTGGGAGAATACCTATCTCCATATACGATAATGGATTTCTGATCTACAGAACAACACTCATGCTTCGGAACAACAACAGAATGGTATTGGATTTCTTTACCAACGAAGGTCTCTATCTTCTGGATTCTTATCCTGTACAAAATCAATATGGCTTTAATGACTGGAATGATATCTGGAACAATCCTTACGGAAATCATTCCGGAGATTGGCCTCTTCAAGGAAATGTAATGGATACTCATTCTTTTCGCCAGTTTTTTGATATGATGATGAGCAATGAGAAGTTTGACGATGGAAAAATTGCGATGATCAATCAGCAAATGCGTACCTCTATGTTTACTTCAGTACAAATAAGAGATCTGGTGAAAGCACTCAGTTTTGATAATAAGAAATTAGCACTCGCTAAATCGATGTACCGCAATTGCGCAGATAAAGACCGCTATTTCTTAGTGTATGATGCTTTTGATTTTGAAAGCAGCAAACGTGAGCTGATGGATTATATTTCGAACGTATAATATTCAATAGAAACGGGCTTTAGTCTGTTTATTTTATACAATCAATCCGCTGGCTTCAGCCAAAACATATTTTTTAAAACATTACGTTTTTCATAGTTTCATAACTTTTTATAAAGCCCTTAAGAGAATTATAATTATATAGACTAGGATAGCATCTTCAAATTTCCGTACCTTTGTCAGCTAATTTTATCATCAATGCAACTCGGAAAAACTCAAACTTTAACAATTTCAGAAAAAATTAATTCAGGATGGATCCTTGTAGATGAATCCGGTGAAAAGGCTTTTCTGCCTAAAATCTTTATTCAGGATGAAAAAGAAACAGGTGAGGAGGTTGAAGTTTTTGTGTATCAGGATGACGATAAATTAAAAGCAACTACTGAAATTCCATTGGCGGAGGTAGGTGAATTTGCAGTAATGAGCTGTGTACAAAGTCTTCCAAGTGGAGCTTTTATGGATTGGGGAATTATTAAAGATTTATTTATTCCTTACAAGCAGCAGAAAACAAAAATTGTCGAAGGAAAAAGATATCTGGTCTATATTTATGTAGATGAAGATATGGAACTGATTACCGGGACCACTAAGTTCAAGAGAAACCCTCAATATGATGAGCTTCCATTCCAAAAAGGAGACAAAGTAGACCTGATCATGATGAATGAAAGTGAACTGGGCTGGAATGTAATCATCAACAAAAAATATATTGGATTGATTTACGCTTCTGATGTTTTCAAAAAACTGTACCCGCTGTCAGAAGAAACAGGATATATCAAAACAATCCGCGAAGATGGGAAAATTGATATCTCTTTACAGCCGGAAGGTTTTGAAAATATTGACGAGTTCAAACAGAAAATTCTGAACAAACTGGAAGAAAATTACGGACTTCTTTATGTTTCTGATAAATCTTCACCTGAAGAAATTAAGGATGAACTTCAGATGAGTAAGAAAAACTTTAAAAAGGCAATTGGAGGACTTTATAAAGATAAGATCATCGATATCTCAGACGATAAAATCAAATTATTATAAAACAAAAAACGGGCAGAAATTTCTGCCCGTTTTTTGTTATCCCTATTCTTGATCGAAGTATTCTAAGTAAATTGTATATCAAAAAGAATTCTCTAATAATCTTTTATAGAAGATAATTTCCTGTCTTAAACATTTTTATTATTTCAAATTTCAAGTCATTGACATGATGGATGTCATGACAAATATGTTTAATTTTTTTGTTTAACAATTTTGTCAAAAATAATTTTTAGTATAAATTTGCACAAATTTGTTTAACAAAAATGTCAAATCAAGCAAAAAAAGACCAAACACAGGAATTGATCAAGGAGACAGCGAAGAATTTATTCTTTGTGAAAGGAAAGTTTGATGCTACTACGCAGGAGATTGCAGATGAAGCAGGAGTGAACAGAACCCTTATTAATTATTATTTCCGTTCAAGAGATAAGCTTATTCAAATCATCTTTGATGAAGCACAGAGGGTAGAACAGGAAAAGTCGAAGATCATTCAGATTTCTGATATGCCTTTTAAAGAGAAGATCAGCAAATTCATAGAAAGCAGTCTTTCTACAAGCCTTCAGTATCCGTATCTGGAAACGTATATCGTGTCACAGATTAATAAAGGGACCTGTCATCACAGAGAAATTGAAGAGGATATCCTGAACGATATGTACAAGGATATTGAAAAAGAAATGGAATTGGGAAATATTGAGAAAATGGCACCCGTTCAGTTTATTCTGAATATGGTTTCCCTTCTGGTGTTCCCGAGTGCTATAAGACCATTATTCATGGAGAATTTATTAATCAATGATGAAGAATATGATAAGATTATTTCTGAAAGAAAAGAGATTATCATCAATATGTTGTTCAAAAACTAAAAAAAACTAAAGTATTTCTGAAAATGATTCGTCAAATAGAAATAAATAATGGCTGAAAACTAAATAAAAAATAAACGAAGTATAAAATTATGAATAGAAAACGTATAACTGCTACAAAGCTAAAAATTGGGATAGCTTCAGCATTTATGATTTTCGGCTCTACACTGATGTCTGCCCAGCAGCAGGTTTCCCTGCAGGAAGCAATAAAACAGGCACTCCAGAATAAAGCAGAAGCCAAAAAAGCTGCTTTACAGGTTAAAAAAGCCGAATACAAGATTGATGAAGCCAGAGCCGGTGCCCTTCCACAGGTCAGTGCAACGGCAGGTTTAACCTATAATCCAATTATTCAGGAATCTTTGCTGGAATTTGGAGGAGAGAAAATCAGAGCCCAGTTTGGGCAGCCTTGGGGTTCAACAGCTTCTGTACAACTTCAGCAGGCCATTTTTGACCAAAGAGTATTTACAGGGCTTAAAGCAGCAAAATCAACAAGAGAATTTTATGTGCTGAATGCTCAGTTAACCAACGAACAGATTATTGAAAATGTAGCAACAGCTTATTATCAGGTGTTTGTACAGGAGGAGAATCTTAAAACGGTAACTGCCAGCTATGCCAATACAGAGAAGGTAAGAAATGTTATTAAAAGTTTGGTTGATAACGGTTTGGCAAAATCAATCGATTTAGACAGAACAAATGTTCAGCTTACCAATATCGGTTCCAATAAACAGGCCCTAATCAACTCTGTTGAGCTTTCAAAAAATGCTCTGAAGTTTTATATGGGAATCCCGATTTCTACAGACATCGAGCTTGAAGAAAAACAAATCGAACCAAAGCCTGAACTGATTGCGAGCAACGTAAATCTTAATGATCGTACAGAGCTTAAAGTTTTAAATAAAAACAGGGAACTTTTGGTTTTCAATAAAAAAGCGACTGAAGCTTATCTTTATCCATCAGTAAATCTTACGGCAAACTACGGATGGGGAGCAAACGGAGCAAAATTCCCGCTGACGAATGGTCTTAGCAAAGGCGTTCTTTGGAGTGACTACTCAGCAATAGGCTTGAATGTAAATATTCCTATTTTCACAGGAGGAGCTACGAAAGCCAAGATCAACCAGGCAGAAATTGATATCCAGGATCTAGATGTTGATATTGAAAATACGCAGCTGAGCTTAAGTCTAGATTATAAAAATGCAGTAACCAATATGGAAAATGCATTGATTAATATCGAAAGCATGAAAGATAATGTAGGGTTGGCAGAAAGAGTTCAGAAAAATACTCAGTCTAACTATCAGTATGGATTGGCAACACTTACAGAAGTACTGGATTCTGAAAATGCTTTGACACAGGCAAAACAGAATTATTCTAATGCATTGTTAGATTACAAGCAGGCAGAGATTAAACTGATAAAAGCTAAGGGTGAACTAAACACACTACAAAACTTATAATAAACTAAAATGAAAAAAACTTTAATATATATCATCGTAGCAGCTGTACTGGTAGGTTTAGCCGCGTACAAGATTGCTGGAAACAAAGAAAAGCAGACTCAGGAAGTGAAAGAAGTTGCCAAGCAGGTAGATAAAATCAATGTTAATATTGTAACCGTTACAAGAGAAAATATTGATACAGACTACTCAGCCAATGGAACTTTCATTCCAAAACAGGAAATGAATCAATCTTCTGAAATTTCAGGACGCATCGTAAGCGTTTTGGTAAAAGAAGGTTCAAGGGTAGGAGCAGGCCAGGTTTTAGCAACGATCAAAAAAGATGCTATCGAGGTGGATGTTACTCAGGCTCAGAACAATCTACAGAATGCTATTATTGATAACCAACGCTATGAGAACGCATATAAAACAGGTGGAGTTACAAAACAACAGCTTGATAACTCAAGACTGCAGCTGAAAAATATGCAGGCAGCAGTAAGAGCACAAGGTGTAAAAGTAAATGATACAAGCATCCGTGCAGGAATCAGCGGTACAATCAACAAGAAAATGGTTGAACCCGGAACAGTTGTTTCTCCTGGAACATCAATGTTTGAAATCGTTAATATCAACAGTTTGAAGCTTGCTGTTTTAGTTGATGAAAGCCAGATCGGAAAAATTCAGTTAGGTCAGGAAGTTCCGATTAAAGTAAATGTATTACCTGAAGATTCTTTCGTTGGCAGAATTACTTTCATTGCTCCTAAAAGTGATGCCTCTCTGAATTTCCCTGTTGAAATTGAAGTACAGAACAGAGGAAATCTGAAAGCAGGTATGTATGCAACTGCTAAATTCAGTACAAACAACGGTGCAGAAACTCAGAATATGCTGACAGTTCCTGCAGAAGCGTTTGTAAATGGAGTAAGCTCAGGACAATTATTCGTTGTTCAGAATGGAGCTGCTAAATTGATCAAAGTAACCATAGGAAAAGTTTACGGAGATAAAGTTCAGATTTTAAGCGGATTGAATGGAGGAGAGCAGGTAGTTACCAGCGGACAGATCAATTTGGACAATGGATCTAAAGTGAACATTATAAAGTAGCAGATCTATGAAGTTAGCAGAAATATCGATTAAAAGACCCTCGCTGGTAATTGTATTATTTACAATTCTGACGTTGGGAGGTATCCTGAGTTATACACTCATGGGATACGAATTGATTCCGAAGTTTGAAACCAACATGGTAACAATCTCTACGGTATATCCGGGAGCTTCACCTGCAGAGGTGGAAACCTCCGTAACCCGAAAGATTGAAGATGCCGTAGGTTCTTTGGAAAACGTTAAAAAAGTAGAATCTTCTTCATACGAGAGTTTATCCGTCATCATGGTTCAGCTGAACGATGGGGCCGATGTAGACTATGCTTTGAATGATGCACAGAGAAAGGTAAATGCTATTCTTGCAGACCTTCCGGAAGATGTAAAAGCGCCTTCGTTGAATAAATTCTCCTTAGATGATTTACCAATTATCACGATGAGTATTTCATCTGATAAACTGAACAGTAAAGATCTTTACGACTTACTGGATAAAAAGATTGAACCTATTTTCTCCCGTGTAAACGGTGTGGCTCAGGTTGACCTTGTAGGTGGACAGGAGAGAGAAATCCAGGTGAATCTTGATGAGAAAAAATTGCAGGGGTACGGACTTTCAATTGGAGATGTACAACAGGCCATTCTTTCATCAAACCTTGATTTCCCTACAGGAAGTTTGAAAACGAGAACTACAAAATCTACCATCAGACTTTCAGGAAAGTATAAATCAACTGAGGAAATGAACAACCTTGTAGTTTCCAATAAAAATGGAGCTCAGGTACGTTTATCTGATATCGCAACAGTTTTCGACTCTCAGAAGGATGTTGAAAAAGTAGCGAGATTCAACCAGTTTCCTACTATTTTGATGCAGGTTAAAAAACAATCTGATGCCAATGCGGTAGCGGTATCTGAAAGTGTTCAGAAGACCATTAAAACTGTAGAAGAAGCTTATAAAGTTCAGGGAGTAAAAGTAAAAATCGTAAACGATACTACAGAATTTACCCTTGAATCTGCCAACCACGTTATTTTCGACTTATTCTTAGCGATTATCCTCGTGGCGATTGTGATGTTACTATTCCTTCACAGTATCAGAAACGCATTCATCGTAATGGTTTCTATCCCGGCTTCATTGGTGGCAGCGTTCATCGGAATGAACCTTATGGGATATACTTTGAACCTGATGAGTTTACTGGGTCTTTCACTCGTGGTAGGGATCCTGGTGGATGACGCGATTGTAGTACTCGAAAATATTTACCGTCACATGGAGATGGGTAAAAGTAAGATCAGAGCAGCGTATGACGGAGCTTCAGAAATTGGATTTACCGTTGCGGCGATTACCCTGGTAATTGTAGTGGTATTCTTACCGATTGCAATGAGCTCAGGTCTTGTAGCCAACATTCTTGCCCAGTTCTGCGTCACGGTAGTTATTGCCACCTTGTTATCCTTATTGGCATCATTTACCATCATTCCTTGGTTATCATCAAGATTCGGTAAACTGGAACATTTAACAGGTAAAAACTGGTTTGAGAAATTTATTCTTTGGTTTGAAGGATTAATTGACAAGTTTACACACTGGATCACAGGAATTCTTGAATGGTGTCTGAAAACAACATTAAGAAGAATTTCAACAGTAGTAATCACATTTATTGTTTTAATCAGTTCATTCATGCTGGTAGCATTCGGATTCATTGGAGGAGAGTTCTTCCCGCCAATCGACCGTGGTCAGTTCTTAGTACAAATGGAATTGTCCAAAGATGCAACCGTTGAAAAAACAAACCAATTAACATTAGACGTTGAGAAGTTTTTAAGAAATGATAAAGATGTTGTAGATCTTATTACAACAGTTGGACAGCAGTCTACAGGTTTTGGTGGTGCTCAGGCAACAACATATCAGTCTGAGGTTCAGGTGAACTTAACAGATAAGTCTGAACGTTCCGAAAGTACCAACATCAAGGCTGCAAAAATAAAAAGACAGCTGGAGGAGAAATTCACAGGAGTTGAGTTTAAAACGGCTCCAATCGGTATCATGGGTGCTGAAAATGCTCCTATTGAAATGGTGGTAACTGCTCCGGATAATGCTACAGCAGTAAAAGAAGCAACAAGAATTCTGGAACTATTGAAAAAAGTTCCTGGAGCTGTAGATGCTGAATTATCAACTGACACTGGTAGCCCGGAAGTTCAGGTAAGTATTGACAGAGATAAAATGGCTGCCTTAGGTTTAAACCTTTCAAGTGTAGGACAGACGATGCAGACTGCATTCAACGGAAATACAGACGGAAAATTCAGAGCCGGAGAATATGAATATGATATCAATATCCGTTTCGGAGATGTGAACAGACAATCTATTGATGATGTTAAAAACCTTATGTTTACAAACCCTCAGGGGCAGCAGGTTCGTTTAAGCCAGTTTGCTAATGTGGAAATGGGTTCAGGACCAAGTTTGCTTGAACGTAGAGATAAATCTCCATCTGTAAAAGTAAGAGCTAAGGCTGTAGGTAGACCGGTAGGGGATGTAGCTAATGAGTGGGCTAATCAGTTCATGAACAGCACCAAAAAACCTGTGGGTGTAGATTACATCTGGAGTGGAGATATGGAAAACCAGCAGGAAGGTTTCGGTACGTTAGGAATTGCATTATTGGCAGCTATCGTATTGGTATACCTGGTAATGGTTTCATTATATGACAGTTTTGTATATCCTTTCGTGGTATTGTTCTCAATTCCGTTAGCAATGATCGGGGTAATGGTTATCCTTGCCTTAACTGCCAACTCTTTAAACATCTTCACGATGTTAGGGATGATCATGTTGATTGGTCTGGTAGCGAAGAATGCGATCCTTATCGTTGACTTTACGAATGCCAGAAAGGCAGCAGGTGCCAATACTCACGATGCCCTGGTACAGGCGAACCACGCACGTCTTCGTCCGATCCTGATGACTACCATTGCGATGATCTTCGGTATGTTACCGATCGCATTGGCAACAGGTGCCGGAGCTGAAATGAACAAAGGTCTTGCATGGGTAGTAATTGGTGGTCTGACATCATCACTATTCCTTACATTGATCATTGTACCGGTAGTATACTCTCTATTTGACTCTGTTCTGAGAAGAATGGGTAAAGATACCAAAGTAGACTACGAAGCTGAAATGAAAGCAGATTACGTACATAGAGAACTGAATGAAGACGGATTTACTCCGAAGCATTTAGATAATTAAAAATTAAGCCTTTAATTAACCGAAAGCGCCTCAGATCTTCTGAGGCGCTTTTTTGTTGATATTTGATGATTTAAAATTGGATTATATAGGTTTTGGCTAAAGCCGTTGAATGGTTTTTATTATTTAAATGGGCTAAAGCCCATTTCTATTGATCATTAATTATATCGCAATAATTGCCGGATCATATTTGTTAAGAGAAAATAAGTTGTTTGGAAGTTGAATTATCGGTTTGTGTCATTCTGAACACAGACTGAAAGTCTGCGAACGTAGTTCATCAATGTAGTGAAGAATCTCATGGGTTTGATTACAACAGAGATTCTTCCTTCGTCAGAATGACAAACGTAAACTGTTAATTCAATAGGAGCGGGCTCTAATCCTGAGCTTAGACGAAGGAAGCCCGCTTATCTCTGTAGCATTCATTATTCGGCTTTAGCCTAAACATTAGATTCGGTTTCCAGCAATAAAAAAAGCTCCCAGTAAAACTGGAAGCTCTTCTATATTGTAGTAGAAAAAATTAATCTGCCATAGCCTCTCCGGACTTTCTGTAAACGAAGTTTCCGTAGATATGTCTTCTTGCAAAACGGCTCGGTGAATCAGCGTTGATCATTTTGATATAGGTATTTCTTGGAACTCCCATATATTCATACATATTTCCGTTCAGGTGCTGAACCGTTAAAATTGATTTCTCCAGATAAAAATCCTGAATATTAGATTTCGTAATGGTTTCAGTATATTCTTCCTTGTATTTTTCCTGTGTTTCAGGATTGATACTTACCAAAAAATGGTAGGCTTCAATCACAGATTTGCTTTTTTCTTCTGCTTCCTGCTTTCCTGCTTCATCATTAATGAATTTATCAGGATGGGTATCTTTCATTACATTTCTGTAAATCGTCTTTAATTCTCTTAATGTAACGTTTTTATCAACTCCAAGAAGTGTTCTGTGCTCACCAATTTTTTTCATATCTCTAATTCTTATTTTCGGGGTGCAAAATTACGGATTTAAATCTGATAAACCATAACTTATTCATTATTAATTTATTTGAATAATTTTTGGCCTGTATAACCGATTGTAGAAAAAAGCAGATCGAATATGTAAAATTAACTTTCACAGCTATTTAAACTCCGAATACAAGTTTTTATTCAGTTTAAAATAAATAAACCCGTTTTTGAAATCAATCACTGTATTGAACCTTTTTAAAAACTGATTACCAAAAAATCCCGCCATTTTTTCTGTAGAATCAATTCCCTCCGTAGAACCGGAAAGCGTAATCGGGAGATTATAAAGATATTTCTGAGCGAATTTTACAGCCGGGCAAAGAACCAAAGGCATTTCATACACAGAACCATCGGAACCTTGCGCTGTAGCTTTGCCAATTGTTTTCATAGTTTTTACCAGGGTATTCTTGTTAGCAAAAGGAGAAGCTATTGTAAGCACATCATCCGCTCCGCTGTCGAGTCCAAAGAATCCAGAATATTCTTTACCATTCACCAGGATACTGCTTTCTACAGCAGGGTAGTTGTCGATCATATGGAGTTTTACCTTTTCATATCCTGCCCAATCAACAAGTGGATCATTCTCTTCATAAAACCGGATCTCATTTCTATGATAATCAATTTCAATGAGTTGCCCCTTCATCAGGTCTGTTCCGAAGACCCCATCAAAATGGGCTGATTCATAAGGAATAAGTGTAAATCGTATTTCTTTTTTCTCAATATTTCCAAACTGTACTGTATTGTGGCTGCTGTAATCTACAGTATTTACTCCGTTGGAACCTTTGTTCTCAGATTTTCCATCAATTTTCAGTGGGATCTTTTTCTTTGAGTTGCTATTAATGACAGAACCATCTGCACCTGTATCAAAAAGAAACTTAATACTATCTGTTTTATTGACTTTACAATATACGTACACGGAATTGTTTTCCAGAAAAAAAGGAAGAATAGAAGTTGTTTTTTGCGCTGATATTGCGCTGCAAAATAACAATGTCAGAAACGTAAGAATGTATTTCATGGAATAGTTTTAGAAGTACGAAAGTAGAAGTATTAAGTGCTTTCACAAATAAATAATAAGCCATTAACCCACTTTTAACCGTTCCTTAACCGTTTTCTACAAACTTTACCAAATAAAAAACAGCACCCAATATGAGTACTGCTATGATATTTTTAAATAATTAAATGCTTCAATCTTTAATAAATCTATGGCTGATCACAAGTTTTCTTCAGCTTGGTGAAAATCTTATCAAAATCCTTGTAAGTGGTCTCTTCATTATCACGCTTTTGTCTGAAGCTGCTGTTGGCACAGTTGTGAAAACCCAGACCAATCATATCGATTAATGCATAATCTTCTTTTTGAGGATCATTCATTTTGGCATCAAATCTTGCCATTACACCCTTTGGGTCAGCATTATTTTTACTTTTAAGTTCAGTATATGCTCTCCATGCTGCAAACATCTTTTCTCTGTCGGGAGAGGAAATTGCATCAATCTGTTCTCTGCAGGTATCGTAATATTTGCTGTTTTTCAGCGTGAAAGGATCAGAATATGCAAGGATTTCTTCTTTATTAAGCTGGTATTCATTTTCAAAAGAATCAATGGTTTCTTCCATTAATTTTTTCCATTTCGGAAGATCTATCACTTTAAGGCTGTATAATTCTTTTTTCTTTTCGTTATACTGCTTTTCCAGCTCCTGTAAATAAGCTTCTCTGTTATTACGGATTTCTTCAAGCTGTGCAATTTTAAAAACAGGCTGGGTGTCAAATACAACCCCATTGAATTGGTACAAAAGTTTATTGATCCCGTCTATTTCTTCTTTTTTATATTTAGCCGGGTCAAAATACCCTTTATTGTCACAGTTAAAAGTCTGATAGCTGTAAGGGGTCAGATTGTTGGCTTTTGCGGGAGTTTTTTGCCCCCAAATAGTAATGGATAAGGCTAAAGCAAGCCCAATCATCATTTTTTTCATGTACATAACCTGTTGAAAGAATCCGAATTTTCTGAATTTCTATGCAAAATTAAGGCTTTAAATTCGAAATATAAAGGATTAAATAGATTTTCTCAATGGTTTTTGCAAATTTTATATGAATTTTATACTAACTACTTTATGTTTTAAAAATTATAAGCCCTTAAATCCTGAAAAAAGGATAGTAATAAACTGATACAGAGTTGTTTTTGTTAATAATAATTACTTACTTCAATAAGATTCTGATCCGGATCTCGGAAGTAAACTGATTTGATTTTTCATACAGTCCTGATTCTCTCTACAACCCATTCAATGATTTCTGCATCTCTTCCATTACCTCATGAATATTGGTCTCTGACTATTGTCCTGTACTTGATTGTTTTTTTAGATTTAAAACAATAGATTTACATCAATTAACACGAAGCCATGATATATTATTTTTTTCTTCTTTTTATTATTGCCATTTTTGGAGGAATCTCTTATCTGATTATGCGTTTTTTCAGTAAATGGACCAGAAATAGTGACTACAAAGCAATTTTTAATACTCTAATATTTATTGCAGCCTTTTTTCTGATATCATTTATCGGTATCTATATTTTCCTTTCCAGTCTTGATTTTTCCCGTTAACAAACGATCTTTTTTGAGGATCACATAAGCAATGGTCAAGTTGATTAAAAGGGCAGCCCAGACATTCAACCCATAAAAAAGTTCGTAATCATGCTGTATTTCGTTATAAAAGAGGTTCTTAATGATTCTGAAAGTAAGAGCTGTGGTGGTGACCGCATAGCTTAAGATCATATAAATCCTGTGTCTGTTCACGTTTTCTTTTCTGATAAAAAGTACAGCCGCGACAGTAAAATAAGCCCAAAGTACATCTTGAATCAGAAATCCGGTAATTCCGATAAGTCCGCCATTTGAAAAAAGTCCCAGTACAAAGCATGCGGGAGCATTGATCACAAGAATATTGTAAACATATATTTTACCAATAATTTTATGAAGATTTCTGTTTTCTGTCAGAAACCGATTTGAAAATTGCGTCAGACCCGCCAGAAGGCAAAGCGTTATAGAAAAGATGTGAATATAGAAAAAAGCCATCCAGTACGGATTACTGACTACCTGCTGCTTAAAGGCCAGAAATCCGATGTTTTTATCAAAAGAAGTATACTGGGAAATGGTTTTCAGCATCAGAATACTGAAAACAAGAACCAAAAATAAAGCACTTACTTTAATGATCTTTATTCCCAAAGACTTCATGGAGTATAATAACCAATTAATCTGCCAACACTTCTCTGATCTGGTTTTCCAAATCGTCAATGCTTTCAAACTTCTTTAGCTCCAATGATTTTCCTGAAGCTTTAAGTTCTTCAATAATATCAAGGATTAATTCTAAAGGCTCAGCTTCGTAACCCAACAGATTGCTGTCAAAATCAGTTCCCACCAACAATCCGTCAATATTCATCCCAAGGCACCAGTTTTCCACAAACTCATTGAGTGGAATAGAAGAAGGCTCATAATGATTCCACTCATTTTCTATGCATGATTTTGCTCTGGCAGTGTCCGACCAGAAACAAATGATCTGCACTTCATCACCGTTTTCATATTCTTTCTCGTTGGAGTAGGAGGTTGCATATCCTTTGCCATCTTTTAAAGCATATACTGTTTCTGACTCAGTGATTTTTTTAATAAAATCTTTGTGACGGTTTTCCACCGTAATATGATCTTGAAACATTTTTATTTAATTAAGAATTGTGAATTGATTGCTGTACCGGTAAACCGTAAATCTGATATTATGTTTTATGAAACTTTACTGCTGTTGATATGAATAATTTCCGGATTTTGACCATCTGAATCTCTTTTAGACCTACCGTAAAGTCCTATTTCAAGATCATTTGGGGACTCACTGTCCAGTTCAGAGGGATGTACATACGTATACATGCCATATCCATGCCCGGAAACCAGCCATCCTTCAGTAAGGCTTAAATGAATTACACTGAAATCTCCGGCGGGACCTCCGGCAGAAACCGGACCGAATTCTTTCATTAATTGTAATGCTTCCTCTTTTACATCTTCAATTGTACTGATGTCGTCAAAAATAATATAAGTACCATTTTCAAAAAGAACCCAATCCTGAAATTTCGGATTAATGGCAAGCTTCACATGTTCAAGCATATGTTAATAGTTTAAATAAGAGTTATAAGTTAATGTTTTTATTTCAATGGCCCATTTTCTTGTATCAATTATCATCAATCCATCATCATTTATAGGGTGATTTTACAGTATCCCTTTGATCCTCAAATGCTGCAGAAGCATAATGGTTTTTGCATCTTTGATTTCTCCGGTATCAATCATTTTCAGGCTTTCTTCAAACGATAATTCCAGGACCTCTATGTTTTCACCTTCTTCTTCGAGGCCGCCGCCATCTGTAATTTTCATTTCATCGGAATATTCTGCAATGAAGAAGTAAAGAATTTCCGTCACAGATCCAGGCGACATATAAGCTTCAAATATTTTTTCAACTTTGGAGATTTTATAGCCGGTTTCTTCTTCGGTTTCCCTTTTTATACAGTCTTCCGGATTATCATTATCCAAAAGTCCGGCACAGGCTTCTATTAGCATTCCTGTAGCATTTCCGTTGATATAAGTTGGTAATCTGAATTGCCTGGTGAGAATAACGGTGTTAGAGACTGTACTGTAAAGAAGAATTACAGCTCCGTTTCCGCGGTCATAGGCTTCTCTGCTTTGGGTTTCTGTGGTTCCGTTCTTTTTCAAAACAGAATAGGTAACTTTGTTTAAAGTATACCAGTTGTCTGAAAGGATTTCTGTCTGAAGGATTTTGATATCAGGATTTTGCATAAGGAATATCTTCTATGGTATAATAAATGGTAAGACCTCTTTCTTTGGCTATTCTTACATCTTCATCAGCTCCCTTTGATGCTCCTTCTATACGCAGCACTGCATCACATTTTTCCAGAAGGGCATGAGCTACGGGATACTGTATTTCCTGCCATGCTTCATCACCTATTTGGGTAGATCCGGCAAGGTGGATCAATGGCAATGCAACCCATTCTCCGATAATAGGGATGTGTCCCTTTCTGAAAATAGGAAGAGCAACAGCCTCAAGATTGTGAAGATTCTGCTGAATAAGCTGCGGATCATCATTTGTTCCGCTACGGTAAGGGCCTGCGATAAGTATAAACATATTTTTTTTTTGAGTAAAATAACAGAACTTTCAGAATAAAAAAAATAATATAGCTTAAGAGAAACTGTTTTTTTGTTTGGATTTTATAAGGCTTAAAAATTCAGGAGTGATCCCTAAATAAGAAGCTATTTGTTTTTGCCTGATACGTTTTACTGCTTCAGGATATTTCTGTAGAAAGTTATAATAACGTTCTTCTGCCGGTAAAGAAAGATTTTCAATCGTTCGGAGCTGTTCTCTGATGTAAGCGTTTTGCATCATGATCCGGAAAAACCGTTCAAATTTGGGGACTTTGTGATAAAGATCATCCAGATGATGTTTTTGAAGCTGCAAAACAGAGCTGTCTTCCAATGCTTCAATATTCAGCATGGCAGGCTTCTGATTGATGAAACAATACATATCAGTGATCCACCAGTCAGAAACCGCGAACATAATCGTAGATTCTTTTCCTGTGGCATCCATATGAAAAGCTCTCAAAATTCCTGTCTGAACAAAATTAATCTCTTTACAGGCTTGTTGCTGCTGTAAAATCAATTCTTTCTTAGCAACCTTTTTCTCTTTTAATAGAGAGAGAAAATAAGATTTCTCTTGATTGGTAAGTGAAATATGCCTGGAAATATTTTTTAGGATTAAAAGTTCTTCCCCCATTCTGTTATTGCTTCTTTAATAGATCTTCTAAAGCCTCATTCAGATCCGGAAACTTAAAGCGAAACCCTGCATCCTGAAGTTTCTGTGAAGAAGCTCTGGAACCTTCCAGTATAGCCGTAGCGAGCTCTCCGAAGATTAGTTTCAGGACAAATCCAGGGACATTAGGCATGAATAAAGGTTTTCCAAGTACTTTGGCAATCTTTTTTGTCAAATCTTTATTGGTGGCATGCTGTGGAGATACAGCATTATAAGCGCCGTCTATTGCTGGGTTTTTTAAAGCAAATTCATAAATAGAACAGATGTCCTCAACATGAATCCACGGCATGTACTGTTTGCCACTCCCCAGTGGAGAGCCAATATAATATTGAACAGGAGGGATCATTTTCTTTAATGCTCCGTCTTTTTCAGAAAGAACAACAGCGGTACGTATTTTGACAACTCTTTCAGCCAGATCTTGTTCCTTAAAATCGTCAGCAGCCCTTTCCCATAAAACAACCACCTCACTGAGAAAATCGTTGCCCGGAGGATCGGTTTCCGTGTAAATTTTTTCTGACGTTTCCGTACCATAAAAATTAATCCCCGAAGCTGAAATAAAAGATTTTAGCTTGATCTTGTTTTTTCTTAAAGTTGTTCGAAGAAGTTCTGCAGAATCTATACGGCTGGCAATCAGTTCTCTTTTTCTTTCCGGTGTCCAGCGCTTTTCTGAAATATTGGCACCCGCAAGATGAACGATGTGGGAAACATTGTTAAATGCGGTTTCATCAATACTTCCTGTTTTGATGTTCCACTCATATTCATGATCTTGTACTTTTTTTCGGGTCAGAAATCTGATCTCATATTCATCACCTATTTTTTTGGCCAGTTCTTTGGCAATCATGCCGCTGGCACCAGTGATCAGGACAACTTCTTTCATAGTATTATTTTTGTGGTGGTTGTTATGCCTGATTTTTTACAATCAGTACAAAATCATCTTCCAGAAGTTTATAACCGTAATCATAAATGAACTTGTATTCAGAGCCGTTTTTATAAACTTTCAGATTGGTGAAGTAATCAAAATCAAAACCTAAGCCATCCAGTCTGGATACGGGGACTTTTGTTTTACCATCGGTATTGATTTCCATCAGAATGCGGTAGTTTTTACGGAGTTTGTTATTAACATTCCGCATCAGGTTATTAGAATCCTTATTCTGCTTATTGTTATAGGCGTTCCGGCAGGCATCGTTGCAGAATTTTTTATCAGACCTTCCGATGATTTTTTCGCCACATTCCAGGCAATTCATGATCTTTATTTTAAGTGGTGTTTGTGTCTTTTTTTCAACAGTTTTTTGAACATACTGTGAGTAGGATAGCTCCTGTTGGGGGTAATATTATTAAAAAATAAGGCAACAATCAAAAGAATAATGCATCCGGAAAGAACAGGGGAGAGAACATACCAATATCCCAATTCCGGAATTTTTCCTGTAGAGCTTACCGCAATCAGCGCTGTAGCTCCACCCGGTGGATGTAAAGTCTTTGTATACTGCATCAGCACAATAGAAAATGCGACTGCCAGAGGTGCTGAAAGCCAGATGATATCCGGAACAAACTGATAGACAGTAACGCCCACCAATGCCGAGAGTACATGCCCTCCGATAAGATTTCTGGGCTGAGCCAAAGGACTTTGTATTGCTCCATAAATAAGAACACTTGATGCCCCAAAAGAACCAATCAGGAATATATTCTCCGTTTCTGTGAGTGAATGAGACTGAATAAATGCAATAATCCCAATCCCAAAAAATGCTCCCAAAAATGACCAGAAATGTTCCTTGTAATCAACGAGTGTCTCTTTATAGATTACATATTTTGAAACCCTGAATGTTCTTTTAATGCTCTTCTTCATTTACTCTTCTTTATTTTTTATAATTTGAATTAAGTTATCTACAAATGGCTGGGTATATATTCCGTTTTCATCATAATCAGGATCTAAAATGGTAATCTCTATTCCAAAAACACAAAGGGTTTCCGAACAAAGGTTCCAGCATTTCCCTGAGATCATCATAGCTGATGCCATCTTCCATTCTGCTGTCTACGGCAGGCATGATCTCATCTTTTAAAATATCGACATCAAAATGAATGAAAAATCCATCCAGACCTTTACTATTTACCATTGTCAGAAAGTCTTCAGCCGTTTTTCTGAAACCATTTTCTCTGAGCTGATAAAGATCAAAATAATGAATCCCGGAATTGATAATCTGATTAACATACTCTTCATCATCAGTTTCTGCATTTCCACAACAGTAGATGTTTTCTTCAGCCAGATAAGGTTTCAATCCATTGATATCAGTCAGTTTGTGATGTCCGGTACCCGTAATAATGGCGAGATCCATTCCCGCAGCGCCTCCGGTTTCAGAAAGTTCCGGTGGGATAAAATCTGTATGTCCGTCAAGATAAAAAAGTGCAAAATTTCCCAGGTTTTTCAGAGCAATGGCATTTCCTATGAGAATACTGCAGTCACCTCCCAGAATAATATTGAATGAATTTTTCTCGTAATGATGGAGAATACAGTCAGCCTGTTTTTTAGCATATTCAACAATCTGGCCTGCATTTCTGACCTTTGATTCTTTATCAAAATCCAAAGAATAGTCAGGGGCTTCCAGTCTGATAACATTTGTCGGATTAATTCTGCTATGAAAACCAAATTTTCTGAGCCAGTCCGGAAGTTTACGAACTCCGGGTTCTGTCTCATGTTCCTTTTTGGTAAGTCCCAAATTGAGAGGAAACTCAAAAATATTGATGCTCCTTTTCATAGATGAATTTTCACAAAGATAAGGAATTATCCGTTTGTAAATGGATAATTAGAAAAGCACTCATCACTATTACAACATATTTTATGAAAATAAGGGATTTTTATTGATGGGATCAATTTTTTAGAACATTTAAATTTTTTTTTGTAATTCTCTACATTTTGAATAATGTAATATTCATCAGTGTTTTAATGTAAATATTTACACATAAATCTATATTGTTATGTATAACAGTCTTATTTTCAGTAAATAAATTTAAAATTTATTTCACTGTATTGTGTTTTTTTGTAATTTTGATATCAAACATTCAAAAAAACAAACCATGAAAAAATCCAATTTATTACTCAGTATTCTGTGTTCTTCATTTATGCTTGGACAGGTAGGGATTAACACCACTTCTCCTCAGGGAGTTCTGGATGTCACCTCAGCTAATTCAGCAGTTGTACTCTCCAGAAATGCCAATCCTCCGGCCAACGTAACAACGCCTGCTGCGGGAATGATCATCTACGATTCTACCAATAAAACCTTAAGGTATTATAATGGAACCCAGTGGAGTACCGTAATTTCCTCCCAGACGCTTACAACGGCCAATGAAGGTGTTGTTAAGCTCAATAGTGGAGCAGGAGTGAAACCCACATTTGCATTCAAATCTTCAGGAGGGGTGCCTTTAATGACGTATCAGAATATTGTTTATCAGACACCGATGAATATTGTGACAGACTTTGCGGCTCCTCCTACCACCACATGGCCGGAAAATATTACCAACCCGGTACCCGCAGATATATATGATCCGTCAACAAACCGGTTTTTAGAAAACCCTATTGCTGGACAGGTTCATATGTGGAGGGTCATTGTGAGCTACAGTAATAAGAATAACGGTTCTGTAGCATTTGTGACTGTAAATCTTTCCAACCCACTTCCTCCTTCAACATTTTCCATAGATCAGACCGCTGTTGCTCCCAATGGGGTAACTTCAGGAGATCTGGTTTTTTATCTTGTGAGTGTTGCGGATCCTTTATCCATAGGAAGCGGATATCTTATTAAAATAAAATCTGATACCTCACTAGATGCTACTATTAACAGTATCACAAGGATTTCACAGGCAAAAGATTAACTCATTATTAAAGCTTATTTTCAAATTGACCAATGTCAGACAAGAACAAACTGATAAGGTTTGTTCTTGTTTTCAAGCTCAGTATGCAGATTTTCTGGTCTCCGGAAAACTATTCATCATGCCGTTATCCCTGATGAGTATTAAATATACCACACATTGCCAAACTTCTTGATATGGTTATGCTGGTCTGCCTTACCGGAAAAGAAAGAACTTTAAGTGAGTTTAAGATGAGCATTGAAAAAGCAGGATTAAAGTTTACCCAGCCTATTCCTATTGAAACAGAAGCAAAAGCATTGTTGAATGTGAAAAAATATAAGTTTCAATTTTTATTTTTAGTTGCATGATTAAGTAGGAGGCGCTCAACAATTTTGTTGAGCGCTTTTTTTATTTCAATCCAGATGCAAATATTCTGCTTTAATTTTGGGTATTTCCCGATTTATATATGCTGTCTCAATAATTTATTTATTTTCTCAAAATTTATAATTTGATATCATTATATTTTTGATGCTTTCTATTTTTTAAGCCTTTCGATTTCTTCTTTAAGCAAAACAATATATTCCTGCATCGTTTTTATAATTTCTATGCTTAATTCATTTGTGATATATCCCATATTATTGGCTGAAAAACCACTATTACCAACATTTGAACCAGGGCTGTCATTAAAAACAGGATTTTCAATAACAATTTTAGCTTCCTCTTCTTCGTAGATTTCTTCAACAGGAACCTCTAAATACTGGGCAAGCTTGTTCCATTCTGCCTGTGTTATAGATACAGCACCGCTTTCTTTTCTGCTATAATTGGAGACGTCAGTAGGAATCACTTCAGCCATTTGCTGTTGAGTGAAGCCTTTCATCTTTCTTACTGTACGGAGTTTTTCTTTTTGCATATCAGACATTTTTACAAATTTGCAAAAAAAAATTAAATTAAAGAGAAAAAAAACCTTGTAATACATCTATTTTTCAATGTTTTTAGAAATAGAAAATATTTTAGGATATGGGGTTTCCATCATGTAATTTTTACTTTAAAAATGATAATTAATGCTTTTAAAGCTTTATAAATATTGTTTTCTACAGAATTCTGTTTATTTTATTATTCGTTTTCAAACGACTACAAACGGATTTAAATAGTTTATAACCGACTGTGGTATCGGAACATCGCAATCTTTGCAACAGAGATTTGAGAAAAACAGTGAACGTCTCTTATCTGAATTTATTAATCTTTAAAATCTAAAAGTTATGTCACTAAGAAACAAAGTAACATTAATTGGTTACACAGGTAAAGAAGTTGAAATGGTAAACTTCGACAATGGAAATGTAAAAGCAAGTGTATCCTTAGCCACCAGTGATCACTACACGAATGCTAAAGGAGAAAAGGTAGAAGAAACACAATGGCACAACCTGATCGCCTTTGGGAAAACAGCAGAAATCTTTGAAAAGTATGTCTCTAAAGGAAAGGAAATTGCCATAGAAGGAAAAATCACTTACAGATCATATGATGATAAAGATGGGGTAAAACGGTATATCACAGAAATTCGTGTAGACGAGATTCTTTTATTAGGAGGTAAATAATAAAAACACAAATGATGAAAGTAAAAGTTTTTAAAATCAGACTTCCGGAAGAATTTCTGTACAGAGATCAGAAAATGCTGGATGATTTTCTTGAAGCCAATGAGATTATGAAAGTAGAAACAGCTTTTGTGAATGAGGAACGTTATTGGTCTGTTATATTGTATTTTGAAGAATTAAAGCTTACAAAAAGTACAGTAAAAGAACCAAAGGCAGTAAAATATTCTGCAGAAAATGATCTTTTGAATACAGATGAAGAAAAAATTCTGGACGCTCTGAAACTCTGGAGATCAGAAAAAGCCAGAGAACAAAATCTGCCCACTTATTTCATCGCCAGCAATAAAGAACTGATATCTGTGGCTAAGTATAAACCTGCTAAGAAAGAAGAATTGCTGGAAATCAAAGGATTTGGAAAACATAAGATTGAAAATTATGGTGAAGAGATTCTTGAAATCCTTGAAAGCGTATGATTTCTGAATAATTGATGCTGCAACAAGAAAAGCTGAGGAAAGACTTTCTTCAGCTTTTTATACTATGTAAAATTCCTTTCAATTCCTTACTTTTGCATTTATCAAAATGACATACAACAAATGAAGCCAAGTTTAGCAAAAGGGACGAGAGATTTTACGGCACAGGAAGTTTCCAGAAGAAAATATATCATCAGTATTTTACAGAATAATTTTGAATTATTCGGGTTTCAGCCATTGGAAACACCAAGTTTCGAAAATCTTTCTACGTTGACAGGAAAATACGGAGAAGAAGGTGACCGCTTGATTTTTAAAATTTTAAATTCAAGCATCAACGAAGCGAAAGTAGAGAAAAAAACTCAGATGCTTCATGACTTTCAAAAAGCGTTGGAAAAACCATTCAGTGCAGAGAGCCTTACTGATAAAGCGCTTCGTTATGACCTAACTGTACCTTTTGCAAGATTTGTAGCAATGAATCATGGGAAACTGACATTTCCGTTCAAACGTTCTCAGATCCAGCCGGTTTGGAGGGCAGACAGACCTCAGAAAGGAAGATACAGAGAATTTTATCAGTGCGATGCCGATGTAGTAGGAAGTGAAAGTTTACTACAGGAAGTAGAGCTGGTTCAGTTGTATCTTAAATCTTTTGCAGATCTGAAAGTTCCGGTAACCATTCATATGAACAACAGAAAGATTCTATCCGGATTGGCAGAATATGCAGGAATCACAGATAAGTTGATTGATTTTACTGTAGCACTGGACAAACTGGATAAAATTGGTAAAGACGGAGTTGTAAAAGAATTGTTGGAAAGAGAAATTTCTCAGGAATCTATTGATAAGCTGGATTTCTTGTTCAGTCAGTCAGATGATGCGTTGGAAAATCTTCTTCAGCTGAAAGAAAAATTTGCAGGAAACGAAATTGGTTTGAAAGGAGTAGAAGAGCTGGAATTTGTTCTTACACAATCTTTGAACCTTGGTGTTGATATTCAAAATCTGGTATTTAATATTACTTTGGCAAGAGGACTGGATTATTATACCGGAGCTATTTTCGAAGTGAAAGCAGATGAAGTTGCAATGGGATCCATCGGAGGTGGTGGAAGATATGATAACCTTACTGAAGTCTTTGGCGTTAAAAACATTCCTGGAATAGGAATCTCATTCGGATTAGACAGAATTTATCTTGTGATGGAAGAACTTAACCTGTTCCCTGAAGAAGCATCAGCCAAAATAGAATATCTGTTTGCTAACTTTGGAGGTGAAGGAATTACAGAAGCATTGAAACTGATCATGAAGCTGAGAACCAAAGGAATTTCAGCAGAATTATATCCTGAGAATGCAAAGATCAACAAGCAGTTTACCTATGCTGAAAAGAAAGGCATAAAGAATCTTGTTTTCCTGGGTGAAGAAGAAATTAAAAATAATACAGTTACTTTTAAAGATCTTGAAGCGGGAGAGCAGAAAACTGTTTCTTTAGAAGAGTTTTTAGGAGAATAACATTATAGATATTTAAAAAAACAAATCAACCACAAAATTACTTTTGTGGTTGTTTTGTTTGATGGGTGCTAAGATTTAAATATTTTTAACCTTTACAATCGGTTCAGAATTTGTAATTTGGATCCGATATTATAAAACAGGGTCAATGGAGGTCCCTGTATCTACAAAAAACTTTTAAACATAAAAACCAAATGAATACTATTTGCGCATTGTGCGGTACACCGCTGACGGCTACAGATATGTCCGTAGGTAAAAATAAACTTGCTGACGGTGGTTATTTGTGCGCAGCCTGTTTTACTAAAGCTATTACGATCAACAGAGATCTCATTAATAATCTTGATCAGTTTTATTTTGCAGAAATTACAGGAATGATTTTGAAAAGTAAAATTGATGCCAGTCAGAATCCGGGAGGATCTCAATCTATGGCTAACAGCCGCTACGAATATGATGCACCCACAAGACTGGATGAAATAAAAGATCAGATCGTTGCATTGAACGCAAGATTGAGTGTTCTGGCTAATGAAGAAGTGAATGAACTGGCTAATGTTCTG
The DNA here is from genome assembly GCF_031454475.1 of Chryseobacterium vietnamense. Taxonomy (NCBI): domain Bacteria; kingdom Pseudomonadati; phylum Bacteroidota; class Flavobacteriia; order Flavobacteriales; family Weeksellaceae; genus Chryseobacterium; species Chryseobacterium vietnamense. The sequence goes on along the minus strand of NZ_JAVDQX010000001.1, from coordinate 1,657,156 downwards.
GATAGAGATGAAAAACTGCTGGCCATTGCAGAAGGAATAGATCTTCAAAGTAACAGAGAAGGAATCATATTTTCAACCCAGAAAAGAATTGCTTTTATTGATAAGAAATTTCTGGGTGGAGTTGTAAAAAACGAATTCCTCATTCAAGATGTCTCTTCCATTGATCTTGATGAAACCCTTTTGTACTCCATACTTAAAATCAATACTTACCGAGGTTCAGCGCAGTTTAAATTACATAATAAAAATGATGGAAGGGCATTTTCCAATGCTCAACGCAGAAGTACTACTCATACTGAAAATGAATTCATGCAAAATTCGAGTCCATTTCAGGCATTTACTCAAACCATTCCTGATCTGGTGCAGGAAAATGTCTATTCTACGGATCAGGTTGATTCAGGTGCAATTTTTGAGCAGCTGGAAAAATTGGGAAAACTGAGAGAGATTGAAGTTCTAACTGAGGAGGAATTTGCAGAACAAAAGAAAAAACTGCTTGATAAATTATAAAAGAAAAAGGAATGAGCGATAATTGTGCATTGTGCAATACAGAATTAACATCTATGGACACACTTTTGGGAGCTAATAAGCTTTCAGACGGTACTATTTTATGCAATAAATGTTTAAATAAAGTAAGCGATATCAATGATGAGCTGCTTTACAATCTTAATGCATTCAGCATTAATGATATCAATAAAATGCTGAGTACAGAAAATACTGAAGCAGCTCAGGCAGTCATGATGGTAGAAAAGACTCTTCCTGCAGCCACAGATTACGGTTCTCATCACATCTCAAAAGAGGTTTATAGGCGAAGACACCAAAAAATAAAGAATGAACTGGAAAGGCTTCATGCCAATCTCTCGGTCTTTACCAAAGGAGAAATCAAAGAACTTCCGTATCTGATTTCAGAAGATGAACAGATTATCGCAATTACAGATGCTCAGTTTGTCAACACACTGGATGCCGGAGTATTGGTAGCAACACCATTGAGGTTGATTTCTGTATCAAAAGGCATGTTTGGTGCCGCAAAGATCAATATTTATCCTAATGAAACCATAGAGCAGCTGAGCTTTGTTACCCATCCGAGATCTCCCTTCATTCAGCTGCATCTTGAAGAAAGAACAGTTGAGTTTGAATGCTACATGGATAAGGAAGATGCCGAAAAGTTCTATGATACAATAAAAAACATTTATAATAATCCAAAGGAACAATCTTTAAAACAAATTACTTCAGCAAACAAAAGTGTTTCAGTTTCATCAGAAGAAATTTTTAATCAGCTTGAAAAATTAGGAAAACTGAGAGAAAGTGGAATCTTAACCGATGCAGAATTTGCAGAGCAAAAAAAGAAACTGTTGGAGCAACTAAAATAAAATATTTAAACCCAATCATGAAGAATAAAGTATCTTCAAAAATAGTAGAGAGCTGGCTTAAAGGATGGTGCCTTTCAAGAGAAACACCTTTTCCTGTTCCCCATAAATCCGGATTCTATGTGAACGTAGGAGATGAAAAACAAAAAGAACGTTTTGTGTTTCCTGAGCTTAATGATGATTTTTTCCAACTTGCCAATTCAATTGATGAGCCCTGGATTTACCTGAAAGTATCCACTTCTCCTGATGAATTTATAGAAAAAATTCCTGAAAGATGGAAACTGCAGTCACAGGGATATATGATGACCTGTTTTCATCCGATGCAATTTCCGGAAACCAGTCTTGCAGAAGGATATCACCTTGAATTTTCTGAATATAATACCACCTTTGTGGTCAGAATTGTAGCAGAAAATGGTGAGCAGGCTTCCATAGGCCGCATCTCTCTTATAGATGATTGTGCTATTTATGACAGGATTATTACCGAGAAAAATCATCAAAGGAAAGGGCTTGCCCGTTTTTTACTGAAAGAACTGGAGACGATCGCTTTATCCAAAGGATTTTCAAATAATCTTTTAGTAGCCACGGAAGAAGGAAAACTACTGTATGAAACCTTGGGCTGGAAACTATACTGTCTGCATACTTCCATTGTGATACCATCAGAAGATTAGATATTTTTATTGAATTAAAAATTATTACTAATAAACAGTAATTTAGCCCCATAAACTAATGCTATGAGTGAAAAATCAAGACTTGACGAAATAAGAGAAGAACTTAAAAAGCTGGATATCAGCCCTACCATATTTGCCCGAAAAGAAATTCATGAATTGCCGGATATCCTTTCAGCAGATGAAAAAATTGTCTCTCTCGTAGAGGGCCGAAACAAATTAAACAACCATCATATTATTTTAGTTGCCACCGACAGAAGACTGATTTTTGTGGATAAGGAATTCATGTATGGATTGAAAGTAGAAGACTTTTCTTACAGTAAGATAAGCTCCATACAATATGAAACAGCATTTTTACTGGCTTCCATAGATATTCAGGTTACAGATGACGTTGTAGAAATTGATGGAGTAGGAAAGTATCATGCTGAACTGTTCTGCGAAAAAGTAAGAGAATTCATGTCCCGTCCGGAAACACATTTCCAGAGTAAGCCTGAACCAAGTGTGTTAGATCAGCTGGAGCAGTTGGGAAGATTAAAAGAAACGGGGGTTTTAAGTGATGAGGAGTTTCTTGAGCAAAAGAAAAAATTGATAGAGAAATTATAACCGTTGTATACTGTTAACACAGTACTTTACGGGTATAACTAACACTTTTAAACTAAAACAATGGAAAACTATTTAGAAATTAATAAAAAATCATGGAATGCCAAAGTAGAACCTCATCTGAAATCGGATTTTTATTTTGTAGATGAATTTGTAAATGGCAGAACTTCCCTGAACTCAATAGAATTAGATCTTCTTGGAGAAATAAAAGGGAAAACCATTCTGCATTTGCAGTGCCATTTCGGCCAGGATTCTATTTCCTTGTCAAGAATGGGAGCTAAGGTTACAGGAATAGACCTTTCTGACAAAGCGATTGATACTGCGAGAGAGCTTGCACAGCAGTGTAATACAAATACGGAATTTATCTGTTCAGATGTGTATAATCTGCCAAATATTCTGGATCAGAAATTTGATATCGTTTATACAAGCTATGGTACAATAGGATGGCTTCCTGACCTTGAAAAATGGGCAGATATTATCAATCATTTTCTAAAACCAGAAGGGCAATTTATTATGGCAGAATTTCACCCTGTTGTCTGGATGTTTGATGATGATTTTACGAAGGTAGCGTATAACTATTTCAATGAAAAACCTATTGTAGAAACCTACGAAGGGACGTATGCAGATCAATCTGCATCTATCGTACAGGAATATGTCATGTGGAATCACTCCTTAGCGGAAGTTCTTGATAATTTGATTAAAAAAGATTTACAGCTGAATACGTTCCGGGAGTTTGATTGGTCACATTATCCCTGTTTCAGGCATGTAGATGAATTCGAAACAGGAAAATGGAGAATTCCACAGTTTGGAAATAAAATACCTCTTGTCTATGCGCTTATAGCACAGAAAAAATAAAAAATTAAGGGTCGTATTAAAATAAAAAGTCATCGTAAGATTGATTACGATGACTTTTTTCCTATATATGAATGTTAAAAAAACTGCTCTGTGTTGGTTAGCTCAGGGAGTCCTCAGCATTTGTTTTTACTTCATCTACCTTATTCTGGACCTGGGAAGCAACATCATTGGCTTTGCTTTTAAGGTCATTTCCCCACTTATTAAGATTGTCCTTTGCAGTATTGATTTTATCTTTTACAGCTTGTTGATCTTCAGGGCTTGAATTCTTATATTTCCAATAAGCTAATGCACCTAATCCTAGTAAAGCTAATAAACCTTTTGTCTTGTTTCCCATGATTTCTATTTTTTTAAGTATTAATATTAAAATTTGTTGTTATGAATAATGTAAAATACGTGCCAAAAAAATAAATGGACTTATAAAAAAATGTTAAATTTAGGAAAACACTTCAAGTTTTTCACCATCAAAACTGGCGAAAACCATAGTAGGATACGAATCCTGATGATAGATATTTCCATCTTTATCAATAGCGATGGCACCAGCAAACCCATCTATGACTGCAAGTTCATCAAATGTCTTACTGAAAGCCTGTTTAAGGCTCATTCCATCTGTAACTCTCGTTACAATTTTTGCTGCAGTAGCATTACTGACAATATCTTCACCTACACCCGTACAGCTTACCGCACAGAAAGCATTGGCATAATTTCCAGCCACCGTCGCGGAATCTGAAATCCTCCCTGGAATTTCAAAACCCTTTCCTCCGGTAGAGGTGGCAACAGCCAGTTTTCCTTCATGATCAATGGCTACGCAGCCTACAGTTCCTTTCCCTCCATTGGCCAGTTTGGCTTCGTATTCTTTTCTTCTCTGAGGAATTTCCGTAGAAAAATTTTCAAAACCATTTTCTGTAGCATATATTTTAGCGCCATTTCCTCCTAAAACTCTGTCATCTTCATTGATGAGGTCTTTAGCAACAAAAATAGGGTTCTGCACATTTTCAATATTAATTACACCACTTAGCTTTTGAGTGTTTCCGTTCATAATGGCAGCACTCATACGGATCACACCATCACTCTGGATCTGAGAACCGATTCCTGCGTTGTATAACGGATCGTTTTCCAGTAAAGAAACAGCATAGGCAACAGTATCAAAAGCCGAATGTGTTTTAAGATAGTCGAATGCCTTCTGAGCGATTTCTTTTAACGACTCCTGTTTTGCCGTTTTTACTTCGTGGCTTTGATCGCTTTCAGAGAAAAAACCTCCGTGGATAATTACTTTCATAGGTAGATATAGGTTTCGTGTTCCGGAGTTCCGTATTTATTTAAATTAATAATACAACCGGGCATTAATGAAGAAAGATAAGCATTTTATTTAAATACTGTGTTAATACGAGTTTCGAGTTCCGGGATCTGTGATTTCGGGTTTATTGCCCTTGAAAAAGAGATCGTGGTTAATTATATACCTCGAATCCCGAACCCCGTATTGATACGAGTTCCGGGATTATTTTCTTTTACAAAACGAATCTCGGTTATTTATATATCTCGAACCCCAAAACCCCGCATCCCGCACTATTTATCCTGTGGTATCGGATTAAATTGAGAATTTTCGATCGTTAATGTTTTTGTCGTAAGATCATAATGATCATTCATAGACATCACATGTACAGTTAAATTATCAATAGAAATCGGCTCTCCAAGGTTGATATTGGTAAGGTTGGTATCTTTTATAAACCTTCCGTCTACGAGAATAACAAGTCCTGAACCTACAGCAGTCATCACATCATTATGAATGAAAAGCCCGGTATCTTCACCCAATCCGATTCCCAGCGTTCTCGGATTGTTGACTACCGCCTGGAAAAGACGCCCGATTCTTCCCCGCTGTACAAAGTGAGTATCAATAATAACATTATCGATTAACCCCAATCCCTGAGTGGTTTTGATTTCTCCTTTCAATAAGGCTTCAGAACTGCTTCCCTGATAGATCATATTTTCAGAAGCTGCGGCGGCACCTGCAGAAGTTCCGGAATAGATAAAATCCTGCTCCTGATATTTTAACAGAACCGTATCATGAAATCTTGTTCCGCCAAGAATAGAGGTCAGTCTCAGCTGATCTCCTCCGGTGAACATCATGACATCGGCAGCATTTGCTCTTGCCACCATCGCATCAGAATTAGCTTCCTCACGGTTGTGGATGTCCAGAACATTTACATTTTTAGCCCCAAGAAATTCAAATGCTTTTTTGTATTCAGAACCTACTATCTGAGGGATTTGAGAGGCAGTTGTTACAATTTCAATGACAGAATTTTCTTTTAGTTTCGATTCGTTGATAATCTTTCTTAAGATCCCACGCTCAAAAAAATTAAGATTCTTTTCTATATTCTGATCATAATCGGTTTCAGCAAAACTTCCTTTGTTTACAGCACCTCCGATAACTATTAATTTTCCAACAGGTTTCATCATTGTACAAAATTAAAAAATAATTCACATTCTTTGGCTAATTTCATGCCATCTTTAGTTGATTTTTAATGTTTTAGAAATGTTAATTAAAATTAATTTTTTTTTAATGAATCTTTAAATGTGGTATAGTTTCGTTTAGGGTTTTGCATTATCTTTGGCTATGAAAGGAGTTATTGTTAACTGTTAAAATGCCAATAGACTATGAAAATCGAAAAGATTCAGGCACTAAGAGGTCCTAACATCTGGAGCATCAGAAGAAAGAAGCTGATACAGATGAGGTTGGACTTAGAAGAAATGGAGAATTATCCTACCAATAAAATCGAAGGATTCCGGGAAAGGATTGAAAAATTAATCCCATCATTAATTACACACCGATGCTCAGAAGGAGTAGAGGGAGGTTTTTTCCATAGAGTGGAAACGGGAACCTGGATGGGACACGTCATTGAGCATATTGCTTTGGAAATACAGACTCTGGCAGGAATGGATGTAGGGTTTGGAAGAACCCGTGAAACAAAAACTCCGGGAGTATATAATGTCGTATTTAATTATATCGAAGAAAATGCAGGAATCTTTGCTGCAGAAGAAGCTGTAAAAATTGCAGAAGCACTGGTTGAAAGCAAAGACTATGATTTGAATGCGTGTATTCATAGGTTAAAAGAAATCAGGGAGCGTGTTCGTCTTGGACCTTCTACCGGAAGTATTGTAGAAGAAGCTGCGTCCAGAAGAATTCCATGGATAAGACTGGGAACAAACTCATTGGTTCAGCTTGGTTATGGAGTGAACCAACAAAGATTTCAGGCTACGATTACCGGAAAAACAAGTTCTATTGCTGTAGATATTGCCTGTAATAAAGAGCTGACCAAAAGAATGCTTCACGATGCAGCGATTCCGGTGCCCATTGGAGATCTGGTAGTGGATGAAGAAGGGTTGAACGCTGTAATCAGAAAAATAGGGTATCCTATTGTAATCAAACCGTTGGATGGAAACCATGGAAAAGGATCTTCCATTAACGTCAACGACTGGGATGCTGCTAAGGTAGGTCTTGAACATGCTCAGAAATATTCAAGAAAAGTAATTGTTGAGAAATATATCACAGGATATGATTTCCGTGTACTGGTGATCAATAATAAAATGGTGGCTGCTGCAAGGAGAGTTCCGGCTCATGTTATAGGAGATGGAGAGCTGAACCTGCAACAGCTTATTGAAAAAGAAAACAAAGATCCAAGAAGAGGTTATGGCCATGAAAATGTTCTTACCGAAATTGAAGTTGATAAAGACACTTTAGAATTACTTGATAAACTTCAATATACTTTGGAAACAATTCCTCAAAGGGGAGAAGTGGTTTATCTTAAATCAACGGCCAATCTTTCAACGGGAGGAACATCCATTGATGTCACTGATATGGTACATCCGGAAAATATCACAATGGCAGAAAGAATTTCTAAAATTATCGGATTGGATGTTTGCGGTATTGATGTGATGGCAGAGAACCTTACCCAGCCTTTAAAAGAAAGTGGTGGTGCCATTATTGAAGTCAATGCAGCACCTGGATTCAGAATGCATCTTGCCCCAAGTGAAGGCTTACCAAGAAACGTGGCTGCTCCGGTAGTTGATATGCTGTATCCTCAGGGGAAACCTTTTACCATTCCAATCATTGCGGTAACAGGAACCAATGGAAAAACCACCACAACAAGACTTATTTCTCATATTGTAAAAAGTAACGGTTACAGAGTAGGATTTACCACTTCGGACGGAATTTATATTCAAAATACCATGCTCTCAAAAGGAGATACTACAGGACCGCTTTCTGCAGAATTTATTCTGAAAGACCCTACTGTAGAATTTGCAGTGCTGGAAACAGCAAGAGGAGGAATTTTACGTTCCGGACTAGGTTTTTCTCAATGCGATATCGGGGTTCTTACCAATATTGAAGAAGATCATTTGGGAATGAATGATATTCACAGTCTGAAAGATCTTACCAAAGTAAAGCGTGTGGTACTGGATAGCGTGAAAAAGAGCGGCTGGAGTGTTTTGAATGCCGACAATGAATACTCCATGAAGATTGTGAATGACCTCGATTCAAATGTAGCTATTTTCAGTATGGATGAAAACAATCCTCATATCGTAAAATTTGCTAAAGAAGGAAAAATAACCTGTGTTTATGAAGAAGGTTTTGTAACCATCAAAAAAGGAGACTGGAAGATCAGAATAGGAAAAGCCAAAGACTTCCCGATTACGATGGAAGGAAAGGCCAGATTTATGATTGAAAACGTATTGGCAGCCAGTTTGGCAAGTTATCTTTATGGATTCGGAATTGAGGATATTTCCAATTCTTTGAGAACTTTTATTCCTAGTGCTCAGCTGACACCGGGACGACTGAACGTCTTTAAATTCAAAAACTTTAAGGTACTGATTGACTTTGCCCATAATCCTTCAGGATATGAAGCCATTGAAGATTATCTGAAAAACGTAGAATCCACCAAGAAAATCGGTATTATTTCTGGTGTTGGAGACCGAAGAGACAACGATATCAGAGAGTGCGGAAAGATTGCCGGAAGAATGTTTGATTATATTATCATCCGAAATGAAAAACACCTTCGCGGAAGAACGGAAGATGAAATCAACGGATTGATCATTGATGGGATTAATTCTACAGGCAGAGACGTTAGTTATGAGATTATTCCTAAAGAAATTGAAGCATTGAAACATGCGATAGGAATGGCAGAAGAAGGAACTTTTATCACGGCTTTAAGTGATGTTATTTCCAATGCCATTGATCTGGTTCAGGAATACCAGGCCAAGGAATTACTGGAAGACGATAAAAACCTGTAAATACATCTTTATAGAACTTATTACAATTGCAATACGGAATAGAAAACGTATTGCAATTTTTGTATCTATTGTACTGGCGCTGTCGATTTCAAAGGAGGCCAACAATTTAATTTCAATCATTACGGTTTCCCGTAGGGTTGCCAATACATTCTCTACTTATATTTACGCAGTTTGAATAAACTAAAAGTACAAGAAGTTTTTTTAATGCCTTCCCTTATGGGGAGGTTTTTGTTTTGGTACAGTACAAAATATCCTTGTGTATTGTAACAGCTTTATTTTGGCAGCGTAATTCGGGTAGTATTTAGAGGTTTAAGATAAGCGATCTTTTTCTCAGCTACCATTTTATCGAATAATTTGTTTCTCTCAAGGATGGGTAAATTAATGATTTGATCCAGTTCATTAATATCTGAACCGTTCCACCCTCCATTTTTCTTATGGTCTTCTCGTATTTTCTCTATTATTTTAGCTTCTATTTCTTCCATGTTTTCCATGGTTCAAATATACTACTTAATAAACATTTCATACACTAAAACGATCCATCCGATTGCACATGTCCAGGTAATACATCCAATCAACCTTACTTGCCAGTCCGGGCTTTGAAATAAAAGACAGTCTTTAATAAATTCTTTCATCTTTCTAAGATACTTTTATTGAATGTTTTTTGTTTACGGAAATCCGTAACGATTATTTTTTTATGTTAAATCTCTAATTGGAGAATAATATTTATATTTGACTCCTAACTAAATCAAAATCATGAAAAATTTAAAGAAAATCTCTAAGGAGAAGTTAAGAAGTATCACTGGAAAAGGAGGATGTCCTCCAGGCTGGCATGATTGTCCTTTGCCATGGAATGAAAAAGTGTGTATTCCACATGACAACGAGATGGCATGTCCGGATTTATAAAAAAAATTATCCCTCACCGTGAGGGATTTTTTGTTGCTGTTCTTCAGTTTTTATGAGTTTCATCATTTTAATACAACGCAAGAATAAACTTAAAAAGAAAGTAATCACAACAATGTAAATAGGGTGTTTTTCCTTCACTATTTTGGGAGTTACAGGTTTAATTTTGCTCAATAATAATTAAATTGAAATCTATGAGAACAATCAATTACATCGTTATACATTGTACAGCAACGCAGCCAGACGTTAAAATAGAGACTATTAAAAGGTATTGGAAAGAGAACCTGAAATGGAAAAATCCCGGGTATCACTATATGATAAAAGCTGATGGACAAATAGTCAACACTTTGCCTATTGATCAGGTATCCAATGGAGTTGCAGGATGGAATTCTCAGATTATCAATATATCATACATCGGAGGCATTGATAAAAGCAACCATCCAAAAGATACAAGAACGGAAGAGCAAAAAAAATCTATTGTCAAGCTGTTAAGAGAATTAAAATCAAAATTCCCTAATGCTAAAATTCAAGGACATAGAGATTTTCCCAATGTCCATAAAGCTTGCCCTAGCTTTGATGCGAAGAAAGAGTATGCTGGGTTATTAATAATCTGAAGTGCTGGAAGATCGTTAAAAAAGCGTTATGAAAACCTAATATACAAATAATAACTCACGTCTTACGGTTTCCCGTAGTGTACGCCTACACCATCTCCTTATATTTACAATGTTTGTGAAAACACAGCGTACATGTCAATTTTTTTATCCTCCTTTGTTGGGGGATTTTTTATGATTGATGAGGTCTTCAGGAATAAAAAATAAAACCTCCGAAATTTCGGAGGTTTGTTTCTATAAGTTTTCCCAGGATTTCTTTATGTTCTGCATTTTTTTAAGATAAAAATACAAAGGAATCAATTCTAATCTGAGCGTAAAGCTAATTGTTGGATATACAAACGGGATAATGGCCATCATAATGAGGCAAATAGCAATACCTATAACAGCATCAGCTATTGCGGTCTGTACTGCCCATTTTTGCTCAAACCAAAGTCCGTAGGCAACGATCCCTTTAAATAAAAACAAGACACAGATCAAAAGTCCTGTCATTGAATAAGGATGGTTGGCATCCATCCCATATAAAGATAAAGAGACATGAGTCATCATAGAGCCTGCTATCAAAAAAATAGCAGCGAGCGCTCCTCCGATTAAAAAGATCCACAAGAAAACTTTAATCCACGTGGGTAATAGGCTTCTTCTTCGTGTTAAAAGGTTGTTGTCAAATTCTGCGAAAGGTGTTGATCTTTCTTCCATGTAGTATTAGTTTTTATCAGTTTTTATCCGAAAAAAGCATTGGAACTACCGATCCAGATGGCATCTTTTTTATTGAAGTCTACATTCACCATTGCGGCTTTAGTCATTCTTCCGAGATTTTCCAGTAGGATAGGGCGTTCGTCGTTTTCCCGCCAAATATACAACAAACGGATCTCTGCTTTTGAAAAATCTCCGTTGATATCTTCAAAAATAGGTTCATAGAACACTTTTCTCTGCAAAATATAGTTTTCCTTATCCTGAATAGAGTCGGTAATTTCTTTCGTAGGATTCAGATTAACTCCGCTTCCGGCAAATGAAAATAATGGTTTCAATACAAAGTCTTCAAGGTTTTCATTGTCCGGAAATTCATGCAGAAAATAACTCTTTGGAACAAACTGATGTTGTAATAAAGGTAAAAGGAACTTTGAAATTTTGAAGAACCAATTCGGGTGGGTGATCCATTTGACATCCACTTCCTCACGGAAATCAAATTCTGTATGCAGATCCGGAATATTATCCAGCTCGTCAAATATAACACGGTTGTAGATTCTTTTGATTTCGGTTAGCTTACCATTATTTTCATAATACAGCTTTCGCCCTTCCTTCTTTACTTTCGTCAGGCATACGGTTTTGATACCTATTAATTTTTCTGTGAGAGCAAAATCAATAGCGGTTTTCTGTCTTTCTGGGAAAATTTCGAGAAGGATTACATTTTCAGGATTTTCATCTCCTACAATCAGTTCTTTTAAGTAGTTTTTAAAGGTTTCATGCGGCATAAGATTTCTGATCTCCGAAAGAAAAGGGTAGACTTCACAATACGTTTCCTCATATACTTTCTGAAAAGCATACAAAGAAGGAAATGCCTGAAGTTCGATAAGCTGAGGTTCTATTGTCCCGTTTTCACTTTTGCAGACTCCAAAATCTATAGTAAAAAAATGGGGCTGGCTGGTATCATTGGGAACTCTGCAGTGATCAGGAATAGCCTTTTGAAGGAGTTCTGCCGGAATTGCTTTGATCTGGCTGATAATACTTTCGCTGGCATCGAGAAGCTTATTCTCAAATTCTTTGGTCAAAAAAATCGGACTTTCTGAAACTCTGAAAGCGGGTGCTGTACCTCCTTTTTCTGCCAATATATTTTTGAGTTGATTATATTTTTCATCCGAAAACTCCTGGTTGTACTGTTTTCTGTATTTTGGGATCATATTTTTTTTCTTTTGTGATGGTAAAAAATCGGACGTTTCTGCCCAATTTGATTTTACCACAAAAGGCACAAAAGTTTTAGAATATAAAATTTTACAATACACTTTTATAAAATACCTATTTAATTGGGAAATCTTTGATTTTCAAGAAAGCTTATGTGCTCTTTCCAACAGCTTTTATGATTGTAATACCCCAATCCCTTTTGTGACTTTTGTGGTTTGTATTGATTAAGCCAAAGTTTCAGCTTCTTTCAAAATGTTTTTTTTTGCGAACTGAAGAAATCTCGGAAGAATCTGATGTCTGGTCAGAATAATTTTATCTTCATCGTCTATTCTGTCTATCGTTTCAAGATATTTTTCCATCCCGAAGTTTTCGATCATGGCTTCTTTGTTTTTTTCATCTTTCAGGTTTTCGATCAAAGATTCAGGATTGGCTTCCGGGTGAAACTGTGTTCCGAATATTTCCTCTGAAAAACGAACAGCCATTACCGCTCTCTCAAGATTGATGTGAGGACGGAATTTTTCAATGGCCATGATGGTCATTCCCAATTCTTCAAAACGGTCATGATCCGGTTCAATAAACTGATAAGCTCTGGAATCTACTGCATAAAAAGGATCCTGAAGATTTTTAAACAGGAATTCCTCCTTACCTTCATCTGTTTTATGAACAGGCATTACGCCAAAGGAATAAGATTTTCTTTTACATATATTACCAAGATTCCAATGAATACTTGCCAACTGGAATGAATGGCAGATCAGGAAAAGATATTTTTTATCTTCATGGTATTTATTATGTTCTAAAACCGAGGTTAAAAAATCAGCATATCGGTCTTCCCAGGCAAAACCTTCACGATGTGGGTTTCCTGGTCCGCCGGAAGAAATGAAAATATCAAAATCACTAATCTCTGGTATTTCATTTTTAAACCTTACGTCAAATGTCTTGATCACAACATTTTCTTCAGAGTTCTGCTGAAAAGATTCAGAAATTTCTTTAATGTTTCTAAAACCTTGATTCACATGATTGTTGTTCATGTCCAACAGCGCAATTCGAATATCTTTCATTACATCATATTTTTTGTAAAGTTACCAAAAATATTATGAAGCAGGTTCGCCATGGGTTATGCCATATTCCGTTTCAGAGATCATATAATCAACGACTTTCGTCAGATCACCTGTTTCCTTAAAGATCTGAAGTTGTCGGTCTGCACCGGTACCGTATTCCAGAATTTTCCAGGCATATTCCACTTCATGGCGGCATCCCAAATCGTCTACCACATCATCAATAAACTCTAAAAGTTCTTTCAATAAATGAGGATAAGGAACGGATTCTTCTTTCCCAAAATCGATCAGATGGGCTTCGATACCACTTTTGGAGGCACGCCATTTATTTTCGTTCAATAACAGTCTTCTGTAACTTCTGAAGCTTAGATTCTGTTGGTGAAGCTTATAAATTTTAGCAACAAGGCACTGCATAATGGCTGCAAGACATACCGTTTCATCAATTCTTAGCGGCATATCACAGATTCTGAATTCGATGGTTGGATAAAAAGGATGTACCCGCAAATCCCACCAGATTTTCTTGGCATTGTCGATGGTTCCTGTTTTCACCAGAAGATCTACATAACTGTCGAACTCTGCCAGAGAGTTGAAGTAACTCGGAATACCGGTTCTTGGGAATTTTACGAAGATTTCCTGCCTGTACGATTTAAAACCTGTATATCTTCCAATCCAGAAAGGTGAATTGGTTGAAAGAGCATACACGTGCGGAAGGAAATATCTCATCACATTCTGAATTCTTACGCCTTCTTCACGATTAGGAATTCCAATATGAACATGCAGTCCGAAAATAAGATTTTCACGAGCCACATCTCCCATATCATCAACAATTTTAATGTATCTTTCTCCCTGGGTGATATTGTTTTCAGACCAATGAGAGAATGGGTGAGTACCTCCTCCGGAAACACGCAGTCCCTGCTCATGGGCGATATTGATGAGGTGACGTCTCAAATTCGTCAATTCTGCCCTGGCTTCCTGAATATTCTGACAAATTCCCGTTTCCATTTCAATCATGGATTCGTGCATTTCATGCTTTAAATTTTCACTTAAAACCGCTTTGCCGCCTTCAATGATTTTTGAAACGTGAGAAACCAGATCTCTGCTTTCCACATCGATGATCTGATATTCTTCTTCAATTCCAATAGTAAACTGATGATGCATTTATTTTGTGTTTTTTAATTTTTTTTCAATATTATTTTATGGAATCTTTCACGAAGGTTCCCCAGGCAATATTGGGTTTCCCCTGAACATACTCTTTAGCTTTTTCTATAGCCAGTTTGGCAGCATGCTCTATAATCCATGCAAAATTTTCTTCTCCTACAGAATTCCGGTCTGCGTCAGGAGCCGGGTTGCAGAAATCGATGGCATAAGGAATACCGTCTCTTACAGCAAATTCCACGGTGTTGAAATCGTATCCTAAAGCCTGATTCATTTTAATCGTATAATCATGAATGGTCTTCAGTAATTTTTCAAGTTCTTCACCTTGTGTCTGATGAGTGGTAGCATATCTTAAATGAGGCGCATTTCTCGGCTCATAAGGCATGATGTGGACATATTTTTGGCCCAGGCAGTACACTCTGTAGTAATCATCGAAAATAATTTCCTCCTGTACCATCATCACCAGCTGCCCGGTTTCTCCCAGTTTGTTCCAAAGATCATCCGGATTTTCCACTCTGTAAACATTTTTCCAGCCGCCGCCGTCATGAGGCTTCATGTATGCGGGAAATTCTACATAATTAAAGATATATTCCCAGTCATGCGGAAATTTAAGGTTTCTGAATGATGTTTCTGAAGTATTGTCCGGTCTTTCATGGGATGGAAGCAGAACGGTTTTAGGAAGTGGAATACCCAGTTTGGACATCAGGGCATTGTTGAAAAACTTCTCATCAGCACTCCACCAGAATGGATTATTGATGACATAAGTGCCGTTAAGGGCTGCATTTTTTAAATAGGCTCTGTAAAAGGGAACGTCCTGTGAAATTCTGTCGATGATTACTGCATAGCCATAATCTGCTCCCTGTTCTAATTTATCAATAGTAACGGGTTCAGCTATGATATTTCCACCTCCCAGTTCATTTACTTTGTCTATAAATGCCCAGGGAAAAGTGTCTTCCATACCGAAAAGAATTCCTACTTTTTTTGTCATAATTTTTGTTTTTAAGGTGGGGTATATTTTTTCTATTTGTCTTTTTATTGTTTTAAGAGAAAAATGCTCCTATAAAGGTTGGGAAGACCATTCTCCATAACGGCCAGTCGTGGCCTATCCATTTTCTTTCATCATACCAGAATTCTATGCCTTTTATTCTCAGAATTTCAGCCATTTCCATATTTTTATCCTTGCAGATATCCTGATCAGAAGTACTCAATACAATATGCATATGTTTGTACTTCCAGGCTTCATCATTTCGTACAAATTCCCTCGGGCAGTTGAAGTATACAAGATCATCAGAATAGCCGTCCATAAAATTCCTTATGCTGAAGGCTCCCGAAAGGCAAAACAGATGAGAAACCACATCCGGAAATCTGAAAGCGAAATTAGCAGCATGATAGCCTCCGAAACTGGCTCCTGCTAAGGCCACACGATGGGTTTTATGAAGTTTTTGGATATAAGGAACAAATTCCTTGATCAGAAACTGTACATACCGTTCGTAGTTCCTTATTCTTTGCTGAGGGGAGATTTTTTCATCATAAAAACTCCAGCTGTCGATGGTCTGTACATTATAAAGCTTTACTTTTCCCTGCTCTATAAACCAGTTGATGCTTCCATTGAGATGAAAATCATGATTCTGGGTATACTGTCCCTGGGAAGTTGGAAACATAATGATAGGATGTCCGTAATGCCCGGTCACTTCTACCTTGAGACTTGTTCCCAATATATTTGAATAATACTCTGTATGTTCTATGTGAGGCATTTTTCCTTGTTTAGTTTATCTTTCTAAATTACATTTTAGTAGAGAATCTTGGATCAGATTATATATTATGAATTCAATAACATTTTGAATATCAATGTCACGCGTTATTTTTAAGAACTCAATTTATTACTTTTCGGAGGTAGAATATTCAGCATGTCAGTATGGATTATTTCTGCTGCAGCATCCAGTCTGTCCTGTACAACGGAGGCATCTCCGGATTTGTAAACAATTCCAACATGATAATCTATGGGTAGAAATTTGACCACCTCTTCACATTCAAAAGTACTGTAATTCGGTTCTTTATCTTTAATCAGGGCAACAATCATACCTGAATAATAGCCTGTAGGCGGAGAAACACTATAATCGTGCCCTCTTAAAAGAGCATCTTCAATTTTTGCCCATTCCCTCCAGATATTGATACCGCTTGAGGCCTCAACGAGGTCGGGAATATGAGCTCCCCCAACTCTGGATGACGTTTCAAGGAAATACCATTTTCCATCTTCTTTTCCCCGGATGAATTCTGTATGGGTAGCTCCGTTGACAAGTCCGAAATTGGAAAGAACTCTGGCATTTATTTCTTCCAATGCTTTAAACTCCTCGGAATATCTTCCTAAAGTCTTGGATCTGAAAACACCGCCTTCATGAGAAACCTGCATAGGAGGTGCAAGATATTTTGAGGCAGAAGTAAACACTATTTTCTTGTTAAAAGTAAGGCTGTCCACATGGTAAACATCTCCGGGTTTAAAACTCTCCAGTAAAAAAAGATGACGTTCTTCTCCCAAAGTTTCCAGGGCTTCATGAAGCTGTTCTTTGGAGGTGATCTTTTTGATTCCTGATGCTGATGCTTCAGACCGGGGTTTCAGTACCCATGGGGCAGGAACGCGGTCTGTAAATTCATCCACTTCATGATCATTGAATACAGCAGTAAATTCAGGGACGCTAATCCCGGAATCTTTTGCTTTCTGCCGCATAGCAAGTTTATCTCTGAAATATCGGTGGGTAGTCTGTCCCATTCCCGGAATACGGAATGTTTCCCTGATTAATGCAGCTTTTTCAACATCATAATCATCCAAAGCCACTACAGCATCTACTTTTCTGGTTTTCATCAGGTGGGAAAATCCCTGAATAAGGTGTTCCAGATTCCATACGGATGGCTTTAGCTCAGGCATATAGAATGTTTCATCAATAGCATGCCACGGCCAGTTTTTTTCTTTGAGGTTTTCGGAGGTTACAAGGATGATTTTATTGCCGAGCTTTTTCATTTCGTCCATAAAATCGTAGCCTTTGTAATAGCACGAAATACACACAATGGTTTTCTTCTCCATATAATGTTTTTTAAGAATTAGTGAATTTTCAAAAATAAAAGCATTTATATGTTATTTTATTAATATTAAAAAATAAAATATCGTGCATTTTTGAAAATTCACTAATCAATTATACAGAGTTTTTTTGTAAAAAACTAATTTTTAGTGATAATTTTCGATTAAATTCACAAGGAGTTGAACTCCAAAACCAGTGGCTGCTTTTTCTTTGGCATAACCCACACTTCCAAAGGCTACCCCTGCAATATCTAAATGTGCCCATTTAGGGTGATTTTCAATGAATTGCTCCAGGAATTTTGCGGCAATAATACAGTCTCCCACAGGCTTTAGAGAGATGTTTTTCATGTCTGCTACATCAGACTGGATATCATCTTTCCAGACGTCCCATAAAGGAAGATTCCAAACCCTCTGATTGGTCTGATCTCCGGTTTTAATCAGTTTGTTTTTAAGTTCTTCATTATTGGAGAACATCGCAGCGCAGGTGTCTCCGAACATTCTTACCGAGCTTCCTGTTAAAGTAGCCAGGTCAATAAGGAAATCGGTTTTGTAGTTTTTAGCAAGATAAGATAATCCGTCTGCAAGAATCAGCCTGCCTTCAGCATCAGTATCAAGCACTTCAATGGTTTTTTTGTTGTAGGCTGTGATGACGTCACTTGGAAGAAGCGCCTTTTCAGAAACAGCATTATCTGTAATAGGCAGAACGGCAATAATATTGACCGGAAGCTGCATTTCAGCGGCATAGATTAACGTTCCCAAAACAGCAGTAGCTCCACCCATATCAGATTTCATATAGTGCAGATTGGCAGAGCTTTTTATTGATATTCCTCCCGTATCAAACAAAATACATTTTCCTACCAATCCGAAAGTTTTGGCATTTTTTACAGTCGTTTTATATTCTAAAATAGTGAACGCTGCATCATAAGCACTGCCTTGGTTCACAGAAAGATAAGCGCCTAATCCAAGCTCTTCACATTTTTTTCTGTTAAAAGCAGAGTATTTTAAGTCATATTTTTTAGCCAGATTTTTAAGGTATGTGCTTAAGATATCCGGTTTTTTAAGATTGGCTGGTTTATTGAGCCAGTCCTGGCAGGCAGACTGTCCGTTAATCAGAGCTTCTGCTTTCTGGCTGATATGATCAAGCTTTTTCTGGCTTAAATTTTCAAAATGCAATTCAAATTTGGCATTCCAAAACGCATGTTTTTTATCAAAAGGATAGTTGTAAGTTCCTGTTAAAAGTCCTTTTACAAATTCTTCAAACTGCTTTTCATTCATGAAATCAGCAAGTGCTAATGTAGGTACAGCCTGAAGTTTTTCTTTTTGAGACTGTGAAAACCTCGCTGCCACCTGTTGGATTTCAAAATTTTGTAAGGTAGATTTTCCTAATCCAATGAAATATGTAATCCCTTCTTCATGGGCATTGACAAAGACTTCATATTTCTTTCCTGTGAAAAAAGTGGAAATGTTTTTATTGAAATTTTTACCGGTTTTTGTCCATTCTTCCTCAGTAAAGAGGTGAAAAACCTGAGTGTAATTTTTGTTTTTTTTATTGATTAGTTTCATAAATAGATGTTATATTGTCTAAATTCATTTTTACCGCTGCCTTCATTTGTTCTTGACTGCCTGAATTTTCTGCAACGGTTTATAGATTTAGTTTTTAATGCTTTGTTGTTGTGGTTTTACTTCTACAGGATTTTCTGTATTATCATAGAACAGCCATTCAATAGCTCTTGGGAATTCCTGTGACCAATAAAATTCATTGTGAGTGCCTTCAGGATTGATGTTGGTTTTAAATTCAAAATCAAAAAGTTTTTTTTCTTCCCATCTTTTCAGATATTCTTCAAAAATATGAATTCTTTTGACCATTTTAGAGCCTTCCTGACCTCCGCCGTAAAGATAAATTTTAGTTTTAAACGGAACCCGGAAATTCATCATCGGAAAGTTGTTATTCGGTTCTACCCAAAGCGAAGGCGAGAATATCAAAAGTTTGGAATACACTTCAGGGTAAAGAAATCCACTGTATATACTGATAAGCGCCCCCAATGAGCTGCCCCCGATTCCGGTATTGTCGCGGTCTTTTTTTGTTCTGTAATTTTCGTCCACAAAAGGCTTTAAAGTATCTGCAATAAAGCGGATGTATTTTTTTCCTTCAGAACCGTTGGCTACACGATCATTATCAAAAATATATTCTTTAATTCTTTCCTCGCTGCCATGTTCTATCGCAATGATGATAAGATCACCACGGCCGTATTCTGCAAGGATGGATAGTTTTTTGTCAATTTCCCAATTTCCGAAACCGCTTCCTTCATTGAACAGATTTTGTGCGTCCTGAAGGTATAAAACAGGATATCGTTTATCCGTGTTGTGATAGTCGTAGGGAAGGAGTGCCCAAACCTTACGGTAACGGTCAAGCTGTGGAATGTAAAAATTTTCGGAAATAACTTCTGCTATTGGATAATATTCTTCTTTGAACGGACCCCAGTTCAGTCTCCATTTTTCTACAGAGTCAGCTGTTTTACCTGCAGATTTTTTTACTTTGCGGTTGGGTGTGATATTGCCATACTGGTCCAGTTCTACATTTTCCCAACCTCCCTTTGTGAATTTATATTCAATATCATCAGGAAGAACCTGATCTTCAATTTCTATACAATAATTGGATGTGTCAGTTTGTTTAAGCTGAAAATTATAATCTTTAGGATTCCAGCTGTTGAAATTTCCGGTAATAAATACCGGTCTGTCGTCTATTTCTGCTGTATAAAGTTCAAACCTCATCGTTGTGTTTAATAAAATATTGATGTTAAATTTATAAAAAAAGATTGTTTTGAAATCATAAAAATGTGAGTTAAAAAATGATATATTTGATAGATAGACAAAACACGGAATGATCTTGACAATTATTTGATGAATAATTCATCGCTATTGTCAGTATTTTTCGTAGTTTCAGGGAAAATATAAATACAAACTGATCTTGATGAATTCTGTTAAGACCTACACGCTTTTCACCGATCATGATGTGTACCTTTTCAAAGAAGGTAGACATTATAAGCTGTATGGCAAATTTGGGGCGCATTCTGCTGAAAAAGATGGCGTAAAGGGCGTATATTTTTCTGTTTGGGCACCCAATGCAAAGAAAGTTTCTGTGATTGGAAACTTTAACAACTGGAATCACAAAGATCATATTTTGTTTCCAAGATGGGATGAGTCAGGGATTTGGGAAGGATTTATTGAAGGATTAACCTGGGGAACATTATACAAATATGCTATTGAAACACAAGGAGGCGAAATTCTGGAAAAAAGTGATCCTTATGCGGTAAGCTGGGAACAGAATATTCAGGCAGCTTCCCTGGTTTCTACCACATGGTATGAGTGGAATGACCAGGAGTGGATGGATAACCGATGGAAAACAAACAGGCTGGAAGCCCCGATATCCGTATATGAACTGCATTTGGGCTCCTGGGTAAGAGAAGATGATCAGCCTCAACGTTTTTTAAACTATAGAGATATTGCCAAAAAACTGGTTCCCTATATAAAAGAAATGGGATTTACCCATGTGGAATTTATGCCCGTAATGGAATATCCTTACGAACCCAGCTGGGGATATCAGATCACCGGTTTTTATGCAGCAACCTCTCGCTTTGGTTCACCGCAGGATCTGATGTTTCTTATTGATGAACTTCATAAAAATAGTATAGGCGTTATTCTGGATTGGGTTCCGTCCCATTTTCCGGGAGATGCCAATGGTCTTCATCGCTTTGACGGATCTTATCTGTACGAACACGAAGATCCGCGAAAAGGGTTTCATCCGGATTGGAAGTCCCATATTTTCAATTACGGAAGAAATGAAGTGAAATCTTTTCTGATCTCCAATGCAATGTTCTGGCTGGACCGTTATCATGCAGACGGATTGCGTGTGGATGCCGTAACCTCAATGCTTCATCTTGATTATTCAAGAAACGAAGGGGAATGGGAACCTAATATATATGGAACCAATGTAAATCTGGAGGCTAAAACTTTCCTACAGGAATTTAATACAGCTGTTTATAAAGAATTTGGAGATAATATCATCACTATAGCGGAAGAAAGTTCAGATTTTCCCATGCTTACAAAACCTGTTCATGACGGTGGCGTAGGATTTGGAATGAAATGGATGATGGGATGGATGCATGATACACTGGACTATTTCAAAGAAGATTTTGTTAACCGTAAATTCCATCATCATAAGCTGACTTTTGCTTCCATGTATATGTATAATGAAAATTATATGATGCCTTTGTCACACGATGAAGTAGTACACGGAAAAGCAAGTCTTATCTATAAAATGAAAGGCGATGAATGGCAGAAATTTGCTAATCTCCGTACCTTATATGTTTATATGTACACCCATCCCGGAGCTAAACTGCTTTTTATGGGGGATGAGTTCGGGCAGACCAGTGAATGGAATTTTACCCGAAGCCTGGACTGGCATTTGCTGAAATATCCTGTTCACAAAGGAATGCAGGATATAGTAAAAGAACTGAATCATCTGTACAGATCAGAAACTGCTTTTTATGAAAATCAGTTTGATAAACACGGTTTTGAATGGGTAGAAGCAGATGATCTGGAAAACTCGGTCTATGTATACCTCAGAAAAGGAAAAAAGAAAGATGATGTCCTGATGGTTGCTTTAAACCTGGCACCAAAAGTACTGGATTATAAAATCGGGATTCCTGCAGGTACCCACTGGGAAGTTATTTTAAATTCGGATGATGAAAAATACAGTGGAAGTGGCGTAGAGCCTGAAATCCTGGACGAGAAGTTTGAAGAATGGAGAGGGTACACCAAAACAATAACCGTGAAACTCCCGCCTCTGGCAGGAATTGTTTTACGTCAGAAGAAAGATAAAAAGTATAAATTACACAGAATTAAACATAAGAGATAAAGAATGGTTATTTATCATTTAAGTACAGAATGTTATCCCGTAGCAAAAGTAGGCGGTCTGGCAGATGTGGTGGGAGCGTTACCAAAATATCAGAATAAAATAAAAGGAGTAGAGGCAAAAGTAGTGATGCCATGGTACAACAAATCCTTTGTATATGATCATGAATTTGATCTGGTCTTTGACGGCTTTATTCATCAGGGAGCTAATATGCTGCAGGTTCAGGTATTGAAAGAGAAGACAAATGTTTTGGGATTTGAGCTATATATGGTAAGAATTCCCGGATTATTGGACAGGGACAATCCTTATGGGTACCAGGATGAAAGCTTTCAGTTTCTGGCGTTCCAGCATGGAGTATTACATTGGCTGTCTGCGATGAAAATCCGTCCTGATGTACTGCATTGCCATGATTATCATACCGGTCTGGTTCCTTTTATGGTTCAAAACTGCCATGAATTTGAATTCTTAAAAGGAGTAAAAACAGTAGGAACGATTCATAATGGCGAATATCAGGGCATGATGAGCTGGACAATGGCACAGTATATGCCTTCTTTCGATACCTACAAATGGGGACTGATGGATTGGAACGGACTGATGAATCCTCTGGCCAGTATGATCAAATGTGCCGATGCTTTTACCACCGTTTCGGAAGGATATCTTGAAGAGCTTTTTATCAGCTTCCGCGGACTCGAAAGCCTGGTTCGTCAGGAATTCGGAAAAGCATATGGAATTATTAATGGTATTGATACAGAAGTCTGGAATCCGGAAACCGATCCGATGCTGGATTTTAATTTTAACAGTACAAATGCAGTCGCTCAAAAGAAAAAAAATAAAGAAAACCTCTGTAAAGAATATGGGTTGAAACCCGAACTTCCTTTATTTGCTTTTATCGGAAGATTCGCCACAGAGAAAGGAGCAGATCTGCTGCCTGATGTGGTATGGAGAAGTATCAAGCAGAGTTATGGTGCTTTAAATATTATGATTCTTGGTTCAGGGAATACCTATATCGAGAATAAACTGAAAGAATACGACTATACGTATACCAATTTTGCATTGGATCTCGGATATAAAGAACATCTTTCCCATAAGATCTATGCATCGGCAGATTTTCTTCTGATGCCTTCAAGAGTAGAACCCTGCGGACTGAACCAAATGTACTCCATGAGATATGGAACCGTTCCCGTAGTAAGATTTACGGGCGGTCTGAGAGATACCGTGGAAGATATTTCAACCGGTGGCGCAGGACTGAACTTTACGTATCCCGGAGTAGATGACGTTGTACATGCGATGAACAGAGCAATGGCAATTTATAATCAAAAGGGAGTGATGGAAGATCTTATCCATGCCAATATGAATTTTGATTTTGCATGGGAGAAATCTGCAGAAAAATACATAGCTTTATATAATAGCTGATAGAGTGAAGATTTTCGGATTTCTTTCTGTGATGATATTGATGTTGTTTTCCTGTAAAGAAGACAGAGGAAGCTATCATGGAGGGTATTATTGGATCTATAGCTACGGTCTTCCGGCAACGGAAAGGCATGAAGCAATGGCTGGTATTTCCGAAAAATGGAAAATAAAGCATTACTCTGTCGGTGATTGTCTGGTAGAACCTGACGAGATGAAAAGAATAGACGCTCTTAATAAAAGGACTTATGCTGCAATAGAAAGAAAATATGGACAAGGCTGGAGAGAAAAGTATCGTAAAGATGTCGATGGTTTTGTCATAAAGAGCGCTGATGTAATGGATGTGCTTATTACAAATCCGTTCTTCAGGAATGAGCTTAAAAAATATAATATTGAAATCTATAACCTGGATAAAGAGGTTTTAGTACTGAATGATAAAGATGATTTTCGGGTGACTGTTTATAAAAACGAACTCCAATATGAAAACAAACAATGCTTTAAAGTAGCAGTAAACACTAAGAACAGAACAGTAAACTTAATAAAATAAAACGCAAGATATTTATGAATCGAAATGTAATCTCTATTGTTTTAGGAGGAGGCAGAGGAACAAGATTATTCCCGTTAACGTATACCAGATCAAAACCGGCTGTTCCTATTGCAGGAAAATACAGACTGGTAGATATTCCTATCTCAAACTGCTTGAATTCAGGATTGAATAAAATTCTGGTGTTAACGCAGTTTAATTCTGCTTCCCTCAATTCACATATTAAGAATTCTTATCACTTTGATATCTTCAGCAAAGGCTTCGTTGATATTCTTGCAGCCGAGCAGAATGTAGAAAATGACAGCTGGTATCAGGGAACAGCAGATGCCGTACGCCAGTCGATGAAGCACCTTGAAAAATATGATTATGACTATATTCTTATTCTTTCAGGAGATCAGTTGTATCAGATGGATTTCAGGGAAATGCTCGACTTCCATATTGAAAACGGAGGCGATCTTACCATTGCTACTATTCCGGTCAATGCAAAAGATGCCACAGGTTTTGGAATCTTAAAATCTGATGATGAAGGAAATATTACCTCTTTTCATGAAAAACCCGGTTATGATATGCTGGAAGGTATGAAATCTGAAGTTTCAGAAGAGAATAAACATACCGGAAAAGAGTTTCTGGCTTCCATGGGAATTTATATTTTCACCAAGAATATCCTTAAAAAGATGTTTGATGAAGGAGCAGGTGATGATTTCGGAAAAGATATCATTCCAAGTTCCATCGGAAAATACAAAACATTAAGCTATCAATATGAAGGCTACTGGACAGATATCGGAACCATAGAATCTTTCTACGAAGCCAATCTTGACCTTTGTCTGGACCTGCCGCAGTTTAATCTGTTTTCATCCTCTCCAATCTATACCAGAGCAAGAATGCTTCCGCCTTCAAAAATCAACGGATCATACGTCAGTAAGGCTGTTTTTGGAGATGGATGCATCATTATGGCAGATAAAATTGAAAATTCCGTGATTGGAAACAGAACCAGAATTGACAAAGGAAGTACCATCGTGAATTCCTATGTGATGGGAGCTGATTTCTACCAGAATACAAAGGAAATTGTCATCAACGACAGAGGAGGACGTCCGAATATGGGAATTGGAAAATACTGCTATATAGAAAAAGCAATCCTTGATAAAAACTGTTACATCGGAGACAATGTGAAAATCATCGGCGGAAAACATATTCCGGATGGAGATTATGGAACCTATTCTGTTCAGGATGGGATTGTGGTAGTGAAGAAAGGCGCTGTGATTGCACCGGGAACACATATAGGATAAGAATCGTGAATATAAGAGTACAAATATACATTTCTCTTTAAATCATACACTTTATAATAAGTATATAAAAAAGAAACCTAAACAGGTTTCTTTTTTTTGTTTATCATGATTTTATTTGGAAAATAAGGTCAATGAATATTCCAGTTCCGGATCTTTGTGTTCTTTTAATGCCTGTAAGAAAAATTGGGTGTTCACCGTTTGATCAGGAATTACACCCTTACAGTTGGCAACATTCTCCTTATCATCACTGTTGAAGAATATTTCTGTTCTAGGAATAGAAATAGTGGACTTGGTATGAGGAAGTCTGTACGTAAGAAACCATGCTGCAGTCGTAAAATTGCTGCAGGATCCCGTTTCCTTTCCTACAATTGAGCCTCTTTTTTCACTTTGAAATAAAGAAGCAAAATAAGTGGCCGCAGAAAAAGTACGGTTATTGATCAATAATACAGTTTTTCCGTCAAAAAATGCACCATCTCTGGGATAGCTTTTTATATACGTATTATCCAGTCTTGAGTTTCCAAAATAATAATCTCCTTTTTCTGCTTTATCAAACCGCTGTCTCATGAAATTATTCTGGTCGGCAATATCCTTATCAGAATAATAACGGTTGGTCTGGGGATCTACCAGATAATTGTTGTAGTTAATGTCAACAACCTTAGTTCCGTATTTGTATTCATTATTGAATGTTTTATCTTTAGCAATGAAAGAATACAGCAGGGGAACATTGCTGATGGCTCCTCCCGGGTTGTTGCGGATATCCAGAATAAGTTTTTTAATTTTCAGATCTTTTATTTCCTGGAAATATTTCTTTAACCTTTCATAAAAAAAGCTTTCATCATAAGAAAACGATTTTACAGATAAGTAGTAAGTATCAGAATCAATTGTATACCCATAAATTCCAGCGTTTTCTGAAATCAGATCAACCGGCAATACAGAATGCCTGCTTTCATAATAGAATCTGGGATATTTAATACCCTTCACTTTCAGGGTTTTCTGTTCCCCGTTAGATGTTTTGTATCGTAAGGAGAAATCATTCGTACGGTTTTTTAAAATAAAAGGAATATAAAAAGACACATCTATATCTTCCACTTTTATATTTCCGTCTGCGGCTTTAGGAACAGCCTGTAAAAGTTCTTTAGAACTTATACCGTTAATCTCCGTAATCTCATTGCCCACTTCAATAGCATAAGGATTTGATCCGTTCACAAATAGCTGCCCATTCTGTACATAAGTCTGCAAAGGGAAAAAATAGAGAGAACTTAAAATACTTTCAAAATAATTGGAATCTGCACTGAAAGAACTGTGTCCGTCCCCAATTATTCTCGTAGGATTGTTCATAAGAAGGCTGATATAGCCTGGATCTTTTTTAACAATATTACGGAGAGAATCTATTTTTTTGGCAATAATTTCCTTGCTGTGGAATCTGTAAGGATTTGGATGCTGTTTCTGAATGATGTCAACTGCAATATCAAAGTCTTTCAGGTATCCATCCTGTGGGATTTCAGAAATTGAGTATTGGGAAAATACAACTGATGATAACAAAACCAATGGAAATGTACATAACTTCTTCATAAAAATAAAATTAAGTCGTTCCAAAAAACAATATGCATACCATACATACCACAGATTATTTGATATTAATCATTAAATCAATATTTTTTAATGCATTATTTTTTTTCAAAACAATCTGTATATTGTTCACTCTTTTTATTTGTATTATTTTTGTGCGATGCGTATTTTTAAAATCTTAGCGGTAATCATTATTCTTTTGGGGGGAGCTTATGCTGCTTCCATGTATTATTTTGTGGATGAAAGTAAAAACTTTACGATTGAAAAAGAGATCGACTATCCCGTGGATAAGGTTTTTACCCAGTTTAATAATCTTCAGAATTTTACAAGATGGAATAATTTTTTTACCAGCTCACCGTCTATAGATATTGATTATTATACGCCTTACGAGGGGCAGGGAAGTGCGATCAGCTATGTGGATCCTAAAAATGATACTGATGGAGAAATGTTTATCAGGTATGAAAACCTTAATAAAACATTGAAATATCAGCTTTTTGAGGATGAAAACGAAAATCCGACATTGGTTGACGTTAAATTCAAACCTGTTTCCGCAGAAAAAACAAAAATTATCTGGTACGTACACACTCCGAAACTGCCTGTCTGGAAAAGAGTGGAGAACTTCTGGACGGAGGACCGTTTCGCTGAAAATATCAACAAAAGTATGGTGAATCTTAAAAACTCTTTAGGAAATAAAGTGGAAAAAGATAACCAGATGGCAGCCATCAAATATGACAGTCTGATGGTGGAAAATGAAGAAGACAAATTGTTGTTGGGAATCAATGTAAGTACATCAAATAAAAAAGATGCGCTGTACAAAAATATCGTGATGAATTATAACAAAGTCTATAACTTCGTAACGATGGATCTTGGCAAAAGAGATGATGAATTCGGATACCCGATTCTGATTACTGACGCTGATAATTACAAAGACAAAGAGGTTTCTTATTTCCTCGGAATTCCACTTTCTAAGAAAATCGGAGTTTCTGATAATAATTTCAATTTTAGGTCCGTAAATCCGTCTCAAAACTATGTAATTTACTACAAAGGGAACTACGAGGGACGAATTCGGGCAATTCAGCAGCTTATTCAGAAAGCCAAAAAAGACGAGATGCGCTTCGGAGATATCCGCCAGACCTTTATTGAACGTCCTATGGAAGGTCAGGAGGTAAATGTTAAGCTCTCATTATCAGTGTATAAGTAATTTTTTTTTAATTTATTTTTTCTTAAGTTTTTTTAACGGTTTCAGACTGTTCTAACTCGGTTTTTTTTATTAAATTTGAAGATTAATTCTACAAATAAATTTTAATAAATAGATAAACTGTAATAATGGACAGATTTTCATTCCTAAACGCAGCTCATTCTCAGTTAATTGAGGATTTATACCAACAGTACTTAAAATTCCCGGACTCTCTAGAACCATCATGGAAAGCTTTCTTTCAAGGCTTCGATTTTGCTTTGGAGAACTACGGAGATGACGATAACACCCAGTTTATTCAGGCTTCAGCCAACGCTGCCCCGGCAGTACAACAACAGATTTCTCAGGCAGTATCAAATGGAGAAGTTCCTGAGCATATCAAGAAAGAATTTAAAGTAGTAAACCTTATTGAGGCTTACAGAACAAGAGGACACCTTTTTACAAAGACTAACCCGGTTAGAGAAAGAAGACATTATACCCCTACTTTAGACATCGAAAATTTCGGTCTTTCTAAAGAAGATTTAAATACAAAATTCAATTGTGCTGTAGAAACAGGAATGAAGGAGCCTGCTACTTTGGCAGACCTTATCAAGCACCTTGAAAGCATCTATTGTGATTCTATCGGAGTAGAATACATGCACATCAACAATGTTGAGGAAAAAGATTTCATCAAAAGATGGCTTCAGGTAAACGAAAACCATCCAAGTCTTTCTGCAAACGAAAAAACAGAAATCTTATTAAAATTAAATCAGGCGGTTGCTTTTGAAAACTACCTTCACACAAAATTTGTAGGACAAAAAAGATTCTCATTAGAAGGAGGTGAAACCTTAATCCCGGCTTTAGATCAACTGATCTCAAGATCTTCTCAGTTAGGAGTAGATGAAGTGGTGTTAGGAATGGCTCACAGAGGTAGACTGAATGTTCTTACAAACATTTTCGGAAAATCTTACAAGCAGATCTTCTCAGAATTTGAAGGAAAAGAATTTGAAGAAGATGTATTCTCAGGTGACGTTAAATATCACTTAGGATCATCTAAAAAGATCAAAACAGCTTCCGGAGAAGAAGTATGTATCAACCTTACTCCGAACCCGTCTCACCTTGAAACAGTTGCTGCTTTGGTAGAAGGTATCTGCCGTGCAAAAGTAGACGACAAATACAAAGACTATTCTAAAGTATTGCCAATCATCATCCATGGTGACGGGGCTATCGCCGGACAGGGTATTGCTTACGAAGTGGCTCAGATGATGACTTTAGAAGGATACAGAACAGGAGGAACAGTTCATATCGTTGTGAATAACCAGGTTTCATTTACAACCAACTATATGGATGCAAGATCTTCAACATACTGTACAGACATTGCAAAAGTTACAGAATCTCCTGTAATGCACGTAAATGCTGACGATGCTGAAGCCGTTGTTCATGCCATCCACTTTGCTGCTGACTTTAGAGCAAAATTCGGAAAAGATGTTTATATCGACCTTTTAGGATATAGAAAATATGGTCACAACGAAGGGGACGAGCCAAGATTTACTCAGCCTAACCTTTATAAAACCATTTCAAAACACCCGAATCCAAGAGAAATTTATAAAGATAAATTATTGAAAGACAGCGTTACTTCTAACGATGTAATTGCTAAAATGGAAACGGAATTCAAAGCGCTGTTAGATAAAGATTTCGATGCTTCTAAAGAGATCGAGAAAAATGTAATGGACGTCTTCATGGCTGAAGACTGGGTAAACTATCCGATTGGTAAGAGAGGAGCAGTTCAGTTACCGGTAGATACAAAATATGACTTGGAGAAGCTGAAAGAACTGGCGATTAAAATGTCAACACTTCCGGCAGACAAAAAGTTTATCAATAAAATTACAAGACTTTTCGATAACCGTATCAAAGCGATTGAAGGAAATTCATTAGACTGGGCACTGGGAGAGTGGTTAGCTTATGCAACGCTTCTTGTAGAAGGTCACAATGTAAGAATCTCAGGAGAAGATGTGGAAAGAGGAACATTCTCTCACAGACATGCAGTGGTAAAAACTGAAGATACAGAAGAAGAGTATATCCCATTAAGACATGTTTCTGAGAACAGATTTGATGTATTCAACTCTCACCTTTCAGAATATGGTGTTCTAGGTTTCGATTACGGATATGCAATGGCGTCTCCAAATACATTAACCATCTGGGAAGCTCAGTTCGGAGATTTCGTGAACGGTGCTCAGATTATCGTTGACCAGTATTTAGCTGCTGCAGAAGAAAAATGGAAAATTCAGGACGGATTGGTAATGTTATTGCCTCACGGTTCAGAAGGACAGGGAGCTGAGCACTCTTCAGCAAGATTGGAGAGATTCCTTACTCTTTGTGCTAACGAAAACATGGTAGTAGCCAACATTACTTCACCTGCCAACTACTTCCACTTATTGAGAAGACAGTTGAAATGGGCGTTCAGAAAACCATTGATCGTAATGAGCCCTAAATCTTTATTGAGACACCCTAAAGTGGTTTCTCCACTTGAAGATTTTGCAACAGGTTCATTCCAGCCAATCCTAGACGATCCTGCAGCGGATCCTAAAAAAGTAGAAAAAGTAGTTCTTTGTTCAGGTAAACTGTACTTCGAGTTATTAGCGAAGAAAGAAGAACTGAACTGTGAAAATATTGCTTTAGTAAGATTTGAGCAGTTGTATCCTCTTCAGGCAGATGCTATAGAAGCGATCTTCAATAAGTATGAAAACAGAAAGCAATTAGTGTGGGCTCAGGAAGAACCTGAAAACATGGGGGCTTGGTCTTATATCCTGAGAAACTTCAGAGATACAGGAATCCAGGTAGTAGCTCCGGTACCAAGCGGTGCTCCGGCTCCAGGTAGCCACAAGATGTTTGAGAAAAATCAAAATGCAGTGATCAACAGAGTTTTCGACAGAGATGATGCTCCTGCAAAAAGACCCGTTACAGCTTAATTTAAAATAATAATCAATTAAAAAATAAAAAATACTCGATATGTCAGTTTTAGAAATGAAAGTTCCTTCACCGGGCGAATCAATTACAGAAGTTGAAATTGCAACTTGGCTTGTAAAAGATGGTGATTATGTAGAAAAAGATCAACCTATCGCCGAAGTGGATTCAGATAAAGCAACTCTTGAATTGCCTGCAGAACAAAGTGGAATTATCACTTTAAAAGCAGAAGAAGGTGATGTAGTACAAGTAGGTCAGGTAGTTTGTTTAATTGATATGGATGCTAAAAAACCAGAAGGTGCTGCACCTGCTGCTGAAGCTCCAAAACAGGAAGAAGCTCCGAAAGCTGCTGAACCTGCTAAACAAGAAGCTCCAAAACCAGCTGCTCCGGTAGCTGCTCCACAAACTTATGCAACAGGAGCTCCATCTCCGGCTGCTAAGAAAATCCTTGACGAAAAAGGAATGGATGCTGCTCAGGTTTCAGGAACAGGAAGAGACGGAAGAATCACTAAAACTGATGCTGAATTAGCGGCAGTTCCTGCATTAGGAGGAAGCCCTATGACTGCTACAGGTGCAAGAACTACCACTACCACTAAACTTTCAGTTTTAAGAAGAAAAATCGCTCAGAGATTGGTTTCTGTGAAGAACGAAACAGCAATGTTGACGACTTTCAACGAAGTGGATATGTCTGAAATCTTCAGATTAAGAAAACAATATAAAGAGGAATTTGCTCAAAAACACGGAGTAGGACTTGGTTTCATGTCTTTCTTTACAAAAGCAGTGACAAGAGCATTACAAATGTATCCGGATGTTAACGCTTCTATTGACGGAGATTTCAAAGTAAATTATGATTTCTGCGATATTTCAATTGCCGTTTCAGGTCCTAAAGGATTAATGGTTCCAGTATTGAGAAACGCTGAAAATATGTCTTTTGCAGGGGTTGAAGCAAACATTAAAGATCTTGCTGTAAAAGTAAGAGACGGTAAAATTACTGTTGACGAAATGACTGGTGGTACTTTCACTATTACAAACGGTGGTACTTTCGGATCAATGATGTCTACACCAATCATCAACCCTCCACAATCTGCAATCTTAGGAATGCACAACATCATCCAGAGACCGGTAGCTGTTGACGGACAGGTAGTAATCAGACCAATGATGTATGTAGCTATGTCTTATGACCACAGAATTATCGATGGTAAAGAATCTGTAGGATTCCTTGTTGCGGTAAAAGAAGGTATCGACAACCCTGTTGAAATTCTAATGGGAGGTGACGAAAGAAAAGGCCTTGGATTATAGTTTTTAATAAAATTATAACATAATATACAATCTCGCCTTAAAAAAGGCGAGATTTTTGTATTTATTAAGAAAATGCTACAATGATGTTTTCAAAAATGACTTCCAATATCAAAGTTTCAGTTATACCTGAATATGATAGTAAAAACAGTTATCCTTCCGAAAACCGTTACGTTTTTAAATACAATATCACGATAGAAAATGACGGAAGCTTTCCTATCAAAGTATTGAAAAGAAAATGGTTGATTTTTGATGTCGGATTCGGATACACAGAAATTATAGGCGACGGGGTGATCGGATTGACTCCCGAGATAGGAACCAGTGAAAATTTTGCTTATTTTTCCAATGTTATGCTTCGTTCCGGAGTAGGTAATATGAGCGGAAAATATCTGGTTAAAAACATGGAGACACAGGAAACTTTTGAAGTTGATATTCCAAAATTCAATCTGTTGTCTGAAGTGTTGAGTAATTAATAATTGATGTCCTGTAAAATGTACAGATTTTCACAGATAAAAAGAACCCGGGTTTTATTTGTTTGTAGAATTACTAAAGCCTTTTAATTTTTGCTTTCATATAATCATTTACTTCATCATTACTGGTGAGGAAGAGTTTTTCAAATGCCAGTAAAGAAATCTTGGCACATACTTCAGCATCAGCTCCTGCTCTGTGGTGGGTAAAATCAATTTTATGGTATTCCGCCAATGGTTTCAAGCCATACTTTGGAAGGTAGTTCCATGACTTCTTTGCAAGCTGTATGCTGCACAGATAGTTGAGTTGGGGAGTAAACATTCCATAATGCTGCAGACAACCTCTTAAAACAGAAGCATCAAATCCTGCATTATGAGCGATCATAAGACTGCCGTACATCATGTCCTGCGCTTCATACCATATTTCATCAAAAGTAGGTGCATCCTTCACATCTTGCGGTTGAATCCCATGAACTGCAATATTAAATTTACTGAAATAAGGAAAACTTGGTGGTTTAATCAGCCAGGTTTTTGTTTCCACAATTTGAGAATCCTGTACCACGCAAATTCCCATCTCACAAGCTGAACTTTTCTCGTGGGTAGCCGTTTCAAAATCTATTGCACAGAAATCCATTGTTTTAAAAATTATAAGTTGTTGATAGTTCCTTGGTTGTTTCTATTACTGGTTCTCTGGTTTAAAGTTTAATGTTGGAGGTTAAAGTTTAAAGTTTAAAGTGTTGAACTTAGGCTAATTGAAGTTATAAATTTTTACTCTATAAATAAGTTGTAATTTTCAACTAATCCCTAATCCCTAATCCCTGCAACCTATAACCTGTCATCTGCCACCTATCACTTTCCTCCCAAAAAATGTTTAAAAATCAGCCATTTTGATTGATAAAAATGATGTTTCTGATGTTTCTGGCGAAGTTTCCATGTTCCGGGAAGCTGAGCATAAAATCCAAAATGAGCTCTCAGAACAGCCCACAAATGTGGAAAACCTTGCTTTAAGCAAAAATAAATTCCTGCAATACCATCCAGACATAATCTGAAAAAAATTACCCGGATCAATAGAGGAAAAGGAAGATTCTTAAGCATCATAGAAAGATTATTTCTCATATTTAAATAAGTCTTCTGTGTACTCTGTTTATTGAGCGTTCCGCCCCCTACATGATAAACTTTGGATTTTCCGGTATAATAAATCTTTTTTCCAGAATTAATAAGTCTCCAGCAAAGATCAATCTCCTCCTGATGAGCGAAAAACCTGGCATCAAAACCACCCTGTTCCCAGAAGTCTTTTGCACGAATGAAAAAACAGCATCCTGATGCCCAGAAGATTTCTGCTTCGTCATTATACTGACCTTTATCTTCTTCGAGATCATCAAAAACTCTTCCCCTGCAATATGGATATCCGAGATTATCTATCAAACCACCGGCAGCACCTGCAAATTCGAAATAACTTCTGTTGTGATAAGACAAAATCTTTGGTTGTACTGCAGATATATCAGCGTTGTTTTCCAGCAATTCCAGTACAGGTTCTATCCAGTTTTCTGTAACTTCTACGTCAGAATTAAGAAGGCAGTAATATTCATGTTGAATGGATTTTAATCCTTCATTATAGCCCCCTGCGAACCCATAGTTCTGATCATTTTTAATAATATGGACTGTAGGGAAATTCTTCTGTAGAAACTCAATGGAATCATCCGTAGAAAGATTGTCTATTACAAAAATATCCGCATTCTGAGAAAATTGTACTACACCCGGAAGAAATTTCTCAAGCCAATTCCTGCCATTCCAGTTTAAGATGGCAACTGCCAGTTTTTTCTGCATGTCAACCTATTTTTTTTCGGAATCAAAATTTTTGATAGAGTCCTGATATTTCCATTTTCTGTGTGACCAAAGGTAGTTGTCAGGATATTTGTGTAAAGTATTCTCCAATAATTTATGGAATTTTCTCACTACTTCATTTTCTGTAAATTTGTCACCATCCGGATATATTCTGTGATAATTAACCTGATAATAACCGCGTTTTACCTTTTTCATCTCACAATAGATGAAAACAAGATCCATCCTTGTAGCAAGCCTGTCATAGCCTATGAAAGCAGGAGTACGCTGATTCAAAAATTCCAGTCCGTAAGTGACATGAGCGTGGTGAGGCGTTTGATCAGCTACAAACATGTAAGCTGAATCTCCGTTATTTCTAGATCTGAAAATATTCAGAATAACTTCATTGGCTTCCAGTGCTTCGTTTCCAAATTTATTCCGGACTTTTTTCATCTGATTTTCCCAAAAATCACTGTTTACCTTTCTATACACAGGGTGACAGTGTGCCTGGGGAACAATCTTTGCCAATGCATTGATCCATTCCCAATTGAAGACATGCCCTGCCAGAAGGATAATATTTTTACCTTCCTTTTTAGCTTCATGAAATAGTTCCTGATTGATGTGCTGCATTCTCACCCTGGCCTCTGTCTCAGAAATGCTGAAAGACTTGATGGTTTCTACCAGATAATCTGAAAAATTAAGGTAGAACTTCTTTCGGATTTCTTTTATTTCCTTTTCGGACTTTTCAGGGAAAGACTTTCTAAGATTTTGAGTGATAACCTCTTTTCTGTATCCTACCAGATAATAATTTAGGAAGAAGATGACATCCGAAAAAATATATAATATTTTAAGCGGAAGCTTAGAGACTAAGTATAATATTTTGATTAAGAAATTCATAAAACACGCAAATTTAGTGATAATAAAATTATGGTTCTATTTTTGCAGAGGGATATATGTTATTTTTTTTACTTTTATATTATGAAAAGATTGATAATATTCGCTTCCGTGGGATTAAGTGCTTTCGCTTTTTCGCAAGATGTAAAGAATTCGCCCGATAAAGGAAAACAAAAAACAGCGCTTATAGTGCCTGCAGAGCAGGCTAAACTAGAAGCTCAGAAAAAGGCTGCAGAAGAAAAAGCTAAGCTTCCTAAACCTTATGATCCAAAAGCTGATGCCCAGGCAGATATTAATAAACTTGTTGCTCAGGCTAAGAAAGAAGGCAAGAATGTCATGATACAGGCTGGTGGAAACTGGTGTATCTGGTGTCTGCGTTTTAATAATTACGTACAGACTACTCCTGAACTGAAGGAAATTGTAGATAAAAACTATGTCTACTATCATTTGAACTTTTCTCCTGATAACAAGAATGAAAAAGTTTTTGCCCAGTATGGCAATCCAGGTGATAAATTCGGTTATCCGGTTTTTATTATTTTAGATAAAGACGGGAAAATGATCAAAGTTCAGCAAAGTGATGTTTTAGAAGAAGGGAAAGGGTATAGTAAAGAAAAAGTAAAAGAATTCTTTACGACCTGGGCTCCTAAAAAAGGATAAAATGTAAAAACTGCTTCAGAAATGAGGCAGTTTTTTATTTCTATTGAGTTGATTTAACAGATCCGTAGTACAATTAGCATATCTGTAGAAAAAGAAGACTTTTAGGATCACATTAATTTTTTGATCCAGCTTAATTTTTTCTCAGAATATGGCGGATATTTAATGTTTGGTTCTCCCCAGGTTGCTTTTTCAAGAATTGCTTTTGGGTGTGAAAAGGTTTCGAAACCATATTTCCCATGATAATTTCCCATACCGGAACTTCCCACTCCTCCGAACGGAAGATGATCATTGCTTAAATGCATCACAGTATCATTGATACAGCCTCCTCCGAACGACAGTTTTCGGGTAAAGTTTTCTTTTTCTTCCGAATCATTGGTAAAAAGATAAGCTGCCAGCGGTTTTTCAAGTTCTGAAATGGAGTTTAGTGCAGCATTGTAATTTTTAAAACTGATGACAGGCAACAACGGACCGAAAATTTCTTCCTGCATAATGTCATCATTCCAGTCTATATGATTCAGAATAGTGGGTTCGATATAGAGTTTTTCCTCATCAAAATTTCCTCCCGAGTAGATTTTTTCTTTATTGATAAGGTGGATAAGGCGCTGGAAATTCCTTTGGTTGATAATTCTTGTGTATTGTTCAGAATCCTGACTATATTTGAATTCTTTGATGTATTTTCTCAACATTTCCAGAAACTGTTCCTGAATAGTTTCTTCCACCAACAGATAATCGGGAGCTACACAGGTTTGTCCTGCATTGAGGAATTTTCCCCACACAATTCTTTTGGCAGACACTTCGAGATTGGCATTTTTAGTGACAATTGCCGGAGATTTTCCACCCAGTTCCAGCGTTACAGGAGTTAAATGTTCTGCGGCCGCTTTATAAACAATCTTTCCAACCTTTGTACTTCCCGTAAAAAATATTTTGTCAAATTTTAATCTTAAAAGAGCTGTTGTTTCTTCAATTCCTCCTTCATACACATAAAGATATTCTGGTGGAAAGTTTTCATTGATAATAGATGCCATAGTTTTCATGGTATTTTCTGCTATTTCGCTGGGCTTAAGAATACAGCAGTTTCCGGCAGCCATTGCCGCAATAATAGGAGAAAGTGACAGCTGGTAAGGATAATTCCAGGCCCCGATGACGAGTACACAGCCAAGCGGATCAGCATAAACTTTACTGTTTCCGAGCTGATTGACAAGGTTGGTGCTTACTTTTTTAGGTTTTGAAAGTGATTTTAAGTTTTTGATATAGTAATTAATATCATTCAGAATGAAAGACAGCTCTGTGGTGAAGGTATCAAATTTTGATTTCCCAAAATCATTATGAATCGCTTCACACAGCATATCTTGATTAGCAATAATAAGATTTTTAAGCTTTTCAAGATACATTTTCCGGAAAGCAAGGTTTTTGGTTTGCTGTGTTGTGAAAAAATCTCTTTGTTTCAGTAAAATACTTTCAATTTCCATTGGTAAGCTTTTGTATTAAACGTATTGGTTTAAGCAATATTTGCTGCTGGAAAAATACGAACAATAAACCGGCCAAAGTGGATGAGAAATGGAGATAGAAAATTGAAGATAACAGTTAGAACAGAAAACTTCTTTTGAAATTTGAGAAATACTGTTTGTTTATTGAGAACTTCATTATAGCTTTAGTTAAAGAGCCCTTTAGCTATTACTTAATTTAAATGTAAGATTTGACTGAAAAATGAGAAATTCTGTTCACAAAGGCGTTGACACTTAGCAGAGTTAATTCATTATGGGCGTAGCTGAATGAAATGCCTTTTCGGACGGAAAGTATTCATATCATTTTATATTTCCTTAGCGTATTCCTGGCGTTAAAAATAAGGAAATTACCTTAATCAAATTTACTTGCTATTTAAGCTTTCTTCTCCAGCTTTCTTCCTTTACATTATATTTCGCACTGCTATTTTTACCGGATGATAAATCAACAAACAAAGAGCAGTAATGAATGCAAGCCAGAAAAGTCCGGTAAAAATTTCCATATTGGAAAGGAGAATTGACTGTGCTGTAATTTTAGCTTTAAAAGCTCCTGCTGTCATAGTTAAAGAATCATTAATCGATAGTTTGGAAATATTGGCTCCAAAGATTTGATTCCACTGATTATAGAAGACAGGATTCGTATCTGTGAGATTAGCGCTAAGAGTGTCGGAATGTTTTAAGGTTAAAAATAACATCAGATTCTGCATCAAAGCATAACCGATAGCGGTTGTCCAGAAACGGGTTGTTGTTCCTAACGCCGTGGCATTGGCAACATATTCTTCCGGTGTTCCTGAAATTAAAAAGAAAACAAGCGGCGTAAATAATAATCCCTGAGCAACTCCCTGCAGGAATAAGGGCGGACAGATTGTCGAAAGGGTAGTATCGGGATAAAAAGTATAGGTAAACCATGCGCAATCTATGGCTAACAGCAGAAATCCCGTAAAGAAAACAATCCTTGAGGAAATTCCCCGAACCAAACAGATTCCGGATAATAAAATACCCAAAAGAGTTCCAGCCACATTCCAGTACTGGATGTTTACAATATAATCCCAGGGCCATTTCCATACGGTAGCCATGATGCTGTAGACATTATTCAGTCCGGAGCGGATCAGATAAAATATGAAAAACAGAATCATTCCTGCAATCACATTTTTGGAACTGAAAACTTCAAAATGGAACAACGGTCTCTTAGAATTTCTTTGCTTAAGCATAAATAAACCTCCGGAAAGAAGGAATATAAACAGACACATGATAATGGTATCAGATTCGAACCACATCAGTCTCTTTCCATAAATAATGGCATAACCGCCGGCCTGCAGACATACCCAAAGCAAAAACCAGCTTGTAATATCCAATTGATATAAAGGTTTCTTGGGAAAGAATCTGTTTCTGTTGAAGAGAGCAATACCGATGATCAGTACAAATACATGGAAATAAACCATCATCAGAACCATATGCTGGAAATCATAATCTTCAATACTTGATTTTAGCAGGGAAGTCGTAATAGTTCCTCCGGTCAGCATAATGGTATACATAAAAAGATATGCTAAAACTTTGGCGTGTTTTGTTTTTAATTCTGCAATAATTAAAGGCAGAAAAATGGCACCTTCCAGCAAACCGAAAATCCCCTCCAAGAAGCGGATGACCAAAATAACATGATAATCATTGGTGACTGACAAAATGTAAAGAATAATTACCGAAATTGATGCCATCAGCAGAACATAATATTTCACGCTGAAATAAGCCATAAACCTCTGTAATACTAAAAGGGTAACCACAAATGTCCCGTACATCAAAATCATTAAATACTGGATGTCATCTGAATCTACATCCATAAAAGAAGATGTGAAGGCGCTGTTCGAATGTAAAAGCGACAACAACATCAGGTGGGGAAACAATGCCAGTATAAGAAGAGGCAGTTTCAGCCATTGTGGTACCCATTTATGATAAACTGTATTATGTTGCATAATTTGTAAGCATTAAGCTCAGAAAAAAGGAGAGGTCAAATGAACAAATTTGTCATTGAACCGGATTTAAAAATGCGAAAAGACAAAGGGCAAAAGGGTGTAAAAGTAAAAGGTAAAACGGCAAATATGCGTAAAGAAAAAATTTGCAGATTTGCTATGTTGCCGTTTGCCTTTTCGCTAAAAAAGTAATTTAATTTGAAAATTTGAAAATGAGAGAATTTGAAAATTAAATTAAAACAGAATATTTTATCCTCTAATACTCTCAAACACTCCCACTTTCAAACTTAAATCTTCTTCGCGCTCACCAGAACATTCATTCCGGAAAGCAGCTTTTCATTGTCTTTATTGTTGTCAAGAATAATTTTAACAGGAAATCGCTGTTCTATTTTTACGAAATTTCCGGTGGCATTGTCAGGTTTTACCAAAGAAAATTGGGACCCTGATGCAGGAGAAACGGAAAGTATTCTTCCTTTAAACTCAACATCGGGATAAGCATCCGCAGTAATAATTACTTCCTTGCTCTGATCAATCTGTCCCAGCTGTGTTTCCTTATAATTGGCGATGATCCATTTCTCTTTGCTGACCATCTGCACCAAAGCCTGACCTTCTTTAATCAACTGTCCTTCCTGAATAGTCTTTTTTCCAACCCATCCGTCATAAGGAGCAGTAATTACCGTATAAGACAGATAAAGCTTCGCATTGTTAAGACTGGCAGAACTCTGCTGGATCTGGCTTTTTACGGGAGCAACTTTGGTCTGCTGTTCACTGGCTCCGGCTCTTACTGCATTTTTCTGCTGTTCCAGCGCTAAAAGATTGGCTTTTGACTGTTCATAAGAAGCTTTTACATTTTCAAATTCCTGTTCTGTAGCGGCATCTTCTGCCAACAGGTTTTTATATCTTTTAAAATCCTGTTCCGTTCTCCAGATATCAATTCTGGTGGAAGCAATTTTAGCATCAATGATTTTCGTGTCACTTTCTTTGGTGCTGACACCGCTTTCAATGGTGCTGATGGTGGCGGCATTAGCATGAAGATTAGCTTCAGCCATGTGTACCTGATTCACAAACTCTCTGTTGTCAATGATGATTAATGTATCACCTTTATGCACAAACTGATTTTCGTTAAACTTTATCGTTTTAATGAAACCTGACACCTTACTGGATACAGGCGTAATATATTGCTCAATCTGCGCATCATTCGTTGTCACATTCTTTCTCGAAAAAAGATAAAAGCTGATCATTCCCGTGATTCCGCTGATGATCAGAATCCAGGCCAGTAAAGTAATGGACTTGTTGATTCTTTTTTCCTTTTGTGTCAGTTGTTTCTGTGCCATAGTTTTTATAAGTTTCCAATCGTATATTGGAGTTGGTAATATTTAAGTTGTCTGTTAATTTTTACGGAAATAAGATTAGATTCAGCTTCCAGATAAGTATTGTCTGCGTCTATCAGTTCAGTGATAAGACTTAGTTTGTTTGCGTATTTTGTTCTTACAATACGATAGTTTTCTTTTGCCTGATTAATTGCTTCTTCAGCAATTTTTACCTTCTGGCTGGTTTCTTCAAACTTTTTGTACGCTTCGTACACCTGATGTCTGATTTTTTCTTCGTTTTCTTCAATCTGAAGCTTGGCAAGATCAATGTTTTCTCTTGCTTCCTGCATTTTATATTTATTTTTATACAGGCTTTCAATAGGATAGGTAAGATTTACTCCTATCATCCCGAGGCGGTAAGCATAAGGTTCCGGCGGAAAGAACATCATATTCGGATACTTTAAAAAATATTCTCCGCCCGCCATAACTTTAGGCAAATAGTTTGCTTTGGTGATTTTTTGATCCAGCTCCTTCAACGAAAGATTCTTATGAGTAATTTCAACAGATTCATTCTTGTTTAAAGCCGTTTCTGTAAGCTCATCAACATACGGAATGACAGCATTGTCCGAAATAAGATCTTCCGTATTCACGTGCATTTCCTGATTTTCCGGAAGGGCAAGAATCGTTTTCAGCTTGTGCTCTGCAATCTGGATATCGTTATCGAGTTCCGTCCAGCTAATGGTATGATTGGACAACTGCAGCGAAGTTCTTAATACTTCATTTACCGTTACAACCCCATTAGCTTTCAAAGCTTTCACCTGCCTGATGTTTACGGAATCCTCCTTCATTTTATCATTAATAAGGCTCTGTTGCTCTTTTAAGTGATGGATCTGTAGAAAAGCGGTGATGATTTCCATTTTCAGCTGTCTCTCGTCCAGATGCGTTTTTAAAGTAGAAATTTCCGTATCAATAGCCGCTTTTCTCTCTGTATTCCTGATTTTTCCGCCCATGTAAACCGGGATGGAAGCAGACAATGTAAAGTCATACATTCCATTGATTACATCATACTTGGTGGCTTTATTAAATACGCCATTCTGATGCTGGAACAGGTTGGTTACCTGATTATAGCTTGTATGAAATTCAATGTCCGGAAGTTTCTCCATTTTGAGATCTTTCTCTTTGGTCACGGACATTTCCTGTTTCAGATGACTGATCTGTATGTTTTTGTTGTTTTTCGAACCAATCTCTATAGCTTGCTGTAAGCCGAGGTTCTGGTAATCTATCATCTGTGAATGTAAAAAACTGCTCAATAATAAGCACAACGCAATGCACATATACCGGCATGCGTTAAATATGATATTCATAAATTAATTAAAGTATTTTTGCTAAAATGATTTTGATGCAGCAAAGTTACGACGACAAGCATAGTACCCGATTTGTGAAAACAGAAAAAGATTTGCTCATTTACGCCAATTTGAAAATTCTTCATACCTTTATCCTATGAACAACAGCCATTTTAAAGCGGTAGAAGAAGATGATGCCGAATTCTACATCTATCATGTCCTCACAGGAAATGTCACCACGGAGATTCATTATCACAGTTCAGCACAGTTAGTCTATGCAGAAGGCGGTATCGTACATGTTTTCACAGATCAGAAACACTGGTATCTTCCTGCCAGATGCTTTATGTGGATTCCTGCCGGGACACCGCATTATATTTTTTCTACCAGTCCAAAGGTTGATTTGTATAACTTTTATTTTAAAAAGGAAGAAATTGAAAGTGGCTTTTTTGATGAAATCAATATTTATTCTGTCAATAATCTCCTCCGGGAAATGATTTTTTATACTAAAGACTGGGATGGGAAAATCACAAAAAATGATACCTCAAAATATTATTTTCTCAAAGCTCTCAAAGGAGTTTTACAGGAAAAGAAACATAAACATCTGGCATTTCCGATTCAGCATCCTTTTCCAAAAGATGAAACACTGCTGAAGATTGCAAGATATATTCATGCAAACCTTGAGAAGCCCCTTACGATTGAATCTACAGCAAAAGAATTCGGAATGAGCACAAGAACCCTTTCAAGGAAATTTAAAGAGATTCTGGGCATGAATTACATTCGTTTTCTAAGAGCTTTGAGAATTACCCGTTCTCTTGAACTGATGCTTGAAGGAAAATACAATATGTATGAAATTGCTATGATGGTAGGATACAACAGTCTCTCGTCTTTCAGTAATATCTTCAAAAAGGTAATCGGAATGGCTCCAACGGAATATCAGCATAAATTGAGAGGGGATAAGTAGTGAGTGGGAGGGTTTGAGGGTTTGAGTGTTTGAGTTTCGTCATTCGGGTTACGAGGTAGCAGGGTTTATAATGCTGGATTAGATTTTCTTGGCTGTTCTTACGTGTAATGTTTAAAAAAACTAATTTAACGAGTAATAACAGTTAAGATCCTACATTCCCCTTCTCTGAAGGGGTGGATTTTTGCAAAGCAAAAAGACGGGGTAGTTAAGAATCTATACGTCCCATATCACACAAACAAAAAACCACCTCAATAAATTGAAGTGGTCTTGTATTGTGAGAAATTCTCAGTTGCTTATTAAGCTTCTTC
Organism: Chryseobacterium vietnamense; assembly: GCF_031454475.1. NCBI lineage: Bacteria > Pseudomonadati > Bacteroidota > Flavobacteriia > Flavobacteriales > Weeksellaceae > Chryseobacterium > Chryseobacterium vietnamense. The sequence goes on along the minus strand of NZ_JAVDQX010000001.1, from coordinate 1,613,320 downwards.
AGTTTTAGCTTCTTCTTTTTTAGGAGCTGCTTCAACCGGAGCATCAGATACGATGTCAAACTCGTAGTTGTACTCAACATTTCTGTGAAGTCTGATAAGAGCTGCGAATTTACCAGTTCTCTTGATTGTGTTACCAGGAATCTTGATGTATTTTTTCTCTACAGAAACACCAGCTTTTTCTAAAGCAGCAGATAGATCAGCATTGTTGATAGATCCGAATAATTTGTCACCAGCACCTACTTTTGCAGGGATTGTGATAGAAGTTTTCTTCAATTGCTCAACTACAGCGTTAGCAGCAGCGATTAATTTAGCTTCTTCTTCTTTTCTAGCTTCTAATGTAGCTTCTAAAGCAGCTTTGTTTTTAGGAGTAGCTAAAAGCGCAATTCCTTGAGGAATTAAGAAGTTTCTAGCATAACCTGGCTTTACGTTTACTGTATCAAACTCAAGTCCTAAGTTTTCTACGTCTTTTTTTAGGATAATTTCCATTGTTGTTGTCCTTTTTTAGATTTTAGGTTGTATCTAAAATCAAGTTAGAATTAATGATGTATTCAGCAACAAAAGAAGAGGAAAAACCTCTTCTTTTATTTATTTTTGTCTTATTTCAATAAGTCAGCTACGTATGGTAGTAATGCAAGGTGTCTTGCTCTTTTGATAGCAGCAGAAACTTTTCTTTGGTATTTTAAAGAAGTTCCAGTGTATCTTCTTGGTAAAATTTTACCTTGCTCGTTTACGAATTGTAATAAGAAATCAGCATCTTTGTAATCAACGTGCTTAATTCCGTATTTTTTGAATCTACAATATTTCTTTTCAGATTTTGTATTGATATCAAGCGGAGTAAGGAATTTTACTTCTGATTCTCCTCCAGCTGAGGCTTGTTTAGCCATTTCATCTATTGCCATGTCTTGTCTTTTTTAAAAAATAGGGTTAATAATTAAGCTTTAGCTGCTTTTACTTTAGTTCTTCTAGTTACAGCGTACTCAACAGCATGTTTGTCAAGTTTTGTAGTAAGGTAACGGATTACTCTCTCGTCACGCTTAAATGCTAATTCTAGATCAGCTACCACAGTACCTTCTCCTTTGAATTCAATTAGAGTATAGAACCCGTTCTTTTTCAATTGGATAGGATAAGCTAATTTTTTTAATCCCCAGTTTTCTTTAGCAACGATTTCGCAGTTCTTTTCTTTGATAAGATCTACATACTTGTTCACTGCTTCCTCTACCTGTGACTCAGATAGAACGGGAGTTAAAATGAAAACAGTTTCGTAATTGTTCATAATGTTAAATGAATTTGTTAATTATTTCGAGGTGCAAAAGTATAGAATATATTTCTTATATGCAAGAGGATTGGTGAAATAGTTAAGACTTCCTGAGAATATTTATTCACCTTTGTTATGGGTTTCAGGATTCTGTTCATTTTTGGATCTGATTTCAGCCAGAAAATTCACCTTCAAAACATCGTACAAAGAATGTCTGCTTACCAGGATTGAAGCAATGGAAGAAACCATTCCCGCCAGCATCAGGTGAAAGATCAGAGAATGCCTGTCGGTCATTTCCAGCACAATAATGGCTGAAGTAAAAGGTGCTCTTGTAATACCGGTAAGAAAAGCGACCATTCCGGCCAGAATAACGACATTGGTTTCGTTGGGGGTTAAATGGATAATTCCTGAAATAACAGAACCTATACTTGCACCCGCAGTAAGAGCCGGAGCAAAAATCCCACCGGCACCTCCTGATGTAAAGGAAAGGGCAGGCCCCAGCATTCTCAAAATAGGAACATACCAGTCTTCGTGCTTATCTTTGGTAAAAAGAACACGCTCCATAATTTCTTTTCCTGAGCCCAGTACTTCTCTGTTGATGAAATAAGCAATGGAAGCGATAATTAACGCGCAAACGATCAGAAAAATCACATTCGCTTTATCTGTTTTCAGTTTTTTCTTCTTCCAGCTATTGATTTTAAGCATGATAACAGATAACTGGCTTGCCATAATACCGGCAGTGGCTGCAACCAATATAATAGGAAACATGACCATTAAAGAAACATCATTGGTTTTCGGATATCCAAGATATAAATAAGATCCGGCCAATGTCTGAGCTGTTAAGCCTGCAATAATTACTGCCGTAAACAAAGCTGTTTTAAAGTAATTGATGTGTGTTTTTGACAATTCTTCCACAGCGAAAACAATTCCGCCAAGGGGAGTGTTGAACGCTGCAGCAAGTCCGGCCGCTGCTCCCGTCATAATCATATTTTTCTTGGAAATCTTTGGCCACCAATCAGGAAGATACTCATTCACTTTTCTGAAAACTGAACCTGCAATCTGAATAGTAGGGCCTTCACGTCCCACAGCACCTCCTCCGATAACAAGAATGACAGAAGACAGGATTTTGAAAAAAATAATTTTAATACTTAACAGATTCCGGATTTTCCTATGTTCTTTCGGATTGGCGAGCTCTACTGCGGCCATTACCTGTGGAATACCGCTTCCTTTGGCATTGGGTGCAAATTCTTTCACCAGCCACCATGATAATACAAATCCTATAGGAGCAATAATGAAAATCATCCATGCATGCCAGTCGAAAATAAAATTCATAAGATGTTCACCCCAGGCAAATACCTGTGCATACATCACCGCAAAGAAACCTGTAATAACAGATCCTATCCAAAAGGGAATGGCCTGAAGCAGATTGTGCTTCAGCTGTTCGTTCCGGATATTGTCGAAAGAATTTTTGAGGGATCTTTTGATGAGGGTGAAAATTTTCAGCATTTGCAGGTTTTGAGGGATGAAATTACGGTAAAATCTGGAATTTATATTTCATTTAGGAACTTTGAAATAATTTCAGCATTTCCTGTCGTCAGTATTTCGGGTAAACCGAAACTTAAAATAGTATTTCTTACTTCAAGTTTAAAGTTTTCATTGGGAAAAGATTGTATTGTTTCTTTTCTCTTTGAGTTTAAAAAATTCATGGCTTTATATTGATCACTTCCTAAAACATAGAAATCTTTAAAATCATGATCTTTAAAATTGATATTAAAACTAGTGAAGATTCCTGCAATCTTATCCATCAATCTTTTCTTGTTAATGGAAATATACCCAAAATCTTGTTCAAGTTTTTTTAATCCCCAAAGTTGTACAGTATCATATTTTCGTCCCAGGCGCCCGCCTCTGGAAGCCATACCGACTTTACTGACAATATAAAGGTAGAAAGGGTTGTCTTTATTGCGATCCTTTAAAGAATAGCAGATCTTCGGGATAAATATCGGATACAGATCGTGAGAACTGAATTGTTCATAAGGAGAATCTTGAATGTCAATTACCGAAATGTCATAGGAGTCTGAAAGCTGATCATAAACTTCAGTGATTAATTTTTCATCTTCCTCGGTGAAATCAGAAAATCTGGTCATGTCATGCTTTCTGTAATCAAGATCCATTATTGAATATTTATTTGCTTAAAAATAATGTTAATAAATCTAATTTACAAATAACTTCTGATATTGTAGATTTGAATTTGTTTTATTAGTGATTTGATAATAAAAAAGTCATTTGTTTGAATATTTGCAACATGTCTTTTAGGTTGTTTAATCTTTTTATATTTTATTGAGTTTAACTGATAAAACCAAAAAAAACCTCCGATTGAATCGAAGGTTTACTATTTACAATCAGCAAAAATTACTTATTGCCAATTACTCATTACTTATATTTCAGTGTTCAGATCCCAGTTTTCAAGGTAGTCGTGAACGTGCTTCAGCATCATTCCACCTAAAGATCCGTCTACTACTCTGTGGTCATAAGAGTGAGACATGAACATTAAGTTTCTGATAGCAATTACATCGCCGTCAGCTGTTTCAAGAACTGCAGGCTTCTTAACAATCGCTCCGATTGCCAAAATAGCTACCTGAGGCTGAGGAATGATCGGTGTTCCCATAAGGTTTCCGAAGCTTCCTACGTTAGAAATTGTATACGTTGCTCCCTGAGTATCTTCCGGTCTTAATTTCTTGTTTCTTGCTCTGTAAGCTAAATCGTTGATTGCTTTTGCAAGACCTGAAAGTGATAACTGATCTGCATTTTTGATGACAGGAACAATAAGGTTTCCGTCCGGAAGGGCAGTCGCCATACCAATGTTGATGTTTTTCTTTTTGATGATGTTCTCACCATTGATAGAAACATTGATCATCGGGAAATCCTGAATAGCTTTTACTACAGCTTTAACGAAAATAGGCATGAACGTCAGTTTTTCACCTTCACGTTTTTCGAATACCGCTTTGTTTTTATTTCTCCATTTTACAACGTTGGTAACGTCTGTTTCAATGAAAGAAGTAACGTGTGGAGCAATTTGTTTTGCTTTCACCATGTTTTCAGCGATGATCTTTCTCATTCTGTCCATTGGAATGATCTCATCACCTGCACTTACCGGAATGGTAGCTGCCGGAGCAGATGCTGCTTGTTGTGGAGCAGAAGTAGCCTGTACCGGAGCTGCCTGTTGAACCGGCTTGCTTCCTCTGTTAGCAACATATGCTAATATATCTTCTTTGGTAATTCTTCCTTCTAAACCGCTTCCTTTGATAGATTTCAGTTCAGTTTCAGAAATATTTTCCTGTTGTGCGATAGATTTTACAAGTGGAGACAGATAAAGGTCTCCTGAGAATTCTACGTTTGAAGCAGCCACTGTTTGTAAAGGCTCTTCAATCGCTTTTAAAGTGTCAGCATCCGGAGTAGCTGCCGGAGTTTCATTTTTTACTTCTTCTGAAGCAGTGCCTTCTCCTTCAATTTCTAAAATAGCAATGGCTTCACCTACTTTTGCAACTTCATCTTTTTGCTTTAAAATTTTTACAATTTTCCCCGAAACTGGTGTCGGTACGTCTGAATCTACTTTATCTGTTGCAATTTCTACTACGGAGTCATCCTCCTTTACGTTATCACCTTCATTGAATAACCAAGTGATAATTGTCGCTTCCATAACACCTTCTCCCATGGAAGGAAGCAATAATTTGTATTCTGCCATTTTTGATTTTTAGATTTTGACAAATATATAAAAAAAATCGGTTTTTTTAAGAAATATATAATCTTAGCTAAATTCAATATAGATATTTTCACCTACATTCAGTCCAAACAGGCTTTTAGCGCCGTTTTTCTTACTTCCTTTGTAGATGGTAAGCTCCAATAACTGACTATCATTGAAGATAGCTGCAGACTGTCCGTGGAATTCGGTCTCCCTTTTCCAGTCCGAAACCACTTCTGTGTGGCTTGAAAATATTCTTGAAAGGCTTAAATTTCTGAATTTTATAGTAAAACTGCTGTAGCCTTTACTGATGTTTTCAAAAAAATCTTTATTGATATTTGATATTATATTTCCGAAATTATCAATGTAAGTAACTTCACCAATAATCATCCCTTCCGATTCATTATAAACCGCCCGTGGGAACATCAGCTGTTTTGCTGTGCTTATTTTTCTTCCTATGACTTCAGGAAGTCCGCCATTGGCGAGATGCACTGCTGCAGGAACAAAAATGTCCGTAGATGTGAAGTTGATAACATCATCAAAACGGTTATTCAGCGTAAGCTCGTAGATGGCTTCCGGTTTTATATCAAAAAATATGAGGCTTAAAAGGCCATTGTCTGCCGCCAGGAAGTATGATCCGTCTGCTTTATAGAGGATATTCTTTCTTGATTTGCTGTAAAAACTGTCTACAGAAAGAATGTGAATGCTTCCTTTAGGAAAATATTTATAAGCATTTCTTACAATATACGAAGTTTGTATAAGGTTGAATGCCTGGATTTCGTGGGTGATATCAATAATATTAACCTCAGGGTTTAGAGACAGAATTTTGCCTTTCACAGCGGCAACTCTGTAATCTAAATTTCCGAAATCCGAAGTAAGGGTAATAATTGACATGAGCAATTTATAGAATAGTGTAGTATTGCAAAGTTATTTAAAATAAAAAGAAAGCCCGAAAGATTGTTGAAAAGAATTTGATATAAATTTGAAAAAAAGCTTTAATTTTAAAATCTAAAAATAAAAATACTGCATGTTTGAATTAACATATGATTTGGAAGATATCGATGCGAAAATCTTCTATGGAGTTAATAACCAATATTTCAACTTAATAAAATCAAGCTTTCCAACCATTAAAATTACAGGAAGAGATCATTTCATCTTTGCCATGGGAAATCAGGAAGCTTTAGACATACTGAAACAAAAACTGGATGATATTGTCAGTTTTATCTCCAAAAACAATTCAATAGGGCTGAAAGATGTTGAAAATATATTGAATATTAAAGATGAAAATGAGAAACAACTGGTATTTGACCAGGATATCATTGTAAAAGGAGTAAACGGAAAAGTAATTAAAGCTAAGACGACCAATCTTAAAAAGCTGGTAAAAGAAACGGAGAAAAAGGACATGGTTTTTGCCATTGGTCCTGCAGGTACCGGAAAAACATATACCAGTGTAGCATTGGCAGCAAGAGCTTTGAGAGATAAAGAAGTAAAAAGAATTATCCTGACAAGACCAGCTGTAGAAGCGGGAGAAAGTCTGGGATTTCTTCCTGGGGATCTTAAAGAAAAGCTTGATCCGTATTTACAGCCTTTATATGATGCGCTTCGTGATATGATTCCGCATGAGAAACTGGAAGGCTTCATGGAAAAGAAAGTCATTGAAGTAGCTCCATTGGCTTTCATGAGAGGACGTACGCTTGATGATGCGTTTGTGATTCTAGATGAAGCGCAGAATACCACTCATGCACAGATGAAAATGTTCCTTACCAGAATGGGGATGAATGCCAAGTTCATTATCACAGGTGATCCCAGTCAGATTGACCTTCCTAAAAACCAGCAGTCCGGACTGAAAGAGGCCATGAGAATCTTAAATGGAGTAAAAGAGATCGGATTTGTACATCTTACGGAAGAAGACGTGGTAAGACATCCGGTGGTAAGAAAGATTATTCTGGCTTATAACGATGAAGAGAAAAGACTAAGAAACGACTAATGGAAATGAGTAAAAGTTTCCGTTAACCTTTTATTAACCTTAAATTGGTTAGTTAAAATTTGTTAATTTGAAAAAAATAATTAGTTTTGCAGACCTTAAAATGTAAAAACTAATTAAACATGAAAAAACTTTTACTTGTTGCAGCGGTCGCTGCTATGGGAATTTGTGCCAACGCACAAGAATTTCGATTTGGTCCAAAAGCCGGTTTCGCAATGTCTACGATTAAACTGGACGATAAGCAGGATGATCTTGAGGGGAGAAAAATGTCTCCGAAATACACCTTCTATATCGGTGGGATGGCTGAGTACAAATTCAATGATAACTTTGCTGTTCAGGGGGAAGTTTTATACTCACCACTGGGAGCTAAAGAAAAAATAGATGGAGTAAATGCCGGAGGGATGTATTTTGGTGAATCAACAAAAGTGACTTTTGGAACTCTTTTGGTTCCGGTTTCTGCAAAATACTTCATTACAGAAGGTTTCTCAGTAGCAGCCGGTCTAAACGTGGGAATCATTCTTACGGCTAAACAAAAATCTGTAATTGGTTCAGACTTCCTTGATGTGGAAGTGGAAGGTGAAGGCGGTGATGTAGATATTAAAAAAGATATCAAATCATTAAACCTTGCTCCGTTCTTAGGCGTTGAATATATGTTGGAAAACGGACTTTTCTTTGATGCAAGATACAGCTTAGGGGTATCAAACCTATCTAACGACAATAGCGGAGGTACTGTAAAGAACAGTTTTGCCCAGGTGGGTGTAGGTTTCAAATTCGGAGGAAACTAATTCTTAAATTTTTTAATATCAAATAATATAATGCAGGACAAAATTTGTCCTGCTTTTCCCGTTATAGTATGATTTATTCTAATAATAAAAATAATTAGTACTTTTGCAAGGTAATTCAAAGCTACTAAAAAAATGAAAAAACTATTATTACTAGGTGCTTTTGCACTTTTAGGAGGTGCTGCTCAAGCGCAGGAAGGTTTTAAAATCGGTGGACATATTGGTGTTCCTGTATCTGATGCAAGTGATGTATCTTCGTTTACATTAGGAGTGGATGCAGCTTATATGTGGAATATTGCCAAAGGTTTCGACCTTGGGGTAACCACAGGATATTCTCATTTCTTCGGAAAAGATCACTTTGACGATTTCGGATTTGTTCCTGTAGCTGTTTCCGGGAAATATAAATTTAAAGGAGCTCCTGTTTTTGTAGGATTAGACCTTGGATATGGTATTTCTACAAAGGATGGGGTAGATGGCGGTTTCTATGCACAGCCTAAATTTGGATACCAGATGTCCAAAGGAGAGTTGTATATCGGATATCAGTCTATCAGTAACAGACGTGATTATGGTTGGTACAAACATAATTGGAACGTAGGAGCTGTAAACTTAGGATTTAATTTCTTCTTGAAATAACAAAAAGCAATTGCATATGAGAACTCCGGCCGAAGGCCGGAGTTCTTTTGTTACTTATATAAAGGCTGTACGGATTCCTGATCTTAAATTTTTAGTAGAGTGGATCTATAGCGGTTAAGAAAGTAAAAAGAATCTTAAATAATAAACAATTGTTTAAATTTTAAGAGTTAATAACTTTTAAATTAACAGTTTAGGTTAATTAATTTTAGCATTTTTCCAGAATTCATGGGGATTTAGAAAAAAAAGCAAAATTTAAAAAAACAAATATATTCAGCTCTTGTTGAAAAAAAGTGATTTTTTTATTCATAAAATTGTGAAAAACTTAATAACATCTCTTAACTAGGATTTATTTTTATAAAACATTAAATTTTAACAATGATATTAATCACATTAACAAATTTTAATATTAGTGGGGACCACTGTAAATTTGCCCTCAGAAAGTATTAAAATTTTTTAAAATGAAAAAAATATTATTAGCGGGTGCTGTTGCACTTTTCGGTTTATCAAACGCTCAGATTGCTAAAGGAACTACATATTTATCAGGATCTGTTGGTTATTCTCAAGTAGAATCTAACAACGGTAACGATAAAAAAGAAAACTTCAACGTATTACCTACAGTTGGATATTTCGTAAACACTAACTTAGCAATCGGATTAGGAGTTGGTTACCAAACTGAAAAAAACACCCTAACTACTACTCTTGGTAACACAGTAGGAGAAAGCATTACTAAGCAGCCAGCTTTTGTTGTTGCTCCATTCGTAAGAAAATACTGGACTTTATCTGACAAATTATATTTCTTCGGACAATTGGCAGTGCCAATGCAGTTCGGAAAAACTGAAACTGAAACTAACTCACAAACTACAGTAGGAAACTCTACAGTTTATACTTCTACTTCTACTGAAGCTAAATACACTAAAATTGGTGTAACTGTTAAGCCAGGTTTAGATTATTTCTTAAACAAGAACTGGTCTATCGAAGCTACTATCGGTGAGTTTGGTTATAGCAACTACAAGCCAAAAGATGGTGATGCTACAAACAACTACAACTTCGGATTGAATTTATCTTCTGTAACTTTCGGAGTTAAATATGTATTTGCAAAATAATAAACAAAGCATATAGCAAGAAAGCCCTGAGAAAATCTTAGGGCTTTTTTTCTATACAAAACTAATATAATAATCATGAAAAAAATCGTATTGATGGGTGCTGTTGCACTTTTCGGTTTATCAAATGCACAGATTGCAAAAGGAACTTCTTATCTTTCAGGTCAGGTAGGATATTATCACAGTGAAAAGGACGAATTCAACACTAACAGAAAGGATGATGTGATCAGAATCCTTCCTACAGCGGGATATTTCGTTACTAATAACCTGGCTGTGGGACTTGGTTTAGGTTATAAAAGTGCTGTTACAAAATACAGATTGGGCAATCCTGCCATCAGTAATGTATTTGAAGTTAAATATACAGATAATGCCTTTGTGGTAGCTCCATTCGTGAGAAAATACTGGACTTTATCTGATAAATTATATATCTTCGGACAGTTACAGGTTCCATTGGAGTTCGGCAAGGAAAAAATGAATGCAAACAGTAATATTAACGATGCGGATCCTTTGCTTACAGCTGCATTGAACAGAGAAAATAACTATACTAATATCGGAGTGAATATCAAACCAGGGCTGGATTATTTCGTGACTAAAAACTGGTCTATTGAAGCTACAATTGGGGAATTCGGATACAATACTTACAAAAGAGACATTGACGGGGCAAAAAGAGCTGATGATTACAAATTTGGTATCAGTTTAACTTCCGTGACTTTTGGTGTTAAATATGTATTTGCAAAATAAAAAATAAAATAGATATATTTGCCCTGAGATAGCTATCTTAGGGCTTCTTTACTATAAAACTATTTAATAATCATGAAAAAAATCTTATTAGCATCTGCCATTGCTTTATTTGCAGGGTTGAATGCACAAACTACATTCGGACTAAAAGCGGGGTATGCTTTATCAACATTAAATTCTGATGCTAACAGTGTCGATTTTGGCGGAATAGGAGCAAGCCTTGAGTCTAAATCCGGTTTTTATATCGGAGGTTTGGTTGAGCATAAACTGAACAATAAATTTGCGTTACAGGGAGAAGTGGAATATGCTAACCTGGGAGGAAAAGCAGTGGTAAAAGCTTCCGGAGTTACCGTAACGGAAAAACTGCATTTTAACAGAATTGTTATTCCTGTATCTGCAAGGTATTATGCAACTCCTGAACTGGGACTTTATGCAGGTCCGTATGTAAGTTTCAGAACCAATACAAAAGCTAAAATTGAAGTGAGTGGAGCTCAGTCGAATCCAGGCGCTATCAGCGAAGGTGAAAAATATCTTGAAAACTATTTTGATGATGGGCTGAAGTCCACAGAATTTGGTTTGTTTTTAGGGGCTGATTATAATCTGTACAAAGGATTATTCGTGGATGCACGTTACAGCTTTGGTCTTACCAATATGATCAAAAATCCTGTAGATGGAGAAAAACTAAAAATGAATTTCTTCCAGTTAGGAATAGGATACAAGTTTAAATAAACAGATCCTGATATAAAAAACAAAAAACTCTCAGAAATTCTGAGAGTTTTTTTATGAATGATTTTATCTATCTTATTTTCCAAACATTCCACCCATTCCAGGCATATTTGGCATTTTGCTCATCATCTGCATCATTTGCTTCCCTTGAGGCCCCTGCATCATCTTCATCATTTTACCCATCTGATCGAACTGTTTCATCAATTGATTCACGTCTTCGATTTTTCTACCGGCACCTTTGGCAATTCTGCCTTTTCTCTGTGTATTGATGATAGAAGGTCTTCTTCTTTCTTCAGGAGTCATAGAGTAAATGATGGCTTCAATGTGCTTAAACGCATCATCACTGATTTCTACGTCTTTGATTGCTTTTCCAACTCCGGGAATCATTCCCATCAAATCCTTCATATTACCCATCTTCTTGATCTGATTGATCTGCTTAAGGAAATCGTCAAAACCAAATTCGTTTTTGGCAATTTTTTTATGAAGTTTTTTAGCTTCTTCTTCGTCAAACTGCTCCTGAGCTCTTTCTACTAAGGAAACAACGTCTCCCATTCCCAGGATTCTGTCTGCCATTCTTTCCGGGTAGAAAAGATCCAAAGCTTCCATTTTTTCTCCTGTAGAGATAAATTTAATTGGCTTTTCAACAACAGAACGGATTGTTAATGCAGCTCCACCTCTGGTATCACCATCTAGTTTGGTTAAAACAACTCCGTCAAAGTTCAAAGCATCGTTGAATGCTTTTGCTGTATTCACGGCATCCTGACCTGTCATTGAGTCAACAACAAATAGTGTTTCATTGGGTTTAATGAAGTAATGAACAGATTTAATCTCGTTCATCATCTGCTCATCAATTGCCAAACGACCTGCCGTATCCACGATCACAACATCATGACCGTTTGATTTTGCAAAATTGATGGCGTTTTCAGCAATCGTAGAAGGGTTTGTAGAGCCTTCTTCAGTAAAAACAGGAACATTGATCTGTCCTCCCAATACTTTCAGCTGGTCAATTGCTGCAGGACGGTATACGTCACAGGCTACCAGTAAAGGTTTTTTATTTCTTTTTGTCTGTAAATAATTAGCAAGCTTTCCCGAGAAAGTTGTTTTACCAGATCCCTGAAGACCTGCAATAAGAATTACAGTAGGTTTTCCTGAAAGATTAATTCCTTCCTGAGAGCCTCCCATCAGATCTACCAGTTCATCATGAACAATTTTTGTCATCAACTGTCCCGGAGTAAGGGAAGTAAGAACGTTTTCTCCTAATGCTTTATCCTGAACTCTCTTTGTAAGATCTTTCGCAACTTTATAGTTAACGTCGGCATCTACCAACGCTCTACGGATTTCCTTTACGGTTTCCGCAACATTGATTTCAGTAATTTTTCCTCTTCCGGAAATATTGTGTAATGCCTTGTCTAATTTATCCTGTAAACTATTAAACATATTGATTGTAAATTATAGGTTTGCAAAAATAAGGAATTTTTAGCATATGCAAAGTGTTTGAATGCGTAATATTATATATATACGTAATATTATTAATAGACAAGAAAAATGATAAATATCAAATCATAGTATAATCCGATAGAAAAAGTCTATTTTTGCGATCAATTAAATATAGAATGAAAATCAATCCCAATATTCTTGTTGTCATTTTATTCTTTCTGACTTTCCTGGTACATTTTTCCCTTTGGAAATTTGTTTTTCACCTGGATGAAATTGTGATCATCAAATTTTATCTTTTTCTAAGCGTCATGTTTATGATGATGATCACGCTTGTAATTTTAATTAATAGAGTAGCACCACAATTTTTAGGATTGTCTGTTATTGGTTTGATCCTTTTAAAATTTGGTTTAATGTACTTAATCAGAAAAAAACTGAACTTTGAAGTGATTCCTGGCTATAAATTTCATTTTATTATGCCCTATTTTGTCCTGACAGCACTGCTTACATACTATGCAATCAAGCTGATTAATCATGATAAAAAACAGTAAAATAATTTATTGAAACTAGAAAAAATATCATATTTTTGCACAACGAAAAAAACCTATCAATGTTTAAGAAATTCGCAGTTTTATTCTACAGTATTTTTGTATTAAACTTAGTGTCTGCACAGCACGGTGAGGCTACTGCTGGGGCAGCTCCTGCTCAAGAGCTTTCAGAGAAAGACAAAGTAAGCAAAGAAAACAAAGAGTTCATCGATCATCACTTATTAGATGCACATGATTTCACATTGATGGTTGATAAAGAAGGTCACCATATTGGTTTCCCTCTTCCTGTTATTATATATGATAATGGTTTCCACTCTTTCATGAGTAACAAAGAAGGGTTCATGCATGGAGAGCCTACTGAAGTAGACGGTTCTTTTTATGTATTGCACCATGAGAAAATCTATAAGACTGATGCAGCTGGAACTTTAACACTTGGTGAAGATGGTCATCCTACCAATGTGAAGCCTTTAGATCTTTCTATTACAAAAAGTGTATTGATCATTTTATTAGTGTCAATCTTTATGTTTGTATTATTTGTTGGTATGGCTAAATCTTATAAGAAATCAGCAATTCCTACAGGGGTGGCAAGATTCTTAGAGCCACTAATTATCTTTGTAAGAGACGAAGTTGCTATTCCAAATATCGGACACAAGTATAAGAGATTTATGGGTTATTTATTAACGGTATTCTTCTTTATTCTTTTCCTTAACGTTCTTGGATTAATGCCTTTCGGAATCAATGTTACAGGTAATATTACAATGACATTCTTCCTTGCGATCCTTACGTATTTGATTACAACATTTTCAGCTAACAAAGATTACTGGAAACATATCTTCTGGATGCCAGGAGTACCAGTTCCAATGAAACTGATCATGCTTCCAATCGAATTATTAGGAACAATCACTAAACCATTCGCTTTGATGATCCGACTTTTTGCAAACATGACTGCAGGGCACATCGTAGTAATGAGTTTGATCGGGTTGATCTATGTATTTAAGAATTTTATCGCAGGTGTTGCATTCCCTTTCCTTACATTGGTAATTTATTTACTTGAAGTATTGGTAGCATTCCTACAGGCTTATATCTTTACAATGTTATCAGCACTGTTTATCGGAATGGCAGTAGAAGAGCACGAGCACGAACATCATGCAGCTCACTAATTGGAATTATAAATTAAAGTAAAACAAATTTTTTAAAATTATATATTATGGAAATCCCTAAAATTGTAGGTGCTGGTATCGTAGTACTAGGTGTAGGTATCGGTCTTGGTAAAATCGGAGCTGCTGCTCTTGAAGCTATCGCTAGACAACCTGAGCAATCTGGAAAAATCCAAACAGCTATGCTTATCGCAGCTGCACTTGTAGAAGGTGTTGCGTTTGCTGCTCTATTCGCAGTAAACTAATTAAATTCAAACCATTATCTGTGACGGTTGGTTACAGATAATGGTTCTTTAAAAAAAGTAATAATTATTTATACATTTATATAATGGAATTAATTCATCAGTTTTCATCAGGACTATTTATTATCCAGTCTGTTATTTTTCTAGCATTATTATTTTTGTTAGGTAAATTCGCTTGGAAGCCTATTTTAAATTCTATCAATGACAGAGAAACATCTATTGTTGACGCTCTTAATCAAGCTAAATTAGCAAGAAAAGAAATGGAAACTTTAAAAGAGGATAACGAAAGAATCATTCGTGAAGCTAAAATCGAAAGAGATGCTATCCTTAAAGAAGCCAGAGAAATTAAAGACAGAATCGTAGGAGAAGCTAAAGATGCTGCTAAAGCTGAAGGAGACAAAATGATCGAAGCTGCTAAGCAGACTATCAACGCTGAGAAAAATGCTGCAATGGCAGACATCAAAACTCAAATTGGTACTTTATCTGTAAACATTGCTGAGTCTATCCTGAAGCAAAAGCTAGACAACAGCGAAGCTCAAAACGAATTAGTTCAAAATTATTTAAACAAATCAAACCTTAACTAAGAATGCTTACATCTAAAGTAGCTAAAAGATACGCACAAGGTTTACTTGACTTCACCAACGAATCAGGGCAAACGGCTACTGTATTTTCTGAAATGAAAGATGTAGTAAAGGTAATGACTGAATCTAAAGATTTAAACAAGTTTTTCCTTACTCCTTACATCGATTCTAAAAAGAAAATAGAAGTAGCAAACGAAATATTCAAAGGTTTATCTGTTTCTTCTCAAAACCTGATCAGATTGGTCATTAAGCATGGACGTGAAAACCAATTGAAAAATATTGCTCAGGAATTTATCAACAAAGTAGAAGACCTTAGTGGTGTACAGAGAGTAACGCTTACTACAGCAACTCCGCTTTCAAAAGAGAATCTTGACCAGATTTTAAGATCTACAAATCTTGTAAATGCTGATTCAAACTTTGATCTGAAAGTAAATGTGAAACCTGAAATTCTTGGAGGATATGTTCTGAGAGTAGGTGACCAGCAGGTAGATGCGTCTGTGAAGACAAAATTGAACCAAGTTAAAAAAGATTTCCAATTAAATTAAGAAAAACAACCATACAATGGCAGAAATAAATCCGGCAGAAGTATCTGCGATCTTAAAACAGCAATTGGCCAACTTCGATACTCAATCAAACGTTGAGGAAGTAGGTACAGTTTTAACCATCGGTGATGGTATTGCTCGTGTATACGGGTTAGAAAACGTACAATACGGAGAGTTGGTGAAATTTTCTAGTGATGTAGAAGGTATTGTACTTAACCTTGAAGAAGACAACGTGGGGGTTGCTCTACTAGGTGAAAGTAAATTAGTAAAAGAAGGTGATACAGTAAGAAGAACAAACAGAATCTCTTCTATCAAAGTAGGAGAAGGTATGTTAGGAAGAGTAGTAGATACTCTTGGTAACCCAATCGATGGTAAAGGTCCTATTACTGGGGATTTATACGAAATGCCATTGGAAAGAAAGGCTCCTGGAGTTATCTTCAGACAGCCGGTAACTGAGCCTTTACAGTCTGGTATCGTTGCAATTGATGCGATGATCCCTGTAGGAAGAGGTCAGAGAGAGCTTATCATTGGTGACAGACAAACAGGTAAAACTACTGTTGCGATTGATACGATCATCAACCAAAAAGAATTCTTTGATGCTGGTAAGCCAGTATATTGTATATATGTTGCTATCGGTCAGAAAGCTTCTACTGTAGCACAAATCGTTAAAACTCTTTCTGATAAAGGAGCTTTAGCTTATACGGTAATCGTTGCAGCTAACGCATCAGATCCGGTTCCAATGCAGGTATATTCTGCAATGGCAGGAGCTTCTATCGGTGAGTTCTTCAGAGACACTGGTAGACCAGCACTTATCGTTTATGATGATTTATCTAAACAAGCTGTTGCTTACCGTGAGCTTTCTCTACTATTGAGAAGACCACCGGGCCGTGAAGCTTATCCTGGAGACGTTTTCTACCTTCACTCAAGACTATTGGAAAGAGCTGCAAAAGTAATCGCTGATGACGAAATTGCTAAGCAAATGAATGATTTGCCAGAGTCTCTTAAGCCAATCGTAAAAGGTGGTGGTTCATTAACAGCCCTTCCAATTATCGAAACTCAGGCTGGTGACGTTTCTGCATATATCCCTACAAACGTAATCTCTATTACAGACGGACAGATCTTCCTGGAGTCTGATCTATTCAACTCAGGGGTTCGTCCTGCGATCAACGTAGGTATCTCTGTATCAAGGGTAGGAGGTAACGCTCAGATCAAATCAATGAAAAAAGTTTCTGGTACATTGAAGCTAGACCAGGCTCAATATAAAGAATTGGAAGCGTTTGCTAAATTCGGTTCTGACCTTGATGCTTCTACTTTAGCAGTGATCTCTAAAGGAGAAAGAAACGTAGAAATCCTTAAGCAGCCGGTAAATGCACCACTTCCTGTAGAAAGTCAGGTAGCGATCGTATACGCTGGAACAGAAAACTTAATGAGAAACGTTCCATTGAACAAGATCAAAGAATTCCAATACGAATATATCGAGTTCCTTAAATCTAAGCACCCAGATACAATGGCTGCTATCAAGGCTGGAAAAATCGATAACGATATTACAGGTGTTCTTAAGCAGGCAGCTAACGATTTAGCTTCTAAATACAACTAAAAAATTCAATGTTTAAGGTTTAAAATATAGCGTTTTAAGCCTTAAACTTTAGACCTTAAACTTTGAACCCAAATTAATGGCAAACTTAAAAGAAATACGAGGCAGAATTACGTCAATTTCATCTACGATGCAGATTACACGTGCTATGAAGATGGTTTCCGCGGCGAAACTTAAAAAAGCACAGGATGCAATCGTAATGTTAAGACCTTATTCTGAAAAATTACAGGAGCTTATCCAGAATGTAAATTCTAGCTCTGATCCTGATCAGATTTCTGTATATGCTCAGAAAAGAGAGGTTAAAAGAGTACTATTCATCGCTGTTACTTCAAACAGAGGTCTTGCGGGAGCTTTTAACTCTTCTATCGTAAAAGAGCTTAACCTTCAGTTCCAGAACAATGCCCAGTACGAGGTTGAAGTTCTTCCTGTAGGTAAAAAAGTATATGATGCTGTAAGAAGAAACCGTACGGTATATACTAATGGAAGCTCTGTTTATGATAATCTGAATTTTGATGCAGTTGCTCATATCACTGAAGGGGTAATGACGAGCTTCAGAGAAGGTAAATTTGACGAAGTTTATGTTATCTATAACAAATTCGTTAATGCTGCTACTCAGGAAGTAACTACAGAACAGCTTCTTCCGATCTCAATGCCAGAAAATACTGAGCCACAGGTTGAAACAGATTATATCTTTGAACCTAACAGAGCTGAAATCCTGGATAACCTGATTCCAAAGTCTATCAAAACTCAGGTTTTCAAAGCCATCTTAGATTCAGTAGCATCTGAGCACGGAGCGAGAATGACTGCAATGCACAAAGCAACAGATAACGCTCAAGCTTTAAAGAATGATCTTGTAATCTTCTACAACAAAGCAAGACAGGCTGCAATTACCAACGAAATCCTGGAAATTGTTTCCGGAGCAGAAGCTTTGAAAAATTCATAAAGAATTATTCTATTATACAAATAAAAGCACCGATAATTTCGGTGCTTTTTTGTTTACAAAGGGCTGAAACAGTCAGGGGTTGTTCAAAAATCACGTTTTTATAAGAAAAGGACAGTTTGTTTCAATTGTTTTTTTTATTAGAAATTAGCAGTATTATATCGTGTTGTATTTTCTGAAGAAAATTCCTTCATCGAAATAATCTATCCCGGATTCAGGTTATTTTTATTTTGCATATCTTTGTAGCTAATAAAATTTATACAATCTCTAAATGGACTCGGACATAGTCAGGCTTTTGCTGGCCTTATTTCTTGTTTTACTAAATGGCTTCTTCGTAGCCGCAGAATTTTCAATTGTTAAAGTTCGTTACTCACAAATTCAGTTAAAGGCTGCAGAAGGAAATTCTATGGCTAAACAGGCAGAACATATCATCAAACATCTTGATGAATATCTTTCGGCTACACAATTAGGAATTACATTGGCATCCCTTGCCCTTGGTTGGGTAGGAGAAAGTGCTTTGCACCATGTGGTTGAAAGCCTCTTTCATTCGTTTAATATAGACTTGACGGAAACAACGATTACCACAATTTCAGTGGTGACCAGTTTTGTATTGATTACCATCATGCACATTGTGTTTGGTGAGCTTATTCCGAAATCAATCGCGATCAGAAAGTCTGAAGCAACTACAATGGCAACAGCTGTTCCGTTGAGAGTTTTCTATACGATTTTTAAACCGTTTATCTGGTTGATGAACTCCATGTCAAACGGATTCCTTAGACTGGTTAAAATTCACCCGGCTTCAGAGCAGGAAATTCACTCTACGGAAGAACTTCAGCTTTTGGTAAAACAAAGTGCAGACAGCGGAGAAATTGAAGAAGAAAACTATGAGATCATTAAAAATGCATTTGATTTTACAGATCACTCTGCCAAGCAGATCATGGTTCCAAGACAGAATATTACTTCTATAGACTTTGAAGAAGATATCAATGATATTATCAATAAAATTATGGACAGCGGATACTCCCGTATTCCTGTTTATATTGATTCCATTGATAATATAATCGGAATTTTCTACACAAAGGAAATTATAAGAGAATTTGTGAAAAGAAAGGGAAATCTGGACCATGAAGATCTTAAAGACTTAATGCGTGATGCCTTCTTTGTGGTGGAAAGCAAAAAAGTTTCAGACTTATTGAAGACTTTCCAGCTTAAAAAACAACATATCGCCATTGTTATCGATGAATTTGGTGGAACAGAAGGAATTATCACACTGGAAGACATTCTGGAAGAGCTTGTGGGAGAAATTCAGGATGAAGAAGATGATGAAGAAAAAATCGTTGATAAAATAGCGGATAATACCTATTGGGTACAGGCCACGCAGCCGTTGGACGAAATTAATGAATTCCTTCCTAAAAAACTTCCTCTTTCCGAAGAAAGCGAATACAACTCACTGGCCGGATTTATTCTTTATGAGCTGGAAGAAATCCCTGAAGAAAACCAGGAATTTGACCTTGAAGATTATCACTTTAAAATTCTGAAAATGAATAATAAAAGTGTAGAACTGGTGGAGCTGGTTTATCAGGAACCTAATGCTATTGATAATCTGGCGGACAAAATAGGAGAAGTTTAAAAGCATGAGAATGAATTTTTATAACAGCATAAAAGATTACGAAAATCCAAAACGTCAGTACGAAGAAGAAGTTCTCGTCTTAGATGATACGGATGAAGTTTATAAACTGGTACTGCATAACGATGATATTCATACTTTTGATTATGTAATAGACTGTCTGATCGAAATATGCAAGCATACCCTGGAACAGGCTGAACAATGTACAATCCTTGTTCATTATAAAGGCAAGTGTACCGTAAAAACAGGCTCAATGGATGTTTTGAAGCCTATGCATGAAAAATTAATTTCGCGTGAATTAACAAGCGAAATCGTATAAAATAAAAAGCCGACAAATTAATTGTCGGTTTTTTTTATGGAATTCGGAGGAGATAGTGGAGGAAGGGCAATACATCACAAAAACTGAAAGGCTTCCAGCTAATCTCTCAATCTTTAAGTGCTTTAATCTTTTAATTTCTCAACACACTTACATTGCCATATTTTATCTAAAATAGTATATTTGTACCAACTATAAAGAAACAAAAAAAACAATGCTTGTAATAGGAATTGCCGGTGGTACAGGATCCGGCAAAACTACAGTTGTTGATAAGATACTTCAGCAGCTTGATATTGAGGGAATGAATATCCTCTCTCAGGATAATTATTATCACGACAACCAAGGTCTTACACTGACGGAAAGAGAAGCTCTTAACTATGACCATCCAAAATCAATAGACTTTGACCTACTGATAAAACATGTAAAAGCTTTAAAAAATAATGAATCTATTGAACAGCCGATTTATAGCTTTGTTACCCATTCCAGAACAGGAGATCATGTTACTGTAGAACCTAAAAACGTATTGGTGGTAGAAGGAATTCTTGTTCTGACCAACAAAGAATTGCTGAAAGAATTTGATTTGAAAGTATTTGTTCATGCAGATTCTGACGAAAGACTGATCAGGAGGATCAGAAGAGATACCCAGGAAAGGGGAAGAGATCTGAGCGAAGTATTACACCGCTATCAGACTACATTGAAACCAATGCATCAGGAATTCATCGAGCCGTCTAAAAATGATGCCGATCTTATCATTCCCAATATGAAACAGAATTCCGTAGCGATTGATTTTTTAACTACCGTTATTAAAAATTCGTTGAAAAAACATTAAAAAAATGGAAGAAAACAACCTTATCAAAGACATTCAGCCGAAATCTGAAACCTTCAAACTTATCCAGAAATATGTTTTGAACAAGTATACCATTACGATCTGTCTGTTTTTGGTATGGATGATTTTTTTCGATAAAACCTCATTTCTGGTTATTAATGAACTGAATGGCGAGATTCATAAGTATGAAGATCAGCTGGATTATTATAAAAAAGAATACGAGAAAAATGATGCTTTTTATAAAAAGCTGATGAACAACAAGTCAGAAAAAGAAAAGTACGCAAGAGAGAATTATTTTATGAAAAAACCGAATGAAGAGATCTTCATTCTGGTAGTAGACAGCACAAAAGTGGCTAAAAAGTAATAAAAGTTGAATAGAATGACGTTAAGGTGAAATGTATTTTAGTTTATAAAAATTCACTTGCAAAGCAGAATCACCATTAACCATTCACAAATAAAAAAACTAATGTCAAATACAGATATACTTTCAAACTGGGAAAATCTAGTCAAAAAACAGCTTAAAACAGAGGATATTTACCCTGTTTTAGAGAAACAGAATCTGGAAGGAGTAGAGGTGAAGCCTTTTTACACAGAGGTACAGAAACCTTTGGTCAACCTGCCACGAGTTGAAGAAAGCACCCATTTGGTAGCGAGATACCATGAAAGTCTGGAAGAAGAAGTATTTGCATTTATCCTTGATCAGAATGTTGAAAACCTGGATCAGAAAACTCTTTTTGTTAATAATAAAGATCTGGCGGGGCATATCAGCCCTAAAGAAGAAGATCAGTATTTTTCACTGATTGATGTTTTTAATGAAAAAGAGGCCACTATTGATGATCAGCTGGTAAAAGAATTGCTGTCAAAAGATTTTAAAAGAAATATTTGTATAGACATTTCACTCCATCAGAATGCCGGAGCTGCTATCTACCAACAGCTTGGAATTGCCCTTGCAAAAGCTAAGGAACTGGCCGAAGTATATGGTGCTGAAGTCTTAAATAAACTGATTTTCAGAATAGCAGTAGGAGGAAGTTATTTCTTTGAAATGGCTAAACTGAGAGCTTTTAAAATCGTTTTTAACCAACTTTCCAAAGAATATGGACAGGATGAAGTTCCTTACATCTTTGCTGAAACTTCGCTGCGAAATAAAGCCGTTTCTGATAACGAAAACAACCTTATCCGTTCTACCCTGGAACTTGCTTCTGCAATGATCGGTGGGGCAGACGCTGTTTTCTCCAACAATTATCTTGTTGACAGAAGTACAGATAATTCGGAAGAAATCTCTTTCAAACAACAGATTGTTCTGGCATACGAAAGTATTATCAACGTATTTGAAGATGCATCGAATGGAAGTTACTATGTAGAAGATATTACCCGTCAGTTTGCAGAAAAAGCATGGGCTTTATTTATTGAAATAGAAGAAGCAGGAGGATATCTTGAACTATTGAAACAAGGTGTTATTCAGAAAAAGATCTATGATCACGCTATTGAAGAGCAGCAGTGGATCGAAGAAGGGAAAATAAAGCTTATCGGAGTGAATTTATACCCTAAACTAGACGTTAAAAAGTCTGTTGCTGATCTCTATGACGAAAAAGAAATAAAAGCGGTACGCTGGGCGGAAATGTTTGAGTAATGAAAGAAAAACTGATAGATTTATTTGAATATACCTATCATTTCAACGCTGAGATGATTAAAGTTATTTCTGAAAACAGAGAGCTTATTGACGATAAAACGATCAGTTTAATAAATCATACCCTTAATGCACAACAGATCTGGAATGCCCGGATATTAGGAGAGGAAACCTTTGAAGTATGGCAGATCAATCCCTTCGAATCCCTGGAGGAGATTAATCATAAGAATTTTCTTAAAAGTATTGACATTATCAGTAATCTTGATTTGGATAAAAGAATAGAATATCAGAATTCAAGAGCGACAAAGTTTGAAAACACTATTTTTGAAATGCTTTTTCATGCCGTCAATCACTCCACCTATCACAGAGGACAAATCAATTCTTTGCTTAAGCAAAACGGTATAACTCCGGTAGCGGCTGATTATATTTCTTATAAGAGATAATTTGATCATTTCTAACAAGATTTTGTGTAGATTTATGAAACACAAAATGCAAATGTTATGAAAGAAAATGAGATAAGTTTTTATATCAGAAAATCTATATTTTCTGTTTATAATGAACTTGGACCAGGTTTATTGGAAAAAGTTTATGAGAAGGTTTTGGCTTGCGAATTGGAAAATAATGGTTTAAAAGTGAAGACTCAGGTTCCGATGAAGGTTAAATTCAGGGATATTATTATTGATTCTGGTTTTGTTGCCGATATAGTTGTTGAAGATAAAATTATTATAGAAGTAAAAGCCGTAACGGAAATAGCAAATATTCATCATCAACAGTTGTTAACCTATTTAAAGTTAACAGGATTGAAATTAGGAATTTTGGTGAACTTTAATACTGATTTTATCAGTAAAAGTATTTTTCGGAAAGTAAGAGGGAATTTAGAATAATATTCCAAAATGGACCATAGATGGCACAGATTTTCCAGATGATTGCACATATTTTTTTTAACTTTCAATGATAATGTGTATTCTTATACGTAAAATGAAACATTAAGCATCTATGGAGATTTTTTTATGCGGTTAAGAATGAATAAATTCAAATATTTAAAATTACGTAAATAAATAAAACATAAACATCTGTGAAAATCTGTGTCATCTGTGGTTAAATTACTAAACAAAGACATTCAAGACTATATCAATGCAAATCTGAATACAGATTTACATACATTATTATTAAAAAAATCGCCATTTCCAGAAGCTTCTATGCATGAAATTGTACAGCAGATCAAAGGAAAACAGGTGGCGGTAAGGAAATTTCCGTTTCTCTTAAAAGAAGGCATTCTCTTCCCACCACAGCTTAATCTGGAACAGTCTTCTTCAGAAAAAACAGCTCTTTATAAATCAGAATTTCTAAAAGGAAATACATTCATTGATCTGACAAGCGGTTTTGGTATCGATGCTTATTATCTCTCTCAAAATTTTGAGAATGTCACTTTAATAGAGCAAAATACAGAGCTTTTAAAGGTTGTTGAAAATAACTGGGGTATTTTAGGTCGAAAGGCAAGATTTATCAATGCTAAGCTTGAAGATTTTCTGAACGGGAATCAGGAACACTTTGATGTTATTTATCTTGATCCGGCGAGAAGAGACGAACAAAAAAACAAAGTTTTTCTTTTGGAAGATCTGTCCCCCGATATTCTTGAAATTCATGAACAATTACAGTCTATTTCCAATCTGGTAGTCATTAAACTTTCCCCGCTTATTGATCTTAAATATCTTGTGTCGGTGCTGCCTGGTATTTCAAGAATAGATATTATTGCTCTGAAAAATGATGTGAAAGAAGTTGTAGTATTTCTTTCCAACGAAAATACTAACAAGATTATCTGTAATTGTGTGAACCTTGAGAGCAATGAATCTGTCTTTAGCTTTACATTTGGGGAAGAAGAAACTGCTCATTCCGAATATTCTGAACCTGAAAGATATCTATATATCCCCAATCATTCCATTTTGAAGGCTGGAGTCTTCAATTTGATTTCCCAGAAATTCGGATTAAAAAAACTTCATCCCAACAGTCATCTTTATACTTCTGACGAAAGAATAGAAAGCTTCCCGGGGAGAATTTTTGAAATGGAATCTGTTGATTCTAAAAGTATTAAAAAGAAAAGTCAGTTTAATATTATAACAAAAAATTATCCTCTAAAACCTGATGAAATCAAAAAGAAATATGGTTTAAAAGATGGAGGAGATCAATATCTTATTTTTACCCAATCCAAAAAAGGGAAAATAATATTAAAATCAGTATAAAAATGTTGCCGAAAAAAGCAGGATTTCTTACTTTTGGGCAATCAAAAATTTAAGCATGAAATCGCTTGCTGTCTGGAAGGTCGTCATTGACTAAAATAGTGCGGTTTCATATTACCTTTTAAAAAAAATAATTTTACATATGAAAAAATTAGTTATATGTTTAGCGATTGCAACGGTAGCGGTAAGCTGTAAGAAAGTTCCTCAAGGAGGAAACAGAGGTACTTTGAAACTTGAAGAAGGAGTAGAAAGATATTCTGACGACCCTCAGGGAGAAGCTCACGGACATGAAGCTGGAGCTGCAGAACATAAAGAGGAGGCTCATGCAACACCAGAAGCTGCTGCTCCAAAAACAGACAGTACTGCGGCTGCAAAACCTGCCGAAGCTGATAAAGCACCAAAAGCTGAACACTAATTAGAAGTACAAAATATATAAGTGCCCTGTTTCTGCAGGGCATTTTTTTATTAAAAAAGAAGGCTATAAGATTCATTAGCACAACGTTGGGAAAATCCTTCCTTTTTGTTTGTCCCTGCCGGGCATTTTTTTTAATTTTAACAAAATAAATTTTTACAATGCAAGAGACATTAAATTACATTAACGAAAACAAACAGCGTTTCGTGGATGAATTATTTGAGTTATTGAGAATTCCTTCTATTTCTGCAGATCCCGCGTATAAAGATGACGTTTTGAAATGTGCAGATGTAGTGGCGGCATACCTTAAAAATGCAGGAGCTGATAATGTGGAAGTTTGCCAGACAAAAGGATATCCAATTGTTTTCGGAGAGAAAATTTTAGATAAAAGCTTACCTACTGTATTGGTGTACGGACACTATGATGTTCAGCCGGCAGACCCGTTGGAATTATGGACAAAGCCACCATTCGAGCCTTATATTGAGAAAACTGAATTACATCCTGAAGGTGCCATTTTTGCCAGAGGTTCTGCTGATGATAAAGGACAGTTCTTCATGCATTTGAAAGCTTTTGAAGCAATGATGAAGACCAATGCTCTTCCTTGCAACGTAAAATTTATCTTAGAAGGAGAAGAAGAAGTAGGATCTGTAAGCTTGGGAGACTGGGTCAATGAAAATAAAGAGAAATTAGCTTGTGACTGTATTTTAATTTCTGATACTCATATCTATAGCAACGAACAACCAACGGTAACAACAGGTTTAAGAGGTTTAAGTTATGTGGAAGTAGAAGTGGAAGGTCCAAACAGAGACTTGCATTCAGGTCTTTATGGTGGAGCAGTGCCAAACCCTATTCACGTTCTTTCAAGAATGATCGCTAATCTGATCGATGAAAACGGTCATATCACTATTGACGGGTTCTACGACAATGTTGAAACTGTTTCAGATGCTGAAAGAGCTGAAATGAACAAATTAAAAGACAATCCGGAAGAATTCAAAAAATCAATCGGACTAAGCAATATCGAAGGTGAAAAAGGATATACCACTTTAGAAAGAACATCTATCCGTCCTACTTTAGACTGCAACGGAATCTGGGGCGGTTATACAGGAGAAGGAGCAAAAACAGTAATTCCTTCAAAAGCTTTTGCTAAAATTTCGATGCGTCTGGTTCCTTATCAGACTCCTCAGGAAATTACAGAGAAGTTCACAAAATATTTTGAAAAGATTGCTCCGGATACCGTAAAAATTAAAGTAACCCCTCACCACGGAGGTATGCCTTACGTTTTACCAACGGATACGAAAGAATTTGCTGCTGCAAAACAGGCAATGGAATCTGCTTTTGGAAAAGAAGTTCTTCCTTACAGAGGAGGAGGAAGTATTCCGATTACAGCCATGTTTGAGCAGGTTTTAGGCGCTAAATCCGTATTAATGGGCTTTGGGTTGGATTCTGATGCGATCCACTCTCCAAACGAACATTACGGATTATTCAATTTCTATAAAGGAATTGAAAGTATTCCTTTGTTCTTTGAGAATTATTCAAAGTAATTAATCGAAAATATAATATCATAAGGTATTTCTGCAAAGAAATACCTTATTTTTTGTTCTATTATCAACTGTTAGCAGAGCCTTTTTCAAGAATTTTAAAATTAAATCCACTGAAAATAAAAGGGTTAATTTTTTATTTGCAATAAGTTATTTCACTATTCATTGAAAGTTTATATTTTTAATACAAAACTTGATTTACTATGAAAAAATACTACTCAATTGCATTTTTGCTATCGTCAATATGTTTTTTCGCCCAACAGTCTGTTTCCTTTGAACCTATTGAGGGATTCAACGTTGGAGATATCAATGGACAGGCCGGCTGGATCAGTACTCCCACCGGAGGGGTACCGGAAAATGTTACCCATCAAACCATCAGTTTTGATAAAGCAAGCGACGGAAGCCGTTCCCTGAGAATTGTTAAAGAAAATACGTATGGAACGCAGGCTGAGCCAATCATCGGAGGTTTTTATAATCTGCCGGCTCCTCTTTCCTACAATAATTTTTCTGTATCATTCGATATCAATATGTCGCAGCTCAACGGTTCTGACTTTGGTTTTCAGGGAGTAAATAATATTGATGACCAGTTTGTAGTAAGGGTGGATTTTGGAAAAACCGGATGGATAAAGATTCTGGATATGTTATCCGGCACACAGAATCTTATTTCTACACCCTCAGCCTGGCTGGCGAACATGTGGTATCGGTTAAAAATTGTGGGAAGCGCTACGGATGTCCGGTATTACCTTAATGATCTGCTGATCTACACAGGAACAGCAGCAAATTCCCTGAATATAAATCAGCTTCGTTTTGTTCATAATAATTCGCTGGGATCAGCGTATATTGATCATATTAAAATTAATAGCGAGCTGGGAACAATGGGGGTTCAGGAATCCGGTGTAAATCCTGAAAAAATATCTCTCTATCCTAATCCTGCAAATGATTTTATCAATATTAATACGGCTGCCAAAGTAAAAAGTATAGAGCTCTATGACGAAACAGGTAAGCTTATAAAGACTGAAATAAACCATAATAAAATAGAGGTAAAAGGCTTACCCAAAGGAATATACATGATAAATATAAAAACTGAAGTAAGAAATTTTACTGAAAAAGTGATCATCAGATAAATTATTTCATACCTCTGAAAACATGTACTCTTTTTAGTATTTTGATGAATTTGTGGATGATTTTTCGGAATTGATGTTTTTCCTTAGATTTAATATCTTTATTGGTTTTGATTAAAAATATTATGTTAATTTTATAATAAGTGTAAAATATTCATACATTTTGCTTTTTAGATTTAAAACATATATATTTGTTCGAAACTAAAAAAATATCATGAAGAAACTTTACATTTTCGCAATTTCGTTGATTTCAATATCATCTTTTGCTCAGCAGACTATTTCTTTTGAAGCCAGTGAAGGGTATACAGCAGGAAACATTAATGGACAGCAGGGCTGGGTTACCACTAATAATGGAGCAACACCCCCAGTATATCTGACAAGCCAATTGGTATCAGCTGAAATGGCAAGCCAGGGTTCAAACAGTTTTAAAATAACAACAGATGCACCTTACGGACCGCAGCAGAGTCCTGTAATGGGTGGTTTCTATACCTTTGCCACCCCATTAACGTATAATAGCTTTACCCAATCATTTGATGTAAGACTGACTCAAAAAAGTACATCGAGTTCAGATTTTGTTTTTAGAACAGTAAGTACAACAGGAGCAGGGGGAATCGTTACTTATATTGATTTCTCTTATGATGGATCCATTCTGCTTGCTACAGCAGGCTCAAATAATTTGGTCAATACCAATCAAACCTGGAATGCCAATACATGGTACAGGGTAAAAATAGTTTCCACAGCTACGGGAATCCAGTATTATCTTAATGATACTCTGATTTATACGGGCCAGCCATTCAGTAACAATAATATTAACAGAATGGATTTTGTACATGATAATTACGGAGGTTCTGCCTATATCGATAATATCAAAATTAATAATGAAGCTGCACTGTCTACAAAAGATGCAGTTAAAAATGACGTAAAACTGTCTATCTATCCAAATCCGGCTACTGATATTATAAAAATCACAACACCAAATAAAATCAAACATGTTGAAGTATATGATATGTCTGGAAAGAAAGTGGATGTAACGTTAAACGGAGATCAGGTAAATGTTCGAAACCTGGCGGCCGGAGCTTACTTACTGAATATAGAAACAGAAGGAAGAAACTTTACAGAGAAGTTCATCAAAAAATAATTACTGATAAATCTTAGGATCAGCAAAACGCTCCAATTGGAGCGTTTTTGTTATTTTAGAGAATTAAAAATTTTAATCATATGTCAGATCAGAAAACAGCTTATATAACAGGAGGAACCAAAGGAATAGGTTTCGGGATTGCGAAAATTTTACTTGAAAATGGAATTGCTGTAGCATTTTCAGGAAGAAAACGGGATGATGTAATGAAGGCGGAAGAAGAACTTAAGCAATATTCAGAAAATGTTTTGGGGATTGTTTCTGATGTAAGAAGCCTGGAAAGTGAACAGGAAGCTGTGAAATACACCGTTGAAAAATTCGGAAGACTGGATTATATCATTGCTAATGCAGGATTAGGTATTTTTAAGCCCGTAGATGAACTGACGGCAGAAGAATGGAATGATATGATTGAAACCAATCTTACAGGCGTTTTTTATACCTTAAAAGCTTCGGTGGAAGAACTGAAAAAGACCGAAGGGTATTATATTACAATTTCCAGTCTTGCAGGAGCTAATTTCTTTGAAAACGGAACAGGATACAATGCTTCAAAATTCGGCGTTGTAGGTTTCACACAGGCAGCCATGATCGATTTAAGGAAATACAATATTAAATCTACTGTGATTATGCCAGGATCTGTAGCTACTCATTTTAACGGAAATATTCCGTCTGAAAAAGACAGTTGGAAGATTCAGCCCGAAGATATGGGGAATCTTGTACTGGATATTTTAAAGATGAATCCAAGAGTTTTGCCAAGTAAAATAGAGTTTAGGGCAACAAAACCAGCTTAGTAACTACATCTAATGTATTGAATAATAATTTAATAAGTATTATGCATGCATAATATATTTTTTATTTATATTAGCAAAAATTAATTCAAACAAAATCTCTGCATAAACAGTCATGATTTTATGCGCCAAAAGGGAAAAAATAAAATAGTACACGTGAAACCTTAAGGTTACATATGACCCATAAAAAAATTAAGAACAACATATGAAAATATTAGTTTGCATTAGTAGTGTTCCGGATACTACTTCCAAAATTAACTTTACAGCAGATAAGTCTGCTTTCGACAAAAACGGAATTCAGTGGGTAATTAATCCTCTAGACGAATTTGCGTTGACAAAAGCGGTTAAACTTCAGGAATCTCAGGGAGCAACAGTAACAGTAATCAACGTAGGTGATGCTGCTACAGAACCTGTAATCAGAAAAGCTTTGGCCATTGGTGCTAACGATGCGGTAAGAGTAAATCTTGATCCAAAAGACAGCTATTCTACAGCAAAAGAAATTGCAGCTGTAGCTCAAAACGGAGGATATGATCTTATCCTTTGCGGAAAAGAATCTATCGATTATAACGGAGGTTCTGTTCCGGGAATGGTTGCTCAGTTATTAAACCAGCCTTTCGTGAACGCTTCAGTAGGATTAGACGTAAACGGAAGCGAAGCTACTGCAGTAAGAGAAATTGAAGGGGGAAAAGAAACTATTTCAGTAAAATTACCGGCAGTTATTGCAGGTCAGAAAGGATTAGTAGATGAGAAGGATCTTATCATCCCGAATATGAGAGGAATTATGTCTGCAAGAACAAAACCTTTGCAGGTAGTAGAACCTTCTTCTTCAGAAGTAAAAGTTCAGGGAGTATCTTATGACAGCGTTCCGCCAAGAGCTGCTGTGAAAATGGTTTCTCCTGATAATCTGGATGAATTGGTAAGATTACTTCACGAAGAAGCTAAAGTAATTTAATAAGAACCAAGTAAAAAGTAAAAAGATTCAGGATGGTACTGATGGGATTTAGTTCATTACTATTCAATACATTAATAACCTGTAATCCTGAACGTTAAACCTTAAACAACTTAGAAATGGCAGTATTCGTATACGCAGAAAATATAAACGGAGTTTACAAAAAAGCAGCTTTCGAAGCAGTTTCTTATGCTAAAGCTATCGCTGACAAAGCAGGAGATACCGTTACGGCAATCTCTGTAAACCCAACAGATTCTTCAGATTTATTATACAAATATGGAGCATCAAACGTCATCAATATCAAAGACGAAGGTCTTAAAAATTTCTCAGCAAAAGCATTTGCACAGGCTGTAAGTGAAGTGGCAGATGGAAATATCATTGTTTTCCCTCACACTACTGATGCTTCTTCTATTGCACCGATGCTTGCTGTAATGAAGAACTATTCTTTAATTACTAATGCATTGGAAGCTCCTGAAAGCCTTTCTCCTTTCCAGGTAAAAAGAAGAGCATTCTCAGGAAAAGGTTTCATGCATGCAAAAGCAGAAGGAAACGGAGTAATCGTTACTGTTTCTCAAAACGCTTTCGGTGTTAAAGAAAATGCAGTATCAGGTTCAGAAGAAGTGAAAAACTTATCTGTAGCTAATGAAGACACTAAAGTGATCTCCCACGAGCAGAGTTCAGGTAAATTAGACCTTAAAGAAGCTGAAGTTGTTGTTTCTGCCGGTAGAGGAATGAAAGGGCCAGAAAACTGGGGAATGATCGAAGATTTAGCAAACGTTTTAGGAGCAGCTACAGCATGTTCTAAGCCTGTTTCTGATATCGGATGGAGACCTCACACAGAGCACGTAGGACAGACAGGTAAAGCTATTTCTCCGAATCTTTACATTGCAGTAGGGATTTCAGGAGCAATTCAGCACCTTGCCGGAGTAAACTCTTCAAAAACAATCGTAGTAATCAACAGTGATCCTGAAGCACCGTTCTTCAAATCTGCTGACTATGGAGTAGTAGGAGATGCTTTCCAGATTATTCCTGCACTAACTGAGAAAATTAAAGCAATTAAAGGATAAGAAAGTGAATTGTGAATAGTCAATTCGCTTTGCTTGTCAATTTTTAAATAAATAATTTACTTGCGAAGCAAAATTCACTATTGACGTTTGACAATCATCAACAATACAGATAAAAGCTCGGCTTTCCGGGCTTTTATTTTTGCGTAAAAAAGTGAAAACACAATAAAAAATTAATCTATATTTGTAGCTATGGATTATAAGCAGCTAATTATTCGCGGAATATCGTACAGCCAGACCCAGTCGGGGGCTTACGCATTGTTACTGGAGCATGAAGAAACACATATAAAATTACCTGTTGTTATAGGAAATTTCGAAGCCCAGTCTATCTCTCTCGGATTGGAAAAAGATATTCATCCACCGCGTCCTCTTACTCATGATTTATTTACAAAATTTATAGTTTCTGCCAATTTTGAGCTGATTTCTGTCATCATCTATCAGATCGTAGACGGAGTATTCTTTTCAAATATCAACTTTAAAAATAAAGTAACAGAAGAAGAACTGATCCTTGATGCCAGAACTTCCGATGCTGTTGCAATGGCCGTAAGATTTGATGCGCCAATATTTACAACGCAGCAGGTTTTAAATGAAGCCGGAATTTTATTGGAACTGGAAGATGTTTCAAAAGAAGAACAATCATTCTCAGAAACTGTACAAACAGAAGATAACTTAAAATCTCTTTCTATGGAAGAGCTTCAGAAATTATTGGACGAAGCCGTTAAAGAAGAAGACTATGATACCGCCCTTGAAATCCAGGAAGAAATCAAGAGAAGGAAAAAGAAAATTGACTAAAGAGATACTTTTTATATAAACTATGAATTTAAAATTACGCCTGACCATCCTCAGTTTTCTCCAATTTTTCGTTTGGGGAGCTTGGCTGATTACGATGGCAAACTTCTGGTTTGGCACAAAACATTGGGATGGAACTCAGTTTGGAGCTGTGTTCGGAACAATGGGAATTGCTTCTATATTTATGCCAACCATTACCGGAATTATTGCTGACCGCTGGGTAAATGCGGAACGCATATTTTCAGTATTACACATCCTCTATGGGGTTATTCTTTTTATTTTACCTCATTCTGCAGACCCGAATTCCTTCTTTTCAGTAATGCTTTTGGCCATGTGTTTCTACATGCCTACCATTGCACTTGCTAATTCAATTTCTTATACGATCCTGAAAAATAACAATCTGGATGTGGTGAAAGACTTTCCACCGATTCGTGTATGGGGAACTATTGGTTTTATTGTTGCGATGTGGATTACAAACCTTAGTGGGAATAAAGAAACAGAAGGTCAGTTTTACATCGGAGGTGTTGTAGCAATTTTCTTAGGGATTTATGCCCTTACACTTCCAAAATGTCCCCCACAAAAACTTATTGACAAACACTCACCATTATCCGAGCAGCTAGGCCTGAATGCATTTAAGCTTTTTGGAAACTATAAAATGGCATTATTCTTTATGTTTTCAATGCTTTTGGGAGCTGCACTTCAACTTACCAATGCATATGGTGACGTATTTTTAAGTGAATTTGCTCATTTTCCTAAATATGCAGACTCATTTGTAGTAAAGAGATCTACCATCATTATGTCAATTTCCCAGGTTTCAGAAACCCTGTTTATTTTGGCAATTCCTTTCTTCCTGAAGAAATTTGGAATTAAAAAAGTAATGCTGATATCGATGCTGGCTTGGGTTTTAAGATTCGGATTCTTTGCTTATGGGGTGCCGGACGGATTTGGACTTTCATTAATCATTCTTTCATGTATTGTGTACGGAATGGCTTTCGATTTCTTTAATATCTCAGGATCCCTTTTCGTGGAAACGACTACCGACAAAAAGATCCGTTCTTCGGCTCAGGGATTATTTATGATGATGACCAACGGTTTTGGAGCAGTTTTCGGAAGTTATGCCGCAGGATGGGCTATTGATAAATTCTTTACCCACAAGTTTTCTACGGCTTCAGATCTTTCTGCTTACCTGCAGACAACCCCTGATAATCCTACTTTCCTGAACATTTTAAAGAAAAGCTTCAATGCAGCTGTCAATTCAGACGGAACTCTTTCCTCTGTGGTGATGGTAAAAGACTGGCAGCAGATATGGCTTTCTTTTGCAATCTATGCATTAATACTGGCGGTTTTCTTTGCCGTACTGTTTAAACATAAACATAACCCGGAAGATGTTTCGTCAGTGAAACACTAATTGAAACTTATATTTATTAAGATATTAAATTGCATTTTTGAAAAAAAATGCAATTTTTTTATTTTCAGATATCCTTTTATACAATAAAGCTTTGCAGAAGAAAAATATGGACTTCTATCATGATAGAAACGGTAAGTAGTTATTTTTAATTTGATAATAAATCCTGTTTTTATTTGTAAAATAGCTAAAAATACTGAATTTTTTTTGTAGCTAACAAGTGTTCGGGTACGGAATTTCTATTTTTAAAACACACTATTTAAAACTGTGTTTTTTTTTGTATTTTGGCACTTTAGTAAATATGAAAAATATTCAGTTATTAGGATTACTGTTAGTAATTATAGGTAGTTTTCTACCCTTGGTACATGTGCCTGTAATAGGGAACTGGAACTATTGGAAGCTTGATCATTATCTGGCTATAGCATGCTGGATTTTTTCTGCTTGTGCCGTTTTTGGAATTGTAAATAACAGTGCCAAAATCGTAAGGTTTTTTGGTATTCTGCTTATTCTTTTATTCGGATTTACCTTGGTTGCTGTAAAAATGCAGTCGCTGCAATACTTTAGTTTTTTACCATTCAAATCCTGGCAGGAAACTTTTGCAGGAATTGTTAAACTGAAATGGGGTTGGGCTGTAGAATTTCTAGGCGCTTTTCTGATGGTTTTTGCAGGAGGAAATAAAAAAGTTAAAAACAGAACACAAATATAAACATGAACTCCTTAACACTTTTTTCAGCAGGAATTTTGTTGACAGCAGCTACACAGATTCAAGCTCAGGCAACGGAACAGAAAAAACCGGATAATCCGCCTAAATGTACAAATATAAAAGAAGGAACGTTTGTAAGGCCCAATTACCCGGAAGCAATATGGTACATGACCATTAAAGATAATGTTCAAACCGAATATTTCAATAATGGAAAAGACTTTATAAAATCTACATTGGTCTTTGTGGATGACTGCAATTATAAAGCAATCGTGTTGGAGAAATCCGATAAAAACGATCCCGCACAGATAGGGGATGTCTTCAATAATAAAATAGTAGCTACTCAGGATAATATTCTGAAAGTGAATACCAAAATTGAAGGAACTCAATTTGATATAGTATACGTAAAAGTAAAATAAATTCTAACTATAAAAACGGAATCTTTATTCCGTTTCAGCTAAATAAAAATTATATACATGAAAGAAGTATTCATTGTTTCCGCAGTAAGAACACCTATGGGGAGTTTTATGGGAAGCTTATCAACAGTTCCGGCTACAAAACTGGGAGCAACTGCTGTAAAAGGAGCATTAGATAAAATCGGTTTGGATCCTAACCAAGTTCAGGAAATCTATATGGGAAATGTTCTTCAGGCAGGAGAAGGCCAGGCGCCGGCTCGTCAGGTTGCTTTAGGAGCAGGTCTTTCAATCAATACGCCTTCTACTACAGTCAATAAAGTTTGTGCTTCAGGAATGAAGGCCGTAACAATGGCAGCTCAGGCTATTAAAGCTGGTGATGCAGAAGTAATTGTTGCAGGAGGTATGGAAAACATGTCTTTAGTTCCTCATTATTACAATGCAAGAGTGGCTACAAAATTAGGCGATATCAAAATGCTTGATGGAATGGTACTTGATGGTCTTACAGACGTGTACAATAAAGTACATATGGGAGTATGCGCAGAAAAATGTGCAGTAGACTATAATATTACAAGAGAAGATCAGGATAACTTCGCTGTAGAATCTTACAAAAGATCTGCAAAAGCTTGGAGCGAAGGTAAATTCAACGAAGAAATTGTGCCGGTTTCTATTCCTCAGAGAAAAGGAGAGCCCGTAATATTTGCTGAAGATGAAGAATATAAAGCGGTAAACTTTGACAGAATTTCAACGCTACCTACCGTATTCAAAAAAGAAGAAGGAACAGTGACAGCTGCAAACGCATCTACTCTGAACGATGGAGCTTCTGCATTGATCCTTGTTTCTAAAGAAAAAATGGAAGAACTTGGATTGAAACCTCTTGCAAAAATCGTTTCTTATGCTGACGCAGCACATGAGCCTGAAAACTTTACAACAGCTCCGGCAAAAGCATTACCTATCGCTCTTAAAAAAGCAGGATTAGAAGTTTCAGATATTGATTTCTTCGAATTCAACGAAGCTTTCTCAGTAGTAGGATTAGCTAACAACAAAATCTTAGGATTAGATGCTGCTAAAGTAAACGTAAACGGAGGTGCTGTAGCATTAGGTCACCCACTGGGAAGTTCAGGATCAAGAATTATCGTTACACTAATCAACGTATTGAAGCAAAATAACGCTAAATATGGAGCTGCCGCTATCTGTAACGGTGGTGGTGGTGCTTCTGCAATTGTGATTGAAAACCTATAATTGACACATACAACCACACTGTGTGTGGTAAGCTAAAAAACCGGGGTCAAAGACACCGGTTTTTTATTTACAGAACGGAATGATACGATCTGACAACCTTACATTCAGGTTAGTCAATACATCATTTACCAACATACATGGATGATTTTCAGCCCTTGGAAAGTATAAAATAGCATTAAAACTTTGCTGAATTATTTCAATACCTTACCATTATTATTTTCAAAATAATATTAAAAACCGTAGAATATTCCGTAGTTTTTCTATTTTTGTGCTACTAATATATATTTGAAATGTCTGAAACTGAGAATCGACAGCCTAAAAACATAAAGAATAATCCGAAAATTATGAAAGCCTGGGCTGTATATGACTGGGCAAATTCTGTTTATTCCCTGGTGATTACCTCTACCATTTTTCCCATTTATTACTCTATCCTTACCACCGCTTACGAGAAAAAAGAATACGTAGCAGAAACCAAAACATGGATTGATGTTCCGGTAAGGCATATGATCAAAATTTTTGGAGAAGAATATCAGCCTGATGCTGTTTACGGGTATTCTCTTACCATATCATTCTTTGTTGTAGTATTGCTGTCTCCGTTTTTATCTTCATTAGCTGATACCATCGGAAACAAAAAATCTTTCCTGCAGTTCTTTTGCTATCTGGGTGCAACATCTTGTATGGGGTTAGCTATGTTTACAGGAATGCATAATGTATTTTTAGGACTTTTATTCAGTATTACGGCCAGTGTTGGTTTCTGGGGAAGTTTAGTTTTTTACAACTCATTCCTTCCGGATATCGCTACACCGGACAGGCAGGATGCGCTTTCTGCAAGAGGATATGTCTATGGATATATTGGTTCGGTAGTTTTAGTAGTAATTTGTCTTGTGTTGATTCAGGTTTTTGCCAAAGGAGCAGCTCAGCAGCTACTGTTTACAAGAATCAGTTTCCTGTTAACGGGAGCATGGTGGTTTGGTTTTTCTCAATATACATTCAAGCACCTTCCTCAGTTTGGAGATGTGAAAGATAAACTTCCTAAAGATTTAGTGCTGTTGAACTATAAGAATATCTTCAAAAAACATGAAGAGCAGGGAGGCTTTTTCGAAGTATTTAAAGACAATCTGAGCTTCTATAAAGATATTGCAAAAGAAAGTTTTCACGAACTGTTTAAAGTAGGAGGAGAGCTTTTCAAAGATAAAAATCTGAAATTCTTCCTGTCAAGTTTCTTCTTTTACAGTGTAGGAATGCAGACCATTTTCCTTATGGCTACGTTATTTGGCAAGAGTGAAATTAACCTTGCTCAGGATAAACTGATCGGAACCCTTTTGGTGATTCAGATCGAAGCAATCATTGGAGCTGTTATTTTTTCAAGATTATCCAAGAGAATCGGTAACAAAAACGTTATTTCAATCGCCATCATCCTTTGGATTGTAGCGTGTCTCTGGGCTTATTTCCTGAACAAAGAAAACCCGACGGTAGAATACCAGTTTTATGGAGTTGCTGCAGTAGTAGGTCTGGTAATGGGTGGTCTTCAGGCCATGTCCAGATCTACCTATTCAAAATTACTTCCGGAAAATTCAATGGAGAACACAACTTACTTCAGTTTCTATGATGTATTGGAGAAAATTGCCATTATTATCGGAACATTTATCTTTGCTACATTGATCGAGCATTTCAATAATATGCGTATTGCGGCACTGTCCATGACCATATTTTTTGCCGCAGGATTGATTTTAATAAGATTCCTGAAGGTTAAAATGAGAAAAGACAGAGAAACATTATAAAATTAAAAGACGTTATTTTTTAACGTCTTTTTTTTATCTGGGTAATTCATTGAATTTTATCTATGAAATTATATTTATTTATCATATTTTTTTCGTATTTTTAATAGAAGAACTGAAGAAAGTAAAATAGAAGACAATTCGGCCTGAGTTTTGCTTATATTCAGCGGAATAATTTTTAACTTTGCAAAAGATTAATGTCAATATGACCAACCCTTTATTTTATGCAAAAATAATCCTGTTTGGAGAATACGGAATGATTGAAGATTCCCAGGGGCTTGTTGTACCTTACAGCTTCTATAAAGGAACTTTGAAATTTTCAGATTTAAGTTCTGAATTTGAACTTAATTCCAACAGACATCTGCAGAAATATTCTGAATTTCTTACAGCACTCGATCTTTCCGACGATTTTAAGCTGCATATCGATAGCTTCAAAAAAGATATTTCAAACGGCCTTTTCTTTGATTCCAATATTCCACAGGGATATGGAGTGGGAAGTTCAGGAGCTTTGGTGGCTGCTATTTTTGAAAAATATTCAATCAGCAAACTGAACCCTGAAAATATTTCAAAAGATAATCTTAAAAAATTAAAAGCTGTTTTTGGCGAAATGGAAAGTTATTTCCATGGAAAAAGTTCAGGAATGGATCCACTGATCTGTTATATGAATCTGCCAATCCTTATCGAAAATAAAGAAAATTTAGACAGGGTAAATATTCCGGAAGGGGAAGAAGGAAAAGGAGCCATTTTTCTGATTGATTCGGGAATGACCGGAGAGACAGGACCTATGATCCAGATTTTCTTCGAAAAAATGAAAACAGAAGGTTTCCGTAAAACCCTGAAAGAAGAGTTTATCCGTTACAACAACGCTTGTATCGAATCTTTCCTTAAAAAAGACATGAATCCATTCTTCAGAAATCTTAAAAAGCTTTCTCACTGGGCTTATGAACATTTCCGCCCTATGATCCCTGAAAGTATTTTTAATATCTGGAAAAAAGGACTGGATTCCAACGCTTATTATCTGAAACTGTGTGGTAGCGGTGGAGGTGGCTATATCTTAGGATTTACCAAAGATTACGCAAAAGCTGAAAAAATGCTTGAAGGCTTCCAAAAAGAAGTGATTTACAGATTTTAAACAGATTGGAATGAATTCTGAAAAAGAACCTTTCCAATCCAAAAACTATGTATCAAAATCTTTATTTTACAGATTTTCACAATTCGTGGGCTTTCTCCTCGGAGCACGTTTTTTTGTAGCTGCTCTCCTGACATTTGCTCTCTATGTTTCTACTTTTTTCCTGTTCAACCAGGATGAATCTTTCAGAAAATTTGTCTTCGATTTCAAAGTACATGGGATTATTTTTTGTACTGTTCTTACCATTCTGGCAGGCGGTATTATCAATCAATTCTATGACCTGGAGAAAGATCATTTGGTAAAACCTTTCAGAACTAGGCTACAGAGGTTCATCAAACAGAAATATTTTCTCTACGCCTACCTGGCTCTCAGTGCTATTTCTTTAGGCGTAGCCTGGATGATTTCCCACAATGTATTTGTTTTTTTTGTAGTCTATCAGTTCTTTATGTGGTTTTACAGCCATAAACTGAGCAGAATACTGATCCTGAACAATCTTACTTTTGTCAGTCTTACTTTATATCCATTTTTTGGAATGATGGTGTACTACGAAACCTTTTCCAAAAAGGTTTTCCTGATGGCTGTTTTTCTATTCCTTATCCTGCTATGTATTGATATTGTAAAAGATACTCTCACCAGAAGTGTGGATAAAACATTCGGATATACTACCATTCCCAACTATTTTAAAAGCAGAAATACAAAAATTATTCTGACTTCTTTACTCATCGTTACCATGGTAGTTTCAATGAAGATTATTACAAAAACCGGTATTACCGGATTTATGGCCTATTATTTTGCCGGAGGGCTTTTTGTCATGATCGTATGCATTTATCTCCTGTTAAATGCTTCCCGAAGAAGTAACTTGTTTACATTGAATATATTACGTTTCTGGGTTTTCATTGGAATCATCGCAATGCTTTTAAATGGAATAGAGCATAAATTGTAAAAAAAATCTTTAAATAAACTGAGGTTATTATTACCTTTGCGTAACTAAATTTAATAAATAGGAATGCCCATTTTTAATGATACTAAAATTGCATTTGCAGACAAGTCTGATGCACAATTGAGAAAGGCTTACTGGATGTTTAAAATGATTGAACAGCCCGCTCTTACAAGCCTTGGAACATCTGTTCTGAATTTCACAGTACACAATAACTTTCCTTTCGTAACCGGAATTGTAAAAAATACCTTATTTGCACAGTTCTGTGGTGGTGAAACCCGTGAAGAAAGTATGAAAGTGGTGAAACAGCTGTTCAAAAGAGGAGTTGGAAGTATTTTTGATTATTCCATTGAAGGGAAAGAAGATGAGGAAACCTTTGATGCGGTTTGCAAAGAAATTAAGGACATTGTAAGATTCTCAGTAGGAAATCCGGCAATTCCTTTTATTGTTTTTAAACCTACCGCTTTCGGAAGAATTGATCTTTATGAAGCCGTTGGAAAAGGAGCAGAACTTACTACCAGCCAGAAAGAAGAATGGGAAAGAGTCGTAAAAAGATTTGATGAAGTTTGCAGTCTTTGCCATGAACATGATAAAAAAGTAATGGTAGATGCTGAAGAAACCTGGATGCAGGATGCAGCAGACCATCTTTGCGAAGAGATGATGGAGAAATATAACCAGCAGAAGCCTATCGTTTGGAATACCATTCAGATGTACAGAACGGGAAGGTTGGAGTATATGGAAGCCCATCTTCAGAGAGCAAGAGAGAAAAATTACTTCATCGGGTACAAAATTGTACGTGGTGCTTACATG
Source organism: Chryseobacterium vietnamense (assembly GCF_031454475.1). NCBI lineage: Bacteria > Pseudomonadati > Bacteroidota > Flavobacteriia > Flavobacteriales > Weeksellaceae > Chryseobacterium > Chryseobacterium vietnamense. The sequence goes on along the minus strand of NZ_JAVDQX010000001.1, from coordinate 1,572,485 downwards.
GAAAAAGAAAGAGCTAGAGCAGCAGAAAAAGGGTATGCAGACCCGATTCAGCCAACCAAGGAGGCTTCAGATAAAAACTATAATGCTGGAATTGACTTTGTGATGGATCATTTGGATAAGGTTTCAGCGTTCTTCGGAACCCATAACGAAATCTCTTCTGAACTGATTATGGATAAAATGAAAGCAAAATCTCTGGAAAACGGTAATCCACACGTTTATTTCGGACAGCTTTACGGGATGAGTGATAATATCACCTTCTATCTGTCAGATAAAGGCTATAATGTGGCTAAATATCTTCCATACGGACCTGTAAAGGATGTTGTACCTTATTTGACGAGAAGAGCGCAGGAAAACACCTCTGTAGCCGGACAAACCGGAAGAGAGCTTGGACTGATCAAAAAAGAATTGGAAAGAAGAAAGAAATAATAATATTGTTCTCAATATATTTATTAGACCTGCAGTTTTGTAGGTCTTTTTTTATGAAACTTAAAGGTTAGGAATTTTATAACGAATTAGTAATAATCTGGGCAATGATCTTATGTCTTAATTATATTGTAAAATAATTTGATTTTTATTGCTGATTTGATTTTAAATATTTATATTTGATAGAGCCATAAAAAAACATATAACGATATCTTCAATTACTTATTATACTTCTGTCTTTAGACAGTGCCTCTCCAATACACTAATCACCTTATCTATAGCCTAAAATTATAACAATATAAATAGGGGATCAGATGATCTGAAATATAAAATACCATCAGCTGATATCCGTCACAATATTTAAAAATAAAATAAAGCAATAGCTTTAGTTTTCTTCTTCAAATATTTTTTTAACCTGATCATTTCTTTGGTCAGGTTTTTTAAGGCTCAAAACTTTCGAATTTTCCGTTTTCGTAGAACAGAACAATACGTTTTATTTTACTTTGCTGATTACCAAATAGTTGACCCAATAAATGGTCGCCGGAATTTTCTAATCGCTGAGAATCCGATATTTTTTCCGGAGCTTTATTCTGGGCCGGTATAACCGATTCTCCAGGACTTGATATTGAAGTTTCTGTTTCCGTTTCATCACTCCCGAATTCATCATCATCATTCATCATGTTAAAAAGATCGGGTAGTGGAGTCGTTTTTATTTTCTCTTCTTCGGTATGCTCTTCGTTAATTTCTGATTCGGCCACCTGTGATTTCAGCATCTCACCTTCTCCGGTAACCAGCCAGTCCCACAGAAGTTCCGGGAAACGGGATTTTATTTTTATGATAAATTCTAGAGACGGTTTATTTCTTCCTGATGTAATATGTGAAATAGACGAACGCTGTACATCTATCTCATCTGCAAACTCAGAGGGAGTAAGTTGAGAATACTCTATAATTTTGGAAATTCTTTCATTTAAACTCATAAAAATAAGTCATTAATTATTTTACAAATGTAACTCTAATAATTTACAAATGCAAAATACAAATGTAAATAAATGAAAATATTCTCTGTATACATTTGTAACTTAATTTTAATTATTTTTAAATCAATAACTTATATATTAATTACAATTGTATTTACTTATTATACTAATCTATCATTACAACCTTCAGCAGGTTATTTGTATCTATTAAAAGACCTGTACTTTTCCAAAATACTGGTTTAAAAATGTAAATTCAGTCCATTTATTTTGTCCGTTAAATATCTTTAAAAACAGAGTATACATTATTAAACTGCTTATATCGTTTTCGGTAATAAGATTATCAATAAATACCTCATAAAACGCATATAAAAACACTTTTAATAGAGTTACACAGGTAAATTACTGATGTAAATACACGATTTTAAGCCTATATTCGGTTAAATCGAAGGTAAAATAGAGTTCCTGTTAAGCAACTCATCTTATTAAAGAGTAAAGCTCTTAAAAAATGTGCTGTTCGAACAATTTTTCGAAGCCAATTTAGTTTTTTACTCATTTTACATATGTATACAACTATAAACAGCTTGGTTTTCCACAATTTTTATGTTTAATAAAATAGTCCTCAAATAGTAAAATCCGCCTTTTTATACACTTAAAGTACTATTACAAATACTATTGAGATGAATTCCATAAAGTATTGACTTTTAGTATTTTAAATAGTATGCATTAAATTATTCGCAATCCACAATTTTATCCACAGACAATTTGTCTTTCACTACTGTTTAACAATGTTACAAGTGTTAACTTGTTTTCATAACTCGAAAATTGGCTAATTTAAACCTTGTAAACAATTTTAAAATCAGATGGCAAATGTAAATTTGTGAATTTTGCTGATATTTACAAATGTTAATTTAAGTTTTTGACTAAAAATGGCTAAATTTGATTCTTGTAAACTATTCCTACAATGAATTTTGAACAGATCTATTCCCAAAACCCCGATTTCTCAAATCGCTATATTTCTCCTGAAAAATTATTTTCTTATCTACAGGACAATCTCAGCGATTATATTCAGGAGATCGGAACCTCCTATTTAGATAAACCTATTTATCAGTTAAGTATCGGAACCGGAAATATTCAGGTACTGGCCTGGTCACAAATGCACGGCAATGAATCCAATGCTACCCATGCTATGCTTGACCTTTTAGTGAGTCTTGATAAAGCTCCTGAAATGAAAGAGGATTTGTTCAGTAAAATACAGCTTGATTTTATATTCATGCTGAATCCGGACGGATCTGAAAGATGGACCAGATTGAATGCAGCCGATATTGATCTGAACAGAGATTTTCATAACGAAGCAAGCAAAGAGATTAAATTCCTCAAAAAAGCAGCGGCTTCGAAAAAATATGATTACGCTTTAAACCTTCATGAGCAGAGAACCATTTTTACGACTGATGGTGTTCATCCTGCTACGCTTTCATTTTTGGCTCCTTCCGAAAACATAGAACGTACGGTTACTGAAAACAGAAAAAAATGTATGGCTGTAATCGGAAGTGTATACAACCATTTAAAAGAAATGATCCCCAACCAGATCGGTAGATATTCTGATGAATTTTATCCTACTTCTACCGGAGATAACTTTATCAAAGCAGGAATGCCCACTATTTTATTTGAAGGCGGGCACTTTGTAGAAGATTATACCAGAGCAGGAACCAGAAAATATTATACAATTGCTCTTTATTATGCATTGAAAGCAATCAGTGAGCTGAACTCCGATATTACAGGATGGGAAACTTACCTTGAAATTCCAGAGAATCAGGAAACACATTATGATATTATTTACAGAAATGTAAAGTTGAATACAGAGCATGAATGTATCCTGGATATTGCAGTTCAGTACAGGGAGATCAAAGAAGAAGGAAAAAATGATATATCATTTATTCCTTTTGTAATGGAAGCTGGTGATGTAAAACAAAAGAAAGGCTGGCTGGAAATAGACTGTACCGGAAAGAAATTTATTTCTGCAACTAAATATCCGAAACTGGATGCGGTTGTGGATTTTAAAATAGAAGATTAAAAGGATTTAAATAATCTCCTCATAAAAAGTTTCGGCAGGCCTTCAGGCCTGCCGAAACTTTTTATAACTAATTTCCAAAATTCAAATGGCTGTCCACTCAATGATAATGTTATTCAATAGGAATGGGCTTTAGCCCATTTACTTTAATGAATATTCATCCGGCTTTAGCCAAAACTTAATTTTAGAATATCGATTCCTCTAAAGATTAGTTAACCACTTTAATTCCATTCGCTACAAATCTGATTTCCTCTTTTGGCTCAGTGATAGCGTCAATTTCAGACTGAGGTTTTTTAGCATCTTCTGCATAATGCTTCTGCTCATTTACAGAAATTACTTTTCTTTCTGCATTACCATCCAATACTACATTTTTTCCTTTTAATGCTGTAGGTACGAAGAAAGCATAATCCTTCATTTTTACAAAAAACTTAGAATTATCTTCTGTCTGGATCGTAAGCCAGCAGCCTTTTTTGTCACATACATCAGTTACTTTTCCTTTAATAGATACATTCTCAACTTTTTTGTTGTCTTTTTTAAGCTGCTTATTCAATTTATCTACGGTGATCGCTTTGGATTCAGCAGATGAAGTTACCTGACTTCCATACGTATCACCTACCAAAGCTTTCCCCTCTGGTGGACCAGATTGAGCAAATGCTAATGAAGAACCTGTTAAAGCGGCTGCAAATAATAAAACTTTAAATTTCATGTTTAATATTTTTCTCAAAAATACTAATTAAAATTGAATCATAAAGGAATAAAAAATGACAAAAAACAGGTGTTTTAACGAATTTTCAACAAATTTGAAAATCAAAGGCAGATTTGATTATATTTGACCCCTATACTTGACTATGCAAAAAAAACTGAAACTATGGGATGCTATCATGCTTGTGATGGGATCTATGATCGGAAGCGGGATCTTTATTGTAAGTGCTGATATGATGCGAAACCTGGGATCAGGTTTTTGGCTGATTGTAGTATGGGTGATCACAGGAGTGATGACTGTAGCAGCAGCCATAAGCTATGGAGAACTTTCCGCGCTGTTTCCAAAAGCCGGAGGGCAATATACTTACCTGAAAGAGATCTTTGGTAAAAGAATGGGATTTCTTTACGGATGGGGATTGTTTACTGTAATACAAACCGGCACAATTGCTGCCGTAGCAATGGCCTTTGGTAAATTTACAGCGTATCTGATCCCATCATTAAACGATGCCGCTCCTATTTTTCAGAGTGGAGAATTTAAAATTACATGGATACAGATTCTGGCGATTGCTGTCATTGTTTTGCTTACCTATATCAATACGAGAGGAGTGGAAAGCGGTAAAATTCTTCAGAATATCTTTACAGGTTCCAAAATTATTGCATTACTAGGTCTTATTGCTGCCGGATTTATATTGGTAGACATTTCTCATTTAGCAGAAAACTTCAGCTGGGGAACAGATTCTTTCAATAACCTTAAAAAAGATTTGAGTGGTAATTTCCTTAAAGAAGGTTGGGAGTCCATCGGAGGAATGACACTTTTAGGTGGAATTGCTGCTGCAATGGTAGGTTCTGTTTTCAGTTCTGTTGCCTGGGAAAGTGTGACATTTGTTTCCGGTGAGATTGAAAATCCTAAGAAGAATGTCGTAAAATCAATGATTTACGGTACTTCTGCCGTCATGATCCTTTATATTGCTGTAAACTATGTCTACTTAAATGCACTGGACAGAGACGGAATTGCATTTGCAGCCAATGATAGAGTGGCAGTAGCAGCATCTCAGAATATTTTTGGAAGTGCGGGAACTGTCATCATTGCTTTATTGGTAATGATTTCAACATTTGGATGTAATAACGGATTGATTCTGGCTGGCGCAAGAGTTTTCCAGACGATGGCAAAAGACGGAATGTTTTTTAAATCTGCAGTAAGAAACAATAAAAATGAAGTTCCGGAAAATGCATTATGGATGCAGGGGATCTGGGCTTCAATCCTTTGCCTGAGTGGACAGTACGGAAATTTATTAGATATGATCTCTTTCGTAATTGTTCTGTTCTATATGATTACCGTTTTTGGAGTTATTTATTTAAGAATGAAACAGCCAGACCTGGAAAGACCTTATAAGACATGGCTGTATCCGGTAACACCTGTTATTTATCTTATCATCGGAACTTGCTTCTGTATCTTATTGCTTATTTACAAGCAGCAGTATACATGGCCAGGTTTTGTTCTGGTATTGCTGGGACTTCCGGTATACTATTTCATCAACAGAAAAAAAGAAAATGCTTAAAATAAAAATATAACAGATTAAAGGGCTTTCAATTCAGTTTGAAGGCCCTTATTTTTCAATAATATTTAAAGTATTGTAACTATTATTTGTCGAAAATGTGTAATTTGGTATTTCGTTTTTAAAACAGGACCATGAAGTAAAAACAATAAGTTATGGATACACCAAATTACAGAATGCCTTTCGTACCGTCTACTTTAATGACCGAAGGCGGAAGTATCGATACCTGCGATATGGGGGAAAGTATTGCCCACAATATTATGCTGCTGATCACCACCAAAAAAGGGGAGAACAGATATGATGAAAACTATGGAAATGATGTCTGGAACCTTGAATTCGATAATGGAGTTACAAGTGCCATCTGGGAAAGCGTTTTTATCAAAAGCTTAAGAAGACAGATTCAGGAATATGAACCCAGAATCGTAAACCCGCAGATTGATGCTCATATACAGTTTGTAGAGCACAGCTACGATACTAAAGAACACACCGAAATTAAAAAGAAAGTAAGAATTGCCATCAATGCAAAAATGGAGGAAACTGGAGAACGGTTCAGCTTCTCAACAGAACTGTTTCTGAGTCCGATGTCTATTGATTAATATTTTTAACAGCGAAAGAAAATTATGAATTTAGATCAGAATATTTATTCCAAAGAATCTGTAAAAGCAAGAATGCTGCAGAATGCAACAAAGGTATGGGGATTAAGAAGCCCACAGTCTCTGGATCCTTTTGTAAAACTGTTGATAGATGCATTCAGTACAGAAGTTTTTAAAGCGAATAATGAAATACAGACGGTGAATGCCCGTATATTGGAAAAACTGGCAAAACTTCTTACACCGTCCATATATACACATCCTATTCCGGCTCATTCCGTTGCTTTTACACAGCCTTATGAGTCTTCCGAGGTTTTATTGGAACACACGGAATTCTTCTTCCGTAAACAGATGACTTCCACGGTGAAATCAGAATCAGACAAACAGCTGAATATTCCTTTTACTCCGGTAGGAAATGTAAGAATCAATAAAGTTCACACTTCTATCATGTTTGTAGGAAATACCTGCTACAGCATCGATGACAGATTCAATAAAATCCCTATTGCAAGATTTCAGGGGAAACCCGAGGATTACAGAAAAATTACCATTGGAGTGGATGTAAGCAAATACGTAAGTGAAAACTTTCCGAAATATCTGAGCATATTCTGCTCCAATCCGGCTTTTGAACATCTTGATTTCGTCTATAAATTATTACCGTACATTACGGTGTCAAGTAATGGTAACCCTCTGTTTGTAAGAGAAGGATTAAGCTATCTTACAGAAAGTCAAAACGATGGTTATGAGCAGATGTTCAAAGAGCAATCTATCAGAAATAAAGTGATTGAGGATATTAAAAGTATCTATCGTCATAAATTTATTGAAGTAACAGGAACTTCTCAAAGTCTGTTCTCAGAACCTGGACAGCTACCGCAGAATCTTGATTTTCTTGCAGGAAAAGAAGAAATTACTAAATTCCTGGATAATAAAAGCTACCTGTGGCTTACGTTTGAGTTTCCACCGCAATTTTCGGCAGAAATTCTTGACAATTTCTCATTTGTGCTGAATGCCTTCCCAATCTACAACAGAGGTTGGAAAAAAACCGAGTACAGCTTGGATATTATGGGGAATAACATTCCTTTGGTAACAGACGAAGGAGAGCATTTCCTTTATGTGGATGAGGTACAGGATGGTGACGGAAGAAAATATACTGAAATTCCTTTCACACCAGCCGATGATCTTAAAAAAGGGTTATACACTGTAAGAAAAGGAGGAATGGAGCGCTTCACCAGCAGAAATGCAGTCGACATGATTGCCAATGTTCTGGAACTGACTAGAGACGAAATTGCCGCCTTTTCCCTTTTGAACAGAGATAATGTAAAAGGAGTTCTCAGCGAAATGTCTGACAAAATGAAAACCATGGTGCAGAAGGTAAACAATGCCAAAAGGAATATCAGACAGGAACTGAATTACGTGATCATGGAACCTGTAGAAAAAACAGACCACACCTATGCTTCTTTTTGGGTAACGCACTGTACGCTGGCTAATCATATGCGACCAGGGACTGAACTTTCCAATCAGTTGAAGTCTCAGACGGTAGTATTGCTTACTGAAACATTAGGAGGAGCTGAAGAGCAAAAAGGAACTGACAGCATTCAGGCTTATAAATATGCACTGACAACCAGAGATAAGATCATTTCTTTGGAAGACGTTAAAAATTATTGCCGCATGATTCTGAAAGATGAGGTAAGGGAAGTAAGAGTAAGAAGAGGCACAATGATCAGTAATAAACCAAAAGAAGGATTCGTAAGAACGGTTGAGGTAGAAATCATTCCCCAGAACTATTCTTTCTATGGAAGAGCCTATTGGGAAAATATGGCCAATATCATCAGAAACCAGATTATTGCCAAAGCCATCGACGGTATTGAATATATTGTAAGAATTACCAATGAAGATGTTGATTTTCAGGATATGTAATTCTTCAAAGATCATTAAATCAGTTTAAAATATAAATGTCTTTATTAATATGCATTTTTAAACCATATCAATAGGAACGGGCTTTAACCCGTTTTAAAAATAGATAGAACTTCTGTTGGCTTCAGCCAAAACTTATGAATATAACGCAAAGCTCACAAAGTTCTTATTGATAGCCTTAAAATGTTCGCAAGGGCGTTTCACTCAGCAAAGAAAATATGAGCAATCTCTATGCAAATTTATAAATGCAAGTTAATGAGCTGTATGAATTATTAATTTGGATTCATTCAATAGGAACGGGCTTTAGCCCGTTTTTTTATTTTAAAACATACCTATTGGCTTCAGCCAAAACATAATCACCCGGAACCACAATCCAACAATTTCGAATTTAATCCTTTAACAAAACCTGAGATTTTTTTATGAAACTTTTATCCCTTTTATATTCAAAAAAAGTCTATAAAATTTCGTATTTTTGCACGTTGTGATTTTCAGGCAAAGTCACTCCGAATTATGAGCAAATCAACAGAATATATAGAAGTTTACGGAGCACGTGAACACAACCTTAAAAATATTAATGTTAAAATTCCACGCAATGAATTGGTCGTTATTACCGGCCTTTCCGGAAGTGGAAAATCGTCATTGGCTTTCGATACTATTTTTGCAGAAGGCCAGCGTCGTTATATCGAAACATTCTCAGCCTATGCCCGTCAGTTTTTAGGTGGATTGGAGCGTCCCGATGTAGATAAAATTGAAGGACTTTCTCCGGTTATTGCTATCGAGCAGAAAACAACCAATAAAAACCCACGTTCTACGGTAGGAACAGTTACCGAGCTGTACGATTTTCTACGTCTTTTGTACGCAAGAGTTTCCGATGCTTACTCTTTGTCTACAGGGCAGAAGCTGGTGAGCTACACCGAAGATCAGATCCTGGAAACCATCAAAGAAAATTATAAAAAAGAGAAAATCATGCTTTTGGCACCAGTGGTGCGTTCCAGAAAGGGACATTATCATGAGCTCTTTGTTCAGATGGCTAAAAAAGGCTACGGACAGGCAAGAATTGATGGTGAGCTGCAGGATATTGAGTATGATTTAAAACTTGACCGTTATAAAACCCACGATATCGATATTGTGATAGACCGTTGGATTATCGGAGAGAATGCTTCAGAAGGCAGAATGGAAAAATCATTGCGTACAGCAATGGAAATGGGAGAAGGCATTATCGGAATTCAGAAACTGGGAAGTACAGATATCGAATACTTTTCCAAAAACCTGATGGATGCTGAAACAGGGCACTCTCTGGCGCTGCCTGAACCGAATACATTCTCATTCAACTCTCCAAAAGGAAGCTGTCCGAACTGTAAAGGTCTTGGAACCATTAAAAAAATCAATACCGATTATTTCATAGATAATCCAAAGTTATCCATTAATCAGGGAGGATTATTGCCGTTGGAAGATATTAAGTCTAACAAATGGATCCTGTCACAGATCAAAAATATTCTTGAGATCTTTGGATTGGGATTAACCACTCCTTTGCAGGATATTCCGGAAGAAGCCCTGGATTATATCTACAACGGATGTCATAAAGAATTCAATAAAGACCTGAAATATGCAGGAATTACCAAGAAAATAAAGATTGGTTTCGATGGTTTGATTGCTTTCATGGAAGAAATTATCGATGAAAGAGAATCCTACGAAGCTATTTTATTGGAAAGACATTTCACTACAGAAGAAACCTGCCCGGAATGTCATGGAACCCGTCTTCAGCCTTCAAGCTTAAGTTTTAAAATTGACGGAAAAAATATTGCGGAAGTCAATGGTTTAAGCTTAGCAGATTTAAAAGACTGGTTAGCTGACGTTAAAGATAAATTTTCAGAAAAAAATAAAATCATTGCTCACGAAATCTTAAAAGAAATCGAAACCAGACTTCAGTTCCTGCTGGATGTTGGATTGGATTATTTAAGTCTGAGCAGAAGTTCAAAAACCCTTTCGGGAGGAGAATCACAGAGAATTCGTCTGGCAACACAGATCGGATCACAATTGGTCAATGTATTGTATATCCTTGATGAGCCAAGTATCGGGCTTCACCAGAGAGATAACGAAAGGCTGATCCATTCCCTGAAAAACCTGAGAGACATTGGAAACTCTGTATTGGTAGTAGAACATGATAAAGACATGATTCTTGAAGCCGATGAGGTGCTGGATATTGGTCCAAGAGCCGGAAAATTCGGTGGAGAAATCCTTTGGCAGGGAAAACCAAAAGACCTGTTGAAAGCAGATACCATCACGGCTCAATATATCAATGGAAAAAGAAAAATTGCAATTCCGGAAGAAAGAAGAGCAGGAAGCGGTAAAAATATTGTTTTAAAAGGAGCTACAGGGAACAATCTTAAAAATGTAACCCTGGATATTCCTCTTGGAAAACTGGTTGTAGTAACCGGAATTTCAGGAAGTGGAAAATCTTCTTTGATTAACGGAACATTGTATCCGATCCTCAACAAACATTTCTACAGAGCGGTTCAGGAACCATTACCATACAAAAAGATTGAAGGGTTAGAGAATATTGATAAAATTGTGGACGTAGACCAGACTCCAATCGGAAGAACGCCACGTTCTAATCCTGCAACCTATACCGGAATGTTTACTGATATCAGAAACCTTTTTGCTGAACTTCCAGAAAGTAAGATCCGTGGATATAAGCCGGGAAGATTCTCTTTCAATGTAAAAGGCGGAAGATGTGAAACCTGTCAGGGTGGAGGATTGAAAGTAATCGAAATGAATTTCCTTCCGGATGTATACGTACACTGCGAAACCTGCAACGGAAAACGTTTCAACAGAGAAACCCTGGAAGTCCGTTACAAAGGAAAATCAATCTCTGACGTATTGGATATGACCATTGATGAGGCTGTAGATTTCTTCCAGCCAATTCCTAAGATTTTTGCAAAAGTGAAAACATTACAGGATGTAGGTTTGGGATATATTACCCTTGGGCAGCAATCGACAACCCTTTCCGGAGGTGAAGCGCAACGAATCAAGTTAGCAACCGAATTATCAAAAAGACAAACCGGAAATACCCTTTATATCCTTGATGAACCAACAACAGGATTGCATTTCGAAGACGTAAAAATCCTGATGGATGCCATCAATCAATTGGTAGAACTTGGAAACTCGTTCATCATCATCGAGCATAATATGGATGTCATCAAATTAGCAGACCATATCATCGACGTTGGACCGGAAGGAGGAAAGCATGGTGGACAGATTGTAGCACAGGGAACTCCTGAGGAAATTGTGAAGTCTAAGAAAAGTTTGACTGGGAAGTTCTTGAAGAGGGAACTGGAATAAGTATTCATAAAAGGATAGAGCATTTTTAAAATAAAAAATCGAGATAATGATTGGCTAAACTCATCAGGTTTAGCCTTTTTTATGCTTAAAATTACCCTCCAATATTAAATTTTCAATTATTTTTAAAATTTATAACACTGATAATCAGTTAATTAATCTTGAATGTTAACTCAATGTTAACTGAATGTAAAATTAATATGAATTATTTTTAATAACTTTGGTTAAGAGATACAAAAATAGGTTAGTATAATATTTAAAACCAGTTAGTTATGAAAAATAGAATTCAAATATTGATAGCTTCACTTTTCGTTTGCGGATTTGCTGCTGTTTTGAACACTGCTAAAGCTCAAACTACAGATCATAATACCATTCAGGAAATTCAGTTGAACAGGAGTGAAACTTTTAACGATATCAGAAATAAATTAGAAGCCAATTTTGACCTTACCAACCCTGATTACAAGCAGGGAACCGTAAACTCTGTGGTGAAATTTGATATTGCAAAAAATGGGAAGATCGTTAATGTACATTCCACTGGTGATTGTAAAACTGTAAGTAAAGAAATTGAAACAGTATTAAGTGATCTTGATTACAAAGTAGACCGCAAAAAACTGACTGATAATATGGTTGCGTATACTTACGTAATGCCTGTAACAGTAGAGATTCACAGCAGATAGTATTTATTGCATATTATTCAATAATGTGTGAATAATGAAAACTTATCAGTTCAAGTTGTAATAAACCATAGAGTATAAGATTTTAATTTTGGGCTACCATAAAATTAAAACTATATGAAAAATTTAAAGAAGCTGACAAAGTCAGATTTGAAGTCAGTGTACGGAGGAGCACCTGTAAAATACTGTACGTTTTGCGAGTGGGCAAATAAAGTAATTTGCAGCGACGTTCCAATCGTTCAGTGCCCGTAAAAAAATAAAGCCGCTTGTAAAAGCGGCTTTTCTATTGTTGTGTACTTTGAACAAATTCTGTTAACCTTGCTTTAAGATTTTTAGAATTTCCTATTGTATCAAAAGTAATATTATCAACTCTCCATCCTTTATCTGTATTGGTGAGATTTACTGTATCCATCCATGTTACCTTAGGGGAAGCCATATTGTATTCAAAAGCTACCAATGCCTCAGCAGCTTTATCCTGTATTTTGACAGATTTGATCTTATAATCTGTAAATCCTTCATACAGGCTGGAAAACATAGCGCCTTCAAAAATTAAAGGTTTTTCATCAGGATGATCACTATTCTTTACCTTTTCAATATCAACCTTTGATGCACTTATTGCCTCGTCTAAAACTTTTTTTAAATTCTGAGAAAATAAAGTATCCGGAATGGGTTGGTTATAAATAGCTTCGTTAGATTTTCCATATTGCGTATAAAGCTCATTAACTTTTTCGGTGATGGCCGCCTCCGAAGACGCAGCAGACTGAGGCTCGCTCTTCTTGCAGGATACAAAGAACAGGAATATTCCTAAACAGAGAAATAATTTTTTCATGAGACATTAATTTTGTGGTATTTGTCAGAACTTCAGGCTCAAAATGTATACCAAAATCTGTCCATAAAATATTTTTTACAAATCACAAAAATCGATACATTTGAGTAGATAAAAAAATTGTGGATCCTATTCTTAACGTTGCTGTCCGTTCCCTCTGCGTTTACCTTTTTATGGTAATTGCCATCCGTTTATTTGGTAAAAATCAGCTTTCTCAGCTCAATGCAGGAGACGTAGTATTACTGCTGTTAATTTCAAATGCCGTTCAAAACGCAATGGTAGGCCCTGACACCTCTCTCCAGGGCGGAATTATTGCGGCATTGGTTTTGTTTGTTGCTAATTTTATTTTGAAAAGGATTATGTTTTCCAGTCGCTCCTTTCAGACTTTCATGGAAGATGAACCTGTTATTTTGATCAGAGATGGGATTGCAGATCAGGCAGCCCTGAATCGCGTAAAGATTACGGAAAGTGAATTGGAAGAAGCGATAAGAGAACATGGAATTGAAAACATAAATAATGTAAAGCTTTCCGTTCTTGAAGTGGATGGAAATATCAGTGTCGTTTCTCAGGATGAGAAGAGTAAACAGACTCATTATTCAAGGATTAAAAGAAAAATTAAAAGAAAATACAATTAAATACGATGAATTACGAACTAAGAGAAATGCTTCCCAGTGATGAAGCCAGGGTTCTTGAAATTTTCCGTCAGGGAATAGACGGTGGAATTTCCACTTTTGAAACAGAAGTTCCAACTGCTGAAGCCTGGAGTATGGGATATTTCAACGACTGCCGCTGGGTTTTGGAAAATGAGCATAATGAAGTTGTAGGATGGTGTGCCTTAAAACCCGTCAGCAAAAGAGAATGTTATAAAGGAGTTGCAGAAGTAAGCATTTATTTTGATAATGAATACCAGGGAAAGGGATTGGGTTCCGTATTGCTTAAAAAATTGATTTTGGACAGCGAGGATCATGGATTCTGGACATTGCAGACCAATATCTTCTCTGAAAATGAAACTTCTATCAAATTTCACCAGAAAAACGGTTTCAGAATAGTAGGCGTTCGTAAAAAAATCGGAAAGCTCAACGGAGAATGGAAAGATCTTATCCTTATGGAAAAAAGAAGCGAAAACGTCTAGAGAATTATAAATGATGAATAGGTATGATAAGCACACTGATCTCCATTCCAAAATTCACTATTGACTTGCGAAGCAAAATTGACCATTGACAATAAAAGGCTGTATATTGAAACCTTAAACTTTAAATTTTGAACTTTGAATTTTTGGCATTACCATTGTTATATTAAAAGTGAAAAAGTAGAAATAATGAAAAATTTAATTAAAGTTACAGGAGTCCTTATTGTGATGTTTATGCTGTCATCATGTGTAGTTCATGACAATGGACATCGTGTGAAAACAGTTCCGCCAGGGCAGGCTAAGAAAGTGTTTGGTGGAAGTGCAAAGGATTATGCTCCCGGGCAGGTGAAAAAAAGAAGCGGTAATTAACAATATTCAAAATAAAAAATTAGCAGTCAGTTTTAACATACATTAGCTTAATTTCAATTTCTTTTGGCATTAACATTGATATATTTCGCTAACGAAATTGAAAAAGTGAAAATAATGAAAAGTATGTTTAAAATGGCTGGGGTAGCTGTGGTAGTAATAATGCTGTCTTCTTGTGTGGTACACGATCATCATGGAAGAAGAATGCCTCCGGGCCATGCAAAAAGGTATTATGGCGGAAGTGCGAGGTACTACGCACCAGGCCAGGTAAAGAAAGTGTATATTTATGACGATCGCGGGCATCATCACAAAGGTAAGGGCCGTGGTCATGGACATCACAGATAAAAAGAAGAGCACTGATTTTTTCAGTGCTTTTTTTATGATCAGTTATAATCTCGATTTTTTGGGATTAAGGAAGGTATTGAAAACCATTACTTCCTGCCCGAACTTCTTCTCGATTCTTTCGGAAATATTCAAAAGTTCGCTTTGAATAAAATCTTCCCTTACTTCATTATTATCAAAAATTAAAAGGAGATTATAATTTTTACCTTCTTCAATAAAGTCACTGTGCACTTCAGAAAGAATATATTTGTTGACATCCAGCAGGTTTTCAGTCATTAAAACCAGTGTTTCATCAATATAATTTTCCCATTCTTCCAGGTTATCTTTCGTGCAGTGGAAAGTTATACTTAATACGCTCATATTTTTATGAATTTTTAAGATTTTTTTGGATAAATTCTACAGCAAAAATCGGCATTTTTTTCGTAAATTAGCCCGTTAATAAAAATTGGAAATAAATAATTTTCAGACTTACAGCTAAGGGTCTGAATATCATTACAATAAAATTTGTTTATGCAAAAAGAAGGAGAAAGACTGATTCCTATCAACATTGTTGATGAAATGAAGTCGTCTTATATCGATTATTCGATGTCCGTTATCGTTTCAAGAGCGTTGCCGGATGTAAGAGATGGCTTGAAACCCGTTCATAGAAGAGTACTTTATGGTATGTATGGATTAGGGGTATTTTCTAACAGAAAGTATTTAAAATCTGCGAGAATTGTTGGGGATGTATTAGGTAAATATCACCCGCATGGAGATTCCTCTGTATATGATGCTATGGTAAGAATGGCACAGGATTGGAGCTTACGTTATCCTCAGGTAGACGGACAAGGTAACTTCGGTTCTATGGATGGTGATCCGCCTGCAGCAATGCGTTATACCGAGGCAAGATTGAAAAAAATCTCTGATGAGGTTCTTTCAGACCTAGACAAAGAAACAGTTGATTTTCAGAATAACTTCGATGATAGTTTACAGGAACCAACCGTAATGCCAACTAAAGTTCCGAACCTTTTGGTTAATGGTACTTCCGGTATTGCAGTAGGTATGGCAACCAATATGGCGCCCCATAACCTGTCAGAATCTGTAGATGCAATCTGTGCTTATATCGATAATAAAGAAATTACGATTGACGAACTGATGCAGCACATTATTGCGCCGGATTTCCCTACAGGTGGTATCATCTATGGATATGACGGAGTAAGAGATGCTTTCCATACAGGAAGAGGTAGAGTGGTTTTAAGAGCGAAAGTTAACTTTGATGAGATCGGAAACAGAAACGCTATTATCGTTACTGAAATCCCTTATCAGGTGAACAAAGCTGAAATGATCGCCAGAACAGCAGAGCTTGTTAAAGACGAAAAAATCCCTGGAATCCACGAAATCAGAGACGAATCGGATAGAAAAGGACTTCGTGTGGTTTACGAATTGAAAAATGACGCAATCCCGAATGTAGTTCTTAACCTATTATATAAATATACAGCACTTCAGACTTCTTTCAGTGTTAATAATATTGCATTGGTACACGGAAGACCGGAGCAGCTGAACCTTAAAGATATCATTCACCACTTTGTAGAACACAGACATGAGGTAATCGTAAGAAGAACTCAGTTTGAACTTAAAAAAGCAAAGGAAAGAGCACACATTCTTGAAGGATTCATGAAAGTGATCGGAACTCAGGATTCCCTGGATAGAGCCATCTCTATTATCCGTCACAGTGCCAACCCTCAGGCTGCAAAAGAAGGCTTGATCGAGGCATTTGAACTTTCAGATATTCAGGCTCAGGCAATTCTGGATCTTAGATTAGCTCGTCTTACAGGAATGGAGCTTGATAAGATCCGCGATGAGTACGATGCAATCATGAAAGAAATTGCAAATCTTGAAGATATCTTAGCCAACGAGCCAAGAAGATTCCAGATTATCAAAGATGAATTGATCGAAATCAAAGAAAAATACGGAGACGAAAGAAGAACTGAAATTGATTATTCAGGAGGAGAAATGTCTATCGAAGATATTATCCCGAATGAATCTGTAGTTCTTACAATCTCTCACGCAGGATACATCAAGAGAACTTCGCTTTCAGAATATAAAATTCAAAGTAGAGGAGGTGTAGGAAACAAAGCAGCAACAACAAGGGATTCCGACTTCCTTGAGTATATTGTTTCTGCAACCAACCACCAGTACATGTTATTCTTTACAGAAAAAGGAAGATGTTATTGGCTAAGAGTATTTGAAATTCCTGAAGGCTCCAAAACAGCAAAAGGAAGAGCAGTACAAAACCTTATCAACATTGAACCGGATGATAAGATTAAAGCTTATATCAGAACAAACAACCTTAAGGATTCAGAATATGTAAATCAAATGAGCGTTGTGATGGTAACCAAAAACGGTACTATCAAGAAAACATCATTGGAAGCGTATTCAAGACCAAGAGTAAATGGAGTAAATGCTATCGAGATCAGAGATAATGACCAGTTATTAGGAGCTTATCTTACCAATGGAACATCTCAGATCATGATTGCTACTAAAAATGGTAAATGTATCCGTTTCCCTGAAGAGAAAGTAAGAGAAGTAGGTAGAGGATCTATCGGGGTAAGAGGTATCTTGCTTGAAGATGGTGACGAAGCTATTGGTATGATTGTTGTGAACGATGTAGAGAACGAAACAGTACTTGTAGTATCTGAGAAAGGATACGGAAAGAGAACTGCAGTAGAAGACTACAGAATTACCAACAGAGGAGGAAAAGGAGTTATTACCCTGAACATTACTGAAAAAACAGGAAACCTTATCGCTATTCAAAATGTAACAGACGAAGACGGATTAATGATTATCAACAAATCCGGTGTTGCCATCAGAATGGGAATGGACGAAATGAGAGTAATGGGTAGAAATACTCAGGGAGTAAAACTGATCAACCTTAAGAAAAATGACGAAATTGCAGCCATTGCAAAAGTAGAAATGGATAAAGATGTAGAAGAAGATTCTGAAGAACTTGAAGAAACAGAAGAAACAGAAGAAACAGAAGAAGGAGTTGTAGGATCGCTATTTGATAACCAGGAAAATGACAATGTAACACCTCAGGCTGGAAATGAAAACCCGGCAGAGGAGAATGAGAATTCTGATTCTGAAGAATAAATTGTACAATTAAATATAGAATAGTTATTATGAAGAAACTAATTTTAGGAATGGCTATCGTGGCGTCTGCTTTTGTTTTCGCGCAAAAAGATGCAAATGCTCTGAATGCAAAGCTTCAGGAAGCCAACAAAGCAGCTATGGCTGCCTATGATGCAAAAAATTATGCAGCAGCAGCACCTAAGTTTATTGAAGTTTATGACTTATTAAAATCCAGCGGTCAGGACAATAAAATATATATGTATTATGCAGGACTTAGCCACGCGTTAGCTAATAACAGTGACCAGTCTATCAAAATATATACAGATCTTGTGAATTCAGGATTTACAGGTGTAGAAACCACTTATACAGCAAAAGAAAAGAAAAGTGGTCAGGTTGTGAATTTTGATAAAGCAACCTGGGAGGTGATGAAGAAAAATTCAGACTATACTGATTTCAAAACTGAACAATCTAAAAGTATAGAGACTGATTTGTATGAAACATTGGTTTCACTACTTCTGAATGCTAAAAAAGCTAATGAAGCACTTGTGATTATTGATAAGGGATTAGCTAAATTCCCGAACAATGCCAAGCTTAAAGAAGCTCAGACTACAGCATATCTTCAGTCAGGAAACACAGAAAAATTTGTTGCAGGATTGAAGGAACAATTGGCGAAAAATCCAAATGATGCAGTAAGCTGGTTTAATTTAGGGGTAATGCAGAGTAAAAAACCTGAAACGGTTGCAGATGCTTTAGAAGCATTCAAGAAAGCAATCGAATTAAAACCTGATTTTGCTGACGCTTACCAAAATTTGGTGTATACTACGATTGGTGATGACTCTAAAGTAGTGGCAGATATTAATGCATTGAGAAAAGATAAGCCAGACGAGGCATCTAAATTAATCGATGCAAGAAGAGAAAGATTTGCTAAAGCATTACCATTTGCAGAAGGATGGTATAAAGTAGCACCAAAAAATATTGAAGCTGTTACTGCGTTAAAAGAAATTTATGTAGTAACTAAAAACGTAGATAAAGTTAAAGAAATGAAAGCTAAAGAAGCTGAACTTACAGCTGCTGGAGCAAAATAATCATTTTTAACAACAACAGATACGAAAACCGGAACAGCAATGTTCCGGTTTTTTGTTTTAAACAGAAGGCGTTGACATAGAGTCTTATCCGGATTTTATGTCTCATAAAGGAACTTTTGATCTGTTATGGTTTTTGAGCTAGATTCTGTAAACCTAACAGGTTTTTAAAACCTGTTAGGTTTAATCGGTTCACAGCTCTGTTATACAGTTTCTGTTGAAAATTTTTCATGTCGAATTCATCTGTTCAAAATTTCTGTTTTTTATCGTGATGAACCTTAAATTTCAACCTGAGAAATTCTCTGCAATTCCGTATCTTTGAGAAAAATTTTTATAAGATGATCGAGTGGAAAACCGCCAAGGAATACGAAGATATTACCTATAAAAAATCTAACGGAGTAGCAAGAATTGCTTTCAACAGACCTGAGGTGCGCAATGCTTTCAGACCTAAAACAACTTCAGAATTATACGATGCTTTTTATGATGCCTATGAAGATCCTTCAATAGGAGTTGTATTGCTTTCTGGAGAAGGACCTAGCCCTAAAGATGGAGGCTGGGCATTTTGTAGTGGAGGAGATCAGAAAGCCAGAGGACACCAGGGATATGTAGGAGAAGACGGAAGACATCGTTTGAACATCCTTGAAGTTCAGCGTCTCATCCGTTTCATGCCGAAAGTAGTGATCGCAGTGGTTCCGGGATGGGCAGTTGGTGGAGGACACTCACTTCACGTAGTATGTGACCTTACTTTAGCAAGTGAAGAACATGCTATTTTCAAGCAGACAGATGCTGATGTTACCAGTTTTGATGGTGGTTACGGTTCTGCTTACCTTGCTAAGATGGTGGGCCAGAAAAAAGCCCGTGAGATTTTCTTTTTAGGAAGAAATTATTCCGCTCAGGAAGCTTTCGAAATGGGAATGGTCAATAAAGTAGTTCCTCATGCAGAATTAGAAGATACTGCTTATGAATGGGCACAAGAAATTTTAGGAAAATCTCCAATGTCTATCAGAATGCTGAAATTCGCCATGAACCTTACAGACGATGGTATGGTAGGACAGCAGGTTTTCGCGGGAGAAGCAACCCGTCTTGCCTATATGACAGAAGAAGCTCAGGAAGGAAGAAATGCATTTCTTGAAAAAAGAAAACCTAACTTCGGAGAAGATCAATGGATATCATAACATTAGTAATGGGTAATAAGTAATGAATAATATCTTTTATTACTTATTACCCATTGCTCATTACTTATAAATATATGACTGATTGGATAAAAGCCGCAAGGCTAAGAACTTTACCGCTTTCCTTAAGCGGAATTATTATGGGTGCTTTCATTGCAAAATGGAGGCTCTACGGAGAAGGGGGAACGTGGGACTGGAAAATCCTTGCACTCGCTCTTTTGGTTACGCTTTTATACCAGATTTTATCAAATTATGCCAATGATTACGGTGATGGAGTGAAAGGAACCGATGCCAAAAGAATCAATGAAGCAGAAGCAAGAGCTGTAGCATCAGGGAAAATTACAGCAAAACAGATGAAAACAGCAGTAATTCTTTTTGCCGCTTTATCTTTCATTGCTACCATCGCTTTGTTGTACGTTGCTTTCATTCCCAACTATATGAATGAATTCTATATCTTCATAGGATTGGGAGTAGCAAGTATCCTTGCAGCTATTGGATATACGGTAGGTAAAAAACCTTACGGTTATATGGGCTTAGGAGATATCTTTGTGTTTATCTTCTTTGGATTGGTTTCTGTATGTGGAAGCTATTTCTTATTTACAAAAACATTCAGCTGGGATATATTATTGCCTGGTACAGCTGTCGGAATGATGAGTATGGCCGTTCTTAACCTGAACAATATGAGAGATATCGAAAGTGACAGACTATCAGGGAAAAACAGCTTTGCATTAAGAATCGGATTCAAAAATGCAATGATCTATGAAATGGTTCTGCTGCAGCTTCCGTTATTGCTTATCCTTGTATTTTTAGGAATGAATGGATTTATGCAACAGCAAAACTATTACGTTTTCATCGTAATGATTCTGTTATTTCCACTATCCAAGCTGAGAAGAAAGATTCTATCTGTAAAAGAACCGAAAGAATTAGATCAGTATTTGAAGCAGGTAGGAATCATGACTTTTGTAATGGCTGTTCTTACGGCAGTGGGGCTTAACTTATTTAAATAATTTTTAAAATAAAACACTTATGAATTCCAATGTCTATGTTGAAGCTCAAATGCTTATCAGAAAACCCGTTGAAGATGTTTTTGAAGCATTTATCAATCCTGAAATAACAACGAATTTCTGGTTTACCAAATCTACCGGAAAATTAGAAGAAGGTAAGACAGTTACCTGGGAATGGGAAATGTACGGCGTAAAAAATGAAGTGAAAGTTCATAGAATTATTCCGAACCAGCTGATCAGTACAGAATGGGGAGAGCCTTCAACCAACGTAGACTACGAATTCAAAACCATGGAAAAAGGAACTCTTGTTATCATTAAAAGCTATGGATTCAGCCAGACCGGCGAAGACCTGTTAAAAGTAATTAATGACAATACAGGAGGCTTTACAACGGTTTTAGACGGTTGTAAAGCGTATCTGGAACATGGGATTAATCTCAGGCTGATTGAAGATAAATTCCCACAGAAATAATAAATTAAAAAAACACAGATGGCACGAATGCTTTCACGAATATCACTCTTTATTGTGCTGTTTGTGAAATGATTTGAGTCATTTGTGTTTAATAATAATTGAAATTAAATTTAAAATGAAAATACAATTCTTAGGGCAAAATTGTTTCCTGTTCACCTACAAGGACAAAACAATTCTGAGCGACCCTTTTTACAACTACAAAAAAGCAGAATCAGGTTTTGATATTGCTGCTCAAAAAATCGACTATATCCTGTTGACCCATGCTCATGGTGATCATATTGCAGATGTAGCAGAGGTGCTGCAGCATTATCCGGAAGCTACCATTATTGGAGTTCCTGAAGTATGCGGTTATTTCCAGCAGGCTAAAAACAGAGACGATGTGAACTTAGGAGGATCGGCAAAAATCGACGATCTTAAAATTTCCATGGTTCCGGCTCACCATACAAGTTCTTTTCCGGATGGAAGCTACGGAGGCGTTCCTGTAGGGTATATCTTCAGACTCCCTGAAGGTAAAAACATCTATCTGGCAGGTGATACAGGAGTAATGGCTGATATGGAGCTGTTCCCAAGACTTTACGGAAACATTGATCTATCCATCCTTCCCATCGGAAGCCACTACACCATGTGTCCTAGAAAAGCTTCTTTTGCAGCAGCAGAGCTATTGAAAACTCCAAAAGTAATCGGATGTCATTTTGATACTTTCCCTGCCATTGAAATTAATCATGAAAGTGCATTACAGCATTTTGCAGATAAAAATGTAGAACTTGTTTTACCAAAACTGGGGGAGACCTTCGAATTTTAATCAATAACTGAACCGGAGGTAATCTGAAAATTAGAAAAATGGAAATGATGCGTAAGGTATTAAAAACAAAAAAAGATAATTATCAAATTACCTCTCTTCTTACTTTAAAACAAAAAAAAATGGCAAGCTACCTAAATCACACCGCTACGACCGATTACCTTTGCTGCGTTCCCACCCTGGAGGATTCTCAGGAGCTGGTTGTTTAGGACTTGCCGTTGCAAAGGTAGGAATATTTTATAAACTTCAAAACTTTATTAAAGAAAATTAGTCGAAAAAATGCAGTGGTAAAGCTAAACGCCTGACATTTAGAGGGAAAATTTTTCAACTTTTTTCTAAAAATTTAAATATGACGAAAAGTCCATCAACACTAGGAATTATACTTTTTATTGCTACAATGATCGTTTTCTTTGTAGTATATACTTTTTTTTCAGGAATCAATTATTTTGATATCTCCCTGAAAGCCAATGCTTTTGTTTTACCTCTTTTATATGCCGGAGTTGCTTTCTGGTCTGTAAAATCGTTTTGGAACAACCACAGAGTAGTAAAATTCAAAGAAGCTTTCAAAAGAGCATTCGTTCCGATGTTCATCGGGGGAATTCTTTCCATTTTCAGTATTTATGCGTTTTTAACCTTTGTAGATCCTGCAGCTAAAAGCCTGCTGAACTATCAATATGTACAGAGACAAAAATCAGAACTGGATACAGAATATACCTCTGCAAGAAAAATTCTCAAGCATCAGAAAGATATTGATGAGCTGGATCAGAAATACAAGGAAAGACTGCAAAGCTTCACTCCTGAGGCAGTTAAAGGAAAAGACATGCTTACCGCAAGTCATTTTTCAGGATATTTTGCAGCAATTCTTATATTTTACGTAGTTTTGTCGGTGTTTTTCGGAGCATTTTTCAGAACAAGAACAATACATCAGCCCGAAGAAACCAATCAAGCCTAATTTTTATTAAAATTAAATGAATTTATCTATAGTTATTCCGTTACTGAACGAAGAAGACTCTTTGGAAGAACTTTTTTCAAGAATTGATAAAGTGTGTACAACCAGTAATTTATCTTATGAAATCTGGTTTGTAGACGACGGAAGTACGGATTTGTCGTGGAGCATTATTGAGAATATGAAAGTTCAGTATCCTCAGATCCACGCTATTAAATTTTCCAGAAATTATGGAAAATCCCAGGCACTTCATGCTGCCTTTGAAAGAACAAACGGTGATGTAGTGATTACAATGGATGCTGATTTACAGGATTTCCCGGAAGAAATTCCGGAACTCTATAATATGGTAATTCATGATAATTATGATATCGTTTCCGGTTGGAAAAAGAAGCGTTTTGATAATGTAATGACGAAAAATATTCCGTCAAAATTATTCAATGCAGCAGCAAGAAAAGTTTCAGGGGTTTATCTTCACGATTTCAACTGTGGTCTGAAAGCCTATAAAAAACAGGTGGTAAAATCGGTTGATGTGTACGGAGATATGCACCGTTATATCCCAGTATTGGCTGCCAATGCGGGTTTCAGAAGAATTACCGAAAAAGAAGTGCAGCACCAGGCAAGACCTTACGGAACTTCAAAATTCGGAACAGAAAGATTTGTAAGAGGTTTTCTGGATTTGATAACGCTTTGGTTTGTAAGTCGTTTTGGAGGAAGGCCAATGCATTTCTTCGGAGCAGTAGGAACTTTAATGTTTATCGTCGGTTTCCTTTCAGCACTTTGGCTGGGAATCTCTAAACTGATTGATGTGGCAAGAGGAATCTACGGACATTTAATCACCAATAATCCATGGTTCTTTATCGCATTAACCATGATGATTATGGGAACACTTCTCTTTATCGCAGGATTCTTGGGAGAAATGATCATCAGAACCAATCGTGAGCACAAGAACTATAATATCGACGAAGTAATATAAATTCAGAGGGGTATTCAGTTAAACATACTGAAAATAATCTGTTAATGTAAATCTTTAGTCGATGTATGACCATTCCCATCCTCTGGAGGGGTGGCGAAAATTCAAAGAATTTTTGACTGGGTGGTTACGCTAAATAATCACTCCAATTTCAATACATAAAAAGCACTCTGTCAGCAGGGTGCTTTTTGTAATTTTATAAAAACTTTTAACTTAATGTTTAAAACCCAACCCATACTTTTTTATTTTCTTTTATTATTAATGGCTTCATGTTCATCCAATAAACTTTCCGGTTCATGGGAGTTTATTGATATTTATGATGGTGAAATTCGTAATACGGATACGTTGAAAAATAAAACAAACAATTCCAGATACGGAACAGGAGTTCTGACATTTTATCGGGATAAAACATTCAGCTCAATGGGGAACAGCGGAATTTATCAGGTAGATAGTAACCTGTTGAAAATGAAGTATAGTGATGACGAAAATGTAACCCCAATGAAAATTTCCAGCGTAAGTAAAAATTATCTGCTTTTATTTTCAATGGCAGGAAGTCCTAAAACCTGGTTTTATAAAAAAGTAAAAGAAAAGACGAATAAGAAATAGCTTTAGGAAAAGCAAAAAATTGAAAATTATCAGGTATTTTATTGTCAAAAGACAAAGATTTTTAGAAATTTTAATCCTATTTTTGTTCAAAGTAATATTGAAAGTCCTGTAAGAAGCATGAAAAGGGCTTTAAGAGATTTTCAGTAAAAATCATTACGATTATAATATAGAATATTTGAAATTACATATGAAAAAAATTGTATACACATTGATGCTGCTGGCAGTAGTTTCCTGTGGAAAAGTTTCTCCAAAAGGAAATATTGAAAAGAAAGATGTGGATGTTTCGGAGTTCGTAAACCTTGATCTGGAAGGAAAATTCCGAGTATTTTATGCTAAAGGTCCAAAGAATTTTGTAGAAATAGAAACCTATTCGAATGTGGCAAGTAATCTGGATGTGGATGTAAAAGACAAAACACTTTTCATCAAAGAAAAAAGAGGTACAAAAGGTGTAGATTTTTATAATGTAACGATTTATTCAAAATATAACCTTGAAAAAGTAGCTGTTTCAGATTCTGTTGAAGTGAACATTTCAAGTGAAATCAAAACAGACAATTTCAGACTCAGTATGAAAAATAATGCAAGTTTCATGGGATCTGTCAACACCAGAAGAGCAGAAGTGGAAATGCAGAACAGAAGCCGTGCTAATTTCCTGGGATTGTCCAAAGAAGCTGTTATAAAAATATCAGATACAGCAAGTTTAATTGCTCCTTACTGGAAAATTACCAATCTGAATATCGATTCTAAAAACGGAAATTATGCAGAAGTAAATGTGAAAGATTCTTTGAAAGGAAATATCCAGAATACAGCAAAATTTGTTTACTACAACGATCCGATCAGGGCGTTCAAAATCGATAAGACGACGAAAGTTGAAAACAAAAAACTGGATTAAAAACAGTATTATTTAAATTAGAAACTAAGAACTTTACAAATTATAAAAGAACAACATATAAATATGAATACACTAGAAAAAGCGAAACTTTGGTTAAGTGATACCTTCGATAAAGAAACGAGAGATGCTGTACAGACGTTGATCGATAGCAATTCCCCAGATCTGGAAGATTCTTTCTACAGAGAACTGGAATTCGGGACAGGAGGAATGCGTGGGATAATGGGAGTAGGAACCAACCGCTTGAATAAATATACATTAGGACAGGCTACCCAGGGATTGGCAAACTACATGTTACAGCAATTCAAAGGAGAAGAAATTAAAGTGGCCATCGCTTATGATGTTCGTAATAACTCAAAAGAATTCGGGAAACTGGTAGCAGATGTTTTGACGGCAAACGGAATTAAAGTATTGCTTTTCAAAGATCACAGACCGACTCCTGAATTGTCTTTCACAGTACGTGACAAAAAATGTAATGGAGGAATCGTGTTAACAGCTTCTCACAATCCGCCGGAATATAATGGTTATAAAGTATATTGGAATGATGGAGCACAGATTGTTCCACCCAATGATGAAGCCATTATCAATGAAGTATATTCTGTAAAATTTGAAGAAATTAAATTCAACGGAAATGATGATCTGATCGAATGGATCGGAGAGGAGCAGGATGATGTGTATATTGATGCATGTATTGAAAACTCTACCTATCAGAATGTTGGTAAAGAAAATTTGAATATTGTTTTCACGTCCATCCACGGAACAACGTATACAACTGTTCCCAAAGCCCTTGAAAAAGCAGGATTCAAAAAAGTGGATCTTGTGAGAGAACAAATGATCCCAAGCGGAAATTTCCCAACAGTAGACTCTCCAAACCCGGAGGAGCCTGCAGCACTGGAAATGGCAATGGATCTGGCAAGAATTACCAATGCAGATATCGTGATCGGAACAGATCCGGACGGAGACAGATTAGGTATTGCAGTAAGAAATCTTGACGGTGAAATGCAATTACTGAACGGTAACCAAACCAACACAATCCTTACTTACTACATCCTGAATGAATGGAGAAAACAGGAAAGAATTACCGGAAAAGAATTCATTGGTTCTACGATCGTAACTTCAGATATCTTCTTTGATATTGCACAGAAATTCGGGGTAGAATGCAAAGTAGGTCTTACCGGATTCAAATGGATTGGAAAAATGATCCGTGAAGCAGAAGGAACTCAGAAATTTGTATGTGGTGGTGAGGAAAGTTTCGGATTTATGACCGGAGATTTCGTTCGTGATAAAGACTCTTGTGGAAGTATTCTTTTAGCTTGTGAAATTGCAGCATGGTGCAAAGCCAACGGAAAAACAATGTATCAATACATGATTGAGATCTATGAGGATCTTGGAATGTATTACGAAGGATTAATCAATATCGTAAGAAAAGGAAAAGAAGGCGCTGAAGAAATTCAGAATATGATGAAAAACTTCCGTGAAAACCCTCCAAAAGAGCTGGCGGGATCATTAGTAGAAGAAGTAAAGGATTTCAAAGAACAGACAAGCCTTACCGTTTCTACCAACGAGAAAAAAGTAATGAATGATATTCCCAAATCTAACGTATTGATCTATTACACCCAGGATGGAACAAAAGTATGCGTAAGACCTTCAGGAACAGAGCCAAAAATCAAGTTCTATGTTTCAGTGAAGGATTCCATTACTTCAGAAGCAGATTTCAGAGACAAATTAAAATCATTGGAAGCTAAAATAGGGGCCGTTAAAACAGATTTGAAGCTGGATTAATACTCTGAAAACAGCAGATGATAAAAAAAATTATAGCAATATGCATACTCTCTGCAGCTGTAGTTTCCTGTAAAAAGGAAACTGCAGTTTCAGAAGTAAAACAGGTAAACGATTCGATTGTTCAGACTGAATCCAGAGAAGATCAGTATAAACCAATAGACACAACCTGTTCATCTACCAGCAAAACGGAAGATTACATCACATCTCTTCAGTGGTACCGCACCAAAATTGAAAAAGAGATGGCTGGAAACAGTCCGGAGCAGAATGACAAAGTATACGAAGATTATTTAAAAATAAGAGGAAAGTATACAGAGTGTCTGATGAACCTTCATACTGATGTTCTGGATAAATATGTGAATTATTATAATTACGATAAGGATCAGTACAACTTGCCGGACAATGTTAAAAAAATAGCTTCGGAATTGAAGAAAGCAGGTCTTGAGTTCAGGGAAGTAGGAGAAGGAATGACTGAAATATGGACCATTCCGGGATATTATTCATCCTTGTTTAAGAATAAAGTAACTCCTGATTATGAAGTCTATATTTCACAGACTGATAAAGAAAGTGAATCCAATTATGCAGCTGATGCTGGATTAATAATTAGCTGGGAACAGCTGGGAGACAGGCTTATGTTCTGGGAAAACTTTATGAACAAATACCCTGAGAGCAATCTTATAAAGGCTGTCAGACAGGACTATAAAATATATTTGTCTGATTATCTTTTGGGAATGGATAACACGCCAACCTATGAAAGAGACATGGACAAAGGAACCGGAAAACTAAATGATGAAAACAGAGCGGAATTCAACAGGATGATCAAAAAATATCCGAATTCCTATACAGCCAAAAAAGCAAAAGAGATCATGACTCTTTTTGATGCACAAACACCGGTAGATCAAATAGATGAGAAGATTCATGGAGAACGATAATATAAATTTAAAATAAGAAAAAGTGAAAGTTTCAAAATTAGCAGCGAACCTGATCGGTTCTGAAATTGTAAAAATTGGTAACGAAGTAAATGATCTAAAAGCAAAAGGAGCGGAAATTGCCAATCTTACTATTGGTGATCTGAATTCTAATATCTATCCTATTCCAGCATTACTGAAGGAAGAGATTCAGAAAGCATATCAGAATAATCTGACAAACTATCCGCCTGCCAACGGACTTTTATCTTTAAGAAAAGAAGTTTCCAAAGACCTGAAAAAAAGATGGAATCTTGATTATTCTCCAGAAGATATTTTGATTACTGCAGGATCAAGACCATTGATCTATGCTGTATACAAAACAATTGTAGACGAAGGAGATAAAGTTGTGTATCCTACACCATCATGGAACAACAATCACTATGCTTATCTTACTTCTGCCAACGCTGTAGAAGTGAAAACAAAACCAGAAACCAACTTTCTTCCAACTGCAGATGATTTAAGACCGCATTTGGATGGAGCAGTATTGTTAGCTTTATGTTCTCCATTGAACCCTACAGGAACCATGTTTACAAAAGAACAGCTTTCTGAGATCTGCGAACTGGTGATCGCTGAAAACAAAAAAAGAGGAGCAGATGAAAAACCGTTATACCTAATGTATGACCAGATCTATTCTTGCCTTACTTTTGGGGCTGAGCATGTAGATCCGGTTTCTCTTTTCCCTGAAATGAAAGATTATACAATCTATATCGACGGTATTTCAAAATGCCTTGCAGCAACAGGAGTACGTGTAGGATGGGGATTCGGGCCTTCACATATTCTGGACAAAATGAAAGCGCTTCTTACCCACGTTGGAGCATGGGCACCAAAACCAGAGCAGGAAGCAACCGCTAAATTCTATGAAAATTCAGAAAA
The DNA here is from genome assembly GCF_031454475.1 of Chryseobacterium vietnamense. Lineage (NCBI taxonomy): Bacteria > Pseudomonadati > Bacteroidota > Flavobacteriia > Flavobacteriales > Weeksellaceae > Chryseobacterium > Chryseobacterium vietnamense. Next base: position 1,542,920 of record NZ_JAVDQX010000001.1, on the reverse strand, counting down.
TGTAGATACTTTCGTTGAGGATTTTAAAGGTAAACTTGAAGAAAGCTTAAAAGTTCTTCACAACGGAGTTCAGGATCTAAAAGGAAAAGGACTTTCAGTAGACAGCATTGAACCAATGGGAGCTCTTTACCTTACTATTAAATTAGACTATATTGGAAAAACAAAACCAGATGGAACAGTCATTGAAAACTCTTCAGACCTGGTATTTTATCTGATTAATGACGCAGGAGTGGCTTTAGTACCATTCTCAGCTTTCGGAGAAGAAAAATCAGAACCTTGGTTCCGTGCTTCTGTAGGAGGATTGGCTGTAGATGAGATCAAAGTAATGCTTCCAAAACTGGAAAGTGCTTTGAACAATTTAAAGTAGTCTTCACATAAAAACATATGCTTCGACTCTGTCCGGCATGACATCATTAAACCCAGAATAAGTAATGTGTCACGCTGAGCAGAGTCGAAGCGTTTTTTTATCAAATAGTTGAATTAAAGTTACATTTACTTTTCAAAAAATTAAATAAATATTAAAAGTTAAATAATCATTTTGTAAGATACTTAACAAGGAATTATCTTTGAGGCTTTTACACACCTGAATATAATAAAGTCGAAAATTACACGATGAAAAAACTGAGATTTCTACTCTTACCAGTTTCAATACTGGTATGCTCACAAGAGGTTGATACATTGAAGGTACAGGAACTTCCCAAAGAAGCTGAGCTGCCAAAAGTACAAACTTACACCTTGAAGGACGGATCTGTCCGAACTTATCCCAAGCCTAAATTATTGGATTTTGTAACCAAATTACCCAGAAACTTTATCAATACCAATAAAGATTTTGTAGCAAAAGACCATGCGTATTATCTGGGAGGTGCTGTTGCAGCGACGTTGATTCTCCTGCCATTTGATCAGAAACTGATTGACAATTCAAGAGAGCTGGCAGAAAAATGGGGAATGGATAAGGATAACAACTATCACAAAGTAGGAGGTGTTTTTAAAATTCCTAAAGATGTCGGATCTACACTGTACCTGATCGGTAACGGATCTACATTAGTATTATTAGGGATTGGTTTCGGAACCTATGGATTGATAAAAAATGATTACAGAGCCCAGGCAACTGCCAGTGGTTTAATGGAAAGTTTAATTCTTTCCGGAGTTTTTACCCAAACCCTTAAAAGAATTACAGGAAGAGAAAGCCCGTTTATTGCAGAAGAATATGGTCATAAAGGCGGGGCGTGGAATCCGTTTCCAAGCTTTTCTGCATTCAGTAAAAATACCTCGAATTACGATGCAATGCCTTCAGGCCATTTAACCACCTTTATGGCTGGGATCACGGTGATAGCAGATAACTATCCGGATGCAAAATGGATCAAACCTGTAGGATATACGCTGGCAGGAGCATTATGCTTTCAAATGATGCAGAGTAAAGTTCACTGGGCTTCAGACTATCCTTTAGCCTTATTAATGGGATATTTTATAGGGAAAACAATATCAAAAAGCAGGTATACTTCATCAGAAGGAACTATTGGAAAAACAAAATATAATCTCAATTTTGTAGCATCCCGCCAATGGGAATACAATATGGTAGGTGTAAAACTCTCTTTTTAAACTGCTGAAATCTCTGTTTTGTAGAGTAAATAAGATACTTTTCACTACATTTGGTCTCAGGATAAAGGATTTATTCGGACTTTTACAGATGTCGGAATGAAACCTCCTGATTTAAAAAGAATTACTTAATATTGTATTGAATGAAAATAATAGCTGTTATCCCTGCACGTTATGAGGCAAGCCGTTTTCCAGGGAAATTAATGCAGATTTTAGGAGAAAAAACCGTTATTACCACAACCTATGAGAATGTAGTGGAAACCGGGCTGTTTGATGAAGTATTTGTTGCTACAGACTCTGAAATTATTTTTGATGAAATCGTAAAAAATGGTGGTAAAGCCGTAATGACAGGGCAGCACGAGACCGGAAGCGACCGTATTGCTGAAGCAGTGCAAAACATAGACTGCGATATTGTGATCAATGTTCAGGGAGACGAACCCTTCCTTAAGCTGGAGCCATTACAGCAATTGATTGAAGTTTTCAGAAATGATGACCAACAGGAAATATCTTTAGCTTCTTTAAAAATACAACTGCATGAAAAAGAAGAAATTGAAAACCCTAATAATGTAAAAGTGATTACTGATAACAATGGTTTTGCTTTATATTTTAGCCGTTCTGTAATCCCTTTTCACAGAGAAATTTCTTATGATGTAAGTTATTTTAAACATATTGGAGTATATGCTTTCAGGAAAGAAGCCTTACTGCAATTTTCTAAGTTGGCTATGAAACCTTTGGAAATATCCGAAAAGATTGAATGCATCCGGTACCTTGAATATGGAATGAAAATCAAAATGATAGAAACCAATTTCGTAGGAGTAGGCATTGATACTCCTGAAGATCTTGAAAAAGCCCGAAAACTGATCTGAAATTAGCAAATTGATCTTTGTATTTTGCCTTTTTGCAATTTTACGTAAATCCCCCTATATTTGAATCTATAAATAAAATTAATGAAGAAGTTATTATTAGTATTTGGACTGATATTTTCGCATGTGATATTCGGACAGACAGCAAAGGAAATTATTGACAAGAACATTGAATTATCCGGAGGTTTAACCAATTGGAAATTATTAAACTCAGTATTGCTTCAGGGAAAAGTAATATTGGGAATTAAAGATGAATATCCGATAAGAATTTTTCAGCAACGTCCAAATCTTACTAAAACATTGATTACTACAGGCGGAAAAGAAACCGCAATAGAAGGTTTTGATGGCACCAAAGGCTATGCAATGAATTATGCAGCCAACAAGCTTCAGGAATATCCTGAATATGTGCCGGAAAGCTTTGATAATGATTTCATTGATTGGGAAAATAAAGGATTTGATGCCAAATACCTTGGAAAAGAAAAAGTAGGAGAAATCTACTGCCATAAGGTAGAACTTACCAAGAATGTAAATAAGAATATGTATTATTTTGATACAAAAACTTATATGTTGATCAAAGAAGTGAAAAAAGATGAAACGCTGATCTATTCTGATTTTAAAAAAGTTGGAAATATTATTATGCCTTTCAGAATTGAATCTTCAAGTGCTAAAAAAGACGGAGATTACGTGATGTTACTAAACAAAGTAGACATCAATAAAGTATTTCCGGCTAATATTTTTAAGTTTTAATTCAACTGCAGTTCTCTGCATACAATTATAAGACATGAAAAAGATTTTTTTACTGCTGCTTTCTTTCATAGCATTTCTGCAAAGCTGCACTAACCAGAAAAGTGAAATTTCTAAAGCTAAAACTACAGAACTTATGGGAAAAACAATATATGACTTCAAAGTAGAAGGTCTTGATGGCAAAGAAATCAATTTTGCAGATTTTAAAGGAAAGAAAATCCTGATTGTCAATACTGCTTCAGAATGTGGATTTACACCACAGTATGCAGATCTTGAAAAGGTATATGAACAATATAAAGATAAATTGGTAGTGATAGGATTTCCTGCTAATAATTTTGGAGGACAGGAACCTGGAAACAATACCGAAATCGGAGCTTTTTGCCAGAAAAATTATGGAGTAACATTCCCAATGGCCGCTAAAGTTTCTGTAAAAGGAGATGATACCGCACCCATCTTTAAATATCTGACTGAACAGGAATTGAACGGAGTAAAAAATACAAGCATCCTTTGGAACTTTACCAAATTCCTGGTGGATGAAAACGGAAAACTGATTGATTCTTTTGTAAGTACTACAAAGCCTACTGATCAAGCTATTACAAAATATCTGAAATAAAGATAAAAAACTATATTTTTACAAGTGGGTGGTTTACATCCACTTTTTTTATTTAAATCCTAATAGTATACTCTATGAAAAAAGTAATTTTTACCCTTTGTATCCTGGCTTCTTTTATGTTAGGATTTGCCTTTAAGGCCGTTACAGAGAACAAGTCTTATGATATGAAAAGAGTTACCGGCATTGGCGGAATCTTTTTTAAGTGCAAAGATCCTAAGAAAATGCGGGAATGGTATGAAAATCATCTTGGACTTAGCACCAATCAGTATGGAGCTGTATTTGAATGGTTTCAGGGTGCTGATAACTCTAAAAAAGGATTCAGCCAGTGGAGTCCTTTCAGTGAAAAGACAAAATATTTTCAACCTTCTGAAAAAGATTTCATGATCAATTACAGGGTGGAAAATCTTGAAAAACTGGTAGAACAGCTAAAAAAAGAGAATGTAAACATCGTTGATACAATTGAAACTTATGAATATGGTAAATTTGTCCATATCATGGATATTGAAGGTAATAAAATAGAGCTATGGGAACCTAACGATATTGAATATGAAAAATTAGGACAAAAAATGGGCAGCAAAACAACAAAATAGGTAATAGATGATGGGTAGGTTTTCGGGAAATTACTAAAAAGGTTTTCATTTTTAACATGAACCACATTACCTCGTATCTTGCATCCCGAATTATTCATTACTCTTCTCCGCAAAACAAAAAATATTCCCCAGTTTGATACTGGAATACCCATTGCTCTTTATTTTTGAAGAATTGATCATGGCCTTTGCCAGAATATCGGTCGGCAGAGGTTTTTGACTTTCTAATAACCCCAGTTTATTAGCGAATTTGATAATGCGGCTCCCCAAAACCTCTCCGGTTCTTTCAGAGTCTTTTCGTTCAAGCATTCCCGGCTTAAAAATAGTGATCTTATTGAAGTGCAGTTGTTTGACAGCTTCTTCCAGTTCGCCCTTCATTTTGGAATAGAAAATCTTAGACTGGGGATTTGCTCCGTAAGCTGAGACCAGAATATAATCTTCCACTTCATTGTCTTTCGCAGCTTTTGCAAACTCATATTGGTAGTCAAAGTCTACTTTTTTCTGGGCTTCTTTGCTTCCGGCATCCTTTAAAGTTGTTCCCAGACACGAAAACGCCACATCTCCTTTCACCATATCTTTCCATTCCTCCGGTTTTTCAAAATTCACTATATGAACTTTTAGTTTATCATTTTGAATATCAACAGGCTTTCTTACAAAGATATCCACTTCATCAAACTCCTTGTCATTCAATAACTGACGGACAAGATCTTTTCCTGTGGCACCTGTAGCACCTATTACCAGAGCTTTCATAATAATTGTGGTTTTGTGAGATTATTTCTTTCTTAAATTTACTAAATTTGAATCAAAGATTCAAGAATTAATTTGATCATTACCCATTACTTATCACTCATTACTCATATTGATATGGATGCCAACGAAATTTTAGATTACTGTCTTGCCAAAAAAGGAGTTACGGAAAGTTTTCCGTTTGATAATGAAACTCTTGTAATGAAAGTAGACACCAAAATGTTTTTACTGATGGGACTTGAGAGACAGCCGTTGGCCATTAATGTAAAAACAGATCCTGAATGGAGCGCAGAGCTTCGTGAGCAATATCCTCAGATTACAGGCGCTTATCACATGAATAAGACCCACTGGAATTCTGTAACTGTTGATGGATTGAAAAGAGATCTGATCTTTAAACTTATTGATCAGTCCTATGATCTTGTTTTTAAATCCCTGACTAAAAAAGCTCAGAATGAAGTCAATTCATTATAGTACATAAAATAAATTGAGGAACGGAATTTGTTATCTATTACCGGTGAAATAATATATTTAACATTAATAAAATAAATAACAAATGAGAAATCACCTTTTATTATTCTTAGCAGTAGGCGCATTCATGTTGTCAGGCTGTACCAAGCCGGTAAATAAGAACACTACGGAAAAAAGCACAGTTGCTGTATCGGCCTCTGAAAAATCTCCCGAAACTCTTACAATAGAATTTTCAGGGACAGACCCATTTACCATTAAAAATGCACGGCTCAAAGTCAGCTTATATGGAATGGATGAAAAGCTGGCCGATGCTCCTGCTTCTTTAATTACAGAACAGGAATATGAACAGAAATCAATACCTTTTACCATCAACCTGCCAATACCGAAAGATGCAGAAAATAAGATTAATCCAAAACCTTCCGGCCCTGCAAAATACTATATAACCGTAAGCTGGGATTCTGATGGAAACGGAAAAGCAGATGAAAAAGGAGATATCTTTATTGATTATGATAAACAGTTCCCGAATGTAAAACTGAATAATGAAACCCAGAAAATCTACTTAAAAGTATTAAAATAAACCAAAAGGCTATTCCGTGAGAATAGCCCTTTTCGTTAGTAAATCTTTATATTCTAATGCTTTCTTTTCAATAAGATGCCAGGAAGCATATCCCAACAGGATAGATAGCGGTAATGAAAATATAAATAACATAGCTGTATCCAGTTTAAAGAAATACATCAATGTCTGCTGTATAGGGAAAGAATAAATATAAATCCCATAGGAAGTATCCCCAATAGTCTCTCCAACTTTATTAAGATATGGGGTAGAGCTCTTTCCAAGAAGAATTACCAGCAGAGGCAGAGTAATATAGGAGGTATACTGATTAATATTTAAATAAACACTGGCAATAAGAACAGCGAAAGAAACTATAATGAGGATGTTTTCTGTTCTTTTACTGGTATTCAGATAAGCCATGATCATTCCTCCGGTAAAAAAGCACATCAGATTATAAAAGTGATTAGTTCCCAATGCCAACTTGAGCAATAATCCGTAAAGAAAATAAGGATAGAAGATGCTTAAAACATAACTTGATATAAATAACAGAATGACAGCGGTTTTCACAAATGTTTTTTCCCGGATAAAGAACAGCAGTGAAACCATGACGTACATGCTGAATTCATAGCATATAGTCCACAAACTTCCATTAATGCTGTGCTTGTAGGGATTGTTTTCAAAAACGCCGTCGATACCTTTCTGACGAAAAAATAAAGTAATATTTTGTGGGATATAAGTGTATACAGAAGCGTTCTGTAAATAAGGTACAGAACTTTCATACACAAAAGGAGCCAGTAAAACGGTAAGAAAAAGTACAACTAACAATGCCGGAAAAAGTCTTAGAAGCCTTTTCCAGTAAAAATCAGGAAGACCTTTGCAGCGCAGCAGACTTTTAAAAATTAAGTATCCTGAGATAATAAAAAAACCGTGAACTCCCAGATAAGAAAATTCCATCTGGCCGTTGGTAAGTTGTGACAGAGGGTCACCGTGAGACGACCCTGAAAGAGCATAGGAATGGGAAATGACAACAAAACTTGCAAAAACAAGCCTTAGAAAGTCAAAATTATTACTCCTTGAAATCATATATCTGTGTTAATCTTTTATCCTCATCCAGTCTTTCAATCAACTTGTCAAGACCTTCAAATTTGATTTCATCATGAAGAAAATCCCTGAAACTTACCGTAATCTTTTCATCATAGATATCATCATCAAAATTAAGGATATAAACCTCCACAGTTAGTTTTTCTCCATTTACCGTCGGATTGGTTCCGATGCTCAGCATACCTTTGTACTGGTTGCCCTTTACGAATACTTCAACAATATAAGCTCCCTTTTTAGGCAGTAGCTTGATGGATTCAGTATCAATATTTGCTGTCGGATATCCAATGGTTCTCCCAATCTTTTTCCCATGAACTACAGTTCCGGAAACAGAGTAGGAGTATCCCAACATTTCGTTGGCCTCTTTAACATTTCCTGCTAAAAGTGCATTACGTACTTTCGTGGAACTGATATTATTTTCATGAATATTGATAGCTTCCATTTGCTCTACTTCAAAATCAAGTTCTTTTGATAATTTCTGAAGAAGCTCAAAATTTCCGCTTTTATTTTTTCCGAAAGAATGATCGTATCCTATAATAAGGTACTTTACATTCAGTTGATCAACTAAAATCTCACGTACAAATTCCTCTCCCGTAAGGTTTCTGAATTCTTCATCAAATTCTTTCAGGAACAAATTATCAATGCCATATTTTTCTACCAGCTGTTTCTTTTCTTCCAGTGTATTCAGAAGCTTTAAATCTTCATTCGGATTGAAAACAAATCTTGGATGAGGCCAGAAAGTAAGGATTGCAGTTTCCAGGTTGTTTTCTGTGCCTATTTTAGCCAGTTCATCGATAATACTCTTGTGCCCTAGATGTACCCCGTCAAACATTCCTAAAGATAATGCTAAAGGCTTCTGTGAGGAGTAATCTGTAAAATTCTTGAAAACTTTCAAAACGGAAAAATTTTGATTGCAAATATAAAACCTTTATTTTTAATGTAACGGAGGGAATCTGAAAATTTGAAAATGAAAATTTTGAAAAATATCCTACATTATATTATACTATAATAATAACAAATGTCCGAATTGCAATTTTGCTGTTAAATATAATGATAAATATTGAATTCTACGCATTAAATGATAAACTCATTCATATCCTGAAAAGCATGATAAAAATCTTTTTTTTACCAATTGCGGGTTTATGAAGAATCACTATATTTGCACCAAGAAAAAATTTAGCAATGGCAAACCAAATTAAAGGTAAAATTTCTCAAATTATTGGTCCGGTAATCGACGTTGTCTTCACAGATGTGGAAGCTGTTCCAGCAATCTATGACGCGTTAGAAATTACAAAAGAAAACGGTGAAAAAGTAGTTTTAGAGGTAGAACAACATATTGGCGAAGATACAGTAAGATGTATCGCAATGGACGCTACTGACGGTCTTAAAAGAGGGCAAGACGTAATTGGATATGGAAATCCTATTATGATGCCAATCGGAGAGGCTGTAAACGGAAGACTATTCAACGTTGTTGGTGATGCTATCGATGGACTTCAAGATATTTCTAAGGATGGTGGTCTTCCAATTCACAGACCAGCTCCAAAATTTGATCAATTATCAACTTCAGCAGAAGTTTTATTTACAGGTATTAAAGTAATCGACCTAGTTGAGCCTTATGCAAAAGGAGGTAAAATTGGATTGTTCGGTGGTGCCGGTGTAGGTAAAACAGTATTGATTCAGGAGTTGATTAACAATATTGCAAAAGGACACGGTGGTCTTTCTGTATTCGCCGGAGTAGGTGAAAGAACGAGAGAAGGAAATGACCTTTTGAGAGAGATGTTGGAATCAGGTATTATCAAATATGGTGATGATTTCATGCACTCTATGGAAAACGGAGGTTGGGATCTTTCTAAAGTAGACTTAGAAGCTATGAAAGATTCAAAAGCTGCATTCGTTTTCGGACAGATGAACGAGCCGCCAGGTGCAAGAGCTAGAGTAGCACTTTCTGGTCTTACATTAGCTGAGTACTACAGAGATGGTGGAGAAAGCGGACAAGGTAGAGACGTACTTTTCTTCGTAGACAACATCTTCCGTTTTACACAGGCTGGTTCTGAGGTATCTGCACTTCTTGGTCGTATGCCATCAGCGGTAGGTTACCAACCAACGCTAGCTTCTGAAATGGGTGCGATGCAGGAAAGAATTACTTCAACTAAAAATGGTTCAATTACTTCAGTACAGGCGGTATACGTACCTGCGGATGACTTAACTGACCCGGCTCCTGCAACTACGTTTGCTCACTTGGATGCAACTACAGTACTTGACAGAAAGATTGCTTCATTAGGTATCTATCCAGCGGTAGATCCACTTTCTTCTACTTCCAGAATCCTAAACCCTGAAATTTTAGGTAATGATCACTACAACTGTGCTCAAAGAGTAAAAGAAATCCTTCAAAGATATAAAGCTCTTCAGGATATCATCGCAATCCTTGGTATGGAAGAACTTTCTGAAGAAGATAAAGCTGTTGTATACCGTGCAAGAAAAGTTCAGAGATTCTTATCTCAGCCTTTCCACGTAGCAGAACAGTTTACAGGTATTCCAGGATCATTGGTAGATATCAAAGATACAATCAAAGGATTCAACATGATTATGGATGGTGAATTAGATCACTTACCAGAAGCAGCTTTCAACTTGAAAGGAACCATCGAAGAAGCTATCGAAGCAGGACAAAAAATGTTAGCTGAAAACGCTTAATAATTAGACATAAAGATAACAGATACAAGACATGAGACTTTAAGGTTGTCTGAAATCTGAAATCTGAAATCTTCAAATCTAAATTAAAATGAATATAAAAATTTTAACACCAGAATACGTAGTTTTTGAAGGAGAGGTAGATTCAGTATTATTGCCTGGAAAAAATGGTGAATTTCACATCATGAAAAACCACGCAGGAATTGTTTCTTCTTTAATCGGAGGTGATGTAAAGCTTTTTGCTAATTCTATTGATGAGGCTTATGCTAAAAACTTCACTAAAGAATCCGGAAAAGACTCTGTTTTTGCTTATGCTATCAAAAGCGGTGTTGTAGAATTTAATCATAATAAAGGAATTATCCTTTGTGAATAATTAAATGAAAAGCTAAATATATTTTCAAGAAAGTGTAACTTTGTGTTACACTTTTTTTATTTAGGTAAAAGTCTGATGGTATGAAGAAAGGCATAATCATATTCTTTACAGTTCTGGGTGTTTTCCTCCATGCTCAGAATATCAAAACCAAGAGAGGGATTATTAATCTTGACGGCATTCCGGTAGCTAAGCTCTCCAACAAATCCAGCGAATATACGTTTATGGATCTGAAGGAGACTCCGATGTATACTATAAAATTCATTGATAAAAGCATCGTTGACTCTGTTCGCGACAGCTATATCAGCATCAATAGAGTCTATAACCGGGAGAAAACAATTGAGATTGATTACTCATCACCTTCTGCATTTTCCGGAGAAGAAAAATCTGCAGTCTTTACATCAGTTAAGGATCTTAAAATAATTGATAACAAAGGGATCAATGTTAAAAATCTTGATGAGCTTTTTTCCAATGTACCTAAAAGAAAGCTGGATGCTAAAACGAAAGATGCGTATGCCATCCGAAAGAAAATTGATAAGATGAATATTGAGGTCAATAAAGTAGGAGAGATCCTTAGTAATGGCGTTCCGGTAGGATATTTTACCAATTTACCCGTAAGCTTCGGTTCGGAAGATACCATCATGGATAAGACCTCTATAGATATTGAGATCTATGACGCTAAAAGTAAGCTTATCGGAAGATATATTACGACCACAAAACAGTTAAAGACAGCAGGTGGAAAATCTTTTACCATATACAAGGAAATGTCCGGGAGAGCTTCTATTTTAAAATTCCCAACCTATAAAGCATTAGCTGAACGTATGGCCATTATGGACCCCAATTTTATTAAAGTACAGGAGAAAGTGTCGGTTGGGACTGTAACAAAAGAAACCCCTAATTAAAAGAAATATATTTTTATATCAATAGGAACGGGCTTTAGCCCGTTTTTTTATTATAGATCAAATTCATCCGGCTTTAGCCGAAACTTATAAGGACCTCGTTAGTCTTTATCAACCACCCCGTCAAAAATTCTTTGAATTTTCACCATCCCTCCAGTGGAAGGTAATATTTTGCCGGTTTATATATGGTAGTTAAAAATTCGGATTTGATCTTTCTGTATGAAAAATTTTATTCTCTTAAATCTGTGTAAATCCGTGTAATCTGTGGTAGATTATAATTCAATCAAGTTTTATTCATTCAGAAAAATAAAAATTCACAGAAAATTCCGCAATCTCAAAAAATCCCTGAGAAAAAACGAGAATTTTTATAAGCTTAAAATCACCCCATTTTCCTTTAATTGCTGCATCGGTTTTGAGAACCAGAATAATTCAAAATCTTCGAAATTTTCTTCAAATTGATTCTTAAGTTGCTGAATAGTAGGTTTTTTAGAATTTTCAATTGAATTATCTTCCAGTACACTCATCAGCCATTCCGCCTTTTCCTCTTCCAGCTCAACCTTTACAATATTGGTTTTTAAGTGGAATGTAAGAAGCGTATACGTACCAGAATATTTCTTTTTATTTTTTACGCGATTCTCAGCGATTACATTTTTCGTCAGAAAGATAACTTTGGAATTTCCTTTCAGACTAAATTGTCCATCTTCCAAAAGACAGTCGTGAATATAATCCGGATGAATTGTTGTTCTTGGAATTTTAAAATCAAACCACTCCTGAAGCGGTAGTTCAAAATTTACTCCATGCATATAATTGAACAAGGATTTTTTTAACCCGAAGCTGAACTTGTTGTGATCAATACCGGTTTTATCTTTAAAATCAATATCATTATTGGCAAACAAAATTTCCTGTTTTACCGGAATGACTCCAAAATCTTCCGGACTTATTCCTACAGGGGAATGAGCTGTCATGGCAAACTGATGCCAGAACCCACTTTGAAGAATTCCCATCTCAAACATCTGTCTGATCATTTCCAGAGAATCAATAGTTTCCTGGACGGTTTGGGTAGGGTAGCCATACATGAGATAGGCATGCACCATAATTCCTGCTTCTGTAAAATTTCTGGTTACATTGGCAACCTGTTCCACAGAAACTCCTTTATCGATTAATTTCAGCAATCGGTCGCTGGCCACTTCAAGACCACCGGAAACAGCCACACATCCCGAAAGTTTCAGAAGGTAACATAAATCGCGGGTAAAGCTTTTTTCAAAACGGATATTGGTCCACCAGGTCACTACAAGATTTCTTCTGAGAATTTCCAGGGCAACCTCTCTCATAAGGGCAGGTGGAGCAGCTTCATCTACAAAATGAAATCCTGTTTCGCCCGTTGTTTTGATCAGTTCTTCAATTCGGTCTACGAGAATTTTAGCAGAAATAGGCTCGTAGATTTTAATATAATCTAAAGAAATATCGCAGAATGTACATTTTCCCCAATAGCATCCGTGCGCCATTGTAAGTTTGTTCCAGCGTCCGTCGCTCCATAAGCTGTGCATTGGATTGGCAATTTCAATAACGGAAATATACTGATCCAGTTTTAGATCTGTATAATCGGGAGTTCCTATTTCAGACTGTTTGAAGTCATGCCTTTTAGAATTATTTTTGTAGACGACTTCATTCTTTTCGAGAAGAAAGGTTCTTTTAAACTCACCTTCGTCTGTAGCAATTTCTAAATTTTGGTGAAGAAGTTCCAGCGGAAGTTCACCATCATCTAAAGTAATAAAGTCAAAAAATTCGAAGACCCTCTGATCTTTGACTTCTCTTAATTCTGTGTTGGGAAATCCTCCTCCCATAGCAATTTTAATGTGAGGATAATGCTTTTTGATCCATTGGGCACATTTGAATCCTGAATACAGGTTACCAGGAAACGGAATGGAAAAACAAACAAGCTTTGGCTGAACAGTTTCAATTTTTTCCTGAAGAATTTTTAACGTAAATTCATCAATAAATGTGGGTTCACCAGATAGCTTTGAATAGAGTTCATCAAAAGAATTGGCACTTTTTCCAAGGCGTTCTGCATATCTGCTGAAACCAAAATCAGCATCTATATTTTCTACAATATAATCGGAAATATCTTCCAGATACAAAGTTGCCAGATGCTTGGCTTTATCCTGCAGACCCATATTTCCAAAAGCAAACTCCATATCATCCAGCTGATTGAAACGGGAGGCTTCGGGAAGAAAGTTCATACTGCAGATCTGTCTGGCCAGTGTAGGTGTTTTTCCCTGTAAAAAAGGAATAACCTGATCTATTGTTTTTAAATATTCCTCTCTTAAGGCATAAATTCTCTGGGAATTTTCAGAGGTGTTCTGAAGATCAATTTCTTTATTGAAAACCTTCCGGATTCCATCCTTTGAAAACAACTCCAAAATAACATCGATCCCCAAATCTACCTGGTAACTGGAAATATTTTTGGTATTTAAAAATCCTTTAATATAAGCCGTTGCAGGATAAGGAGTATTAAGCTGGGTAAAAGGCGGAGTAATAAGAAGCAGGTCTTTCAACAGAAATTTTTTGCAAAGTTATTCTAAAGTTTTTTTAGAAAAAAATTTTTTCCCCTGATTATAAACAGTGAGAAAAAGTCGCAGAGATATTGCGTTTTATTAAAATCTGAATCCATCCCAATTCTTTTCATTTCCAATCTATAGAAATAACTAATTATTTAGAATAAATTAGCAGGTCTGCTAAACAAAGCATCGGTGGCATTATTCTCAATAAAGCTTAGGAAAGTATTCTCATCAAAATATCCATCATGATCTAGAATTGCCGGATTTAATAATTCTATTTCACTGGGTTTCTCAAGGCTGATATTCTCAATAAACTTTCCGGTTTTTCCTGTTATTTCATTATGAAAACTGATCAGGTATCGGGAATAAATATTTCCTTCAGCAACAGTATAATGCCCGTTTTCTGCAATGAGGGATGTCATAATGCTTCCTCCGATATAGGTTTCATTATCATTCCCCGAAGCACCAAATAATACTTTTGAGGTAACATTTCCAGAGCAGTACAATGAGCCATTGATGATAATATTTTCTGCCTGTATATTACCGGTAACAATAAGAACAATATAATCTTCAACAAACAGTTTTTTAGATAAATGAAGATCGCCTTCTATGAGAATGATTTTATATCCTTCCCCTTCTTCGGTAATCAGTTCAAGGGAATTGTCATTTTCATTTTGTATAAGTACAATCTCAGGACCATCATCTTCATTATTGATGTGGAGAGAGGCTTCTTTTATTTTTTCTGCTGTTTCATCATCCAGCATTTCGAGAAATTCAGCAAGACTTTCCTCGTCTACATAGCTTTCATTGAAAAAATTGTTTTCCAGGGCTTCATGAGCAATGCTATATAGATTTTCTGATTTTTCTTTGAGCTGCTTGTATAATTGATCTTTGGTCAGTTTTTGCAATTCTTTCATCGGTTTTTAAAAGTATATACATGGGTCTGTTCAGTGGGGGAAACACCTGTTAATAGACAGATGCAATATAATCAGAAATTTTGTTATGCCAGAAAGTGATCTATTTATTTTTTCAAATATTTTTTTATGGATGATTTTTTAAGTTCGAAATATGGTATTCTTTCCCAAATAATCTGTTCTAGGCATGACCTATTTTCCTTTGATCGCCGATTACATTCAGGGTAACTCCAAAAAGAATTAAAGTAATCCCAATAAGCAGATTTGGAGTGAATTTTTCATGAAACATCAAAACACTGATCAATACAGCAACTACAGGTTCCAATGCTCCTAAAATAGCAACAGGTGTAGATCCGATATATTTGATGGCAAATACAAGGCATAAACTGGAAATAACGGTAGTGAGAAATGCAAAAACCAGGAAGTTAATGAAGATCTCTGTGGAATGAATCACAAATGATTCATTCGCCATCAAAGCTTTGGTCATAAAGAACATTGAGGTGAAAAACATGGAATAAAACGTAAGCTTGAATCCGGAAACTTTGATATTCGATTTGTTGACAATAACCATATATAAAGCATAGAAAAGTGAACTGAGCATAACAATTCCCAACCCTGCAAAATTGATTTCCAGTCCGTTTCCTTTTAAACATAAAACAATGACTCCCGCAAATGCAAGCAGTAAAGAAGCTCCGGATAATTTGGTAAGCTTTTCCTTGTAAAAGAAAAGCATGATTAATGCTACAATAATCGGGTAAATAAATAAAACGGTAGAAGCAATTCCTGGGGTAAGGAAATCATACCCTAAAAACAAAAATTCTGAAGAAAGGGCATAGCAGATTCCAAGGATGGCCAGAATTAAGGTTTCCTTTTTATTGATTTTAAAACTTTCCCGTGAATACAGCAGATATCCTCCCACCATTAAAGCCGAAAAGAAAAATCTGTAAAACAGGGTGATATCCATTGAAAAGTGTGCCTGCTTCACTGGCAGAATAAAAATAGGAATCAGACCATATGAAACGGCTGATAAAATTCCCAGTGTGTAACCTCTAAGTTTCATGTGCTTTATAGTTATTAAACAAGAAAGCCACTGAATCAATCAGTGGCTTTCTTTTATTTTTAGGATATTAAATCGCTTTAAAACTTAATCCTTGTTCCTGCAGTAATTTTTGTTCCTGCTCTTTGTAGTAGCCACCTACTAATTTATCATGAATTGCTTCAAATGCTGCCAGAGTTTCATTGATCTCTGCATCTGTATGAGAAGCGGTAGGAATAAGCCTTAAAAGAATCATTCCCTTCGGAATGACCGGATATACCACCACAGAGGTAAAGATACCGTAATTCTCTCTTAAATCTTTTACCAATAGAGTAGCTTCTACAGGAGTTCCCTGCATCATTACCGGAGTTACACAAGTATTGGTGTCTCCAATGTTGAATCCTCTTTCTTTAAGTCCGTTCTGTAGTTTGTAAACATTCTCCCAAAGTTTAGCTTTGATTTCCGGTCTTGATCTCAATAGCTCCAGTCTTTTTAATCCTCCTATTACCATTGGCATCGTAAGAGATTTTGCAAAGATTTGTGATCTCAGGTTGAATTTCAGATATCTGATGATTTCTTTGTCTCCCGCAAGGAATGCTCCGAAACCAGCCATAGATTTAGCAAAAGTAGAGAAGTATACATCAATCTGATCATTACAGTCCTGCTCTTCACCTACACCGGCACCTGTCTTACCAAGCGTTCCGAAACCATGAGCATCATCCACTAAAAGTCTGAACTGATATTTAGATTTAAGATCGCAGATCTCTTTGATTTTTCCCTGCTGTCCTCTCATCCCGAAAACCCCTTCAGTAATCACAAGGATACCTCCTCCTGTTTCTTCAGCTACCTTGGTTGCTCTCTGAAGGTTTTTCTCCAGACTTGCCATATCATTATGCTTGTAGGTAAATCTTTTACCGGAATGAAGTCTTACTCCATCCACGATGCAGGCATGAGAATCCATATCATAAACAATTACATCATTTCTGCTCACCAAAGCATCAATGGTAGAAACCATTCCCTGGTAACCGAAATTCAATAGATATGCTGATTCTTTTTTTACGAAGTCTGCCAATTCTCTTTCCAACTGAAGGTGCTGATCTGTTTCTCCAGACATCGCTCTTGCTCCCATTGGGTAGAACATTCCATATTCTGCAGCCGCTTTTGCATCCGCTTCTATTACCTCAGGATGATTACACAATCCTAAATAGTCATTGGCACTCCAGAAAATTACTTCTCTCCCCTGAAACTGCATTCTAGGGCCGATAGGTCCCTCTAATCTCGGGAAAATAAAATAGCCTTCACCATAATCTGCAAATTGTCCAAGTGGTCCTGGATTTTCTTTTATTCTTTCAAAAATATCCAACATTGTATCGTAATTTTTAAGTAACAAAGCCTTTTTTGTCTGAACACGCAAAAGGCTTTATTTATTTGTATCGTGATTTTATTCGTTCTTATTTAATAAACTCCGTTTTGAAAACTTCGTCATAGTTGTGAACACAGTTGTTGACAAATCCCTGTTCAGCCATCCATTTATCACTATATACTTTAGTGATGTATCTGGAGCCGTGGTCAGGATAAATTAAAACAACTACGTCATTTTCTGTAAGCTCATGAGACTGGGCATACTGCATCAATCCCTGTGTTACAGCTCCGGTAGTATAACCTCCCATGATAGCTTCTTTCAAAGCAATTTCGCGGGTTCTGTACGCGGACATTTCATCATTTACCCTTACAAACTCATCCACCTTGTCGAAAAGCAGGGCAGAAGGGATCAGGTTTTTACCCATTCCTTCGATCTGATAAGGATGTACATCTTCTTTGTGTATTTCTCCTGTCTCGTGATAGCTTTTAAGGATAGAACCATCTGCATCTACACCAATAATCTTGATATCCGGATTCTTTTCCTTCAAATACTTGGCAGAACCTGATAACGTACCACCAGTTCCGGTGCAGGCAAAAAGGTGAGTGATCTTACCCTGTGTCTGTTCCCAGATCTCAGGACCTGTTGTCTGATAGTGCGCATCAATATTCAGTTCATTAAAATATTGATTGATGTAAATAGAATTTGGAGTTTCCTGAGCGATTCTTTTAGCTACTTCATAATATGATCTGGGATCATCTGCCGGTACATTGGCCGGGCATATATACACCGTGGCTCCCAATGCTTTCAGATAAGCAATTTTTTCAGGTTTTGTTTTATCACTTACTGCAAGAATACATTTATATCCCTTAATGATACATACCATCGCAATAGAAAACCCGGTATTACCGGAAGTAGTTTCTACAACTACAGAATCTTCCTTTAAAAGGCCTTTTTTCTCTGCGTTCTCTATAATATGAAGTGCGATTCGGTCTTTGGTGGAATGTCCAGGATTATATGATTCTAACTTGGCATAAACGGTTGCTGGAATATCTTTTGTCACAGTATTTAGCTTCACCATCGGAGTGTGTCCTATCAGGCCAAGAATATTATCGTAAACATTACTCATTATTTGTTATTTTCAATAAAAATCTGACTGCAAAAATACAAAAAAATAAATAATTACTAAACTTTTGTTTGATTTCTAGGGCATAGTTTTGTAAAAAGTTATTTTCGTATTTACAGTTTTGACACGAGTGTAATCGCAAATACTACGCCAAAATTTTTAAATTTTGTTAAAACCCGCATAAAATAAGATAAAAGCCTTATTTTCGCATAATTGATTTAATACTATGAAAAATTGGACTTTTAGGCAATGGAACACCGTTTCAGGATGGGTGATTTTCGTTATTGCTTTCTTCACGTACTTGTCCACCATAGAACCCAATTTCAGTTTTTGGGATTGTGGCGAGTACATTTCTTCTGCAGTAAAACTTGAAGTAACGCACGCTCCCGGAGCTGCTTTATTCCAGATTGTGGGTGCCGTGGCAGCCATTTTTGCATTAGGGAAAGGCGAAAATTATTCTATCGTGATCAACGCGATGTCTGCATTGTTCAGTGCGCTGACTATTTTATTTTTGTTCTGGACGATCACACACTTTGTGAGAAGACTTTTGAACAAAGATTTTGAAGAAATTACAAAACATCAGGAAATCTCTATTTTATTTGCCGGAGCAGTTGGAGCACTTTGCTTTACTTTCTCAGACACATTCTGGTTCTCAGCAGTAGAGGGAGAGGTTTATTCTATGGCTTCTATGTTTATTGCGCTCTTGGTCTGGTTAATCACCAAATGGGAGAATGAGTATCAGGCGGGAGACAGTGAAAGATGGATTATTCTTATTTTCTTTATTTTAGGACTTTCTGTAGGAGTGCATATGATGTGTATGCTGGCAATTCCTGCAGTATGTCTGGTATATTATGCTAGAAATTACAAGTTTACCTGGAAAAACTTTATCTGGGCAAACCTTATCACACTGGGAATTTTGATTATCGTTTTCAAAATTATCTTCCCTTTAATTATGACCATGTTCGGAAGACTTGAGATTTTCTTCGTGAACGGTCTTGGACTTCCTTTCCACTCAGGAACAATTGCAGCATTTGTTTTAATGGTAGCGATTTGCTATTTCTTAATCAAATATGCAAGAAAAGCAAAAAGAAACATCTACCAGACAGCTGCATTATCTGTAGTTTTCATGATGATCGGGTTCTCTTGCTGGATGGTTATTCCTATCAGAGCCAATGCTAATCCACCGATGAACCTTAATGATCCGGATACAGCAATTGGTATGCTGGATTATTATAACAGAGAGCAGTATGGGGACTGGCCTACGATTTACGGGCAAAATTATACGGCATTTCTGGATGCTAACGGAATCGAGAAAAACGAAGACGGAAGCTTTAAAACACAAAAAACCGGGGAAATCTACGAAAAAGACGAAAAAACCGGAACGTACAGAAAAACCGGAGACCGTTTCAATTATGTATTCAACAAGTCTCAGGTGAGCTTAATGCCAAGAATGTTTAATGAAGATAAGGATGTAATGGCCAACTATATTTCTATGTATGGTGCTCCTGATTTTACATTCAACTACGGTAACGAAGATGTGGCAGATAATCCTCAGGCTAAGCAGATCTTTGATGAACTGAGAGCAAAATATGAAGACAAATCAATTACCGCTTCAGATTATCTGAAAGTGAAACCTTATAACCTGATCAATGTTCAGAAGCCTTCATTCCTTCAGAATATGGATTACTTTATCACTTTCCAGAACGGATATTACTTCGTAAGATACCTGATGTGGAACTTCGTGGGAAGACAGAATGATCTTGAAGGAAATATGGAGAGCACAAAAGGAAACTGGATTTCCGGAATTCCTTTCGTTGATAATGCCGTGGTAGGAAATCAGGATAAAATGCCTGCTAAATTCAAGAATGAAAGTACAGTAAAATTCTTCTTCCTTCCATTAATTTTAGGTTTGATCGGATTCTTTTTCCAATTGAACAGAGACTTTGGAAGATTCTATGCATTGTTATCTTTATTCATTTTAACAAGTGTAGGTATTGTTTTCTATACAGGGGTAAAACCTTTTGAGCCGAGAGAAAGGGATTATGCAATGGTAGGCTCATTCTACGCGTTTGCGATCTGGATCGGATTGGGTGCAGGAGCCATCCTATGGTTCTTACAATCTAAAATAAAATCAAACGGAGCGAACATTGCTTTGGGAGTGGTTTTATTAGGGGTTCCTTTCATGATGGGCTTCCAGAACTATAATGTTCATGACAGAAGCAACAGATATACTGCATATGATTATGCGTATTCAGTTTTAAAATCATTACCGAAAAACGATATCCTTTTCGTTTACGGGGATAACGATACATACCCGGTTTGGGCTATTCAGGAGACAGAACAGTTCAGAGATGATGTAAAGGTGGTGAACTTTACCCTTGCTTCAACTCCATGGAATCTTGACCAGGTAAAAAGAAGAACTTACAACGCAATGGGAATCCCAAGCCAGTTGACACACGAAGATTATAGAGATGGTGTAAATGATCAGATTTATATGATGAAGAAGGAAGATTGGGAAGGTGTTTTCTCTATGTTGAAAGAACAGGGAGCTCCGGAAACAGAATTCCAGTCGTTCAGAAAATATCTTACTCAGGATTCTTTAACATTGAAACAGGCGATTGAATTCATTAAATTCAAATCTCCTGAAAAAGATGAATTATTGAAAATGTACTTCGGGGAAGAGAAATTTGAAAAATACAATATCCTTCCGGTAAACAAATTCATCCTTCCTGTCAACAAAGAAAATGCTTTAAAAGCAGGAATTATCAACAAAGAAGATCTTCCGAATGTAGCCGATCAGATCATGATTACTTACAAAGGAAATACATTGTATAAGAATAACCTGATTTTAATGGATCTTTTAGCGAACTTCGACTGGAAGCGTCCGATCAACTTCTCATCAGGAGGTATTTATGACAGTGAGAACATTTTCTATCTGAACGATTACCTTCAGTTTGACGGATTCAGTTACAGATTAATCCCTATCCAAACGCCTCCAACAGCTGATGGAGATATGGGAAGAGTAGATGCTAATTCTCTTTATAATATAGTGAAAAACTTCAGATGGGGGAACTTTAAGAATTTAAATGCTCACTTTGATGAAACAGCTACTTCCAATATCATCAGCTACAGAATGTCAGCAAGCAGAGCGGCGGCAGCCCTTGCACTAAGCGGACAGAAAGCGAAAGCATTGGAAATTCTGGATCTTGCAGCGAAAGAAATTCCAGCGGAGAAATATAACGATCCCCGTTCTTTAAGTTCAATTGTTTCAGGATACATCATTGCAGGACAGGAGCAGAAAGGTCTTCAGATTGCTGAAGTTCTTAAAAAAGGAATCTTTGAAGAATATGATTATTATTTAAGTCTTTCCAAAGCGGATCAAAGTTATCTGAGAAGACAAATGAGAACAAAACCTATGGAATATTCTCTTGTGGTTTCTGCAGTAACAGATGCTTATACAAAGATAGGACAGAAAGAAAAAGCATATGCATATCTGGTAAAATCCATCGAGCCAATAGACAAGAAGTTCAATGTATTTATCAAAGATCTTCAGGAGATGGGTAGAGATAAAGCGATGAAAGAGTCTGAAAATGTGCAGCAGATTACGCCATTCTATCAATACTTATTTGATGTCATGGAACCTTATGATTCCACGTATTCAAAAGAAAAAGAAAATCAGATTACAACTGCGATTATCAAAGCAACAAAATAAAATACTTTAAAACGGAACTTCGGTTCCGTTTTTTTATTATTGGGAATCCTGAATTTTAAGGTTATATTTGTGAAAGTAAAAATACATAATGTCCGAAACACAAAATAGCAAATTCCCAATTTATGCCGTCATTGTTACGGTTCTTTTTAAGCTTCTGTTTTTATTAACGCACTACATTCAGGAAGATGCATTTATTACCTGGAGAGTTGCCCAGAACCTATTGGATTATGGAGTAATCGGCTTCAACGGCGATACTAAAATTTCTGCATCGACAACACATCTGTATGTTTTTGTCTCCTATATTTTCAATCTGGTTTTTGGAAAAGAAAACTTTATTGAACCTCTTTTGATTTTTAACTCCCTACTGTTTACCATAGGAACTTTATGGCTGTCTCATCTGGTTCTTAAAAACCCATGGCATAAAGCGGTTTTTATATTTCTGATCGGTATTTTGCCTCCATCAATTAAAATTTCAATCCTTGGGATGGAATACGGAATCCTGTTTTTTCTGGAGATGGCATTGCTGTACTATGGATTTAATAAAGGAAAAAAATGGGTTCTGACATTTCTTCCCGTTTTAATCATGTTTACCAGAATTGATACCGTCATATTCCTCGGAATTGTATTCCTTGTAGATCTATTCTGGAACAGAAAAATAAGATGGAATTATATCTTCGGAGGAGCTTTTGGAGTTTTATCTACAGTAGCTTTCAACTGGTTTTACTTTGGGGAACTGGTAAACAATACCATTACCGCAAAAAAATTGCTTTACAGTGAAAACTTTACGATCCAGCAGCATATCGGATATTTTTTTAAAAGCTTTGGAAACTTTTGGGGAATGCTGAAAGTTCCGGGAGATTTCAATCCTCTGACTATTGTAATATTGATTTTTGAATTGCTTTGCTTTATTTATCTGATCAGACAAAAAGAAAAAAGAAACTACTTTTTGTGGATGATTTTTCTTTTCGGATGGGCAAAACAAATCATCTTCATTTCTCAGAAAAGCTTGTTCGACTGGTACTACTGGGTGCCGCAGATTTTGCTTTTCGTTCCGGTCCTGATTTTTGTGTTGGAACAAAAAGAGAGAAGAAATCTTTGGCTGTCATTATTGATTATATTCTACATTTTCCCAATGTTTGTTTTCCAGACTGTTCACTCCATTGCAACAGGAAATGGAGAATGGAATTACCGCAGAACAATTGGTACATTTTTAAATCAATATGAAAAAGATAAAAACCAGTGGATTCTATTGGAACCAGCGGGTTATGTTCCTTATTTTTCAGGATTAAAAACAATTGATGAGGTTGGATTGGTTGATAAACAGATTCAGGAGGAAATTAAAAAAGATAAGGTTAATTACTGGATCAATACCGTAAAAACAAGAAAACCAAAATATCTTCTTTCTTATCAGAATTTATACGAAGGAGACAATGCGAATTCTTTGTATTATAAAACCCACTATAAGCTTTTAAAGGAATTCAGAGTGAAAGATCATCTGAATAGCAACAATAAAATTTTAGAAAAAATTTACCATCTGAAACCTTCCGGAACAGACTATAATTTGTACATTAGGATCGATTAAAAGATTGAAATATTTAAAATTGAAAGAATTCAGAAAAAAAGTTTTATAATAACTCTTTCACTCTAATACTCTCAAACCCTCCAACCCAACAATCACTGCAACCTATTATCTAAAACCTAATCCCTAAATAAAATGAAATACTGTGCTTTTCTCCGTGGTGTCAACGTAAAAGGAACCAATATGAAAATGGCTGATGTATGCCAGGTTTTTAAAGATGCTGGCATGAAAGACGTGAGTTCAATATTGGCTTCCGGAAATATCGTGTTTTCTTCAGATAAAAGCGTGGAAGAGCTAAAAACCATTCTTGAAAAAGCAATGTCAGAACATTTCTCATATGAAGCTTTTTTGTTTGTGAAATCTAAGGAAGAAACAGAAGTTTTCTGGAACAGTATTCCTTTCGAAAAGAATGAAAATTTTCATATTTATGGCTTTGTAGGAATTCCCGGAGTGGAAAAGGTTTTGATGGAGGAGTTTCAGAAAGCTGCACAGGCTGAAAACGAAAGGGCAGAAATTATCAATGATATCTTTTACTGGCAGGTCCCGAAAGGAAATACCCTAGATTCTACCTTTGGGAAGATTTTGGGAAAGAAAAGTCTTAAAGATCAGTTGACCAGCAGAAATGTGAATACATTTGAGAAGGTTTTAAAAAAAATGAATTAAAATACACGAATCACCTTCGGATATAACTTATCCAATTATATTATAACATTTTATTGGAAATTCAATAGGAGCGGGCTTTAGCCTGCTTATCAATAAAAGTAAGAGCCATTGGCTTCAGCCAAAACCTAACTTATAAGTTATGGTAGACTGATTTCGTGAATGAAGCAGTTAGTATTAGGGCTGTCATGCTGAGCCTGTCGAAGCATCTGTCAATAATCTACTATCTATTATCGAGTACTCATTAACAGCTAGTATTAGAGTTGTCATGCTGAGCCTGTCGAAGCATCTGTCAATTCATAACCCGAAATTCAAAATTCTTTTGATTACCATATTGTCTCTTGTAAGGTACACTTTAATAAAAACAGCTAGTATTAGAGTTGTCATGCTAAGCCTGTCGAAGCATCTATCAATTAATAATTAGAAACCAATATTCTTTTGATTATCATACTGTCTGTCTATTGTAAGGTACACGTTAATAAAAACAGCTAGTATTAGGGCTGTCATGCTGAGCCTGTCGAAGCATCTATCAATTTATAATCAAAAATCCAAAAGGGTTAAAAACTATTGCAGCCATAGCCTGTTAAAGCAATCAAATAATTTCCATTTGTGAAACTTTCTCAGTATTTTTACTGAACTTTTTAATTATATCAAAATGATTCAGTATTTAGATAATATTTCGCACAAAGATTCAAAGAACTTTTTCCTTATTGCCGGTCCTTGTATTATTGAAGGAGAAGATATGGCATTAAGAATTGCTGAAAAGGTAATCAGTATCACAGACAAATACAATATTCCCTATATTTTCAAAGGGAGCTTCAAAAAGGCTAACAGAAGCCGTGTAGATTCTTTCACTACCATTGGTGAAGAAAAATCTCTTGAAATCCTTAAAAAAGTTGGAGAGACCTTCAATATTCCTACAACAACGGACATTCATGAAAATGAGCATGCAGCGTTGGCAGCACAATATGTAGATGTTTTACAGATTCCTGCTTTCCTTGTTCGTCAGACTGATTTATTAATCGCTGCCGCAAAAACCGGAAAATGTGTTACCCTGAAAAAAGGACAGTTCCTTTCACCGGAAGCAATGAAATTTGCGGTTCAGAAAGTAACAGATTCTGACAACCAGAAAGTAGCGATTATTGAAAGAGGAAATTCTTTCGGATATACAGACCTTATCGTGGATTACAGAGGAATTCCTACAATGAGAGAATATGCTCCGGTTATTTTAGATGTTACACACTCTTTACAGCAGCCTAACCAGAATTCAGGGGTTACAGGTGGAAGACCGGACCTTATTGAAACTGTTGCTAAAGCAGGAATTGCAGTAGGAGCAGACGGAATTTTCATTGAAACACATCCTACACCGGAAACCGCATTATCTGATGGTGCCAACATGTTAAGATTAGATTTATTAGAAGATTTGTTACAAAAATTGACAAGAATTAGAGAATCGATTTTGTAATTGTTAAAAAAACATTAATTTTAGAAATTCTAAAACATTTCTTTTGAAAAAACTAGTTTTACCGCTAAGCCTTATGGTCCCGTTTCTGATTTTCTCCCAACAAAGAAAAAAGGATACAGCGACCACTAGAGTAACCGATATAGAGGAAGTTGTCTTCCAGAAAAAAGCAACAGGAAGAACCAATGACCTTACCAACGTAAGAATTTCAGCAAAAGAGGCAAAATCAGTAGCTTCTATTAATGGAGGAATTGAAGGCTTGCTTAAAACACTACCTTCCGTAAACTCCAATACCGAGCTGTCTTCACAATATATGGTTCGTGGTGGAAACTATGATGAAAACCTTATCTACATTAATGATATTGAAATCTACAGACCTTTCCTGATCAGAAACTCTCAACAGGAGGGGATGAGTATAATTAACCCGGATATGGTTTCTGCAGTGAATTTCTCTGCGGGAGGATTTGAAGCCAAGTATGGTGATAAAATGTCTTCTGCCTTAAATATCTATTACCGTGAACCTGAAAAATTTGAAGTTTCAGGAGAGGCCAGTTTAATTGGAGGAAGGCTCACTACCGGGCTGGCTTCCAAAAATAAAAAATTTACAGCCTTATTTTCGGGAAGATACAGAAACACCAACCTTGTTCTTAATACCTTAAAAGAAGATACGGATTTTAATCCAACGTATTGGGATTTCCAGTCTTATCTGAATTATCATGTCAGTGATAAATTCAGCATGTCATTCATCGGATATTATTCCAAGAACGACTATCAGATGATTCCTAAAGCGAAAAGCGTTACGTTTGGAAGTCTTCAGCAGCCTATTACCGTCAATATTGGATATGGAGGTCAGGAAAATGACCAGTATAAAAATATGATGGGAACATTCTCTATGAATTATAAGCCGGCAGACAAGTGGAAACTTACCCTGGATGCCTTTGCCTATCAGAACAGAGAAAGGGAGTATTATACCATACAGTCGGCCTACGAACTTCAGACTTTTGATCCGGTGACACAACAGCCTGTGACTTCTTTTGATGTGGGAGGGCAAATAGAACATGCAAGAAATGACTTATTTGTAAGAACCTACGGAACTCAGTTCAGAGCCAAATTTTCACCCAATGTAAACACAGACTTTGAGGTAGGTTTCAAATATGAAAAAGAAAATCTGAAAGATCTTACTAATGAGTGGAAATTAGTAGATTCCGCAGGGTACAGCCTTCCAAGACCGGAAATTATTGATCCAAGAACAGGGACAACAGGTGATCTTAAGCTTGCTTATTATATTGCCGGACAAAACAATATTGAACCTACAAGACTTTCAGCATATGCACAGTATTCACAGAAGTTCTACTGGGGTGCCAGTAAAGTGTTTGTGAATGCCGGAGTACGTGTTGCCAACTGGAGTTTCAATAAAGAAACGATATTCTCTCCAAGAGCCCAGTTTGCAATCAAGCCGGATTGGGACAGCGATATGTTGTTTAAAATTTCGGGGGGAATTTACTATCAGGCTCCTTTCTATAAAGAAATCAAGGATTTAGATGGTAATTTTAACTCTAATATAAAATCGCAGCGCTCTATCCAGGTTATTCTTGCCAATGATTATGAGTTCCAGATGTACGACAGGCCATTCAAACTGACTACGGAACTTTATTATAAAAAGATGGATAACCTGATTCCTTATTACATGGATAATGTAAGGATTCGTTATTCCGGGCAGAATAATTCCAAAGGATATGCCTATGGTATCGATACCAGATTATTTGGGGAATTTGTACCAGGTGTAGATTCTTGGTTATCCGCGAGTTACGCTAGAGTATATGAAAATATTGATGGAAGAGGAGATATTCCCAGACCTACAGATCAGAGGTTGAGGTTTGCTATGTTCTATCAGGATTATATGCCAAGCTTCCCGTCTATGCGTGTGAACCTTACTCTGGTATACGCTATGGGATTACCTACAGGAGCTCCAGTAATGTTTAATAGCAACGGACAACCAGATTTTGGTTCAGCTTATAATTATCAGCAGACACTTCCTTCTTATAAAAGGGTAGATTTGGGATTGACAAAAGTATTCATCGATCCGAAAGAAAAAAATAAGAGATCCGGTTTCTGGGGTAATTTTGAAGAACTGACATTAGGAGTTCAGGTTTTCAATGCATTTAATATTAACAATACTGTTGCGAACCAATGGATCACAGATTATAACAGTAATTATATGTATCCTGTTCCGGTACGTCTTACAGGGCGTTTCTTCAATGTGAAGCTTGAATTCAAACTGTAAAAAATT
Organism: Chryseobacterium vietnamense; assembly: GCF_031454475.1. NCBI lineage: Bacteria > Pseudomonadati > Bacteroidota > Flavobacteriia > Flavobacteriales > Weeksellaceae > Chryseobacterium > Chryseobacterium vietnamense. Next base: position 1,514,997 of record NZ_JAVDQX010000001.1, on the reverse strand, counting down.
AAAAGATGAGGTTGATGTTAATCTCTCAAAAAATACATAAAAGCTTTCGGAGAAATTCGGAAGCTTTTTATTTTACCCGAATTTTGTAACATCATTACCAAATTTTATAACAACAGTCTCAGAGATATTTTTATCTTTGTCCTATCAATGAAAAAGATTCTTGCCATACTGTTTTCTATTTTCTACTTCGGATTCTCTTCCGGAGCAGCTTTTAGCATTCATTATTGCATGAAGGAATTTGTTTCTGTAAGCCAGAAAACAGATGGTATCTGTGCTAAATGCGGCGTTAAAGATAAAAAAGGATGCTGCAAAACAGAGATCAAAATCGTAAAAATAGATGATTCTCAAAAAGCAGATTATCTTCATGTTGATTTTTTAAACACGGTTTCAGAGATTCCTGTGAAACAGCAGTTTGTAGTGGTTGACAAGTCTTTTTCAGCTACCAAATTTACCCAGATCCAGATTAATGCACCGCCTGAATTCCGGCCGGTCCCAATCTACCTCAATCATTGTAATTTTAGAATTTAGAATCCGTCTGTCGTTTTCTGTATCATCTTATACAGTTACAGGCGACATGTTCTGACGCATATTTTTGATGCGTTACCCTTATTCTTTATTAAAAATTAATTCTAAAATCTAAAACAATGAAAAAATATATCATTACAGCAGCCTTATCTTTATTTTCAATCATTTCATTATCAGCACAGTCTAAAAAAGATGCTCAGGTTTCTAAGCTGTATCAGAACTATATCGCAATCAAATCAGCACTAGCTTCAGATGATGCAGATAAAACTTCAAAAGCCGCAACAGAATTCATTAAAACAGCTTCAACCATTGACTATAAAATGGTTTCGGAAGGGAATCTGAATGTTCTTAGAAAAGATGCTTCTGTTATTTCCGAAGCAAGAAATGTTACTGCCCAGAGAGAAACCTTTCTCAACCTTTCAGATAATATGATCGCTTTAACCAAGGAGTTCAAACTTTCTGAAAAACCAGTCTATGTTCAATATTGCCCAATGGCAGACGGCAGCTGGCTGAGCGATGAAAAACAGATTGCCAACCCATACTACGGGAAATCTATGCTTTCATGCGGAAGTGTAAAGTCAGAGATTAAATAATTAGTCTATTATTCTTTAAAATAATAAGTTGTATAGCTAAAGTTATAATTGACTTTAAGTTGTACAACTTCTAAAAACTTTGAAATATTATGAAAAAACTGATAATGTTTCTGGTGCTGTTATTCTCTGTTTTTACTTTCGCTCAAAATACAAAAACGTATTATACCTGTCCGATGCACGCTGAAGTGGTCTCCTCAAAGCCTGGGGACTGCCCGAAATGTGGAATGACTCTGATTAAAAAGACAGCCGTTGTAAAGCCGGAAGCGAAACCTGCAGCTAAAACAGAAACAAAGGCAAAACCTGCAGAAACAAAAATAAATAAGACAAATAAAATAAAGGAAGCAACTAAGGTTGAGCAAACAAAAGTAATAAAGCCTTCTGTTCAGCCAGAAAAAAAAGTTGTATCATCAGCTAAAGCTCAAACTACTTATACTTGCCCGATGCATCCGGAAATAGTTTCGGAAAAACCGGGAAAATGCCCTAAATGCGGGATGGATCTGGTAGAAAAAGAAGATCATTCCCATACACAGGCCGAAAATCCCAAAGAAGAAAAATCTGTTTTAAAACGTAATTCAGAAAACGGAAGAATTACTTTCGGTGGGAAAACGGTTCGTTATGATCTGTATGTAAAAGACACCATTGTCAATTTCACCGGAAAAAACAGAAGAGCAATTGCGATCAACGGAAAACTTCAGGCTCCGACTTTATATTTTACAGAAGGTGATACAGCCGAAATTTACCTCCACAATATGCTTAAGGAAAATACAGGATTGCACTGGCATGGGGTAATTCTTCCCAATGAACAGGATGGTGTTCCTAATCTGACCACGAAACCTGTAAAACCGGGAGAAACCCATTTATATAAATTCAGAATCTCTCAGAACGGAACCTATTGGTACCATTCTCATGAAGCACTGCAGGAGCAGATCGGAATGAATGGTATCCTGGTTTTCAAAAAAAGAGAAGGTGAACCGAAAACAGAGTACAATGCTGAAATTCCGGTACTATTAGGAGATTGGAGTGATGATGATCCGATGCAGATTGCAAGAAGACTTCATATGGCCAACACAGACTGGTATGCGGTAAAGAAAAATGCAGTACAGAGTTATTGGGAAGCCATCAAGTCCGGCAATTTAGGTACAAAAGCCCTGAATGAATGGAAAAGAATGGAGGCGATGGATGTAAGTGATGTTTATTACGATAAATTCCTGATCAATGGAACTCCCAGTTCAGATTATTCCAATCTAAAGCCTGGAGACAAAGTGAGATTAAGAGTGGCCAACGGAGGTTCATCTACCTATTTCTGGCTGAATTATGGAGGCGGAAAGATAAAAGTAGTCGGAAATGATGGAAATGATGTGGTTCCGATAGAAGTTGACCGTTTGATTGTCGGGGTTTCCGAGACTTATGATATTGAAGTCACTATTCCGGAGAATAAAAGCTTTGAATTCAGAGCGACTTCAGAAGACAGAATAGGACACGCTTCCCTTTGGCTCGGGTCCGGTGAGAAGGTAGAAGCTCCCAACCTTCCAAGGCTGATGCTTTTTGAAGGAATGAAAATGATGAACGGCATGATGGAAATGAGCGGAAATATGAAGCCTATGACAATGACGATGGGAAACCAGATGATGGATATGAACGAAGTAATGTACCCGGAATTATCTGAAAATCAAAGGAAAACTACAGCAAAGCATATCAATGAGATGATGGGAGTGAAGACGAAAGAAGATAAAAAAGAGGATCATTCTCAACACTCCGGAATGGATATGGGAGAAGAGAAAACCATTAAAAGATTGTCTTACAATATTTTAAAATCTCCTGAAAAAACTATTCTTCCTACAGACAGCATCCGTGAAATGAAATTTACGCTGGAAGGGAATATGAACCATTATCTGTGGACGCTGGATAACAAAACCGTAACAGAGACGGATAAAATTCTGATCAAAAAAGGAGAGGTGCTTAGAATTAAAATGTATAATAATTCTATGATGCGCCACCCGATGCACCTTCACGGTCATGATTTCAGATTGATTAATTCAAAAGGGGAATATTCTCCATTGAAAAATGTGGTAGATATCATGCCAATGGAAACCGTAACGATAGAATTTGCCGCAAATCAGGATGGTGACTGGTTTTTCCACTGCCATATCTTATACCATATGATGGCGGGAATGGGAAGAATCTTCAGTTATGAAAACTCTAAACCCAATCCACAGCTTCCGAACAGAAAATTAGCCTGGAAGAACTTTATACAGGATAATAAAATGACCAGTTCTATGGCAATGCTGGATGTAGCAAGTAATAAGATCCATGCAGAAACGATGACGATGTTCGGACCGAGATGGGCAAACCTTAATGAGTTTCATTCCAACTGGAATTTTGATCATTTTGAAGGAAGTGCAAAAGTAGGACGGTTTTTAGGAAAATTCCAGTGGGCGCTTCCCTATGCAGGAGTAAGAGTTCAAAAAAATCATGAGATCATGGAAAGACAAATGGCAGAAGATATGGGTATGGATTTTCATGGGAAAAAGACCTGGTTCGGACAGCAGAAAGCTTCCAAAAACAAATTGGCATTCATGGTAGGTATGCAATATGTACTTCCGATGTTGATTACAGCTGATGCAAGTGTAGACCAGAACGGAAAAGTACTGTTGGAACTGAGCCGTGAGGATATTCCACTTTCAAGAAGACTGAGAGGAAACTTCAGCGTCAATTCTGATGGTGAATTCTCAACGGGAATGAGGTATATTCTTCAAAAATGGTTATCCGTTTCCGGAAACTATGATAATGAAATGGGCTGGGGTGCAGGTGTTACTTTAACATATTAATTTTTTTAACCATATTATTTAAGAAACAATGAAAAATATAATAACCGTACTGTTTGTGGGAGCTACATTATACTCTTGTAATAAACCCGACAGTAAAATATCTGAGAAGAAAGCAGAACCTGAAATTAAAATGACGGGTAAAACCGAACCTGCAGAAATTTCAAATCAGGAGGTAAAAGAAAACCCGGAAGAAAGTAAAAAAGAAACCGGCGAGCTTTCAGCTTTTCCGATTCAGCAAATTATCAAAGGTTACCTTCCTCTAAAAAATGCCCTGGCTCAGGATGATTCTAAAAAAGCTTCCGATGCGGCTAAAAGTCTGTTTTCTATATTAAAGAAAATAGATATCAGTAAAACAGATGCAAAAAACAATTCTGAGTTGCGTGATATTGTAGAAAGTGCAGCAGAAAATGCAGAACATATAGGAAAATCTGATGATATAGCTCATCAGAGAGAACATCTGTTATCTCTGAGTAATGATATAAATGATTTAATAAAAGAGAAGGGAACTGGCGGATTAAAATTATACCAGGACTTCTGTCCAATGTACAATAATGGAAAAGGTGGGACCTGGATCAGTGAGTCGGAAGAGATTATTAATCCATATGAAGGACAGAAAATGATTAACTGCGGATCTATAAAAAAAGTATTTTAAAACAGTAAAAAGAGATGAACCGACACATGAAAAACATATTGCTAGGGTTTGTTCTAATTTTTTTACTTATTCAGATTATTCAGCCTGCCCGTAATATTGATTACGGGCAGGTTCCTTCTACAGATATCTCAAAGGTTTACAAACTTCCTGAGAATGTGCAGTCTGTTCTTAGAAATTCCTGCTACGACTGTCACAGCAATTCTACTCATTATCCATTTTATTCTTATATACAACCTTTAAGTTATTATCTTGAAAAGCATATTAAAAAAGGAAAAGAAGAATTGAATTTTAATGAATGGGGGAGCTACAGCCGTCGTAAACAGACTAATAAATTAGAATCTATTGTGAATCAAATAAAGCAGAAAAAAATGCCGCTTACTTCTTATACTTATCTTCATCCGGAAGCGCAACTTTCCGAAAAACAGATAGAAGAAATAGTTCGCTGGATAGAGCTGACGCAGGCTGAAAATGAAAAATAAGAACTTAAAAACAAAAGCCATCTCGTGCAAGTGAGATAGCTTTATTTAATTTAATACCGGAACTTTATTTAGAGGCTCCTGCAGTTTTTTCGCTTTTTGGTGTATAGGTCACTTTTGAAATATCCACCGTCATTTCCTTCAGACGTTTTGCCACCTTATCAGGCATTTCTTTCTGATATCTTCCTCCGATTACTTCAGCTAGAAATTTCTCTGTTTCAGCGTACATTGCCATGCTGTTTACAGGTTTACGGAATCCGTGCCCTTCATCATCGGCTAAGATATAATTTACTTTTTTCCCTTTATCACGCAGTGCAATGACAATTTGATCCGCCTCAGCCTGTTTTACCCTTGGATCATTCGCTCCCTGAACAATCAGTAATGGCTTGTTGATCTTATCTACACTGAATAACGGACTGGCATCATGCATACGTTTTTTACCCTCTTCAGTTTTAGGATCACCCACCATTCCGTAAAGGAAAGCACGTGCAGCTTCCCAGTAAGCAGGGACAGAATCCAATAAAGTAAAGAGGTTGCTTGGCCCTACAATATCTACTCCGGCAGCATATACATCAGGAGTGAAGGCTAAACCTGCGAGTGTTGCATATCCACCATAACTTCCTCCCATAATTACTACTTTATTTTTGTCTGCAATTCCCTGATCAATCAGGTATTTTACACCCCAGGTGATATCATCCTGCATTAGTTTTCCCCACTGAAGATCTCCGCCGTTCTGGAACTTTTTACCGTATCCGCCACTCGCTCTGAAGTTGGGTTGTAATACCGCATATCCTCTGTTGGCTAAAAATTGTACGGTTGAATTGTATCCCCAATAATCTCTTGGACCTTTCGGACCTCCGTGAACCAGTACCACTACAGGAACATTTTTACCGCTTGATCCTACAGGTAAAGTCAGATATGCCGGAATTTCAAGTCCGTCACTGCTTTTATAGCTGATAGGAGTCATTGCAGCCAGATATTTTTCAACCTTTTTCAATTCTGTTCTGGGTGTATATTGAAAAATTAACTCTTTTGTCTTTGCATCGAAGAAATACGCCTCAGAAGCATATTTATCTCCTCCTACAGAAACCAGAAACTTAGAATAGTCATTGGTTGAGCTTGAAAAAGCCACCTCTCTTCCGGGAAATTTGCTTTGCAGAAATTTGTAGTTAGCTTCCCATGTTTTATCTTTCCAGTAATACTCCGTTTTATCTCCGGTGTACGAGGTGTTAATCATCTTTCTTGTATTTCTGTCCAGAAACAGCCCTCCAAAGTCTACTTTATCTTTAGGATCACTTTCTACTTTTGTGATCTGTTTTGTCTTAGGATCCATCAGGAATAATGCCGATTTATCAAGATCTCCTTTATTGGTTACAAGATAAAATTTGGAATTATCCTCGTTCCAGTTGGAGATATAAGCACTTTCCGTTACCAGTGTTTCGTAAATAGGAGTCAGTTTATCACCTTCTTTATAAAAATATTGGGTGGTTCCTTTATCATCAGTTTTTGACAGAACCCTTAATTTTTCATCCCAGTCAAAATCATAGCTGGTGATGCGGTCTTTATTTTCAAAAATCTTTTTCAGTTCACCTGTAGAAATTTTCAATGAATACAAGTCGTGCCAAGCTTTATCACGGTTATTCAATCCAATCATGAATAGATCGGGATCTTTTCTGCTCACCATATAAATCTGAGCAGTTACATCCTTAAGCGGCGTTATATTTCGGGATTCCGGAACTCCTTTTGCTACTTTCGCCATAGGATCAACCGCAAAAATATTCATGTTTTCATCTCCGTTATTATCTTTTACATACAGGATATATTTTCCGTCTTCTGACCAGAAGTAGCCATTCAGCGGGCGTTTGCTGTCTGTAAGTGGGCGTGCTTTATCAAAAGGTTCGTCAATTTTTTTTACCCAGATATTCATAATTCCTCCATATTCTTTTGTAAAGGAAATCCATTTTCCATCCGGGCTTAGCTGCCCGCCGGAAATCTCCGGGTTACCAAAAAATAAACCTCTGTCCAGTACCGGGACCTCCTGTGCTCGTGCCGTATGAACTCCTATGAGCAGGAGCAATACATAAAAGATTTTTTTCATGTTGTTAATTTTTAGTTGTTATTAATAAATTGTTTATGATTTTTAAACTGTATCTTTTCTTATCATCATAATCTACATTTCCAGTTCTATTATTTTTTTTGCCATTTTCTGATTCATGCTTTCCGGAATCAAGCCCATCAGAAAATTACGGAATGAATTTCCTTTTTCCCATTGAGAAAACTTTCCAATGGTACGGCTGGTGTTGACAATATAATCCACCTTTTTTCTTCTGACATTTTGAAACGCTTCAAAAACTGCATTAAAATTCTGTTTTTTTTCCAGCAGTTTTCCAATAATATAAGCATCCTCAATAGCCTGGCAGGCACCTTGTCCCATATTGGGAGTTGTAGCATGAGCAGCATCTCCAATCAGGCATAGATTTTCAGAATACCATTTGGGAATAGGAGCGAGGTCGGCAATGATATTACAAATAATATTTTCGTTTTCAGTGGCTTCAATAAGTTGTAAAACCAGGGAATCAAAATCTTTAAAAATATCTGTAAGCGATGCCTCACTGCTGAAACTCTTTTCATTGATACATGCATACCAATAAACCTTTTTTTCAGAAATTTTTACAAAACCAAAACGTTTTCCTTTGCCCCACATTTCAAAAGCTTCCTGATGGTATTTTTCCGGCAGATCAAAATCTACCAGACCACGCCAGCATTTTTGCCCTGAATTTCGTATGGTACCGGTTTTCAGGATCTGATTACGGATAGGAGATTTTATACCGTCTGCACCAAAAACGATTGTGCTTTCAATCTGGTTTCCATTGTCAAAATCTAAAATATAGTGTTCCTTTTTTCTTATTGTCTGCAGTGAATGATTTAATCGGATACAATCAGAAGGAAGGTTTTCAGCCAAAATCTTTTGAAGTTCGGCCCGGTGAATCGCAACATTGCAGGAATTGTAATGCGTTTCCAGTTCAAGGATTTCGGTTTTGGAGATTGTTTGTAAAGATTCATTAGCGATAACAATCCTGTGAATTTTATTACCTGCTTTTTCAATCCTTTCTTTTAAACCCAGGTGGTCAAAAACCTGCATCGCATTCACGGCCATCATAATTCCCGCTCCTACAGGTTTTATTTCGGGAGCGGACTCATAAATTGTGAAATCATACTGATGCTGTTTCAGTACATTTCCGAGGGTCAATCCTCCGATTCCGGCTCCAATGATTGAAATAGAGTTCATAAGATTTGTTTTTTGAAAACGCAAAGACAAAAACTACTTTGTACCGTATTTAATTTATAAACTTAAAATATAACTTTCCGATACCTTTTTAAAACCATACTTGCTGAAAAAATTATGAGCACCATGATTGTTGACTCCGCTTTCCAGTAAAATAAAGCTGATATTCCAGTTTTTAGATTCATGGATGGCTTTCTCCAGAAGTTTACTTCCCAGTGACTGACCTCTTACAGACTGATCAAGAAGCATATCTTCCAGAATGGCATATTTTTTAAAAGGACTGTTGATCACATTAAAAACCATCATGCCGACAATTTCCCCGTTTTCATTTTCTGCAATCAGAATATTCAGTTTGGAGCTGCCATCAGAATTAAAATCAGTAATCAGCTGTTCGGTAAGAATCAGTTCAAGATCCGGATTCCAGTGGTGTGAATCTATCGCTCTGCCGGACATCATTTCGCCATGGGAAATATAAGAATCTGTTTTGTGGGTAATAAAAAAGTCTACGAGTTCTTTCACGCGGCTTTTATCGGTAAGCCATTGAGTAGTATATTTCATGAGGTGATGGTTTTTATTTTAGATTTTTCAGTTCTTCCAACAGTTTATTCTGTTTATTGATGAATTGATTGAGGCTATCTGTTTTCAGAGGATGCGCATTCTGGTATTTTTCAATTTCGGGAAGCGTTTTTCTGATTTTGAATACAACGTATTGATCATGAACTTTTGTTCTGTTTGCTTTTATTTTAGCGATGAGGTCCCGGATAGTTTGTGTTTTTATGTCATATTTTTCAGAACTGGTTTTTATCTCTTTTTCAATCTGTTTCTTTGTGACAGAATCGGTTACCGAATTTGATAGTGCCGTTGCATCATTATAGTATATTTCTGATTTTTGAATAACATCATCATATTCGGTCATTGCATCCTCTGTTTCCTGATTAATAATCGTTATTCTTTTGTCAAGATCCTGTAAAGCCTTGTCATTTTTTATCAGCTCCTGATAGATTTCATGAACGAGGTTTCCTTCACGTGAGGAGTATCTGGTATTTTTTTTAATAGCTCCAGAAACTGAAGATTCAGCATTATCAACTGCATTTTCTACGGTAGGAGCTTGCCGCGATTTATTTTCACTGCAGGAAAGTAAAGAAAGAACTACAGCAGAAGCGAAAAGTATTTTTTTCATAGTATGTTTTGTTTGGATTGAAAATCAGCATCATATCCAAAGCAACTAAAATTACTCATTTCAATTCTAATACAAGTGATTAAAGGATATGATTTTAATTAGTTGAACAAACTTTGAAAAATGTTACATCCATAAAAAAAACGGAGCCTGAAACCAGACTCCGCCTATAAAATTTTTTACGCTAAAATTATTTACCCAGGTAAGATTTAAGGATCTTGCTTCTGGTATTGTGTTTTAGTCTCTTAATTGCTTTTTCTTTGATCTGACGAACTCTCTCTCTTGTAAGATCGAAAGTTTCACCAATTTCCTCTAAAGTCATTGGGTGTTTTCCGTTCAGTCCGAAGTACAATCTTACTAAGTCAGCCTCTCTTGGCGTCAAAGTATTCAATGCTCTTTCAATCTCGATTTGCAGAGATTCAAGCATCAGATCTTTATCAGGACTTGGAGATTCTCCTGAACGTAATACATCATAAAGATTAGAATCTTCACCTTCTACTAAAGGTGCATCCATAGACAGATGTCTTCCGGAGTTTTTCATTGATTCTTTAATATCTTCCTCGCTCATGTCAAGAACTTCAGCCAATTCTTCCGGAGAAGGTGGTCTTTCATTTTCCTGCTCAAGGTGAGCGTATGCTTTATTGATTTTGTTGATAGATCCAATCTTGTTCAATGGTAGTCTTACAATTCTTGACTGCTCAGCCAATGCCTGTAAGATTGATTGACGGATCCACCATACTGCATAAGAGATAAATTTGAAACCTCTAGTTTCATCGTACCTTTTTGCCGCTTTCATTAATCCTAAGTTACCTTCATTGATCAAATCGGGTAAAGAAAGACCTTGATTTTGGTATTGCTTAGATACAGATACTACGAAACGAAGGTTGGCTTTGATTAGTTTCTCAAGTGCGGCTCTGTCGCCTGCACGTATTCTTTGTGCCAATTCTACTTCCTCGTCCGCAGTAATCAGTTCCACTTTACCAATTTCCTGCAAATACTTGTCTAATGAAGCAGTTTCCCTGTTGGTAACCTGCTTAGTGATTTTTAATTGTCTCATTTATTTTTTCCTCAAAAAAGAGTTACTATAATATATACGTATGAAAAGGTAAAAAGGTTACACTGGATTCAATATTTTTTATACAAAATATACTATAAAATGTATTAGTGATTTTTTAATAATAGATTAAATAATTGATAACTAGATTGTTGTGTGTTTTGGTTTATAATTTAAAAAATAATTATAAATTCTAAAATAATAAATTCATTTACAAAACTTTATAATTTTACTAAACCTTAAACCTTAAACCTTAAACTTTAAATTTTAAACAAAAAAAACGAAACCGAAGTCCCGTTTTTATATCTAAAAGTACTATTTCAGGTTATATTGAGTACCCGCAAACCTGAAAACCGTAACCCGCAACTAGAAAAGCTCGTTTAATACTTTTGCCAGTCTCAATCCTCCGTATAGAAGCTGTCTTTCCATCGTTTCATTGAACTTATACTGATAGTCGTAAGACAATTTAGAATCGTTTGGAGTCTGTGCATAGATCTTGTTGGCGATTTTATGAGAATCGTACAACCAGTCTTCCAGTGTTCCGGACTGGATCTGTGCTACTTCCTCTTTAGATTTGATATCTAGAAGTTTAGAATATTCAGTGTAACTGTATTTTTGAGAATCTACTAATTTTCCATCCCAAACAGAGTGTAAATTAGTTTTTTCCCCGAAATAGGTAACATTGATTTTATTTCCACCCAAATCTTCAGCTCTTCCTACGTGTAATGGCTGAGCAAGGTCTCCCATAATATGGATAAGGAAAATTAAAGCAATTTTTCTGTCTTTTTCAGAAGTGTTTTTGTCTTTGATCTGGCTGGACAATGTGTTTACCTGAGTATAGAGGCTTGGTCCTGCCTGTGCTTTTAAATTTTGTTCAAAAGCTTTAAAGTCGGTCATCGGATCAATGTTTACATAATGCCATGATGAAGCCTGCTTCCAGGTACCTGTGGTATCAGATTTGATAAAATCCGGCCAGTTCGCCCAGTAAGCCAGACGCTCTTTTCCCATGATCTTTTTAATTTCTCTTCTTGCTTTGCGGGAAAGGTGGTTTTGTGCAATGTCTGCAATCACTCTGTGTCCCGTTAATCCCCACGCATAAGAATAAAGTGAAGAGGCCATGAATGCTAAAATCAGAATTTTAGAATAAATACTTTTCATTTTAAATAACAATTTTCAGTCTGCAAAGATACGGCCCACTTTCGGAATGAGCATGCATTATCCTGAATTTATTCCGTATGATGATGTTAATAAAATTTAATTTACATAAAAGAAGCAGTTATAGTAGGTTGGGCAGTTTGAATTTTTTTGGTAATGAAGGTAGGATAGAACATAAAGAAGAACAATTTAAAATCCAAATCAGAACCTTAAGCTTTAAATTTTAAACCTTAATTAAAAAACCATTAATCAATTGATTCTGAATAGGTAATTTTAAATTCAGAAAAGCAAATAAATAGGCTATTTACCGTATTTTCACGGAATTTGTAGAAAATTATTCCTATTAATGTCAATAAATTATTATTTTTAGGATAAAATTATTGTAAAAATATTTTTTCAAACTTATGAGATATATTATCTTTACAAGTCATAATCAGAGGAAACACTATGTATGAGAATAATATTGTAGATATGCATTACAATAAGCTGCAGACAGACTTTAAGGCTGAAGCTGTGGCTGTAAACCTCTTGAAATACCATCGTGCGGTAAGCAATATCTTCATTGAGCGTGTAGGTGTGAACGACCGTGCTTACCTGAAAGATATTAAAAGTATTTCAAGCAGTTATTTAGGATTTGACGAGGAAGTTTTTACTATAGAGACTTACAGGGAAGGTATTTACGACTATCTTCCGGAAGGTTTATTTCATCCGCCGTCTCTTGGAGCTTCCAGAAAGAATGTAGATACTGTGGTAAGGGAAATCCGGAAACAGAAAAGGGTAGAGGATGATGCCCGTAAGTTTTTCCGTCCATTTGAGCTGGAAGTTTTTTTTACGGAAATCAGTGCTTTACTTAAAGAATCAGAATTTGATATCACCAGCAGTACAGACTCTTTACTGGAAACAGTAAGTGAACTTTGGCCTATGATAAAAATGCTGGACAAGCAGAGTGCCTATATTTTTATGCATATTTTGCCGTTTTTTCATCAGATCAGAGGAGACAAGAGATGGTTTGAAAGATGTATGACTGCTTTTCTGCAGGTACCGGTAAAAGTAAGTTTTTCACCTAATATTATTGACGGGATTGAGAAAAATGATAACTCCATGTTACTTGGAAATTCAAGACTGGGAGTCACCTATATTCCAAGCGGGCCTCATATGGACGGGCAGCGAAACTGGGTGGTGAACATTGGTCCCATTCCTTATGGAGATATGAAGAAGTATATTCAGGGAAGTCCGTTCAGAAATGTGCTTCAGGCTCTTTATGATTATTTTCTTCCCGTAACAGTGGATGTGGAGGAGAATTTTGTCACAGAAAAGGAGGAATATTCATTCAGCCTTGAGGACGATGAAAGAAATGCCAGCCGCCTTGGATACTCTACATTCCTCTAAATTATTTTATTATATTTACAACTACCAACAAAGTATAAATTCGAAAAGAAACAAATGGAAATTTCTTCAGTAAAAGGTATTTTTTTAAGGTATATCTTAATGCCTTTAATCGCAATTATTATGATGGTTATACTCGGTGTAATCAGGAGAAATAAACCTGCGATCAAAATTAAAGTAATTATTATATACGTACTCCTTTGCAGCTTATGTCTGGCTATCCCGGGTGTTTTCGGGTTTGCGGGAAATCTTTTTAATCCGTACTGGTATCTTATTGCACAGGTGATTTACCTTATTTTTGGGATTATTCATGTGAATCTGCTGCATAAATATTTCAAAAAGCATATCGATTCTCTGGCAATGAGCATTCTGTTTGAATCTATCCTTTCACTGACATGTATCGCTTTGGGTGGATATCTTTTCACACTGATCTTCAACTGGATGAGCAAAGGCACAGGATATGCTGTAATGGCAGCAACAAGTATGGTGATCTTTGTGGTTCCCATGGTTTTTTATTACTGCTATATTCAGTTTATCAGTATTCCTTTTGATATTTATAAAACATGGAGATATTCTCCTGATCAGAAACTTCCAGATTTTGAGGGAGCAGATTTTGACAGATTAATGGTCCTGAATGTTGAACTGAGCAAAAAATTAGAAGATACCAACCGATTCAGAATTAAAGCGAAAACACTTCCTACAGGAGTTACATTCGGAGATTGGTTCTACAGGGTAGTAGATGATTATAACCATAAAAATCCGGGTTCAATTATCCATCTTTCAGACGAAGGAAATGAGCCGTATTACTGGATTTTCTACACAAAAAAATCGTTTTTCAGTTTTAGAAAATATATAGATTTCGACCACGACATTACGACAAACAACATTTCTGAAAATGAAGTGGTGATTTGTAAGAGAGTTATTCAGCATGAAGAGGAGGGAGTCACAAGAAAATCATAAACACAAAAATTAAAAAGTATTAAACATGATACAGCCTATTAAACATTTTGCCATCAATTGGGTGGATGGGATGAAAGTTTCCCAGAGACACCTTAATGATCAGGATAATTTCTTAATTGATACCATCAGAGATTCCAATTCCCTTGGAATTACTACATATAACTACGGACTTCTGCCTATTTCCAATGAATTTACAGACCGTACTATTTTTGACGTTCACAATACCGCAACCAATGATGTACAGCTGGTCATCAAGCGTTGCAGCGCGGTTACAATGGCAGGATACCGTATTGAACTGACAGACAGAAGAATCAGCGTAAAATCATTGGCGAAATCTATGAATGAAGAGCAGGCCGATGGAGAATATTATATTTTGATCTCTGTAAATCCTTTTGATAAAGTACCTTTCGGAGATATTGATCCTGAGGAAATTCCGCCACGACACCCAAGTGCACAGCCGAATCATCATATTGAACTGCTTCCTGTAACATCTTTGAACAGCAGCTATTCAGGAGGAAATTATCTTATTATCGGTAAGGTAGATTTAAAAGGAAATATTGCACAGGTAGATTCCAACTTTATTCCGCCTTGTACTTCTGTACAGAGTCATCCGGCTTTGGTAGATTATTACAGCAGCTATGCGAAGTCTATTGGAAATCTTCAGCAGTATGCTTTTAAAATTATTCAGAAAGCATCTCACAAAAATCAGAATACAGCTTTAGCACAAAATGTTAAGTTCTTGTGTACTACCATGGTGAATACTTTTGGAGATATGTATTTCCAGTTCAGAAATATTACGCCTTGGCAGCCACCTGTATTTTTAATTGAATCTTTTGCAAGACTGGCGCTTCATTTATACAATTCAACCCAGCTTCTTGTTCCTGCAGAACTGGAAGAAATGCTGAACTACAGCTTGGAGTGGAGCGAAATTGCGCCTCATACTTTACTGAACCAGCTTTCTATTGTAGCAGAAACGAATTATGACCACCATAATTGTGGTGAACCATTGCTTTATATTCAACAGATGTTGAGAAGCCTTGAAATTATCTTCTCTAAACTGAGTGAGCTTGATTATATCGGCCAGAGAAAAGAAAATATCATCGTTAATGAGCAGGAAGTATCCACGAATACAAACCCAAAAAGAGGTTGGAGTGTTTTAGATTAAAATCACTGATTAAAAATAGAGTCCCGGATGAAAATTCGGGATTTTTTATGGGGGTATTTAGGAAAAATTAAAAGTAAATTTGTTGTAAGGATAGATAAAAATGAATTCAGAGGTTATAAGAAAAGATACTCCGGGATGTTCGGATAAAATATTTTTAAACAGTGCAGGCGCATCATTGATGCCAAAAACCGTTGTGGATGCTACCATTAAGTTTTTGTATGAAGAACAGGAATTTGGAGGCTATGCGGCGGCAGTACAAAACGCAGGTCTCATCAATCAGTTTTATGAAGAGACGGCAAAACTGATTAATACAAAGCCTTCCAATATTGCATTTGCAGGCAGTTCTACAGATGGCTATGCAAAAGCTCTGTCCAGCATTTCTTTTAAAGAAGGCGACTGTATCATTACCACTAATGATGATTATATATCCAATCAGATTGCTTTTATTTCTTTGCAGAAAAGATATCATATTGAAATCATCAGGGTTGCGAATCTTCCTGACCATGAATTGGATCTTGAAGATTTTGAAAGATTAATTAAAAAACATAATCCTAAATTAATTGCTGTTACTCATATTCCTACCAATTCCGGTTTAATTCAGAATGTGGAAGGAGTGGGAAAGTTATGTAAACAGTATGATGTTCTGTATCTTGTGGATGCCTGTCAGTCTGTGGGACAGATCGTGGTGGATGTAGAAAACATCCATTGTGATTTTCTCACGGCAACCGGAAGGAAATTTATGCGCGGACCGAGGGGAACAGGATTTTTATATGTTTCAGATAAAGCCTTAAACCGGAAAATGTATCCTTTATATTTGGATAGTCTGGGAGCTAAATGGACCGCATTTGATGATTATCAGGTTCATGACACAGCCAAAATATTTGAGCTTTTTGAAAGACCTTATGCTGCTTTGGTGGGATTTGCAGAAGCTTTGAGCTATGCTAATGCCATTGGAATGGATCAGATTGAGAGCTACAACCGGAAGTTGGCAGATACTTTAAGAATTAATCTGCAGAATAATGATTTCAGAGTGCTGGATAAAGGAAATAGATTAAGCAGTATTGTCACTTTCTGCCAGCCAGATGGAAATGTAGAAAAAATTCATAAGGCTTTGAGTGATCATAAGGTGTTTTTTAAGGAAAACCGCAGAGAAGATGCTTTAATTGATTTTACCTCTAAAAATGTAGACCACGCGATCCGGTTATCTCCCCATTATTTCAATACGATGGAAGAAATTGAAAAAGTATCACAACTTTTAGAAAATATCCGCCATTAAAATGGTGGTTTTAAATATGAAGCGCCCTGGCATTCGCCAGGGCGCTTCATATTTATTTTTTGTTCAAAAGATCAAGAGTATGTTCTACATGTCCGCCTCCTTTCCATTCATCGTGTCCGGGGATAATCAAAGTTGCCTGTGAATATTTGTTTTTCAGCTTTGTCATGGTTTTCGGCCATTCTGCAACATTAGCCTCTCCGGTGTAGCCAAGATCAACTGCAGCATTACTTTTTACAAGACAGCCCCCATCAAGAATTTTATATTTCGGGAACCATACCACAACATTGTCGGCTGTGTGCCCTTCACCAAGAAAGTCAACTACAAATTCTTCACCACCAATACGGTAAGGTTTTCCTGTTTTGATAAGTTCGGTAGAAGTAGCTTTTCCTTCTTTCTTTAACAGTTCATTGGTTTTTGCCGTAGCGTAAGTTTTAATTCCTTTTTTATTATAAAAGCTTAAATCTCCGGCTCTGTCTTCATGCGAATGGGTAGCAAACACTGCAATCACAGGAACGTTATGGCGTTTCTGAATGGTATCCATCAAACTTTGATATTGTGTTTTCTGCCATGGAACATCAAATAAAACAACTCCTTTTTTAGTTACCAGATACACTGCATTGGTAGAATATTCCTTTCCTCCGAATACTCCAAAAGTCTTGTAAATATAAAAATTAGGTTGAATCTGTGGCTCAATTACAAAATCTCTTACCTGAGTGGTTTGAGCATTTCCCAATGGGCTTAGCAACATCGAAATAATAAAAAACGGAATGCTTTTTTTCATAATTTTTTGAGTAATAATTAATGTATGTATTTGTCAGAAAAGACAAAGTCTGTAGATTGTTTTGCAAACCTAACTAAAAATAAATTTTCGGGTATTGAGAGAAGAAGAGTTTAACCGTTTTTTAACAGTATCGAAAAAATCTTTAATAGCTTAAAAACTAAAATCAATATTTTTAAAATCATTAAGATTATTAAGTTGTTAAGTGCTTCTTAATGTTTAATTTTTTAAGTGTCAAACCTAACAGGTTTTAAAAACCTGTTAGGTTTATTCTTTCAAGGTTTACGTTTTTAGTTTTAATGATTTTTAAAACCTGTTAGGTTTATTTGGGATTGAGTAGTAAGTAAAGTTTCGCTGTAAGCTTAAAATCAGAATGATTTATCTTAACTATACTTTATTTCTTAAATCTTCCTTAATGGTTTAAATTTTTTGATGAATTAAAGCAAACCTCACAGGTTTCAAAAACCTGTGAGGTTTATTTTTTCACAAAATTAAAATCAGATATTTTTAAACCATTAAGATTATATTAAGTTGTTAAGAGTATTAAGACAAATGCGTGGAGCTTAACAATCGGAATGGTTCATCCAAACTATATTTTGTTTTTTAAATGCTTTTTAATGATTTTAACTTCTCAATATTAAACCTAACAGGTTTTCAAAACCTGTTAGGTTTATGATGGAATTCGTTAAGACTATTTCTTAACCAGTATTTTTTCAGTAGCTTTTTTGCTTAAAATTTCTGTTTTGCCTTCAATTTCTATCGTCATTGATTTGTCAAAACTTTCTATTTTTATAATTTTTACCTTTGTATTGAGCAGTAATTTCCTGTCATTCAAGTAGGTCAGGAAAGCATCATCGGAAAGGGTAACAGAGGCAAAAGTTACATTTTCTCCCGGTTCGCAATTGCTTAATTTTTGCAGATCCTGAGCAATAATATTGCCATCTTTATCAGGAATAGGTTCTCCGTGAGGATCGAATTTAGGATGATCCAGGATTTCGTCCATTTTCTCAAAAAAGATTTGAGAATGCACATGCTCAAGCTGTTCTGCAATCTCATGAACGTTTTCCCAGCCGAAATTCATCTTTTTTACCAGGAACATTTCGGTAAGTCGGTGTTTACGAACAACAAGGGCTGCTTCACGTCTCCCGCTTTCTGTAACGATCAGGGGCTTGTAGGTTTCATAAATGACCCACTTTTTCTCTGCAAATTTCTTCATCATATTATTGACACTCGGCATTTTGACATTTAAAAATTTGCTGAGTTCATTAATCGTAACCTTTCCTTCATTGTCAACTAAATGAAACAAAGCTTTCAGGTAATTCTCTTCTGTTAGGGTTGTTTTCAAAATGTTAGATGATTTTCAGTACAAATCTAACAAAATAAAACGAAAAGTTGACTCTTGTTATTTTAACTTTTTTTACTTTTACTCTATGAAATTTTCATTCAAAAACGATTATTCTGAAGGCTGCCATCCCAATATCTTACAGGCACTTTCACAGTATAATCTTGTACAGCAGGCTGGCTATGGAGAAGATGAGTATTCATTAAAAGCGAAAGCATTAATTAAAGAAAAAATCAACAATCCGGATTCGGAAGTTTTTTTAGTTTCAGGGGGAACGCAGGCTAACTTAATTGTTATTTCAGCGATCTTAAAACCTTATCAATGTGTTATTTCCGCAGCACCCGGACATATTCTGAATAATGAAACAGGAGCTATTGAGGCCACAGGTCATAAAGTATTAAGCATTGAAACGGCAGATGGTAAATTAAAACCGTCAGATATTATCCCGATTTTAGAAGGACATCGTAATGTACCGCATCAGGTAATGCCCAAATTGGTTTATATTTCCAATTCTACAGAGCTGGGAACAATCTACCAGGCAAAAGAACTGGAAGAACTCTCTGCATTTTGTAAGGAAAATAAATTATATCTGTTTATGGATGGGGCAAGACTTGGGCATGGGCTGACAGCTGAAATCAGCGATCTTACCTTGGAAAAAGTAGCTGCTCTTACTGATGTTTTTTATCTTGGAGGAACTAAAAACGGAGCTTTAATTGGAGAAGCGATTGTGATAAATAATCCTGTATTACAGGAAGATTTTGCTTTTAATATCAAACAGAAAGGAGCATTATTGGCGAAAGGAAGACTGTTGGGAATTCAGTTTTTAGAGCTGATGAAGGATAATCTGTATTTTGAACTGGCACAACATGCCAATCAGCAGGCAATGAAAATTAAAAAAGCTTTGCAGCAAAAAGGAGCTGCATTTCTTTCAGATACCTATACCAACCAGATTTTTCCTATTCTCAATAACCAGCTTATAGAGATACTGTCTGAGAATTTTGAGTTTTATGTCTGGAAAAAAGTAGATGAAAATTTTTCAGCCATTCGTCTTATTACTTCATGGAGTACAGATGATGAAGCTGTGAACCGTTTTATTGAAATAATCGAACAGAATTAGCAATAAAAAAAACAGCCTTGGAAAAAAGGCTGTTTTTGTTTTATAATGGATTACTTTTTCAAAGCTTCGCTGACTATTTTACAGTCTGCAGGCGTTAGCTTCTGTCCGTCTTTATAGCTGATTTTTTTCTCGTCAGCATATTTGGTTTGTCCGTCCTCTTCTTTGTGATCACCAATACCTTCCGTTAAAGTATTATCTTTCTGCAGGAAGTAGATATCTCTTTTGCTTTTTTTACCTTCAGAGCTGAATTCATAAGTTAGCTTCAGGGTATCTCCGGATTTGAAACCTGTTACATCTCCTTTTGAACTGTCTTTTTCGCTGTTTTTATAAGATAATTTTCCGGTGATTGTTCCTAAATTGTCATCAATAGAAGCAAAAACACTGTCTTTTCCTGTAGCCCCGATATAACAGAACGATTTTGGCCCAAGAGTATCTATTACAGGTTCTTCCACAGCAATGGTATCTGCTTCCACTTTGGGAGCCGGTGCTTCAGTTTTCTTATTACAGTTGATTAAAAAAGCTGATACAGCGCCCAATAAGATTAATTTTTTCATATCCTTAATTGTTAAAATCAAATTTCTATTCTGCTAAAATAATAATAGTATTTGTATATTAAAAGTAATGAACTCTAAGAAAAACGTAAAAAAAGGTGAAGACCTGCATGAATAAAGGATTTTAGGAGAATGATAAAATTGAAATGGTGCAGTGAAAAGCTACTTAAAGAAGTCCAACTGAAAAATCAGGTTACCAAATCATTACCTATGTTCTTTTAGGGCTAAATATGTAATTGGTTGTAATTCTGAATTTTGCATTGTATTTCATATTGCCTCGTAACTCAATTGAATTTAATTTTAAATATCAAAACATTGAGTTATGGAAACTACAAAAAGGTCAACTTTTAAGTTACTATTTTACCTAAAAAAAAACGCACCTAAGAAAAATGGTGCGGTAGCTATTATGGCGAGATTAACCATTAATGGCAATATCTCTCAGTTTAGCACTAAGTTGGAAATTAATCCACAACAGTGGGATTTAAAATATGGAAGGGTAAATGGTAAAAGTAGGGATGCAGTGGAAACAAATCAAAGACTGGATAAAATAAGAGTCCGTATAGAGCAGTGTTATTCTAGGATTTTGGATAAGGATCATACTGTATCTACTGAAAAACTGAAAAATACTTTTCTTGGTTTGGATAGTAACGAATTTACACTGTTGCAATTTATGGATAATTTTATCGTGGACTTTAAAAAGAAAGTAGCTAGTGGTACCCGATCAAAAGCTACTTGTTCTACATATTCCATACTTCGTAATAATTTAGCCGGTTTTATTATGTTCAATTATGCCAAAAATGATATCCCCTTAAAGGAAATCAACTGTGCTTTTGTGCAGGATTTCGATTATTATATGCGTAATGAAAAAAATAACTGTCACAACACAATATGGGCATATATGGTTTCATTAAGAACGATCGTAAAGCTGGCCATCAGCCGAAAGTTACTTTATGATAATCCTTTTGTTGAGTATAGCAATATTCGTAAGGATAAGGACAGAGGTTATCTTATGAAAAAAGAACTGGAAGCGCTTATCGAATATCAACCTATGAAAAAAAATATTGAGTACATAAAAGATATGTTCTTATTTAGTTGCTTTACCGGACTGTCTTACAGCGATATTAAAAGATTGGATAAGACACATATACGTGAATTTTTTGATGGCAATATATGGATCATTCTACGGCGTAAAAAAACAACAATATCCTCAAATATTTTATTGCTCGATATTCCTAAAAAGATTATTGCAAAGTATGAAGGTACTGCAAAGAACAGTCTTCTTTTTACTCTGGTAGGCAACTATCAATGTAATCTTAGTCTTAAAAAGCTTGCAAGGGAAGTAGAATGCCTTAAAGGAAAAAAAATATCCTTTCATATAGCACGGCATACCTTTGCTACTTTATTTTTAAGCGAAGGTGTGCCACTGGAAAGTCTTAGTAAGATGATGGGGCATAAAAACATAGCTACTACCCAGATCTATGCTAAAATCCTTAATGAGAAGGTGGGTCGGGATATGGAAGAAGTATCTCATAAATTTAAGGAGCTAGAAGCTGCTTTTAATTCATAAGATTTTTTGGTATATCATTTTGCTTTGTAATTATTTTCCAACAGGTTCAAAATATCTAATTCCTTGTACAATATTTTTCCCTGAATTTGTACAAAAGGTAATATGCGATCGTCCCGGTATTGTTGAAGTGTGCGCCTGCTGATATGAAGCAAGCGACATACTTCATCGCCGGTTAAATATTTTTCTTCCTGATGGGACGGTCGTAAATATCGGCTTATCTGCTTAATATGTTTTTTAATAGCATTCAAATCTTTAAGCCAGGATAAAATTTCTTCGGTAGCGTTTTTTATAGATTGCATCCTTTAATTTTTTGATTGAACTAATGCGATTACATCATTATATTTAAAATAATTTTTCCGACTGATGCAGGTGCAGGGCAATAGGCCTTTTTGCTTATAATTTTGTAGGCTTCTTTTACTAATATTCAAAAGCTGACATACCTCCTGATTATCCAGCCACCTGTTTTTACTATAGGTGGATTGATATGGTGCAGCTATTTCTGAAAGTAATTTGTTAAGCCCCTCAATTTCTTTATTCAAGGCTTCGTAGGCATTCTTTTCTATGAGTATAAATTCCATAATTCAATTTTGAATTATGAAGCTATGGGACTGCTGAACATAAGTCTTCAAACTGTCTTTCAATTGCAGTAATAGGTAGTGAATGGCTCATTTAAGTATTCTATAAGCCGTTACAAATAAGCAGATTTCTCAAAAAATAGTTAGGAAAATATTTACAATAAAATCTTAGTAAATCTTTTGTGGCAGTTTGAATGATCTACTGGTCATTTTTTATAACCAATATCACATTTTTTGAAACCGTTGATTCGGAAGTGTAATACAGTCTGAATTCTTTTTCATGCAATGGATATAGATCATTTGGCTGCATAGTCGGATTATTAAAGAACCGCAAATTGCTTTTTTGGAGCACCAACGGATGATTTCTCGAATTTTTTTAAAGAAGATTTATTGCGGATAGAAAGTATATATTAATATTTTGATTTGGGGATAAGCTGTTTTAATACCAAAATTTATATAAATATTACCTTTTATAAAATATTACTCGGAGAACTGCAAAATATGATGACTGTCCTTATCCTTTCTGATAATTAGAACAGATCATTTCCTTTAAACTTGCTCCAAAGTCGGGAAACGTTTGAAAGCAGGGATTATAGAATGAAAAAACGGACATAAGAGAGTGAAATCTTCAAATGTCGGTCTTGTGACCAAGACGAGCGTATCTTCAAACACTTTTATAGATGATTTGATTCGATTAAGTCAAATTAAAAATCAATTACTAATCCCAATTTTATCAAACAAGTTATTTTAGCTTTTTTCTAATGCAATTTAATTTTTTAAACTATTAGAAATCAGCAATGGAATAATAAGCCTTAATTTGGCTGTGTTGGTCTTGTACCCATACCCGAAGAGGTATCGAAACATTTGGTTGAGGATTTGGAAAGAATTGTAGAATTAAATAATCCTGTGATGTGACCTCAAAGAGCGTATCTTCAAACACTTTTATAGATGATTTGATTCGGTTGAGCCAAATAAAAAAAGACTTACAAAGCTCATTTTTAACAGGTAATTTTCATACACTTTAAACTACTTGCAATATAATTTTAAGCATTTAAAAAAATGGTGATTGACGTTATTGGTCTTTAGTTAGCTTCGATTGTCTTTTATTCCTTTGCTGAAGTTTACGAAACATTAGGCTATAGTAAATTACATTTTTAATACTTATATGTGTAGTTTGATTTTCTTAACTTTGAAAAATGAGAAAAAGATAAAAAGAGCTGTTTCGGAGTTTAATACTGAGTTAAAATTAAAAGGTTTCCGTGCGTTTCAAATTGAGCAGGACGGAAACGAAACCCGTGTGTACAGCAGAAAAGAATTCTATAAAATCTGCCTTACGACCGGGAAAAGTAAAATTCATTATTCCGATAAAAGTTTTGAGCAGGAGGGAACGGTGCTTTTTTTCGGAAACCCACATATTCCATATTCCTGGGAAACAATTTCTACGACTTATAAAGGATATACCATTCTTTTTTCCGAGGAATTTTTTAAGAATTCTGAACGCTCTGAAAGTTTACAGCAGTCATCTTTCTTTAAAATCGGTGGAACTCCTGTTCTGAAAATTACCGAAGAGCAAAGACAATTTCTTAATACCATTTTTCAAAAGATAATTGCAGAACAGGAAAGCGATTATGTTTATAAGGATGAGCTGATACGCAACTACATAAGTCTTATCATTCACGAATCTTTAAAGCTGGAACCTGCAGAAGATTTCGACCAGAATAAGAATGCGGCATCAAGATTATCATCAGTTTTTCTAGAACTGTTAGAAAGACAATTTCCTATTGAAACTACACACCAATCTCTGCAACTGAAATCAGCTCAGGATTTTGCAAAGAATCTAAATGTTCACGTCAATTATCTCAATCGTACCATAAAGGAAGTTACCGGAAAATCTACGACAGCGCATATCACAGAACGTATTCTTACAGAAGCAAAAGCATTGTTGCAGCACACCGATTGGAATATTTCAGAAATGGCTTTCGCTCTCGGATTCGATTATCCGACGTATTTTAATAATTTCTTTAAAAAACAAACAGGTGCCAATCCAAAAGCATTTCGTTTGACCGAGGTTTGAATTTCTTAATTTTTGGTTTGATTATCATTAACTGGTAGCACTCCGCTGTTTATAATTTTGTATCAGTAATTTTTAAACAAAATTCAGATATGAAAATAGCAACAACAGTGTTGGCTTTGTCCTTTCTTTTCATCGGACAGGTATTCGCACAGAATAAAAAATTATATCAAAGAAAAATGAATGCAGCAGAACAAAATGAACATTATACTTTTCAACTCAGCGATAAAGTAATCCGAAAATCGGTTACTTTCAAAAATCGTTACGGAATCACTCTTTCAGGAGATTTATACCTTCCCAAAAACTCTGGGAACGAAAAATTGGCAGCGTTGGCAATCAGTGGACCGTTTGGTGCGGTGAAAGAACAATCTTCAGGTTTATATGCCAATCAAATGGTGGAAAGGAGGGGTGCCGTTATTGCTTTTGATCCTTCTTATACCGGCGAAAGTGGAGGTGAGCCAAGAGATATTGCATTTGTTTACAAATTCTGATAATTTTAATTAATTATTCTGATTGCTATTTCTCCTAAGTTCCCGTTCTATCTCATCAATTTCCAACAAAGGAAGCTGATAACTTTCACTTATGTATTTTAGAATATTTTTATTTGTTTTATTATTTACTTTTCTGATAAAAAGATAATTGGAAGATTTTAGAGTTTCGATGAAATTATCAGCATATTGGTCTTTATTAAAAAAACTTTTTTCAATAACTGCTCTTTTATCGTCATTTACGATAATATCATTAAATACGGTATTGAGAAGAACCGTCTGAAAAAATGATTCGGCTGGTAAAAGAGTATGGAGATAGTAGTCTTCAAAATCCATTACCCTCTTATTATTGGTCAAGAAAACACAGGTTTCTCTTGTAAAAATAAACCATTTTCCACCAATATAAGGGATAACACCCTTCATAAAATCTCTTTTATATATTAATGAAGAGATTTTGTGGGTTAGCTCTGTAAAGTGATTTTGTATTCTTTGAAGAGTATCTGGCCTGTAAAACTTCTGATCATAATAAAAAATATAATTTCTTCCATTATTGACTGTAAGAAATTTACGTATAGTATTTTGTGACTTAAGGGGGGAATCTTCACCGCTTAGATTGATAAAATAATTCCAGTCATTACTAACATTCAAAAGGTATTCCATTGCATTAAGTTCAGCCTTAATCATGCTAAACCCTCCAGCTACAATATTTATACTTTCCAAAATATATACATTGGGAAAGTGTATTAAATATAATTGTATTTCTTCTGTAAATTCTGCTTTTGCCTTCCGATCAATATGAATAAGATAAAATTGATCCCTTGTATAAATCTTCTGAAACATTTCTTTAAATACATCAGGTTTATGATGGATCATAATAAAATAAGCAATCCTCACCTGCGAAGCAGAATGTAGGTCGGAAGTTTGGGAATGGGGAAGAGTTATGGGAAGTGACGTTTGCATAGGAGTGAAATTTAAAATCATCCGCACAGGCAAACAATTCAGTTTATGCGTGTAATTTACGAATATATTTTTGATAATCAGTTAATTAAATTGACTGTAGTTTAATTGTTTTATTGTACATTTGCAAAGCATTTATAAAACAGGTTTCTGCCTTTGCTATTCTGTAATAGTTTAAACTCACAATTTTTTCTTTCAGTCTTTGCTTTTTCAGCCACCCAATTATCAATCGGGTTTCTAATGTGAAATGCTATATAAATTTTTTCATCTTAGAATGATGCGTTATTGCAGGCTTATCAATGATAATTATTTGATTTATATTAAGCTAAGCAAGTGAAAGTGATGAGAAAAGAAGTTCTTAACTCATCCTGTCGTACACCAATTCAAATTCTGAAAAGTGAATTTGCTTACAAAATATCGGGAAATCTGTAAATTATGATGAGTTTTAAAAGTTTAAATTTAATTAATCCAATAATCCGTGCTGTAACAGAGTCAGGATATTCCAAGCCAACTGAAATACAGTATTCCGCTATACCGCATATTCTTGCCGGAAAAGATATTATAGGATGTGCCCAGACAGGAACGGGGAAAACGGCAGCTTTTGCAATGCCTATCCTGCAGCTGTTAAAAAAATATACTCCTGAACATAAAGAAATAAGGACATTAATACTTACACCGACTCGTGAGCTGGCAATACAGATTGAAGAGAATTTTGCTGTTTACAGCAAATATTTACCTTTATCACAGTTTTCTATTTATGGAGGAGTTGCAGCAGGAAATCAGCTTGCCGCCCTTAGAAAAAGAGTAGATATTCTGGTGGCTACACCAGGCAGATTACTGGATTTGGCCAATCAAAGACATATTGATCTTTCTAAAATAGAAATATTAGTTTTGGATGAAGCAGACAGAATGTTGGATATGGGATTTGTCAATGATGTCAAAAAAATTTTGAGGCTAATTCCTCAGAAGAGACAGACCTTGTTTTTTTCAGCTACAATGCCCGCATGGATAAAAAAAATTGCAGAAACAATTCTGAATAATCCTGTAGAGGTTACTGTAAATCCAGTATCTTCAACGGCACAAACGGTGAAACAATCCGTCTATTTTGTGGAAAAAAAAGATAAAAACAGGTTTACTAATTGATTTATTGCAAAATGAACATATAATGCGTTCACTGGTTTTTACCCGTACTAAACATGTTGCCAATAAGCTTGTACAGCAATTGGAAGGGTAGGGATTTTTGCTGCAGCAATTCATGGAAACAAATCTCAGATGGCAAGACAGAATGCTCTTGATGATTTCAAAAACAGTAAGATTAAAGTGTTGATAGCTACAGATATAACAGCTAGAGGAATTGATATTGATGATCTTCCTCATGTAGTGAACTACGAGCTTCCCAATATCCCGGAAACTTATGTCCACCGGATCGGTAGAACCGGAAGGGCAGGAATGGAAGGTACTGCTATTTCATTTTGCGATACCGATGAGCGATTAGATCTTAAAAATATTCAAAAACTGCTCGGATTTACAGTACCGGTCAGATCATTTTATAAATAAAGTCTGTAGCGTTTACAGAACATACTATTCAATTTTTAATAATAATTACAATGCAACAAGGCACCGTAAAATTTTTCAATGAAGCAAAAGGCTTCGGATTTATTACTCCAGCAGATGGAAGTAAGGACATATTTGTACATTCTTCAGGATTGAGCGTAAGTGCAATTCGTGAAAATGATAAAGTCGTTTTTGATGTACAAAAGAGCGACAAGGGCTTAAATGCTGTCAACGTAAAATTGGCGTAATTAATCTTTAATATCATCTGTTTGAAATAGACATTATTTTCAATTTCAGTATTATATTTTTTATTTTTTTACAATTCAAAGTCCAGTAACCTTCGGAGTTTGAGTATATTGTTTGAAAGAACATTGGTGTAAGTTTAATTACTTTTTATTTTCATAATGTTCATTTGCCTCTCACAGCACGTGAGAGGTTTTTCAAGAAATAATTTTCATCATCTTAAATAGTAAGACATTCAAACATGATTATTATTAACAATTTTATTGAATATAAAGTTTTGGAAGGGCAAATGGTTGGTTTTTCTGACTGGTACACTATAGACCAGCAGCAAATCAATAGTTTTGCAGAAGCAACTTTAGATGATCAGTGGATCCATATTAATGAGGCAAGGGCAAAAAATGAATATCCCTTTAAATCCACTATTGCTCATGGCTATTTGCTATTAGCGCTAATCCCTTATCTATGGAAGCAAATTGCTGAGGTGAGGAACGTGAAAATGGAAATTAATTATGGGATTGAGAATTTTAAGTTTGGTCAAGCTGTATTGGTAGGTAGTGATGTAAGGCTCCAGGCAACTGTTAAATCAGTTACCGATTGAGAGGGACTATAAAAGTAGCGGTAGAAGCAAAACTTCTAATAAGAAATCAAAGTAAGCCTGCTTATACGGGAAACGTTATCTTTCTCTATCATTTTTTTGAAAAAAATAATAGTAATGACGGTATATTGGATTAATTCCATTTAATTCCTTATCTGAATAAGGTTTGATTAGTAATTGTCAAATAACATCATAACCATTCACTCCCAAAATAAAGTAATGTTCAATTATTCTTTGAGCTTTCTTGCACATCGATAAAAGATCATTTACTGATGTGTTGTCGAAACTAAAGTCATCATGGGTTTTCACAATATATTCAGTTACTATTTCAATATTCATTAAATCAATTTCTGTTACATCGGTTTTCAGCCTATTTTCTTCTTTGAAGAAAGGAATTTTACGGAAAATAGAATCGTTAAACCGAAAGAGATGTATTGTTTTCATTATAAACTATTTAATAGGATGGAAAATTTAGGTTGAGGCTTTGTCAAGAAAGCTTATCTTTTATTTTTCTGTAGATCCTTTTTTTAGTTAAGGTACGTTCTGATGGTAATGGGTACAAGCCTCCTGAAAGGATATACAATAAGCTGCCCCAAAAATTATTTTTCCTACATAATTCATGACTGTAGTTAGTTAATATTTTTATGTATTCGTGTTCATATTCCTTTGCTTCCTGTAATGTGTAATTTTCTGGAATATCTTTAATAATATCCATAACATTTTGGTTAAAGGTTTTAGGTGAATATTTTTCTATAAAGTCTAATTCAAGCCTGCACATCCCGATAAGTGGAGTAAGTAAAGAAAAAATTTCATCATAAAAATTATAAATATTTACCTTCCAAGATAAGCTTTCTTCTTCCGGTAAAACCTGAATAGTCAACAGAATAAGTTTTTTATGGATTACTTCCATTTCATCTGTGTAGAGTTTGTTTTGCTGCCAGAATATGAGTGAATTGATTTTATTTTTTTTAATAATATTTCCCAGTATATATTCAAACTGGATTCTAATATTCTTTATGTTCTCACTCAGGTCTTCTAAAACAGACTGCCACAGGTTATGCTGGCTTAAGCTGCAGTATGTACTGAATACCAATCTTGATTTGTTAATAAGCTGCTGTAATTCTTTTAATATTCTAAGAATTTCCTTAGCGTCTCTTTCTAAGGTGATGTTGGTATTTCGCAGATAGAAAAGAGAGGTAAACTGGGAATAATAGGCTCTTCTTGAAATATTTTTTTTATTTCTGAGTCCCGATTTGCTCTTTGGATGCTTGATTAACTTTTTCATTAGAATTTTATTGTAGATCATTTTTCTTCATAGTTCCTTTTTCAAAGGATTTTTGTTGTATGATAAGGGAAACAAGATATTGTCTTAAATCTTTTATCGTAATATTTTTTTCTTTCTCAGAAAAAAATAATGGAGTTTCATCTAGAAGTTCATACAGTTCAGGAAATTCTTTTTGGATTTCCACTGTTTTTTTAAATATCTTTTTCGTTAAAACAGATATAGTGTTTAGATTATTCATAGCCGCTTTTTATTATTGTTAATATCATCTTAAAGCGTTTATTTCCTTTTATTGAATGACGTTTATGGGCAGGAACGATAATGCATTCACCTTCTTCCATAAAGTAAGAAGCTCCGTCTATAATGATTTCAGCTTTACCTTCAATGATCTGTGCAACAGTATCGAAAGGAGATATCTTTTCAGATAACCCTTCTTTGTCATCAAAAGATAAAACACTGATATTACCGGTCAGTTTTTCAAGTATATTTTTACTGACTACAGAATTTGGAATGTAATCTACAATCTGGCTTGTAATATATACTTTCGATTTTTCAAGTTCTCTATGATTCATCACTGTGGGTTTAAACATAAAAAAAGCACATGGTATTGTAAATAAAAGGGACAGAACTGTCTAATATTCCATCCCTTTTTCCAGTGAAAGCGTTTGATAAATATATCTTTTCATTGGCTTTAACTGTCCTTGAAAACAATTTATGAAAGATTGATTTCTTTGATAATATTGAGAACTTCTTCACGGTTTTTTCTTAATCTGTTTCCGATTCTTTCCAGCATTTCCTTTTCTTTACCTTCTTCAAGCTTCAGGTCGTGGTCCGTTAATGTTGAAAATTTTTCTTTCAATTGTTTTGATTGCACATCCCAGTCTCCTGGAATTTTGAAAGATTGGTTGCCTTTGTTGTGGTTTGTGTCCATAAGGTAGGTTTTAGTGTAACTTCATTGCTACAATACAAAGTTGGGTATTTATTAATCTATTGTATTACAGATTGTTTCTTTTATGTTGCACATATCACACTTTTACAAAATTCCAGCTTATTTTGAACATCTGAAATGTGGTTGATCATAAAAGCAGTGTTTGATGACTCCTTATAAAGTAATGGAGGTGGTTAAGTCTAGGAAATGATTACAAACTTAAAATACTGCTCGATAATTCCAAATAAGTGATTGATTATTTGTATCTTGCTGAATAATTGCATTGAGCTGACAATCTGGACTCAAAGAACCAGTGTATTCACTTCTTTTTCTTTCATTATTTAATACTTCCGGCATACCTCTTTGTTCCACTTCAAATCATTTATAAAACTGTTTTTGAAAAGGAGAATATAAATCTGCTGATTCTCTCCAAAAGAGAATTCAATGGTAAAAAAATTATTAATGTTTTTATGTATATAAAAAAATATTTAAGGATGTGGACATTTTTGATTCCTATCCTGGCATGGTTCTCTTATGTTGGAAATTCTGTTTTTTCTTCAGGGTATTACTCTGTGATTCTTACTTTATTTTTAATAGGAAGTGTTTTAGCTGCGGTGTACCATTCCGAAGTTATTGCGCATCGTTTGGGGGAACCATTTGGAACTTTGCTTTTGGCATTTGCTATTACGGTCATAGAAGTAGGGCTTATTATTTCCATTATGATGGGAGCAAAAGGGTTGGAAACCATTACTCTTGCCAGAGATACGGTTTTTGCTGCAGTGATGATAATCCTTACGGGAATCATTGGAAGCTGTATTGTGATAGGATCCTTACGATATAGAGAACAGAGCTTTACCTTACAGGGGGTAAGTACGGCACTGATTACACTGACCTCTGTTATTATTTTTGTGCTTATTCTGCCCAATTATACGGTAAGTCACCTCGGAGGCGAATACACGTCCCTCCAACTGCTTTTTATCGCCTTGATTTCTTTAGGGCTTTATCTTGGATTTACCATGATCCAAACTTTTAGACATCGAAGCTTTTTCATTTCTCCACAAAACAAATTATCCGAGAATCTGCCTGTAGAAAGCAATAATAAAATAATTTCCACAAAACAATTGTATATCAATTGTATATTGTTAATTTTATCCCTGGGAATAGTCGTTTTGCTGGCAAAACTTCTTTCAAAGGATGTTGAACATATAGTTGTTTCTGTGGGTGCCCCCAAATCTCTTGTAGGTATCATTATTGCTGGTATTGTTCTGCTTCCGGAAGGTCTGGCTGCATTCAGAGCTGCAAAAAGTGATCAGATTCAAACTTCATTAAATCTGGCTTTTGGTTCAGCTTTAGCGAGTATCGGACTAAGTATTCCTGCGATTGCCATTATATCTGTAATAACCGGTATAAGAATGACATTGGGGATAGATATCAAATCAACAATACTTTTAGGGCTGTCTCTTTTTATTATTACTGTTTCACTGGCAACAGGCAGAACTAATATCATGCAGGGAATTGTATTGATCGCTATTTTTTTAATTTATCTTTTTATTACAATTGTACCATAAACCTATTTAAGTTATGCATTATATAGCTTGATATATAGTGAAACGGCCATCTTTAGTTTATATGATATGATGGTTGATATAGAATATATTTCATCATGAATCCAAAAAAACGTTTGAAGGCTCATGAAAAGAACTTTTTTCCTTACCAAACCGACCTTTCTTATAATTTCTCACTATCGGAAATCATTAAAACGGAGAGAAAGCTAAAATTTCGATTATAACAGAATAAATGGAAAATATAAATCAAAGATGAGATACTTATACCTATAAAATCATGGAAATCCATAAACATGATCTTGGAAATTAAAAGTTATTACTTATTAGGAATTATTGCAGTAAACCATATTTTGTTTTATGACTGTGCAACAAGTAATGAGTACAAATCATATGATTATAAAGATGTTGCCCAAATATTGAAATTTCAAATAAAAACTAATGAGATAACACAGAAATTGGTTCACAACTTGGGTTAAGTCAATACTTTAAAAGTTTGAAAAGTACTCTGAACAGAAAAAAGATTTTACAAATAAAAATTATTTATCGATATGACTAGTAAAAAATATTACTTCCACGATAAAAGTCAGAATATTATATCAGAAGATCAATTAATTGGAGAAAATATAGATGCTATAGAATGTTTTTTAACTGATTATCAGCTAGAAAAGCTACATACAATAGAGCGTGTTTATATTTTGGAAAAAACATTTTTAGGAATTTTTAAGACAAGATTGTATTTATATCTTAGTGAAGATACAATATATAATTACGCTATTCAGAAAACATAACATTACTATACTTTATTATT
The DNA here is from genome assembly GCF_031454475.1 of Chryseobacterium vietnamense. Classification (NCBI taxonomy): domain Bacteria; kingdom Pseudomonadati; phylum Bacteroidota; class Flavobacteriia; order Flavobacteriales; family Weeksellaceae; genus Chryseobacterium; species Chryseobacterium vietnamense. The sequence continues at coordinate 1,482,043 of NZ_JAVDQX010000001.1, read as the reverse complement.
CCTCCGATCATAGCTTAATGTTAGAATTCAAATTTGTTTGGAATATTGATGCTTTGTCTTATTTCGTTTTGATGGTTTCTGAAAGCTATATAGTATTTGTTACTCTTACTAAAACGATAACATCTTTAAAGGAGTGGTCAACGGCACTATGATGATGAAAATTAGCATTTTCACTTTCGGCTTCGCATAGCAATTACAATTTCCCATACAAAAGTCATTACATTTTGCAAAATCGAAAACTGTGTAAATAAAAAATCCCCGCTATTATGAGTAGATTTCTGTAGAGGTATAATCATACTCATATCCTGGAAACACTATATAGTAAATTTTACAGTCCGATTTAATATCCTACAGATATTAACCTTTCTAATGCTTAGGAGGAGAGTATATAACAAAACCCTCCCTTTTAGGGGAGAGTCAATTGTACTAATGAGAATGTACAACTATTATGAACAGTAAATGTATATCTAAATAAATTACATTAATATGCTGCAAGTCATGTGATTCTATTTATTATTGTCGTATATGGAGTAGAAATAATGCATTTATTTTTAACGCTCTTAGGGTATTTTTTAAGTATAACTTTTTAATGCGTCAATTCTGTGATAATATTTAATTTTCTTTGCAAGAAAGTTATAAATTTATTTTGACTGTAAATTCCAGTTTTCAGGAATTTGAAAGGTTTGTCACCTTTATGATGATTTGTGTTCATGACGTGGAATTTAATATAACTTAATTGCTGCAGTACAAGGTGGTGTTTTTATAACCTATGTATTACAGCTTGTTTTTTATATTGCAGTTATCACACATTGTTAGTATCCGGAGTCTTTTTCTTACTGAGAGAGTGATGTTTTATAAAAGGGAAAAAATCTGTGATTATGCCCATAATTGTATAAATTTGGAGCTGGAAAAAGAAGAAATCTTAAAGATCATAAACCTAAGGTCTTATTACAGAGTTGCAGATAAATGACTGATATCAGAGTTTTGATCATAGGGTTGGCTGCTGGTTGAAAAACAAGTAAACTAATTATTTAGTAAAACAGAGCCTTGCCATGAGAAAGCTGACTGTTGATTCCGCTCCCTGATTGAGATTGACATTTTTCTCTTCAAGCCCATCATAACATCCACCTGTTGCAGGGTTATAAATAATCTGATGTAAATAATTTTTTCCTAAAAACCAACTAAAAGCACTCCTCATCATCTGCAAATATTTTTCATCCTTAAAAACCTTGTAGAATGTAGATAATGCAAGTATGGTGTAAGCAACATCTATGGGCTGTTCCCCGCCAATTGATTCAGGACTTTTAACCGTTTCTTTCTGTAGCCATCCTTTATTGGAGATTACTTTGATGCCGCCCTTACTAAATATTTTAGAAAGCAAAAACTTGAATGATTCATCGGCAACCTGTTTATACATTTCATCCTTGGTGGTAATCCACGCACACAATAAAGCTTCAGGGAGTACACCGTTTCCGTAAGTAAGATAGTTTTCAAACCAATGCCAGTCTTTATGTTTTTCATGCTGATACATTTTCACGAGACGATTGGCGAGTTTTTTCAATAATGGAATATTGTTTTCAGAGTTTTGATAATGCAATCCCTTGATGATAAAAGCCATTGCCCGGGTAGAATGGATATTCTCAATAGATGAAATACTTTTTTCAATGATTGATTCTGCTTCATCAGAAAACTGCTGCGGTAAGATTGCTTTTATTGAAAGAAGATATCCCAGTGCCCAGATAGCTCTTCCATTGGAATCTTCAAGGTTGGTTTCATAATTCTGCTGAGCAAATTCCTTGTACTGATTTATATAATTGAGAAAACTTCCATCCGGTTGTTGACAAAACTTAATAAGTTTCAGATAAGTTGAGATTAAATCAAGATCAGATTCATCTCTGCTCAGCTCATAATGTCTGCAGGCTACAATCATAGCCCGGGCATTATCGTCCAAAGTATACCCGGAATTGATATCAGGTTTGTTGATTTTAGAAAACTGGATCATCCCAAAATCCGTTGTCATATTTTTGACATGGCTTAGATTAATGTTGGGGAATGTATAATGTAATGTCATTTTATCTTTGCTGTATTGTTGAAATAATAGGGCGTGCGAAATAGAAGAATTTTCCCAGGCTGTGGGAGCCATTTTTTCCAGACTATTTGATCGTAATTTTTCCTGTACAGTTTCATTTTTTAGTAATGTATTTACGGCAACAGCAAGCTGCTTCGGAGCTTCAAAATCAATAATAATTCCCAGGTCTTCATTCAGTACTTCCAAAGCATGGGGAATAGGCGTGGAAATAATGGGACATCCGCAGCTGATGGCATACGAAAAAGTACCACTTACTGCCTGATTTCTGTCTTTTGAAGTGAAAAGATAGACATTGGTAAGCTGAAGATAATCCAACAACTTATCTAGAGGCAGGTACTGATTGATAAAATAAGTATGATTTTCCAGATGGAGCCTCTTAACAGTATCCTTCAAAAAATCACGATATTTCTCACCTTCATACTTAATGATGCCGGGATGCGTTTTTCCAATAATCAGAAACATTACATCCGGGTTTTTGGAAATGATTTCAGGCAGAGCTTCTAAGGTTGTTTCAATATTTTTCCCCGAACCCAGTAAACCAAAGGTTGAAAGAACTTTTTTATCTTTAAATCCGTATTTCGCTTTCAGTGAAATTTTATCGATAAATGGCAGTAAATGGGTGCCGTGGGGTATCACTTTAATTTTATCAGGTGGTATATCATAATCATTGTTCAGTATATCCGCAGAAATACTGGTCATTACAATAATAGATTTTACAAAACTGCTGATTTCTTTTACCTTTTCTTTTAATTCCCGATCCGGTTTTGGTAGAACGGTGTGAAAAGTAATGATGATATCTTTTTCTGTATTTTGAAGAAAAAGCAGTAATCCGTTGGGGGTTTCGTTGAAAAATCCAAATTCATGCTGGAGCATAACCAGTTGAATATTGTTATTCTTATTGATTTTATCAGCCAGCTCCAGATAAGATACGGCATCGGATGTATTTAAGCGATATTCTGGATCATCTTCATATTGATAATGCTCATCCTCATCCTCAGTTTCCATTGGGCAGATGCTGATGCTAAATGATTCTCTGAATTTTAATTTAAGGGATTGTACCAAGTCCTGACAGTATGTTGCAATACCGCATACCTTGGGAGGAAAAGTACTTATAAAGATAATTTCAGGTTTATAGTTAATTGTGTTTTTATTACTTTGTAAAGATTGTCTTTTTGTCTTTTCCTCCACGTCTGATTTTATATTTTTATTCATATTGATATTTATTTTAAACCTGACATTCTGTATAGAATAGTCAATTATGATGTGTACTGTAGTAATTCCTTCAGTAATTCAGGGATGCTTAAAGAAGCAATAGCTATTCTTTTGTCAGCAGCGCCATAGTAAATATGGAGTGTATGTCCTTCTACGATGGCTCCGGTAGGGAAGCAGACATTGTTCACTTCTCCCTTCTGTTCCCATTCTTCATCGGGCTTGAAAAGAGGATAAGGAAGTCTTGAAATTTCTTTTTCAGGAGTATCAAGATCCAGTAAAGCAGCACATGCGCTGTAAACATATCCTTCAATGGTATCATGTACACCATGGTAGATTAAAAGCCATCCATGCTCAGTTTCTATAGGGGGGCATCCACCGCCAATATAGCTTACTTCATGCTCATATTTGGGAGATAATACAATATGTTCTTTAAAATGAAGGAAGTAGTCTTTCCAGAAATCAGGATTCAGATCTTCAATCTTTTCTATCCTTACAATTTGGATATCAGGCCTTATGCGATGTAGAAAATAAAGCTTACCATTAATTCTTCTTGGAAAAAATATCACATTTTTATCCCAAAGGAAGACCTCTTTATCCTTTATATGAGTATGCGGGAGTTTGTTGAAACGTCTGTACTTTTCTCCTATTTCACCTTGAGATTCTGCTAAAAGCTTAAACTTTTTGTATGGAATTTTTGGCACAATGATTCCTAGCTTTTGCCATGATATTAGATCCTTAGATACGGCAAGTGCACCCAATGCATTAACCCCGTCATAACTGGTATAAGTAAGGTAAAATAAGTGATCGATTTTGACAATTCTTGGATCTTCAACACCGTGTTTTTCGTATTCAAATTCAGGGATAATAACCGGATTGCTGAGCCGTATTTCAGGAGTCTTATAATCCGATAATATACAGTATCCGATACTCGAGAAGTTATTCCTGGCAAGAGCCCTGTATAATAAATGTATTTTTCCGTTATCCTGAATGACTGCAGGATTTAGAACTCCTTCACTCTCAAAGTCTAATGTTGTTTTTCTGAGTATAATTCCATCTTTTTTCAAGGATACCATTTAGTTGCCGGTATTTCGGGCTTCTTGTTCCCTTTCTCTTCGTTTACTCGTTTTATCCTCCCGTTTCTCTTTTGCAGATTTTGCGGGTGGGGTTTTATCTGATTTCTTTTTTCCGTCTTTTTCTTTTGACATTGTGAAATATTTTTTTGTTACCTGTAAATTTCAATCATTAAAAAAGGAAAGCTTTGCAATTGTCTTTTAATTTGTTGTATAAATCATAGATATTTCCGATTTAATAGACTAACTTTGGATAAATGACTGTTAATGAAATAATTGACGGATGTAAACAGTAGGGGAGATGAAGTTGTATGTAAAATATATGGTAAGTTTGCGCTGCAAAATGGTTGTCCATCAGGAACTGGAAAGATTGGGCATTAAAAATGCTGTCGTTGATTTAGGGACAGTAGAATTATTGGATGATATTAGCTCAGAACAAAGACAGATACTTAAAGAAAATTTGCTTAAAACAGGACTTGAAGTATTAGATGATAAAAAAAGTATCCTGATAGAGAAAATAAAGAATGTAGTGATAGAAATGATTCATTATTCAGATGAACTCCCAAAAGAAAATTTCTCAGACTATGTAAGTGAAAAATTAGGCTATGATTATACCTATCTGGCTAATACCTTTTCAGAAGTGAAAGGAATGACACTCCAGCATTTTATTATTATTAATAAAGTAGAAAAGGTAAAAGAACTGCTGTTATATGATGAACTTAATCTTACAGAAATCTCTTATAAACTCAATTACAGCAGCGTGGCCCACCTCTCCAATCAGTTTAAAAAAATTACAGGACTTTCCCCTTCATTTTATAAACAGCTGAAACAAAGACGTCTTGGAAATCTGGAAGACTTATAAATGTGTGATATATGTAAAATTATACCGGATATATATAGCTTAGTATAACACTTAAACGGCCATCTTTGTAGTATAATAATCAGGAATTCACAAAATCCATAAAGCTTATATCACTATAAATAGTGCAATTTTAGATAGGAAATATAGTGAACAGTTGAAAATATTTATCAAACAACAGGCCGTTCTCCCGTATTTGAAAACATTGTAGTAATAAAGAAAGATGTGAAAAAGCGAATATACGACATATAAAATTAGTAGGCTTAAGGATTCTCAATTTTGACAATGAGCATATTAAATCCCGATAAAATAGTAGATCTGTTTTCGAAAGGATTTAATTAATCAAGGATGGAGCCCCATGGTTTCTGTCCTTTTCATCCATATTATAGGAATTGATAGATATATAAAAATTTTCATCAACTGAGTCCATAAAACTGTTTGAACATTCATGAGTAAACAACATGTTTAAATACAAAACAGACTTTCTTATTACCACTTTAACGTCAAAAGTCATGAAAACAATACACCTTTTTCAGTTTAAGAATTCCATTACCCGGAAACTTCCTTTTTTTAAGGAAGAATGTAGATTAGATAATTTAAATGATTTAATGGCCTATGATCTGATGAACACCGAAAAAGTGACTGAGTTCATTATTGAAGTTCATGATGATTTTATTTTTGAAGATATGACCAGAGAAGATCTTTTGTCAATGTGCAGAAATGCCAGAGAAATGATTGAGCATTATTTTGTGACAACCATGAATGATTATGACGTTATCTGAATATTGATTTCAGCAGCATAAAAGTTTTTTTGATCAACATAAATAATAGACCCATGAAATTTCAGCAAAGTTTACTTGATTATATCAGTACTTCACTCATTACAATGAATGAAACGGTTTCTATAGCAGAAAGCGTAACCTCGGGATTAATACAGCTGGCTTTTTCCCAAATGGCTAATGCAAAACTGTTTTACAAAGGAGGAATAACGACTTTTACATTACCTGAAAAAATTCAATTTTTAGATATAAATCAAATCGAAGTTAAGGAAAATAGTTTTGAAACCCAAAAAATGGCTGATACAATCGCTGTAAAGGTCGCTGAATCATTTGGAACAGATTGGGGAATTGCTTCTACTGGATATGCTGCATCTGTAAGAAATTCGGGATTTAAAGTGTATTCATTCTGTTCATTCAGTTACAAAGGAGAGATTGTACTTTCAAAACGCATAGAGCTTCATGATAAGACCCAGGCACTGGATGCACAGTTGTATTATACCGAATTTATTTTAGGGTGTTATAAAAGTGCATTGAATCAAATATTAATTTAACTTACCATTTACCATCAGTTTAAAAGTATAGATTTTTAATTTTTCGCTTTTATTTATGTAAATCTCTACGAGTTTCCAACTCTGTAAAATTCTTTGTCAACCCTTTATTTGATTTTATGCTTAAAAATTATTAGATTCTAAATTTTTTGAATAATTTATATCCAACATTTACAAATTTATTCATTCTTATGCAAAATAAAAATGGCGCTAACTGTCTTTAGTTGGCGCCATTTGGCTGTTTGTGATCAAGGCGGGCGTATCTTCAAACACTTTTATCGATGATTTGCTTCGTTTGAGGCAAATCAAAAAGGAATTGGTAACTCCGATTTTAATATTTAATCACTTGTAGTTGTAAAGTTTTTGCAAATTACTTTTTTTAGTAAATGTAATAATCCAATATAAATAGATAAGATGTTATTGATATGATTTGTTTTATTTAAATATCGTACGGTACTTATAATCAATTTATTGTGTTCGGACTGCTTGGAAATTCTTTGTAAGTATACACATTGTAAGGATAGATTTTCTTTGCCAGAATTTTAGAAATAATACTACTGATGAACAAAGGAAACAGCAATAGATAGCCAGACGGTACTATACTAGAAATAATAAACATGGCTGTAAGAGGGGCGTGAATAGCTGCGGAAAGCATGGCAGCGGCTCCAAATAACGCAAAGTTAATAACCACAAGATGAGTACCTAAATAATGGTTGCAGAATTGGGCAAAAAATACCCCTAAAAATGCACCTGTAACAATACTCGGGGCAAATACACCGCCGTCACCGCCTGCGCCGAGAGTGAGGGAAGCTGCCAATGGCTTTATAAAGATGAGCAAAACCAGAGGAATTAAATATGCGAGATTAACAATATCGGACGAACTTGATTCAAGGATTTTACCAAGCCCTTGATAACTATCACCATATAATGCCGGAAGAAAAAAGATAAATACCCCAACAGTTATGGCACCTAAATTTACACGTATGAAATTGTTGTTAATCCCACCAAAAAATGTTTTTGCGTAGATGACAATTTTTGTAAAATAAAGGGCAAATATACCTCCGATTAAACTTAGTATCACAGCAAAAGGTATGGATTGCCACCGCCAGTCCTGTACCTTAAATGTAAATAATGGGTTTGAGTCATAAAAATGCACAAATAGATGAGCTATAATCATCGAACTTATTCCACTGATCAGTAAGGTTTTATTGTATTTACGTGTAATAACTTCAAATGCAAATAGAAAACCGCCCAGCGCACTTCCAAAGAGTACGGTTACACCCGCTATAATACCTGCACATATCAGTTCCGTCTTGTAGGCCCAAGCACTATGCAAATGTTTGTATGCCTGATTACCAACTGTTGCGGTGGCAACTACTGTTGATACTTCGACTCCTGTAGATCCTCCGAAAATGACCGTTAAAAAGCCATTAATGCAGTGAGAAGGTATTTTAAAAAAAGGAAGATGATCCTTTCTTGTTTCAAGGGTTGTATATATTTCCTTAATTCCTTTATTTTTTCTGTTCTGAAAGAAATATTTACGTAGGAAATAGATTGCTGTAATGCCTACACTTGGTAGAAAGATTAGCAATTTGTTTTCCGTGGCTATAATTTCTTCAAAGAGGTATTCCTGTACCTGTCCTGTCAAATGTTTTAAAGTATAAGATATAAGACAACACATAATACTAACGATAATAGATATCCCGATTAATTTGACATAGCTGGATCTTATTATTTTCTTTCGGTACGCTGTATTGCCTTTCATAACTATTTTAGTTTTAATGAAGATGTAAAGGTAACAGTTATTTTTTGAAATAGTAAAAGTTGCTTGTTACTACATACTACCTGTTTTTATTTAAACAATTCAAATGAAATTTAAATAATTCATTGATTCATAAACTGAAGGTCCAACCGATCAAGAAAAGGATATACTTAATTTCTTTTTTATTTATCAATACTGTTGTTTGCAACGTTGGAATTTTAGATAACTGTTAAAAATGGATGTTTTTGAAAAAATTGCACATTTAGTTAGCTTCTTTACTTTTAGTCTTGAATAATACACACTATTAAATAAAGAAAAACTAAATTAGTTGTGCAAAGAAATTGTTATGCCTAAAAACGATTCAATTACAGTAAATAGAATGGATTACAGCAGTGGGATTGCTGTTGGTATTTGGAACGTATCTACACCAGGTATTATAAAAGCACTTTCACCTCATAGGCACGACCATTATACTTGCATGCTAATTGAGGCTGATCAGCTTGAAGTTGTATTTGATTTTAAGCATTTAACAATGCCGGTGGGGACACTTTTTATCTCTCCTCCTGGACAAGTTCATCAGATTCTAGAGACTCTTAGTGCAACAGGTTATTATTTGTCTTTTGAAAGCCGTCATATCGGTAGAATGGCACAAACCAGTTTGGATAATTTATTAGAGGAAACCTTGATTATCGCTCTCTCTAATAATGAGCGGCATTGGTTTAGAACAATCTTTGAGTCAATCATGAAATTACAAGATCTGAACGATACCCCTTATAGGCAAGTTGAAAAACCATTGCTTTCAGCTTTTATTGAACAGGCAGTTTTATGCTACAAACGCCAATCATTCATTAATTCCGAAAGTGTTAGCCTACGTTCTATAAATCTCACGAAGGAATTCAGGAATCTTGTAAAATCACATTTCCGGAGTATAAAGCGTCCATCTGAATTTGCAGCAATGCTTAATATAACTGTTGGACATCTAAGCGATACAGTAAAAAAAGTTACTGGTTTATCTGCTTCCGAACATATACAGAAGGAAGTGATGAGTGAAGCGCAAAGATTGCTCTACTATACCGAAATAAGCATCAAGGAAATTTCCTATCAGCTGGGATATCAAGACACCAAATATTTCATCAGGCTGTTTAGTAAAAATGCAGGTTTTTCACCAAGTGAATATCGGAAGCAATACGCTAAATGTTCAGACCAAACCTTAGATCATTAAGATTGTTCCTTCTTTTGTCCACCTTTTACCTTAATTTGTGAGTGGCGTTGCATATGCCAATTGCTCAATTTTGTAAGACAAAAAAATTACTTCTAAAGAAAATTTAGATTTTATGATTGGACAGAATTTTGTTGAAAGCTCAGTACTCTCATTGTCGAGAACTCCCGAGGGAATAGTCGACTCTTTTCTTGCTCATATGAATTCTTTCCATACGGAGACTATGCTTCGTTTCTATGAGGAAGATGCAATCTTTATTCGTGATAGTGGTCAGCCTCGTAGAGGAAGATTGGAGATTGCGCGAGAATTGGACTGCTTCTTTAAATTCGGTTTGCCAATCAAAATTACAACAAGGAATGTTTATGTATATGGTAATCTAGCATCACTAATCTTGGACTGGAGTATAGCACGTATTGCGAATAATGGTGAAAAAATATGTATTCGAGGAACATCTAATGATTATGCTAAAAGAGGAACCGATGGATATTGGAGATATTGGTTTGAAAATCCCTTTGGTGTTCAAGTGCGCAGCTTATTTTAAAAAACTTTACAATATTAAATAAATCAGATATGAAAATTTTAGTAGTAGGAGGTACAGGTCTAACAGGGAGGCTTGTAACTAAAAAATTGGAAAAACTTGGTCATAAAGTAGTAATCGGTTCGCCATCACAAGGTGTCGATGTCATTACTGGTGAAGGGCTTCAGGAAGCATTGACCGGAACTGAAATAGTAATCGATCTATCAAATTCATCTTCTCCCGAAGGAGAAAATGCACTTCGATTTTTTGTGACTGCGGGAAAGAATCTTGTCAAAGCAGAATTGAATGCTAGTATTAAGCATCATATCGTTCTATCAATTGTAGGAACAGATGATGCATTGGAAATCGGTTATCTCAGAGCAAAAAAACTTCAAGAGGATACTATTAAAAACTCGGGTATACCTTACACTATAATTAGGTCAACACAATTTCACGAACATGTGGAAGCCATCATCCAAGTTCAGGGAGAAGGGGATAAAGTTTTTGTTTCGAACTTAGACTATCAACCAATTGCACTTGATGATGTTGCCGAATTTATAGTACAATTCTCTTTGGAAGAACCTAAAAATAACACCATTGAAATTGCAGGACCAAGACGTGGCAAAATGGGGACTTTTGTCTCTGAGTATATTCAAATTACAGGTCAGGACAAAAAAGTGATTACAGAAAATGAAAGTAAGTATATGCATTTTGTTGTTACTAATTCACTTCTAGTTCCCGCTGGTCATTACTCCGCTGGTCAGAAACTTTTTGAGGATTGGGCACTGGAAACATTTAAAAGCTAAACTTTCAATTATAAATTTTTCTTTTGATAATTTTAAAATTTTAGTGCAGATCTTTTTGTTCTGCATTTTTAATTATAATGGTACGTCTGACTTTTAATAAATACATTTTCTAGGAAAATTTGATTAAGATAGAAGAATTGCTTTAAGCTTTTAAGTTAAAACTAAAGTCTCGTTTTTAAATTTAACAGAAGTTTAATGCAATTTAATTTACAAAGCTTTTAGAATTTATTATTGGACTTTTAAGTCTTTAATTGGCTATTTTGGTTTTATGCCATAACCGAAGAAATATAGAAACATTTGACGGACGATTTAAAAGCGTTATAAAAAAAATTAAATATCGCTGTGATATGATCTCAAACCTTAAAAAGACGTTCCATTCACTTCGAAATTAGTTGCTCAATTGACCGTCTTTTCAACTTTCATCTGTTCCCATAAATATATTTTGTTACAAGAGATTGGATTATATTCACTATTTGATTAGGATGAAATTTTAACATTGATTATTTCAAAATAAAACTTATCAATAAAAAAATTGTAAATCAACGGTTTCAGACAATTATTATTAGAAGACAAGTACACTGGCGAACAAACCAATACTGTTCTCATTATGTTTAATAGGGCCATACCATTCAAAATTACTACCTAGACCAAAGCTAAACTCTTTGTAGCTGAGTCCTGCACGCAGATAAATGTAGCTTCTGTTATGATCACCTGAGCTTGGAACAAATCCATACAAACCTTGTACACGACCGTACCATGACCAGTTATCATTAATTTTTGGACGATATTCTATGAGTAGCATGTTTTCTGATGCCCAATCACTTGCTAGATCGATTTTTGGGTTTGCTACGATAGTAAATTCAGGTGTAGAATATGAATATATCAGACTTGCTACCGGTCTGAATCCATAAACAGGAGTATATTGCAAACCTGTTGTGACTTCTAAACCCCTTAACAATGTATAAGTAATATGCGATTGTGTCATGATGTCAGGTGTCATCTCTTTTTCCCAAGGAGCATTTCCATTGGTAATACTGAAAAAGCCAAGTTTTGGTATACTTTTAAACTTTTTATTAACCATAACCTGATAATAGATACCCCTGCTACCCAGCATCATCTCCATGTTGATAGGTGTGCTTTTGAGATCGGGTTGTTTTTCTGCAATTGTCTGAGCCTGGAAGGCTGTTGTTAGACTGATAAAAAATAAAGCTACGCCAATTCTTACTGATTTTTGCTCTTTCATAATCTTATACATTTATTTCCCAAGGTTTAGTGTTAATATGTCAGTTTTAACATGAGAAAATTATAGCGCAAAATTAGAACAGACAACAGTTGTAGAATCCTTCAAAATTGACCATCTCAATCCTGCGAAAGTGATCAGTTGATTCCTGAGCAAATTGACCAGGGTATTCCTGCCCAAACTGACCACCAAAAAAAGTCAAAAAACGTGTCTTGAATAACTTAGCCAAAAAATATCAATGGCTAACAAAAGAATAGACATGTTGAACATCAAACAATTATTACGATTATACACCCAGGGAGTAAGTAAATTGCAGATAAGCAAACAGCTGGGTATCTCACGCAATACTGCCAAAAAGTATATCAGCCTGTTCAATGAACACCAGCTTACGTATGAGGAGCTGATAGAGCTGAGTGATGAAGATTTAGATGATTTATTTGAGACTCCGCCAACCGCTATAAGGGATAAGGACAGTATCAAAAAACAGCTTGAATCGTTGTTTCCTTACATATCCATAGAACTAAAACGTGTAGGTGTTACCCGTTATCTGCTATGGGAAGAATACATAGAGAAGTACCCTTTGGGCTACCAATATTCCCGCTTTTGTCATCATTACAGGGAATGGTGTAAAAAGGTGAACCCCTCCATGCATATTGAACATAAGGCAGGGGATAAACTTTTTGTGGATTATACAGGAAAAAAACTTCACATTATTGATAAAGAAACAGGAGAACAACAGGAAGTCGAGATCTTCGTATCGATACTTGGAGCCAGTGGCATGACCTTCGTAGAAGCTACAAGAACCCAAGGAAAAGAAGATTTTCTTGGAAGCCTTACCAAAGCCCTGCATTATTATGGAGGAGTTCCCGCAGCTATTGTTACCGATAACCTGCGTACAGCGGTAAAAAAAAGTCATAAGTACGAACCTGTCATCACTGATTCCCTTCTGGATTTTGCTTCCCACTATAGCACTACAATACTTCCTACTCGTACCTATCATCCCAAGGACAAGGCTTTGGTTGAGAATGCGGTACGTATTGTTTATACCCGCATTTTTGCTCCATTGCGTAAAGATCACTTCTTTAGCTTGGAAGCATTGAACAAAGCTATAGAAAACCTGCTGGAAGGATATAATGAAGCTCCCATGAAAAGAAAGAAGTATTCCAGGGCTGATGTTTTCCGTGAGGTTGAAAGACATGCATTATCCCCACTACCCGCTATGATGTACCAACTCAAGCATTCTGTACGTGCCACTGTTCATAAGACCAGCCATGTATATTTAAGCAAAGACCAGCATTATTACAGTGTTCCGTTCAGCTATATTGGTAAAAAAGTAAACATTATTTTTAGTAAAAACACGGTCGAGATCTACTATGACCAGCGCAGAATAGCATTCCACAACAGAATCCTGGCCAAATATCAGTATACGACCGTAAAAGAACATATGCCTTCATCTTATCAGTTTATGACGGAATGGAATCCATCCCGGTTTATCTCTTGGGGAAGGTCTGTTGGAGAATATTGTGAACAGTACATCATCAAAATCCTGGAAAAGAAACAGCATCCTGAGCAATCCTATAAAACCTGCCCTGGGAATCCTTTCATTATCAAAAAAGATTGGCAGCATAAGACTTGACAATGCCTGTAAAAGAGCATTGGGATATGAAAAATACAGCCTAGCCATGATTAAAAGTATCTTGGAAAGAGGTCTGGATAATCTCACCGATGACGATGCATTTTTTGAAGAAAAGAAACTGCCTAAACACAAAAACATAAGAGGCGGAAAATACTATCAGTAACATCTACAATCATTAACAATTAAATCATTAATACGAAACCTATGAATCAGGCAACATTAGAAAAAATGAAACATTTAAAGCTCCACGGGATGCACAGGGCTTTTTCCACAACAATGGAAACAGGAAGTGTTTCCTATACCAATGATGAACTTATAGCCTACTTAATTGAATCCGAGTATGACGACAGGGAAAGCATAAAGGTAGAGAGATTGATTATCACAGCTAAGTTCAGATACAGGGCATTTATAGAAGAGATCACAGCCTCTTCTTCCAGGAATATTGATAAGAATACTATTGGAAGGTTATCTTCCTGTGATTTTATCTCTCAGAAACAGAATATTCTTATTACAGGAAGTACAGGAGTTGGAAAAAGTTTTATTGCAACTGCCATTGGCTACAAAGCCTGTACAATGGGATATAAAGTTATGTACTTCAGCATCAATAAACTCTTCTCAAAGCTTAAAATGGCTAAGGCAGACGGCTCTTATTTTAAAGAGATTGACCGAATAGAAAAGCAGGATCTTATTATCCTTGATGATTTTGGGTTACAGTCGCTGGATAATCTTAAAAGGCAGGATTTTATGGAAATTATAGAAGACAGGCACGGAAAACGCTCAACTATTATTGCTTCCCAGCTGCCTGTAAGCGCTTGGCATGAAGTGATTGCGGAACAAACAATAGCGGATGCAATCCTTGACAGAATGGTACATAACTCCCTGAGAATAGATCTTACAGGGGAATCGATGAGAAGAAAAAAAGCTGATCAGAAAATCAGCTCAGAGTAAAGATTTATTTTATATTTTTAAACCATCTTTTAGACACCTTTTTTGACTTCATTCTTAGTGGTCAATTTAATCAGGAATTAGGTGGTCAATATCAATGGAATTTACACGTATAGAAAGTATATACCAATATTTTGATTCGGCGTATAAGCCTTTTTGATTCTAAAATTTATGCAAAGATTGATTTTTATAAATTACGTCTACATGTAAATTTTCTCTTTAGTCTTCTAATGCGACTAATAGGTTTTGCGTTCTTTCATTGGTTTTTTAATTATTACTTTCAATATGAGCTACATGAACATTTTATCAAATACAGACCTATCAAGCCAAGATCCCCTTATTTAAATGGACAAATCCGAATTCTGGTCGCTAGTGGATTTACCTGATCCTGATCTTAATTTAAATGCTTTAGCTTTTGAATGGTAGGAGTTTTACAATAAGAAAAGACCGCACTTTTCTTTGAATGGAAAAACGCCTTGGGAAAAATTACAGTCGTTGGAACATCTTATCCCTATTCAGCCTGATGTTACTGCAACATTTTGGGACTCAAATGAAGTGATATTGCCCAGAAATTATACTTACTTAAATTATATAAAACAAAAAAATATCAATTTAGCTTCAAAGCCTAAGAGGAAGTAGGCTCTGCTGGGAAAAAGAGGAGAAAAAAACGAAGTTCTTTCCGAAGGCTGCGAGCGAAGCTCATGCCAGCAATACGCTTTTAGATATACGGAAAGGGAGACCAAAAGGTCTCCTCCTTTTATTTCCGGTATCTTCTATGGCAAAGAAAACCCTCTCTTAATTTGTAGTGAATCTATTGTTATAGCACAGTTTCTAGATATCTAGTTCTGTCTACAATGATACTACATGTTAAGTTAGTTTTCCTGTAGAACATATTCTAAACGAATTTGATAAACGGTTAAAAGAGATGCAGCTTTGCAAAATACAGTAGTTATTAATATGGTGACATGTTAGAGATACATACGTATAAGGTACATATATTAGCTTGTTTTCTGTAATCGTTAATATGTTAAGTATTTGATTATTATATGGTTATTTAAATCATCCTTTTTAGTGTTTTTTTTAAATAAACAATTTCAGAATAGTTCATTTCTTTCCAATATAAATTTTGACCCTCATCAATCTGTGTTTAAAGAATCGATTTAATGATGCCGTTGATATTTGAGGTGTAATAGGTATGAACGTTGATAAAATGGACAGAAGAAACTAAACCAATAAGATGATAGGAAAACTTTTTATTTGCTTGCTTATATTAATTTCGGAAATTCTTTATGCTCAGCATTATGATGAATGGCGATCACAGTTTGTAAAATGGAATTTAGGAGCAAGTTATACAGGAGGCAATTTAACAGATCAAAAGGAAGGAAAAAGCAGGTGGATTAATAAATATACAGCCCATTTATCACTGGATGTAGCTCTTTCAAAAATTTTATATTTTGATTCTAGTGAATTGTATCTGCAACCTTTTTTTGAACTATCTGTACCGGTTAAAAACCCTTATAGTAAGGATCTAAGTTTTTCCACATATGCAGGGGGAATAAATCTGAAAAAACATTTAAATCAAAATTTCCAAAAAGGAAGATTTTACATATTTGTTGGAGGAAAGTTTGAATATATAATATGGAGATTAGATTATAACAACGGAAAGCAATATCATTCTACAAAGCTTGATTATGTTTTGAACGGTGGCGGTGGATTTACCATTTCAGACCGAACAGAGGTTTTCGTGACGTATTCCAGAGGATTGGGAAAAGTCTATGCTGTTACAGATCTTGAAAATTTAAATAGATTTGGATCTTTTTCTGTGGGAATGCGGATAACACTTGTTAAGAATTGGTGGTTTAGTGAGTGAGTTTTTTTATCTGAAAATTCTCTGAAAATAGCCATATAATTGAAAGAAAAATATCAGGAATGCTTTGAAAGTTCTATATTAATTAAAAACATTTAAATGATATATGTAATAGTATTGATGAGCATAATAGTTGTTGGCATGTCAAAGAGGAGTACTAAATTATATTTGTAGAAAGGTTGCTCATCATTCTACTTGTTATTTGTGTTTTCAAGGGCTGTCTTAGAATTAGGGCAGCCACTTTGTTTTAATGAAGATGGACATATCTTAAGCAATTTCTAGAAATTATTAAATAGAAGTAAAAAGCGGGCAGGATGTAAGAAAATAGGAAGTTTTAATTTACTTTTTGAAAAGATTAAAATCACATTTAGGAAAACTTCAAGCAAAAAATTACCTAAAAAACGTATTTTTATATATAACCTTTATATTAAAAATCTTGTTTTTAGGTAGTTGTAAAAACGTATTTTTTATGTATGTCCTTTTTTTCTCTCAACTTTTGAATTCCTTTCTTTGTACTAAACATAGATTCTTTCAGCAATGAAAAAAAAATTATTATCGGACTATTCTATTTTATGATGCTATCACCTATAAACAGATAGTGCCTTAATACATCCAGTAGATTTTAGATAACTGGCAACCAGTGACGGTCTAATTATCCTTACTTAAAAAGACATATGACCTCTGAGTATGATTCAAGCGTACCCTTCTTAATGTATTTAATTCGTTTATTTTTTACAGAACTTTTTCTTTACAGTATAATGATAAGGAAAAGTTGAGTAATCATTTAAAGACGTTTTAGCATAACCTATTTTAATTTATGAAAAAGTTAATAGTATTTTATTTACTTTCTATTCCTTATTGTTTTAATTCTCAAGATTCTTCATTTGTTGCATATAAGGATAAAAACATTAGCCACACATTTACGTATAAAAAACTAATCTTGCCTGTAAGTTTAATAGCCGCAGGATCTGTTTTGAAAATTCCGTCACTTGAAGATAATGTTCAAGGAAATGTAAGAAGCTTGTTTGGGTATAATTTTAAAACAAAAATTGATGATTTTACACAATATACTCCATTATTATTTTTATTATCAGGACAGTTTCTTGGATTTAAGGCTTTGCATGGTTCTAGGCAGATGATCACCAATGTACTTATTTCATCTTTGATCACAGGAAGTATTACATATATAAGTAAAGAAAGTTTTGGAAGTTTAAGGCCTGATAAATCTGCTTATAATTCATATCCTTCTGGTCATTCTGCATTGGCCTTCAATCTTGCAACAATTCAATTCTTGGAGTATAAAGACAATAATATTATCTACGCCTCCTCTGGTTATTTATTTGCAATTATGACAGCATTAATGCGCGTTGGAAATAATAGACACTGGAGTGGCGATATACTTACAGGAGCAGGTTTGGGTATAGGGGTTGCTATTATTGTTAATTATTGGAATCCTTTATCTGGTTTTGATTTTATAAAAATTTCGAATCATCAGGTTAAACTTGCAGGCTATCCTTTTATGGACAAAGATAGTTGTGGTATAGGATTAATACTTACATTAAATACTAAGGTTAAATAAACTCTGTAGGTAAATGTAGGTATCAAATCTTTGCCTACATTCTTTGGAGATTTAAAGATAATAGTTGTTACAAGTGGTTCACTTTGTAAAAAGTTCCACTTGAACATCTACGATCAATAAAAATTTTCGAATATTATGTAATCTAAAATCACGAACATAATATGAGATAAGACATATAATTCTGGTGATTCGAACTACTCTTGTATTATTGTTTTAAGATTAATTAATGAAAAAATAATTTTGGGCACATAAATATTATTGCATGAATTTCAAGATATTATTTAGAGATTACTTTTCTTTACACTTAGTATTCTTGTACTGAAATACGTATTTTCTACTAAAATCTAAACAAGTGAGTTTTACAATGCTTGTTTTCAGCGTTTTAATTGTTGTTTTTTTTAAGTAGGTCTTTTTTATTCCTTTTTCCATTTTCTATATTTCTTTGTAATACACATAAATTATTTTAAAAAATGAAAAAGACATTATTACCTCTTGTTGCTATATTAACTGGTATAATCATGTACGGGCAGGTGGGAATTAATACAGTCTCCCCAAAAAGTAGCTTAGATATTACGGCAAAAAATCCAGTAGGGACTTCAACAAATGTAGAAGGAATTCTGATTCCTCGTGTAGACAGGCAGAGAGCATTGAGTATGACCTCTATAGAGTCTTCTACTTTAATTTACATCAATGACATCTCTACTGGTACGGCTACAGGACAGGCATCCAATATTGATACGGTGGGATTCTATTATTTTGATGGCTCGGTAAGTAAGTGGACAAAGCTGAATATTGGTGGGGTTAAAGCAGATTTTACTCCGGATGCTTTTATAGATGACTCTGCCAATTCTATGGTAAAACTGGGAACTACTTCTTCAGGAGAAAGCCGTGCTTCAGGATCAGATTTTGTGATTAAGGACAATGGTAGCGTAGGTATAGGCACCAATACTCTAACATTTGGTTCAAAAGTAAATATTCAGGGAGGTCCTGTAAACATTGGGAATTTGTCTCAATATGCAGGAGGCTTACAGGTAAGGAATCAAGACGCTTCAAAGGCTGTATTTCTTGCCTACGGTACTGAGGCCTTTGAATTATTTAGGATTAATGAAAATGGTAATGTGGGTATTAATACAGTTTCTCCTACAGAAAGATTGGATGTGAATGGTAAGGCCAGAGTGCGTAATCTACCAGTGAATGGGACAACAGGATTTACTGCAACCAAGACTTTGGTTGCTGATGATAACGGCGTTGTAGGAGTTTTAAATGGATTGCCGCCAGGTGCATATGATGGTTATAATTTGACAGCTTTACAGGGGTATTCATCTTCTGTAGCTACTACAAGAAGCTTTTCCTATAGCCAAATTGTTGGGACGGTTGTATTAGCACCTTGGAAATACTCACCCCTTTCTTCTGTTGTGTTTAACCCCATATATACACTGTATTTTAACTCCCAGAGTACCAACCCGAACAGCTTTATGCAGATAAATCTTGATTATTCTATTCGTTTAAGACCAAACAATAATAATACACCTCCTAATGCAACTTATACCATTTATGATATACAAGTGCTTTTAAATAACAGTGTTATTAAGACGTATAGCGCAACTTCTTCATTTGGATCTGGTTCTACTAATTATCACAATAAGAATTTTATTATAGACTTATCATCAATTCCATTGAATTCATCTAATAATAAATTGGAAATAGTTTTAAAATTAAAAGATAATATATTTAAATATAATGAAGGGACTGCTAATGGGGAATTTAATCCTGGTACTAATCCTTTTATAGATTTGTCTGCTACGGATCTTTCCTTTCAATTATTTCAAAAATAGCATTATCAATATGTCACTCATCTAAATAATTAAATAGCAAGAGTTGTAATTTAAGTATAAACACAACGATTCTAACAGATATTGAATGGTGTTTGTTTCATAGCAATAGAAGCAGTCAATAAATAAGTAATAATAGATGTATTAGAAAATGATCTGTTAAATAAACTTCCTATCAATTTAAAGTACAAGTATTTCACTGGAGATTTGTAGATTTCTTTTCTCTTTAATACACGATGAAATACGTGTTTTCTATATGAAATGTAAGTGGGTTGAATTTAATATGTTTGTTTTCAGTGTTTTAATAATTGTTTTTTTTACGTATGTCTTTTTCTACGTATGTCTTTTTTCTCTTATTTCTTTGTAATACACATAAATTATTTTAAGAAATGAAAAAATCACTATTACCTGTTGCTATTATACTGTTAGGCAACATTATGTTTGGACAGGTGGGAATTAATACAGTCTCCCCAAAAAGTAGCTTAGATATTACGGCAAAAAATCCAATCGGTAATTCAAGCAATATAGATGGAATTCTTATTCCGCGTGTAGACAGGCAGAGGGCATTGAGTATGGCATTGGTTGAGCCTTCTACTTTAATTTACGTTAATGATATATCTACAGGCACAGTTACAGGACAGGCATCCAATATCAACGCGGTGGGATTCTATCATTTCGATGGTTCCACAAGTAAGTGGGTAAAATTCAATACAGATACTAATATTTATAATGCTAATGGCACTTTAACGAGCAATAGGGTTATGAGTATGGCAAATAACTCTTTGGTATTAAGAAATGGCAATGAAGCTAATCTATATGTTGAAAGGTCTGGTACCGGTAATCTGCAAAGTGGTCAGAATGTAGCAAATCTTTATACAAGTGGTTATGTTGGGGATACAAATAAAACACTGTCAGGAATAAGAACCTATTATCGAGGAGATGGAATCAATACCAATAGTTCCATGACTTTTTCAGTTAATGGGAATATCAACAATAATTTGGTACTAGCTTCCAACAATAACGTAGGTATAGGTACAGATTCTCCTACGCAAAAGCTGGATGTCAGCGGTAACGGAAGGTTTATAGGGAATAATGCTGATATAAAAGTTGAATCAACTACTGCTACAGTTCCTACTTTATCATTGTATCGTCAAAATGCTGGGGAAAATTTGTCTGCCAACCAAATATTTGGACGAGTTCATTTTAAAGGATTTGTTGAAGGAGGGGAAAAAGATCTGGCAGGAATAAGAGCTACATATCAAGGTAATGGTAATACTACTGATTCAGAATTGAAGTTTTCTGTGAATGGGGTATCAAACTCACAGATGGTATTAAATTCCTCGGGAGATTTAGGTATAGGAATAGCTTCACCTAAAGCTAAATTAGATATTTCCGGGACTGATTCAGGAGTGCGTCTGCCGCAGTTGACCACCGCACAAAGGGATGCAATTGCTTCAGATCGAGCGCACGCAGCCACGATTATTTATAATAAGGATATAGGTAAAATACAAGTAAATACTGGTACTGATACGAATAGAAAGTGGGAAACGCTTGATTCAGTGAGTGAAACTTTAAATACATCAGCTACTTTTACTTCTAATGCCTCACAGACTATCACATATACAAGCACTAATAGTGGAGATCGGGTGCGCTTTCAAGAACAGTTGTATAATTCTACTCCGGTAGGCTATATTTCTAAAGTTAATAATACTGATTTTGTTTTAAAGGGAGGAAGAACTTATAAGGTGGATGTCAATATGGGAAGACTAAAAACCAGTGATGCCAAGCATACATGGTGCCATATATTTGATACACAAGCGGGGAGTGGTTCTTATACTTCTGTATCTATTATACCTCAGAGTTATACAGCTGTAAATTGGAATAGCTCTAACACAATGAGTACATTTGTGACGATTCCTTCAGGTAATACTAAAACTATATATGTTAAATGTGCTAAACAAGATTCAGGTAATGTAATAATAAATGATTCCGTTGCACCACAGATTTCCATTACAATTATGGACTAGATAATGAAAGCGGTTGTTAATTATAATGTTATTTATTCCATTTACTACTAGCATTAAATTTTTATAAGTTTTAGATATAATAAATTAGGTGCTTGAAATACACTACAATTTATTAAATCTTTGCATATTTATTAGACGTCTCTCATTAACTCTAATACAATGCATTTCCGTAGGCTGTCTCAGATTGAGACGGCCTTTTTGTATAAAACACCTATTAGTTTTTAGAATTAAAACGATACTAATATAAAAATAGTAAAGTTGTCTAAATTTTTACATAACAAAGAAAGGTTTTATTTTAAAATATTTAGAACCGTTTAGGTAGGTTTAAAATAATTCTGCAGAAAAGCTGACATAAGAGTAAAATCGAAAATTTTCATAAAATTTAGTGCATCTATTATGCACAAGAGTTTGGACGTTAAAAAGCTTATGTGTGTAAAGTTTTTATTTGGTTTAAAAAATAGCAAACATAAAAATGTTAGAAAGATTCAATATGGGGATTAGCAAAGTAAATATAGGTACGTAATTTATACATGTTTTTTTAATTTTGTATTTTAACTATCTATTTTATAGCTTTTTAAATTCTGCTGCTTATAGAGTATGTCTTTTTTTTGATGTATTGTCAGTTTTTGGTTTTTTTGTTTATAACAAATAAAATCTCTATCATGGAAAAAAAACTATTACCTCTGGCTGCCATCTTGTTAGGCAGTATCATGTTTGGGCAAGTAGGTATTAATACTACTGCTCCTAAAAGTACACTAGATATTATAGCTAAAACCCCAACAGGTTCTACAACAAATGCAGATGGAGTTCTTATTCCCCGTGTAGACAGGCAGAGGGCACTGAGTATGATATCTGTAGAACCTTCTACTTTAATTTACGTAAATGACGTCTCTACAGGCTCAGCTACAGGACAGGCATCCAACATTGACGCAATGGGATTTTATCATTTTGATGGTTCCACAAGCAAGTGGATAAAGCTGAATACTGATACCAATACTAATATTTATAATGCCAATGGGACTTTAACAGGCAATAGAGTTATGAGTATGGCAGATAATTCTTTAATATTCAGAAATGGTAACGAAGCTAGTTTGTATGTTGAAAGGTCTGGTACCGGTAATCTGCAAAATGGTCAGAATGTAGCGAACCTTTATACAAGTGGTTATGTTGGGGATACCAATAAAATTTTGTCAGGAATAAGGACCTATTATCAGGGAGATGGCACTAATAGCAGCAGTTCCATGAAATTAACGGTCAACGGTAGTAGTAACAATAATGTAGTATTAGCAGCTGATAATAATGTTGGGATAGGAACAGATAGTCCTACACAGAAGCTTGATATAGATGGGATTGCTAAATCAAGAAAAATAATATTGGGGCCAAGTGGTTATAATTATGCAGGAGGTACTTTGAATGTTCGGAATAACAATGCTTCAGAATATATAATGGGTCTTGCAAGTTCAGACAACATATTTAGAGTAAATGTGCTTGATAATGGAAATGTGGGAATAGGTACTACTGATCCTACCCAAAAACTTGATGTAAATGGAAACCTCAGGCTGAGAGATATCGTACCCAGTTCGAATATTCAGGATATAACTTTGGTGGCGGATGCTAATGGGGTAATTAAAAAGAAGAAAAATGAAATAAAGGGAATTGCCAGAGCATATTTATATAATAATCGTGAAACTGGAAATACAACTGGGGTAATTTATAGGTTAAATTATTTTACACAGGTTGATGACCCAGGTAATGATTTTGACCATCAAGAAGGCTATTTTGTAGCTCCTGAAACTGGTTTGTATAAAATAACCATGACAACTTCTATTAAACTTACTGATCCCGATACTTATAATGTACCCAATGCTGTTGTAGGATTTGCTGATTCTACTACCAGTAATTGGGTGTTAAGATTTTCTATACCAACTGATTACATTAAAGGGACCTATGCTGCGAATAATACTGTCGGGAGCGCAACTACATTTATAGGAGTGGCTGAATTACAAGCAGGCAGAGCTTATTTTTTTGGCGCAAATCATGGTCTTACTTTTATTGCTAATCCAAGCGGTGGAACAGGAAATGGTATTGGAAGCTTCTTCGAAATACAATTGATAAAGAACTGATAGAATATTTACCTGATATATTATCATGTAGATTTGATCAAATAATAGAAATTATATTTAACAGCAGAATTCTATAGTACTTCTGCTGTTTTTTTAGCTGCGATGTCATATTCTGAAGATCAAATGGCAGAGAGTCCATTTAATTTACCAAAAAAAGAACTGACAGGTATTGATTTTTTGCAATGGTTCATAGAGCATTAAATTGACATAGTCTTTGGTTATAAAATGCTCATTTAAACAAATTGTCAATAATAAGAAGGTAAGGTTATTTGTGATAATAGTATTTTTATATCACTTGTTTTGGATAAAAAAATATTGAGTACAATATAGAAATTTATGTCAGATAAATTTTCTTTTTAATAAATAATAAATTTCTCATTATTATTATTTGGTTGTAAGTATGTACGCAATCTTTACAGTATCTTCTTGAAAATAAATTTTTAATTATTGATTACTAGTTTGTTGCGCATTTGGGTTGTTTTTACGTATGGCTATTTTTTTTAATAGGGTTGGTATTCCTTTCTTTTGTAAAAACAACAAAGCCCTTACAATGAGAAGAAATAAATTCCCCAAGATTACGGTATTAATCAGTGTGTCTGATCAAATAGGAATTGAGACCATTATATATTCTTTTGATTCAATGATAAATTATACTGTTGGTTTTTTTAGAGGCAGTTATAATTTTTATAAAACCTTTATAGACGGTCACAAGGTAAATTACAATAAGATTTTTTTCAGTAATATTTCCCAATTCAGTCTTTTCAAACAAAATTGTCAACAGGTATTAATTCTATAAAATTTATTATTAAGAAGAACTGCAGCATTATTGAAATAAGACAAATATAAAATATGGAGATTATTTCAAAAGTCAAATCATTCGACTTTTGTCATTCTGATAAAGCAAGAAGTCTAATTAATAATCAAACTAATGAGATTATTATTTTCTGTCATGGAAACGATGTAACTAAACTAAAATAGTACAACTTGATGTGAATCTCTGATTTATTGTTTTTTGCTTAGCATTTTAACCTCTAGCTCAGTATAAAATTTTATAACAGATGGCAAATCTCATGTCTAAAATAGCAGAAATTAATATTGGTATTTCTGTTTTGGACGCTTTATCCATTTTAATATTATTCAAATTATCGTAAGCAAATGATTTTAGATCTAAGTCTTTAAATTAAATAAGCTGATGATAGGTAATGCATTAAAATCAAATAGGTAGCTAAAGTTAAGATCTTGAAGTATATGTTGTTTTTTTTGTAAATTGTTAATTATTTTCTTTTATATTAATTAAAAATAGAAAATTTTATATGTTATTTAAATTTATACGTATTTTTTTATTGTTTATGTTCGGTTTTTTATACAGTCAACGAATTGAGATTAAAAGAGTTGATGGCTTGCTGGAAAAATCGAAAGAAACTCTGTATACGAATACTATACAATCTCTTACATATGCAAAGGATGCGGCTATGATTTCTGAAAATGAGAAAAATTCATTGAAATTAGCAGAATCTTACTTGAATATAGCTCGTTGTACAAATCTATTAATGGACTATAAAGATAGTTTTTTATATATTGAAAAAGGATTAAATGGAAGTGAAACGAAGAAAGATGCTGTATTAGAATGCCAATTCAGAGAAATAAAAGCGATTAACTATAATAAGTTAAAACTCACTGATAGTGAACTTAAAGAATATCATAGGATTATAGAACTTCTATCAGGAAAGAATGATATTGAAGCAAAAAAAATATTATCCAGAACTAATGCAAGAATGGCTTCGTATTACCTTAATAAACAGGAATCTCTGTATTCAGAAAAGTTTATTAACAAAGCTATTAGTATCCATCATAAAATATCCAAGAATCTGGATGATGATTTCTCTGATAATTTAAATTTATACACTATAAAAGGATATGTGTGTTTACACAACCTTAAGTATGACTCAGCTTATTATTATTTTAATAAAAGTTATACCCACTTAAACAGGATCAAAAGAAAATATATCCAGCTCATTTCTCTTGGGGATTACTATTTTGAGCTGAAAAATTATGTAAAAGCAGTTGATTTTTATTTTGAATCTTTACAGGATCTTGATCAGAATAGAATCAAAGATCTTGAATATTCTACTTACACCAATAAAAAGATCTCAATGTCTTATGGATTTCTTAATGATAAAGCAAAAGAGAAAATTTATTTGGAAAAATATTATATCGAGTCTGATGAATTAGCCGGTTTAAAGATAACAAACCTTCAGTCTGCAGTAAATACAGTAGAAAACGAATACCAGAATAGAAGTGACAAATTCAGGAAACTCAATTGGATTATTTTTTTATCTGCTATTATACCATTTATGTTTCTAAATATTATAATAGGTTATAGATATTTAAAGTTAAAACGAAGAAAGAGAGCCGTCATTTCTGAGAAGAATTTGCTTTTGCAGGAAAAAGATCATTTGCTAGAGGAAAAAAATATGTATTATGTGAAATTACAACAAAAACTAGATGTAACGCTGGAGGAAGTTATCTATGAAGCTAAAAAAAATACAACATCTTTCTTTGAAAAGTTTCAGACATTTTATCCTGAATTTAGCCCAAGACTTTTAGAATGTAATCCTAGTTTTAATTTGGGTGAATTAACACTTCTTGCCTATGTTTATCTAAATTTTTCTTCTAAAGAGATTGCTGAATATACATTCAGATCCTATAGAACCATTCAGACCAGAAAATATACATTAAGAAAAAAAATAGGACTGGAAAAAGGAGAGGATTTGTATGTTTGGCTAAAGAAAATAAATCCTTAATCTTTAAAAAACTTATAGGATTTTACTTCTTTTAAAATAAATTTGTTTAAACTTTACAAAACAACCAAAGCTTTCATTTTAAACTTATTTAAGCAGATTCATATATTTTAACCTCTCCATTATAAGATTTTTAGAATGTCTTAAATACTTAAATTTCACTTATTTGTTGTCTTAAGTGATTGTAACCATCGTGACGACAAGATTTCTGCTTTTTGTTTTTTTTACGTATGTTAATTTTTTTAGATAAGAATGTAATCTCTTTTCTTTGCAGCTCTCTAAAAAAACACACGAATGAAAAAACTTATTTTTGTAATTATTACAATTGTTCCTTCCGTTGGGCTTTACAGTCAGGTAGGAATAAATGTAGCAAAACCAACAGCAACTTTAGATGTAAATGGAGATGTTAAAGTTCGGAATTTGCCTGTTGCCGGGTCAAATGCTGAAATATTAGTTTCTGACGAAAATGGATATATTTCAAAACAGGATTACACTCAATTCCGAAAGGAGATCATTGGTGATATCAAAGATGCTATTCAGGATCAGGATCATCATGGCTGGTTTCTTTTAAATGGAAGAAGTATTTCTACCTTACCCTCAGTTGCAAAACAGAATGCTATCTCACTGGGCTTTAGCTCCGCTCTTCCAGATTTTAGGAATAAATTATCCAAAAGTAAAAATACTGCCGGCTCTCTAGGCACAATTGGAGGAAAATCTAGCATTACACTTTCGAGAAATAATTTACCTGCATTCGAATTGAACGGAAGAACAAGCTCTGCGGGTAAGCATGATCATATTTTTGTCAATATGATTAATCATGCTAACGGAGGTGGAATGACTTTGAATGCTCAAAATACAGGAGCAAAATGGGGCTCAGACAATACCATACGAACAACAAGTATATCAGGAGCTCATTCCCATAATATAACATTAAAAAGTAATGGTAGTGGAACTGCTTTTAATTTGACACCCGGCTATATTAGTCTGAAACAATTTGTGTATCTAGGAAAATAATTGTTAAATCAAAAAATATGAAATTTAAAATCTTACTAATATTAATGTTTTCCGTTCAATGGATTCATTCACAAACAGGTATAAATATAAAGCAACCTACTAAAGCTCTTGACGTCAACGGAGAATTAAGGGTTAGAAATATTAAAACGGAAAAAGATCCCGAGTATATAATAGTCACTGATGCGGATGGTGTAGTGGGAAAAAAGAAATACGAGGAAATTAAGCCGCAAAAAGGAGATGTAAAGAGAGGATTTCAGAAGACTGATCATCATGGGTGGTATCTTCTGGACGGTCGCCAAATATCTTCTTTGCCGTCAAATGCAAGTTTATCGGCAAAAAATATAGGATATGCAACAGCTTTGCCGAGTGCAACAGGTAAATTCCTTAAAATATCTGGGAATGCTCAATATACAGCTAGTACAGGAGGGAAGAACACTGTAATTCTTGATAAAAATAATCTGTCAAAGTTAAGCTTTACTGGTGAAACCTCTTTATCTTCTAATGCTTCTCACAATCATTCTTTTATTGATAAGCGTTCTGATATATTTGGTTCTAATTTTAATGGTACTTTGGCGAATGTTGGTAATACAAATGGTGCTAATAAACGAAATCCACACCTTAGCCCTCAGGCAAAAACTACAAACTCTGGAAATCATACCCATTCTTTTAAAATTTCTAATGCTGGAGGTAATAGCCAGTCATTTAGTATTGTACCTGAATACATAGAGGTCAATACGTTTATTTATCTTGGAAACTAAAAAATATAGAGATGAAAAAAATAGTAGTATTTGGTTTATGTATAAGTATGTATTCTTGTATTTATGCTCAAATTGGAGTAAACACATCCAAACCGACAAAAACCCTTGATGTAAATGGTAATATGAGAATCAGGAAGCTTGATATTATTAATTCACCTGT
This sequence comes from Chryseobacterium vietnamense, assembly GCF_031454475.1. NCBI lineage: Bacteria > Pseudomonadati > Bacteroidota > Flavobacteriia > Flavobacteriales > Weeksellaceae > Chryseobacterium > Chryseobacterium vietnamense. The sequence continues at coordinate 1,453,200 of NZ_JAVDQX010000001.1, read as the reverse complement.
TAATGTTCTTGCTGTAGATCATGAAGGGAATGTTAAAAAGCGACAAGATCTACAACTATCTCCGTCATTAGGTGATATTAAATATGGGATGCAAAAAAATGATCATTCAGGATGGTTTCTCATCAATGGACGAAATATAAATACATTACCTTCTGAGAAAATCAAAAAAAATGCATATGCTTTAGGTTTTTCAGAATATTTATGGGATGCGAGAAATAGGTACATAAAATATACTAGTGGATCTAATGGTACCCTTGGAGGTAGCCATACTGTCAAACTGACAACTCAAAATCTGCCAAGCTATAATGTTTCTACAGTTAGTGCTAACAGTGGAGGACATTCACATAACCTACTTGATCATCATATGGGACCTGCTGGTTTATATGCTATTAATGACAGGAAAGGGACCCCAAATAATAAGACCGGTATTGATAAACGTTTTCAAGATATAACCCAAACCAGAAATACAAATGCCAATTCCTGGAGCCATACCCATACGGCTTCTGCTTCAGTAGAAGGTCAGGGACAGGCTTTTTCTATAGAACCGGAATATCTTACGGTAAACCTGTTTATTTTTTTAGGCGAGTAATATAGAATTTGATTTACAAGATGGACGGTAGTGACTAATTGTACTATATGAGTGGTAAGGATATTTATAAATATATGATCGGTTTTAGGATTGTGGTATTTTTAGATACTTGAATTTTGTTATTGCCGCTGTGAATTCCTTTATTGAATGCTAAATATCTAAGGGGCTGTATTTAGTCATTTTTAAGTATTACATTTTTTCTTTGTAAGTGATCGCATTTTTAACTTTGTAAATGAGAATTAAAAGAAAAATCAACAAATTATTTCTAAATGGACTTTAAGAGTATAAGTGTAGGAGGGATGATCAATAAGAGAGTAAATGAACTTGAGATGGATATATCTCGCATTATAAATTTTTTAAAGTGTTCTGAGGAAGAGTTACAAGAAATGTATAATGCTGAAAGTCTTGACACCAATCTACTTTTGAGATGGAGTAAGCTTTTGGAATATGACTTCTTCAGGATTTATACGCAGCATTTAATACTTTTTTCACCTCCCGCCTGTCAAAGCATAAAACAAAATCAGTCTGTTAAGAAATCTAAGGTTCTACCACAGTTCAGGAAACAAATTTATACTCAGGAAATCATAGATTTTATTCTTGAATTGATAGAAACAAATGCAAAAACCAAATTGCAGATCATAAATGAGTATAACATTCCTAAAACAACTTTATATAAATGGATAGAAAAGTACAAAAAATAACGTCAATGCCTAACTATAAGAGTATTTATAAAGATATGATAGAACAAAAGTTTCCAGATAAATTAAACGATTGTAAAAAAATTATGGAAAAGGCTTCGCTTTGTGCTCTTGATATCATTCTTTTGAATAAAATCATTTTTTTGGAAAAAACAAGTGACACTGAGCTATTTAATCAAAGACATCGTTCTTATGATGAAAAAAGTATTATAAAAATTTTAGACTATCAAAAAAAGCATGAACTCAATAATATGCAACTTGCAAGAGTTTACAAGCTGAGCCGAAATACTATTGCAAAATGGAAAAAGCAATATGGGTGAGTTAACTGGTGAATAATTTATTATATAGTTGCTGAATCGGATTCTAAATATACAAATGACAATGATAATACATCCAGAGTTATCATTTATTTCCCTCATTTTTTTAATACCAGTTGCTTTAATCTCTCTTTCAAAAGGAGAGATTTTTTGTTAAGTTGTTTAAGCCTATCAAACAAAAAGCTGCAATTTTAAAAAACTTTATAACTTCATAATTATATTGGTTTATCAAATATAAGTAAATAAAGATTTTTACTAGAAATGTAATTTATTTCCACATACCTTTGTTACGAGGTAAATCTATTTCATGCTGCTGAGGATAAGGCTTACGAAAAGTCATACTTACATCCTCCCTAAGACTTCTTTGAATTTCCTGCGATTTGTCTTTATCCATTGAATACCTGGGATCAGGAATAAAAGGCATTTTAGCCATTTTATGAATGGTAACAGTCGGAAAATGGAAATCGACCTCTACAGTTCCCAATAGAAGGTAACACCCACCACCCTGAAAAGGGTATTCTTCAAGGCAGTTTGGAAAATGAGCGGTATCAAAATATTCTCCATCTGCATCAATCCAGGTTCCGAAATACATCGTTCCTTTCTTGGTAGGTACATGCTTTCTTGAAATCAGATAGGCAAGCATTTTAACCTGATGTTTATGAAACTTCAATAAATCCTTTACCAAAACAGAACCTCTGTACCGGATTTGTAGCAAATCAAAAGGACTGAAAGAAACAGGAAAACCTAATATCTCTATTTCGTCAAAAGCATCTTCAAACTTGTTTCTTTCTATAGAAGGAAGCTGATAATCTTTCTGAGGTTCTTCCAATAAAGTCAGATGCCTGAAAGGCACCTTATGAGTTCCCAGAAGAAATCTTGATTCAATCAGTAGTTCATGTTTTTGTTTTCCGGTAAAGCGGAATGCTCCGATAAAGATTAAAATTTGCAATGTTTCGATACCGATAGGAATTCTTTTGACAAAGTTTTCAAGAGAGGTATACTCTCCATTCTGGGTTCTTTCTTCAGGAATCAGCTGTGCTAACCTTGCCTCCAGCCTTTCAATATGCATAAACCCCAAATAAACATCCGAACCATAAACCGTTGTCTGGTACTGGCTTAAATTAACACAAGGATTGTGGATAAAAGCTCCTGACATCCTGGCTTCGTGAATATAGACTTCGGTTCTATAGAATCCACCACCATTATTGATCGCAGAAACCATAAATTCGATAGGATAGTAGACCTTGAGATATAAACTCTGATAACTTTCTACGGCATAAGAAGCAGAATGTGCTTTACAGAATGAGTATCCAGCAAAGGATTCTATCTGACGGTAAACCTCCATAGATAACTGTTCAGGATGTCCCAGATTTTTACAGGATTCAAAGAAGTTATCTTTTACTTTCTGTAAAGCTGATAAAGACCGACCTTTACCGCTCATCGCTCTTCTCAGGACATCACCATCAGGGGCGGATAATCCTCCGAAATGCAGGGCAATTTTAATAACATCTTCCTGATATACCATAATACCGTAGGTTTCTCCCAGTTCTTTTTCAAAAACCTCATGGAAGTATTCAAATCTTGTAGGATGGTTATGCCTGAAAATATATTCCCGCATCATTCCGCTTTGAGCCACTCCGGGTCTAATAATGGAAGAGGCAGCTACCAGTACTTTATAGTTGTCGCATTTCAATCTTCGGAGTAATCCCCTCATTGCAGGAGATTCAATATAAAAACAGCCAATCGTTTTTCCGGAACTTAAGAATTCATTGCATCGGGCTTCGTCTTTTGAAAGAGTTGTATCTCGGATATCAATATCAATTCCTCTTTTTTCCTTAATCAGCTTTACAGTGTCATCTATAGTTCCTAATCCTCTTTGTGAGAGAATATCAAATTTTTCAAGGCCAATCTCTTCAGCAGTGTACATATCGAACTGTACGATCGGAAAACCTTTAGGAGGCATTTCGAGTGCTGAATAATTAGTGATAGGTTCTTCGGAGATCAGGATTCCACAGGAGTGCATGCTTCTCTGGTTAGGAAACTTTTCTAAAAGCTTTCCGTAGTAATGAACCTGTCTGGATACCGAATTACTATCATGTTTCTGGATGGGTTTTGTTGCCAGTATATCAAGCTCATCTTTCGGAAGCCCAAATACTTTTCCTACTTCCCGGAAAATAGAACGGTACTTGAATTCAACATTGGTTCCACAGAAGGCAACATGGTTCTTACCATATTTGCCAAAGATATATTCAAGGATGATATCCCTGGTCTGCCAGCTCCAGTCTATGTCAAAATCAGGAGGCGTTTTACGGTTGAGGTTTAAAAACCGTTCAAAATACAGATCCAGCTCCAGAGGACATATGTCAGTAATTCCGATACAGTAGCTGACGATAGAATTGGCACCGCTGCCTCGTCCTACATGCATAAAGCCCATCCGGTTACTGTATTGGATAATATCCCAGGTGATGAGAAAATAAGCACAGAAATTAAGCTGGTCAATAACCCCCAATTCTTTATCCATTCTTGCTTTCGCCTGTAGATTATCCTCGGAATACCTTTTTGAAAGTCCCTGATACGCTAGCTTTTTTAAAAGCTTAGAATCATTTTCTTTGCTGTCAGTGAAATGCTTTTTGTTTTTAGGTGTTGAAAAATCAAAATCAAAATGGCAGCTATTGACAATATACTTTGTGTTTTCAATAATCTGTGACTCATGGTAAAATTGAGCCAGAAGCTCTTTTTTATCAGTAAACATTTCGTTGTCTTTACAGTAATCAGCTTCTGTAAGCTTACTGATCAATGTATTGTAATCAATAGCCCTTACTATTTTATGAAGCTCATATTCTTCAGTGGTGTTAAAGGTAACCGGATGAAGAATAACCATTTTATGAATGAACTGTTTTAATTCCGGTTTAATCAAAAGATTTAACTGGTTCTGTCTGATGCCTATAAATTCATGATCTGCTAATTTTTCAGGAATATTCTCCAGTGGGTAAATAACAAAAGTATCTGTAAAATCAGGATTTGCTTTAGGAATTTCAATGTCTTCACAGTTATATGCGGTTAAAAGCCTGTTGACTTCTGCAATGCTTTTTTGATTTTTGGCCAGGCAGATATAATACAGTTCATCCTGAAGCCTTATTTCCACTCCGACGATCGGTTTGATATTATGATCCTGACAAAGTTTGTAGAAATCATATATCCCGGTAATGGTATTGATATCCGTAAGAGCCAGGATTTTAATATTAAAATGTACAGCCTGCTTAACCAGTTCTTTAATAGAAATGGTTCCATACCGAAGGCTATGATAAGAATGACAATTCAGAAACATCTTGAAATTATTTTAATAAACCCGAGGCTCTTCCTACACTAGAAGTACCAAACCTGTTCTTGATTTTATCCATTGTCTGATAGAGTGACATCAACTCTTCCGTATCTTCAAAGAGATCCATTTGATGGCATCCGTGAACCAGTCCGGTAAACTTTATGCCAACCAATCTTATTCTCATACGTCTGGTATATACTTTTTTAAAGAGTTCCAAAACATACCTGAGCAGGGTGTGGTCAGCTGAGGTGTAAGGAATCCTGCATTGTTTGGTTTCCGTATCAAAATTGGAATACCGGAGTTTTACCACCACTACCGATACCAGCCATTTCTCTGCCCGGAGCTGATAACAGAGCTTTTCAACCATTCCTGAGAGTATACTTTGAATACCCTGAATATCGATGCTATCCTGAGCAAAAGTATCTTCTGTAGAAATGGATTTTCGTTCAGAATAGGGAACCACAGGATTTTCGTCAATTCCGTGTGCTTTTTTCCAAAGTTCATTTCCATTTTTACCAATCAGCTGCTGAAGAACGTCAACAGGCATTTCTGAAAGCGTTTGTATCGTTCTGATTCCCAGTCTTGACAGCAGCTGAAAAGTAACATCGCCGACCATAGGAATCTTCTTTACCGAAAGCGGGTTTAAAAACGGCTGTATGTCAGACTGTTTCACTTCCAATCTTCCGGTAGGCTTAGATTCTCCGGTTCCGATTTTGGATACGGTTTTATTGGTGGATAAAGCAAAACTTATGGGTAATCCTGTGTTTTTCTGTACGCTTTCTGCTATTTCATGAGTCCATTTATAACATCCAAAAAACTGATCCATCCCGGATAAATCCAGATAAAATTCATCAATACTTGCTTTTTCGAGAACAGGAACTTTTTCCTGAATAATCTCCGTTACCATATGGGACATATTGGAATACATTTCCATATCTCCCTTAATTATTTTAGCTTCGGGGCACAGCCGTAAAGCCATTTTAATTGGCATGGCGCTTCTGACTCCGAAAAAACGGGTTTCATAAGAGCAGGAAGCCACTACACCACGGTCTCCACCTCCTATGATGACAGGCTTTTTCTCCAATTCGGAGTTTTTCAGCCTTTCACAGGAAACAAAGAACGTATCCAAATCCATATGTACAATTGCTCTTTCCATGTGACAAAGTTAGTTACGTTTTGAAACTAAATTTGTATTTTTGTTGTCTAAAATTGTAACAATGTCAAAATTCTCTGATAACATCGTGTTTTTGAGAGGAAAGAAAAATATGACTCAGCAAGAACTGGCAGATCTATTAATTCTTACCCGATCCAGATATGTCGCCTATGAATATGGCAGAACAGAACCTCCTATTGAAATATTGCTTAGAATTTCAAAATTCTATAACATTAGCATCGACCTATTGTTGACTGTAGATGTTAGAAAATTTTCTATCGATGAACTCATGGAGCTTCCTGACAATCGAATCGTTCTGCCTATAAAGGTTGATCAAGATGGAAATAATCAAATTGAGATTATTCCCCAAAAAGCTTCAATGGGCTACCTGAATGGCTACGGAGATCCGGAATACATAGAAAGTCTGGAGACCATATCATTGCCTTTTTTAAAAGGGGGTAAGTTTAGGGCATTTCCAGCTGACGGAGATTCAATGCCCCCCTATAAGAACGGAACCTATATCGTGGGAAAATATGTAGAAAATCTTTCGGATTTGAAAACGGACAGAACGTATGTTTTCATTACCACCAATGATGGTATCAGTTATAAGAGGTTTCAGTTTCATGAAGCAGATGGTATATGGGTGAAGGCTGACAATCAATTTTATGAACCTTATAAAATTCCATTGTCTGAAATTAAAGAAATCTGGGAGTTTGCCTGTAGTATTAATACCAAAGAATATGAGCCTGATGAATTTTCAGAACATCATATTCAAAGTTTTATCACAGAAATTAAAACTGATATCAGACAGATCAAAGAAAAAATGGGAGATAAGAATTAAATTTATTTTGAGTACATGGCATAATCAAAAAACTTCCCCGAAGGGAAGTAAAAACACAAATGATGAAAAAAAATTATTCCGTAGAAACGGAATGAGACAAAGTTAAATGTTTTACATACAAATTACAATGACCCAGCTGAGTTTATTTGATACAGAAGAATTCTATGAGTTTCCAAAAGACCTTTTGGAATACAGAGAGAATTTCTTGAGCCGGGAAGAAGCTGACCTGCTTAGAAACAAATTATTGGAAACTGCACCCTGGGAACAGCGTACCCAGAAAATGTACGATAAGATGGTACTTACTCCACGGTTGACCGCTTGGTATGGAGATTCAAAATATAACGATTCCGAAGAAAATAAAAAGCCAACCAATCCATGGACTTCTGAATTGTTCTCCTTAAAACAAAGAATTGAAAAGGAATTTGGCTGTCAGTTCAATGGTGTTTTGCTAAACCTGTATCGTGACCATAATGATTCCGTTGCATGGCATCGGGATAAGGAAAGCCGATATGGAAAACGTCCCGTTATTGCATCAATCAGTCTTGGACAAACCAGAAACTTTGATTTCAGGAAGAAAGATCATCATCAAAGCAAATACAGTTTGCCACTTCCTAATGGCTCACTCCTTATTATGAAGGGAGACTTACAAGAAAATTGGGAACATCGCATTGCTAAATCAACGATACGAATGAAAGAACGAATTAATCTGACTTTTCGATTAATAAAGTCTTAAGAATAAACCTGTTCAAGAGTATGTTATAATTTTTGCAAATGCTTTTCGGCACATTCGTGTAAAATCTTGTCAATTTCCGAATCAATCTCAGGGGAGATATCTTGTGTCCTGCCAAATCCGACTCTACCGCTTCCAGACTGTCCGAACGAAATCATATACGCTGTTGAAAGATCTATTTTTTCTTTAGAAAGAAAATCTTTATGTTTTTCATTAAGTTCTGCTATTTTAATTTCAACACAGTCTGAAAATCTTTCAGCACCATTTCCAAAAAGCTGTTCAGTTAAGCCCATAGTCTTTATTATTTTACTATAAATATCGATTTTTTTGATAAAAGATTTACTACTAATAAAATAAATCTCTTCGTTACTACGAAAAAGTAGTGATTTTATATCATTCCTGTTGTTCAATTTTACATCACCAACAATCATAAAAATCACAGTTATGAATATTGAGAGAACAGAATTTATAGCCTGGATGGAGAGAATCATGGAAAGATTTGATATTCTAAAAGAACAGATGATTAAGAACCAGTCCAGATTTATAGAAATTGATGGAGAACAGCTTTTGGACAACCAGGATGTTTTACAGCTTTTAAAAATAAGCTCCAGATCGTTACAACGATATCGAACGGATAAAAAGCTGCCTTACTATACCATCAGCGGAAAGCTTTATTATAAGCTTTCTGATGTTCATCAACTGATCAGAGAGAGCCTAAGCTCTTCATTATGATCAAGACTTCAACAGCCAAATACACTACTGTAATTCCAAATTTTATGAATTCGTGATCGACTAAATACCTTCATCCCATTAAATAAAATAAGATGGAAGATGAAATAGTAAATTCTCAGGAAACCAGTGAAATCAAACCAACAAGAGATACACTCCTTGTCCTGAACATTCATACCAACCAAGTTGAATTGGTCAGAGGAATTGATCAAGATGGGAATCTGCAAAAGGTTCCTCCAAAAGAAAAAAAGGATAATGAACAGCTGATCACGGTAGATAAGCACGGCGATCTATTCTCCAACTTCTTTTCCAATTTTTACCGGCAGCTTAAAAATCCCACGCATTTCAACTTTTTCAAAGTTTCAGAATACGATGCTGTTAATACCGCTAACGATCTTCAAAAATATGTCGATCAGGCATCCCCCGAAGAAAAAGAAAAGCTGAAAGACTACGAAGTTTTACCTAAAAACAATAACAATCCCAAAAATCAAAATACAATGGACAACAACACAGAAAATCAGGAATATCGTTTTCAGCCTGAACAGATCGACTGGAAAACGATGGAAAAATTCGGACTTAATCAGGAGAAGCTTGAAAAGATGAATGCTATGGATTCATTACTCCGAGGTTTTAAAACCAATACACTGATTCCCATTACCATTAATCTGGGAACGGCGGTTAGCAAGATGGATGTTCGACTATCCCTTCAAACAGGAGATACCGGACAAGTTGCTGTTCATCTGCATGGTATCCGAAAAGAACCTAACCTCAATATGAAATTCCTCGGGCATCAGTTCAGTGATGAAGACAAAAAGAATCTTAGAGAAAGCGGAAATATGGGTAGGGTAGTAGATCTGGTCAATCCTAAAACAGATGAAATCATTCCATCAGTCATCAGCCGTGACCGTTTAACCAACGAATTGGTTGCTTATAGAGCGGAGTACATGAAAATTCCTAATGAAATCAAAGGAATACAACTCGATGAACATCAGAAGCAAACCTTACTCGAAGGTGGACCATTATATCTTGAAGGAATGACTTCTAAAAAAGGAGAATCTTTCGATGCCACCGTACAGTTTAATGCAGATATCAGATCTCCAATTGATGGATGAAGAACATGGAGCATTTTGGGTTTCGGTTATTACAGATGATGAAAATGTAATTGAAGTAAATAAAGATTTATCACTTATGGTAATTTTTGCAGGGAAACAAACTAAATATCAGCCTAAAGATTGGAATGAAGTTATCGAGCTTTATAAGCTATTATTGGCTGGCGAATCCGATATAATACTCGAGAGAGTAAAATAAAGAATTAATATGTCTTATAAAAGATATATAATGGCGAACCATCAAAGGTAAATGCGCAAATAGATTGCGTAGTCATAATGCTTAATCTATTCTAAAGTTATTCAATTTGATTATAACTGTCAGATTAAGTATTGACTAATTCAACTAATTCAATCTTAGCTATTACAATTAAAATAATCTTTTAATGGAATTCTTTTTATTTAAAATTTCATTTATTTTACTATTATCGATACCTATTAGTGAAAGTACGCAGCAAGTTAGTAAAACTCGTAGTTTATTAGTTTCCTCCAATAGTTCTTGCCCTAATAACTCATTTCCTTTACGATCGTAAAAATGAGAATAATAATTTCTAGTTTTTACTACTCTGTCAACTTTAATATTGCTATTTCGAATAAGGTGTACGGCATTGAAATTATTTATTAAATCGTTTATTCTCTCCTTTAGAATCTTATCAGTACCTATAAATCTCTGATGATAACCTTCCAAAGACTGTATAATAGTTAGGAAATCAAGACTTGAAAAGTATCCTTTTTGTTGAATACTAGCTATTAAATGATTTCGAATTGGGGTGAGACGATCACTTTCTTTAAACCATTTTAGTATTACTTCAGGGAAAATATCAGAAATATCATCATAAGTAAATAAAAAATTTGTAGAATCAACTTTTTGGGTAGACTTTTTCTTACTTATGAAATATAATTTTATAGGATCAGAATTCTGAGGAATATTTTGTTGATTATATAAAAAAAGTTCTGTTATTAGAACAGGAATTTGTGTTGCTAACGTTATAAATTTACAAGTAATAAATACCTTTTCTAATAAAACTGAAAAACTCTTCTTTTCTTTACATACTATTGATAGAGCCGTGGTTTGGCTAAAATTAAATTCTGTGTTTTCAAAATTTCCATTAAATTGACTCTCCCCGCTAAGGGTCAATTGATATCCTTCTGTGATATCAAAATTCTTTTTCCAGTAGGAATCTTGATCCGTAGAAACTTCTACTTTTTTCACTTTATTATTACGTTCACCAAAATAAAATGATTTTTCAATAATGGCAGGCTGTTTCCATTGAGAAAAAATGGGAGAGAATAAAGAAATTTTATCAAAGAATTTATCTTCAGTAGAATTTAAATGTAAACCTTCTAAGGTGTATAGGCATTCATAAGTACTTAAGTGGACAGAATTCAATGAATTTATATTTAATGACTCTCGACAATTAAATAAGGTTATTTTTTTATTATCATTAATATCACCATATATTGTTTCTACAGTTGATACCTTATTTTCCAATATTCTTTTTATAATTTCTGATTCTGTATGATAGCAACCAAATAATTCTAACACTATCTTTTCAGGCTTGATTATTAATGTTCCGCCAATTTTGTTTTCTGGATTGCTTGGCAAGTACCAAAGTCCTTTGAATTCTTTATTTTTTTTCATGGATTTATATGACTGAAAATATTCTAATAAATTCTTTATAATAGAGCGTTACTATAGCATTCTAATTTGTATATTAATTTATTCTTTACCATTCCCATCTATTTTTCTTCTTGATTTCTAACGAGTTTTTATCAACATCTTCCATTAAATTGTCTTCTGCATTTTTAGCCGGATTGTACCAATCGAGTTTTTTTTCAGCCCAATCAAGCCATTCTTTGTCTGTAGTATTAGTAGATTTCAAATGCTCAAAATACTCCTTTAAAATCATAAACTTCTTCCATCGATGGGCATCATTATAGAAATAAATAAATTTTGTAAGCTCTTCATCCTTCAATTTTTGTTTTGCTTCTTCAATCTTTCTAAGCTCCTCTCTCTTTTCACTTTCAATTTTCCACACTCTTCTATTTTCAGCCATTCTTTGAAACTCAGTTTCAACTTTTATCAAAATTTTTTCAATTTGATCTTCAACGAGTAACTTATCTGTGTCTGCAAATTCAATAGTCCCATATTGCACGATCTTAACTGCTAGTTTTCCATTTGCTATTAAATCTCTGCTTTTCCATCCTCTTTCATTCGTTGTATCTTTAATATTGCTTTTTTCTTTAATATATAGTGTAATTTTATCTTCATATGCTGCAAATTTTAATCCTTCAGAATCTACACTTACCTTATATCCTAAAGTTTTAAAATTCTTTATCAGATTATCCAGTATTCTTAATGAACGAGACACATTTTTTGGAGAAACAACAATATTAGGTAACCCTCTATCAGTAGAAATAGTTCCTTTTATCTTTTCATAAGAATCATGAACTTTTTTCGTGTCAAGGTTAGCTTGTGCTTTACTAACGATTTCGTCCGGCTTACTTAACCGTTCGGATACTTTTAAAATTAATGCGGAATTGCTTTTGATTTTTTCGGTAACAATCTGTTTGAGTGAATTTATAGGATTAGGATCATTTTTAGTTCTATCCACATGAATTTTTATCTCTTTTTCATTTTCTTGTTGAGGCAATAGGGTTTTTACTACTTTCTTTCCAAATTGTAATTTTTGCCAGTATCCCATAGGAGGTAAAGGGATATCAAATTTTTTACAGATCTTTCTTAGTCCGTTATCAGACAAATTAAATTCTTTAGATAATGTAGTTAGAGGTGTAGCCCACACCTTATCATAGAGTTCTGTACGGGTAAGCTTAATGATATTATTCATTATAGTATCTTAAATAGATTTAGGGATTATAGTAATTTTAAAACTTTCAGAAAATTTTCCTGTTCTTAAATGTTTTATTATAATTTAGGTGTAAAATTTTATTAGTCAGGAAATTCTTTATTTAAATCGTTTTTAAATCCAAGTTGGGATAATACTATACATATTGCAATTTTTCTTAAACAATAAACTTGTAGTTGTAGCTGATCTGGTTTTATAGAATTGAGGCTCCCATGTGTAATAGCATCCCTTGTTTTCTTTAGTTTTGCAAAAGGATACCCGAAAATTTCAGGATCAACATTATTGATTCGTAAAGTCTCTTCTAATGGGCTCTTAAATGGTTTAAATTCTAACTTATCAATAATACCTCTAATTTTCTTTTCAAATTCCATCTGATCTTTTTTAGCTACCAGATAATTTTTTAGAGTTTTATATACCTGATCTGAAATAGATTTTTTATCAGTATTAAAGGCAAACTTTTCTTGTTCTTGCTTAATATTAAAAATCTCAATAATATTAAAGAGAAGCAGAAACGCTGATGAAAAATCAACTTCCCTTGAATGAAGGATATTATCAATAGCTTTTGAAATTTTCTTTTCATTCTGACTATATTTAAGGTACCAATTCTTTTTCAAAAAATTTTCAATTCGATTATTTTTTTTCAGAAAAATGGATACCGTTTCCATGTCTGAAACATATGTTTGGTTATTTGGCTCTGTATCTCGAAATATATATATATCTTTTTCTGTACGGAAAATAAGTTTTTCCATTGTAACTCTAACATTGAAAAAGAATGAAAATAGATTGCAAATAATTTCAATGTGATGCTTAATTTCATCATAGTCAATGTTTTCAAATTTGAAGTTAATTGTTCCTTGCTTTTTTACAGTAAATTCTTCACTCCCTCTATGCTCATTACTTGTATATTCTAGTTCTGGTCTGAAAGACATATTGTCAATTTTATAGAAATTGGACATACCATCCATCCTTGATATTGAAAATGTATTTTTATTACGATGATTAGTGAAAAAAGAATAAAATTCATTAACAACTTGTAAACCATTTTTATTTAGAAAGGTAATACCATTGTTGATATTTTCTTTATCTGTATTATCCTTAATAATGCAAATATTGGTTAACCATATTGTAAAATATCGATATTGTTCATTGGTTTGAAATGATAAGACTTTATAAATTCTACTTTTATCAAGAATTAATGAAACTTTAGAGTCAATAATGTGAAAATTCTCTTCAAATAAACCTAAAGGATTTTCTGAATTAGAATAATAAGCATCTATTCTTGAGGTGATATCATTTTCAATAATTTGGATATATATTTCTTTATCTGAGACAAAAAGATGAGCATGGTGCTCTTTATCAGATATTCTTTCATCTTTAAATTTAAGGTCTAAACAGTAATAATTTTTCATGGAAAGGTTAATTTTGAGTATGGTACTTTAAAAAGTTCGACAACACTCCTGAAGGGGTTTTAGCATTTTTATTAAGAATCTTGGTATTGGCAAAAACAATGAAATTATCTTTGGCCCTAGAAACAGCTACATTGAGCATATTCGGTTTGTTATCTCTATCGAAAAATAATGTGCCTTTATCTTCATCACCATAGACCATTGAGAATAAGACAATAGGTCTTTCAGCACCTTGTAGCGCGTGAACTGTTCCTATTTTAAAGTCCTCAACTTTAAATCCTGCATCTTTTAAAGCCGATTTTAAGCTGTTTTTTTGTCCTGTAAATGGTGTAATAATACCAACAGCGTGTTCAATTGACTTATATTTCTTTTCAATTTCTGTTTTGTTGTCTGTCAGCCAGTTAATAATTGTTTTAACTTCTTCAATATTAAACCTGCTGCCATTTGGGTTTCTTGTTGATTGGCCTTCAACATGAATACAATGCATTGGCGGGAAAAGCAAATCTTTTTCTGCTTTTCCTCTTAATGGAATAAGTTTTCCGTCATAAGCTAAAACATTACAATAATTAATAATTTCATCATAACATCTTCTATGTTCTGTTAGCAGGACCCCTTTTTCATGCAAATTTGGCTCTTTAAATCCCGATGCATTTTGAGCCATTTTCATAATACTTCCGGTAGAAGAAAGAAAACCTTTAGGGTCAAATTGTTTTTCGTAAACAATATCATCATAGTCCTCGATAATTTCACACTTTTTAAGGTTACCAATATCAATTTTATGGGTAACGTTCCAAATGGGCTCAATCTGTTTTACATCTCCTACAACAACAGTCTGTTTAGCTAAAGCAAATGTGGCAACACCTACTTCAGGAGAAACCTGGCCTGCTTCATCAACAATGAGAAGATCAATAAAATTAAATAGAGGTGGATTATCATGTATTTTGTTGCCTTCTCCGCTCATCCTTAAAAATTTATAAAAACTGAAAAACTTTGGCGCCATGAAGAATGTACTGACAAAGCATGGTGTAAGCATTGCATGTCTTTTCCATCTGTTAATCATAGGTTCTTTCCCTTTCCCATTAAATTTGGGATCACGAAGATCTGCTTCAAGTTGTAGTAGATACCTTCCTTCCCAGTAATGTAAAGCCAATTGAAATGCTTTATGGCGAAGAGAAACATCAAGTTCATCATAAAAAGAGTTGACATTTATCTTTTCTTTTATTTTTAGGTGCTCACTTTCCCAATACTTTTCTTCTGAACGTGGAGGGTTACCTTTAATTGAATTGTTATTCTTCCATAGTTTCCATTTTTCAATGGAACCAATAATCTTTTTAGCGGTATTTATCTTAGAATCTATTGTATCAAGAATTTCATTTTTCTTGAACACAAAATTTTCAGGAATTGCAATTTGGGAATCTCTAAGAATTATTTTTACTTCCGAAGCTCGGTTTTTTAGAGCAGACTGTATTCCCAGAAAGCAAAAAACTTTTCTGAAAAATGGTTCATTGTTAAAATATGTAATAATATTTTGTTCAGTTTTAGTCAGGTCCTCAACATCATTTTTGAGTACATCTTCATTGAGCAAATCTTCCTGATAATAATTGGAAACTTTCGAATTATTGAGAAGGTAATTAGACGTAAATACATGTTCGGATTGTAAGTAATCCTTCCACGTATCACCAGAGTCTTTAAGGATCTGTTCAATGTCTGAAATTTCTTTTTGTAATTTTTGAACTACTGAAGATAAACTGAGAGCGGTAGAATTAAAGTATTCGTTACTTTTCTGTAAAAAATATTCTTTAGCGTCCTGTAAAAACTCTAAATTCTCTATATCGTTAAAAAGGCCATTACCATTTAGTTTTTTATAGTTAATCCCTTTTAATTCGCTTTCTTTTTTATTGGTAGAGGGAAGGTAAGTGGCATAACCATCAACATCTGGAATCCACCTGCCCTGTAATTTTCCTTCTCTTGTATTGGACCGGGAAAAACTGTCTATGATATTGGTAACCGCCTGGTTATTGGTAGAACAGGCTAAAATAACAGGCGCATCTTCTCCTTTCAGTGCGCTTTCAACCATCTTATTGGCAACTATACTTTGTAACAGCGTTGTTTTTCCCGTACCTGGTGGACCATTGACTGCAAAAACCTTTTCATTAGATCCTAAAAGAGTATTTAGACTTTTTCTTTGTGAAATGGAAATAGGAAAATCAAACCCCATCTGCCCGAGGTGCAAATCATTGGTATTTATTAAATCAGGGACGGTAATAGGTAACTTTTCCTGATTGTTATTTAAGGTTATAAAAGACTGTAAAAGTTCGGGAAGATTCTTTTGGTGAAGAATTTTTTCATACAGCTCTATGATTCCCATTGCAGCATTCATTTCCTCTTGTGGAAGTAACACTATGGCATTAAAGATCGTTTCATAAGCTCCTGAGTGGTATTCGCATAGCTCCTGACCGGTAACTTTTTTAAATATATCCTGTACGTATTGTATATACTCGGGATATTTTGAATAATTTTCTTTTCCTAGAGTGGTAGCTAAATCTACTTCTTCAATACTCCCGAAAATAAATTCAGTACGTTCATCAGCAAGGGGTTCCAGATACTGTCTTTGAAATAAAGGAAACATTTCGTCAGGAATATAGAGTTTTCCATTCCTATTTAAATAAGCAGAATACCAAAAAGGAAATTTGGGTTTCTTATCTTTGAGATGAACGAGATGGTCTGTTGCCGGTTTAAGCTTGAATGGAGCAATTACTACAAATATATGGTCTATAGTGATCCAGTCTTCATCGTCTTTATTTTTAATCCCTCTTTTTGCATTGATTCTTCTTTCTTCGGAATCAATAAGTGTATTAACTTTTTTAAGATCAGCAATAGAATTGTCTTCAATTTTGAAATCTTCAATTTCAAAATGCTGAGAACCGTCAATTTCAATATTGGTATTAAGGGAGTCTGCTAAATTTTTTTTCCAGTAGGTGAGCCATTTATGATGTTCTTGATTCATTTGTGATTGGTTAGTAAAAGTCATATCAAGCTAAAATAAGATAATTATATGAGATTGTTTTATGGGAAGCCGTAAAATAGATAAGTTAATACATATTACAACCGAGGGTAGAGTTTAGAAAAGTTTGTATTAAAAATATAGAAAAGATTTTCCATTAAATATTTCTTTATAGATCTCTGATGTGAAAACGTGGGAAAGTAGATCATAATAGGCAAATACTGAAGTTGATTTTTAAGATTGTTATCAAATATTGTAGAGGGAAGCAAGAATATTTTTAATTCAAAATTATAATAAAAGCTTTTAAAACATACTTGGATATGTTTTTACATAGTTTTTTGTAATTTTGGAGTGTTGTAAAAAAAATTAATTATCCAGCTTTTAGAAATTTAAAGTTATAGGTTAGATTACTGTTTTTTTATCTGATTTCCAGTTATAAAAACTTTAAAATTGATTTGCAAAAAAACTAAACCAATAGAAAAGTCAAATTATGAATACATTGAAAGTTATCAAGGCTGGTAATGGTGATTCTTTATTAATGCGTTTTTTGGGTGATGACTCAACGTATAAAAATATTCTTATAGATGGGGGGAATAAAAAGTCTGAATACCGAAAATATCTGAAATCAGAAATTATAGAAATTCAAAATAATAAAGAGTATATAGATCTACTAGTTATTACACATACTGATCAGGATCATGTAAAAGGAATTCAATATTTATTAGAAGATGAAGATATTGATAAATCAATTATTAAGAATGTTTGGTTTAATAATTTTTTTTCTTCTTATTTCGTAGAAAGTAATGATATAAGCTATATTGAGTCTTGCAAAATTCAAAATCTTTTAGAAAGTTATCAGATTCCAAGAAATAATAAGATAATCGCGGACGATTTAGAGGAATTTGTTTTTTTTGGTGCAAAAATAACCATATTATCTCCGTATATGTCAGATTTGCAACAGCTTATAAGTAAGAACGAATTGGACATCTCAACTGAGGGTAATGATTATCGCTTTTCTATAAGGGAGCTAGTTACAAATAATAGCAGAATTTTTGTAGATAAATCTGAAGATTTAGACCAAACACTGGAAAATCGTGTTAGTATTGCATTTCTCTTCGAAATTAATGATACATCAATATTATTTTTGGGAGATGCAAATCCCGATATTATTGTAAACTCAATTAGGAAACTTTTAGTTAAAAAAAATCAAGATGTATTAGTGGTTGATTATGTCAAACTATCTCATCATGCCAGTCACAGAAGTATTAGTCTTGAAATGACGAAACTAATAAGTTCAAATCAATATATAGTCAGTTCAAATAGATTAAAATCTAACCTACCTAACAAACTATCATTTGCAAAAATTTTAAATCGTAAGAATAAAGGACTAATAAAAGATCACTTTTATTTTAATTACAGTGATGAAGAAGTTCCAAATGATAAACGATTAAATTTTTCAGCTGAAGAAATGGCTGAGTTTGGTTTTGAATATAACAACCCCAATTATAAAAACGGATATTTGATTAAGCATGAGTAATTTTTCCTATAATTTAAATGATCATCAAGAAACAGTTCTTAAATCGAACACTGTACGATTGGAACCTAACTTTAGAGGAACTACAAAATCAATAAAGGGTACTGGTGTTGTGTATAAGACTTTAGATAACTCAGGAATTCATTATATTTTTACTGCATTACATTGTTTATTTGGTAAAAGAAACGGTGAAACTTTCACAGATGAATCTATTTTTGAAAGTGTTCAAATCTTTAGACAAGTTGAGAACGGTAATTATCAGGAATTCAATGTAAAAAAAGAAAATATAATAGCATTAAAAGACCAAGATTTAGCACTTATTTTAATTGATTTTACTAAATCAGCTGTAAGAGATGCACATTTAGTTTCAGATAACTTAGCCCAGATAATAATTGGTAAATCTACATATAAAGGTTATTATAACTCATATGGCTATCCACAATTTATGGATAATAATCCTCACAATCTTTTATTTCATTATAAACTTTCAGCAAACGGCACTAATTTTATAAATTTAGAATGTAAAACTAATATTAACGCCGAAGAAGCTAAAGAAAAAATTTCAGGATATTCTGGTGCAGGCTTATTTCAGTCAAATAAAGCTATTTTAAGTGGTATTATTACACAAATTTCTGATGAAAACGGATTTGCAAGTTCCATTATTGCAAAGAAAATTGATGTTGAATTAATAAATAGAGTTCTAGAAGAAAGGGATAATAAACTTTGTAAAGTTCAATGCATAGATGATACATCTAAAATAACATTAGAAAAAGATGGAAGTCTCGTAAATTATGAAAAAGTAATAATTAATGGTTGTGAGCTAAATATTTGGAGAGCTTTGAAGCGTTTAAAACAAGATTTAAAGGATGATTGGTTTCAAGATCCTCTTAACTTTAGATTTTTGTTATCAAAAAAGACATTTTATGATCGAGTTAAAAACTATATAGGAAAATTAGATGTTTATCAGCCAACTGCTGTTGCAAAACATTTTACAGTTCCAAAATCAGGATTTTCGACTAGACCTACTATTGAAACAAGTTTTATTGATAGAGTTATTTATCAGGCTTATGCAGATAAATTAGCTGAAAAACTTGACTTTATACTTCATCGACAAATATATTCTTTTCGATATAATTCTGGTAGAAATTCAGTTAAATATATGTATCATTATTCGATTGAACAATGGAAAAAATATGTTTTTCAAACCAAATTTGTATTAAATGAAAAATATCCATATTTAGTCGTTGCAGATATAACAAATTTTTTTGAGAATATAAATACAAAGCTATTACTAGATTACTTAGAATCTTTGGTTCATGATTATGTTATTAAATCAGAAACTGGTGAATTGCTTAGAATAATAAATTCAATTGGGAAATTAATTACTAAATGGAATGAAAAACAAGTAAATTCAGAATTTGGAATTCCTCAAAATAGAGATGCTTCATCTTTTCTAGCAAATCTTTATCTTAATAAAATAGATCAAATAATGATTTATTCTAACTGTCATCAACACTACTATAGATATATGGATGATATACGAATTGTTTGTGAAACAAAAGCAGAAGCAATAAAAGCAATATACGATTTATCAGTAGCATTAAGAGAATTAGGATTGAATCTGAATTCATCAAAAACCACTATTTTAGACTACAATGATATAAATGACAGAAATAGAATAAAAGAATTTTTACCAGATTCATTAATTCAAATTGAACAAATAAATAGTTTGTTATCAACAAAAAGAAAAAGAGATGTTCAAATTGCTGTACATATGACTTATAAATTATTTCTTGATGCAGTTGAAAGTAATATTGACCATGAAGACAAATATATTCAACGACGAAAAATAGCATTTTGCATTACTAAACTGCAACTATTTGCTAGAACAAAGGGGTTGAAGGATTGTATTGATTTTAAAAAAATAATTGAATTTGTTCTAAAGGAGTTAGAAAATCAACCCTGGCTTACCTCTTCATTTATAAAGTTGCTTATGTCTATAGACAAATCATATTTCAAACTTTCCGATTTTGATCAAATAAAGAAAATCATAAATAATAATTTGAAAAATATTTATGAAAGTCAAACTTATTTTTTATGGCTTTTTATGAGCTTTATGAAACATGATGATAAAAATTTAATTAGAATGGCAATTGATAACATAAAAAGTACTAATCAAGTTAATCAAGCTAATACAGCTGGATCCTATATTTATTTAGCATCAATTAACTGGAGAAATTATAAACAAGTAATGCTTAGCGCATTCAATAAAGGTAATTTAGCAGAGAATTACTTTTTACAACGTAATGCCTTAATTGCTTTGAGAAATGTAAACCCTAAAGAACTAAAAAATGAAATAATTTTGGGAGATTTAAAAGACTTGCATGAGAAATTATATGATGAAAAATTGGAAGAATTTGTTTCTGATTTACCTCAATTGAAAGTTTCAGATATTATTAAAAATACAGCTCCATTAATTTCTCTTTAAAATATGAATATTATTGTAATCAAACAAACGACATATATAAAGGGGGCTGAAGAAAACTTATTTTATATAAAAGAAATTGGTAAACCTTTTACAATTCAAAAAGATGAGTTAAATGTGGATGGAGCAAAAATGATAATTTCATTCAATTTTGAAAACTTGATTCACCATATTGAAATTGAAAAAAATGTTCACTATTTTGATTTGGAAAAAGTTAAAAAACAGATAACTGGCCGTTCAAAGAAAGAATTTAAAAAGAATGATTTTCCCTGGAACATTTGGAATGCAATATATTCGTTAAATTATCAAGAATTTTGTACTTCTAAGAATGAATTTGAAGATAAGGTTCGAACCGCTAAAGAATTTTTTTATGGAAATAATAGTGGTGAGTTAGATATAGCTAATCAAGTTCCCTTTTTACTTGATTGTCTAGAAAAATTATATTTTGATATAAGTGAAGAATTATCAAATTCAATTGAATTTGCTAGGTATATTAATATTGAAAAGAAACTCCATAATATACTACTTAGAACAACTAAAAAAGGAATTGCTTTTGATATTGAAATAGTTAAAAAACATATAGCAGAAATTGAAACAGAATTATATAAATTTAGAAATGAACTTCAATTAGATTATGGAATTTTTTCAAAATACGATTATAGGAATTTAGAAAATAATTTAATTAATTTTATCCCAAAGAGTTTAAAATACAATTCAAAGGGTTTTTGGAAATATTTAAAATTAAAGAGAGGGAAGCATCCTTTATTCGACCTACTTTTAAATGAAAGGAAACTATCGAAAAATAAAACTATTCTAACACGAATAGGCTCATTATTGGATAATACTATTTATCCATATTTTGACTATTTTGGTACAATTACCAGCAGGATTCTTGTCATTTCACCATCACTCCAGCAACTAAATAAAAAATATCGAGATATTATTGTTCCAGCTGATGGGAAATGCCTATTATACTTCGATTATAGCCAGTTTGAAGCAGGACTGCTCGCCTCAAAAGCTGATGACGATAATTTGATCAAAATGTATGAATCTGATATTTATCATGGAATTGTTAAAAGTATTGGAGATGACAAAATAACGAGAGATGAAGCAAAGCAGTTTTTCTATTCATATTGTTATGGAGTTGAGAGGCAAAATGTAACTAATGATTTTTTTCGTCAATTTCCTAATTTAATTTTATATGAGAATTTAGTCTCAAAAGAGTTTGAACAAAATGGTTATATAGAAACAGAATTTGGTAATAGAAGATATAGAACAATGGGTATTGAAAGTATTAATGATGAAAAATGGTTGATCAGTCAAAAGATTCAAGGTCTAGCATCAATAATATTGAAGAAAGTAATTATATCAATAAATGAAAATTATCCAGAGGTAGATTTTTTATTGCCTATGCATGACGCAATTTTATATCAAGTTAATCAGGTTGATGTAGAAAAATATCAAAAGGAACTTAGCTATATTTTTGAATCCGTTATGAAGGAATATTGTGAGAAATTAACTCCAAAGGTTATTTTAAAAGATTTTACTAAATAACTTTCTTATTAAGTACTAGTAATCACCATAGATTTTAGAAATAGATTTTCGGTAAATTAAATGAATTTTTGACAATAGACTAGACTAAAATCTATGGATTTAAAAGATAAAAATAGCTAAATTCTATTTTAGATGCAATCGTGGTTATAAATTGATGATCACAAAAGAAAATAATCTTCATCTATACTTAAGGTTTTCTTCTATTTTGATTTTTAAACTTTTTTTGAAGATGTTCAATTTCTAATTCAACTCTTTTTAATTCAGAATCATCCAATTTTTTAAACAAAATTAATATATCAATTTCTAAAAAGTTAGCCAGTTTTACTAGATTTTCAATTGTTGGATTTGTCAATCCTCTTTCAATTCTACCAATATGGTCTTTAGAGATATTCAATTCCAGACCAACTTGAAATTGTGATAATTCTTTCCTAAGCCGATAGACTTGAATAAATTTACCTATTTGAAACTTTAAATTCTCTACTTCCCATTTATACATGTAGTAAATTTTGTTTTTTTAATATGTTTTCATGAAGATATATATGTCGTTTAATGTTTTTTTCATTATCTTTGTAAAATAGGTTACAATAAATGTAACTTTGCGATACTTCAACGAATAATAGAAGCTATTGCTTAGAATCTCGATTCGAAAACTGGTAATTTTTAACACACGAGACGATAAGCAGGAAGCTCACGACCTAGGCGTGGGCTCTCTTATCTGTGTGTAAGGTATACCAGTACCCCGAATTGGATAATGTAGAGTCCCATGCCGTTTTTTATTTTATGCAGTTCTGCTTTTCTACAATTATCTTTTTATTCTAAGCCGCTTTACAAAATAGAGGTATACTGATACGGTACAATAGGGTGTACGACCTATTGCGGCTTTAGGGCTTTCACGGGAACACAAATTCATTCATATTCACATTTGACCTTGTAGGGAGGAACATTATGATTTCTCCTACATGGTCTTTAAAAACTATTATTTAAAGTAAAACAACCATTGAAAAACAAAAACAAAGCTGTTGGTTCACTCAGAAAGAAGCGTAGAAAACTACAGTGTATTGAAACTTTCTTTCAGACCCATGACCTCGTTACAGCTAAACAGATGCTCAGTTCCATCATGCAATATGCAGTCAACGGAAAAGACTGGCTAAAGAAAGACCCTTCTGTCATTTTACAGTTTCATCAATCATTGTGTATATTCATCCGTGAGGGTTATATGATCGGTAAAAAGACAAAGAAATGGAAGGTAAATGCAGCGCCAGACATAAGCTCTCCAATGATGAAAGGTTCTCTGTCTGATAAAGAATATGAAAAGCCAATATTGGTTTTCAAAAGAGCCTTTAAGGAATACAGCATTCAGGAGTTTGACTATTTTATATCCGGTATTGTCTATTTCTCACAGCAAATGTACAGGCATGGGCCGGAAAGCAATCTGGTAAGACCTTATATTCATCTAACAAAGATGCTGGATGCAGCTTATCTCATTTTGGAAAGAGGAGTACAAAAAAAAGTAATAACAAAAAAAATAAAATAAAAAACAGAAACTAATAAAAAAGCCCTTTCCCATAAGTCGACTAAAACATCAGGAAAGAGCACAATTAAGTCATTAATTAAATTAAAAACCTTTACAAATCTATGAAAAATTCCTATTACCATATAGGAGGCATTTTCTTTGGGCTCATGTTTACTGCTGTAAGCATCCATACAAAAGCCCAGACACGCACCATTTCCGGTACCGTCATCTCATCAGGTAAACCCCTTTCAGGAGTCGTGATCTCCCAAGAAGGCAGTGATCAGGTAACCATGACCGGCAACAACGGAACCTACACTTTACAGGTTTCAGCAGAAAATACCATCCTATTGTTCAGACACCCTGATTATACAGAAGAAAAATTCACACTCACTAATCAGAAAGTCGTTAATATCAGCTTAGAACAAAAAGTAAAGGGAATCGAAGAAGTTATTCTCAACGCCGGCTACTATAAGGTTAAAGACAAAGAAAGAACCGGTAGTATCGCCAAAGTTTCAGCAAAAGATATCGAAAATCAACCTGTAACCAATGTACTGTCAGCAGCACAGGGTAGAATGACAGGAGTAAGCATTACCCAGAATTCAGGGTTAGCAGGAGGCGGATATGATATCCAGATCCGGGGCAGGAACAGTCTGCGTAATCTAACCAACGGTGTAGTAGACGGAAATCAGCCCTTATATGTGATTGACGGAATTCCGGTGGGAGGGCAGCTTAACTCAGCTCTTTCAGTGGGAGTGGTTCCGCTTAAAAATATCAGTCCGCTCAATGCCATCAGCCCTAATGATATAGAGAGCATATAGGTTTGAATAAGAACAGGTTTTATAACGCTCAAAATGAAAAAACGATTTCAGGCCAATCTAAAAATGCAATAAGAGGTATAGTCTATGAGACTAAGACATTGGTTAATGAAAGTACATTATCTATAAGGCTTTCAGAAGCGATGCAGCTTGGAAGTACTGAGATTCCTCCAGGAACTATGCTGGTTGCTGCAGGTAAATTTCAGGCTGGAAGACTTCAGTTAAAAATCTCTTCCATCCAATATAAGAGTAATGTCTATCCTGTGGAAATCAATATTCATGATAATGATGGACAATTGGGTTTATACGTTCCGTATTCACCGGAGCAGAATGCAATCAGTGATATTGTTGCCAATATGAGCCAGACTTCAGGTACCAATATTATGATGACCCAATCGGCAGGACAACAGGTTGCAGCTGATCTAAGCAGGGGAGTCATGCAGGGATTGTCGGGTTATTTTCAAAAAAGAGTGAGACAATTAAAAATCACTGTAAAAGCTGGCCATCAGGTTTTACTCGTGCCCAAAAATAACTAATAAAAAAATTAAAGAATGAATACGCAAAAGAGCCATTATATTCTCATAATACTATTGCTTCTATTGGCAAGCAGAGTATTGGGTCAGGATTCCGTGATGACATATGTTTCATTGGAACAGGTTAAGCTGGAACCTTTCAGGTTGCAGGTGACCTACAATAAAACGACCCATCTGGTATTTCCTTCATCTATACGGTATGTAGATCTTGGAAGCGATCTGTTGGTTGCCAATAAGGCAGAGCCTATCGGCAATGTTCTCAGAGTCAAATCTACAGTCAGAGATTTTGAAGAGGAAACCAATTTTTCGGTTATTACTGAAGATGGAAAATTTTACAGTTTCGATGTTTTTTACAGTGCATTTCCTGATGTCCTCAGTTATGATCTTGTAAAGATGGAGAGAAACACTGAAAATTCAGCCGATGTACTTTTTGAAGATCTCAAAGGAAGCTCTTCATCTCTTACAGAATTGATTATGGAAAACCTGTATCGAAAGAGCAAAAAAGAAATAAAGCATATTGCAGCAAAGAGCTTCGGAATTCAGTTTTCTGTTCGTGCATTACATGTCAATGATAATAAATTCTACTTTACCCTGCATGTTGATAACAAAAGCAATGTAGACTATGATATTGAATTAATCAATTTTAAAATTGCAGATAAGAAGAATTTAAAGAGAACTGTTATTCAGGATAAGTTGTTACAACCAATCAGGATTTATTCGCCGGTGACGATCTCAAAGCATAATTCGGGTGTAACAGCTGTTTATTTACTGGAGCAGTTTACTTTGTTAAAGGATCAGGTGTTAGAAATTGAAGTGCTGGAAAGAAACGGAGGGCGGAATCAAAAAGTTCAACTTGGGAATAAGGAGCTGATCAATGCAAGACTGATCGATAGTTTAAATTTTAAAACCAATTGAGATGAACAAATTATTGATAGCAATGCTTTTCATGAGTACAATGAACGTAAAATCTTTTGCCCAGCAGATGATTCCCGGACAAACCGGTGTTGAACTTTCTTATTCAGTATTTCCCAAATCTCCCGAAAAGCAAAATTATCTGATAAGTACGGGGTTTGTTTCTTACGTAAAGAATGGAAATTACTTTTTTGGTCTGGCAGAATATAGCAGGAAAAATTATAAATATACCAATTATGCTATTCCGATAGATACATTTCTGCTGGGCGGTGGCTACAGTTTTTATGTATGGGGAGATTTCATACGAAATGTCAATCTTAATCTAGGAATTGGCGTGCTGGTTGGTTATGAGCAGGTTAATAGGGGTAATGAATTAATTTACGATGGCTCAATACTTGGCTCTGCAGATCAATTTATTTATGGTGCGGGTGGTAAGTTGTCGCTTGAAAGCTATCTGACGGAACATTGTGTATTTCTAGTCAGCGGGCAGCTGCGCTTTTTGAAAAATAGTCAAATGGATCAGTTTTACCCTCTGTTGGGTTTTGGAATAAGATATAATTTTTAAAAATAATATAAAATGAAAAATTTAATTAATATTAAAATTAAAACGCTATTCAAGTTTTCCTTAATACTCTATATGATCGGATTACTTGTACAATCATGCCAGAAGGATGATTTAGAAATTCGGCAGAATTTTCCTTTTGAGGTGTCGGTTATGCCGGTTCCTAAGGACATAGCTAAAGATGAGTATGTGGAGATACGTATTACAATACTTCCTGAAGGTAATTTTTCTGACACAAAGTATTATCTTAGGTATTTTCAGTTTGAAGGAACAGGAAAGCTTCAGTATTATAATACACAGCCCTATTTTCCTAATGATAGCTATCCTCTTTATGAGAAAGAGTTCAGATTGTATTATACTTCAACCTCGGAAGTTTCACAATCATTTACGGTATGGATCTATGATAGTTTTGGAAATGAGAAGAAAATTGAATTTCAGTTTAACAACAGAAAAATAGAAGAACAAATCAAGCGTCTTTAGCTGATAAATTTTTGATAAAAGGGGAGAATTAAAATTATGCTTTAATACTTGCGAAAAGATGGTTGACCATTGAAGGGCAATCACTTTTTCGCGGCGCCACAAGAATCCAGGCCGATTATCGGTCTGAATTCTTATTTTTAAGAACATAAAGAGTCTATAATATCCCTTCATCTGCGAAAGAGAAGGAGTCCATTGAGGTTATTATACAATGATCCAGTAAATTAATATTTAATAGTTGGGCGGCTTCTTTTATTTTCTGTGTAATGTTTATGTCCTCACGAGAAGGTGTCAGATTACCGGAAGGGTGGTTATGAGTATAATAAATGACACGGCATTACATAATAAAGCACCCTGCATAATAATTCTTATATCAACCAGAGAAGAGGTAATCCCGGATTCTGATATTTTTTGTATTCCTAAGACCTTATTGGCCTGATTCATATACATTGAATAAAATGACTCTCTATAATCAATCTGATCTGCATCAAAATGTTCCCGGAAAATATTTGTAGCATCCTGTGAGTTCAGTACTTCTTTTTCAGTATTTCCTTTTCTTGTATAGATCAATTTGATCTCATTCACTATATTAAATTTCATTGTTATTGCTCTGAGCACGGCAGAGCCTTGTATTTCCCGTACTTAAGTTAAACAGCATTTATTTAATAAAACACGATTGAACTGCTGCGTACCTGTTTTATTAGGTCAAAAGCTCTTCGATCTTCCCTCCTTCCTTTTCTCTCCAAACCTTTGTTGGGCTTTAATCAATATTTTTTCAAAAGAAAACCGGAAAAAAGAAAGCAGATATGAAGTGTTGACAATGAAAAAAGTCAAAAGGAAACGGAATAATTGGAGGGTACCTTTA
Source organism: Chryseobacterium vietnamense (assembly GCF_031454475.1). Classification (NCBI taxonomy): domain Bacteria; kingdom Pseudomonadati; phylum Bacteroidota; class Flavobacteriia; order Flavobacteriales; family Weeksellaceae; genus Chryseobacterium; species Chryseobacterium vietnamense. The sequence continues at coordinate 1,425,188 of NZ_JAVDQX010000001.1, read as the reverse complement.
GGGAGGAAACCGTTTATGCCGTAGTCTTTTGACGGCACAGACGATGGCTGGCAACAATACCTTAGCTGCCTTTTTACCGATTTTTTATGAAAAAAAATATAAATTATGCTATCCATCCCTGTAAATGTGAAATATCTGGATAATGTTCTGATGCAGCGTACTATCGAGGTGCAAAAGTTGGAGCCTTCTCTTGAAGAATATCTTGATTGCAGGGCTTATGATGTTGCAATGCCCGTAATATTTTCGTTATTGTGGTATCTTCATGATGATCTGCCTGCGTCATCATATTATAGTGGTTCATTTGAAAAAGCTTTTAAAATATCAGGTTATACAATAGGCTTGCTTCTCGATTTGTATTCGTATAAGGCTAAAAAGAAGGAAATTAAAGCTTACGCTCATGTTGTAAAAATTATTCAAAATTGAAATTTGTGATGAGCAGATAGCGATCGATAGAGTTGTCTCTTTATTCTATCAATACTCAGCTGATCTGGAAGAGGAGTTCGACCGATTGGAAATACAGTATCCTGTTGAAGTTTGTTATTTCAGGTATATTCAAAAAGGTTCCATCAGATATTGTAACGAAAATAGGAAGATCCGATATTTGAAAGAATCAGAGGCAGATGAAAATTTATCTAAAGAGCGTTCAAGACTTTAATTATACACTGAAAAGTTAATATGAATTTCAAGTTTTTTAATTGAGAATATATAAATTTTTGATTTGAGATATGTCAAGCAGGATCTGTTTTTTTTGACCTGATAAAAATACTTAAAATAATAGCTTTTCAGAGGTTATTATATTATCTGATGTTCATTTTTTCAAAATTAATAATTTCCTGAAATGATAGAAACGAGAAGGTGACAATTGTAAGACCTCAATAATAATGTGAAAGTAAAAGCTTACTACACTTCGCGTTACTCTCAACAAATAATATGGAAATTCTAGACAAAGAAACGATGTTCAGTATTTTTGAAAAAATAAATTAATATCAGAATATTATACGTGATTTGGTTTATCTTTATTTACAGGATTACGATGGATGAAATGAAGATAATTATTGTTTCCAACCAATAAGTTATAATAGAGTATGTGAAACTCTAAGTTTATGGTCTCCATATTGAAAATATTTTCTATTTTTGGTAAAACTGTAGACCTCTATCTATGAATAAAATAAGTTTTAAATTAATTTGCGCAATCGATTGCATTTTTTCATGTTTTTTATATGCTCAAAGATCTGTAAAAGTTGTTAATTCTTTGGATTTTTCCAGAAATGAAGTAGTGTCAATTCCCAGAACTATGCTGCGGTCATTTTTACATAAAAACAGTGAGGAAGAGCTTAGAATAAAAGATGCAAAAGGAAAATGGCTGCCTATTCAATGGATAGATTATGATGCTGATGGGAAAAATGAAGAATTACTTCTTCTGGTAAATATTGACGGAGGAAAGACCAATGTATACACTATTGTTGCGGATGGGAGCGCTCAAATCCCGGAAAGCGGGATTTCTACCTATTCGAGATTAGTCCCGGAAAGGGTAGATGATTATGCCTGGGAAAATGATAAAATTGCTTTCAGGGTCTATGGTCCGAAAGGCCAGCAGGAAGCTTTAAAGGGAGTTAAAAGTAGTACGCTTTCAAGTGGTGTTGACATCTGGTTGAAAAGAACAGATAAGCCTGTTATCAATACATGGTACAAAGGGTATCTTACAGATCCTATGTATTATCATAAAGATACAAGAGGGGAAGGTTATGATCCTTACCATGTAGGAAACAGCAGAGGAACAGGCGGGATTGGAATCTGGAAAAATGAAAAACTTCAGGTTTCCCAAAACTTTGTTGCCTCCAGAACAATTGCTGAAGGTCCTTTAAGAACAGTTTTAGAATTGACTTATCAGCCATGGAGTGAATTTGGAGTAAAAGAAACCAAAAGAATTTCACTGGATCTGGCTTCCAACTTTTCAAAGTTTGAATCTGTTTTTGAATCAGAAAAACCTGTTCCGAACTATACTATTGGAATTACGTTGCATAAAAATGAAGGAAAAACCCAACTGAATAATCAAAACGGATATTATCTTCATTGGGAAAAAATAGACGATGCTTTTGTGGGAGAAGGAATTGTTGTGAATCCGCAAATCGTTGAAAAATCAATCGCTTTTACCTCAGATATTCCTGATGAAAGTCATCTATATGTTATTACAAAGCCTTATAAAACCTTAACATATTATGCAGGGTTTGCCTGGCAGAAAAGCGGACAGGTGCAAACACAGAGAGACTGGGAGAATATGCTTCAGAAGCAGGCTCAGATCATTGCAAAACCATTGGTGGTGAAAATAGGAAAGTAATGAAGTTGTAATTTTTAAATAATAAAAAAATGAATCTGAAAATATACACATTTACATTAGGATTACTGGCGGTAAATTATTCTGCTCAGTTGAAAGATACACTGGCAGAGAAAATGCTTTTCTATCAGCTTCCCAATGGCGGCTGGGGAAAACAGCTGGAAGATAAGTCAGTGGTAAACTATAATCTGCCTGTTGATAAAAATCTTTTGAGAAAGATAAAGTCTACGGGGGATGATCATGCAACTATTGATAATAATGCAACTTCCAGAGAAATCAATGGATTGATTAAAGCGTATTCAACTACAAAAAATCCTGAATATTTAAAAGCTGCAGAAAAGGGAATCAGCTATCTTCTTCTTATGCAGTATGATAACGGAGGTTTTCCACAATATTATCCCAATACAGGACTCTACAGAAAGCAGGTGACTTATAATGATAATGCGATGATCAATGCCTTGACAGTTCTGTATAATGCAGCGGAAGGAAAGAATGGTTTTGATGTGGTTTCTTCTTCTCTAAAAGAAAAATCAAAAATTGCAGTTCAGAAGGGCATCGGATGTATTTTAAAAACTCAGGTTCTTCAAAAGGGAAATTCTTCTATTTGGGCTGATCAGTATAATGAAATTACTTTGCAGCCGGATAAAGCAAGAGCTTTTGAGCCTGTTTCATTAGCTACGGGAGAATCGGTAGGAATTATCAGGTTTTTGATGCAGCAGCCAGTGACTCCTGAAATAGAAAAGTCTATAAAAGCAGCAGTAGAGTGGTTTAAGCAGAATAAAATTGAAGGGTACAGTTATAATGTAGCAAAACAGAACGGGAAAGCGGTGAGAATACTGGCAGAAGATAAAAATTCTGTGATCTGGGCGAGATTCTATGATATTCATACCAACAAACCTCTGTTTGGAGACCGGGATGGCAGTGTAAAGTATAATTATAATGAAGTTTCGGAAGAAAGGAGAAATGGATATAGCTGGTTTGGAGACTTTGCCGAAAAACTGCTTGCTAAGGAATATCCGAAATGGCTTGAAAAAAATAAAATAATAGAATAACAACAGATATTAATAAGAGCGGGCTTTAGTCCGTTTTTTATATCAAAACCTTAGGCTTTATCTAATCTTTATAGAATACTGAAAGGCCGGAATACAAAAGAGAGCACCTCATTGCTGAGGCACCCTCCTTGTATTACTGTTATTTATGATTTAAAATGCGTCACAAACATTTCCTCCTAAAGTAGCACCTGCATTAGCGGTAACATCTGCTTTCACATCCGCAACATTTAGTTTTCCAATATTGTATGGCGGTGTGAATGCTGTTCCGCTTCCGTTAATATTCCCTGTAACATTAATGAAACTACTTCCCGTTTGCGTTACTGCTGTAAAGCCGCTCATTAAATTAATAGGCTCTTTTACGTTTTCAAAGACATTTCTTTCCACGAGAATATTGGCCTGTACTCCTGCTGCAATACATTTATTGCTTACAGAACTGTTGAAATAACTGTTCAGGATATGGATTTTGCCAAATCTTACTCTAGGCATACGCTCTCTGCATCCCGGAGCCCACCAGCAACGAACAAAGGTTACATTCAGCTTCCCGGCGTCAGCAGTAGCACCATCACTGGATCCGATGAGGTTAGAAAATCTGTGGTCATCCGTTCCGCCTGAACCACCCGGTTTTGGAGCTTTCAGATAATGGAATTTGGTGTAGGAAACTGTAATAAAGTCTGATTTGTTTTTGATATCAAAATTTCCATCCACACCATCTCTGAATTCGCAGTGGTCTATCCATACATTTCGGCAGTCATCAAGAATGGCATTATCCCAGCCGTCAGTATCGTAAGCTCCCGGACCTTCAAAAATAAGGTTTCTGATAATGATGTTGTTACATCTTTTAACATTGATAATTCCTGAGCCGTCTTTCGTCTGGTTTGTAGATACTAATTTAGCCCCGGTTGTTCCGTAAATTGTTTTTCCGGTCTGATCCTGGAGAGATAAACGTGTAGTGATGGTAATGGTTCCGGTTACTTTAATCACTTTTACAGCAGTATTTTCAATAGCAGCCTTTAATTGGGCATACGAGGAAACAGTAGTCTCTGCAGCCGTTCCTCCTCCGGTAGTACCTCCGTTTTCAGAAGCCCATCCGGGAGCCACACAATTGGCAAGAGGAACAATCTTTTGTGTAAGACTGTTTTTAATACTGATTTCGCTTTCTGCCAGGTCATTATTGATTTCTTCGTGACCACATCCGGTAAGGGCAAAAGTTGAACTTAGAGCTGCTGTAAAGAAGACAGCTTTGAACTTTGTTTTCATAGTTTATATTTTGTGATTTGTTCTGAAGTAAAATTATGAAGTTAATATTTAATTATTTTATATTTTGATATATTAATATTTATATAATTATAATGTTAAATATTTTATTTGGTTAATCGGTTGCATTTTATTATTTATTTAAATTCACAAATTGAAATTGATTAAATGTTAAAATAAAGCGGCAATAATTGGAGTATAGAGTTCAAATCTAATGAAGAATAGATCTGCTTTTTCCGGCTTCCTAAATAAGAAAATCCTCTCTAAAAGGTGTAAAAGCATCAATCAGCTTTCCTTCCTCAAGGCATTTTACCCCATGGAAAACATTGGGCTGTGCAAAAAAGCCATCACCTTCCTGCAGAATTTTTGTTTCATTGTCAACAGTCACCTCAAACTTCCCGGAGGCAACATAAGTGATCTGAGAATGAAAATGCTGGTGTAATGCTCCGGTTGCTCCTTTCGTAAATTTGACAATCACCATCATTACCTGAGCATTGTAGCCCACAAACTGTCTTGAAACACCGTTTCCCAGATCTTCCCATTCAGAGTCTCCTTTAAAGAAAGGTTCTTTTTTTAAATCCATTTTTATCTTTTTTAAATTGAAATTTTGTAAGATCTGCAGAGAACTGTTTGCGTTCCCTCTGTCATTTTCTAGAAATCTAAATTTTTTATTTATTACCCAATAAAAAAATCTTTGCTGTACGAATTCCTTCGGAATTACAAAATTTATGGATAGTCTAAACGAGTAGTTTGTATCACTGTATTAATTGCGGAACAAATTAATATTTATATATACTTACATATACATACCTATGCATCTTATCATTCCTAAGAATCTAAATTCTTGTTTTTATCATCATGTATTACTTGATAAAAAAATATTGCTGTCTGATTAGTGCATAATGACAAACCGCACAGATCGTAAATTTTTTTATTTAATATATTTCTCTAATCCGGTGTTTAGACTTTTCAATGAAGCCGCTGCCAGTTTTGCAACGGATTCAGCTCCCAGCTTTGACAAATGAGTATCATCATCTTTTCCTTCCGGATAATAATTTTCATCCCCTTTTTTATAATGCAGATGCAACTTTTTTGAATTTTCCGGACCATAAGAAATTTCCAGTTGCTCTGATAATAATTGTAAATCCACAAAAGGAACTTTAAGATCATTGGCAACCATTTTTACTACCAAAGGATATTCTTTATGTGTATCCATCAAAACACCATTCTTATTAAAGTTTCTTCTGGCAATAGACGTCATCAGAATGGGAATAGCACCTTTAGATCTCGCTTCGTTCACATATCTTTCAAGGTTGGCTCTGTATTGAGTATATGGATTGGTAAACCGTGTCGAGTCATTAATTTTCTGATCGTTGTGTCCAAACTGAATAATGACAAAATCTCCCTTCTTAAGCTGATTTATTACTTTATTCCATCTTCCTTCCGTTCTGAAGCTTTTTGAACTTCTCCCGTTGGTGGCGTGATTCTGAACGGATATTCCGGAGGTCAACAGAGAGGGAAACATCTGTCCCCAGCCATGTTCCGGGTTTTTATCAGGATTTTCTTTATTGGCCATCGTTGAATCACCAATCAGAAACAGGGTAGGTTGTTGTGCCCACGTCATGATTGAGAGGAAGAAAAGAAGTAGGGTAAGCTTTTTATACATAGTTGTTTTTTATAATTTTTTTTGTCTTGTTATAATTTCTACATCATCAGACAAGTAAGCTGGAAAAACACAAAGGAGCTAATGAAGTTAAAAGACAGTGTTTTAGGGCGCAATGATTTTATCTTCGATAAAATTTTCAATCATAAAAACTGGTGGAAGTTTCTGATTTTCTTGGATTAATCTTCCCCTATGCGTCTGTTCAACAATTCAATATTTTGGGTTCCAGCCATCAAATATTTTTTCCAGGGTGTAATTTTTCAGATCTTTTTTGGTGAGTTGATGAGACCAGTTGATGCGTTTTGAAGTGTTTCCACCTTCCCCTTTACTTCCGGATTCTGCATAGTAGGCGGTTTTTTCTTTATCAGGAAACATTTTGTCGCCTTTCCATGGGTTCCAGCCCTCGGGAAGAATATGTTTTCCCATTTCTGTATTGATAAACACTGTTTTTGCGTATGGTCTCCAAGGTCTTCCCAGAAAAACTTTGGAAATGCCATCTTTTGCAATCAGTTGACAGTCAAAAAATATAAAACCATATTTCCTGTCAATTTCGGTGGCGGCTGCAGTGATATAAGAATCAGCGAGACTTTTAATCGTACAGTTTTTAAATACGGCAGTAGCCTGTCCGAAAATAAAATCTGTAGTTCCTTCTATATAACAGTTTTTAAAATATTGCCTGCTGTGATTGGTCGCAGAATATAAAGTATCCTGACATCCCAAAATAGCAGCGTTTACCATGATAAAACGATCACCTTCTACATGAAGAGCAACAGCCTGCCCTTCGTTGCATGAGCTGTTTTGAATGGTGAGATTAGTAATTTTAACATCATCCGACATTACCAATACCGTATATGAATTGAACGTCGTCATCTTTTCATTGAACACATCTGGCTTTCCGGAGAAGTCGTTATAGGTAATGATCGTATTTTCTTTGTTTTCACCTTCCAGAGTGATTTTATGTTTCGAAGAGGGAATCTCTATCTTTTCATGATAGGTCCCCGGTTTTATTTTGATTAATGCCTCGGCAGGCCCCAGATCCCTTATAGAATTGATGGCTTTTTGAATGGAGGTAAAATCTCCGTTTCCTTTCTGATCAACTGTAATCGTAATGTATGGTTCGCCTGCCCATAGCAGTTGAGCTGCTGTTATGAATAGAATTAAAAGTAATTTTTTCATACCATTTATTTGATCCGTTTGAGATTAAAAGCTATTTTAAAACCTTATTTAAAAAATCTACAGTATACTTCAGAGTTTCTGTAAACCATGGTTCTGCCGACCAGAATGAATGCGGAGAATCTTTGATTTCATAAAATTCAGTAGGGATGTCATAAGACTGCAATTTCTTCATCATATCATCTCTTCCTGCATGGAATCTGGACTGCGAACTGTTGATGAAAAGAGTAGGTGGTGTATGTTGATTTACATATTCCAACGGTGAGGCTTCCGTCCAGTTTTTGAGATTGATATCCCTGTCACCAGCCAGCCAGTAAGAGGCATACGTACTTTCTTCAGCTTCAGGATGTATAAACGAAACAATTCCGTCAATATTGATGATCGCCTTTATTTTGTTTTTGGCTTTTACGCCTACCAGGGTCGCCATCTGTGCACCGGCAGACTCACCTAAAACTGCCATTTTATTTTGATCTAAAGCATATCGTCTGTGATTTTTTCTGCCCCATTGAATAGCCGCTTCAATATCTTCAATACCTGCAGGATATTTGGCTATATCAGCAAGGCGATAACCAACAGCAATGACCACAAAACCTTTTGATGCCAGCTCCATTGCCATGTATTTTTCATTTTCCTTACTTCCGGAAATCCAGCCTCCACCATGTACCATAGCAATTCCTGCATGTTTTTTTGACGAATCAGCAGGGTAGTAAACATCTGCTTTTAAAGAAATTCCATGAGCAGTGCCATATTCAACATCTTTATCAATTCTGATATTTTGGGGTATCGGACGGTCAATAGGAGTAATAAAGCTGTATTTCTTTTTAAGCTTTTCAAAAGTACCTTCATTGGTGTAAGGAGAAGCATTCGGTCTCATCTGCCCGAATGCCATCGTCCCTACGAATAAAATAGAAATAGAAATATAAGTATGTCTTTTGTTAAAAATCATGAGCCGGATTCTTACAAATTATATTATTTTACTGCATTCTTAGGTACTTCTGTTCCTATAGAAAGCAAATTTTTGTCGGATCGCATTTCTTTTGGCAAAATAACAGCTTCCGTTTTGTTTCCTAAAATTTTGATATAAGGTTTGATTGGGGATTCAAATTTTACATCAGCAAGGTTAATATTTTTACTGTTGTAAACTGTTGCTCCCGTACCTTCAGAGTATTTCAACGTTACATTTTTTAATTGAATTCCGTCTGCATCAACAATAGTCAGTGCTTTTTTGGTATCAAATTTTGAATCTTCAATCACAATATTTTTAAGGTTCATTTCTGCCAGACCCAATAGAGTGATGGCTTCATAAGAATTAACGGCATTGATGTTTTTAAAGAAGATATTTCTGAAAACCGGAGTTTCATCTGTTACAGGATACACTTTTTCGGGGGTCTTGTTTCCTTCCTGCTTCTGTCCGTCTTCTAAAACCGGAGAAGAACCTTCATAAAACATATTGAAACCAATTGTTTGGGTAGGAATATTAATCATATCAATATTTTTAATATAAATATTTTCTACAATTCCACCTCTTCCACGCGTTGTTTTAAAACGAAGCCCGATGTCTGTTCCGATGAAAGTACAATCAGATACATGAATGTTTCTTGCTCCGCCGGACATTTCACTTCCCACGACAAATCCTCCATGGCCATGATACACTACATTGTTTTTGATGATTACATTTTCTGTAGGCATTCCTCTTTTTCTGCCATCCTCATTTTTTCCGGATTTGATACAGATAGCATCATCACCCACATCAAATGTATTGTCATAGATCAGAACATTTTTGCATGATTCCAGATCTACACCATCGCCATTTTGTGAAAACCATGGATTTCTTACGGTAAGATTTCTTAGGATCAGGTTGGAGCACATCAGCGGATGAAGGTTCCACGCCGGGGAATTCTGGAAAGTAGAACCATCTAACAATACTTTGTCGCAACCCACCAGACTTACCATCACCGGACGTAGAAAATCTTTTACGGTAGTTAGTTCGTTTTTGGATATTTTATCAGGAACATTAAAGCTTGAGCTGCTTTCAAATCCTTTTTTATAGCTTTCTGAAGGGTACCATGTTTTGCCATCGGAAGATAGAATTCCACCCGATTTTATGATTTCTTTCCATTCAGATTCTGCAACTTTACTTTTTTTGATAGCCCTCCATGCGTCACCGCTTCCATCAATGACTCCTTTTCCTGTAATGGCAATATTCGTAACATTTTTTGCGGAGATAGGAGACTGGCAACGGATGGTATTTAATCCTTCAAAACTTACATCTACCAAAGGATAATCATTTTTATCTTTACTGAAAATAATAAATGCGCCTTCTTCTACATGAAGATTGACATTGCTTTTCAATTCAATAGGACCTGTTAACCACATTCCTCTTGGTACCACCAGTTTTCCACCTCCTTTTTTACTAAGGTCTTCAATGGCTTTTTTGAAAGCTGCCGTATTTTTTACATTTCCACCTGAGATTCCGCCAAATTGTGCGATGGAAACTGTATTGGAAGGAAAAGTGGTTTCTGCAACCTGAGGCATTGTAAACTCAATGTTTTTGTAAATCTCCAGATTCTGAGCAAAAACTTGCCCCGAAAACATTATTGCTGTGGCTAAACCGATCATTGTAAGTGACTTCTTCATGTTATTTTTTTTGAGTTTTAATTATTTTTTTTAATTCCTGATACACTAAAGAGGCGACTGTTTTTGCTCCCTCAGGCTGAAAATGAGTATTGTCTTTCTGTCCTTTTGGATAGGCTTCATACAAGTTCTCAGGAAGGTTCATAAAATAATGAATGGTTGTAAAATCCTGTCCTTTTTTTGTAAAGTATTCCATCGATAATCTATTAAGATCGATATAGGGAACATTCATTTCCTTGGCAATATCAATCGGGGCCTGCCAGTAATCTCCATGTACATTTTCCAGTTTTCCGTCTTTCCATGGATAATTTCTGGCAACTGGAGTTACAATAACGGGATTTCCTCCTTTCTGTCTCGTCTGAGAAACGAATAAACGTAAAAATTCTTTATATCCCTGAATGTTCACATAGCGTTCAGGATGCTTTTCTGAGCTGTCATTATGCCCGAACTGCATGATCACATAATCACCAGCCTGAAGATGTTCATAGACATACCGCCATCTTCCTTCCTGAAAAAAAGTTCGTGTGCTTCTTCCACCATGAGCCCTGTCAATAACCGCTACGGAATCTGTTGTGATCCCAGGTTTCAGAGATTGTATACTGTCTTTTACAAAAAAAAGCTGAAAAACCTGTCCCCAGCCTGTGATGGGATACCGGACTTTCATATAGTCTTTTCCGGGATCATAATCTCCGGTATAATCAGCCATTGTGGAATCTCCGATGAGGTAAATATGGGTTACTTTTCTATCTGTTTTTACTGCTGTTTTTTGTGCTTTATCCTGTGACTGGCATGCTGACAGAAATAAGATACTTAATAAAAACAAAATGGGTTTATATATTCTTTTATTCATGACTTTTTTGTTGGGTAATCGCAAAGGCGCGAGGTTTTTATTCTCTGATTTAAAGCGCATAAATATCTTAAAACAGTGCTTTTTGCTATCGTTAGCCTCTTAACATTTACCAATATTATTTTACTTTTTAGTAATTCTGAACCAATCAAAATCAGCATATCCTCCTCTGGGTGCTTTTGGCGTACTGATGCTATAAAGCCCTACTTTTGCTCCAATCCATTTTCCCGGTTTTGCCTGGAAAACGTCACCTGCTTTGATGAAATTTTTACCGTTTTCGCTGTAACTGAACTGGCACAATCCATTGGGTTCGGTTACATTCACTTTTAAATAAGCCTCATTGCTTTTTAACTGAGTTTCCCAGAGTATTTTCTCCTCACCGCCTTTGTCTGCTTTTTCAGCTTTCCTTAGTTGTAGGTAATAGCCGTCAGGTTTGTTGGTGATAACCAGTGATGCATGATCTAGTCCCATAATCAGTAATCCTGCAGTTTTTCCATCCTTAGCTTCTTCGGGAACTAATTTTACCTTTGTTGTGGCAGTAAAATTAGGAGCCGGGAATTTTTGGGTTAACAGATTCGGAACATTCCACAGGTTTTTTTCACCTTCAAGAACTTTTATTGAGAATAACCTTAAAAATTGCTGTCCGGGAAGTTTGGAAGACCATACAATATTTTCATTCGCGCTCCATTGCCATTGTAAACCTAATTTCTTCCCATCAAATTCATCGGTCTCAGAAGGGGTGACAACAGGATATAATTGTCCAACATCTGGTTTTTTATAACTTACAACAGGCTCTCCGATTCCGTTTTTATTATAGTCTGTTCCCACTACGGGCCAGTCTTTTTCCCATTTCATTGGCTGCAAGTGAACAATTCTTCCGCCCGCATCCACATCCTGAAAGTGATAGAACCAGTTTTCTCCGGAAGGGGTATCTACCCATGCTCCCTGATGAGGTCCGTTGATGGTTGTTGAGCCCTGCTCCAGAACAATTTTTTCTTCGTAAGGGCCATATATATTTTTTGATCTCAGCGCAAGCTGCCAGCCTGTTGCAACACCACCTGCGGGGGCAAAAATATAATAATAGCCGTTTCTTTTATACATTTTAGGCCCTTCAATGGTAGGATGAGCATCATGACCATCAAAAACGTGAATTCCTTTATCGAGTACTTTTGTTCCTTCCGGATTCATTTTATTGAGGGTTAGCATACTTTTGACTCCGGCACGGCTTCCGGCCCAGCCATGAATAAGATAGGCATTTCCGTCTTCATCCCAGAAAGGACAGGAATCAATCAAACCTTTTCCTTCCATCACCAAAACCGGTTTCTCCCAGATTCCCAGAGGGTCTTTAGTTTTTACCATATAAATTCCGAAATCCGGATCTCCCCAGTAAATATAAAATTCTCCTTTATGAAATCTGAGGCTGGGTGCCCAAACGCCATCACCTCTTTTGGGTGTTGAAAAGTGTTCGGGTGGCAAGATATCCTGGATTGCATAATTAACCAGTTTCCAGTTGATCATATCTTTGGAGTGAAGAACAGGCAATCCGGGAGCTTCGTTGAAACTGGAGGCCGTCATATAATAATCATTCTCTACCCGGATAATGTCCGGATCTGAATAATCTGCATATAAAATAGGATTTCTGTAGTTTTTCCCCTGATCAGCAGTCCATACTTCGGAAACATATTTTTTTTCCTGTGCCTGAAGATAGGTAGAAGCTGCCGAAAAGGCTGTAAGGGTAATGATATTTAAAACACTTTTTGTCTTCATACAATCGATTATACATTATCTGGCTAAGAGTTTCTCAATCCTTTTTTATTTTTCAAATTCTAAACTGGCAAGAATAAACGGACCTGTTCCTTTTGGGTCATTGGAACGGACTTCTTCATTTACATAATATTCATAAGAACCGCTTCTGTAAGGTGTTCCGCCCAAACCTGCCACAGCACAGCATTTATTTAAGCTGACAACACCGTTTTCATCTACTGTAATCAGGTTTTTGATAATGCCATCGTATCCTTTTTTGGCGTATGCTTTATATGATTTGGATAAATATCCTTTGTTGACAGATTTTATCATGGTGTACACAAACATAGATGAACCTGTTGCTTCCAAGTAGTTTCCTTTTTCTCCTCCTTTATCCAATACCTGATACCAAAGTCCTGTCCTGGAATCCTGAACTTTGATAACAGCATCACAGTAAGATTTCAGGTAGGCAAGTAATTTTGCTCTTCCCGGATGGTTTCGAGGCAGATAATCCAGTACATCTACGATAGCCATTCCGTACCAGCCCATTGCTCTTGACCAGAAATTTGGTGAAAGTCCGGTTTCTTTATTTGCCCATTGCTGTTCTCTGCTTTCGTCCCAGGCATGATAGAGAAGTCCTGTTTTTTTATCTAAAAGGTGCTTCTGAATCAGTTCAAACTGATTGATGATATCGTTGTAAGCTTTTTCAGCTTCTTCGCCTTTTGAAAAATCATGGGTATAATGGGCATAAAATGGCTCACCCATGTATAACCCGTCCAGCCACATCTGGTTAGGATAAATTTTCTTGTGCCAGAAACCGCCTTCTGAAGTTCTTGGCTGGCCATCAATTTGAGAGCGCAGGGTTTGCAGAGCTTTTAAGTATTTGTCTTTTTTCTCCTGCTGATAGAGGTAAAGAAGTACATTTCCACAATTCAGCATATCAATATTGTATTTGGAAAGATCATAAGAAACAACACTTCCGTCTTCTTTCACCATGGTATCACCAAAGGTTGTGATGTATCTGTAATATTCTTTGTTTCCCGTTTTTTCAAACAACCTTTCAGCACCTTCCAGAACGATGGCTGTGGGATAGCTCCATTTGGGCGCTTTGTTATAATCCAGCATCCATGCCTGAGGAAAGCGTTGTATTTCAGAAAGAAGCATTCTTTCCGACCATGGAAGTTTGGCTGAAATTTTTCCGTTTACTTTTGATTGTATTTCGGATGAAGAATTTTGCAGTGGCTGTTGTGCACAGGAAAAAAAGAGTCCTGAACATACTGCTGCCAATGCATAGATTGTAATAGAATTATTAATAAAGTTCATGATTTTAAACTTTAAAGTTGTTGAGTTTTATCCAGAATATCCAGTTTTTTATTCAGGTCCTGGTAGAAAGAGTCTTCGGTAGTTAAGCCGTTGGGTTCCTGTGACCAGGCTCCTAAAAAGTAATAAGATACATTTTTGGTCTTTTTGAAAATGATCGTATGGGTAGATTTTGTCTTTACATATTGATCTAGACTTTCAATAGGATAGAAGACTGCCATTCCCAGATTGTCTTCTTTTTTGGCTAAAGTTTGCGGTCCATAAGTCGCAATATAGCCCCATTTTTTATTTTTACTGATTCCCTGTTTCAAAGGAATGTCTTTAAAAGCAACAATTCCCGTACATAAACCTGAAAGGCTATTGTTTAGGGTAAGGTCCACTTTTACGAAACGATCTTTGGGTAAAATAGTCAGTTTTGACTGCAGATCTACCGGATTACCCCAGGTTTTCCATCCCTTGTAATTGATAATGGCATAAGACTGGTCTTTTTCATTGACCACTTTTGTGGTAGTCTTTTTTACGATTTTAAAAGTTTCAACATAATCATTCTGTTCATCATATCTTCCGTAAGACCCGATTCCGATGGTACGGCCGGACTTCAGGATATCCTGTCCCCACGGAGCATCATGATGATAAGATTCAAAACCATCCTGACCGACTTCCGGTAATACCAGAGTGTTTACTTTTTTACCAAAAATATCTGTAGCATTTCTCCAGTCCAGATAGAGCCTGTAGCCAATCTGATTGTTTTCCAGACCAATTCCTTCATATCTGATATATGAGGAGTGATCCGTATGGGTTTCCGGCAGGGTAAGTTCCTGAACGTTTTTAAAAGTTCCGCCGATGTATTGATTGCCTTCCCATTGGCCGCCTTCTTTTACAGAAAGTTCAGCGTAGGAAAATGGTGCTTTAGGATTTTTCTTACTGTTTTCAATCACAGAAGTCTGTGCTGAAAGAGTTGAACTGATAAAAGTTCCCGCAATACATATTGTAAATAAGCTGAATTTCATACTTTTTCTTATTAGTTTACCGATTTGTAACAAAGAGTTTTCATGGTTATTAACGTTGTTCATCGGTTATTTTACTGACGATATCGTTGAAATAAACCTCAATATTGTCATAATTTTTATCCAGATCTCTGCCATAGGCATTGGCGGATTTCGGGTCTAAATGATGTTTAATTTCCCACTCATCAGGAATTCCATCATTATCTGAATCTGGGAGTGGTTTTTCCTGCCTCAAATTTGGAAATCCACCCACATCCTCCTGAGAGTCGATGATTCCATTTGTGCTTCCTTTTGATCCTCTATAAGTAAAGTTTCCGGTTTTGATATCTTTTATAATATGCAGATCAACAGCGTCACGTACCAGGCTTGCTCCTCCATATTGTAAAGTTTTTTCATAGGCTTTCTGGGCGGTATGGGTGATGGTATTATTTTTAATATCGTGAGGCTGATTAATCCTTATGGAATTTTTATCTTTTTCCGTTAGATTGTACGAGGATTTCATCTGATTAAAAACACCTTCTTTCCAATTGTCTTTGGTAGTTTCAGGATTTCCCTCCATGACATTTCCATGGATATAGTATTTTCCCCAGGTATTGTAGACTTCCGTTTTCGGATTTTCATTTTTATCTATGGCAATAATCCTTTGTCTGGTGATGGTTGCAGGTCCGGGTTTGTAATAATTATTGATGATGTTGACGTTCATTCCTTCACCGCCGTATATGCTGTTGTGTCCCAAGTTATACATCACATTATTTCTGAAATCAGTAAGGTCGGTGAGGGCAAATTTACTTCCTGCATATTCTCCCAATCGTGGATTCCTACTATCGTGATGAGCATATATATTGTGATGAAATGATGCCTGTTTACCTCCGGCAATTCCTCCGTAACCATGGGCTCCTTTCTGATGGAAGCTGTTTCTGAGGCTTTCCGCAATAATACACCACTGCAAGGTTGTATTTTCGTTGGCGTAGATGGAAACAGTTTCGTCTGTGGACCAGCTCATAGAGCAATGATCTACTATCAGATTTTTGATGAATCTTGCACCCAAAGCATCACCTTCAAATTTTTTCTGATCTCCCATTCTGAATCTCAGATAGCGGATAATAACGTTGTCAGCCGCTATAAATGTT
Source organism: Chryseobacterium vietnamense (assembly GCF_031454475.1). Lineage (NCBI taxonomy): Bacteria > Pseudomonadati > Bacteroidota > Flavobacteriia > Flavobacteriales > Weeksellaceae > Chryseobacterium > Chryseobacterium vietnamense. The sequence goes on along the minus strand of NZ_JAVDQX010000001.1, from coordinate 1,409,030 downwards.
TCGTAATTGGCAACGGTAATGCCGTCTCCGGGAGCGGTTTGTCCGGCAATGGTGACGTTACCTTCTTTTATTTTTAAAGGAGATTCAAGATAGATGGTTCCGCTGGTTTTAAAAACAATATATCTCGGCCCTTTCTGGTTCAGGGCATATCTTAATGTTCCTTCAGAATGATCGTCTTTCAGGTTGGTTACGAAATATACTTTTCCGCCACGACCGCCCGTTGTGAATCTTCCAAAACCTTCAGCACCCGGAAAGCTCAATACTTCCTGCGCATTGATCAGCGTGGAAATACTGCATAAAATTCCGGTAGCGAATATTCTGATGAAACTCTTTGTCATGATTGAAAAATTCTCTTTGAAGGGTTGAATTATTTTAAACTCTTTTTTGCATTCCAGCTATCCATGCCTTTCAGGATATTTCCTGCCGTATATTTTTTTCTTTCCTGTTGGGTTAACTGATGTGACCATGAAACTCTCTGCATGGGATTTGCTCCCGTACCTTTTGAGTGGCTTTCTGCATAAAATGTTGTCTTTTCAGCATCAGGTTTACTCCAGTTGTGCCATCCTTCAGGTTTTATTGTGGAATTGAGTTCACAATCAATATAAACAGTTTTAGCAAATGGCCTCCAAGGTCTCCCCAGATACACCGAATGTTCCTTTGCATTGCCGATAATTTTAGAATTGATAAACACAAAACCAAACTTATTTTCCAGTGGAGTAGAAGCTGCTGTAATATAGCTTGCCGTTTCTTTGGAATAAATGATACAGTTTTCAAAAACAGCGGTTCCTGCCCCGAAAATATAATCAGTAGTACCTTCTATATAACAGTTTTTAAAATAATTTCTTGATGGTTTTGTCTTATCCTGAAGATCCTGAACTCCTTTCAGATATAAAGTATCCTGATTTCCTAAAAACCTGCAGTTTTCAAAAGCGATTCTATCACCTGAAGTCAATACTGCAACGGCCTGTCCGACTCTCCCTGAACTGTTTTCAAATGAAATATTTTTAGCACTAAAATCATCGGAGTAAATAAATAGAGTAGACGAGCCTGTAGTTCCTATTTCTTTTCCGTCTGCATTTTTTTTAGAAGCAAAATCATCATAAGTAATGATTGTTTTTTCAGAATTTTCACCTTCCAGAAAAAGAGGACCTTTCGATTCAGGAATAACAATTTTTTCTTTATAAATTCCAGCTTTAATAACAATTTTTGTCCTCAGATAAGAGTTGTTTTCAACTGCATCTATCGCTTGCTGAATGGTTGTAAAGTCACCTTTTCCGTCTTTCGAAACCAGGAGGGTTTTCTCCCTGGTCCGGAAAGAAAGAAGGCTGAATACAGTAATCAAAAAAGCAGAAAACAGCGTACAGTTTTTAAAAAGGATGGAATGTCTCATAAAGCAATTTTGGTTTAAAATACAGGCTGTGTTCCTAAAGAGATCAGCCTGTATTTTTGATATGAATGTAAACTTAAACTGTCTAGTATCCGTAATCCTGGGTAAGATTATAATTTGAATTGATTACATCCAGGGCTATAGGAAGAAGTTCCTTTTTATTAGGCTGGAAATAATAAGCATAGCTTTTCACAGGATCTCCGTTGATGTAAGGCTGTGTCATAGCAAGTCTCCAGTTGATTTTTGTATATCCTGAAGGCGTGGCAACACTTTGGTTAGGATTGTAGAAAACATCGGCTTTGTTGATTCCGTTGACATAAATATCCATGTCCAGTACATTTTGCTGTGCTGTTTTTGTAGGAACATAATTGATAACGGTTGATGCCGGTTTTTTATAAAAAATATATTCAGGAACGTTGGCATAAGCTCCGGTACCGTTCATGAAATCTGTTAATTTTTGTCTGGTTTCATTGATTTTTGTTTCAAGAAGGTTCCAGCGGATCAGATCATATTTTCTTAATCCCTCGCCTCCGAATTCCAGCAGTCTTTCCTGTACAATATACTGGAAAAACTGATTTTTTGAAGTTGGAATTGTTCCCACCTGGCCTGGATTTCCGGCATAAGCTCTTTGTCTGACAGCCATTACGGCATCAATAGCTTCCTGAGAAGGCGCACTGTGAAGTTGGTTATCTGCCTCTGCAAACATTAATAAAATATCTGCGTATCTCAAAAGCGGCCAGTCAATTCCTAAATTCTGGGAAGTTCCTGTAATGCTTGTCCAGGATTTTCTGAATTTTCCATCGTTCCAGTTGATAGAGGTTTGAAGATCTTCCTGTTTACTTGTACTTACTCTAAAAATAGCAATATTAACATCTCTTCTCAAATCATTTTTACCAAATTCATAGAAATAAGTAGGAATAGCACTGATTCCTCCTGCTGATTTCCAGTCTGAGTCATCATGTCTTAACCCATTATAATATCCGATTTTAGAATCTGTTCGTGAATTTCCTCCAAACGCTCCGACAGCGAAAATAATTTCATTCGTTGTATCCGGACTGTTGGTATGCAGCGATCTGAAAAGACCTTCATAGCTGGGATTTAGCTTATGCTGCCCGGAATTGATGATTTCTTTACACTCATCATATGCGATCTGGTAATATTTCTGAGGATTGGAGCCTTGTACCATTAATTGGGGACTTCTTCTCAGAGAATATCCTGCTCTTGCCAGGGCTATTCTCGCTCTTAATCCTTTTACTGCAGCTTTTGAAAGTCTTTGTGCCGTAGTTCCTCCTTCAGATTTCCATGGAACTAAGGTTGAAGCTTTAGCAAGATCTTCCAGTATCTGATCATAAATGATATCACGGTCTGTTTTAGGTAAATATACCGAAGGAAGATCAACTGAAGGTTTGTCCTGAAATGGAACATCTCCCCAGTTTTTAATAAGATCATAGTAGAACATTGCTCTTAATGCCAAAGCTTCACCGAGATAACGGTCCATCAGCTTTTTATCAGCTGCGGATCCGGTTTGATACACCGGAGAAAGCGGAATATTTTTAATAACAAGATTGGCTCTTTCGATACCTGTGTAAGTATCAAGGAAAGGTCTTAATAATTCTGTATTGGTAGGAACTGCTCCAAAACAGCTGACTCCTCTTCTGTCATTGGCATTGTAATCTCCTGACGTTCTGAAGTCGTCTCCTGACTGAGAGAGAATAAGGTTCATTCTTTGTCCATAGGTATTGTCACCCATAGCACTGTTATAAACTCCCACAAGAGCAGCAAAAGTATCCGGCGCTGAGTCAAACTGCTGTTTTTCTGCGGTGTTGGAAAGGTTTTCTACCTCTAAATATTCGCTGCATGAATTCAGGGTCACCACAAAGGCAAGAGATAAAAAAAGGCTTGAAAATTTATTTTTGTTCATAGCGTTCGTTTTAGAAAGTGATATCTACTCCTGATAAGATAAATCTGCTTCTTGGATAAGCTGAATAATCAACTCCCGGAGTTAATGGATTTCTTCTTGTATTGGCTTCCGGATCAAATCCTGAATAGCCGGTAATTGTAAATAAATTATTCACGGTAGCATACAGTCTCAGGTTTTTCACTCCGATGGCTTCCAGAGATCCTTTTGGCAGACTATATCCTATGGTAAGGTTATTCAGTCTTAAGAAAGAACCGTCTTCAATGGCATACGAATGCAGGAAGTAAGCCCCTGCAGGCGGAGTCCACATAGTTGTATTGGCGTTAAGGGCAGCAAGAGCCGTTGGGTCTGTTACCTTATTTCCTGCATTGTCAAACCATCTCCATCGGTCTGCTACTTCTGCCAGCATATTATTATCCTTGTACAGGTATTGGGTTGTATATTCTACTTTGTTGGCATTATACACTTTGTTTCCAATGGAAAAATTGAAAAGAAGGCTCATATCCCAGTTCTTATATCGGAAGGTCTGGGTAAAACCACCGTAGAATTTAGGCTGTGCGCTTCCAAGATCAGTCATGTCTTTGCTGTCAATGACACCGTCGCCATTAAGATCCTGAAGTTTAAGATCTCCCGGCTGTATAGCTTTGGCACCGTTGGCTACTGCAGCAGAATTTGGAATTCCTGTTTTTAACGTATAAATCTGAGTGGCTGAGTCATAATTAAAATCACTCACTTCATATCTACCGGCCGTTACATATCCCCAATAAGTTCCTACCGGTTTGCCTACCTGTACCAGGAAGTCAAACAGGTTATTCTGCCATCCGGAAGGGTAGTAGTAAGAATTGGAACTTGCGGAGGCATTATTTCCTAAGCTTTTGATCGTATTTCTGTTGGATGAGATATTGGCATCAATCTTCCATGAAAAATTTTCTTTACTGATGATGGTACTTCCCATTGATAATTCGATCCCCTTATTTTCACTGCTTCCTGAATTTTGATATTGAAATTCATATCCTGAGGTCTGTGGTATTTTAGCCAGTAATAAAAGGTCCTTCGTATGAGTCTTATAGACATCAAGGGTACCATAAAGTCTTCCCTTGAATAAACCAAAGTCTATCCCCGCATTATAAGAGGTTGCAGTTTCCCATTTCACGTTAGGGTTTGCCATGATATTTCCCGTTGTAGCACCAGGTGTAACACTGGTCCCAAAAGCATATCCATAATCTGAAGAAGAGGTGAAGAAGGTATCATATAAAAAGGCTCCGATTCTGTTATTTCCCGATTTTCCGTATCCTAAACGAAGCTTCAGTTCATTGACAAAATTGCTCTGTTTTAAGAAATTTTCTTCTTTGATCTTCCATGCTAAAGATGCCGCTGGGAAATATCCCCACTGGTTAGGGCCTGGTTTGAAAACACTTGAGCCGTCAGCTCTCATGGATACCGTTGCGATATATTTATTATTATAGATGTAATTTACTCTTCCAAAGAAAGAAGCCAGGCGGTCTACTTCTCTTGCGGTTTTAGGAGCATCCTGAATCATTCCTGACGGAGGAGAAGCCAGCTGCGAATTGGCAAATGCTTCCTGTGCTGAAGAGGATTTCGGGAACCATTTGATATTAATAGATGTTGATTCTCCGTCTGTTCTTACCGTTTCCTGACCTGCTAGCAAATCCAGCTTATGATTTCCAAAGGTTCTTCTATAATTCAGGGTATTGGTATTGGTAATTCTTCTGGTTTGAGCGTTGCTTAAAAATACTACAGGCTGATCATTATTCTGTCTTGCAAGGTTGGTTACCGGACCGGAGAACTGGTTGACAATCTGATCTCTCTGTACATATCCGATTACACTTCGGAAAGTGAAGTCTTTACTGATTTTATAATCAAGCGTTGCATTAAGCAATAAATCATTTCTTCCGCTTTCTTTTACTTCATCATTGGCCAATAGAATTGGATTGACAAGATTGGTCTGATCTGCGAATAACGGATCAAATTCATCAACATCTACCGTAGAACCTCCTTCAAAAGGCTGATATCTTATAGCATTTCTCAATCTGTTGGTCGTTTGCGAACCGGAAGCAGAAGTTCCAGCACCATAAATCATTTGGCGGCTGTAACGGGCATTAAGACCAATGGTCAGTTTTTTTGAAATATCATAATCATATCTGAAGTTGGCCATATTTCTTTTAAATCCGGAACCAATCATAATCCCGTCCTCTTCTACATTATTCAGAGTTAAAGAGAATGCCGAATTTTCATTTCCTCCGGATAGAGATACATTATGAGTAAAGTTGAAGGCTTCTCTTCCAAAAAGTTTATCCTGCCAGTTTACATTCTTGACAGATTTATATTTATCCAGCTGATCAAATGTTCCGTAGCGGGTATTAAAAGTTTCAATATCTTTTAGGTCTCCATTCTTATAATATTGTTCATACTGATAGAGTACATACTCATAAGGATCCAGAACATTAAGCTTATTCTGAATACTTCTTACTCCTACAAAACCATTATAATTGATTGTTGTTTTCCCCTTTTTACGGCCTCCTTTTGTCGTGATCAGAACGACACCGTTGGCTCCTCTTGAACCGAATATAGAGGTTGATGAAGCATCTTTTAAGACCTCAATTGATTCTATTTCCTTTGGCGATAAGATCGTCAGGGCATTATCCATCTGCACACCATCTACAATATAGAGCGGGGCATTACTTTGAGTGATGGAGTTTCCGCCGCGGATGACAATATCCACATCAGCTCCGGGAGATCCCTCACTCAGGGAAACCTGCACTCCGGCCAGTCTTCCCTGGATAGCTTCAGCAGCATTGGTAGACGGCATATCTTTAAGCGCTTCGCCTTTCACCGAAGAAACAGCGTTGGTAACATCTTTTTTAGAAACCTTTGTATATCCCACTAAAACCACATCATCCAGTTTGGTTTCTTTATCTTTTTTTGTTTCTTTTTCTTGAGCCATTGCAAGGACAGGAAGCAGAAAAACAGTTAAATATAACCACTTTATTGATTGTACTCTTTTATCCATTTTGTATCCTTATAGTTTTAATTCTTGGTTGAAAGTTTTTTCAATCGTTCTTGTTTTGGACTGTTAAGTATTATTCTGCGGACTTTAGTGGTCATGAAGCTTTTTAATATTTTCTTACGCTTTAGTGCAATCGATTGCGTAGTTTTTTATAAAACATTATTCTGGCTCCTAAACTAATATTATTTTTCAATATGCAAAGAAAAAAATGTTATTTTTTTATTAATTTGATGGTTTAAATAAAAATATCCTATCCAACTAGAGAGATTTTTTATTATGTAACATATTGTAAATAAGGTTAATATTGGTTTTCTCTGAATGTTGTGTAATTAGGTGAGAATTTTTCATTTTTTTAATGCTTAATATTTAGAAAACTTAAAAATAACTTAAAATTCATATGTTTTTTGCATCCCAAAATCCCTGAATTATTATCTTGGAATAAAATTTTGTAATATTTTCTGATTTTTATCATCTTTTTTCGCGGGATTTTGTATCAGTATTTTATTGTTTTTAATAATATATCGTAATGTATATAGTATGTTTTGTAAAAGCGTTTAATTTTTATCAATTTCACACCTTGTAAATATCGTTTTATTTTGGCATGATTTTATATTTTTGAAGGTTCTGTGTTCTGTTTTTGGTTAATTTTTATTGAATAAAAAGTTTTTATTTCAATAAAAATAAGTGTAATTTTTAATTTTATATATCTGAAAATCAGATGTTTTTAAATTTAAATTAATTTTTTGTTAACTAATTGAAGAATAATTCTATATTTATCCCACAAGTATTTCTGCCAATTTTAGTGTAATTTTATGCAATCGATTACATTTAATTTAACTGGTTTGAGAAAACCACAAAAAAAGAAAAGTAAAAATAGGAGTATGATACAGTCAGAATTTCGTTACGCCCATCATCCGGAAGATGTTAAAAATTATACCACAGAAGATCTTAGGAGGGAGTTTCTGATCAATGATTTATTCAATGAGGATAAGATAAAATTAGTCTATTCTATGTATGACAGACTTATTGTAGGAGGGATAATGCCTTCTTCCAAAGCTTTGAAGCTGGAATCTACGGATGATCTGAAAGCTGAAAATTTTCTTGACAGAAGAGAGCTGGGAATCATCAACGTAGGTGGTGCCGGAAAAGTAACGGTAGATGGAACGGTATATAACCTTGGTAATAAAGAAGCTTTATACGTAGGAAAAGGTGCTAAAGAAGTCTTTTTTGAAAAAGATGGTGAAGAGCAAACCTATTTTTACATCAATTCAGCGCCGGCACATCATTCATATCCCACCAAGAAAATCACGAAAAATGAAGCGGAAATTGTGGAATTGGGTGAAGAAAAGTACGCCAACAAACGTACGATCAATAAACTGATTGTGAATTCTGTAGTTGAAACATGCCAGCTTCAGATGGGAATGACGGAACTACACCCTGGAAGTGTATGGAATACAATGCCTGCCCATACCCATTCCAGAAGAATGGAAGCATATTTTTATTTTGATCTCGAAGAAGGGCAGACGGTAAGTCATTTTATGGGACAGCCTCATGAAACCCGTCATTTGTTTATGATCAACAGACAAGCTGTACTGTCTCCGGAATGGTCTATTCATTCAGGAGTAGGAACAACTCATTATACTTTTATCTGGGGTATGGCAGGAGAAAATATGGACTACGGTGATATGGACGGTATCAAAACAAACGAACTAAAGTAATTTTTCTAATGAATTTATTTGATTTATCCGGCAAAGTAGCTGTTGTAACAGGCGGCACTCACGGATTAGGAATGGCAATGGCAGAAGGCCTTGCTGCTGCTGGTGCTGAACTGGCAATTACCAGCACAACGCCATCAAAATTAGAGGAAGCTTTGAATTATTACCACGAAAAAGGGTATAAAGCAACCGGCTATATTTTTGATGTAACTGATGAACTGGAAGCAGCTCAGAAAGTAGCTTTGATGGAAGCTACCCATGGAAAAATAGACATCCTTGTCAACAATGCGGGAATCATCAAGCGTATCCCGGCTATTGATATGGAAGTGGAAGACTTTAGAAAAGTAATTGATGTGGATCTTACCGGACCTTTTATAATGTCGAAATTAATCGGCAAATATATGATTAAAAGAAAATCCGGAAAAATTATCAATATCTGCTCAATGATGAGTGAGCTGGGACGTGATAATGTAGTGGCATATGCTTCTGCAAAAGGAGGTCTTAAAATGCTTACTAAAAACCTGGCAACAGAATGGGCAAAACATAATATCCAGGTGAACGGAATCGGACCCGGATATTTTGCAACTTCTCAGACAGAACCCATCCGTGTGGATGGAAATCCATTCAATGATTTTATCATCAGCAGAACTCCGGAAGGAAGATGGGGAAATCCGGAAGATCTGGCAGGAACAGCTATTTTCCTGGCTTCTGATGCAAGCAGATTCATCAACGGGCAGATTATTTACGTTGATGGTGGAATTCTCGCCACCATAGGAAAACCTGCTAATGAATAACTACAGATTAGACTAGAATGAAACCTTTTATAACAGATCAATTTTTATTACAAAATAAATACGCTGAAGAACTTTACTTCAGGTTTGCGGAAAAACAACCTATCATTGATTATCATAATCATCTGATCCCTAAAGATATTGCAGAAGACACTGTTTTTGAAAATATCTCTAAAGTATGGATTGCCGGTGATCATTACAAATGGAGAGCCATGCGTACCATGGGTGTGAATGAAAAATTCATCACTGGAGATTCCACAGATAAAGAGAAATTTGAAGCATGGGCAAAAACGGTTCCTTATACATTGAGGAATCCATTATATCACTGGACTCATCTGGAATTAAAGAGATATTTCGGAATTGATGAATTATTAAGTGAAAATAACGCGTCGGAGATCTATGAGAATATCACCGCTCAGCTTCAGACACCGGAAAAATCAACCAGAGGTTTGTTGAAAATGATGAATGTAGAATCTTTATGTACTACAGAAGATCCAACAGATATTTTAAATTACCATCAGGACCTTGCGAAAAGCGATTTTAGCATCAAAGTAAGCACGGCATTTCGTCCAGATAAAGCAATTTTAATTGAAAATCACAATTTTGCAGATTATATGGTAAAGCTGGGAGTATCTGCAGGTATTGAGATTAATTCCTACCAGACTTTATGTGATGCTTTGCTTAAAAGAATTGAATATTTTCATGAAAATGGCTGCAGATTGTGTGACCACGGCTTAAACAATATTTCTTTTGAAGAAGCTTCAGAAGCGGAAGTGAATGCTATTTTTAATGATAAACTGGCAGGAAAAGTGATTGCTGAAAAGCAGGTTAATCAATTTAAAACAGCAATTTTATTATTCCTTGGTGAGGCTTATCATAAATACGGATGGGTACAGCAGTTCCACCTGGGAGCTTTGAGAAATAACAATGAAAGAATGCATAGAATTCTTGGACCGGATACAGGTTGGGATTCCATCGGAGATTTTGTTCAGGCAGAAACGTTATCTAAATTCTTAAATACTTTAGATGGAAAGGATCAGCTGACAAAAACCATTTTATATAATCTGAATCCTGCTGATAATGAGATTTTCGCTACGATGATCGGAAATTTCAATGATGGAAGCATCAAAGGAAAAGTACAGTTCGGTTCCGGATGGTGGTTTCTGGATCAAAAAGATGGGATGATCAAACAGATGAATGCCCTTTCCAATATGGGATTAATCAGCTGCTTCGTAGGAATGCTGACAGATTCCAGGAGTTTTCTTTCTTATCCAAGGCATGAGTATTTCAGAAGGGTATTGTGTAATCTTTTCGGAGAAGAAATGAAGAATGGTGAACTGCCGGATGATATTGAGCTGATTGGGAAAACCATTTCAGATATCTGTTATCATAACGCGAAAAACTATTTTGATTTTTAATTGAATACAATGAGCAAAATAGTCACATTTGGTGAAGTCATTATGAGGCTTTCTCCACCCGGAAACAGAACCATGAAACAAAGTCATGAAATGGAGTTCTTTTTTGGAGGAACAGAGCTGAATGTCGCTGCTTCATTGGCAACAATGGGCTGCGAAGTACAGCATGTCAGCTGTGTATCCGATGATTTTGTCGGAGAATCTGCGGTTTCTTTCATTCAGGGTTTTGGCATTGATACCACCTTTATCGACAAGAATGAACATCCTCTGGGGTTGTATTTTCTTGAAGTAGGATCATCAGTTCGTGCCAGCAGAATTGCTTATAACAGGCTGAACGGTTCTTTTGCGAACATCCGGACGGAAAAAATAGACTGGAAAAAAGTGCTTGAAGGATGCGAATACTTCCACTGGACAGGAATCAGTCCCGGTATTTCGGAATCAGCCTATGAAGCCTTAAAAGAAGGGTTGAAAACCGCTCAGCACATTGGGATTGAAGTTACTGCCGATCCTGCTTACCGTTCAAACCTTTGGAAATATGGTAAAAATGGAAGTGAAGTGCTTAAAGAACTGGTTTCTTATTCCACCATATTTATCGGAGGAGTGAATGAAATTAATGAGATTCTCGGAACCCGGTTTTCTTCAGATAAAGAAGGTTTTATTGAAGCCTGTAAAGAATTAAAACAACAGATTCCTTCCGTTCATAAGATTTTTGATAAAATAAGAATAGGGGTTACCGCAAGTTCCCAGCAGACACAGGGAAGAGCGTGGGTAAACGAAAACTACTTTGAAACAGATCTTCTGGAAATCAATCCTGTCGTTGACAGAATCGGGACGGGAGATGCTTTTGCCGCAGGATTAATCTATGGTTTAAAGAATTTTGATGATGAAAAAGCATTGAATTTTGCAAACGCAGCCTGTGCGATCAAACATACTATTCCGGGAGATATTAGCTATTCAAGTGTAGAAGACATCCTGGAAGTGATGAATGGAAATTCAGGAGGAAGAATAAAAAGATAATTATGGCAAGATTTAATCGTATAGAAGTAGCCTTAAAAGCTAAGCAAACCGGTATTGTTCCTGTATTTTATCATGCAGATGCTGAAGTTTGCAAAAAAATTATAAAAGCTTGTTTTGATGGTGGTGCCCGCGTTTTTGAGTTTACCAACAGGGGAGATTTTGCCCACGAGGTTTTTGCCAATCTGGTAAAATATGCAGCCGTAGAAATTCCTGAAATGATATTGGGAATAGGCTCTGTCATTGATCCCGCAACAGCTTCTTTATACATTCAGAATGGAGCCAACTTTATTGTGGCACCTTCTTTAAACCCGGAAGTCGCTAAAATTTGCAATCGAAGAAAAATTGCATGGATGCCTGGCTGTGGTTCAGTTTCTGAAATTTCTTATGCCGAAGAATTAGGCGCTGAAATTGTGAAAATATTCCCGGCAACACAGGTAGGAGGCCCTGAATTTATCAAGACGGTAAAAGGCCCGATGCCATGGTCAAACATCATGCCTACAGGCGGAGTAATGCCTGCAAAAGAAAATATTACCGAATGGATTTCTGCAGGAGCCTATTGTGTAGGATTGGGTTCCCAGCTGTTTCTAAAAAATGAGGAAGGAGAATATGATTATGAAAAGATTACAGAAGCAGTAGCCTATTCGATTCAGGTTATTAATGAATTAAGATAACGATCCTTACATTTTGTTTTAAGCCGGTAAAAAAATTAAAAATTGAGTAAAGACTTTGATGAGGTAATCATTGAAACTCAACTTAATTGTTTTCAATTCTTTAATTAAATAACAATGGTTTAAAAAATTAATAGATTCTGTGCTGAAATAGCATGGAAAGGATAGTTTTTGTCTTGTTCTGTTGTTAAAATCAATAAAAATCAATACTATTAACGATTGATATGAAAAAAGAAATATCTCCGAAACCAAGTAACTTCAGATGGACGATCTGCGTGCTACTTTTTATTGCAACGACCATCAATTATATGGATCGGCAGGTGCTGTCTCTCACCTGGAAAGATTTCATCGCTCCGGAATTTCACTGGAACAATAATGATTACGGAAATATCACTGCATTATTTTCTATTTTCTACGCAATAAGTATGCTTTTTGCCGGAAAGTTTGTAGACTGGATGGATACCAAAAAAGGATTTCTCTGGGCGATCGGAATATGGTCAATAGGAGCTGTACTCCATGCTTTCTGCGGAATTGCTACTTCAGGAGCTCTGACCGGAAGCTGGTGGGTAGGTTTTGAAGAATCCAAAGAGATTATCGGAAGAGTAGATAATGTTGGAGCTATCATCAGTACCAGTGTCACACTGTTTATTTTTGCCCGTTTCGTTCTGGCTGTTGGGGAAGCAGGGAATTTTCCTGCTGCGATAAAAACTACTGCAGAGTATTTCCCAAAGAAAGACAGAGCGTTAGCAACCAGTATCTTTAATGCTGGAGCAACGGTTGGAGCATTAGCTGCACCGGTTACCATTCCTTTTATCGCAAAATCGATGGGCTGGGAATGGGCATTTATCATTATTGGAGCATTAGGTTTTGTCTGGATGGGCCTCTGGGTATTCTATTACAAAAAGCCACACGAACATCACAAGGTTAATGAGCATGAGCTTATCTATATTCAGCAGGATCAGGATGATTTTCCAGCAGAAGATGCGTCGCTGCCGGAAAAGAAATTTTCTTTCAGGGAATGTTTCAGTCACAGACAAACCTGGGCTTTTGCCTTTGGAAAGTTTATGACAGATGGAATCTGGTGGTTTTTCCTGTTCTGGACGCCGGCTTATTTAAGCTCCGTTTACAAAATGGATTCTACACAGAGTGCATTTCCTTTATTTGTTCTTTATATGATCACTTTATTGTCGATTATCGGAGGATGGCTTCCTAAATATTTTGTGGAGAAAAAAGGAATAGATGCTTATACAGGAAGGATGAAGGCGATGCTGATCTTCGCATTTTTCCCATTGCTGGCTCTGCTAGCCCAGCCTTTGGGTTCTGTTTCATATTGGATTCCGGTACTGATTATCGGAATTGCAGGAGCAGCACACCAGGCATGGTCTGCCAATATATTCTCTACGGTAGGTGATATGTTTCCTAAAAAAGCAATCGCAACCATTACGGGAATCGGAGGAATGGCAGGAGGAATCGGATCATTTTTAATCAATAAATCTTCAGGAGTCCTGTTTGATCATGCTCATAAAGCATGGACTACTGTGGACGGAATACCTTTACTGGAAAAATATCCCCAATATATCCATGAGCGTCTGCCTGAAAATTTTGTTCATGATCTGGAAAAATCCGGAGCTATTATTTCAGATGGAATCGATAAAGGCTATATGATCATTTTCTCAGTATGTGCAGTGGCTTACCTGATTGCCTGGAGCGTAATGAAGACTTTGGTTCCGAAATATAAAGTGATTAAATAAAAACAAAAGCTATCAGATTCTAAGATAGTTTCATTCAAATTAGAAAAAATGGAAAATCAGATAAAACAAAAATTAAATCGTGAATTCAATGGTTCTCACGAAAAGCTTCCGATTAAAATCGTACAGTTTGGAGGAGGAAATTTCATGAGAGGATTCACTGATTATGTGATTGATCAATTGAATAAAAAAGCAGGTTTCAATGCCGGAATTGTCAATGTTCAGCCAACGCAGGGTGGTTCTGTTCATAAGCTTGAAGAGCAGGACAATCTATATACTCTCTTTACAAGAGGAATTAAAAAAGGTGAAATTATTGATGAAAAGATGGTCATTTCTGCGATTCAGAAATCAATTAATCCCTATACAAACTATGATAAATTCCTTGCATTGGCAAAAGAAGAAGAACTGGAATTTATTTTCTCCAATACTACAGAAACGGGAATAGCGTATGATGAAACTGAAGATCAATATTCCGGCCCGCACAAAAACTTTCCGGCAAAAGTGACGGTTTTATTATATGAAAGATTTAAACATTTCAAAGGATCATCAGATAAAGGATTGAGAATGATCCCTTGTGAGTTGATTGAAGATAATGCTTTTGTTTTAAAGGAGATTATTATTCAATATGCCAGATTATGGAATTTAAAAGAGGATTTTGTGCAATGGATTGAACAGTGTAATTATTTCCACAATACATTGGTTGACAGGATTGTTCCGGGATACCCTAAAGATGATGCAGAATCCTACGAAGAACAGTTGGATTATGAAGACCAGATGATGGTTGTTTCTGAAGTATTTTTACTTTTTGTAATTCAGGATGCTAAAAATCTGAATGAGAGAATCCCTTTTGATCAGATCAATGAGCAGATTTTAGTAGTGGATGATATTCAGCCTTACCGTCTTAGAAAAGTAAGAATTTTGAACGGCGGCCATACTTTAATGCTGGCTCCGGCACTATTATCAGGAAAAGAAACGGTAAAAGAATCTCTTGAGAATTCATTTATCGGACAGTTTTTAAGAGATTCAATTTTTAATGAAGTAAACCCCACTTTAGGCCTGGATGAAAATGAGTTGAAGGAATTTGCAGAAGAAGTATTTGACAGGTTCAGAAATCCTTTTATTAAACATCATCTGGCAAGCATCGCTTTGTATTTTGTTTCTAAATTTAAAGTAAGAATTCTGCCCAGTCTGGTGAGGTATGTAGAAATTAATCAGAAATTACCACTTAATTTAACTTTCTCTTTGGCAAGTTTAATCAGATTCTACCAGGGAAGTTTTGATGAGAGAGCCCTTCCGTTGAACGATGAAGAGGCAATAATCAACCGATTCAAAGAAATCTGGACAGCAAATGATTATCAAAAAGTTGCAGAACTGGCATTATGTGAAACTTCTTTCTGGGATACAGATCTTACCAACGTTGAAGGCTTGAAAGAGGCAGTGGCAAAAGCATTGTGGGAAATTGACCATCATGATGTGGAAACAGCGTATCAAAACTTTGTTCAATCTTACTCTTAAATATCATGCAAAAAAAAGTACTCAAGATAAATCCTGATGATAATGTAGCTGTTGCGCTGGTTGATCTTACACAGGGTGAAAATGTTACGTTGGGTGATTTTACCTATGAGATTGTAAAAGATACAAAAGCCAAACATAAATTTGTCACAGAAAATCTTTCGGTAGGAGATTCCATTATCATGTATGGTGTTTTGGTGGGAAAAGCAAGTCAGCCCATCCAAAAAGGAGAAGTGATTACCACCGGAAATGTAAAACATCAAAGTGCAAAAGTAGAAGGCAAAACAGAAACGATTTCCTGGACAGCTCCGGATGTGGAGTTATGGAAGGATAGAACTTTTATGGGCTATCATAGGGAAGACGGACAGGTGGGAACAGAAAATGTATGGCTGTTTTTTCCTTTAGTCTTTTGTGAAAACAGAAATGTAGAGATTTTAAAAGAAGTTTTCGAAAAAGAACTTCTATTTGAAAAAGCAACAAAACATCAACTATTACTAAGATCTCTGATCAATAACTCTGAGGAAGAAATTATCACTGAAGAAGATCAGGATTCCAGAGTTTTTAAAAATATTGACGTTAAATTCATTACCCATCAGGGAGGCTGTGGCGGTATTCGTCAGGATGCTGAAGCATTGGGCCGTTTATTGGCAGGATATGTTAATAACCCGAATGTTGCAGGAGCAACCGTTTTGAGCCTTGGATGTCAGAATTTACAGGTTGATATTTTTAAAGATGCCCTTGAAAAGATCAGTCCCAACCATAAAAAACCGATTATCATATATGAACAGCAGAAATCGGGAACAGTGGATGAAATGCTGAGCGGGATCATCAAAGATTCTTATGAAGCCATTAAAAAAGCGAATGAAATTCAAAGAGAGCCTGCATCTATTTCAAAGCTGGTAGTAGGATTGGAATGTGGAGGTTCAGATGGTTTTTCAGGAATTTCTGCCAATCCGGTTTTAGGTCGGTTATCAGATGTAATGGCAGGAGTAGGAGGAGCTACTATTCTTTCGGAATTTCCCGAATTATGCGGAGTAGAGCAGGAGCTGGTGAACCGTTGTGTAAATGAAAAAGATGCGGAAAGATTTTTACAGTTAATGAAAGACTTTGAAAAATCAGTCGTTGCTGCAGGATCTGGTTTTGATATGAATCCGTCACCGGGGAATATTAAAGATGGATTGATCACTGATGCCATGAAATCTGCAGGAGCGGCTAAAAAAGGAGGTTCATCTCCCATCAATGATGTCCTTGATTTTACCGAATACATTCAGAAACCCGGGCTGAATTTACTCTGTACACCTGGAAATGATGTAGAATGTACCACTGCTTTGGTGGGCTCAGGTTCCAATGTGGTGTTGTTTACAACGGGGCTTGGAACTCCGACAGGAAATCCCGTAGTTCCAGTGGTAAAAATATCGTCCAACACTTCTCTTTCCGAGAGAATGCCGGATATTATTGATTTTAATACAGGCGATGTCATCACCGGGGAAAAAACGATTGATGAAAAGGCAGAAGAACTGTTGGAGTTTATCATCAAAATAGCCAGTGGAGAAGTAAAAACCAAAGCTGCTGTTTTAAACCAAAATGATTTTATCCCCTGGAGAAGGGGGGTGAGCTTATAAAAATGTTTTTTTATTATAAATACTAATTAGGATTGAAATGCTTTCTGCGTAGTGTAGAAGGCATTTTCTTTTATTTATTGGTAATTCGCTAGAAGAGTAGGGTTGTTAAAAAAGGTAATATAAGAGTTAATATAGTGAAAACAGCATCGCCCATATGTAATTTTCTGTATTCACCTTGCTCCCAGCTTGATTGCATATAGCCTGTCAGTAAAGGTTCATTTCCGAAAATAATAAGAAATAAATTTCTTAGAATCCAGTAATAGACCATATATAATAAAGGCAAAAATGCAAACGTAGCAGCATTGCCATTTGGCATTTTTAGCGTTTCTCTATTGATATTTAAATAACCAAATAATGCGATCAAAATGGTGAAGAACAATACAATCAGGTAAGTTGTTCTGTTTTTCAATATTTTATATGATAACCATAAAATAATTTGACCAAAGCCACCAAGAAAAATATAAAGTGATTGACTATCCAATAGCATCGATATTTTTTAAGTATAGAAAAATTACTTCTTTTTTGAAGACTTCCTGATATGAAGCTGAGGGGTAAGTACCACTTTTTTCTCAATAGAAACGCCAGATCCGTTTTCTTTTACGTTCTCTAAAAATACCTGTCCTGCCATTTTCCCCATCAACACTGGAGTCTGATCCACTGAACTGATCGGAAGCTCCATAAACTGAGTAAACGGCTCATTGGAAAAACCGATAATGGCAACTTCCTGAGGAATTTTTATTTTTCTCTTTTTTAATTCCTGACAGGCACCTAAAGCAGCAAAGTCACTGGAAGAGAATATAGCGTCAGGAACAGATTTTTTACTCCAAAGTTTTTTAATAGCTTCCGTTCCTTCATCAATAGAACTGCCTGTAAGAATGATATTATCTTCTTTTATAGGAAGATTATGATCAATTAGGGCTTGTTTATAGCCATTAAGACGGTTCTGGTAAATTTCAAGATTAAGGTCTCCTGCAAAATGACAGATATTCTTATAACCTTCTTTGATGAGGTGTTCTGTAGCCATATATCCTCCCCGATAATCATCAATCGTTACGGTGCTGATGCCAGCGATATCTTTTTTTCTGTCAAAAAAGATAATCGGAGTATTTGACGTATCCAGAATGTTTCTGATGTGATTAATATCTGTTGTTGTTTTGGATACAGACATGAAAATACCATCTACCTGAGCATTCAGCAAAGTGTTAAGCTGTCTTTTTTCAATATTGACATCTTCGTGACTCTGGCAGATGATGACATGATAACCAAGTGGAGAGAGTTCTTCCTCAATTCCCCGTATTACTGAGGAAAAAAAATTGGTATTGATGTAGGGAACAATAATCCCTACATTTTTGGTTTCACCACTTTTTAAGGCTTTAGCAAGGTTATTTTGCTTATAGTTCATTTCCTTGGCCGTTTTGCGGACCAGCTCTTTAGTTGCTACGCTTATTCTTGGGTGGTCATTCAATGCTCTCGAAACAGTGGCAACACTTACGTTGAGCTTATTGGAAATGTCATATATCGTTGCACTTTTCTTGTTCATAGAAGTTTTCTGGATGTTTTTATAATGCATGAATTCTATGCATTGGTGATGTAAATTTAATCAAATTTTAGCTATTTAAAGGGAATATAGCTGAGTTTTATATCATCTGCGTATATATTAACAGAATAGATTGTTTGGATTCCCTTAAATGATTGTTTTTATATGGATTACATCTTTTTCAACATGGAAAAAATTTTGGTAATAATATACTTAATTGTACCAGAATATATTTTTTGAATATAAATCGAATTTAAAGATTGATTGAGTGAAGGAGTTCCTGTTTACAGCAATTCCAAAAAGTCAAACTTTAGAACAAACAGAATATGGAGCTGTAACCCAAGAACAGAATTCGTGAACTTTTATCCGTTTAATGATATAGAAACTATTTCACCGCGCCCACTATTGTTTATAACAGGGTGACCAAGCACATTCAAAGGAGTTGGTATCAATGCGAAGATTTTATTAACAGAAGACTTCGTCAATCATAGAGCAGTGTTAGTCAATCAAGAAGAGTTAATTTGTAATTTACCCGGAAATTGAAATTCTCGTAAGAAAAATTTTGCCCACGCAGTAACAGTAGATCCAGAGGGAATGGTAAAATCAGGTGTTTTCGCAGATTCAAGTAATCGTAATTTCACTGTGCCATCTGCGGTTATGGTGGTAGTCTCATGAATGCATGCGCGGATACTATTTTTAGGTTTGAAAACCTGCTCAGTTGCGCCTACAGTGTAAAACGCTCAGTTTCTTTCTCCGTTAACATTCGCCAAAAATTCCTCATCTGTAGATTCGCGATAAAAGGGCAGAAACCACATTTGACCGCATTGGAGGAAAAGCAGTAAATTGGATGCCTTCTGATAAGATTTTTCCATGAGCTGCAATTGGTCATTTACTGTCAAAGTTCAGATAAAATGGCTCACAGTTCTATAAATTTCGTATTTTTACACGATAGAGTTATGAAGGCAATTCTTTGAAATCAAGCGAAATGTGCACCATTACCAAATCGTTACCTTGATATTTGCAAAACTGCGCAAACCTATATTCAATACCGTTTCTGTATAGTAGGCCCTACTTTTATATTAAAAATAGGATATGAAGAGATAATGATTTTATGATGAAAATTAATATTTCAGAAAATGAATTTTAAGGAAAATATTAATTAAAAATACATTGAAATTATCAATACTTACGGTATGAATTAACAGGTCGCTCCTCTGGAGCTTTATTATTACGGAGACTTCATTTTTTCTATTAACAGTAGATCCCGATGGGATCAAATTCAGCTCCAATAGGAGCTAACTGTTAATAGTACGTATTTGCTTTAAAATTATAGCTCCAGAGGAGCGACCTGTTAATTATACTTTAATCTAATTGGGCAATAATGTTTAAAAATATTGCTCATAATGAAATACTATTTTAATGCTCTTAGAAATGTCTAATGCTTTTAGGCACGAAAAATGATCTACTTTTTAAAATTGATTTAATGAAAAAGATGGCTAAAGTACTGGGCTTGGGATTATGTATGTTAGGTTTATACTTTGTACAGGGACAAGCTCCTAAGAATTATATTTATACGTCCTCGGGAGATCTGCATGGAATTGAAAAGATGATTACCCGTAAAGACATTGGCGGAGTACAGATTGTTTACAACTGGAAGGCTTTGGAAACTTCAAAAGATGTGTATGATTTTTCTGTTATTGAGAAAGATCTGAATTATCTGACAAGTCTCAACAAAAAACTATTTATCCAGCTTCAGGACAGATTTTTTGAACCACAGGCAAAATATATTCCTGACTATGTGTTGAAAGATAAAGAATATACGGGAGGATTAGTGCCCCAATATGATAATCCGGGTGAAAATAAACCTGTTGGAAACGGTTGGGCTACCCAGCAATGGAATCCGGCTGTCCGGATGAGATTTCAGAAACTGATAGCAGCGCTGGCAAAGAAATTTGACGGAAAGATTCAGGGGATCAATCTTCCGGAAACATCGATCGATATTGATATGGAAAAGGATAAAACTGGTTTTAGCTGCGACCGTTATTTTCAGGCTGAATTGGAGAATCTAAAGTTTGCGAGAAGTGCTTTTCATCATTCTTACGTTCTGCAATATGTCAATTTCTTTCCTTGTGAATGGGAAAATGATCATCAATATATGTCCAGGCTGTTCGATTTTGCTTATAAAAATAATATTGGGTTAGGGGGACCTGATATTGTTCCGGATAAAAAAGCACAAATGAAAAATTCTTATCCTTTTTTTAATCAATATAAAGGAAAGCTTTCTTTGGTAGCAATGGCCGTTCAGGAGCCGACGCTGACTTATAAAAACCCTAAAACAAAGAAACCTTTTACCAAAGAAGAATTTACAGAATATGCCAAAAACTATCTTGGCGTTAATATTATTTTCTGGAGCGTGGAATCTCCCTGGTTGAGAGATCCCAGCTAAGAACCTCCTTTATACTTTTAAGATTCCTCTAAAGCCTCTTGCGGCATAATAAGAATCTGCACCATTGTGGTAGGTAAATACAGTATTGTACCGTCTGTCACAGAAAATAGCGCCTCCAAGTTCACGGATCTGCGATGGTGTTTTGATCCAGCTTGAAGTCTTTTGATCAAATTTTCCCAATTCCTGAAGATGACGGTATTCTTCCTCTGTTAAAAGTTCAATACCCATTTCTTTAGCGGTGTCGATGACGTTACTTTCCGGTTTGTTGGCCTTTCTGGCATCCCATGCAGGATAATCATAGCATAAGCTTCGGCGTTTGGGGCTTTCCGGAGAACAGTCAACGAAAGAATACTCATCTGTTTTTTTATTGTAATCTACCACATCGGGTTCACCTTCAGTGGTTTCCATTTCGTATAAAGGCCGTATTTTTTCAGGGTTGGCTTCTAGTTTTTGCTGGACTTTTTCCCATTTCAGGTCTTTATGACGGTTCATGTTTTTTTCAAAACGGGCTTTTAATGTTTTTAAAAGTTCGTTGATTTGTTCCTGGGTGAGTTTATTTTTCATGTCAAATTTTTTTATAATTTATTGTGTTGTGTTGTTGGAAATCGCAAAGGCGCAAATTTCTTAGTGAGAATATTTCTTAAGACGCAAAGATTTTATCTTCGATAAAATTTCTGACTGTTATTCTTTAAAACTATTAATCAATAACAGTGATTTTTCTGTCTGCAGGTCTGAAATACCATGAGATAAGAACCAGTACGAATAATAATACCGCCGGAAAAGTTCTTCCTGCTGTGTCACCCACGATCAGGTGGGAAATAACTGCTCCTGACATAACGAAGAAAAATCCGGCATACGCCCATTCTTTCAACAGCAAACGTTTAGGAATCAAGATGGCAATAACGCCCAGAATTTTCCAGACTCCGATGATGGTCATCAGATAAGAAGGGTAGCCGAGATTGGTAAAATTGGCCAGTTCATCACTGTTTTTCATCAGTTGGACAATAGCTGTTGAAACCATTCCCAGTGCCATCCAGAGGGTGAATATCCAATAGATGATTTTTGTTCTTTTTTGTGATGGTTGTGGTGTGTTCATGATTGTTTTTTTTATAGTTAGTCGTTTAATCCTAT
The DNA here is from genome assembly GCF_031454475.1 of Chryseobacterium vietnamense. Taxonomy (NCBI): domain Bacteria; kingdom Pseudomonadati; phylum Bacteroidota; class Flavobacteriia; order Flavobacteriales; family Weeksellaceae; genus Chryseobacterium; species Chryseobacterium vietnamense. Next base: position 1,387,095 of record NZ_JAVDQX010000001.1, on the reverse strand, counting down.
TCCTTCCATGATTTGCGGTATGCATTTTTCAATGCGGGCTTCACGGGTTTTAGATTGTTTTGCAGAGGAGAAGTGGAGTAGATAGGCTCTTTGTCTTCCGGGAGTTAATGCTTTAAAAGCTTCCTGTAATGCAGGATCTTGATCCAGTTTCTCCTGAAATTCTTCAGCCATTTCAAACTCTTTTGTTTTCTTCATTTCCACTTTAGCACCTGATTCTTCTATTTCAACGGCTTCAAACATATACGAGCGAATAACTTCCTCCAAATCATTGATTTGCGATAGCTCTGTAAATCGGATCTGTCTTGCTGCCTGTACATTTTTAGACTGCTGAATCAAAATATTATCAGGGTCTTTCATTAAAGCTCCCTTGAAGAAGAGAATTGCACAATATTCTTTAAAACCGTGGATCAGGAAAATATTTTTCCCATCATAAGTATAACAGGGACAGCCCCATTTTAAATCTTCTACAAGCTCAGTACTAAGGGCAATAGCTCTTAATTTTTCAAATTCTTCCTGCCATTGTCCGGCGTTTTCGAAGAAAAAATTAACTTTTGGATTCATTGTGTGGTATGTTTGAGGGTTTGGGAGTATTAGAGTTGGAGAGTTTTGGGTTACGGGATGCGAGATTCGGGTTATTTAGGTTTGAGGGGTTAGAGTGGGAGAGTTTGGGTTTCGGGATGCGAGATTCGGGTTATTTGGGTTTGAGAGTATTAGAGTGGGAGAGTTTTGAGAGTATTAGAGTGGGAGAGTTTTGAGTTATTCAGGGTAGTATATAAACCTCGAAACTCGAAACTCGTATCTCGTATCGTCTCTCATCTCTTTGTCTATTATCAATCATCGCTACCTGCTACCTAATATCTCCTGCAAACGATTATGCGCCATATTGATCCCCTGTGCGAATGGCATTTTCAGGTGCTGATCTCTGAAATCTACAGATTTATAAATGGTTTGAATGGTAATCTTGCTGGTAGTGTCCGTTATCTTTTCAAATGTTAAGAACTCAATCTGAGCCGGAAAAGGGGTGTTTTCCATCTGGAAAGTTCTTATAATTTTCTCATTCTGAACAATATCATGAATAGTTCCATTGGCGCTGAAAACTACATCTCCATGGGGATTTGACGTTTCGAAGCGGTAGCTACCATGTTGTTTGTTTTCGAATTTGGTTACTTTCGTTCCCATCCATTGTTCGAAAAGTTCTGCTTCTGTATACGCTTTGAAAAGCAGTTCTACAGGAAGATCAAATTCTCTGATGATGAAAATTTCCTGTCGGCCGTCTTCTGCCTGAATTTTTGTTTTAAGTTCCATGATATTGGTGTTTTAGGGTTTCGGGATTCGTGATCTGGGTTATTTTGTTTTAGAGTAGGAAGTTTGAGGGTTCGGGATGCGGGATTCGGGTTTTGTGTTTACGAGGTTCGAGGTAAGAAATTCGAGTTATTGTAGATTTTAAATTGCAATTCATTTATCCAATCTATCTTGAAACTTTGCACCCCTAAAACCTAATACCCCGAAACACGTATCCCGCACCTCGCATCACGTATTTTTATTCTGATACGCTTTCATCACATCTTCCAGTTTGTTGAACTTTTCGTCCCACATTTTGCGGAAGGGTTCTATAAAATCGGCTATTTCTTTCATTTTATTGGGATTTAGGTGATAAATAATTTCTCTTCCGTTTTGTTCAGATCTCAGCAGTTCACATTCTGTAAGGATCTGGAGATGTTTTGAAACGGTAGGTCTTGCCGTATCAAAATTGGAGGCAATGGCTCCTGCTGTCATCGACTGTGCTGCCACCAACATCAATATAGACCGTCTTGTAGGATCTGCTATCGCCTGAAATACATCTCTTCTTAAATTCATCGTGTAGTTATTTGACTACAAATATATGTGTAGTTATTTAGCTACGCAAATATTTTATGCAAAATTTTTGATTGTAATGAAAAAAAGCTCAAAAATGTAAGGAAATACACTATTGAGCTTTGAATTTTTAACTTTTGAATAAAGAAATATGCTTAAGATCTTATTTCCCAATCTTCAACTATATTGATGGCTTCCTTCAGATACAGATCTTTTTGAAGATTTTTAACCCATACCTCAGATTTGTTTTTGAATGCTGCATCGCTTTTCTCTCTTTCAATATCCTTAGGATACATAGTGAATGTAAGACCGCTTTCTAATGTTTTTAAAACTTTAAATTTATCATCCTGAGTTTTTCTCTGCTTCATAAGGTCGCTGTATTTCTCAATGCTCAAAGGCACTGTTTTTTCTTTCCCCAGATTTTCTTTCCATTGAGCGTACTCCAGTAACAGTTTATAATTATCATTTTTAGCAATTCGCTCTGCACTTACTTTCTGCAAAGCCTGAATATTGAGGAAGTTTTGCCTGTTGAAGCTCGTTCCCGGTATTTTATCCCACGCTAATGCATAGTCATCATATTTTTCACCAATGTCTGCATAAGAAAAGATATCTTTCATCTGGATATCTGAGCTTACGCCTTTTCTCTGGGTAGACTCTCCGGTGATTCTGTAATATTTCTGAATAGTTAGTTTTACCGAACCGAAATCTTCTTCAGTATTTAAAAACCTGTTCAAATCTACAAATACCTGTACGGTTCCTTTTCCATAGGATACAGGCGATCCCATGATAACTGCTCTTCCGTAATCCTGCATTACGCCAGCTAAAATTTCTGCTGCAGAAGCGGATAATTCATTTTGTAAAATCACAAGCGGACCGTTCCAGATTGGCGCTTCATTTTTATTTTTTAACGTGGTAATTTTTCCATTTCCATCCTTCACCTGCACATACGGACCCGCATCCATGAAAAGTCCCATAATATCACCAACTTCCGTTAAAGAACCTCCGGAATTGCCTCTGAGATCCAGAACAATTCCCTGGATATTTTGTTCTTTAAGTTTGATGATTTCTTTTTTAATATCATCAGAAGCATTTCTTCCGTCTTTATCTTCAAAATCAGCATTGAACTTGGGTAAATTGATCAATCCGTATTTTTTATCAGATGCATTTACGATAATACTTTTAGCAAAAGTATCTTCAATTGATATTTCTTCACGGTTCATGGTTACGTCCTGAATCGTTCCGTCTTTTTTCTGTACCGTTAAAGTAATTGGAGTCCCTTTTTCCCCTCTGATTAATTTGATGGCTTCGCTGGAAAGCATATCCACAACATTTACAGCATCAGTATCAGGGGTAGATTTTATTTTTAAGATTTTATCACCTTCCGTCAGCTGCTTGGTCTTCCATGCCGGAGCTCCAATGGATAATGTACCGATATAAAGGTTTCCTTTCTTTTCCTGGATGACTGCACCTATCCCGATGATCTTTCCTTTAAAGTCCATATCAAAATCTTTCTTTCCCTGCGGCGAATAATAATTGGTATGGGGATCAAAAATATGAGTATAAGCATTCATATAGACCGTAAACCAATCCATTTTTTCCCTTTTCCTGAATCTGATAAATTTTTCTTCCAGAAGATCTTTCACATTTTCTGTCGCTTTTTTTACCTTTTCATCCTGGCTCAGTATTTCGGGCTTGCTGTTGTTATCTTTATTGGTAGGATCATCCTTCTTTTTTTCTTCGCTTTTCCTTTTCAGGGATTCTATTTCCTGAAGAATATTGTATTTCACATATTTCCTCCATTCATTATATTGCTGCTGCTTGTTGGCAGGTGCATTTTTTAGTTTGGGTTCCAATGTTAATATTTCATCCTCTTGGAGATTGATGGGCTTGCTGAAGATATCCTTAGTCATTTTATCAATTTCATCAATCCTTTGATACAATTTATCGACTGTCAGTTTATAAAAAGTCAAATCTCCGGTGTTCAGATAATCGTCCAGTTTGGTTTCATATTTACGAAACTCATCCATATCAGACTGCAGGAAATAGGTTTTTGTAGGATCTATTGATTCAAAATACTGCTTATACACTTCTTTTGAATACGCATCATTAATAGGTTTGGGGCTGTAATGCAGATAAGACAAAACATTCTTCGTATTGATCATGATGATCTGCATCTTTTCTTCTTCATTGAGAGGAGGACGGAAACCGAACACGAAAAATGTAAGCGGAAGAAGAAGTAATAAACGAACGGTTCTAAAATTTTTCAACATATCTCTGATTGTGCTTTTAATTGAAAACTATCTTTGTTTTCTTGTCATTAATTGATCTTTTTTCCAATTTAATGATTGAAAATAGCAGTAAACAAGAGTTTTCAATGTGCTTTTATAAAATCATGTGAATGTATGAAAAATATTGATAATAAGGAGTTGGGGAGGAGGATTTTAAGATAAGTTTAAGGTTTGAAAGTTAGAATATCATAAAATATATTTAAATAGCTTATTGGTTTTTCCGTAATTTTAGTGGTAGGAATTTATCAATTTCTGAATCATTGAAAGTTAATTCTTCATTTAATTGAAGAGCTTTTTGTGCTTGTGAATAAGCCTTACTAAAAGTTCTTGGTGAACCTTTATAAGTTTTAGAAAGATCGTCTAATAATTCATTTCTCTTTTCAATTATTGAATCAGGCGTTAGTAATCCCGCTTTTAAATCTGTCAAAAGAGAAAGATATTTTTCTCGAATATCAAATAGTTCGAGGGCTGCTGTTGAATGTTTTTGTATAGTTTCCCCTAAATTATATTCTTTAAGAAAACTGGTAAAACCAAATTGAATAGCGGATAAAACAGTACTGGTAATTAATGCCCATTCTTCTCCTTTAAACACTCGAACTAAAAGACCTGTTGTAATAAGAGCTGCCAAAATTATTTGTATATTCTTGATGCAATTGTTTTTCCGAGTAAGTATATCAGCACATTTTTCTTGAGTCTTATGTGAATAAACTATTTTTCCGTAATTTTCTCTTAATTGGGCTTCTAAAACTTCTTTAGTTAGGGAATCTGTTTCCATATATTTCTTTCCATTTTTGTTTTGCAGACCATTCCATTTTATCATTTTGATACTTAATAGCTTCTTTTGCTTTATTATAAGCTATTGTAGCTTTATATTGGAAGTTTTCTGGATTGTATATTATTTGATTGCTTCCTAACGCAGACCAAGTTGATTGATTTTGAGATTGATTTTTAAGATACTCAAAAAAATCACGACACATTAAATCATAATATAAGTAGGACTTATTGCGATTTTCCCAATTAATCAAAAATCTGTAAGCAAGCGTATCTATTAATAACCCCTTAATAGGAACACTACAGAAGTGTTTCCATGCTCTTGTCATTCGGCATAAAGACCGCAGGTTATAATTTGTTAAGCTATCACCAATTCCTATCATGTTAATTTCGGGAATGGGATTCGTTGTTTTCCAACTACCACCATCATTTGAGTCTGCAAATGTGTATGAATCATCATTGTTTTTAAAAACGGGTAGAACCTCTATTTCCATACCATCAGCAAACTTAATAGAAACAATTTGACCATCTCCTTTTAGACTTGTAGTAGGATATGTTTTTGCAATTGAATTTTTTACTACTTGTAAAAATGCAGACTGACCGTTCCCAATATAATCATTATAATTTAGATAAAATCTCCAAGGCATTTCGAACAATATATCTATATCACTGATCCATCCAGTAGCAGTATTACGACCAAAAGAACCAATGTATCGTCCTCCCGTAGTGCAATCATCCATATTCCAGAAATCTTTGTTCAACCTTTTGCAGATATTTATATACCTCATTGAAATTGTTGAACGTAAAGTACTTCCAATTAATAAATTATTAGAAAAATTCTCAAAATATACAGCTTCGCTCATTTATTTTATTACTTTCTATCAATCAACTTTTCCAACTTCTCAATCATCTCTTTCTGCTGCTGAAGCATACGCTCATAAAGCTCAACCATTTTATCAAGAGGATTGAAATTGAAATTAGGATAATAGTTATAACCATTCGATTGATCATTGAACGTATTAGAAATAATATTCACCGCCTGCTCCTCATCAAAATTCTCAATCGCTTCTGCAGGAACTTTCAAGATTTGAGCTACCTGCGCCAGAATATCAGATTCTACGGTTTCTTTTTGTTCTAAAAGGGAGATTTTCTTTTGGTTCCAGTCGTCGCCAAGTTCAAAAGCCAATGCTTCCTGTTTAATTCCCAGCATTTCGCGGAAACGCTTTATATTTCTACCTTGGTGTATTTTTTTATTTTGCATATCTGTGTAACTCATAATAACAAATATAAAGCTTTAGATCAAAAAAATAAAGCGCTGTTTTAAAATAAATACTATTCTAAAATATCCTTCTTTCAGAATAAAATATCCTTTCCTGGGATGGTTTATCCTTCTTATTATCCTTTCATTTGTAGAAAAATAACACATATGAAAAGAAAAAGAAGAATGAACAGCAGCAAATATAATGAACTGAACAATCGTTACCTTACGGTTTTCCTCAAATCATTTTCAAGAGCGTATGGCAAAATAGTCTACTTCCCCGAAATAAGAATAGCAGGGAAGTGGGTGCAGCAATGTGGTTTTAAGGCAGGAGATAAAATATTGGTTACGGTAAGCAGAAACCAGATTATTTTGGAAAGGGAAGTGGATTATGAGGGGTCAGTATGATTTTTTGATGGTTTCTCGCAGATTTTGGAGATTGAGCAGATTTTTTTAGAATAATAATCTGTGATATCTGTGTGATCAGCGGGAAATTTTATTAATATTAAATTAAACGTAAAGTTTTGAATTGAAGGATTTTATATTTTGAGGAAGCAAAGGATGGGCAAGTGAACTTGCCTGATGAAGCGGATGATGGTCGCTCGCAGATTTTGGAGATTACGCAGATCTTTTTAAAGTAATAATTTGTGATATCTGTGTGATCAGCGGGAGATTATTTTTTTGAACCATTAAGGCGGACTTAAGGTTTTAAGTAAAGTTAAGATTCAAATAGATTTGAATGAAGCGTTGTGTTTTCTGAGACTGTCTCAAAAATGTCATTCTGAATGAAATGCAATGTAATGAAGAATCTCCTGTATAATTTCCTCATGATTGTTCTTAATAATTTACTATTCTTAATGGTTTAAAATTATCTTATTAACGCAAAGTTTTGAAATGAAGGATTTTATATTTTGAGGGAGCAAAGGATAGGCAAGTGAACTTGCCTAATGAAGCGGATGATGGTCTCTCGCAGTTGGAGATTGAGCAGATCTTTTTAGAATAATAATCTGTGATATCTGTGTGATCAGCGGGAGATTATTTTTTTGAACCATTAAGTATGACTTAAGGCTTTAAGTAAAGTTAAGATTTAAATAAATTTGAATGAAGTGTTGTGCTTCAAGAATGTCTTTAGATATTCTCTTAATATTCTTAATTACTTATCTATTCTTAATGGTTTAAGAATTATCAATGGCTAGTTCTTATGATATTTTATTTATTTTATAAAAACACCGATATATTTTCCATTGTATTCTACCACAGTAGTCTCTATATTTTTTTTAGCACAAAAATCCTGATAAGCAGAATTATCACCAATATCGTCACTAATAAACACAGCACCAGGCTTCAATCTTTTATACATTTTTTGATAAGCCCACATTCTTCCGTGGTAACTTTTGTCAGAATCATAGTGGAAAACATCAAAAGAGGAAGCTTTTTTAAAAATCTTTGGTAAGGATTCTCTGTCTGCAAAACGGAATAGCTGCCAATATTTTGTAAGGTTTTCCGGAACAACATATCCTACATAATGATCACCATCCTGAGCAAGATAAGGCATATCTGAACTATAGAGTGTACCATTTCTCTTTTGAAGCGAAAGCAATATCGCTAAGGAAGACCATCCATAAGCCACACCTGTTTCCAAAACGTGTTGTGCTTTGGTAAATTCGCAGGCATAATAAATAAGCTCCAGAGCGCCAGGTCCACCCATGGTAATAGGGCATTCATTTTCTTTTAAACTGGCTTTCTCCAGGATATCAGCATAGGTAGATCTGAAATGATCGGTATTCATAGAGAAAAGTCTGGCGACTGCTTCTTTTTGGGAAACAGCTATGGAGGCAGCCCAGGAATTGGTTTTTGCTTTTCCCTTGAATGGGCTTCTTCTGCTTACCGTATTTTTAATGATTTTTCTGCCCAGTTCAGGATAGAGAGCAGGTCTTTTAAGATAAGCTACAAATGTTTTGAGAACTGTTGACATTTCATTGATTGTATTAAAGTTACAAGACAAATGTACTTTTTTTACAACCATATTTCATTGAGGTAATATTAATTTTAACAATAAATCTGTTAACGTTCTGTAATAAATACAGTCCGGAAATTGACCAGTGTGAACTCTTTTTTTTTGATTTAAAAATAAAATTGTTAATCGGAAATGCAGGTTTTCTTCAGGAAATTTTGTATTCTTTGATTTCTATGGTAAAAATATCAGGTTTGTTTTCAGTTTTTTAAAGCAGGGACCGTTTCTTTATTCCTGATGAAGACGTTTTGCTTTTTCCTTTACAAAAATGCCTTTCCAAAAATATATGGAGTACGGTCATCAAAACGGCAATACTTTTCTGCTTTTTCACTGGGGTAGGTATTTTTTATTGTTGTTAACACACTAAAAGGTGTGTTGTTTGCAAATGTATAAAATAATTGTATAAATCAAAAGGAAAATGAAACAAAATTGCTATTATAACTTAATAATTATTATTTAAAATATATTTTGTAGAAATATTAAAACTTATGTGGTAAGCGGAAAAGCTAAGGATACCAGAAATTTCTGCCTATAAATAATCTTGGCCACTTTTTTATATCTAAATGTTTTCGGAAAATCATGCTAAAGACTTTCAAAAACAAAATCAACAGGCTGTTTACTGTTATGATTCTTTATAGAAACATGAAATAGCTTCAAGTCATTGAAACGCAGTCAGGAAGGCAATATTCAGGAAATGCCTACCTTTGCAGATCTGATGTTTTCTATACATTAATCAATATTTTTTGAAGATGAAATTTTTATTAGACCTTTTATTTCGTGTTGTACAGCTTTTTACAGAACCTTACTTTTTAGTATTTCTTGCAATAGTTATCATTGCTTTGCTCAAGAGAAAGAACAAAGGCAAAAATCTGAGAATAGGAGTTGGCATTTTTGCAGTTTTAATGATCATTTTTATAGGCAATGGTTTTCTGGGAAAACTGACTTCCAGATATCTGCAGGAAAATTACGTGAGTACGGTTGTGAGTAAAAAAACCGCTCCTCAAAATCCCGTTATCGTTGTATTGGGCGGTGGTGTTGTAGATTTTGAGCACACAGAAAAGCTGCATACACTGTCTTATTCCAGAATGGTAACGGCTTATCAGTTATATCATGAATACAGGCAAAATAATCTGCCTTGTAAAATAGTAATCTCCGGAAAGGGAAGAGGCCATAAAAGTGAAGCCGAATTATTCAGTGAAAATTTTAAAAGCATGGGAGTAGCAGAGGCTGATATCATTAAAGAAGATAAAAGCATGAATACGTATGAAAACGCAAAATATTCCAGTAAGATCCTGAAGCAGCTGGCTCCTTCTGATGTATATCTGGTTACTTCCGGGTTTCATATGAAAAGGTCTGTTGCTTTGTTTCGGACTTTTGGATTAAACCCTGTTCCACAAGCTTCAGATTTTATAGATACTGAAATCACTGTATTTCCAAACAGCTATAATGCGGCTTTTACTTTTGTGATGCTCAAAGAAGTATTGGGAATATGGCAGGTACAGCTGTATAACAGTTTGGGTTTGAATGGATAATAAACTTAAAACTATTATATAAAACCGGACACTTAAACTAACTTAAGTGTCCGGTTTTGTTTTAAAAAGCTTTGATTATTATTTTGTTTTCCTAACAGAAATTACTGTCTGCAAAACCACAGAAGCAATAATAAACGCCAATCCTATATAAAATGAAAGATTCACTTCTTTGCTTTCTCCGAAAAATAAGAACGCCATAATAATAGCATACACAGGCTCCAGATTGTATGTTAAATTGACGGTAAAAGCAGGAATTTTCTTCAAAACCTCTGCAAACATCACATATAAGCCAACGGTACAAAAAAGTGATAAAATGCCCAAATAAGCCGTGTTTTTTAAGTCAGGAACTATGCTATCTGACTGAAAATAGAGGAGATATACGGGCAAAAACGCTCCCCAGCATAAAGTACCGGCTATCATCTGATAATAGTTGATGACTTTGGTATCAAAATGACTCACAAGGCGTTTGTTATAAATCGTATACAAAGCCCCGAATGCCGATGAAAAGACACCTAATACAATCCCAAGCTGATAGGAAGTGTCAAAATGAAATATCAAACTGATTCCCACGATGGTCAGCGTACTGAGAAGTAATTCTGAAAGCTTGAATTTTTCCTTGTCAATAACAGGTTTGAATACTGCTGTGAAAAAACTTGTCAGGCAGTAGCATACCACGCCAATGGATATGTTGGCATATTTTATACTGGCATAAAAAAGAAGCCAGTGCAAGGTAAGCAGTAAGCCCGCTTTTGAGATCTGAATTTTTCCCCGGAAAGGAATATCCGTTGGGATCCTCAAGAGTTTTACAATAAAGAACAGAATAATAGAGGAGAAGAGGAGTCTGTACCAGACCAGCAAACCTTCGTTAAGAGTGATTAGTTTCCCGAATACACCTGTAAATCCAGCCAGAATTACGGCCAGATGTAATAATAAATATGATTTTTTCATTAGAGAATGAACTGTAAAATTGGAATTAATATTTTTGTCAGAATGTGAAGCACGACAAACCCGATCGTTAATACGTTAACGACATGAGTACGCTTCAATTAAATTGAAAATATTAAAATGCCGGAGGAGGCAGGCAGTTCGAGCGGTTCATAATGATCTGTTGAATGTCAAATATAAGGAAAAAATATTTTGAAAATTTACATAAAAAATACGTTGAACTTGTGTCCATCCGGATCTGCAAATACAAAACCATAGTAGTTTTCTCCAAAACTTTCAGGTTCTGAAACAATGGTTCCACCGGCATTTCTTACTTCTTCAGCCCATTCATTTACCTGGTTTTTACTTTCAGCGGAAAGGGTAAATATCATTTCATTAGAGCTTTGAGGATCTCCGAATTTCATGCTTTTCAGGTTGTTTTCTATGACATTTTTTAAGAAAAAGTGAATAATGAATTCATTTCCAGCCATAAAAAAACTAACCAGTTCATTGGAAGTATGCGGATTATTAGGCTTGAATCCCAGTTCTGTATAGAATTTCTGGGTGCGTTCAAGGTTGGCTACAGCCAGATTGGCCCAGATCATTTTAGGTTTCATATTATTTTATTTTTGGTTAGGATAAAGGTATTTTGTTTTTATGGAATAAAAACTGCCATGAGGCAAGATTTTGTATTCCGTTGATTAATTTAACATAATATAAAAGGGTCAAATATGATTAAAGATTGGAAGGTCGCAAGAGACCCTTGTCAAGATTCTGAACCTTGACAAGGGTTAATTTCCACTACAAATTTCTTTCAAACCATTGACTCAGAAAGATTTTTCCTTTCTCAAAAGTTAAAATTGCCGTACAGTCAATATTTTTTTGAAAATTGGATTTTCACGCCCTTTAAAGAAAACTCAGAGGATGATGAAGAGCCGGATGGACTTGTAGAAGAATATGAAGTAAAAAAAATCGTACAGGGCAAAGAGACGGATTTTATCTGTATATTTTTATTCTTATGGATATGCCGATCATTTTTTCTCTGTACAACAAATCCTGATTAAAATAACCCAACAGTGTATAGCGCAAATCATAAAATGTTTTTCAGTAATTTGAGAATGAGAGAAATCTGGAAATTCTCAGGATTGTTTTATAAGCAAAGAAAAGTTCTTAGAAACCGTTATAATGTATTTGGCTGGAAAATATTGAATATAGGGGATTCTAAGGAGGTTAATACTCTATTTTGGGGATACATGAAAAATCCTATAATTTATATTATGTTAAATTGTATATTATTTTGATTTCAAAGAATCACAAAACATCTTAGATTTCAATATTTTACCTTCTCGATTATTGCATCAGATTTTCAAACCCTTAAATCCAGAAATTTGTCAGTCCCACAATTGGTCTCTTACATTTTAAAGCCTACATAATAAATGACGGATTAGGATATTTTTAAAGTAAGCCTTAACCCGTCATTTTTACAAACTGCTGTTAGCAATAGTTTTTCTATTTATTTAGTTTTATTTAATTTTTCTAATTCAGGTAATTCTCTTTTATACTTTTCAACGTCCCAAACTAAATTCCAATTTTTAACGTAGTTAGAGATTGGCTCTAAGCCAACTTCAGTTCTCCTTTTATCTACATTATCAGGATCAGTTAAAGGCAAAATATAGTAAGTATTATTACTTTGATTGATTCCTATCTGACTTCCGTATATTTGTTTTCTGCCTTCCCGGATTTCTATTCTGTCAATTAACAAAGCTAAAGAACCTGGACTTGCATTTCCTTTGGTTACTGCTTCTTTCATCATCGGCAAATATTTTTTTTGCGTTTCCAGATCTGAATGTTGAATGACAAGAAATAATGCACTATTGGCTTGTGCGCCTACTTTGTCTTTGCCAACCCAGCCTTTTTCATCCAGTATTTTTTTTACTTTTAATAGATTAATGGAGTCTTTCTGATTGGTGATTTTCCAAAGATCATTCATTTCTTTAGAATTTGGACCGAATTTTTTTTGAGTTTCATTCATTTGAACTCTATATTTTTGGTCTTCCTCAAGAATTGCCAGTAATTCAGCCTGCAATGGTTTGTCATAATTAGCTTCTATGGCCGCTATTTTTTTTTCTAACTTTTCAACTGTTTTCCCCCACTCTTTTTTTGAATGTAAATTATCCAAATCAGTATCAGACTTTAAGTGCTTTAGATTGGTCCAACCTTTTTCTATAGATAAGTTCAGCCATTTAAATGCTTTTGTTGTATTTCCGGCCAAAGAAGATGAGCATGCGCCATTGTATAAGTGACTTGGATTTTCACTTTCGATTTTAAAAGCTTTATCATATACATCAGCAGACATTTTATAGTCTTTTGCTTGATATAATTGATCAGCTTCACTTATTAATTTTGCATATTCCTGAGCATTAACGCCCGTGAATAAAAATAATAATAACAATGTATAAATAGTGTTTCTCATATTTTTTGTATTTAATTTCTGAATTTTAAATGGTTATTATGCCGCTAATATAAAATTTATTTCGCTGATTGGATTGTTAAGAGATCATAAAAAAAATTAAAGAAATTATTTTAGCTTGCTCCTCTCCTCTTCCCAGAATCTGTCCATCATTGCTTTAGATTCTCCCGGGCTTTTCAGCATTTTGATGTCTCCATTTTCATCAATTCTATAATGTCCTTTAAAAGCATCCGGCATTGCATCGTATTGTCTGTTTACTTGTTCTAATGTTTCTTTAAAACAAGGATACCCAAATTTTTCAGCTAAATAAGGCAAAGCATTTCCTCCTTTTAAAAGTTCATATTCCTGAAAGTTATAGGGCGTTGTTTGGTGTCTTTTAGCCAATGATTGGTTAAATTTTTTTAAAAGCTGAGTGATTTCCTTTTCCTCAATAAAATTTGAAAGTCCGCGTAAGGCATATATTTTCATATCCAAATAACGTTCTTTCTTATAAGCATTCATGAAAAAATCCTTCAGTAATGGATAAGTAAAGTCATAAAGCAATTTCAATACTTTATTTCGAATATCTAATTGTTTTGCTGAGTTATAAATAGTGATCAGATGTTCCACATTGTCATTGCTGATAGTACTTTTGTCTAAATTAAACAGAGCATTTCGAAATTCAGGCTTTTTTCCATTACCTTTTTCATTTGTTAAAATAACCGGGAAGTTGTTGGTCATACTATTACTTAGTTATAATTGTTTTATGATATTATTTGTATCAAAGAATGAATTCATTAATGATTCTAAACTGATTTCATGTTGTGTGATTTTCTAAATTATAATGCAAATGAGGTCTTTTCCTGTCATTATTTTAGCTCAATTTTATGATAAGCAATCCATCGTTTGAGATTCCCCACCATTCTTTTTAAATGATCTTCATTCAGGAAAATATTGGTCCAATATTCAAATCTGTCGCACTGAACACTTATATAATAGTTCATAATGGCCAGACATGCGAAAGGCAAAAGCTTTTTCTCTTCGGGAGTAATTTCAGTTATGGTCTCGTAACCTTTTATAAAACTGTCTGCTTTTACTTGGTATTCCTCTTCGTTCAGATGGGTTGTAAATAGCTGAAATAAAAAATAAGAAATATCATAGCATAAATAACCGTTGCCACAAAAATCAAAGTCAAAAAAGGTTACTTCTTTTTCATCGCCGATGTGCAGATTGTCAAACCACACATCAAGATGAACCGCTCCATATCTCATGTGCTGTTGGTCAGCATTTTCCATTTTTAGCGTTAAAAAATCGGAGAGACTTTCCAAAAATTCAATTTCGCTGCTATTTTGATGATAAAACTCTTTGGTTCTTAAAACCGGATTCTTAAGTAGATTTTGAGCATTATAGGACATTCTCATCAGCTCGATATTTTCTGTTGATTGATGAACTTTAGCTAATGCTTGTCCAATCAGAAAGCTTGTTTCGGGTGAGAATTTTGCGGTCTTTATGCCTTTGGCATATGAAAATAAAACACCAAATCGTGTGCCTTCCGGAGCTTCAATTTCCTGTATAAACTGATTGGATTGATCAGCTATAGGAAAAGCAATTTGTCGGTCTGCTCCTTTCAGATGATTGAGAAGTCTTACTTCTTCCTGAATTTCTAATGGAGTTCGCCAATGATGGGTGTACACTCTAAAGACGTATTTGTTTTCACCATCATGAACAATGTATAAATGGTTCATGGCAAGCCGAAATATACTGCATTTCGTGTTGTCGGTTAGTCCATATTTTTCTTGGATAAGTTGACCCAGTTGATCAGGTGATAAAGTGCTGTTTATGGTTGGAAATTTCTCTGTCATTGAATTCTCGCTCATTTCTGGTTATAGAATTTGTGCAATTTCGTTAACATTTTTCGATTTTACACGTATTAAATCCGTTTATTTAACTATTTCATGCAATTCCATTTCCAAATCCCTCTTTTCCTTTTCTTTATAAAATTCAGAATTTGCTAATGAAATATTGAATTCTTTGACAGTTGCAGAGTAATCCTGTTGTAGTAAGATTTTAGCCTTTATAATATTTAAATAAGCCTCTGAAAAATTTGGATAAGAATCTGTGAGGATTTTCCAGGCCTGAATAGCTTTGTCATATTGCTTTTCATTATAAAAAAACCACCCTTTTCCATTTAAAATACCCAAGGAAAAATTTAGCTGAACACCATAATTGGACAGGATTTCTTTATCCAATAATGATTTAATGCTCAAATCTGTTTGCTTATTGGAAATATACTTCGACTGACTGGCAGACCAATCTTCAAATATTTCGTAAAGAGCTGTATTAATAAGTAAACCCGGCGTTGCATTATGATCTGCTTTTTTAAATTCATATCCTTTCATATCCAGAAAAGGATTGTTAATTTTTTTAATTACTGAATCCATCTTCATGAAATCTTCAGGATAATCGTTTCCGATTCCATAGCGGTAATATTTTTTTGTATGAAAAGAGCGTTTACCAAATTCACTTATAGAATCTGTTAAATCAACATTTTTCTGAGTAAAAAATGGGCTCATAGAGATAATGGCATTCAAATCTTTTATTCTTGAATTCCATAATGAGGTTGTAAAATACCCATATCTTGAATGGCCAATTAACACTCTGAAAGCAGAGGCTTTGTACTCTCTTTCGGCTAACGGGATGAGTTGTTCAAAAATAAATTTTTCATTCTCCATTGCAAGGCCGTTTGGGTCAGAAATTTTATACTGTGTTTCAAGGTAGCGGTATCTTTGTTCTGATTCAACGCTTATTATGATTGATGAAGGAATTTGTTCATTACTTGTTAAATAATCAATGGTATTGAGAATATAATGATTACTTCTTTTATTTTGCCTGTCAAATACAATAATTAATGGGAATTTGTTCCTGGATTTCTTTTGCCATTCTATGGGAACGATTACGGAAATTTTCTTCTCAAATCCAAGACTTGTTGGGTTTAATGTGGTGTCTTTTAGCATTTTATATCTTTCGTAGTTCTGGGCAAGCAGTGAAAACGTTGCTGAAGTGAAAACTAAAAGAAAGAGTAAGTACTTTTTTATCATGGATATCAGTTAAGACTCAAATTTACGGATTGTGTTCATATAAAATTTGTAATGATGCTAATGTTTTTTTGATTTTTTACATAAAAAGCTCCAAAATTTAAGGATTTTGGAGCTTAATTTATAAGCGGCTTTTCGGCTGACCTACCAGCATCTCTGGTTCCGGATGTTATTGTTGAATTCGTAATTAGTCCATGTAGCGGACTTAACAATTTTTACTGAGATTTGATAATTTAATTTACTGTTTATTACCACTAATTCTTGATAATTTGTTTTTTAAGGGGTTAAAGCTTTACCAAAGTAAATCCTGTTCTTAGTTATTATTGTTAATAATCGGAGCCAGTTCTTTTTTTAATTCTTCAAACTTTTCTTTACTCATCATATCAATTTCCACTAGTTCTTTTGCCTCCTTTAGTTTTGCAATCGCTTCATCTCTGGTCATTTTTCTGTTTTTCAAAAGAATTTCGCCAGATTCAATTCCTAATTCCGTATCCATGACGCTTAAATATTTATTGATTCCAAAAGCTCTATCATTTATTTCTCCCAAAACCATCACTACATACAAAGGTTTATTTTTACTTCCTCTGTGATATGTTTTTATTTCTCTGACAATAACTTTAGTATTTTTGAAGCTGTTATCTGCCATATTCTGTGCTTCACCACCCATAGCGGACATAATACTTCCAAATCCAGCAGGTCTTCCCATCTGTATAAATTCATAAGTTTTTTTGGAAGTGCTTCTTGATTGTGAAATACCCCCTCTTGCTTTATTTCCATAACTTCCAGAATAAGTCCTTGTATTGAGTTCTTCTGAGGTGGGAGATCCTAAGATTAAAGTATCGCCTACCTTCACACTATTTTTACTCGTTGTTATATATTCCTTAACTTGGGTGCCATTTTTAACAGTGTTAAAAAAATTAATATCCTGAGTGTTTTCGTAAGTCAATAAATCAATATTCTCTTGAGCCTGAATATATACTATCGATAAAAGAATAGTAAAAAATGTAATAGTTTTTTTCATAATTGTTATTTAATATATTGGAATTCAATTCTTAGTTTAAACTTGGTTATGCTTAGTTTATACAAATATAAGACAGTTATCTCTATATAAAATGAGGTAAACCATAAAGCTCCAAAATCCTTAGATTTTGGAGCAGAGTTTAAATAGCTAACCTTTCGGCTGTTCTACTATTGCTTGGTGACTTTATTGAAAAAAGTATCGCCTTTAAAGATATAGTCTCCTGAAGGATATTCAGTCAGATCGACGGTGTTTTTCCCTTTTCTAAACAATATATTCTTAATGAGGATACCGTTATTATCATATAAATAAACATTTTCATCTACTGAGGATTCCACATTGATCACTCCTGTCGTTGGATTAGGATAAGCGGAAGTTTTTGTTTTTGGGGAAGCTTCTCTTGTTGACAGAAAGCAACCGGAAATATAGGAATCTCCAATAATATTAAACCCTTTGTTGATCAGCTGGGCTCTGGCCAGCATCGCTTGCGGTGAAGAATAAACCAATCCTGTTGCATCTATAGTTCCGGACGTTATTGTTGAGTTCGCCCATGTAGAATTAGTATTCAGAGCGATGAGAAAATTGCTGTAATTCGTACATGATAAACCGACATTTTTAAATCCGAAATACATTGAATTCCAGCTGAAGTTCTGAAGCTTGATATTCCATGAAGAAATATCCTGGTCAAAATGCGAAGCACCTGCAAACATATTAAATCCGGCGAAATAATCAACCTTACTTACATCCCAGTTTCCGATGGGCTGATTGAATGATACTGCATTTTCAAACATATGCTCAAAATCTGTCACTTTACCTGTATTCCAGTTATGAAGTGGCTGATTAAATGCAGATGCATTATAAAATGTATAGCGGAAATTAGTCGCGTTTTCAGTATTCCATGAATTTAATGGCTGGTTGAAAGCTGTGGCATCTGCAAACATGGAAGAGAAATCAGTTCCGGACATCGTGTTCCAGGCAGAAATATCCTGATTGAAAGAAGAAGCAGAAGAAAACATGCCGCTAAAATTGGTTACTTTGGCTGTATCCCAGTTTCCAATATTCTGATTAAACAGAGTCGCTCCGCTGAACATACCACTCATGTCTGTAATACGGAATGGATTCCAGTAAGAAAACGAAGTGTGGCCTGTCAAAGATGAACAGTTAAGGAACATTTGTGATAAACTGGTTATCTGTGTTAAATCAGGAGTATCTGCAGCCGTTACGTTAAGATTGGGACAGTTGGCGAATGCTCTGTCGAATTGCTGAAGCCATGTCGTATTTCCCCACTGGCTAAGTTCTATGAGTTCCTGATTTCCACCCTGAGGCATGATCTCAGTATTGGCCCTGAATCCGTAAAATAATCCGTTACCGCTGAATGCTTTTAATTGGTAAGTGGCCTGCAGAGGATCTGGATGGAATGATGGCCCAAAATAGATGAGTAGAGGTTCATTGCTGCTAGAGGTTAAATAATCAAACATCCCGTTATGCTCAGGATATCCTACTTCTTCCCATAGAATGGTGTAATCGGTTCCTGTGCCACCAAACCTTATGGAATGATCGATAACACCGTTTGCATTGGGCTTCCAGATGGTGGTAAATTCATTCTGCGCATAGGAAATGCAAAATAAAAGGAGAAAAATGATTATTAGTTGTTTTTTACACATAATTAAAAAAGTTATTTTAAGGTTAAAATTGGTTTAGTAAGACAATTAATTTCCCGGGATTCTTTATCTTATCTCTAATACAAAGGTACTGGCGCACAGCGACAAAACTCGTCGTATTAAAAATTTACACCTCTTTTTTTTACTTTTTTTTGATTAATTTTTGTATACATAAACAGGGGAAAATCACCAGCAATAATTTCCATTCCAAGACTGATTTTGAATGGATAACCTAAAAAAAAATCTGCAGTTATTCATTACTGATAACTGCAGAAATAAGATGGATTTATATTGTTGTTTTCACACCGGCTGAAATAGTAATGCAGGTGTTGCTTTATTATAATTCATTGAAAAGAATGTCAATAAATCTAAGAACTGAAAATGGATGTATATTGATTTTATTCTTTCACAGGGATATAAAAAAACCGCCCTAAAAAGAGCGGTCTGATTTTTTACTGTTAATTTTCCTGCTGATTAGCAAGTAGAACCGCACTCAAGTAATTTGATGTGGATTACACCATTAACAACACATTGTGTTTGGCATAAAGCGTTAGTTACAACAGTGCTTACACCGCCTACTACTCCACCTACTGTAGATCCTACACCACCAACAACACCACCAACGATAGTTCCTACACCGCCTACTACTCCACCAACTACTCCTCCTAGTCCACCTAGAAGACCGCCGATTGGATCCAGTAATCCGTTACCTGAAATAGCTTTTAATTCGTTTCTGTCTAATTTTTTTAAGTTTTTCATAACTATAATTTTATATGATTATTACATCACGAATATATGAATAATAACTTTACAATTGTAAATTATTTTCAATAAATTAATTATATGTTTTTATTATTTAATATTTCATTAATATAAGTGTGTTTTAATAAAAATATGGTTTTCACTTATATGTGATTGATTTTCTAAAAGTTAAAAATGATAACTCAATTTGTGGAGTTTGGAGTTATTATTTATGCATTAAATTGTCTTTATTGGTATTTATTTTTCAAAAATAAATAATGCCTTTGTAATGTGTCTTTAAATAGCCTTAGGTAAAGTGAAAATGGTTATTTGAAGTACACAAAAAGAGTGATTTTCCCGAAAAAGATATGAAGGGGATAAAATTTGTGTTCTTCTTGTCGTAAAAACCGTTCAGTTTATTGATAACGGAATCAAATTTTGTATTTTTGCTGACAACCTTATATCAATGTCAGTTTTTTCAAATAATATACGCTTTTTAAGAGCCAGGAGAAAGCTCTCCCAACAAAATGTAGCCGATGAATTATTGATTTCAAGAGTCCGGTATTCAAAATATGAAAACGGAATTTCTGAACCTCCAATTGAGCTGCTGGTAAAAATCTCAAAATATTTCCATGTAAGTATTGATCTTATGCTGTCTGTAGATATTGAGAAGCATCCGATAGATGAAATGCTAAAGCTTCCGGATAACAGAATTGTACTTCCGGTGGCGGTAGATAATCATGGAAATGATACGATAGAAATTATACCTCAGAAGGCTTCAATGGGTTATCTGGAAGGTTATAGCGATATAGACTACATCGAAAGTCTTCAGCGCATTGCTCTTCCCTTTCTTACCAATGGGAAATACAGAGCATTTCCTGCAGATGGGGATTCTATGCCTCCATTCAGGAACGGATCTTATATTGTAGGAAAATACGTAGAGGGGATCAATGAACTGAAACAGGGTAAAACCTATGTTTTTGTCACTTTAAATGACGGGATTACCTACAAGCGTTTTAAAGAAAGAAAAGAAAATGCAATCTGTGTAAGTGCTGACAATTCATTTTATGAACCGTATGATATTCCTTTTGAAGAAGTAGTGGAAATCTGGCAGTACGCTTCAGGGATTTTCCCGGAAGATTTTGAGCCGGGTGATTATGAGAGCTATAATTTTAAAGAGATGTTCCGTGAACTGAGACAGGATATCAGAGATCTTGATAAAAAGGTTTCTGGCCGTCGCCGCAAGCAATCTTAATATTTAAATACTTATTATATAATATACTCCTGATTTTTCGCGGGAGTATATTATACATGGACTCCTTACTAATTATGATCCGATAGTTCAATCCATACGGGAGCATGATCACTGCTTTTTTCCCAACCCCGTACATGGCTGTCTACTCCACCGGAAGCCAGTCTGGGCTGGAGATAAGGACTTAATAAAATATGATCAAGCCTCATTCCTGCATTACGATCGTAAGCTTTATACAGATAATCCCAGAAGGTATATATTTTCTCATCAGGATAAAGACTTCGCAGAGAATCAAGCCAGCCTTTTTTCTGAAGATCTTTAAATGCTTTTCTTACTTCTGTTCTGTATAGCGCATCATTTTCCCAACGTTCAGGCTTATAAACATCAATAGGTTCCGGTATAATATTGAAATCACCGATCAGTATAGCGGGAAGTTCCATTTTGATGAGTTGGTTGGTTCGTCTTTTAAAACGTTTGATCCATGATAATTTATAATCAAATTTAGGTCCGGGATAAGGATTTCCATTGGGAAGATACAAACAGCAGATGACCATTTGATCAATAATAGCTTCTATATAACGGCTCTGAACATCTTCCATATCACCTGGTAAAGATCTTTGTACTTCAGTTATTTCTCTGTTTTTTGCCAGTATGGCTACTCCGTTCCAGCTTTTCTGTCCGTTCCATATGGCCTGGTATCCTGCGTTATTGATTTCCTGGACTGGAAAGCGTTCCTGTGGAGCTTTTAATTCCTGCAGGCAGACAATATCCGGTGAAGCTTCCTTCAGCCATTTCAGTAAAACAGGAAGCCTTCCGTTGATTCCGTTCACATTATAGGTTGCTATTTTCATGATAAAGGTTTTTAAAAAATCAATTCTTTTTAATTACGACAATAATTATTCCATTATAAATATCTATTATTTGATATTTTAAGAAAAAATAATCTCAAAAAAATAAGTTTTGATGAATAATCTCTGGGTTGAGAGATAAAAGTTCAATATATTTGTGATACCAGATGTAGCTCATTAATAATAAACTTCGATGAAAAGATATCCGACCTTTTTATTAGCATTACTTTTTCCCATTACCCTATATAGCCAGCAGAATCTTACTGCTGATGAACTGTTCGTTAAAGCCCGTACCACTGCTTTTGAGCAGAAAGATTATGTTACATCTATTGCCCTGGCAAAAGAGGCATTGGAAAAAGCTCCCAATTATACTGATATTTCCGTGTTTTTGGGAAGGTTATATACCTGGAACAAAGATTTGGCAGCAGCAAGAGCTGTGTTTGAAGATCTCGGAAAAAGAGAGGTTCAGGATGAAGATTATTTTCTGGCCTATGCTTCTCTGGAATACTGGAATGATCAGAATACAAAGGCTATTGAAATCATAGATAAAGGACTTTCTTATCATTCAAAATCTGAGGCTTTACTGCTGCTGAAAGCAAAAGTATATTTTGGAATGGATGATTATGAGGAAGCTGACCAAGCAGTAACCACTCTCCTATCTGTTAATCCAAAAAATACTGAAGCTAGGGCTCTTGCAGTAAGGATAAAGGATTTGTCTTCTAAAAATGCTGTGGGCATTATTTACAATTATTCCCATTTTGACAAACAGTTTGATGACGACTGGCATATCGTGGGTGTAAGTTACAAAAGGATTACCCCTATTGGATCTGTAATTCTTCGTGGTAACTATGCGAACAAGTTTGCCCAGGGCGGTACACAGATTGAGTTGGAAGCATACCCAAGACTTTCCAAAATGTTCTATTTATATGTTGGCGGAGGTTATTCTGATGATGTAGGGCTGTTTCCGAAATACCGTACCGGAGTTTCCCTGAATGCCAATCTTCCTCATAGTTTTGAGGCTGAGTTGGGTTACCGTCAGCTTCATTTCAGCAACAGTATCTGGATGTATACTGCGGCTGTAGGGAAATATTATAAAAATTTCTGGTTCAATCTTCGTACTTATATCACTCCCGACAGTAAAAACATTTCACATTCCTATACAGGAACGGTGCGTTATTATACCAAAGGAGCTCAGGACTATTTTGCTTTTCAGATCGGAACAGGAATAAGCCCGGAAGAATACCGGAATAACCTTCTGGAAAATGAGACTTTTAAGCTTAAAACCTTTAAAGTAGGTGCTGAGTATAATTTTTCTTACCGCTCCGTCAATCTTTTTTCTGTAGGAACGATGTATTATAACCAGGAGTTCCGTCCGGGTGAGAAAGGAAATCAGTTTGACATTACTTTAGGCTATACCCGAAAGTTTTAAAACTTTGACTTTGTTTTTTTCTTAAAGTTGACCATTACCGAATCCGGCATCAGTTTTTTCGTGGAATAAAACTGAGTATTCATATTTTTATACTGATTGAACCTGCCATTGATTTTACTCATGGTTGCTGCATCATTGTAGGCATTTTCTTCCATGTCTTTAAGGGTGAAAAGCTGTCCGTCATGAATATAATACTTCTCAGATACAAAATCAATAAGTTGGTTTTTACTCTGCATCATAGGAATTCCAGCCTTGCTGATTTCAGAATCTGCAGAAAAGCCTCTTCCAACCCATGTTACAGTAGAAGGTGTATTGATTTTATAATTATTTCTGTAGTACGCCAGAATTGAAGGTGCAATATCAAAATGACTTACTGTTTTGTGAAAACGTTTTGATTCTTTTAATAAGGGTGAATAGATTAACAGTGGTACGTGGAACCTGTCAATTTTAGATTCCAATGTGATTTCAGGCATACTGTGATCCCCTGTAATGACAAAAATAGTGTTTTTGAAATCCGGACGTTTGCTGTAATTTTCAAAGAAACCTTTCAAAGCATCATCAGCATTCAATACAGAAATGAGCTGGTCTTTGTGCGCAGCTGCCCATTTTTTCTGCCCTGAAGTTAAAGTCCCGGAATTAAGTCTTTGGTTGTACAACTTTTCATAATATCCCTTATTGTTAATTAAAAAAGGATTGTGCGTTGAAAGCGTAAGTATTATATTGAAGTAAGGACGATTCTGTAATTTTTGCTGCTGTTGCATTTTATCTAAAACAGCCTGGTCTTCATACCCCCAGCTTTCTCCGTTGTTGGCAGGAAGTTTACGGTAAGGGCTGCTGAATGAAGCTTCATCTACGATATGATCTACCCCGCTGTACTCCAGAAACTCGCGGTAGCGGTCAAATGATACATGACCTCCGTAATAAAATCCTGTTTCAAAACCATTCGCTTTCAGGATATTATAAAGATTGAAATTTTCCGGTGTTTTTTCTATTTCCAGGAAACCGTTCTTTCCGAAAGGAAGTGATCCCGTCAATGATGGTAATGCGCCAAACGTTCTTCCTGCTGAGCTTAAACTGTTTTCCCAGTATAATCCTTTATTGGATAAAGAATCAAGATACGGCGTAAAGTTACCGATATATCCTTTTGGTGAGGTGTAGGCATGCCCGAAACCTTCCATCACAAGAAAAACAAGATTAGGAATTTTCTCAGATCTGTTAATATAGGATCCTAAGAAATCCTGTGTGTTTTCTTTTCTCCAGAACGGAAAGTTTTTATTGATCATTTCAGCATTGGTAGTAAAATCTTCATTTTCATTCAGTAATTCGGCTAGTTCCGGATGATCGCTGATGAAATTTTCTTCGTTGGATTTGAAGAAATAAGCCCATTTGCTTTTTGCCGCATTTTGATTAAACTCACTCTCAGAGCTCAAAATTTTTGCTCCCATTATATTGGAAGGAATAAAGAATGCTGCTAACCCGAAAACGAAGATAACCAATCCCGGATAGATTGATTTTAAGGCTGTTCTGCCTGCAATCCATATAGGAACAAAAGAAGCTGTGATTAAAATTCCCAGTAATGCAAAGTTTTTGAAGTTAAGCATTCCGCTGGCCTGCAAAATCTGCTTCATCTCCTCTTTGCTGTAATATAAAAGATCTGCGCCCAGTATGTTACGGCTTTCAGAAAAATATAGGAATAAGATATACTGTGTAACGGCCACAATAACCAGGGTTAACATTCCCAGGATTCTTGCCCAGCCTTCTTTGATAAAATTAATGATAAGATATATAATTCCAACACAGAATGTCAGTTGTAATGCAAATAAAATGTTTTCAACGAAAAGACGGCCAATAATGGCTGATGTTTCAAATTTTGGAAAGGTATAGTGATACCATAGAGATTCTGCGGTCACTCCTATTAAGAATAAAGCAAAGAAAGCCAATGCCAGTATTCCCCATTTTTTGAGTCCTGCCTGAAGAATTGCATATATTCTTTCTTTCAGAGGTAAATGCTGTGTGCTTTGATTGAAACCTTGTCTCGTCATTTCGCCCCAGCCATGGGATTTTTTGAAATAATCTATAAATCCGTTAACCCCTGCTTTTACCACAATAGGATGAAAATAAAAAGGTTCGGAAAAAGCGGTAACAATCAATCTAAGGAAGTCTTTTCTTTTGGTATAGACCTGATGGCTTACGAGATCTACCAATATCGCGTAGATAGAATACAGGAACCCCATTGAAATCACCAGGGCAAAAAGAATGATAAAGAACGGCCAGTTGATGATTCCCAGCAATAAAAAGAGGATGAAGATAATATATCCTGAAAATTCGATGAGCGGACCCAGAAATTCAAAGAAGAACCAATACGGAAGGCTGATCATTCCCAGTTTTTTATACTTCGGATTGAACATCATTTTTCTGTGTTTCCAAAGGGTTTCCATGGTACCGCGCATCCATCTGTTTCGCTGTTTTCTGAGAATATCTTTGGATTCGGGAACTTCTGTCCAGCACAGAGGATCCGGAATGGTAAGTACTTCGTAAGGTTCATTTCTTTCTTCCATGTACTTTCTCATTCTTACCACCAGCTCCATGTCTTCTCCCACTGTATTTTTATCATAACCGCCGCATGCCAGCACAATTTTTCTGTCAAATACACCAAAAGCACCGGAGATCAGGATCAATCCTGAAGCTCTGGACCATGCCATACGCCCCAGTACAAAAGCTCTGATATACTCCAATGCCTGTGTTCTTCCCAAAAGGGTTTTCGGCATATTGACGCTTACTACTTTTCCATTTTCAATGACACAGTTGTTAGCCAGACGAATTACTCCACCACAGGCGATGAACTTTTTATCAGTTTGCTCCAGCATTGGTTTTGCGAGCTTTAAAATCGAATCCTGCTCGAGGATACAGTCCACATCAATGCAAACCAGATATTCACCGGAAGAAATATTGACGCCAACATTTAAAGCATCAGCTTTTCCTCCGTTTTCTTTATCAACAACAATCAGTTTTTTAAAGGCCGGATTTTTACTTTTATACACTCCTCTTACCGCATTGGTTTCTATTTTTCCCTGAATAAAATAAGCGACAGACTCAAGTTCATAAGCTTCGATAAGCTTTTGAATGGAATCATCCTTACTTCCATCATTAACAATGATAATTTCCAGATTATGATAGTAAAGAGATAAGAGTGAACGCACATTTTCCACAATGGTCATCCCTTCATTGTATGCAGGAGCAATAACGCTGAATACGGGAGCATTGGGATTTGCTGCAATAATACTGTAGTCCGTAAATGTATTTTCTTTTTTGTATCGCAATACAGCGCCAAGCGCATAAATTCCTATCCAGCCATAGATAAGGGTTACCGCTGTTCCGTAAACCAAAAACAGCCAAATAACGACTTCATAGATGATGTGTGAGAATTCTAACATACTTTTTCCTGTAATGCGTATTTAATAATTTGAACTAATTCTTCGGAAGAGGTTTCATCCTGGGATATTTCTGTCAGGTATTCCTGTTTATCCAAAGCACACAAAGCTTCTGCGGCATAAACTTTTATCCCTGTATCAGCATTGTTCAATAATTGATTTTTCAGAAAATCTGTACTGAATTGGTCTTTTGACTTTTTCATGATTTTGAGAATCTCTTTCTGTACTTCATTCGGCTGATGCGGATACGTTTCCATAAGATGAGCAATGGTAGAAGAATTTTCCAGAGATAATAATGTTTGTACTGCCTGTATTCTTATATCAACAGAAGAATGGCCCAACAGACCGGTTACTGTAGGGTACAGAGATAATATCTGAAATTTTCTTAAAAGTTTAAGGGTAAAAATGACTACGGAATCATTAGAACTTTCCATCCATTTTTTAATACTATCACCTGAGTTCTCAGGAACATGGGTGATGGAAATAAGCAAACGAAGCTGTTGCCATTCTGATATTTTGGAGGAAATGCTGTTCAGGAAATGAAGACCTTCGAATCCTTTAAAGTTAACCATCGCATATTGGGCCTCCTGATATACCTGAGCTGAATGATGAGTTAAAAATGTAGAAATTTTTGGCAATGCTTCTTCCACTTGCATCGCTGTAAGTTCCTGTATTCCTCCAGCAATGATGTGTTCTTTTTTTTGATTCAGTTTTTTCAACGCTTCTTCCTGAAGTCCATATTCCTGAAATAAGTCTTTGAGTTTACTCTGGGCAGCTCCGGAGAATTTTTTCTCGGATTCTGCCAGTTTCTGAAGGAATAGATTTCTGAATGAAGGACTAGCGGAAGCTGCTGAAAAATCAGTATCTGCAGACCTGTCTTCTTCGCCATAGACAATCACTTCTGAGATTTTTTTATTGATTACTTCAGACCATTTGAAAATCTGGACGGATTCTCTGTACTGATAAAAACTATAGATCAGTACAATTATGATCAGAAAGAGTACTAAAGATAGCATTCCCAGAAAAACAAGAAAGAGAAAATGCACAGAAGTGGTGAGAAACATGGTTGTAGTTTATTTTAAAGAAAATCTTTTTATTCTTAATGTCAATTCATTGGGACTGAATGGTTTCACGATAAAATCGGCTGCTCCAAGGTCGAAAGCATTCAGTACAACTTCTTCCTGTCCCATGCTGGAAAGCATGATCACCGGGATCTGCTTGCCCATGGTCTTAATGGCAGAAAGTATTTCAATTCCAGAGGCAAACGGCATCATAATATCGGTGATAGCCAGATCTACGTCTCTTGTTTTAAGGGTTTCAATAGCATCTTTACCGTTTCGGGTGAGGATTACTTCGTGCCCTTCTTTTAATAATTTATGTTCAATCGTTTTTAGAATCAGTTCGTCGTCTTCGGCGATTAGAATCAGCATAATTTTAGTTTTTTATTGTATTAGATTTTTAATTAATTGTAATCCTGTTGTTATCTCTTGGATAATTTCATTTTCCATGGAAATAAAATCCATGTTAGGATCTGCTTTGTTTTCCCAGCCGGCAGTACGTTCAGTAAGCTTTATCAGTCCTGCTGTTCCTGCTGTTCCTTTAAGCTTGTGAAGAATCAATTTCAGATGGTCACTGTCTTTTTCTGCGGTACTTTTTCTGATATTTTCTTCAGCCTGAGTAAGTTGATCTACCACAAGGTTCAGGAATATTTTTCTGAAATCCTCGTCATCGTCACCTATTTGTTCATTCAGGAGATTTATATCAAGGTAATTTCCCTCACTGCTAGAATCTTCAGCAGAGATATTATCTTCATTAATGATATACTTCTTTAGCATTTCCAGTAGATCAGCCTGTCTTAAAGGTTTCGGAAGGAAGTCATTCATCCCGGAATCCAGACACTTTTCTTTTTCCCCCAGAACATTACCTGCAGTTACACCAATAATTGGAACATCGGCATATTCCGGCAGTAAGCGGATTTGTTTGGTAGCTTCAATACCATCCATTACCGGCATCTGAACATCCATTAAAATGATATTGAATATTTTCTCTTTACACTGTAAGACAGCCTGAAGTCCGTCCGTAGCTTCCGTAAGCTCTGCATCCGGAATCAGAGAACGCATCATTTTATGGTTAAGAACCATATTGACAGGGTTGTCATCTACAAGTAAAACCTGCGGCGCCTGCATCAGTATAGAGGTTTCTGCCTCCGGTTGTGTGATATTGGTGATCTCCTTTTCAGTATTTTTTACAGCCCGTCTTAATGCTTTATAGAGCTCTTCTGACTTGATAGGTTTCAGCAGGAAGTAGGAATTGTTTTCCTGGCGGAAAGAATTGATGACATCATGTTCCTCAGAAGATGTGTGAAGAATAATCAGAGGAGAAGATTCATGTTGTTTGTTAAATAGTTCCTTGATTTTTTCTATGGTTTCAAGTCCGGAAATAATAGGCATATGATAATCCATCAGAATGACATCAAAACGCTCTCCTGCAAGTAATATCTGGAGCGCTTCCATTCCATTGGCAGCAAGCTTTGAATCTATATTTTTATATGCAAGCATGTGCTGAATAATAATCCTGTTGGCTTCGTTATCATCTACGATAAGTACCTTATTTATTTTCAGGTCGTCCTCCTCACGGTGATCAGACATTTCATACGGAACTTCTATGTCAAAATAGAACACAGACCCATTATGAAGTTCACTCACCAACGACAGGCTGCTTCCCATATATTTCAGAATATTATTGGAAATGGTCAATCCGAGGCCTGTTCCTCCGTATCGTTTGCTGATAGAGCTGTTTTCCTGGGTAAAAGCATTGAAAATATGCTGTTGTTTTTCCTTAGGAATTCCAATTCCGGTATCTCTTACGGAAAATCTGAGTTTGATATTTTTGCTGTCCAGATTCAGTTTTTCTACTTTAAGTTCTATTTCTCCCTGCGTTGTAAATTTCACGGCATTTCCAAGAAGGTTGATCAAAATTTGTTTCAGCCTTGATTCATCCAGCCAGATCGTTTCAGGAAGTCCCGGTTCTATATTCAGCAGTAATTCTATATTTTTTTTCTGTGACTGGTAAAGAATGACATTGATAACCTGGCTTACCATATCATAAATATTGGATTTGTCTACGATAAGGTCCATTTTTCCGGATTCTACCTTAGAAAAATCAAGGATATCATTGATGATATTCAATAAATTCTCTCCTGATTCATTGATATAATTAAGATATTGAGTCTGTATCTCATTCAATGGAGTTTTTAAAAGAAGGTCGGAAAAGCCAATAACACCATTTAGTGGGGTTCGGATCTCATGGCTCATGTTGGCCAGGAATTCAGATTTTGCTTTGCTGGCAATGTCTGCCATTTTCTTGGCATTTTGTAGTTCTTTATTGATTCTTACAGAGGCTGTAATATTTTGTGCAGAAACAATAATTCCTCCGATAACATTATTGGAAAGATACCATGGCGTGACTTCTACGCTGTAATGCTGAATGATTCCTTTACCCGGAACTTCTATTACCATATCTTCATTTTTGTAGGCTTTTCCTGCCAGTGCATCCTGGTAAATCTTTATTCTTTCATCCGGAACATTGGGAGATATTTTAAACATATTTTCACCAATAAGCCTGATGTCATTCATCTGAAACTCATCTTTCCAGCTTTTGCTTACAGAAAGATAATTAAGGTTTTTGTCAAACATGGCTACCGTAGAAGGTACATACTTTACAAAAGACTGCAGCATAGCCTCTTTTTTGGCCAGTTCAAGATAGATGTTTTTGAACGTATCAATATTCTGAATGATTCCGTAGACTCTGGTGCACACTCCATCTTCAAATTCCGGAATCCCTTTTACCCTTACCCAGATCATCGCACCGTCATTCTGTATAAGCTGTAATTCTTCATCGTAAGGAACGCATTCTTTTATAGCCTTTTCGAATAAGGATTCCAGCTTTTCACGGCTTTTTTCACTGTAGAAACCCAGCGCATTGTCAAAATCAGGCTGGAAATTTTTATCTATTTTATGAATTTCTCTGGTAGATTGTGACCAGAGAACAGTATTGTTTTTCAGGTTAACTTCCCATCCTCCAACCTGGGCCACGGCACTTGTTTGTTCCAACATCTTTTTGGTATGAACAAGATCTTTTTCCAGGCTTACCCGTTCAGTAACATTCAGGGCGGTGCTCACAACATAAGGATTTCCTTCTTTATTGATCTCCACAAGATTGTGATACATCCAGATCATATCTTCACCTCCTTTTGTTCTCAGGATCATGGTTCCGAAATCTTCCTGGTTTTTATTGATTCTTTCGAGATACTGCTCAAGAAGTGGCCAGTTTTTTTTAGGAACAAGGTCTTTTAAATTCAACTTTTCCACCTCTTCGGCAGAATATTGCAGGGTTTCTCTGCCTTTTTCATTGACAGCAATGATATTTCCTTCCATATCATGCATACTCATCAGGCCTATGGCATTTTCGAAGAAGCTTCTGAAACGGCGCTCAGAGCTTTCCAGTTTAAGTTTTTCTTCGATTCGATGAGTAATATTTATTCCAAAACAGAAAATCTCTGAGTGATCCTGATTGAGCTTTAGATACCATTCAATAATGATGGTTTGGGTATCATCTGTCTTTGTGGAAGTGGTAAATGTAACCTCTTCATTGGTATCGGGAAGATTTTTGGAAAGTAATTGCAGCTGGGAATTATGATTTCCCATAAGGTCCAGGAAATTCTGATTAAGAATCTGACTTTTATCCATTTGAAAGGTCTTCTCAAATGCCGGATTAACATCTTTCATTGAGAAATCTTTATCCAGAACACAGATCAGATTATTGGAAATGGTAAAAGTCTGCTGAAAATACTCAGCCTGGATGTTTTTCCTTTTTCCCATAATAACTTTTGTGATCGCTGCTCCTATTTTTTTTAGGGTTGAAATCTGATCATCTGTGATTGTCTTAGGTTTATAATCAATAACACAGATAGTTCCTAATGCGAATCCTTCATCATCAATAAGAGGTACTCCTGCATAAAAACGGATTCCTCCGGCAAGAATAATTGCGTTATCAGAAGACCTTTCGTCTAATAAAGTATCGTTGATAATGACAACGTCGCCACTGGCGATAGAATATTGGCATACCGTATTTTTCCTTTCTACAAAATCAAGAGCAATCCCCACACAGCTTTGGATGGTCTGGGTTTCGCTTTCCATCATGGCAATAAGACCTGCCGGGCAGTCTGTCACCAGACATGCTGTTTCGGCAAAAATGTCTAACTGGGGATCTTTTTCGAGGTTTAAAAGACCAAAATACTCCAGTTTTTTCATTCGGCCTTCTTCATTTGCCGGAATTGGATACTTTTTCATATATTATATCAACAGTTAGAGACTTTTCTTTTTTGATTATTAAAAAATGATAATCAAGGCCTTAAAGTTTATATTTTAAATATTTTTAAGCACTTTAAATTATTATTTTAATAAGTAAAGCAAAGTACGGAATAATTTTGTATTCTATTGCAGTAAATTTGCTAATAAAGCTATATGTATGCTTATTTTAAATTAACTTATAAGAATCCTGCATTTATATCGAAGTAATGGGCATTATGAAAATAAAAAAGTACCCCTGTATGAAATGGGATACTTAAGGATGAACCGGGATGATATAAGTTGTTCATAATGTATTTTCTTAAGGCCTGACGATTGATTGTTTATAAAAGTCCATTTCCTGAAAAATACGGAAATGGACTCACCACTTATCATCATCCAAATCACAACTAAACTATGAAAAGTGAAGCAATAGCCTGCGCATCGCTGCCACTTAAAATTTCGTCATAAGCTGCAGAACCTGCCGCAGCACCAAAAAGCGTTGCCGTGTTGTAGCCTGCCTGATTGGTATTGTCTTCTCCGGCATAAACAGGATTGGTCGCTGAAGGCATACTCCCTCCGTTGGCAAGCTCAATCCATCCTTTGTTGGCTCTCATTCTTCTTACCTGTGAGGCATGTCTTGCTTCAACGGAATGGATTTGTAATGCTGCCTGCAGTACCACCTTGTTGGACATTACATTTCCGGCCTGCCCTTTATAGGCCCTTACTCCGGTATCTTCAAAGGCCTGAGCAAGGATAAGAAACTGGTTATAATCAGTAAAAGGCATAAAGTTTCCGCTGGCTGTAAAATCAAAAGTTGGCTTATTTCCGGGAGTTGTTCCTAAAGAAGTCAGTGTGCTCTTCAGGAAGCTTACATGAGCGGATTCATGCTTTGAAATCTGCATAAAAACAGTTCTGTCTCCATTGGGAATTAGGCCTGGTGTTGATAATCCTATGCTATAATACTCATTTTCCAGGTATTCAAGTACCAATGCCAGTTGTAAAGCATCTGTCAGTGCACTTTTTAAAGCAGTACCTGTTAATGTTGGTTTTGTAGTTTCTGCTTTGGCAGGAGTAGCCATTAAGGCACCGAGTCCGAGAGGAACGGCTGCTGTAGCTGCTTTTTTCCCGAATAATGAGATATCCGTAATCGTTTCTAATCTTGATGCTTCCTTGGTGAAAAATTTGTCATTAGAAAGCTTATCCAGTAATCTAAGAATATTCATAATGTGAGTTTTTAAGGTGAATGATTAGTTGATACCTCTTTCTTTCCAGGTAAAAGGCGTTTTGATAAATGCTCCGGCAGCCATTACAATATCTTTAGGCTCTTTGGCAAGATCAAGTCCGTTAGCATCTATCACGTCATCTCCTGAAAAATCTGCAGATCCGGGATTGATCAGATTTCTGATGGCAGAAGCATGTCTGGCCTCCACTGAAACTATTTTACCGGCAATAACAAGATAAGCAGGATTGGAAATATATTTCCCAGCTCCATTGTAAGCTGCTACGCCGGTATCTTCTAATGCCTTTGCGGTAGCCAATACCGAATTTCTGTCACTAAAATTCACATTAGGATACTGAAATTCAAGCTTAGGAAGCACATGATCTGTGGCACCACTAATGGCAACTTTGAAGAAATCTCTGTGAATCACCTCATGATGATAGAGATCTGTGAAAACCTCTTTTTCGATACTGGAAATTCCGGTATAAAAATTATTGACCACTTTTGTATAAAAATCTGCTTCTAACTGTTCCAGAGCATAAGCATAATTTAATACACCTACATCTCCTGTTCCAAGATCGTACCTGGATTCTTCTATAATCTGGAAGTCATCATCATCATTACATCCGATGATGGTAAGGCCTGCAATGGCTAATCCTACTCCACCTAATTTTAAAAAGTTTCTTCTGCTGGTATCAAGGGTGGCACCCTGATTAGAAACCTGAATTGTTTTTTTCATACTATTAATTTTTTTAGTGTTAGATATAAAAGAAAGAAAAACAGCACAGTGAATATGCTGTTTGAAATCTTAGAATTATTATGGCATCAATACCGTATCTATTACATGAATCACTCCATTAGATTGGTTCACATCAGCAATCGTTACTTTAGCGCTGTTTCCTTTTGCGTCTTTTATGTAAAGATCTTTCCCTTTGGTCCAGAAAGTAAGATTCTCACCCTGTACAGTTTTCATCATGCTTTTTCCGTTTCCGGCTTTTACAGCAGCCCAAATTTCTTTAGCACTGTATCTTCCTGGCAGAACATGATACGTTAATATACTTGTAAGCATTGTTTTGTTTTCAGGTTTTACAAGGTTTTCTACAGTACCTTTCGGAAGTTTTGCGAAGGCAGCATCTGTAGGTGCCAGTACAGTAAAAGGTCCTGCACCCTGTAGTGTTTCTACCAAACCTGCCACTTTCACTGCTGCAACAAGGGTTTTGTGATCTTTGGAGTTGACAGCGTTTTCAATAATATTTTTGGATGGATACATAGGAGCTCCTCCTACCATTACTGTTTTTTCTTTCATCGTTTGTGCAGTTACCTTTCCGCTGAAAGCAAATGATAAAGCTACCATTGCTAAAACTGTGATTTTTGAATGTGTGTTCATTGCGTTGATTTTTTAGTTAATTGTATTGGTTGTGTTTTAAAATCATTTACGAGGTTGGTTTTATTTTAGATTGAAAAAAATGAAAATTATTTTTAATTCATTGTAAATCAGTTCGTTATTTTTTTATTTGGTATGAATTCCAGACAAATAGAGTTCATGCAGAATCGTTTTCCTGTAGGTTTCGGCCCATCATCAAAGACGTGTCCCAGATGAGAATCGCATCTTCCGCATAGTACTTCTGTACGTTCCATGTGATAAGATGTATCTTTTCTGTATCTGACACTTTTTTTACCAATCGGCTGATAAAAAGAAGGCCAGCCGCAGGTTGTTGCAAATTTGGAGGTTGAAATAAAAAGCGGATTTCCGCATACCGCACAATAGTAAGTTCCTTTTTCATCAAACTCATAATATTTTCCGGTAAAAGCGGTTTCTGTAGCTCCTTCTCTGGCCACCTGATAGAGTTCGGGTTTTAAAATCTTTTTCCATTCACTATTGCTTACTTTCAGTGTATTTTGTGCAGTGTGTGAGTAATATGGATTTTTGCTTTTAAAAAAAGTGCTTTGTGCGTGATAAGTCCCGAAAGATAAGACAGCGCAAAAAGCAAGTATTGTTTTTGAAAATTGTGTTTTCATATTGACTATTTTTTAATTATTTTCTTATTATCATGTACGAAATAAAAGTTGTTGTAGATTTTGTTGGGAATATGTTTTATTTTATTACATTTGACTAGAAAAATAAACGCTATTAAAACAACCTATTCGGAAGAGGAACTTATCGTTTTATTAAAAGAGAAAAACGAAACCGGTTTTCATTATCTGTATGACCACTATTCTGGTGCGCTGTATGGAATTATTCTCCGAATTGTTCAATCTAAAGAATACACAGAAGAAGTTATTCAGGATGTCTTTGTCAAAATATGGAACTCTATCCATCAATATGACGTTTCCAAAGGAAGATTCTATACATGGATGATCAATATTGCCCGGAATACGGCTATTGATTATTTAAAGTCTAAAGGGTTCCAGAATGAACTTAAAAACCAATCACTTCCAGATTTCGTATATAATACTGCAGAGCTTTCAACAGTCAATAATTCATCTGATTATATTGGATTTAATAATGTCCTTGAAGGCCTTGAAGTGGACAAGCAGGAACTCATAAATCTTGCTTATTATCAGGGATATACCCAGCATGAAATATCCGAAAAGCTGAAGATACCGCTGGGAACGGTAAAAACGAAAATGCGGAATGCATTGATGAAATTAAAAGATTTGCTAAAAGATTATCAATAAATTGAACACTAAAGAATACATATCATCCGGAATTATAGAATCTTATATTCTTGGCCATGCTTCTCCTGAGGAAGCGGGGATTTTGGAGTGTGTGATGAAGAATAATGCTGAAGTAAAAGAGGCTTTTGAAGAAGCACAGAAGACTTTGGAACATCTTGCTACAGCTCAGGCTGTAACACCTCCAAGTGATTTGAAAGCTAAAATCTGGAATAAAATTCAGCAGGAACAGACTGTTGAAGAAGTAACTCCTGCTCTTTCAACAGATATCTCTGAAGTAAAAACTCACAGGGAAATCACGCAACAGGTGAGAACTCAAACTACGACTCCCTGGAAAACTTATGCAGTGGCAGCTTCGGCATTGTTTCTTGTAAGTGTTGCCGGAAATTTATTCTGGATGAACAGCCAATCTGCCAGTAAGAAAGAAATGTCATTACTGATAGCAGATAAAAAGAATCAGGATCAGGCGATGCAGAAGATGAATCAGAAGCTTGATATGTTCTCTAACCCCGATATGCAGATGGTTATGCTGAAAGGTGTAGAAAAGCACACAGAGGCAAAAGCAATGGTTTTCTGGGACAAAAAAACAAAAGAAGTTTATCTGAATGCTGAAAAACTACCTAAAGCGCCTGCAGGAATGCAATATCAGCTTTGGGCGATTGATGAAGGGAAACCTGTAGATGCAGGAATGTACACTGAAGATAAAGACAGTAGGATTGCTTTGGCCAATATACCAAAAGCCCAGGCTTTTGCAATTACGCTTGAAAAAGAAGGCGGAAGCAAAGTCCCTACGATGGAAAATATGTTTGTAATGGGAGGAATTTAAACTCTGTTTACACAAAAAAACAAGGCGGACACAATCAATCCGCCTCGTATCTCCCAAATAATTAAATATGAAAAAATATGAATGTCTATACCAAACAGGCCTTCAGCATCAGATCATGAAGGTCTGTATTTTTAACAAATGGCTGTAAAAGTTCGTTTCCAGGGCCATAAGCAGCTACTTCTACATAATCTCCGGAATGATCCATGCTGATCCATCCTACAGAATTCCTGGTTTTCTGAATTTCTGAATATAATTTAAAAGGCAGTTTTTTATAATTATAAAGTCCTTCTTCTTCTTTTTCAAGTCCGTTGTAAAAACTCAGAAGATGCTTAGCTTCATCATCATTCAGTGTAATTTTATTGCCTTCATAAATCCAGTCTTTAATGTCTTTTACCGAATAATCTTTCTGAATTTTGTTCAGGATATATTCATTGGTATACCGATAGTCTGAAATACTGTTAAACTGCCTGGTGGCTTCTGCTCCATAAATAGTTCCCGGATTGGCATTTCCATGGTCTGTAGTGATGATGACTAAGGTATTCCCGTCTTTTTCGGCAAAATCCATTACTGCCTTTACAGTGTCATCAAATGCCAGCTGATCATGGATAAGAGCGGCTACATCATTGGCATGAGCTGACCAGTCTACTTTTCCGGCTTCTACCTGAAGTACAAAACCTCCGGGATGATCTTTCATCTGATTGATGGCGGTAGTGGCCATTTCAGCAAGAGTTGGTGTATTTTTGTATTCCTGAAGATGTGTTCTGTCAATCGTATAGGGTAATGCTCCCGTACTGAAGATCCCTAATAATTTCTCTCCTTTCTTTATTTCTTTCAGATCATTTTGTGTTTTCAGAATCCGGTATCCTTTTTTGCTGTAAACAGAATAGAGGTCTTTTTTGTCTTCTCTTTTTAAAGGGTTAAAAAATTCGTCTCCACCTCCTAACAGCACATCAAATTCCAGTTCTGCATACATCTCTGCAATTTGAGGTTCAGCATTTCTTTTGGAAGAATTTATACAGAATCCGGCGGGGGTGGCATGAGTAATGGTTACCGTAGTTACACAGCCGGCTTTCTTTCCTGCTTTTTTGTACTTCTGCCATATCGGAAGATGTTTTTCTCCGTTAGCTCCCATGTTCAAAACTCCGTTTTTTACTCGGATTCCTCCTCCAAAAGCTGAGCTTGCGGCAGCAGAATCTGTAACGATAGAACTTGCTGAAGCCGTATCCATTAAAGCACGGGTAACTTTTTTGTCGTGATACAGATTAAGCCAGTTACTTCCTTTTCCTAGAATATTCCTAGAATACAGGTCTGCCATTGAAAGCGTTCCGAGACTCATTCCATCGCTTACCATAAAGATGATGTTCTTTGCTTTTCCTGCCTGGGGATTTTCACTCGTTTTCCCGAAGCTCCAGAGATCAGACGGTGATAAGGTCAATAACCCTGAAAGTAGTGCAGATCCTTTTAGAAATTTTCTTCTGTCCATATTGTTTTGAAATAATGCTGTAAGTTATTGTAATTAATTTTTTATCGTAACTTTGTTGCATTAATTAAAAGTTAATTTTAAATATTTTCTGGAAACGGATCTTCAAAACTTTGGTTTTTATCAAACCGTTCCTTTTCCCTTTCATTAATAAGACATTGCTGAAGATCTGTTAACATCTGTTCTTTATCCAGATTCTGCCCGATAAACACCAGTTCATTAATTCTGTCGCCCCAGTTTTTGTCCCATCTGCTTTCTATAAACTTTTGGTTTTCTACAAATGAAGAATATTGCAGCCTATGGTTCATAGGCATACTACTCCACCAGATTCCTGCTTTTTCCAGACGAAAAGAACCTCCTGCCTGGGAAAAATTCAATGCATCGTTGGGTCTTGAGGCTAACCAGAACAAGCCTTTCGCTCTGATGGTTCCCTCGGGATAATGATGATTCAGATATTCCCACAGTCTCATCGGATGAAAGGGCTTTTTATCTCTGAAAACAAGTGAACTTATCCCATATTCTTCAGTTTCCGGGGTATGATGATCAGATTGCAGCTCTTTTTGCCAGCCTGCGGATGACTGTGCCTTATCAAAATCGAAAAGCCGGGTATTTAAAATCTTTTGGGGATCAATTTTTCCAAACTCAGAATGTAAAAGATTTGCGTCGGGATTCAGTTTTCGGATTGCTGCTTTTAAAAAGCCAAGTGTTTCAGTATTGATAAGATCTGTTTTGTTTAAAATAATCACGTTGGCAAATTCAATCTGATCGGTAAGAAGATTCACAATTGTTCTGTAATCGTCTTCCATATCAGTGAGATCGCGGTCCAGCAGTAGTTCATCAGAACCAAAATCCTTCATGAAATTGAAACAGTCTACCACAGTTACCATCGTATCTACATAGCTGAAACGGGACAGATCTATTCCGCTCTCTTCATCAATATAAGTGAAGGTTTGGGCAACAGGAATGGGTTCGCTGATACCTGTACTTTCAATAAGGAGATAATCAAAACGGTTTTCATGGGCAAGACGTTCCACTTCTACCATAAGATCTTCGCGGAGTGTACAGCAGATGCATCCGTTACTCATTTCCACCAGCTTTTCTTCTGTTCTGGAAAGGGTATTTTGATTTTCAACAAGCCGTGCATCAATATTAATTTCGCTCATATCATTTACTATCACAGCTACCTTTAAGCCTTGCTTGTTGTGCAGAATATGATTCAGTAATGTTGTTTTACCAGCTCCCAGAAAGCCGCTGAGCACCGTTACAGGAAGTTTCTTCGTCATGATTTTAATGTTTATGATTTTTAAAATTGATAATATGGCCTGTAATCAATCCGGCAGCTCCGATATAAATCAGAGGAAGATGAACTTCAAAGAGAAAATCTGTCAATATAGAAATGAAAATAAGGCTTAGGGATATCCAGAACAGAAATTTCAACCATCGGTTTTCCATTTTTTTCGTTATTCTGTATACAACAACGGCTCCAATGAAAAGGAAAGCCAGATCAATATAGGGGTTATGGGATATTCCCAAGGGAACAATCAATAATAGAGGAAAGACGATACAATGAATCAGGCATAAAACAGCAGCGGAGATTCCTACAGCATCAAGAATTTTTGACTTCATAATAGTAAGGATTAATTTTCTTATCGTAACTTTGTTGCAAAAGTAGAGATAAAAAATTAAATAACGCAACTTTGTTGCATTAAAATATGAAACAAGTCAGAAATACTCACGCCAAAACTGAAATTTTAAACCTTATCAATGGTTCAGATGTAGCCCTTACCCATTCTGATATTCAGAAGAAACTGGGAGATTTGTGCAATAGAGTAACCATTTACAGGGTTTTGGAAAGGCTTGAAAACGAAGGTGCGATACACAAAATCGTCAATATTGACGGTGTAGTGAATTTTGCGAAGTGCAGTGGAAAGTGTACGCATGAACAGCATTTTCACAATCATGTTCACTTTAACTGTAAGGAATGTCATTCCGTTACATGTATTGAAAACGCTATTCCGGAAATCAGTTTACCGGAACATTTTATCGCACAGGAATATAATTTTATTATCAGCGGGATATGCCCGAAATGTGCTGATGCTTAAAAGTAATAAGGCAGAAAAGAGAATTCTGATCTGCCCTTTTATGGAAATAGAAATTCTTTATAAAGAAGAAATATAGACTTCTATTTTGGTTCCGTCATAATTGAAGGTCCCGTCAGAGTTCTTTTTACCCAGTACCCATTTCATATCTACAGGTACATTCCATGCTGATCCTAATGAAAATCCGTTAACAGATCTGATTTCGTTTCCGTTTCCCGTAGTAATAGCCGAATGAAAGAATGTTTTATCGATAAGCCTGTAAAAACCAATGGCTTTGCCTGCCGGAATGGGTGTATATCCATCCCACTTTTCTCCCGCAGGATAATTGAATAGGGTTAACCACTTCTGTCCTGCTGATTGTGCAAGCTGGCTAGGACTGATGCTGGCACCCCGCATATATAATGCATAAGCTACCACATCATGACATACTCCACTGTTGTATTTAGAAATATTCTCTTCCCCTGAAAGAATAGCGTGGGCAACGGGTGCCCTTTCAGATAGGGATAGCTGAGCCTTCCTGGCTCCTTCCGGTGTTATAAATGACATATTGTAATATTTTGGTTGGTGACGTAAAGATACAGCTTTAAAATTTAATCACTTATGTTGGAAAATATTTCAAGTTTTGGCTAAAGCCCTTGATAGGGTCATTAATCAATAAGCGGGTTAAAACCCGCTTCTATTGATCCATAAAATCTGGTATTATATCAGAGACAAGTGTAAATATTCAATAGGAACGGGCTTTAGCCCGTTCTAACAATTATATACAGAGAGATCGGCTTTAGCCGAAACTTAATATTGTATAAGTTTATCTGAAGCCTTTGGAATGGCAGATAATAAAATAGGCGTGATTCCTTTGGCTAAGCTCGGGATAGTAGCCCGCTTCTATTGATCAATATGATTAACAGTTCATTTAACAATAATACATGCATTCATAGCTGAAAAGTTTCCCATCTTTAAATGTGAAAATAAAAAGTCCTGCATCGCCATTCTGAATGTGATATTCGTGTGGGGAAGAAATCCATCGGGCAGACAGCATATCACCAAAACGGGTCACAAAATTCTTTTCATCATAATGGGAATCCATACGTTCATTTCCTAACACTATAGTTTCACCATTAGTGAAGGACATTTTGTATATACTTCCTGAAACTTTTCCTTTATATTCTTCAAAAGCAATAATGATATTGGGTGTTCTGTAAAAATATTGTGGTTCCCAGCCACACTCCGGAGTATTGGGAATATCTTTAACCTTCTGCATCTGTAGCTGTTTCATCTGTGCGTCTGTGATTTTTCCATCAAAAAGTATGGTTTCTTTCCATATGAAATGCATATTCAACTCTTTTACTTTTTTCTCATACGCTTCAGTTTTTGGCTTTTTCGCGAATTGATCTGCCAGAAGAAGTTCAAAGTCGATATCGATCTTTGGATTCTCTATACCAGTATTGGATTCTTTCCAATATTGTAAGGCCTGTTTAAGGTTTTTATCCTCAATCCATGCCAATTCACGTAGTCTTCCAACCTGGGCCAGTTCTTTTTCCCTGTCTTTGCCCTTTACTGCCAGATAGTCTTTTAGTACTTTTTCATAGGTAAGTTCAGTACCGAGATATTTCATTTGGATATATTCGGGATTTTCGTGGAAATGATCGCCCATATAGATCCAGCCGTCCTCATATAAAGGAACATAATCAATACAGACCAGTTCATTTAAAGCGGCTCTTCTTACCGGAATGCTTTCTGTTGTTGGTTCTTTTCGTACACGTAGCTCAGATACCTGCACATAAAAATGGGGACATTGGTATCCCTCTTTCCCTCTATAAAAATACTGAGCGGGTTCACCAGCAGACTTTTTCCCACGCATGCTTTTTTGTAATGGCTGACGGTCAATAAAGCCAATATCACCGTTGCTTACCTGTACTTTGTATTGGGTTTGGGTAGAATCCAGAACATAAACGGGAGCTTCAGTAGAGAAGATTCCTAAAATATCTTTGCTTTTTTCATTTT
Source organism: Chryseobacterium vietnamense (assembly GCF_031454475.1). NCBI lineage: Bacteria > Pseudomonadati > Bacteroidota > Flavobacteriia > Flavobacteriales > Weeksellaceae > Chryseobacterium > Chryseobacterium vietnamense. Next base: position 1,344,878 of record NZ_JAVDQX010000001.1, on the reverse strand, counting down.
CACGATAAAGGTGTCCCCATTCCGAAGTATAAACCGGGTGCTGGCCTGGATTCTGAGCTATAATATTATAAAAGCAGCACTGAAAAACGCCCGCTGCCAGAAGTATCTTATTCAACATATTGTAATGTGTATCTGTAAAAGCTTTTATGTCTTTCACAAAGGAGTTCTATGGTTATTCCTCCAAAAATAATGAAAAATGAGGGGATGTCCTAAACTTATTGTTATTCAGAATGGGTATAAATTCCATCCTATTCATCTGTTTCCATTGGGTAGCGTAAATAAAAATACTATTTTTATCGCCCAAAAAAGTAAAAACTCATTATGCCGACTGATGCTTCTCTTAAGCTGATTCCGATGACCACTTTCGTGTTGGAGTACTACTCACACGAAGGATATGCCGATCTTCAGATTCTGAATCTGATGAATAATTATGCCAATTTTTTAAAGAAGCGTTTGACTCTTGGAATGTTTGTTCCCATAGATCGTAAAGGAAATATCTTAAAAGAACCTAAAAATTATACTGCATGGAAATCTCTTGACCATAACGATGGAAAAAGAACAGATATTGTAGGTTTTGAAGAATATGCCGAATACCAGAAGGCTGAGCAGAATTGTATGTTTGAAGGATTTAAAGTAGATTATAACGGATACTCAAAAGTGAGAATCATTGCATCATACGACCCTTCTATTGAATTGTCTTTTAATAAAAATGATCTGATTCCTTCAGGGTTCAATGATGTAGAATCATTGACAGTGTTTGATGATATCTTTTTAACATCCAGTGCATTAAAAGCAATTGGAATAAAGCGATAATTATAGTTGTACTATAAATAATGAAAAACCTTTATCAGCACTGATAAAGGTTTTTTATTTTATCTTACACATTCTCCTGAATGGCAGTGATAGCCTGAAGGACACAGCCCGTTGATGCAGGGCCCCGCAGCATCAGGATAGCATCTTTCATCTGCACGGCAATGGGAATGAGGCGGGCACAGGGAAAGCAGATTTCCAAGGCAAACGCCTACAGGAAGAGGGAGATTAAGTTCAATACCGATTTCTCCAATGATGTTTTTCAATGTTCTTCTGTTTAATTTTTTCATGGTCTTTGTTTTAAGGTGTTATTGATTTTTTATGATACTTTCAAGCTCTGTGATAAAATCTTTTTGTGCCGTGTTTATGCGTTTCTGTGCTTCTTCTGAAGAAAACCATTCCCATTGATCTACTTCGGGAACTTCCAATATTTTACCGGATTTGGGTGGCCATTCTAAAGGGAAAGTATTGCTGTAAAGGGCTACCGTTTCAAGATCACTTTCTAAAGCCCAGGCATAAACGGTTTTTCCTCCTTTCTGTTTAATGGGTGATAATTCGATAAACTTCCCATCTATTGTTTTACCGGTTTCTTCTTTAAATTCTTTCAAAGCACGCTCCAATAAACTTTCATCAGGAGAAACTTCTCCTTTAGGAATAGACCATGCTCCCAGGTCTTTATTTTTCCAGAAAGGGCCGCCGGGATGTACCAGAAAGTAATACAGACTGTCTTTTTTCTTTTTAAACAGTAAAATCCCTGCGCTTATTTTCATAGACTTAAAGATTTGATTATTAAAGGTATGAAAAATATATAAACCTCATGATCAATAAGATAATCCTTTCTTTTTAAACTCAGAAGGAGACATTTCTTTATACGTTTTGAATATTTTATTGAAATGACTGGCATCATTGAACCCCAGCTTGTCAGCAATTTCACTGATATTATAATGACTCTGAAGTAAAAGCTTTTCAGCTGTTTTTATTTTATGCTGCATGATGTGCTGCTGTATGGAGAAACCTGTCTGCTTTTTGATATAAATGCTGATATAATTGGGAGAAAGCATAAACTCTTGGGCTAGATTTTCAATTTTCATTTTATCTGGATCTAAAGCATTGATGTTGATATAATACAAGATCCTTTCAATTCTGCTTAAGTTTTGAGTAAGCCAGTTTTTAGCCGTGATATTGCTCATCGTGTTCCGGATCAGAATCGTAATAATGGCGGAAAACAGATCTGAGCTTATCTCTTTATTATAAGTGTTTTTATGACTGAACTCGTACAGAAGAATCCGGGCCAGCTGCAACAGATGTTCCCTGTCCGTTTTACATTTGATCACCGATTCGTATACAAAAGAATGGTCTTCCATCAGAAGCTGGACCACTTTTTTCAGCTCATTCTTCTTGTTGGAGAGCAGATTTTCCCAGATGTATTGTTCTGTAAATTTTATATAAATGAACCGTGTTTTGTTAGTAATAGAAAACTCATGACCATCGCTGGGGCGCAGGAGAAAAACATCTCCTTTTTGGTAGGGGAAAGTAATATTGTTGAGGTGGTGGAATCCTTTTCCCTTTTCTATGATAATCAGTTCATAAAAGTTATGATTGTGATACTCAACGTCCCAGTTTTCTTTTTCGATGCTGAAAACATTAAAAGAATTGAAATTAACGATTCGTTTCATGAAAAAATGGATTTTTACAAATTTACCATTAATTTTTACAATATATCATGATTCATTATTGATCAATTTTGTCTTATTAAATACATTCAAAATGAATTACATAAAACAATCTGTCCTGTTGCTTGCTTCAACAATGGTTCTGATGTCTTTTTCTGATCATGACAAAGATAAAAGAGCAAAAAAAGATCAACACGAAACACAGACTTCAGCAAAAAAATACTGGCCTAACGGAGCTCAGCTGGTAATTTCCGTCTCCATGCAGTTTGAAACAGGTGGACAGCCTGAGGGCGCTGAAAGTCCTTTCAGTGGAACTCCCCTTCCTAAAGGGCAACCCGATCTTCCGGCAGAAAGCTGGTATCGTTACGGAGGAAATGAAGGAATTTACAGAATGCTGGATCTGTGGAAAAAATACGACATCAAAGTAACATCTCATGTAGTGGGAACAGCCGCAGAAAAATATCCGGAAGTGGCTAAAGCGATTGCTAACGGAGGCCATGAAATTGCCGCCCATGGAATTGCCTGGGACAATCAATGGAACAAGAGTTATGCTGACGAGTTGAATTTTGTGAAACAAGGTGTAGATGTTGTTGAAAAAATTACAGGTAAGAAAGCGGTAGGTTATAATGCTAATTGGCTGAGAAGAGGCCCGAATACACTTAAAGTTTTACAGGAACTGGGATTCTTGTATCACATAGATGACCTGAGCCATGATGAGCCTTTCATTACCAAAGTAAAAGGGAAAAATTTTGTCGTAATCCCTTACACATTACGGAATAATGATATCGTCAATATTGAAGGAAAACACTGGAGCCCTGATCAGTTTTTGAATCAATTGAAATTTGAATTCGACCGTCTGTATGAAGAAGGAGCTTCCAAAAGAAGAATGATGAGTATCAGTTTTCACGACAGAATAGGTGGAACTCCCGCAATGATGCATGCTATGGAAGAATTTATAAAATATACCAAAGAAAAGCAAGGTGTAGTCTTTATGAGAAAAGATGATATTGCTAAAATGGTGATGAATGATCCTGATACTCCTGTTGATAACAGTGAAGAAAAGTTTAATAAGTAAGGACGCTGGAAGCCATAGGAAGGAAGTTATTGAAGTCCGTAAAAACAAATTACGGAATAAGAAATACATGATAAGCACAATAAAAGTGAATCATAACATATATAACTTCCAGCCTCCAGCTTCCCTCTTCTAACCAAAAAATACTACTATATGAATACAAAAACAGCTTATTTTTTCCTTCGTGTGTCGATGGGAATCAATCTTTTAGGACACGGACTAGTCCGTTTGGTGAAACTACAGGATTTTGCATCAGGAATGATGAAAGGTTTTGAAACAAGCTGGCTGCCGCAGCCAATGGTTCATCTTTTTAGTGTCATTCTCCCCTTTCTCGAATTTGCAATTGGCGTTCTGCTGACCATTGGCTTTAAAACCCGTATTGCCATTATGGCCGGAGCATCTCTGATTATTCTGCTGCTTTTTGGTAGCAGTACGGTTGAAAACTGGGAAGCAATGGGTATTCAGATGATCTATGCCGGATTGTTCTACATTCTGATCAGCAGAATTGAGGACAATTATCTGGCTTTGGACCAAAAATAAAGATCAGTAAGGCTGAGAGAGTAAAGAATTATACCTGATTATTATAAAGTTGTTTAAACTTCACCAAACCACAAAAGTCACAAAAGGTATCATTTTAAAGCACTTAAGTTATTTAAGTAAGTTTAAAATGATACCGCAGGAAAGTTCACATAAGATGAAAATCTTTGATTTTCACAAAACTTAGGGTGTACTTATTACGCATAAGGTTTGGCTCTGAAAAAATTGAAGTGTTTAAGACTTTTGTGCCTTTTGTGGTTAAAATAATGATTCAATGCTGTATTTTTACTTTCTCAGCATTATTTTTTATGTTTCTTTCGCTCTTCAGAGATTATGTTACAACTTCCATGGATTCAGTTACTCTGTTTTTATAATTATGCCCGAATTTTGTATCATAAATAGAAGCAGCTGAAAATATCTTGTTTATTTTCAATGGAATACATAACCTCAAAATAGAAAACGATGCAAACTATATTAGGTGCCAATGGGCAGATTGGTGAAGAACTGGCAAGAGAACTGAAAAGAAATTACACTTCAGATATCCGTATTGTCAGCAGAAATGCCAAAAAAGTAAATGATACAGATACTGTTTTCTCAGCAGATTTATCAGACAGAGAAAAAGCAATAGAAGCCATGAAAGGAAGTGAAATCGCTTATTTTACCCTTGGACTTCCTATGGATACGGATTTATGGGAAAGACAGTTTTTGACCATCATGAAAAATGTAATTGAAGCCTGTAAAATCAACGGAACAAAGCTGGTCTATTTTGATAATACTTATATGTATCCTCAAAATAATGAGGTGTTAACAGAGCAAACCAAATTTGCGCCTGTCGGAAGAAAAGGAATGGTAAGAAAACAGATGACAGAAATGCTTTTAAATGAAATGGAAGCCGGAACCATAGAAGCTGTTATCTGCAGAGCTCCTGAATTTTATGGACCCGGAAAAACTCAGAGTATTACCAATAGTCTTATTTTCAATGCTATTAAAGAGGATAAGAAACTCAAAGTTCCTTTGAGAGATGATAAGATAAGAAGCCTGATCTGGACCCCTGATGCCAGCCGTGCCACTGCTTTGATCGGAAATACTCGTGATGCCTACGGACAGACATGGCATTTACCGGTAGATGATCATAAGCTGAATTATAAAGAATTTATTGCTTTGGCTTCTCAGGTCTATGGAAAAGAATTCAGGTATTCTGTAATCCCGAAACTATTTTTTACAATAGGATCTTTATTCAACAAAAATGCAAAAGAATTACTGGAACTGCTTCCGAGATATCAATATGATAACCTTTTTGATGACTCAAAATTCAGAAAGAGATTCCCTGAATTTGTGGTAACGACTTACAGACAAGGAATTGAGCAGATCAAAAAAGAACAGCAATCAGCAAAATAATTTCGTTAAAATAAGTAACTTAGAAACACCAATACCACAACCGAAAGGCAAAATATTCCCCTCCTTCGCAGGGGTGGCGAAAATTCAAAGAATTTTTGACGGGGTGGTAAAAAAGAAATAAAATGAAAGCTCCTGAAAAAGTAAACTCCATCACTGCATTACACAGATACCTGAATCTGAAAAGGCCTTCCAACCCTTTGATCAGTGTCTTTGATTTTAATGAAGTGAATATTGATCCTGAAACTATTTTAAGTTCAGTGACAACGGATTTTTATGTAGTTTCCATTAAAAAGGATTGTGCAGGCAGATGCAAATACGGACAGCATTATTATGATTTCCAAGATGGGATTATGTATTTTATTGCTCCCCACCAGGTATTGCAGTTTGAAGATATTCTGCTTTCCGAAGTAAGAGGAAGCGTGCTGGTTATTCACCCTGACTTTCTGCAGGGATATCCGTTAGTTTCCATAATAAAAGATTATGGCTACTTCTCCTATACTGCGAATGAAGCTTTGTATCTCTCCGAAAAAGAAGAAAAATCCGTAACGGATATCATGGATAATATCAGCAGGGAGATAGAAGCTAATATGGATAGTTTCACCCAGGATTTACTGGTATCCAATATCGATTTGCTGTTAAAATACTGCGACAGATTCTACAACCGCCAGTTTTTAACCCGAAAAAAGGTGAATCATGATCTTTTAAGCCAGCTGGAAAATCTACTTGATGATTATTTTAAAGATGAAAAATTATTGATTAATGGTATTCCTACTGTACAGTTTGTGGCGTCACAGATGAATATCAGTCCTAATTATTTGAGCGATATGCTAAGAGTTCATACAGGACAGACTACCCAGCAGCATATCCAGAACAGAGTAATAGAAAAGGCAAAAGAACTGCTGTCAACCACAACACTATCTGTTTCTGAGATTGCGTATAATTTAGGATTTGAACATCCACAGTCTTTCCATCGCTTATTTAAAAATCAGACCACTGTTTCACCGTTAGAATTCAGGAAATCTTTTAATTAATACTATCATGATTAAAAAAATATTGCTAATCGTAACGAATGTAGATGAGTATGCCAGCGGTAATTTTAAAACAGGTTTGTGGCTGAGTGAGCTTACTCATATTTATCATGCAGCAAAGGAAAAAGAATGGCAGATTACCATAGCTTCTCCAAAAGGCGGAAATACTCCTGTTGATCCGGAAAGCCTTAAACCTCTGGTCCTTGATGGAATTTCAAAAAAATATTATGAAAATCCAGGGTTTATGAATGAATTAACACATACAAAAAGTCTCAATGAGATAAAGAATGAATCTTTCGACTGCATTTATTTGGCTGGAGGGCATGGAACAATGTATGACTTTCCTGATAATACAACTTTACAGATTATACTAAGAGACCAATATGAAAATAATAAAATGGTCGCAGCGATCTTTCATGGAGTTGGAGGATTAGTGAACGTAAAGCTTTCTGATGGAGAATACATGATCAAAGGTAAAAATATTACGGGATTTGACTGGTTTGAAGAAACTTTGGCAAGAAGAAAAAATGAAGTGCCGTTTAATCTGGAAGCCGCTCTTAAAGAACGGGACGTACATTACAAAAAAGCTTTTATTCCTATGACTTCCAACGTTGTGGTGGATGGTAATTTGATCACAGGACAAAATCCTTTTAGTTCTAAAGAAATGGCTAAAGTCCTAGTTTCTGAGCTTGAAAAACAGGTATTTAATTAAAAGTCAGTTATGAATATTTTACTATATTTGTTTGCATTCTATGGGATTTATGGGGAAAAGAAATGGATTATGGCAGTATCTACAGGTATTTAATATATTTGTAATAGTGCTCCATCTGGTGATCCTGAAAACAGAAAATACCAACTTTATTTCCACAGAAACAAAACATCATTACAGTCAGGAAAAGACTTCTCATAAAAAATGCAATAAGCTTGATCTTGCGGATAACAACAGAACTCCGATAAAATGTAACAGTAATTATTGTTCCGGTTTTTCTCTGTTTTTTACTGCTTCTTTTCATTCTTTTGCCTTTGAAAAATTTATAGATCAGGAAATAAGCAATCGCTATTTCTTATACGATGATCCACCCTATTCTTCATTTTTTAATTCTATCTGGATTCCTCCTAAAATAACAGGGTAAATTTCAGCTATCGTGAAATAAATAACACGATTTGAGATTTACATAAGAAATCTTGTTATCTAATCAAATAATCACATGATCAATCCCTGTTCATGGCAATGTCATGTTGATTTAATCAATAAATGAATTAAAAAAAAATGAAAACAATACTATCGAACCTCGAAAAGAATACAGTCAATATATATGCACTTTGCAGAATACTCATCGGGCTCTTCTTTTTTATAGCAGGTTTTAACAAACTTTTCCATCCTATTTTTCAGGGATATATGTTAAATACCATAAGCTCTATTGGATTTCCGTTTCCGCAGTTTACGGCTAATTTTACGGCTTTCTGTGAATGTGTATTCGGGTTATTTTTTAATGCTGGGTTTCTGGACGAGAATAAGCTCTGTGTTTTTAATCATCATTATTCTGGTTGCATTATTCACGCATGATCTCAGTTCAATTCCTAAGGAACTAGTTCCTGTAAAACCTGAAACCGGAATTTACGAAGTAGACCCTTTTACATGGTTAAGCTATTTTCTTTATCTGCCTCAGACATTGTATCTTCTGTTTTTACTCCTGTTTTTGTTTCAGGGATGTACAGGTTTCGGGCTTGATACTTTTAAAAAAAACAAATCTTAAATAATTAATTAGTTTAAGCAGCTCTTTTTTAAGAGCTGTTTTTTGTTGGATAATCGCAAGGGCGCAAAGATTTTTAAAATTTATGTAAAATTTTTAAGTCGCAAGAATATTTCGACTTCGCTCAATATTAGATTTTCAGCAAGGGATATGATGTAGACTTTTTTAAAGATTTAAAAGAAATATACGGTATTCAATTTTATCGGAGATAAAATCCTTGCGCCTTATAGCAGCCTTTTTGATGTCATCTTGCGTCTTTGCGTTTAAAAAAATATTTACGAAAAAACATTCAAAAAAATAAAAACGCAAAGCTTTAATGGTTTCAGATTTTTATTAAAGTGAGCAAAGTGTCGCGACTAAGTCGCTGATGAAGGTTTGTACTATACATCCGCATAAAAAGATTTAATTTTTAAACCATTTTTGCTAAACCTTAATGACCTGTGAAAGAATAAGATATCCAGCATTCAATTTTATCGGAGATAAAATCCTTGCGCCTTATAGTAGCCTTTTTGATGTCATCTTGCGTCTTTGCGTTTAAAAAAATATTTACGAAAAAACATTGAAAAAAATAAAAACGCAAAGTTTTAATGGTTTCAGATTTTTACTAAAGTGAGCAAAGAGTCGCGACCATGTCGCTGATGAAGCTTTGGACTATACATCCGCTTAAAAAGAATCAATTTATTGATTTCCGACTTTGCTTCCTTGAATTATAGGTTAGCAATTAGATTCTTTGCGTTTTAAAAAACATTCAAAAAAAACGCAAAGTTTAAAGTATTTGAAGATTTTTACTAAAGTGAGCAAAGGGTCAGCGACAATGTCGCTGATGAAGCTTTGGACTATATATCCGCTTAAAAAGAATCAATTTATTGATTTCTTACTTTGCTTCCTTGAATTATAGATTAGCAATTAGATTCTTTGCGTTTTAAAACATTCAAAATAAGAAAACGCAAAGTTTTAATGGTTTCAGATTTAAAATAAGAAAACGCAAAGTTTTAATGGTTTCAGATTTTTACTAAAAATGAGTAATGATAGTGTTAATACACTGCATCATTAATTTTTCCCCCTGATGCCTCAAAATAAAGTAAAACATTAAAATCTCTGCGTTTAATTTTTTTTTATGATAAAAATGATTTTGTTATTGTAACAAGGCTCATCAGAATAACCACAATTCCTACCACAACAAACATTTTTTTTGTCGGAAGTTTTGCTGTAAGCATCGCCGAAAACGGAGCCGTAAAAATACCACCCAATAAAAGTCCTAAAACAATATTCCAGTGATGAATTCCAATAGTGAAAATAAATGTTATTGCACTTGTTACGGTCAGTAAAAACTTGGCTACTGTGGAGCTTCCCACGACATAACGGGGGATCCTTCCCTCTTTGATCAGTGTTCCGGTTACCAAAGGTCCCCAGCCGCCACCAGCAAAGGAATCAATAAAACCTCCTGCCAATCCTAATATTCTGAGATTGGTTCTGCGTTTGGTTTTCGCTTGTCCTGATTTTTTATCCTTAAATGCATTTCGTAAGATGTTAATTCCAAGATACAAGGTGTAGCAGGCAATAATAGGCTTTACAATATGAGCATAATGTTCCCCGTAATGAGACAGCGTTAATGCACCGATAACAGAACCTACAATAGCCAGCGGGAATAATACCCACACCATTTTCTTATTGACATTTCCCAGTTTGTAATGGCTGAAACTTCCTGCTGCTGTGGTAAAGGATTCCGCAGAGTGGATGCTCGCACTCACAACAGGTGGTGGAACATTCAGCAGTAAAAGGATGGTGGTACAGATCACTCCATAGCCCATTCCCATAGATCCGGCGACAATTTCCGCCATAAAGCCTGCAAACAGCATCCAGTAAAAGATATGACCGTCTTTGTTCAGGAAATATTGGATGTCATCTGAAAGATTAAACTGATAGACTACAAGTCCAAATAATCCGAAAAGAAGTAAAACACCAATGATTGCAAGGTAGATATTAGCTTTTCTTTGAGCTGTTTTGGTAATATTAATCAGTTTTTCAATTTCCATATCCGGTTTTAAAGAAACTTTTCCATCGGACAGATATTCCGTAGTGATTTTGTTGAGTTCCTTCACTTTATAATTGAAATCTCCGGTCAGTCTGTTTCGGATATCCTGCATATTATCCAACACATGATCCATTTCATCAGGAATGACTTCGGTAAAGGTTTCCCTTAATCTTTTGGCGATGGTAGGAGATTTTCCGTTGGTAGAAATGGCAATTTTAAGACTTCCTTTTTTGACAATGGAACCTAAATAAAAATCACACAGATCAGGCTTGTCAGCAATATTCACCAATACATTTTTTTGCTGGGCTTTTCCCCTGATTTCTCCTGCCAGTTCAATATTATTTACTGCAATAATGGCAAGATCTGCATCATTAAAATCATGCTCATCGTAGCCTCTTTCATGCAGGGTTAGATTAGAAAATTCATGTTGTAAGGCTCTGACTTCAGGAATAATTTCTTTCGCCACCAGTTTGATGAAAGTATCCGGAGAGTTTCCCAGTACGGACTCCAGTTTTTCAAGGGCAACCTTGCCACCGCCGATGATCAGCAGTGACAGGTTTTCAAGTTTTAAAAATATGGGATATAAAGAATTGCTCATCCTGATTACAGTTTTAAGTCATACGTAAAAGCGAGATAATACAGGCCTCCGATTTCAGGGCCTGCTGCATACTGGAAATAACGTCGGTTCAGCAAATTGGTAGCTCCAATTTTAATATTCGCATGAATTTCAGGAAGTTTCCATGTTGCCTGGGCATCAATCGTATAATAAGCCGGAATTTCTCCGGATGCCAGCGGACTTTCCCATGTAAAGCCACTCTGCCATCTTCCTACAATGGTAAACCCTATATTCTTGACGATTTCTCTGTTTCCAACACTTACGTTTACCATCCATTTTGGAGTGTTGAATGCAGTAATAAAGAGGTCTGAGGTATTGTTGGATGCAAGATCGTTATAAGAAACATTGGTATTGATATTATAGTTTCCTGTAATATTATACCGGACTCCAAAAGAGGTTCCATAACTTTTGTAAGTGCTGTTACTATTGGTATAAACCCTGTATCTGTCCTGTTTACTTCTGTCGAGCATCGCAAGTACGGCTGCATTGCTTCCCACCTGGCTGTTTTTTGGAACTGCCACTTCTACCTGTCCCAGGAATCCTTCGTAGATATTGTAATAGAAATCCCAGTCCAGCACCAGTTTATTATTGAAAAACACAGACTTATATCCTACTTCAAATGAATTGATTTTTTCCGGCTGTAGTTTTTGTAAACTGGCTACCGTTAAAAGCTGTTTATTATCCTGAGCAGCCTGGCTTTGGGTTTTTCCTGCATCCACATCTGCATTTACCGCTGAGGTGAACCGGTCAATAGAAGCCAGTGTATAAGAATTTTCCAGATAACCTAATCCGTCATTTACTTTTGAAAGACCTCCTACTCTTCTTACATTCCCGTTGTTCACGAAAGAAAGAGCTTCAAATAACGAAGGGAAACGATATCCGTTTTGAAAAGATGCCCTGAAATTATGCTCTTTAACAGGAGAATACACCACGCTGAACCTTGGATTCAGCTTTGCTTCAAACTCCGGGTTTCTGTCAACACGTAATGCGGCGTTGATTTTTAATTTATCATCAAAGAAAAGCTTGGTAATCTGTGCAAAAGCTCCATATTTCTGATAGATCACATCTTTCCCGAAGGTGCCGTTGGCTAAAGGAATATTTCTTTCACTCACAGGACGGTTGAAATCAACAAAGTTATTTCCATCCGGAGTAATGCTGTACAGTCGGTAATCCACACCAGCCAGAAGGCTGAAAATTTTCACAAATCTGCTGAAATCATAGGTAAGCTCACCCTGATAAAAGCGGGATTTCTGTTCAAGCTTTGCGCCTCCTGTTGCCGGAGCTCCAGCTACTCCTGCATTGGCTGAATCCCAGTTATTGATTCCGATAATGGTATTTTTTAACTGTTCAAAGGCTGCGGTTCCAGGGACTGCCCTGTTTTTATCGGCTTCCTGACGGGCGAGAATAAATGCGTCATTAAGATTGGTTCCAGCATTTAAGCTGTTCTGAAGAGCAGTCTGAAATATATTTTTCCAGTTGGTATTGGAAAGATTCGTAAGGTCCAGATTGTCTGCCAAAGGCTTCAGGTTATAAGAATCTCCTGTACTTTCGATGGATACATATGCTCTGAAAGTTAACTCTCTTCCTGTCAGTTCTACTTTATGGTTCTGAACCGTAGCGTTTTGCAAGCGGATTTTATTTCCTCTCTGAAAAGTTCCGTCCAGCAAACCGTAACGATAGACGTAAGAAGTTCTCCACTGGTCCCCGAAACGGTAATATAATCCTGCATCGAATTTGATATTCTTCACATCAGGACTCACAAGATCTTTTTCAAGATATCCTGTTCTGGAAACGTTGAATGTAGTAGGTTTACCATTGTAATCCACTTTTACGGCAACACGGTTGTTTCTTTCATCACCGTATTTATTCCAAAGATCTTCAGCCGGATTATTGGCCAGCGAAAAATTAGGATTGGCTGTTACCAATGAACCGGAATTCTGATCGGTAAGATTGTTGGAAATCCAGTCTGTTCCACTGAAATAGGAAGCATTCACCTTTACTGCAAAGTTTTTATTGATCACCTTTGCAAAACGGATGGCACTTTCTCCCAGGGAACTTATTTTATGGTTGACATTATCTATATGATTCACTCCGCCACGGAAATATACACTTATTCCTTCAGAAGTAAACGGATCTTTGGTCTGTAAACTCGCCAGTCCGTTAATGGCATTCATTCCGTACAATGCTGAAGCGGCTCCCGGAGTGACTTCCATCGACTGGATATCCAGTTCTGTAGGTCCTATTGCATTTCCTAGTGGTACACCCAGCGTTGCAGATTGTACATCTACACCGTCTACCAACTGCATAAAACGGAAATTATTAGGCGAGTTGAATCCTCTTGAATTTGGAATTTTTAAAGTAAGACTGGAAGTTAAAAGCTGTAATCCTTTTACATTTTCCAGGGTTTCATAAAACGATGCTGCCGGACTTTCCCTGATCGTTTTGATATCAATTTTTTCAATAGCTATCGGTGATCTCAATATCTTTTCCGGAACCCGTGAGGCGGAGATCACGACATCATCAATGATGGTGTTCTGAGGATTAAGTCCCACCGTTATTTTGTTGGAAGGCGAAAGGATTTCAACCGTCTGGCTGCTGAACCCGTCTTTCTGAATAACCACTCTGAATGGAATAGTAACCCTTGTTCTGAGCTTAAAATTACCCGATTGATCGGTTAATACGGTGTCCTGTGTATTTTCGATCTGTACTTTTACAGAATCGAGACCTTTATGTGTTCCTGTATTTTTGATGCTTCCGCTAAGCTCTATAAGCTGCTGCTGTGCTTCTGCAAGGTTAAAAAATAGAAATGTAAATGCTATAATACCTGCTTTAGGCAGAAAATTTCCCTGCTTTTTGTTTTTCATTTTTTCTTCATTTTTTAGGTTGAGAATGAAGCTGTCTGAATTTTACATTGATTAATTTTAACCGCAAAAGGCCCAAAAGTTTTTTATTTTAAAACAATTTAGTTCACTTAAGTAAGTTTAAAATGATAAAAGTTCACATAAGATAAAAATCAAAGATTTTACAAAACTTAGTTGTACTTATTATGCATAAAACTTGGCTCTTAAAAAGCTTAAGTGTTTAAAACTTTTGTGACTTTTGCGGTTTGAATCGAAAAAGTTGAAACAGCTTTGTATATATTGTTATTTGAGAATCAACAACACATACACATTCGTCTACCTAAAAGAAGAGATTTAGTTTTTTTGTTTTTTTTCAGATCATAATGAAAATTGGCCATATAATTAATTTAAGGTGTGTAAGTAACGGTATGAAAAATCACCAAATGTTTCCTCTGCAAGTCTTTTCTGTACATAAATCCCGAAAAGCTCATCCAGCGTGGTAAGAATCTCTTCTTCCCCTATATTTTCTTTAAATTTTGTATTCAGTCGCATTCCTAAACGGTCTCCTCCAATGTGAAGATTGTATTTTCCGTAGGCTGTTCCTACAAATCCTATTTCCGCATTAGGAGATCTTCCGCAACCGTTAGGACAGCCGGTCATACGGATCGTGATATCTTCTTCCAAAAGACCATATTTCTCAAGGATAGGTTCTATTTTTGTGACCAGAGAAGGAAGATAACGCTGAGCTTCCGCTAAAGCCAATGAACAGGTGTTCAAAGCCACACAGGCAACAGAATTTTTACGTAAGGCACTTGCGCTGTTGGTATAATCTGAAATTCCGTATTCTTTTAAAACAGCTTCAATTTCAGGTTTATCTTTTTCATCAATATCGGCCAGAATAAGGTTCTGGTTGCAGGTAAAACGGAAATTGGCTTTACCAGTCTGTGCAATTTTTAATAATCCTGATTTTAAAGGATATTCAGCTGTATTAAGGATTCTTCCGTGCTCTACAAATACAGTATAAAACCATTTTCCTTCATGATTCTGAATCCAGCCATAACGGTCTTTTCTCTGTTCAAACTTAAATTCGCGGGCCGGTTCAAAACTGAATCCTGTTCTTTTTTCTACTTCAGCTCTGTACTGGTCGATACCCAATTTATCAATCGTATATTTTAACCTTGATAATTTTCGGTCGCTTCTGTTCCCAAAGTCTCTTTGAACCGTGATGATTTCATAGACGGCCTTCAATACTTTTTCTTCCGTATCCACAAATCCAAGGATGGAGGCGAGACGGGCATACGTGGCTTCATTTCCGTGCGTGGCTCCCAGTCCTCCGCCGGCAGCAATATTATACCCCACGATTTTATTATTCTCAATGATAGCAATCAGTGCAATATCATTGATAAATACATCTACATCGTTATTGGGCGGAACAGCAATTCCTATTTTCAGTTTTCTTGGAAGATATCTGTCCTGATATAATGGATCTTCTTCTGCTTTACGATCAACCAAAAGTTCGTCATCAATCCAGATATCGTAGTAAGATTTGGTTTTTGGAAGACACATTTCACTGATTTTCCCTGCCAGTTCGTAAGCTTCCTGCTGTAAAGGAGATTCTGAAGGATTGGCTGTACAGGTAACATTTCTGTTGACATCTCCACAGGCTGCAATAGAATCCAGATGCTGCAGATTGAAGCTCTGAATGGTAGGTCTTAAATGTGATTTTAAAATCCCATGCAGCTGAATGGTTTGTCTTGTCGTTACTTTAATGGTTCCTGTTGAGTGATCTTCAGCGGTTTCATTCAATCCTACCCATTGTTCCGGAGTTAAAAAGCCACCGGGAAGTCTCAATCTGATCATATAAGAATACAGCCATTCCAGTTTTTTGGAGACACGCTCTTCCCTTCGGTCTCTGTCGTCCTGCTGGTACATTCCATGGAATTTGATCAAAGTTTGGTCATCTTCCCGGATAGCTCCGGTAAATTGATCAGCAAGGCTCTCTTTTAAAGATCCTCTGAGCCCGTTACTGCTGGTTTTAATCCTTTCTACCGGTGAAAGGTTTTCTTTATCTTTGTTCATAAATGTTTCCTTTAATTTTTTACGAATACTTCTTTACTCCGTTTAATAAACATCTTTGGCATATCTGCCGTCAAGCTCCATTTCTTCCAGATAATTTACAGCATCTTCTTTGCTGCGTTTTCCTTCATTCTGAATAATGGTCAGAAGTGTTTGTTCCACATCACGAGCCATTGGTTCTTTAGCGCCACATACGTATACTGACGCGCCACCTTCCAACCAGTAAAATACTTCCTGAGCCTTTTGCTCCAGCCTGTGCTGAACATATATTTTTTCATTTGTATCCCTGGAAAAAGCAAGATCCAAATGAGTTAAGCTGCCTGTTTTAAGGAAATCCTGAAGTTCAGCCTGGTAAAGAAAATCTGAAACGAAATTCCTGTCTCCGAAAAACAGCCAGTTTCTTCCTTCTGCACCTGTTGCATCACGTTCCCAAAGAAAAGACCTGAAAGGCGCAATACCTGTTCCCGGTCCTATCATAATGATGTCTTTATCAGCTTCCGGCAGTTTGAAGTGTCCTGCATCCTGAATATAAAATTCCACTTCTTCTCCTTCTTTGAATTCACTCAGAAAACCACTGCATAATCCGTTGTGTTTCTGATGATCAATAAAGAATTCTGATTTCGCAACGGTAATATGAATTTCCGTGTCACCATGAGCTTCCAGAGAGGACGAGATTGAATACAGACGTGGCGCCTGAGCGGTTACTATCTGTAAGATTTCTTCAAATTCCTTTGCATTTTTTACGGGATAAATTCTAAGGAGGTCAAGAAGACTGAGTCTCACTTCCGGGATGGAATGTCCCGTTATTTTTGCATATTGAGCAACGACAGATTTGAGTAAATAGCTGATGTTAAGATGCTTGTGCAGCAGTTCTTCAACAGAAGCTGTAACCTTAGCTGTTTCTATCTGTTTCTGAGGATCAATTCCTGTCAGCGTAATTATTTCATCTACTACAGATTTTGAATTGAATGGAATAATTCCCAGCGCTGCTCCAGGTTGGTAGGCAAGCGCTTCTTCTGTTTCAATTTCAATATGATACGTTTCTTTTTCAGAAGTAATATCGTTCAGATTGATGATGGCTGAAACTTTCCCCTGGTATTTCTTTCTTCCGGTAGAAACCTTTGGTGCTGTAACATTTTTTGGACTCTGATCTGCATTTTTATTTACCGTTTCGACTACATGTTCTATCCAGTGAGAAGCTTCCTGTTCATAGTCTATATCGCATTTCCTGATTGGAATAATGCGCTGTGCACCTAATATTTCAAAACGTGAATCTACATCTTCTCCGGTTTGGCAGAACAGAGGATAACTGCTGTCTCCCAAGGCCAGTACTCCATATTTCAGTCCGCTGAGATCAATTTCATTTTCATGAATATAATCGTAAAACTTTTTGGCAAGAGCTGGCGGTTCTCCTTCTCCCTGAGTGCTGATCACAACGAAAAAGAATTCTTCTTTAGCCAGATCTTTAGGTTTGTATTGCGAAAGATCAGCAAGTTTAACCTGAAGTCCTTTTTTCTTCACGATACCTGCCAATGCTGTAGCCAGTTTTTTGCTGTTTCCGGTTTCTGTTCCGTAAGCCAGAGTTATCTTTTTTACAGCATTTTGAGTGCTGTTATTGAGTTGCTGTGGCGGTAGTGCGTCGGTCAGCGAAGTTCCTCCGGCAATGCCTGCAAGATATCCACTTGCCCAAATGGCTTCATCTCTGGAAAGGTCTCCGGAGATTTGTTTTAATACATTTAATTTTGTTTCAGACAGCATATTCAAAGAAATTTTGAGTTGTAGGGATTAGACTTCCGTTTTCCACTGATTTGAAGTAAAGACCTTCCTGTTCTGCATTTTCAAGCCATGAAAACTCTTCGTGCAGATTGACAATCTTGCCAACTACAACCAAAGAAGGTGATGCAAAAGCTTTGTCTCCGAATTTTTCGTTAAAATCATCAAAAGATGATGTGTACACCTTTTGATAAGGTGTTGTTGCCTGTTCAATGACTGCAATTTTTTTATCACTTGAAATCCCTAGCTGTATAAGCTTTTCCACAAGAGGAGTAAGATTTCCTTTGGACATGTAGAAAACAAGAGTATCATTGGTGAAAGCAAGTTCTTTCCAGTATTCTTCAGTTACGATTTCCGATTTATAATACGTCAGAAAACGAACTGATGTAGAATATTCTCTTGCTGTTAAAGGCATCCCTGCAAATGCTGCTGCTCCTAAAGCTGCTGTAATTCCCGGAATAATTTCGTACGGAATATGATTCTGTTTTAAAGCCTGCAGTTCATCCAGAATATTGGAAAATATAGAAACATCTCCTCCTTTCAGTCTTACAATGGTTTTGTTCTGAAGGGCATATTCCACCATTAAAGTATTGATATGAGACTGAGGGGTAGACGCATTTTTGCTGCATTCTTTCCCTACGTAGATGATTTCTGTGTTTTTATTGACGTAGGTTTCCAGAATTTCCGGACTTACAAGGCGGTCACATAAAATGACGTCTGCTTCTGCGATTGCTTTTACTGCTTTTACAGTGATCAGTTCAGGGTTGCCGGGCCCTGCACCGATAAGGAATACCTTTGGTGATTTTATATTTGTTTTCATTGAAGTAGGTGTTAATTAAGGATTTAGAAGAGTCCTTCTACAGAGAGATACCTTTCTCCTGTATCGTAATTGATGGTAAGGATTTTAGCGTTAGGTGGTATTTCCGGTAAATGTTTGGCAATGGCTGCTAAAGCGGCTCCTGTGGAAACTCCCACAAAAAGACCTTCTTTTTTAGCTGCATTAAGGGCGTATTCATAAGCTTCCTCCTTGCCTACTGTGATTACTCCGTCTAAAAGGGTAATATCCAGAATGGAAGGTACAAAGCCTGCTCCTAATCCCTGTAATGGATGTGGTGCCGGGCTTCCTCCACTTAAGACGGGTGATAATTCCGGCTCTACAGCAATTACTCTTACGTTTGGATATTTTTCTTTGACGGTTTTTGCAATTCCGGTGATATGTCCTCCGGTTCCTACTCCGGTAATGATATAGTCGAGCCCATCAGGGAAGTCTTTTAAAATTTCCTGAGCAGTCGTCTCAACATGAACTTTTACATTGGCAGGGTTATCAAACTGTCTTGGAATCCATGAATTGGGTGTTTCTTCAGCCAATTCATTAGCTTTTTCAATTGCACCTTTCATTCCTTTTTCTCGTGGAGTAAGCACGAATTCTGCTCCGTAAGCTTCCATAATTTTACGGCGTTCTATACTCATGCTTTCCGGCATGACAAGAATGAGTTTATATCCTTTTACAGCTGCTACTAATGCAAGACCTATTCCTGTATTTCCGCTGGTAGGTTCTATGATGGTGCTGTCTTTATTTAGTAATCCTTTGGCTTCTGCATCTTCAATCATGGCCAGGCCAATTCTGTCTTTAATGCTTCCGCCAGGGTTGCTTTTTTCAAGTTTAATCCAGATTTCGTGATCTGAATTGAATAATTTATTAATTTTTACGACGGGAGTATTTCCAATCGTTTCTAATGCGTTCTGAAATCTCATATCTTTATTTTTTTGTTTTTTTAAATCACAAAGGTTAATGATTCCGGTAATGAAGTATTATCCTTTATTTTTATTTCACTTTTATGGTAAACCAGCGAATTGGCAGGAACATCCTGGGTTATCCAGACATTTCCTCCGATAATGCTTTCTCTGCCAATGGTAGTTTCACCGCCCAAAATGGTTGCTCCAGAATAGATAATCACATCATCTTCAATATTGGGATGCCTTTTCTGGTGGGCTTTTTCTTTGGAAACATTTAATGCTCCGAGGGTTACTCCCTGATAGATTTTGACATTATTCCCGATGACCGTTGTCTCCCCGATCACAATTCCTGTCCCATGGTCAATAAAAAAAGATTTTCCGATGGTGGCTCCCGGGTGAATATCAATTGCCGTTTTGCTATGGGCATACTCTGAAATGACGCGTGGTACTATTTTCACTTTCTGACTCCATAATTGATGTGAAATGCGATAAACATATGTGGCAAAAAAGCCGGGATATGCCAGATAGACTTCTTCCAGAGAATCGGCGGCAGGATCAAATTCTACAATAGATTTTGCATCCAGTACCAACTGATCGTAAAGGTCAGGCAGAGATTCAAAAAACTGATTCACCTGTTTCTCAGTACTGTCCTGATCTCCTGTTACGGTATTGATCTGTTCTGAAAGAGTTTCCCGCAGCGCTTCAAAACTTCTTTTAAGTTGCTCTTCAGTATTATCATTCTGAGGAAGGAAAAGTGTTTCATACAAATCCTTAACCCATTTTTTTGTCTTTATTTTATCAAAGAATCCATGATTACTATTTTGTTTGGTCTGATGAATTCTTTGCGTTAATTGATCGGAAATTGCCATTTTTTATTGAATTATACAGGCTGCTACCGTTGAATTGGACGTTTCATCCACCAAAATGGCAGAGCCCGTTGTTTTATTATTGGTAAAGCTGTCATAGACCAAAGGCTGTGCCGTTCGCAGGGTAACTTTTACAATTTCATTCAGTTTAATTTCGCTGTCTGCCTGTTCATGGATCAGGGTGTTAACATTGATCTTATAATCTACCTCTTTGACAATTGCTTTCACAAGTCTGCTGTTCTGCTGCAGAAGGTATTTATTCCCTGGTTGTAACGGTTTCTGATCAAGCCAGCATAACAAAACCTGAAGGTCTTTCTCAACGGCCGGAATCTGTTCTTCTGTGACAAAAATATCTCCTCTGCTGACATCTACATCATGAGCAAGATGGATCACTGCAGGCTGCCCTTCAAAAACTTCTTCTTTTTCAATCCCATTGATCTCAATTTTAGTAATTTCAGTGGTTAGATCTGCCGGAAGAATATGGATTTTGTCTCCTTTTGTGAATTTTCCACTTAATATTTGTCCGGCGTATCCTCTGTAATCGTGCAGTTCTTCGGTCTGAGGACGAATAACATACTGAACCTGAAAACGGTTTCCATTGTTTTTTTCTTCATTCAGGGTTACTTCTTCAAGATATTCAAGAAGTGAATTTCCTTTGTACCAATCTGTTCTGGAGGATTTTGAAACGATATTATCTCCTTTCAATGCTGAAATGGGGAAATAAGTGACATCGTTTAATCCCAGATTTTCTGCAATTTTTGAATAGTCAGATTTAATGGATTCAAAAACTTCTTCCGAATAATCTACCATATCCATTTTATTGATGGCTACAGCCACTTTCTTTAATTGTAATAAAGAAGCGATGATAGAATGTCTTCTGGTCTGTTCAATTACGCCTTTTCTTGCATCGATCAGGATAACCATCAGATCAGAATTGGATGCTCCGGTAATCATATTACGTGTATACTGTACGTGCCCGGGTGCATCAGCGATGATAAATTTTCTTTTTGCCGTTGAAAAATAACGGTAGGCAACATCAATGGTGATTCCCTGCTCTCTTTCTGCGCGAAGACCATCCGTTAAAAGGGCAAGGTCTACTCCGTCTTCATTTTTGTTTTTTGAATGTTTTTCAAGGACTTCCAACTGGTCCTGTAAAATACTTTTGCTATCGTAAAGCAGTCTGCCGATAAGGGTGCTTTTACCGTCATCTACGCTTCCTGCTGTTATAAATCTTAATATATCCATCCGATTTTAATTATAAATAATGAGTAATTGGTAATG
Organism: Chryseobacterium vietnamense; assembly: GCF_031454475.1. NCBI lineage: Bacteria > Pseudomonadati > Bacteroidota > Flavobacteriia > Flavobacteriales > Weeksellaceae > Chryseobacterium > Chryseobacterium vietnamense. The sequence goes on along the minus strand of NZ_JAVDQX010000001.1, from coordinate 1,323,382 downwards.
AGTAATATTCTGTCGCTAAGAAGTAAAGTTGTCTGTTCTATTACTTATTACTCATTGCTGATTGCTTATCTAAAAGTAGCCTCCTTTTTTTCTGTCCTCCATAGCGGCTTCTGTCACTCTGTCGTCGATTCTAGTTTCACCACGTTCTGAAATTCTGGTCGCTACAATTTCTTCAATGACGGCATCTATTGTCACTGCATTGGACTCTACTGCTGCGGTACAGGTCATGTCTCCTACAGTACGGTAGCGTATTTTTTTGGTTGTGATGATATCTTCAGGTTCTAATACAACATGTGAAGAATTGGCAAGCCACTGGCCGTTAAAATCTACCACTTCCCTTTCATGCGAGAAATAAATAGAAGGAAGTTCAATTTTTTCTCTCCGGATATAATTCCAGATATCGAGTTCTGTCCAGTTGCTGATAGGGAAAACTCTTACATTTTCTCCTTTGTGGATTTTTCCGTTAAAGATATTCCACAGTTCAGGACGTTGAAGCTTAGGATCCCATTGCCCGAATTCATCACGAACTGAAAATATTCTTTCCTTGGCGCGGGCTTTTTCTTCGTCTCTTCTGGCTCCTCCGATACAGGCATCAAATTCAAATTCTTCAATGGTATCAAGAAGTGTATAGGTTTGCAGCCAGTTTCTGCTTGGAAATTTACCTTTAGCCTCGGTGAGTTTTTTACTTTTGATAGTATCTTCCACTTTTCTCACAGCAAGATTAACATCTAACTGCTTTACCAGCTGATCACGGAAATCCAGTACTTCCGGAAAGTTGTGCCCGGTGTCCACGTGAACAAATGTAAATGGGATTTTCCCGTGAAAAAATGCTTTTCTTGCCAGGTGAGCCAGTACGATACTGTCTTTCCCTCCACTGAATAATAAAGCCGGACGTTCAAATTGACCTGCTACTTCTCTTAATATATAAATAGATTCGGCTTCTAACTGATCTAAATAGTTTAACTGCTGTATTGACATGTTTTTCTTTTTTATTGATGAATATGCAGACCGCATTCTTTTTTGTTGGCATCCTCCCACCACCATCGGCCGGCTCTGAAATCTTCCCCTTCTTTAATCGCTCTGGTACAGGGTTCACATCCTATGCTTACAAATCCTTTCTTGTGAAGGTGATTGTAAGGTAAATGATGATTTTTCACGTATTCTGTCACCTGTTCTGTTGTCCAGTGAAGGATGGGATGGAATTTTATGATCTTATTATCCTGATCCCACTCCAGCTGTGGCATATTCTGCCGGTTTGGGGAATGTTCGGATCTAAGACCGGTAATCCATACTTTATAACCTTCCAGTGCTTTTTTTAATGGATGAACCTTACGGATGGTACAGCACGCTTTCCTCTTTTCAACTGACTGATAGAATGAATCAGGGCCGTTTTCTGTTACAAATTCTCTGAGCTCTTCCATATCCGGATAATAGGCTTTGATATTCTTTTTGAAGAATGCTTTTGTGGAAGTCCAGGTTTCGTAGGTCTGCTCAAAAAGTCTTCCTGTATCCAGGGTAAAAATTTCAATATTTAAATCTTTTATCAGATGAGTGATTACCTGATCTTCGTAACTGAAGCTGGTTGAAAAGATCACTTTATCCGGAAATCTTTCAGCCAGTAATTGCAGTCCATTAGTTTGAAAAGAAGCTTCAGTAGCCTCTCTCAAAAGGTTTTCGTATTCATTTTTCAGACTGTTTTCCATTTTGAATTGAGATTTAAGTCCTGCAAATATATACAAAATTCTATAACTCCTATCAAAATAGTAGAATTTAAATAAAAAATTTTTATTCTTTAGTAATGAACTTAGTCAGAGTAGCTTCCATCATGCTTGTTCTGGTCTTTTCACGAACGATCATTAATTCTTTTCTCAGATAGCAGACTGCTTCATCTACACAGTCATCACATGCTTCGTAAAAGTTTAAAGAGACACAAGGCGTCAATGCAATGGGGCCATCGAAAATACGGTAAATATCTGCTAACGAGACCTCATCGGGTGATTTCAGAAGATAATATCCCCCTACTTTACCCTGTTTACTGTTGACAAGTTTCGCTCTTTTAAGTTCAAGAAGGATTTGTTCCAGGAATTTTTTTGGGATGTTCTCGTCTTGTGCAATAACAGAAGTTGGCAGAAAGCCCTGGTTATAATTCCTTGCTAATCTGACCATTGCTTTAAGTGCGTATTTGCAACGTTTTGACATCATAATTTCTGCAAGTTATGATAAATTATCTGATAAATGAAATGTTTTTATAGCTGAAGACTTTGTGTTTTAACCATAAAAGTCACAAAAGATAAGTTGATTTTAGGTTACAAACAGACTGCTGAGAAGTTCACTGAAGCTTTAAAAATCAAAGATTTTTATTGATTGCTTTGGATAAACTAAAGGAAAGAATATATACAATCATCTTTGTAGATTTGTGAAATCTGTGGTAAAAGAAAACCACCCCGTCAAAAATTCTTTGAATTTTCGCCACCCCTCCAAAGGAGGGGAATTTTAAGTCCTCCGCTTGTACTATGAGCCAAAAGTTTACTCCTTTTGTAGAATAAAGTAAGCCAGTTCTCTGTCTTCTCGCGCAAGATTTTCAATTCTGTTGAAGCCGCTTTTCAGAAGTACCTTTTGAGATCCGATATTATTAAGATCGGTTACAGCAACGATATCTTTCTGATGATTTAATGATAAACAATAATCAACGAGGGCTTTACAAACCTCAGTTCCAAGACCTTTTCCCCAGTAATTTTCTCCTAAAGTATATCCTATTTCCAGCTGGTCAGGATTATCAAGGAAGATTCTGGCCAGGCACATTCCCACAAAATCATTGTTTTGAGTGTTGAATATTGCCCATCTGCTGAATGGACTTTCTTTGTAATCTGTCAATGCTTTGTCAAACATCTCCTTGTATTCTTCAGGAGTTTTGTAAGGCAGATAGCGGGTAACATTTTCATTTTCAAAAAGAGTAGAAAATAAAGGGAATTCTTCGGGAGTAAATTTGCGGATGATGATGGTGTCGTTTTTATAATGCATTGAATATTGTTATCAAAGAATAAAATTACATAAATAAATGAAGAACTGCTCATAAATAGGATAAAAAATTGGCTTACAATGAAGCCCGATCAACCGCATATAAATACTAAGCCATTATTCATATTTCTAAGAAAAGTATTTTGCTGTTTAATTTGAAAGAAGATTGTGGTATAGAAAAAAGAAAGATGAGCTCAATGAGCCCATCTTAATCAAATATATGCAGTTAAAATAAAACCTATTACTAACGATCATATTGTATCGGTATAGCGTTTGATCTTATTTTTTAATGAATTTTTGGGAAGATTTCCCTAAAGAAGTTTCAATATCAATTAAATAAGTTCCGCTTAGGAAATGCTTCACATCAACTTTATCCCCCGTAACTTTAGCATTCATTTTTCTTCCAAACATATCATAAACAGAAATTGACTTAATTTCCCCTTTTGTTTTAATATTTAATACATCAGAAACCGGATTCGGATAGATAGAGGTTTCTGGGTTTGTTGTATCAACGTCTGCAGTAAACGATGATAATGCACAAGGGGTTGTGATACTGCCATTTGGTTGTGTATTGTATCCAAACGCAGTTACAGAATAACCTGAACCATTGGCCCCAACAGTCAGTTTGAAATAGCCGTTAATATTGTAGCCTTCGAATTGGTTTCTAAAACCAACATAAGCGGTTTGGCCAGACCAGTTAGTGTATGTAGGGGTGTACACGTCCAGCTGTCCGGGAGTACCAATTGGGTAACCTATATTATTTGCATTCGTTATAGTGGTGCAGGCCGGAATTAAAGTGATATTTCTTGTTCCTGTCTGGCAAACTAATCCTTTCCAATAAGTTTCCAATTTTAATTGATTGGCTCCATAGTACCAGGCGCCATACCCTGCATCATCACTAAGCTCGGGGTTAATGATAAAATATTTCCAGGTTGCCCCTGAGTTGGTGGTTACTGTTGTTGGTGTTGGGTTGGCATAACTTTCCAGAGGAGTTCCTGTAACTATTTTATAAGGATCTTTATAAGAAAAAGTTAATGCCAAAGCTGTCGTTGATCCTAGTGAAGTTACGCCTCCTGTTATAGCCGGATTCAGGAACGTAATTGATGAATTCAGGACCTGACTTTTAGGATGACTGGTGGCTGCACCATTTATGGTAAGTGTAGCAGTCGTAGGGCTTGTAACTGCTATAGCAGCTGTTAGCCCTGCTGGTAATGAAGAAGTGAAATGTGTTCCTGCAGTAAGAGTTGTTCCATTGGGTACGGCAAATGTTGCTCCGTTCAGCGTAATTGTTGATGTAGGGGCAGAGGCTACTGTTCCATCTAATGATACGACTCCATTATTGTTTAAGTTCTCAGTAAATGTACTGTTGCTAAGGGTTAATCTAGGTGGAGTATTGGCAACGCCGGTTGCGGCTAAGTTGGCAGGCTGCCATAAATTTATTCGCGAAGGATGGTTTAATGCTGCCAGCATTCTGTTAACTTGTCCATTGGTAAACATTTTATAACAACCGGAAGAACCATTGTATCCCATATAGTTTTCAACGTTTACTTTTTGTCCAAGACAATTATTTCCAGGGTTACATCCCAATCCGGAAGAAGCATTTTCTACAGGGGTGTCAGCAACTCCGTCACCATCATTACCAGGATTTGCAGTTGAACAAAGAACATTGAACGTGTGTTGCAGATTTAACCAATGTCCGAATTCGTGAGTAAATGTATCGGAAAACTCGTTTGAAGCCACTGTTCCGGCAGCATTAAATATATAACGTCCATTATAAACAACTCTGGCTGTATTTACTGAAGTCATGTATGAATCAGGATACCAGGCAACTCCTGATTGATATAAATCTTTATTAGAATAGAGATCATTTTGAATATACACATTCATATACTTTGCATTATCCCAGGCATCTGTGCCAATTTGTGCATCATATCCACCTCCGTTGCCATATCCCCCTTTGAAAGGGTGAAATACCACTCCGCTTGTTGCTTTTCCGGTTGGATCAATTTTCGCTAATCGAAATTCAATACTTAATGCTCCTCTGATAGATTGGAAATAAGGATCTACAGTATTTGAATCCGTGTTGATTCCATTGAAATTTAAGTTGATTTGTTGCAGTAAGTCAACTACTTTTTGGTAATTTACTTTTACATTACTTTGAGATTCTCCATACACATGAAAAACCACAGGGATGATGTAGGTTGGATTGCTGGCCCTATTATTCAATGAATTTTTGTTGGATCCCATTTTTTTTACGAAATCTTTGGTGTATTTCTCAAAATTTTCATATTCAACCTTAGATTCAGGGTGCAGCTCAAAATGTTTTTTCATCATTTCATCTGCTTTACACTCACGAGGTCTGTTTTCCTGAGCAAAACCTATTATTGGAAATAGGGAAACAAGTACTAGTAATTTAAATTTTTTCATAAATTTTGGATTTGGTTGTTAATAAATTATTTGAATAACCCAATTGTTTTGGGCTTGATTTGTGTGTTTTATGTGGTGTTTTTTAACTAAATCTTTCAGGGTGGAATTTCTTTATATCAACCGTTGGCTTTTGGTCATTGGCAAGTTCTGACACTGTTTTTCCGAAGATGGGTCCTAAACTTAAACCCATCATACCACCGCCGCCTGCGATAATTAAGTTTTTTAATTGGGAAGATTGTCCCAGATAAGGAAGTCCATCCGGAGCGCAGGGTCTGTAGCCGAACCAGATTTCAGATTCTTTGGGTTTTTGAATCTGAAAGTCAGGTAAATATTGAGGAATAGACCTGATGATCCCTTCTACCCTTTTCATATTAATTGTATCATGATGGGAAGCCAATTCCATCGTTCCACCGAAACGGACCTGCCCATTCATAGGAGTGACAGCCACTCTTGCTTCCAGTAATAAAGCAGCATGATTCAGGGTATTGACCGGATTATCAGGGGTATGCATAAATGAATATCCTTTTCCGGGCATTAACTGAATTTTGATTCCTGCCTTCTGAGCCAGTTCAGGGAGAAATGAACCTCCGGTCATGACGAAACGGTCTGCAGTAAACTTTCTGTCATTGGCAATTACGGCTTTAATCATGCTTCCAGAAAATTCAAAACCTGTTACCTGATGATGAGTATGAAAAATGACACCCTTATTTTTAAGATAAGAGATCATTTGTTTCATCAGTTTCATCGGATTCATGTGACCATCACATTTATAATTGACTCCTCCGATAACATCCAATTGAACATTGGGTTCGAGTTGCTGAATCTCTTTTTTATCCAGAATATCAACGGGTAATCCCATCCCGGTGGCTTTGTGGGCAAGCTCTATTTCTTCCTCTGCAACTTTCTCCGTTTTATAAAGCATTAAAATGCCATTCTGATTAAGCTCAAAATCAAAGTCATCTTGTTTTGCAATTTCATTATAAAGCCTGCTGCTTGCCAGGTTAAGATCTCTGATGGCTGCTGCAGAATAGTCAACATGCTTCTGGTTGGAATGTTTTAAAAACTTCAATCCCCACGATATCAGTTTAGCGTTGAGTGAAGGCTTTACATAAAACGGACTTTTACTGTCGAACATCCAGCGCATTCCCTGCGCAACAACTCCCGGTGCTGCCAACGGAGTAAAGTGACTAGGTACAATCATTCCTGCATTGCCGTAAGAACAGTTGTTGGTAAGATCATTCTGTTCAATAATTTCTACCTGCCATCCTTTCTGCAAAAGATAATAAGCTGAGCTTAATCCCGCTATTCCTGCACCAATAATGAGTGCATTTCCTTTATTCTGTGTCATAGGTCTGTTACATTACCTGAAAACCCTGCCAATAAGGATCTTCATCATCAATAATTATATGATTGTATCCGGTAATTCTTGCCCAGCCTTCTACTGACGGGATAATGGCTGCTCTTCCATCAATAGTAGTGGTCTCTTCAATTCTCCCGATAAACTGGGATCCGATATAACTTTCATGAATGAACTCTTCACCTTCCTTCAGTTTTCCCTTAGCATACCATTGAGCCATTCTTGCAGAGGTACCTGTACCACATGGAGAGCGGTCTAAGGCATTTTCTCCAACCAAAACCGCATTTCTTCCACTGGCTTTAGGGTCAGTAGGTTTACCTGTCCACTGAATATGGCTTAATCCTGTAATGTGTTCAATTTCAGGATGGATGAACTGATATTTTTCATTGAGCAGTTTTCTGATAATTTTTCCATAATGGATGAGCTGGCTGGCTGTAAAATCGGAAATATCTCTGAAGTTTTCCTGAGGATCTATAATCGCATAAAAATTTCCACCATAAGCAATATCGGCACTTATTAATCCAAGATCCGGACAATCGACTTGCAGATTTTCAGCATACAGAAAAGATTTTACGTTGGTCAGTTTTACAGACTTTACTTTTTTTCCTTCCTGTACATAATCTATGAGGATAAGCCCTGCAGGAGTCTCAAGTCTTAATTTTCCCGGAATTTTAGGAACAACAAGACCTTCTTCGATGGCAATGGTAACCGTTCCAATAGTTCCGTGTCCGCACATGGGAAGACATCCGCTGGTTTCAATATATAAAACTCCGATATCGTTATTTTCATCTGCTGGAGGATACAGAATACTTCCGCTCATCATATCGTGGCCACGGGGTTCAAACATGAGTCCTTTTCTTATCCAGTCGTATTCTTTCATGAAGTGAAGGCGACGTTCCATCATGGAATTTCCTTTTAAAATAGGGGCACCTCCTGCAACAAGACGTACGGGACATCCACAGGTATGTGAATCTATGCAAAAAAATGTTCTGTTCATGTGGTCTGTAATTTTAAAGATTCTGAATTCATTGTTCCGTCGACCATTCTGTTGATCTGCAATGGATTTTCATTCTTCAACTCTTTTGGTAAGAATTCATCCGGCCAGTTCTGGAAGGAAATGGGACGGACAAAGCGTTTCACAGCATCCGGTCCTACGGAAGTAAAACGTGAATCAGTTGTAGAGGGAAAAGGTCCTCCATGCTGCATGCCATACACTACTTCTACTCCTGTAGGCATTCCATTGAATAATAATCTTCCGCATTTATCTTTCAAAACATTAATCAATGTACTGTTATCACGTACATCTTCATTGGTCGCTGCTATGGTAATGGTTAACTGTCCTTTTAGCTGCCGGGCAATTTCCATGAGTTCTTCCTCTGTTTCACACACTACAACAATACCAAACGGACCAAAGACTTCTTCACTCAATACCGGATTATTCAGGAAGGTTTCAGCATTCGTTTTTATCACTGAAGCATTTCCCACAATACCTTCTGCCTCCGTATGTCCTGATGCAATAATCTCAACATCTGGCTGTTTTAATGCAATGTTTTTATTTTTTTCGAAATTTTCAAATATTCCTTTGTGAAGCATATTAGCGGGAGCAATTTTCTGAATTTCAGCTTTTAACGTATTGATAAAACGGTCAAGCGGTTTTCCTCTCAATGCAATCAATACTCCCGGATTGGTACAAAATTGTCCTACTCCCAGTGTTAGAGAAGTACTATATTCTTTTGCCAATGTTTCTGCCTTGGTCTCAAGCAGTTGCTGAAACGCAAATACAGGATTGATACTTCCCATTTCTGCAAATACCGGAACAGGATTTTCACGGCGGCTGGCTATATCGAATAGAGCTTTTCCTCCATTAAAAGAACCTGTAAATGCAATAGCCCGGATATCCGGATGCTGCGTCAGATAAGCACCAATCTCATAAGATGTCCCTGTAATATGGCTGAAAATCCCTTCAGGCCATCCGAATGCTGAAACAACCGTTGTTATAGCATCCGCCATTATCTGCGAAGTCTGTGGGTGTGCCGGATGCGCTTTTATAATGACAGGGCATCCTGCCCCGATGGCACTTGCTGTATCTCCTCCTGCTGTTGAAAAAGCAAACGGGAAATTACTGGCCCCAAAAATAACTACGGGTCCAATGCCTACATTGTATTTCCGGATATCTCCCTTTTGTTTTTCAGGCTGGGGAAGATCAATTCTGGCTTCTGTATAGATTCCGGCAGCTACAGCTTTTGCATAGCTTCTCCATTGTCCTGTTGTTCTGGCCTTTTCACCAGTAAGTCTGGCTAATGGTAATGACGTTTCGGAATGAGCGACTGTTAGAAGTTCTTCTCCCAAAGCTTCAATCTGATCAGCAACGGCATTCATAAATTCAGCCCTTTCATGGATGGTCGTATTCTTCAGGAACCGAAAGGCTTCAACTGCCATCTGAATTCTTCTATCAATATTTTGTGGTGATGTTTCTTCTATCATATCTGTATTTCCGGAGTTAATAGTTTCGGACGATTCACTCTGCCTTCTTCAATAATCTTTTGAATTCTTTCAGCTTCCTCTCCATGAAGTTCCAGACGTGGTGCTCTTACATATGGACTGCTTATTCCTTCTGCTGTAGCAGCCAGTTTGATATACTGAATAAGTTTTGGGTGGATATCGAGTTCCAGCAATGGCATAAACCATCTGTAGATTGCTACGGCTTTGTCGTATTCATTTGCTTTCACATAGTTGTACATAGCCATGGTTTCATTAGGGAAAGCATCTACAAGACCTGCTACAAGGCCGTCTGCACCAAGCATGAGGGTTTCCAGACAAATGGTATCTACGCCTCCGAGAATTTTGATTCTTTTTCCAAAACGGTTGATCATTCTGGTTACATTGGCAAGATCTCTAGTAGATTCTTTAACAGCCTGAATGGTTGGGTATTTAATAAGCTCCTCAAACATTTCAAGGGTGACATAGATTCCATAATCTACAGGATTGTTATAGATTAGGATTGGAAGGTCCGTAGCGGAAGCCACTGCTTTGAAATATTCTACTACTTCACGATTATCGGCTTTATAACGCATCGGAGGAAGCAGCATGAGCCCGTCTGCACCCAATTCTTTGGCTTTCTGAGCAAAGTTGACTGCATTTTTGGTTGTATTTTCAGAAAGGTTAAGAATGACAGGAATTCTTCCCTGCGTTATTTTTTTTGCATATTTCAGCAATTCAAATTTTTCTTCCGTCTCCAAAGCACTGGCTTCCCCTAATGTTCCCGCAAGGATAATTCCGTGAACTCCTGCTTTAATCTGGGCTTCTGTATTGACAGCAAACATTTCAAAGTCTATCTTACCCTCTTTTGTAAAAGGAGTTAATACAGCAGGATAAATACCTTCCCAGTTTAGTTTTGTATTCATATCAAATAATATTTATTCAAAACTAGGTGAATTTTAAAACGGTAAATGTTAATATTTTAATGTATTCTAACCGTATTTTAACATGTTGTTTTTTATTGCTGTATGGTAGCCTCTTTGTAGTGTTTCAGATATTCTTTAGGAGAATATTTCATAATGGATTTGAAAACCCTGTTAAAATTGGTGAGACTATTAAATCCACTATTAAAGGCAACAGAAGAAATACTGTACATACTGCTGGCTGTCAGAAGTCTGCAGGCACGCTGTACACGAAGCTCATTGAGATATTCAATATAAGTAATACGTGTACGCTTTTTAAATGACCGGCAAAATGCCTGAGGCGTCATACAGGCTTCTTTGGCAATAAGATCGAGCGTAAGTTTATGTTGAGCAAAATTTTTCCTAATAAAATTCTGGGCATCTATAATCCTTTTGTCAGTATCGGAAATATGATCAGGTAGTTTCTTTTCTGAAGATAAGGGAATATGCAAATGCCTGTTGTGCATAAGATGATTTAGAATTCTGATAAAATCTATGATCTGCTCTACTCCTTTTGTTTTTTGTAAAGCCGCAATATTTTCCCCGATATTTGTTTTTAATTTAGGAGCCACCTGGAAACCTACTTCTGAATGACTGATGAAATTTTTAAGTTCTTCAAATTCCGGTAAGTCGAAAAAGGCAGCGATTTTTTTATACGGATCAAAAAATATAGAGATGGAATGAACTTTTTGTTTTTCATCTTTATCAAAATTACCCCTGAAAACATGGGATTGATTGGCTCCCAGATAGAATATATCACCAGCCTCAAAATTAAAGAGATTTTGTTCTATAGCCAGTGTCCCGTGTCCTTTAAGAATCCACATGATCTGAGTTTCGGTGTGGCGATGGAAATAAGGGTAGAAATTAGGCATTATATCTTCCTGGATGCGGATACTTTTGTTGGCATCAGCAGGAACAGAAAACTGGAGACTCTTCATAACATCAGTGCTTTAATGAAATACTCTATTCGCTTGGTTAAAATATTGCTGAAGATAAGCAAAATATGAACATTCAATATCATATTAAAATCCAAATTTTACATATTCATAATTTTAATGAATAAAGGGCTATAAATAGTACAAAATCGTAACTTTAAACTTTTATAATAAAAAGTATTCATAATATATGTTTTCAGCACAAACTTATCAAAACAGAAGATCAGTATTACAGAGAAGCGTGTCTAACGGAATCTTATTATTTCTGGGAAATATAGAGAATCCTGTAAACTTTGAACATAATCCTTATTATTTCCGCCAGGACAGTACTTTCCTATATTATTTCGGAATTCAGGAACCCCGTATTGCAGCCATTATTGATATTGATGAAAATAAGACCATTATTTTCGGAGATGAACTGAGCATCGATGATATTGTATGGATGGGAAGACAGGAAACTTTGAAAGAGAAAAGTCTGAAATCCGGTGTACAGGAAACACTGCCCTACGCAGAACTTGCACAATATATTGTAAAAGCACAGACTTCCGGCAGAAAGGTTCATTACCTTCCTCCCTATCAGTCTTCCAATAAAATTTTGCTGGGTGATCTTCTCGGAATTAAAATTGCAGCGCTGCAGCCTTCCGTAGAAATGATCAAGGCTATTGTTAAACAACGTTCTGTTAAAGAAGCTCAGGAAATTGCACAGATAGAACAGGCTGTGAATGTCTCCAATGAAATGCACCTGCTGGCGATGCGTCTTGCAAAACCGGGAATGAAAGAATATGAAATTGCCAATGCCATTCAATATCTGGCTGCCAATAAAGAATGTCAGATGTCTTATCCCCCCATTGTGACGATTAACGGAGGTATTCTGCATAATCACTACCGTCTCAATACTTTGAAAGAAGGAGATCTTTTCCTGAATGATTCGGGAGCGGAAACGGCAATGGGATATGCCGGCGATCTTACCAGAACATTTCCGGCAGGCAAAACTTTTACAACAAAGCAAAAGGAAATGTACGAGGTAGTTCTGAATGCTTTTAATCAAGCTCAAAATCTTCTGAAACCGGGAGTACGATTTAAAGATATTCACCTGAAAGCGGCACAACATCTGGTAGAAGGACTTATTGATCTTGGACTGATGAAAGGAAATCCCGAAGATGCTGTAAAGAACCATGCTCATACACTGTTCTTTCAGTGCGGGCTGGGTCATATGATGGGATTGGATGTACATGATATGGAAGACCTTGGAGAACAGTATATTGGCTATACCGAGGAAGAACCAAAAGATACGCGAACATTCGGATTGAAATCTTTACGTTTGGGAAAAGCTTTGGAATCCGGTTTTGTAGTGACAGTTGAGCCGGGTATTTATATGATTCCGGAGCTGATTGACATATGGCAGGCTGAAAACAAGAATGCAGACTTTATTAATTATGATACAGTAAATGAATACCGGAATTTTGGAGGAATCCGTGTGGAAGATGATTTCCTGATTACAGATGATGGATACAGACTTCTGGGGAATGGATTGATCAAAACCGTTGAAGAAATTGAAAATTACAGAGCTGAACATTGAGCTTAATTCAAATATAATTTATGAAAAATATAAAAAAACTAACAGCTATTGCATTGTATTTCCTGTGTTTGTCACCATGGGCGGCACAGAAGACACAATGGACTCCAGATGGGAACGCTTATTATTCATTTACTAAAAAAGGGGTTGAAATTGTTGATATACTGCATCCCGGAAAAGATCAGCTCCTTTTAAGCAGTAACGAGCTGATTCCAGCCGGAAGTTCTGAAGCTTTGCAGGTACAGAGTTTTCAGGTATCTCCTGATGATAAAAGTTTATTGCTTTTTGCCAATACAAAGAAAGTATGGAGAGACAATACCCGGGGAGATTACTGGATTTTTGATAAAAATACTAAAAAGCTTACCCAACTGGGAAAAGGGTTGCCCGCTTCCTCACTGATGTTTGCAAAATATTCTCCGGATGGAAAAAAAGTCGCTTATGTGTCTAAGCATAACCTGTATATTGAAGATCTTGCCGGCAATCAGCAGACTAAAATCACTACAGATGGTACAGACGGAATGATCAACGGTACTTTTGACTGGGTATATGAAGAGGAATTCGGAACTCAGGATGGTTTCCGATGGTCTCCCGACGGTAGTAAAATTGCTTACTGGAAGCTTGATGCACGGGGTACGAAAAACTTTCTGATGATTAACAATACAGACAGTCTGTATTCTTTTACCGTTCCGGTAGAATATCCAAAGGTGGGAGAAAACCCTTCAGGATGCAGTATCTGGTTTTATGACCTTGCCTCTAAATCTTCTAAGAAAGCAGATATTGCAGGTGATGAAATGCAAAATTATATTCCGAGAATGGAATGGGTACTGGATTCTAAATCCGTTATTCTGCAGCAACTGAACAGAAAGCAGAATCAGAGTAAAATCATGGTGGCAGACGCCAGTTCCGGAAGCAGCAAGACGATTCACACAGAAACTGATGCTGCATGGATTGACATCAAATCCCGATGGAATGACAACGATCCAAAAGGCTGGGACTGGATTGATAACGGAAAAGAATTCCTTTGGCTTTCTGAAAAAGACGGATGGAGACATATTTATAAAATAGATATGAGCGGCAAGGAAACATTGATTACAAAAGATGCTTACGATGTAATAAAACCGGAATTCTTTGATGTTAAGAATAATCAGATTTACTTTTTAGCATCCCCCAACAATGCTACTCAGAAATACCTGTATAAAGTAAGCATGAAAGGAGGAAAAGCTCAAAAAGTGACTCCTGAATCCTATACAGGCTCTAATACTTATACGATTTCACCTAATGGAAAAATTGCCATGTTTACTAATACCAGTGTCAATTCACTCTCAGTAGGTTCTGTGGTGTCACTTCCGGAGCACAAAGAATTGGTTGCTGCCAGTAGATCAGAAAAAGCAGATCCTGCAAAATCTAAAGCTGAATTTTTCCAGATTACCACACAAGACGGGATTACACTGGATGGATGGGTAGTAAAACCTAAAAATTTTGATCCCAATAAAAAATATCCAATTGTCTTCACAGTCTATGGAGAGCCTGCTATGCAAACGGTAACGGACGATTTTTATACCGGCTGGAATTGGTTATATGCCGGAGATATGGTTGAAGACGGTTATTTATATGTTTCTCTTGAAAATCGTGGAACCCCATCCCCGAGAGGACGCGAGTGGAGAAAATCTGTGTATCGTAAAATTGGCCAGATGAATATCCGTGACCAGGCAATGGGAGCGAAAGCTTTATTTGCAGAATGGCCTTATATTGATACTTCAAGAGTTGCCGTATGGGGCTGGAGCGGTGGAGGTTCTTCTACCCTGAACCTTTTGGGGCAGTATCCTGATATTTACCAGACAGGTATTGCTATTGCTCCGGTGGCCAATCAGTTATTCTATGACAATATCTATCAGGAGCGTTATATGGGACTTCCGCAGGAAAACAGAGAAGATTTTGTTAAGGGCTCACCATTGGCTTACGCTAAAAACTTAAAAGGGAACCTTCTGTTGGTTCACGGAACAGGTGATGACAATGTACATTATCAGAATACAGAAGTTTACATCAATGAACTGGTAAAATACAACAAACAGTTTCAGCTGATGTCTTATCCTAACCGTACCCACGCTATTAATGAAGGAGAAGGAACATCGCTGCATCTGATCACTATGTTTACCAGGTATCTAAGAGAACACTGCCCTCCGGGAGCAAGATAAATAATGAATGTCTCACAGAAATGTGGGACTTTTTAATTTTTAATAATTAGAAATCGTTTTCAGCAGCAACAAAAATTCCCCGGATTGCTCCAGGGAAAAATAAGTGTCAAAACCTATAATTTTTATAGTGGTGTGAATGATGTATACAAAAAACAACAATGGATGTGCCAAATTAATCACTGTTTTATGAAATCTGAATTTTTGTGGTACCTTTTTTAATTTCACTTTCATGTATTTCTGTTTTTAGATGATTATCACTAAATTTGAGTGAATAATTTCCGAATCATTCATGAAACTACCACTCTCCTACTATTCCAATCAGGACGTTCTTTTTCTGGCTCGGGACCTTTTGGGAAAAGTCCTTTTTACAGAAATCAATGGTGAAAAAACAGCAGGAATCATTGTAGAAACCGAAGCCTATTTTGGAATTAATGATAAAGCTTCCCACGCCTACGGAGGCAGACGTACAGACCGTACTGAAACGCTGTACAGTCATGGCGGAATTTCTTACGTTTATCTATGCTATGGAATTCATCATCTTTTCAATATCGTAACATCCGTGGAAGATGAGCCTCATGCAGTACTGGTGAGAGCTGTTGAACCTTTGATTGGTAAAGAAATCATGGAACAGCGGAGAAATATGCCTGTTTCCAAACCTGCTATTTCAGCAGGTCCCGGATCAGCTGCCAAAGCCTTAGGAATAGATCGTTCCTTTAACAAAAAAGATCTGAACGGACATGAAATCTGGCTTGAAGATCATGGTATTTCATATGCTCCAGATGAAATTATTGCAGGTTCGCGCATAGGTGTTGCCTATGCACAGGAAGATGCGCTTTTGCCCTGGCGCTTTTTTGTGAAAGGAAATAAATATGTGAGCAAGCCCAATAAGTAGAATATGCTCTTCCATATGATACTATTCTATTGAAAATGTAAAACGTTTCATCTTCTCTAAAATACATTCTATCTCTGTTTTTTGTCGGGTCACAAAGTTTATAATATTGATTGTAAATGGATAACGGTAGCTTTGTACTGTAGTAGCAATGAATTTTCTTTAATAGATTTTCATTCGGAATATCATTAAAACAAATAGTATGAACTGGATGGCATTAATTATCGCAGGAATTTTTGAAATCGGATGGCCTTTAGGGCTTAAACTTTCTCAACAGCCGGAAAATAATAAATGGAACTGGATCATTTTTTCAATTCTGTGTATGACTGTCAGCGGTGGTTTGCTCTGGTTTGCTCAGAAAAGCATTCCTATCGGAACTGCCTATGCAGTATGGACGGGAATTGGTGCTGTAGGAACGCTATTGGTGGGAGTTCTCTTTTTCCAGGATTCTGCCAGTACTTTAAGATTATTGTCAGCATTATTGATTGTCGTAGGGATCGTTGGCCTTAAATTATTTTAAAAAAAATTGGCTTAAGACTACGATCAGTCATAAGCCAAAACATTATTCAACATTCGAATAATAAACCAACCACATTCTATTGTATTATTGTTTCTCTCCTTCAAAATAAAAAGCCACCTCATTTTCAGAGGTTTTCTGAGTACTTATCTGAAGTGATTTTGATGAAATCATGTAGTTAACACTTCCCTGGCTGTCATTGCCTGAAACACTTATTCCTGCAGTATTGGTAACATTGATGGTTTTAGAGGTTGCTACTGAATAAGCCTCACCTGATTTTGGCTGCACTTTAACATGGGCATCATCTGTCTTTGACACATTAACTATTGCATTATAATAATCTTGCCCCTGAATTTTCATAGTCCCTTTGAATACTCCTGTTGCTACTTCAATGCCATGTGAATTGGGTGCCGAATCATCATCATCACTGTTTTTACAACTGAAGAAAATACTTCCCAGAGCCAGCATTAAAAAGAACCTGCTCCTTAGTTTCGAAATTCCGATTACTTTCATAATTCAAATATTTATTATTTACAGTTTCAAAGATGTACAAATGAATATGAACCGGAAAAGAATATCTATAAATGGGCAATTCCAATCTATCAACTTCTTTTGAAAACAGGTTATACCGCAAATACAGGCTTAATAATTAATAGGAGTAAAATAATAGTGATATTAAATTAAAATGAGCATACTTAAAGCTCTATCAGTGTTTTATAAGTTCTCCCCACGGGAAGTCTTTTTCCATTGATATGAATAGCATTGGCAGACTTGATTTCAATTTTTTGTTTCGATATAATATACGATTTATGAATACGGACAAACATTTTGGGGTTAAGAATCTCTTCTATTTTGCTGATGGGCATTTTAAAAGTAAAAGTCTCCGTTTTTGTATGAATATGAATGTATTCTCTTAAACTTTCGATATAAAAAATATCGTGGAGAATAATTTTAACTTTCTTTTTACCACTGTTCATAAAAATAAAATCACGCTCAGAGACTTCGAGTAAAGCATCTTCTGCTTCTATTAAATGCTTGAATTTATCAATAGCAGCCAGAAAGCGATCATACGGAATAGGTTTCATCAGATAGTCTGCAATATCAAGCTCATAGCCTTCTACAGCATACTGATGATAAGCTGTTGTGACAATAACGAAGGGAGGATTTTTTACATTTCTGAGAAAATCAAAACCCTTTACTACCGGAAGATGTAGATCAAGAAACATTAAATCTACATCATAAATACTTAAAAGACTGCTGGCATATACTGCATCTGCACATTTTCCTACAAGATTCAGGTCCTGATCTCTGGAGATAAAACTTTCCAGTATTTCTGTGGCAATAGGTTCATCTTCTACAATAATGCAGTTGTATTTTTTAGTGACTGATGGTATCATGAAAATCAATGGTTAAAGTTACAGTATAGCGGTTTTTCTCATCTTCTACACGAAGCGTATGGTTGGGATAAAGCAGTTCCAGCTGTCTTCGGATATTTTTCAGGCCTATTTTTGTGGAATTTTCATGAGAGTTTTCCTGTTTGGAGTTTTCTATGAAATAGGTAAGAATTCCATTTTTTAATCGGATATCTATCATAATGAATGCTTTTCCCAGGCTTTCGGAAACACCATGCTTAAAAGCATTTTCTACAAACTGTATCAATACCAGAGGTGAAATTTCCTGTGAAGGAAGATCAATTTCCTCCATAAAACTTACAGTAAGCTGACGATGCCGGATTTTCTGAATTTCTATGAAGTCTTTAATATTTTCAAGATCCTTGGCTATGGAAATATTTTTTTCCGCAGCTTCATAAATATTATACCGCATGATTTTGGATAGCTGCAGAATAACATCCGGAGTTTCATCTGCTTTTTTCAGCGCCATTCCATAGATATTATTAAGGGTATTGAAAAGAAAATGCGGATTGATCTGGGCTTTCAGCATAGTAAGTTCCTGGTCAAGTTTTTCTGATTTCAACTGAGAGATCTGTTCTTTGAGTACATTCTTTTGCCGGGTAATTTCAATTCCGAAAATAAGACCTACCATAAAAATAAGATCCATAAAAGAATTGAATGCCACATAACCATTGATAAATCCGGAAGCCTGCTTTCCGTCCAATGTTTCAGTAACACCGTAGATATAAGGATATAGGAAGTAATGCGTTAAAAAACGGTGACCCAAAACAGCTGTTATTACAATGAAAATATAGAGTATATATTTAAAAACAAGTTTAAGATCAACCTTTTCATATAGGTACAGCAAGGAATATGCTAACGGAATTTTAACCAAAAAATAACCAAGCTCCAGCACAAGGGAATTCTGAAGTCTCATTTGCCATCTGAAATCGGGAAACTGATACCTGGACCAGTAAAAGTCCAGGTAAACTTCCAGAATATAATACAAGATCCAAAAAAGCAAATGAATCCGCCATTTAGATTGAAGATCTGATCTCAAGCTTATGATGATTTAAAAGTACAAAGTACCATTTGTTCACTCAAATATAAAAATATAAGTCTATCAAAGGAAGCTAAAGATCTACAAATTACCTCCTTTTGAATCATAATGCATCATGAAGATCTTTGAAGACCCTAACTCTTATTTTTATTCGTAAAACGTAAAGAAATCTCGGGATACATAAGATTAAAAAAGCTGAAGATCAGTAAAATACTGAATTCAACACCATTCGCTCCGCCACCTACTACAAACCACCCATTTTGCCAATGAACATAATAAATCCCGAAAATAAAAATGAAGATATTACAAACAGCTACAGGTTGAATACACCTGTCAATCCAGATTAACGGCACCGAAAAAAGATGAGTCAGTTTTATCGCCCATGCAATATAGATTCCTACAGGGCTGAAACCTAATCTGTCCAGATAGAAATGGCCAAAATCATTCACATCCCCACTGAAAATAGAAATCACACTATGCATCAGTAATATCACTGAAAGTGCCAAACGAAGATAAAAACTCTTTTTCATAGAAACAAAATTAAAGTGCAAAAACAGATACATACTATTCTGTATATCAACTACTTTAAAAAAGGGATGAAAGTTTTTTTCCAGTATACATTCCGAAAGGAATTGTAATGGAATATTAAATCTTTTTAATATTTCAATATTTAGTGATTTAATAAATACAATTTAGTATATTTACATTCAGATCAGACATAATAATGGATTCCCTCATAATCATTAATCTGTCTTTGTAAGATAGTTTTGGATGATTATAATAAGATTCTAAAACACAAATGCTTCTATCTTTTTCAACTAAAAAGAGTGGTAAAATAGCTTACCACTCTTTTATATTATAACCAGAAAAATGCCCTGTTTTAATTCTGTATTAAGTTTTTATTAATAAATGAAGTTCCATCCTCCTTGTTTAGTGTAATTTCAGAGGTCTTCTTTCCTATTGCTGTTTTTACATAGATCAGTTGAAAAGTTTAGAGTTCAGGGTTGAATTGATCATAGCAAGACTGATTTAAATTTTTAATTTTAAATCTGATTACGAATAATTTTATACATTTATCTAAATCAAAACACTCGTAACAATGGAAGAAAGATTCCAGCCTGATGCAATTATTATCGGAACCGGACTGGCAGGACTTACCGCAGCAATGGAAATTACCAATGCCGGAAAAAAAGTATTGCTTCTGGATCAGGAAACGGAACAGAATATTGGCGGACAGGCATTCTGGTCATTTGGAGGATTATTTCTGATTAATTCTCCTCAGCAAAGAAGAATGGGAATTAAAGATTCTTATGAACTGGCCCTTCAGGATTGGAAAGGTACTGCTGGCTTTGATCGTCCGGAAGATTATTGGCCCCGCCAATGGGCAGAAGCTTACCTGAAATTTGCTGCCGGAGAAAAGTACGATTATATTTCCAAACTAGGAATCAGGCTGATGTTTATGGTGGGCTGGGCAGAGCGTGGCGATGGCTCGGCAACGGGTCATGGAAACTCCGTACCCCGCTTTCATGTGAGCTGGGGAACAGGTACAGGTGTGGTAAAACCTTTTGTAGACAAAGCTTATAAAGCTCAGGAAAAAGGACTGCTTCAGATGAAATTCAGACATCGGGTAACTGAATTGATAGAAGAAAACGGTAAAATTAAAGGTCTTAAAGGCGATATTCTGGAAAATGATACCCAGGAAAGAGGTGCTTCAACGAACAGGAATATCATCTCTGCATTTGAGTATACAGCTCCGAATATTATCATCGCATCGGGGGGTATTGGTGCCAATCACGAGCTGGTAAGGAAAAACTGGCCGGAAAGATTGGGAAAAGCCCCTGAAAATATGGTGTGTGGAGTTCCAGCTTATGTGGATGGTAAAATGATTGGCATTGCAGAAAATTCCGGAGCTCATATCATCAACCCGGACAGAATGTGGCATTATACGGAAGGGTTACAAAACTGGAATCCCATTTGGCCAAACCATGGAATAAGGATATTGCCTGGTCCTTCATCACTATGGTTTGATGCTAAAGGAAAACGTCTACCCGCTCCTTTTCTTCCAGGATTTGATACATTGGGAACTTTACAGTACATTCAGGAAACCGGATATTCTTATTCGTGGTTTATTCTTACCCAGAAAATTATTAAAAAAGAATTTGCGCTCTCGGGTTCAGAGCAGAATCCGGATATCACCAATAAAGATTATGCTCTTTTTCTGAAAAGGATTTTTGGTAAAAAAGCACCGGGACCAGTAGAAGCTTTTAAAGAACATGGAAAAGACTTTATTGTATCGGATAATCTGGAAGATCTTGTTAAAAGGATGAATGAACTGGCCGGAAATAATCTCCTGAAATATGATAAAATAAAATCCCAGATTGAAGCCCGCGACCGGGAACTCAACAATAAATTTTCAAAAGACACTCAGGTTAATTACATCCGGAATACCCGAAATTATTTAGGAGATAAGTTGGGACGCGTTGCTGCTCCCCATAAGATTCTAGATCCGGAAAACGGACCTTTGATTGCTGTACGCCTTAATATTTTAACACGGAAAACGTTGGGTGGAATAAAAACAAATCTGAATGGTCAGGTCCTGAGAGAGGATAACAGCATTATTGAAGGGCTGTACACTGCAGGAGAAGCGGCGGGTTTTGGCGGTGGCGGAATGCATGGATACAGAGCTCTGGAAGGAACATTTTTAGGTGGCTGTATCTTTTCAGGAATGAAAGCCGGAAAGTATATCGCCAAGCTTTAAAATTTGATAATAATAATGAATATGGGCAGTTATTTCGATCATAAAATCATTTGGATCACAGGTGCATCATCTGGTATCGGAGAGGCTTTGGTAAAAAACCTGGCCAGAAACAGCAATGCAAAAATTATTCTTTCTTCCAGAAAAGAAGAACAGCTTCATTCCGTGGCTGAAAATGCCGGTTTACCTAAAGACCGGTATGCTGTAATTCCTTTAGATCTTAAAAATTATAAAGACATGCCTGCTATAGCAAAAAAAGCATCAGAACAGTTTGGAAGGATTGATATTCTGATTAACAACGCCGGACTGTCACAACGATCATTAGCCATGGAAACTGATATTGAGGTTGATAAACAGCTGATCGATATTGATTATATAGGAACAGTAGCGCTCACTAAAGCAGTTGTACCCTACATGATTGAAAATAAAAAAGGACAGATTGCTGTTGTGTCAAGCCTTATGGGAATTTTTGGAGCGCCAATGCGAAGCGGGTATGCCGGAGCAAAGCATGCTTTACATGGCTTTTTTGACGCGTTGCGGGCAGAATTATTCAATCAGAATATTTGTATTACAATAATATGTCCGGGTTTTATACAGACTGACATTTCTATTAATGCAGTCACCGGAGATGGTTCGACACAAGGTACAATGGACGAGGCTACAAAGAATGGAATGCCTGTGGATATTTTCGCAAAAAAAATGCTTTCTGCGATTGAAAAACAGAAAAAACAAAAAGCAATAGGCGGTAAAGAAGTAATGGCTGTCTATCTTAAGAGATTCTTTCCGAATTTGCTGGCAAAGATTATCCGTAAAGCAAAGGTTGTATAAAGAAAAAGCACCATCCAGATTACTGAATCGTGCTTTTAATAATGAGGAAATTAATATCAAAAAGTTTTTACCAATCCTATTCCTACAATTTTATTTTGGTAGAAAGGCATTACCATCGTAGATGAAAATGAATTTTTGACTTTATTTTTTCCCCGCAATATATTGTTAATTTTTGGAAACAGCCAATAGGCCAGTTCTGTAGAAAGAATTCCAAATCCGGCTCCTGCCACAACGTCTCCCAGCCAGTGCTTATCATTCAGCATTCTGTATACTCCGGTGAAAATAGCAAACGGATATCCTGAGATACTGAGCCAGAAATTGGTGTCTTTATATTCCCTGAACATAAATTGCGCAGAGGAAAATGCGATCGCAGAATGTCCTGAAGGAAAAGATAACGTATTGGATCCGTCCGGCCTTTCCTCTTTTACCAGATATTTTAAAGGTATGGTAAAAGCAGCCGCAATCAGTTGTGAGGAAGCGTAAATGATGGTGCGGTCCCTCAGGTTATGTTTCCCTTTTATTCCTATTGCATTAAGTCCATATACCATTACTGCCGGAGCATATTGGGTATAATTATCCAGTTGTATCTGTGCGGGCTGGTGCTCGCTGATTTCAACTTTTATAGATACATTAAGCTGTTTCAGATTCTTTATGGAAAGACCTGCTACTCCGTAGGCTATGAATGTGGCAGGAATGATCAGACTTTTATAATTCAATTTGCTTTTCTGAATTTCTGTCGTGGTCAGACTGTCCTGTACAGGTTTTTGGACATTCACTGTATCGTTGGTATTCTGAGCATCGATTTTGTTTACCAATAAACTCAGAATCATTGCATACATCACTGTTTTTTGAAAGTGCTTTTTCATTTTAAATCACATTAAAAATCATCTGATTCTGTATTAAAATTTATAACTGTACCCCAATCGAATTACCTGAGTTTCGTAGTAATCATTACTGGTATAAGCAAAACCACTGCCTTGTACAGACTTCTTAGTCACCATCGTATTAAGCAGATCTGAAGCATTTAAAAAGAGCTCGCCTTTCCCTTTCTGAATAGCTTTCTTTACTCCTGCATCCATTGAAAATCTGGATTGTATCCTTCCCTGTGGAATAATATCAGGAGCCAGATACACAAGCGTAAACTGCATATCCAGCCCTTTTGAGAAATGAAAAATGTTATTCATCTTGATATTCCCTGAGATAGCGGTCTGCTGATCTGCAGAGAAAATATTAGGCTGAGGATACAGATTTTGAACAGTAAATGCATTGATCTGGTTACGATATACATTTCCGTTGACATTCAGGGTGTAGACATCAGATACTTTTTGATTCCATATTGCTTCAAGCCCGGTATTATAGCTTTTTCCTGCATTTTGGAAAATGGCATAAATAAGGGTGCTTCCGGGAACGATACTGGAAATTCTGGTGATCGTTCCATTAGCAAAACGGTGATACAGTGCAGAATATAAATATCCGTTATCCCAATTGTGCTTATATCCGAGTTCAACAGAATTCGTAAACTGAGGACGCAGTGCGGGATTTCCTACCTTAATGATCTCTGCATCATCATATTTTGGAAAAATTCTTATATCTACTTCATTGGGACGGTCTACCCTTCTGTTATAGAAAACAGAAAATTTATTACGTTCATTAAGTTTATAGGCCAACCTGAAATTCGGGAAAGGTTGTGTGTAGTTGTATCCGTCACTTTTATAGGTTGGATGATTGGGATTTACATCGTATTGAATTTTTACATATTCCAGTCTTACTCCCAGTTCTGCTTCCCATTTTTCATTTTCAAACACATAATTTCCATACACTGCAGGAATAAATTCTTTATAATCGGCTTTTCCTCCGGCAGAAACGTCCAGCACAGAATTAGCTCCCGGAATGAAGTTCATATTGGTAGGAATGCTTCTGTTCCGCAGCTTGATTCCTGTTTCTATCCGCCCATATTTCAATGGTTTTACATAATCTACATTGAAATCACATACCTGTTCATCAGATAATAGTTTAAAGGCATCAGTTCCTGTAGAAGAAGGAAGATAATTGTAGTAAAAATATTTTTCATCCTCTCTGTGAAAGGTATAATTAAACCCTGCGTTCAAAACATGTCCGGCCTCTTTGAACTTATGCTGATAGGAAGCGGTACCCATAACCGTTGTTTTCAGCTCATCTTCCAGAAACTGCCACAGACGGAGACGCTGGGATAAATCACCGTTGAAAAACGGCTGATCGCCTCTGTCAGTAATTTTTTCGCTGCCGTACATTCCTGAAACGGTTATTGTATTTTGAGAATCAATCGTCCAGTCTATTCCAGCTTTGGTAGTGAAGAAATTGGTATTTCTGTTTCTTTTCAGCTGAGAATTGATCACGGTTCCGTCATCATAAGTTCGGGTTACAAATTCATTTTTGTTAAGCGTTTCCGTGTAAAGATTATCAGCCTGTAAAAAAAGATTAACTTTATTTTTCCTGTAATTAACAGATAATGAAGGATTAATTTTAGGAGTGAATGTATATTGAGGTCTGATCGTAGGAAGATTTTCCTTTCTTACCCAGAGAGATCCTAATCCTGTGGTAAACCCGGCTTTTCCGTTCCATCCGTTCTGTTTATTTTTTTTCATGATGATATTGATGATTCCGGCATTTCCGTTGGCATCATATTTCGAGGAAGGATTGTTAATGATTTCAATCTTATCAATGGCAGAAGCGGGAATATTGTCCAGTCCTGTCTGGCTTCCAAAACCGGTAAGAGCAGTCTGTTTACCGTCAATCAGAACGGTTACTTTATCGTTTCCTCTCAATTGTACTTTCCCATCCTGAACCGTGATTCCGGGAAGGTTCTGCATACTTTGCAATACGGAACCACCGCTTTGGCTCAGGTTATCAGCCACAGAGTAGGTTTTCTTATCCAGATGGCTGTCTATTTCATTCTTTTTGGATGCTGTGATGGTTATCGCTTCTATTTTAGTTTCACTTTCCTGTTGTGGAACTTGTTCAATTACAGGGATTTCCAGAAATTCTGAAAGGCTTCCTATGAAAACAGGTTGTATCTGTGTATTATATCCGGCGAGTGAGGTTTCCAGAAGATAATGATCCGGTTTTATCCCAGTAAGAGAAAATCTGCCTTCTTCATTGGTAATCGTTCCTGCTGTAAAAGTGCTGTCTTTTTCTTTTTTTAAAATGATATGAACATAAGGTAATGCTGTTTTGTCTTTACCTGTAACTCTCCCTGAGGCTGTCACAGAAGCGGTCTGCGCAGAAACTAGAGAAGAAATCATTAGACATGTCGGAAAAAATAACAGAGCTGTTTTATTCATTCTTATTTTCTTTAAAATTCTTTTAGTTGTATGAGATAGTAATTATTCATTTTTAAGGAGTAGCTCACGGTTGTGTTTTCTTTGTGAAATGATAATCATCAAAACCATTAAAGCAAGAGATATCAAAGAGGCATTGAGTGTTCCGAGGTCCAGACCTCCTTTAGCTAATGGTTTGGTTAAAAGATCTCCGAAAGTAGCACCAAATGGTCTGGTAAAAACAAAAGCAATCCAGAACAGTAATACATGATTGATCTTTGTGAAATAATGTAGCAATACGACCATTAAAATAATGAGTCCTGTAATCAAAGCTCCGGTCATATAGCCAAGGCCTAAATTATCACTCAGAAAATCTCCGAAAGCCGTTCCCAGACTGTTGGAAAATAAAATGGCAGTCCAGTAATAGAATTCTTTATTCTTTTCAAAAATGGGATAAACCTCCAGATTTCCATATTTTTTGTACCATAAAAACAAAGAAAGCAAGAGCCCGGAAAGTAAAATTAAACTTCCGGTAAGATATCCGGTTTTTAATGTTCTGTCGATGAAGTCAGAGATTTCAGTACCTAGCGTAGTTGTTCCCACAATCACCATCCAGTAAACCGCAGGAGTATATTTTTTCATACGGAGTTGCATGAATACAATAATGATGAAAAACACCAGGGTGATCAGAATTCCCGCAGCATATCCTAAATTCAGGGTCATGGAAATAAAATCTCCCAGCGTTTCTCCTAATGTAGTCGCTACAATTTTCATCAGCCAGAAAAGAAGAGTGACGGCTGCAACTTTATTAAATGTTTTCATTCTGATGTACTTTTATGATGGATAAAAAATACTGTAGAACTAAAAGCCTGGAATGTTTTTGAAATCATTTCTAGATACGATTAATGCCTCAGTATATTTTTATACAAAGGTGCAATCCGATTTAGAAGAAATTTAGAATTTATCGGAATCCGGAATTTTTTTAATTAGAATTTAACAGAGAAAACATGACGATGATTCTCAAATCTGTAACTGATTGTCCAATGATGGAACCTGCAGATTTCCTGAATGATAGAAAGCCCAAGACCGCTTCCGCTGTTATCTGTTGAAAGTTTTGAAAATCTCTTGAACATCAGATCCATATTCAGTTTTTCAGTGCCGGAATTGGAAATTTCGAAAACAGCATCTGTAAGCTGTATGGAAATGCAGCCTTCTACAGTTGTATGACGAATGGCATTGATGATAAGATTATTAATTAATATTTCTGCCAGAATATTGTTTCCGCTTACCTGTGCAGCGACTGAAATGTCTTCTGTGACGGAAATATTTTTTTGCTCAAAATGTTCTCTGAGAATATCAATGCTTTGATGGAGCAACTGATCAAACAAAATGGTTTCCGAACTGTCAAACTGATTATTGTCAATTTTAGCGAGAAGCAAAAGATTTTTATTGATACGGGAACTTCTTGTAAGCGCTTTGTTGATGTCTTCTGCTATTTTGTATTGCTTTTCAGTGAGATCCTGATCCTGTAGCAAAAGATCCAGCTTGTTTTTAATAATAGCAAGCGGAGTCTGCAACTCGTGGGAGGCATTTTCAGTAAACTCTTTCTGGGTTTTATACGTTGAAACATTACGTTCTATGAGCTTGCAAAGAGACTGATTAAGTTCTTCAAATTCTGAGGTGTCAGAAGCCGGAAATTCTATTGTATTCTGACTGTTAAGGTTAAAAGTTTTAAGCTTATCCAGAGTATCCCGGAAAGGCTTCCAGATAGATGAAGAAAGTCTTCGGTTAAGATATAAAAGCCCCACAACAATCATTACAAAAAAGAATATGGTAATCATCGCAATGACAGCTATGGTTTCATGAGATTCCTCAATATTGGTCTGTATCGTAAACAGATAAGGTTTGTTGTGAATGTAAATTACTTTTTCAAGACATCTGTAGCGTTCCTTTTTTTGTTCCGAAATGAAAGGTAGATGCTTTTCATAAGTGTATATTTTATCCTGATTGATCTGATCGGAAGAAATTTTCTCAATATTCGTTTCTGGCTGAATGTGATTCCACAATTCAAGACTTTTGTTCAGCGCATCTTCTGACAACTGTAATTTGTTGAATTCATAAGCCGTTTTCTCTACAATAATCTGATTATGTTCATCCAGTTCACTTTTCCAGATCGTATCTACCACAAAATAATACACAGGAATACTTATTATCAGTACAATGAGTACATAGATAAGGAAGGGTTTCGTGGTTTTGGTAAGTAGAGGCTTCACAATAATGATGAATTATAAATGTACAGAGTTTAAGGTTTAAAGTTCAGAATTTCAAGGGTAAAGTAGGATACAAAAGATAATCATTTTTTACCTTCCAACAATCAGTTACTAATTTGGAATTTCCCACTTATACCCTGTTCCATATACTGTTTTAAGATAATGTCCACATCCTGCGTCGTAGAGCTTTTTCTTAAGGTTTTTCACATGAGCATACACAAAGTCGTGATTGTCCAGCATATCAGCAAAATCCCCGGAAAGATGTTCCGCAAGGGTACTTTTGGAGATGACTTTATTTTTATTACCGATAAAATAAATTAAAAGATCAAATTCTTTTTTGGTTAAAGAGATCATTTCATCGTTTACAGTAACCGTTTTAGCCAGCAGATCAATCTGAAGTTCATTTTGCTTTACCACATTGGAACTGCTGAACTGTTTTCTCCGGATAATCGAATAAACCCTTGCCATAAGCTCAGAAAGGTGAAAGGGTTTGGTGAGATAATCGTCAGCACCTAATTTTAATCCTTCAATTTTATCGTCCAGAGCATTTTTGGCTGAAATAATAATTACGCCATCCTGTTTCTGCTGCTTTTTTAATTCCTCCAATATTTTCAGGCCGTTTCCATCCGGAAGCATAATATCCAGCAAAATACAGTCATACTCAAAGATCTCTATTTTATTCATAGCTTCCGTGAATGTACTGGCAGATTCGCACACATAATGCTCTCCGGAAAGATATTCGGAAATACTTTGGGCAAGCTCAGTTTCGTCTTCAACGATTAGAATTTTCATGCTATAAAACTATTACTAAATTTTGAAGAAATTTTGAACTTACAATATTTTTATAAAATGAAAGGACTGAATTAATTAGGAACCTGCGCCTTCTCATAAATCAGACCTTCATTTTTTAATTCTTTCCAAAATTCGGCAGGAATGTTGGTTTGCAAGGCATTTATATTATCTTTTACCTGTTCAGGCTGGCTGGCTCCCGGAATAATGGAAGCAAATTCATCAGCGGCCAGTACAAAATGCAATGCAGCATCAATGAGACTTATATTATACTTTTCAGCAATAGAAGTCATTCTGGCTCGCTTTTCATGCATTCCTTTTGGGATCACATCTTTATAATTGTAACGTTCTCTTCCAGCCAGGTATCCTGAATTATATCCTGCTCCTGAAACCAGTTTTGCCCCGGCTTTTTTAACTGCAGGAAGAAGACGGTCAACCGCATCTTCATGTTCCAGAATAGAATATTGCGTTGCCGAAAGACAGATATCCGGATCAGCAGATTCTATACAATCTAAAATAGGTTCTATCTTATTGACACCCATTCCCCAGGCCTTAATCACTCCCTGGTTACGAAGATCGGAAAGAATTTTAAAAGCTCCGTTTCTTGCCTGTTTCAGAAAATAGGGATATCGGTCGCCTACCTGATCCTCAGACAGATCATGAATGTATACAATATCAATATGGCTCAGTCCTGTTCTTTCCAGGCTGTCCTCGATTGATTTTTGTATCGCATCAGCTGTATAATCATGAAAGAAATCGTAGTTCAGAGGTTTCTTCCACATGGTGGGAGGCACTTCAGAGGCTGGAACTTCGTGAAAAAGCCTTCCTACTTTTGTTGAAAAGACAAATTCGTTTCTTTGTTGCTCTTTGAGAAAATCTCCGAATCTGCGTTCACTCTTCGTCAGTCCATACCAGGGTGAAGTATCATAGTATCTGATTCCATCATTCCAGGCTGTTTGCAGTATTTCATGAGCCTGTTCATCTGTAATATTTTCAAAAGCTGTTCCTATCGCTACACCACCAAGTCCCAGTCGGTGCTTTTCTGTTAAAATCTCGGTTTTCATATGTAAATATTTAAAGTGTTGGATGACTGGTAAAGTACAAACATCATGCTGACCTCCATAGAAACGTTAAAAAGAAGAGGGTAAGTAAAGAACGAAATTCGCGTTTAATACCGGAAATATGACTATTTCAGCATTTTAAATATTATGTTAAATATTTATTTTGAACCTCCTTTGGTCTTGTTATTGAATGAATTTCAGTACACCATTTGAAATAATCACATATTATGAAAAAGCACATTCTAATCGTAGGAGGAGGATTTGCGGGCATTAATCTTATCAAATCTCTCAGGAATGATAAAAGGTTCAGAATAACACTGGTTGATAAAAACAATTATCATTTTTTCCCGCCACTTATCTATCAGGTAGCTACATCGTTTATAGAAGCTTCCAACATCAGTTATCCCTTCAGAAAACTGTTTTCAAACAATAAAAATGTGAAGTTTCACATGGGAAGCCTGCTCAGGGTCAATCCTGAAAATAAAACCATAGAAACCGATACCGGAAATCTCAGCTATGATTATCTGGTACTGGCATTAGGCACAGAATCTAATTTTTTTGGAATGGAAAATGTGAAAAAATGTGCCCTTCCGATGAAAAATATAGAAGAAGCTCTTTATCTGAGGAATCATATTCTGCTTACGTTGGAAGAAGCTGCCAGAAATAAAGATATTAAAGAAGCTGAAAAACTTCAGAATATTGTCATTGCCGGAGGTGGTCCTACAGGCGTTGAACTTGCAGGAATGCTTGCCGAAATGGGGAAATATATTGCTCAGAAAGAATATCCGGAAATCAAACTTGGACTTTCCAATCTTTACCTTATTGATGCTCTGCCTACTCTGCTTTCACCTATGAGTCAGCTGGCTCAGAAAACAGCTTATGAGAAGCTGAAAGAATTAGGTGTGAAAATCCTTTTGAATGTTTCTGTAAGAGATTATACAGATAACAAAGTTATTTTAAGCGATGGAAAAACTATTGAGACAGAAACTCTGATCTGGACCTCCGGAGTGATCGGAAAAGAAATCCCCGGTCTGCCGGAAGAAGCTATTGGAAAAGGAAGAAGAATTCTGGTGGATGACTATAATAAAGTAACGGGAACTACCAATATTTACGCGCTGGGAGATATCTGTCTGATGCTTACCGAAGAAAAATACCCCAAAGGACATCCTCAGCTTGCTCAGGTTGCCATTCAGCAGGGAGTCAACCTTGCTTCCAATTTTAAACGGATAGAAGACGGAAAAGTACTGGAACAATTCCGGTACAATGATAAAGGAAGTATGGCCATCATATCAAAATACAATGCCGTAGTAGATCTTCCGAAGCATTCTTTTAACGGATTTACAGCCTGGCTTACCTGGCTTTTCATCCACATCATTCCTCTGGTAGGATTTAAAAATAAACTTCAGCTGGCCATGGACTGGTTTCGGTTATTTATCACCAATAATCCGTCCATCAGGCTTATTCTTTTTCCGAAAAGAAGTACAGGAAACGGATCATGATAAAAATAAGAACATCTAAATCTATCATATTATGAAAAATCAAAGAAGACCTCCGTTTTTTGGAGAAACAGTAGTCATTACCGGCGCTTCAAGCGGAATTGGTAAGGCTACGGCAGAAGCTTTTGCAGAACAGGGAGCTGATCTTGTGCTGGCAGCAAGAGGTGAAGAAGCACTTACAGAAACTGCAGAATTATGCAGAAAACTGGGAGCTACAGTAATTGCTGTTCCTACGGATACTTCTGTTGCAGAAGACGTTCAGAACCTTGTTAGAGAAGCCCTTGAATTTACTGGGAAAATTGATTACTGGGTCAATAATGCCGGAGTGCTGGCATTTGGGAAATTTGAGGAAATTCCGGTAGATGTCAGCGATCAGATTGTAAAAACTAACCTTTTGGGATATATGCATTCGGCACATGCAGTACTTCCTGTTTTTAAAAAGCAAAAAAAAGGAGTGCTGCTTAATAATATTTCCATTGGCGGATGGATGCCTGCACCTTATGGGACAGCCTACACAGCCTCAAAATTCGGTGTTCGCGGAATGGTCGAAACATTACAGGGAGAGGTTTCAGACTTTCCTGATATTCATATCTGTGCGCTTTATCCAGGGTTTCAGAAATCTTCAGGAATAGAACACGCAGCAAATTATTCAGGAATAAAACTCAGCACACCACCTCCAGCGTTTGACCCCCGTAAGCTGGCCGCTTCTATTGTGAAGACGGCAAAAAATCCAACTGAAGCTTCCTATCCGGACTGGTCTGCAGTAGTTTTTAAAAATTTATATGAAATATTTCCCGGAATAGTCCGCTATGTATCTTCCGCAGGAGTGAGAATGGCAATGAAGAAAGCTGCTAAGGATGAAAATACCGGAGGAAATGTACAAAAACCTTCCGCAGGAAATATGAGAATTGACGGAAAAACATTATTTTCTATTCCCAGAAAACCATTAATATGGGCAGGAGCAGGAATCATTGGAGTACTGGCTGTTGGCCTGCTTTTTTCAGGAAAAACGAAAGAAATAAAATAAAACTGATAGAAATAAACATTCATGGATGTATTGCGAAAAAGGTTATTTACTATATTTTTTGTGATATATTTCATAAATTTACAGAACTGTATCAATCTGATGATAGTGTAAAATATTTCGACGGTGAAAATTCACAACAAAAAAAAATACCTTAGCTTCCTTAAATTTAAAAGAGATTTCCAGAAATACGGATTAGAAAAAGCACGCAGTTACGAACTTATTCTTCACTGGCTGAACAACAGGCTGAGCAGAAATCAGTTTCTTGTTCTTTCAGGGATTCTTGTAGGCTGCACAGCAGGTCTGGCAGGAGTGATCCTGAAAACGCTGGTACACAATATCCATTATTTCATTACAAATAAAGTTCATTTCGAATATCAGATTTTATTCTATATCGTTTTTCCTTTTTTAGGAATCGTACTGACAACAATGATTGTTCTTACCTTGTTTAAAGGTCAGGATCGTAAAGGAATCGGGGCTATTTTATACGAAATTGCACAGAATTCCAGTATTGTGGCTTCCGTTAAAATGTATTCTCAGGTGATACAAAGTGCTGTTACCGTAGGATTGGGAGGTTCCGCCGGATTGGAAAGTCCTATTGCCGTTACCGGAGCTGCTATTGGTTCCAACTATGCCCAAACATACAGGCTAAGTTATAAAGAACGTACTTTGTTACTGGCTGCCGGTGCCACTGCAGGGATTGCTTCTGCGTTCAATGCTCCTATAGCCGGGATTATGTTCGCCTTTGAAATCCTTTTAACCGGAGTGGTTTTCACAGATTTTATCCCTTTGGTAGTGGCTGCGGTCTGCGGAAGTCTTTTGTCAAGGATTTTGCTTCAGGAAGATGTTCTTTTCCGATTTTATACCAGAGATCCTTTCAACTATAAAAATGTTCCCTATTACCTTATCTTAGGGATTGTTACTGGTTTGTATGCCCGTTATTTTGTGATTATTTCTCAAAAAGTAGAACACTTTATAAAAGGTCTTCAGCTTTCAAGAATGCGTAAAGCGATGTTCGGAGGAGCTGTTCTTTCCCTGTTATGTGTACTTTTTCCTCCTTTGTTCGGGGAAGGTTACGAAACGGTAAAGGCATTTACCAACGGAAATACCTACACTATTATTGAAAACAGTTTTTTCAGATATTTTGAAATCGGAGACTGGACGATTATTATATTTTTGGTTCTGGTATTGCTTTTAAAAGCATTTGCTACCTCATTTACAATCTTTAGCGGTGGGAACGGTGGGAACTTCGCTCCATCCCTTTTTGCGGGAGGAACTTTGGGGTATCTGTTTGCACTGGTTTGCCAGCATTTAGGATTTTCAGATGTTCCGGTGACCAATCTTGTTTTGGTAGGAATGGCCGGAGCAATGAGCGGTGTTTTATATGCGCCTCTTACTGCAATCTTCCTGATTGCGGAATCAAGTTTCGGGTATGATTTGTTTATTCCTCTGATGATTGTTTCCATCATATCCTATCTCATCGCCAAATGGTTCTCCCCGATTTCCCCGGAATTAAAATCATTAGCCGACGAAGGAAAAATTTTCACAAATAAACATGATAAGAACCTGCTGTTTGCTTTAAGAACCGAAGATTTTATTGATAAATATTCCCAGACCATTCATGAAAATGCTTCCGTTACAGAACTGTTTGAAATGGTCAAGAACGGTGATAAAAATATTTTTGCTGTGGTGGATGAAAACAGAAAACTAAAGGGAGTTCTGACGCTGGATGATATAAGACCTTATCTTTTTAACAAAGAAATGGAAACTTCCCAGACGGTTACTCAGATTATGAAAGCTCCACCAGCGGTTCTTCATCGGGAAAATAAACCATTGGATATTCTCCAGACCTTTGATGATACGGGCGTATGGAATCTCCCTGTAGTAAGTGATACCAATGATTTCATCGGGTTTATCTCAAAATCATCAATATTAATGAGCTACAGACAGCTTTTGAAGGAATATTCTGATTAATAGTAACAACAGAAAATAACAATCGGAAACCTAAATTCCCCTCCTCCGGAGGGGTGGCGAAAATTCAAAGAATTTTTGACGGGGTGGTTTTCGCCGTTCAATCATAAAAAATCCGTTCAGCAATGAACGGATTTAATTTTAATCTATAATGATAGTCGAAAAAATTAGTTGCTCGCTCTATTAAGCAGATCAATATCTTCCTGATCCAAAACAAGTTTTGGTGCATTGAAGACTGTTTCAAGCTGAGAGGAACTGGTCGCACTCACAATTGGTGCTGTAATCAGAGGATTGGATAACAGCCATGCCAGAGAAACAGTTCCCTGCGTTGTATTATGCTTTACACTTACCTGATCCAGCGCTTTTAATACTTCAAGTCCTTTAGGATTTAAATACTTTCTTACACCCTCGCCTCTTGCACTTTTTGCCAAATCTGCTTCATGACGGTATTTACCCGTTAGGAAACCTGCTGCCAAAGACCAATAAGGAAATACACTTAAATCAAACTGTTCAGCCAGCGGAGCATAATTTTGCTCAAAACCTTCTCTTTCCATTAAGTTGTAATGAGGCTGTAATGCAACATACTTAGGAAGATTATGCTTTTCTGCAGCTTCAAATGATGCTTTCAAACGTTCCGGTGATAAGTTGGAAGCGGCAATATAACGTACTTTTCCAGCTTTAATGATCTCATCATAAGCCGAAAGTGTTTCTTCCACCGGAGTAATATTGTCGTCAAAGTGGGTATAATAAAGATCGATATGATCGGTCTGAAGCCTTTGTAACGATTCATCTACAGATTGTAAAATATGCTTTTTGCTGATATCATAGCCATGTTCTTTCGTTTCTGAACCTACTTTGGTTGCCAGAACGATATCATTACGGTTAGAGCGGCTTTTCATCCACTTTCCGATGATCTCTTCAGACTGTCCGCCTTTTCCGTTCACCCACCAAGAATAGGTATCTGCAGTGTCTATAAAATTGAATCCTGCTTCAGCAAAGCGGTCCAGTATATCGAAAGACTGTTTCTCGTCTAGTGTCCATCCAAAAACATTTCCTCCGAAGTTGATTGGCGCAATCGTTAAATCGGTGTTTTTGATTTTTCTTTTTTCCATAAAAATAATTTACTAAGTGAGCTCTAAGGTAAGGAATATTAAGCCTGGAGAATATTCAAAATGACCATTCCCTTTATAGTTATTATAAATGGAAATGCTGATGTTTACTGATTTTTTTTGACTAAAACCTTTGTTTGATAAATGCAAAGTCGCAATTAAAACCTTTGCGACTTTGCGATATTCCAACAATATATAGAAGAGAGCAAATTTGTTTACATATTTTATAAAATAATTTGAAGTTGGATAAACGCAAAGTCGCAAAGAATTTTATCTCATAAAAACTCTTCAACAGAACAGAACAGAACAGAAAAAACAAAAACAGCCTCCGCATTGAAAACTGTTTTTATTATCTATCAATTAAAAAATACGGTTATTTTTCAACCTGAGGAATTTCAATAGCAATAAGCTGAAGTTTATACTCCTGTAATTGAAGATTGATGGTTGATAAACCGTTGCTGAAGAATGAGGATGCTTTAAAAAGCTCATGATAATATTCTATCCCATCAAGAACATTTTTTCTGAAAGCATTCCATTTTTTTGTCTGTGAATGGGTAATCTGTATCGTAGATTCGGTAATTTCCTTTCTCAGATAATCCACATACATTTTCAATTCATTAATAAACATATTCGGACGCTGGCTGTCGGAAAGAATATTGGCATTTCCGTAGATATGTTGTACCATTTCCGAAAGAGAAACTTCCTTATCAAAAAAGGCAATATTGGGTCCCGGGCATATGACAACGCCTTGTTTTTCTCCCTTAATTTCAAGGTTCTGTTCCATATATGCCGCATTAACAAGTCCCACACAAAGGCAGGCCTTATCTGTAATTTCAGATTTCCTTTTATTAAATTCCTTTTCTGTAAAGGTTTCCTTATGATTGTACAGTTCTTTGAGCTTGATATCCTGATATTTTCTGGAAGCAGTACAGGTTCCTTCCGGTGAGAATTCTTTGCTTAATGCCAGAAGTTTTTTGGGGCATGAGCTTCCATATTTCCCTTTTGCTTCTTTTTCATGCTTTAATCGTTCATTGGAAGTTCCTTTTACCGTATTGAAAGGCACTCCCAGAGGCGAAATATTACTCAGATAAAAGTCCTGCTCTTTTGACCGTAAAAGTAAATTTCTGGTTTCTGTATCTACCGACGTTGCTTCGGGTACCAGCAAAAACGGTGAACCCCATCCTACGCTGTCTACACTGTAATTCGCCAATAAAAACTCGTGTTCTTCTGCGGTTCCTACTCCACCCTGAACCGTAATTTTCATTTCTAAAGGTTCGGAAACTACATGTTTTCCTTTTTGTTCTAAAGCCGCGGTCATTAAGGAATGGGCTGATTGTATCAGATCGTTTTTTTTCTGTTTGAATTCTTCCATGATTGGTCCGAGAAGCATTCCTTCCGTGGCAAAAGCATGACCACCACAATTCAACCCGGATTCTATCCTGTATTCAGAAACCCACAATCCTTTTTTTGCCAGAAAATTTCCCTGGATCATTGCAGAACGGAAATCGCTTACTTTAAGGATGATTTTCTTTTTGATGTTTCCATGTTCGTCCGGGAAAAAATCGTCAAATTCTTCCATATAGCTGTATAAACGGGGATTCATCCCTGCAGAAAGAACCATTGAAGAAGATAATTTACTCTTGGCAAATCCACGCAGTGAAGCATGGGCATCGTTAAACATTACCGGAAGCTGTTCATTATTTTGATAATTGTCTTTATCTACTTTCGTCATGATATTGACATCAATACTTCCCGGTTTTAAATTGGATTCAATGAAATTTTTGATATTGGCACTCCAGTTATCCTTTTGACTGATAAGGTTCTGAAGACCGTTTTTGAGGTCTGATGTATTCGGAAGCATGGCCATGAAGTCTCTCAAAGCCTCTTTATTCCTGCTGATCTCGTGTTTGAAAGATTCAAACTTTTCATTCACGATATCATCCACCATATCCAGATAAGCCGTAACCCTTTTGGCTCTGTAATCTTCTGTTTTTGCTGAGATCCCGAAATAGTCAAGATTGAACTTTTTGTTATAAAAGTTCTTCATTTTTTCCAGGATTTCATCATCAATAATAGAGATGACGGAAGAAATTCCATACTGGGCAACACGAATCGGACTGTCTATTGTGTAAGCCAGCCCCATCACCGGAATATGGAAATTGTGCAAAGGTTTTTTTGTCATAAAGTTTTGATAAAATTTTTTATTATTCATCTAAAAATCCTTTACAACTATTCACTTCTTAAAAATATTATTTTAAAATGAATTATGCGTTAAATAGTATTTTAATTATCGAAAACATGTCAAATATCATTTTTTTAAGTTGCTTGAAATAAAAAAGATCAGCCGGATAACTGATCTTTTCTTCTTGTATGTTTTATTTTAACCGCAAAAGTCACAAAAGTTTTTTAAACTTAAGTATTTTCAAACTAAAAGTTTTTCTGGTTTCACTTTAATTATTGTGCTTTGTTTTTAAGCATCATCAGCAGGCTGTAGGCTCCTTTCTGTACGATTTTCTTATCCTTTAAAACATCAGCTTTCAAAATCTCTGTAAACTGGTCATCAGAAATTCCGGTTACGACAGGAAGCATTTTGTAATTTGATTTTCCAAGATCTTCAAAAACATAATTCTTATTTTCAAATGAAACTACTGCTTCGTTGGGAAGTCCCTGTGTATAACGGCTGCTGATATTCACTTCTGCATTCACATACATTCCTTTTACGAATTCCGTATTCACAGAAGATAATCTGGCAATTGCTGTTGCAGAACCTCCGTTTTCAATACTTGGAACTACGCTGACAATTTTAGCATTTGATTTCACATCCGGATTCTGATTGTTGTACACTAGAATTTCCTGTCCCACTTTTACATCATTCACATCATTTTCAAAAACCTTTAATTCTAAAAGTAATCCAGCCGGATTAATGAGTTCAAATAAAGTATCTGCCGGATTGATATACTGTCCGTTATTCACGAGAATTTTGCTTACAAAACCTGTAAATGGTGCATAAATATTGATTTTACTTCTGATATTTCCGGTATTCAAACCTTTGGCATTAATTCCGATAATTCTCAGCTTTTCTTCCAACCCTTTTAAAGTAGCGTTTAAAGTGGAATAATCTGCCTGGGCGGTCTGTAGGGTCTTGTCGCTGCTGGCTTTGCTGGTATTCAAATCTTTCTGACGGTTAAAATTCAGTCTTGCCGCTTCAAGTTGGGCCTTTGTTACCAGATAATCCTGCTGCAGCTGTATAAACTGCGGATCTTCCACCACAGCGAGCACCTGTCCTTTGCTGAAAAGGCTTCCATTGATCACATTAATAGACTTGATATGTCCACCCATAATACTGGAAATCAAACTGATGTGTGAGGGGGCAATTTCTGCTTTCCCATTAAGTTTCACCAGCTTTTCCATATTCCTGTTCTGGATGGTGGTTACTGTCAGTCCTACAGACTGAATCTGTTTTTCTGTAAGCTGCACAGAGTTTTTGTCGTTCTTAGAAAATTGGGTGTTTTCATAAACCGTTTTTTCTTCCTCTTTTTTCCCCGAGCATGAAGATAAAGTAAGAACTAAAGCAAGGCTGTATAGTGATATATTATTGAAATGCATGATGTATTATTTTGAAATTAGGAATTGAAGTTCGGCTGCGGTCTGATTAAGCTTTTCCAGCTGATCAATATAATCTGCTTTGGTTTTTACGGCCTGATTCACCAGTATGACCCAGTTCAGATAATCTATTTCTCCTACCTCCATTTGTTTCTGAGCAGTTTTTAGGATGGTCTCGGACTTTGGAAGCTGTTTTTGTTCATAATTTTCGATGATCTGCTGTTGGTTCATGTAATTATTCAGCTGTTGTTTCAATCTGTTTTTAAGCTCAATTTCTTTTCTCTGGTATTGATTTTCAGAGATGGCAATTTTTGTCTGTGCCGCCTTTGCCAAAGCTCTCTGTCCTTTGGTAAACAACGGAATGCCCACTCCCACCTGAACTGAATTGAAGCGATTATTATTGATGTTTTTCATGCTCTGGTTGGTGTATCCAACAAGAAGATCCGGAAGAAGTTTACTTTTTTCTAACTGCATTTCTGCCTCTCCCACTTTGATCTGTTGCTGCAGGTACTGAAGCTCAGGGTGTTGTTTTACCATTTCTTCTGAAACCTGAAGGCCAATATTCACAATGGGTCGATCAGCAACAGGCTGGTAAGGAACCTCTGACTGGAGCAATAGCTGAAGCTGAAGTTTTGCCACATTTAGATCATTTTCAAGGGTATTCAACTGTACTTTTATCTGTTCTTTCTGAATTTCGGCAGTAGATTCCTCGAGAATATTGGCTTCCCCTTTTTTTAATCTTAATCCGGCTTTGTCTGCGAAATTATGATACAGCTGGCTGATGTATTCCAGCACTTTTTTCTTCTCCTGCAGCACAAGTATTCTGTAGAAAACGTCTGTTACTTCTTTGGTAAGCTGTGTTTTGGTCAGATTCTGATTGATGACACTGGAAGACCATTCTGCATCCAGCATTTGTCTCCTTTTTGAATACACCGTAGGAAAACTGAATCTTTGAGAAATCCCGAAAGAATTATCCGTTTCCTCGCCCTGAATTTGTCCGAATCCGCCGGTAATTTCTGTCTGGGGAATATCCAGATAACTGGCTTTCAGTTTCTCCTGATAATCTGATACCAGTTTTGAATTTTTAAGCGTTCCATTCTGCTGATAGGCTTTTTCCAAAGCCTGTTCATAGGTGATGTTTTCCTGAGCCTGATTGATTCCGAAGGCCATTAACAACAAGAAAACAGACAGTTTTTTATAATTGAGTTTTTTTGAGAATTTCATTTTATCTTTATTAATATGTTCAAACAGGACGTATAAAATGGGGAGGACAAATAAGGTTAAAAGAGTCGCAAGCATTAATCCTCCGATAACGACAGTTGCCAAAGGTCTCTGTACTTCTGCTCCTGCGCCGTTGCTGATGGCCATGGGAAGAAACCCCAGAGAAGCCACAAACGCAGTCATTAAAACCGGACGAAGCCTGATTTTTGTACCCATGAGTACAATTCTGCTGGTGTTGGTTATTCCATTCTTTTTCAATCGGTTAAATTCTGATATCAAAACAATTC
Organism: Chryseobacterium vietnamense; assembly: GCF_031454475.1. NCBI lineage: Bacteria > Pseudomonadati > Bacteroidota > Flavobacteriia > Flavobacteriales > Weeksellaceae > Chryseobacterium > Chryseobacterium vietnamense. The sequence goes on along the minus strand of NZ_JAVDQX010000001.1, from coordinate 1,282,867 downwards.
CATTAAGTACGGCAACTCCAAATAAAGCAATGAACCCTACCCCTGCACTGATGCTGAAAGGCATTCCTCTTAATGCCAGAAAATAAACACCTCCTATCGCAGATAACGGAATGGCAGTATAGATCAGTAAGCTGTGTTTTACAGAACCGAAAGCAAAGAATAACAGCAGGAAAATCATCACCAACGAAATAGGAACAGCAATTCCCAGCCTTGCTTTAGCTTCATTTAAGTTTTCAAAAGCACCTCCGTAAGAGACACTGTATCCTGGTGATAATTTCAGGCTTTTACCTGCCTTTTGCTGAAGCTCTTCCACGATACTCTGAACATCTCTTCCTCTTATATTGAAACCTACAATGATTCTTCTTTTGGTATCTTCCCTCTGGATCTGGTTCGGACTGTTTTTAAGTTCCACTTTCGCCAATTGTGACAGAGGAATCTGCTCTCCTGAAGCAGTAGGAACCAAAAGGTTCTGGATGCTGGTGATATCTTTTTTATGTTCGTTATCCATTCTCACAACGATATCAAACTTTTTCTCTCCTTCATACAAAGCACCTGCGGTCTGACCTGCAAAAGCCATATTGATCACTCTGTTGATTTCCGCAACCGAAATATTATATCGGGACAGTTCCGAACGGTTATAATCAATCACAACCTGCGGAGCACCTACCACCGGTTCAATATAAAGATCCTGAGCACCTTTTACAGTGTTGATGATGCTTCCCATCTTTTTTGCATAGGCGGCAAGGCTGTCAAGATCTTCACCATAAATTTTACAGACCACATCCTGTCTTGCTCCCGTCATAAGCTCATTGAAACGCATCTGTACAGGAAACTGAAAACTGGTTGTCAGTCCGGGAATAACATGTAATGCTTTACTCATCTTGTCCGAAAGTTCAGGAAATGTTGTTGCAGAAGTCCATTTCTTTTTTGGCTTTAAAACAACAATCATATCTCCGGAATCCATAGGCATCGGTTCTGTGGGAATTTCTGCACTTCCAATTTTCATCACCACTTTTTCTACTTCAGGAAACTGTGTCAAAAGGATGTGTGCAGCCTGAGTGGTAGCTTTTTTGGTTTCATTGATATTACTTCCCTGAAGAATCCTCATTTCGACAGCAAAGTCACCTTCTTCAAGAGACGGAATAAATTCTCCACCCATTCTGGAAAGGGTAAAAACAGCACCTGCAAACAGAATCAACACCCCAATGATGATAGTTTTTCTGAATTTAAGAGCTTTCATCAGTAGCTTCTGATGTCCGGTTTCCACGTTGCCCATGACACGGTCTGAAATATTCTCTTTTTCCTTTTTCTTTCTGCTTAATACCAGAGAACTCATCATCGGAATATAAGTCAGGGAAAGAATAAATGCTCCAATCAGGGCAAAAGCAACAGTCTGAGCCATAGGTTTGAACATTTTCCCTTCAATTCCCTGAAGCGTAAAAATCGGAAGATATACAATTAAGATAATAATCTGCCCGAAAACCGCACTGTTAACCATTTTGGTGGCAGAACCGGAAACCTGGTCATCCATTTCTTTTTTGCTGAGCATATTGTCTTTTCCGAAATGCTTTTTATGGGCAAGCTGATGCAGTACAGCTTCCACAATAATGACGGCTCCGTCTACAATAAGACCGAAATCCAGCGCTCCAAGGCTCATCAGATTTCCTCCTACACCGAAAATGTTCATCATGATAATGGCAAAAAGCATAGCCAAAGGAATAACAGAAGCCACCAGTAATCCTGCCCTAAAATTTCCCAGAAATAACACCAGAATGAAAACCACAATAAGAGCCCCTTCCATCAGGTTTGTTTTTACAGTACTGATCGTGTTATTCACCATTTTAGCACGATCAAGAAAAGGCTCTATCACAACTCCTTCCGGTAAGGATTCCTGAATTTTTTCGAGTCTTTGTTTAATATTTCCGATCACTACATTCGCATTCTCTCCTTTCAGCATCAGAACAATCGCTCCGGATACTTCTCCGGTATCATTATAAGTCATAGCACCATACCTTGTCGCATATCCTATTTTTACAGATGCTACATCTTTAATATGCACTGGAACTCCTTCTTTGGTTTCCGCTACCTGAATGCTTCCGATATCTTCCGTACTTCCCAGAAGTCCTTCGCTGCGGATAAACAGAACAGTTTCTTTCTTTTCAATATAAGCACCTCCTGTATTCTGATTGTTTTTCTCCAGCGCAGCAAAAACATCATTGATATTGATATTAAATGCCTGTAACTGATTAGGATTAATGGCGATTTCGTATTGCTTCAGTTTTCCTCCGAAACTGCTGACATCCGCCACACCTTTGGTTCCAAGAAGCTGTCTTCTGACCACCCAGTCCTGGATCGTCCTAAGTTCTGTTTCGTCATACACATTTTCGTAACCTTTTTTGGCTCTTACCACATACTGGAAAATCTCGCCCAATCCTGTTGAAATGGGTCCTAATTCCGGTTTGCCGATTCCGGCCGGGATGTTGTCCTGAACAAGCTGTAAGCGCTCCTGGACCTGTTGACGAGCCCAATAGACATCAGTTTTGTCATCAAAAACTACAGTGACTAATGAAAGTCCGAAACGGGAGAAACTTCTCAATTCTGTAATTCCGCTGATATTGCTGGTAGCCTGTTCAATTGGGAATGTAACAAGGCGTTCTATATCCGCTGCACCATAAGAAGGAGCAGTGGTAATGATCTGAACCTGATTATTGGTGATGTCCGGCTGGGCATCAATAGGAAGTTTAGTGGTTTCATAGACTCCAAAGAGGATAAGAGCCACCGTAAACAGAGCAATGATGAGTTTATTCTTTACAGAAAACTCAATAATTTTATTTAACATGGAAAAACTATTAATTGGTAACCCGGAATGCCTTATAAAAGCTGAGATCCTTCCCAAAACTAAAGTATCAAAACAAGCGTTTGTAACTTCTCTGGTTAAGGGTAAGCATCAATACAATGCATTACGAATTAATTGATATGTAACAAGAATTCATTGCTTTAGGCAAGAACATAAAGCATTAATTTTCAATGTGAAGTCAATTAAGAAAGCCGTGGGGGCTGGAAAATCTGAGAAAGGTATTGGTTGGAAAAATCTTTTTCCTTGTAGATACTGCTTTTCTTTGAAACAGTAATTTCCTTAGGTTTTTTTATTTCGAATGAAAGTTCCGGAAGCTGGGCATGTACAGTCAATACGATTGGTGGATTGATAAATGGCAGTTTCTGATCGGTATCCCAGTCTGAATCCTGCTTGTGGTTATCATAATGCTCCATCACAAATTCTGAAAAGCTTCCATGGTATTCCATGAAATGTTCAACAAACATAGGCACTTTCAGTACTTCCCCCGCATTGGTGGTAGCCAGCACATACATCATTGAGCATAATATGGAGAACCATTTTAACATGAGTGCAAATATAGGGCTTAAATTTTTTCTGAGAGGGCTCTGGTATTAATTTTTTGAGAATTTTTGCCAGTTTAAAAATAGTTTAAATAAATAAAACACCTCCGTAATAATGTTAGGTTGATCAAACAAAAATCACAGCCTCGACTTCAGTCTGCTCAGTGTCTCTTGCGAGATGTTAAGATAGGAAGCCACCAGTTTATTGGAAAGCCTTCTTACCACTACAGGGTTTTCGTCTAAAAGCTGACGGTATTTTTCAAGAGCATCCTGAACAAGGAAAGACATCAGTCTTTTGGTATTATTCACATAAGCAGTTTCCAGGTATATTCTGTAAAATTTTTCCCACTGAGGGATAATATCCAGAAGATGATAAAAATTTTTATGGGTAATATAATATACTTCTGAATCCTCTACGGCCTCTATAAATTCCTCAGAGGGTTCAGAAGTAATAAAACTGGTAAGTGCAGTGGCAAACTGGTTTTCAAAAGCAAAATATCGGGTGGAATCCTGCCCTTCTTCATTGATGAAAAATATACGGAGACAGCCATTTACAACAAAAAATGTTCTCTGGCTGTTTTGTCCGTTGGAAAGAAGCATTTCATTCTTTTTTAACCGGACCGGTATAAAATAGGAAAGAATTGTTTCCAATTCTGCATCCGTTACTGATATTCTATTGTTGATATATGACGTTAAAAGTTCCTGCATGTAAGCAAAAGTAGTAATAAATGGCTTTGCTTACTGCTTTTATTCTGTTCTAACTATGGGTTTTCTGCCTGCCCGGCTTTCCAGTATGAACAAATGTACATACCATGCGGATCCCATTCCAGCGTTGTTTTGAAATAGGTACGAAGCTCATGTACAGTGGCATATTCTGCGGCGATGTACACATATTCTTTCAATACTCCGGGGGGAAACTGAACAGACTTCACCACTTCCGCAAGCTTGCTTCCTTGCTCGGGATGAGGATTATGCAGCCATTCAACCGAAATATCTGCTGCAGAACACAGGATAAGCTGGTCTTCTTTATCTGCCACTTCCAATAGTATTTTTGCTCTAACATACGATGGAAACTGTTCTGCAATGGCACAAATCACTGGCAATGCCGTGGCATCTCCTGCAATCAGGTAAAAATCAGCCTCAGGAATTAAAGGCCTTGTACTTTCTTTCATCCCTATTTCCAATATATCACCGGGACTGGCTTTTAATGCCCATGCAGAAGCCGGACCGTTATCACCATGTGCGACAAAATCAATACTTAATTCACGGTTTTCAAGATCAATTTTTCTGTTGGTATAGGTTCTGACAAGCTGAGCGTTTTCCTCGCCAGCCTGGATAAAAATTTTATTATTAGATCCGGATTTTACATGAGCCAACAGTTCAGCCTGGTTTTTATCAATATTAAATATAACACGGATTAAATGCGGTGTCATAAAGAGTTTCTTTTTAACAGTAAATGCGGAACGTATTTTTTTCGTTTCTTTTGCCTGAGATATTATAGAATTTTTCATTTTTATTTTTTGTTAAATAATAAAATAATCATTGCAATCATACAGCTGATTCCTCCGAACAGATATACAGCCTGATAATCAAACCAACCGGCAATTAATCCTGCAATAGGACCAGCAAGGCCTAATGAAAGGTCAACAAATGCTACATAGGCGCCTAGTGCAGTTCCTCTCATCTGTGGTTTTACTTTTTGAATAGCAAGAACTCCTAAAGCCGGAAAAACCAATGAAAATCCAACCCCGGTCAATCCACATCCCACAATAGCCAATGTTTTGGAAGCAGAGGTCCAGATCAGTATTTGCCCTGCTACTTCGATGACCAGAGAGATCATGGCGATTGTAAAACCTCCGTATTTGTCCGGAAAAGAAGCAAAGAAGATTCTGGTCAATACATAACAAGCTCCAAAGATCATAAATGCAAGTGAAGCATCTCCCCAATTCTTTTGTGAGAAAAATAAAGCAATAAAAGAAGCAATACATCCAAAAGCCATTGATGAAAAAGCAAGGCTCAGCCCCTGGCCGGATATGGCACCAATTACTTTGTAGAAAGGAGTCCGTACATGATCTTTATCCACGGGAACAGAAGGAAGTTTTGCAGTGGAAATCCAGCTTACCAGCGGAAGAAAGGCAATGAGAAGGAAAGCAGGCAGCATATCGTATTCTTTACTTAACCAGATACTGACTGGAGCACCGATTGCAATTCCCGCATACATGGCAATACCATTCCATGTCATTACTTTCCCTGAGCTGGAATGTCCCACAAGACCTATTCCCCACGTTAATGCTCCGGTAACCAGAAAACTTTCGCCAATTCCATGAATAATTCGTGCTAATAAAAGAAAGGAAAGTGCCAGCAAAGGATGAGCCTGAAATAATACAGCCAGTACATAAATAATCCCGGCAATAACCGCCAGTGCTACCCCCGACATTTTACTTCTTTTAGCACCTCTGGTATCTGTAATTTTTCCTGAATAGGCTCGGGTTAAAAGTGTAGACAATGACTGCAGACCAATAACAAGTCCTACAATAATAATGTTAAAACCCAATGTGTTCTGAACAAACCCGGGAAGTACTCCCAAAGCAATTCCTATGGTAAGGTAGACTGCAAATACCGAAATGATAATAGGAGCTGTTGCCTGATAGAAATTAATAGTGTGTCCCTTTTCTAATGTTGTACTCATAAATTTTGTTTAAAATATTCGGGTGCAAAGGTCTCCGAACAGTTAACACAAAACTTTGATCTAAGTCAAAAAAGGTACAGTCGTTTTAATCAAAATCCAGAAAACTATCAGTAAGCTGCTTCCACTGTATTTTTGCAATTCCCATCATTCCGCCGATAGCAATTGCAAAATTCCGGATGACATCCAGAAACTTAGCGTTTCGGTTAGGCTTTTCATTTCGCCCGTATACAGCTGCTTTTAAATACGCAATATTCCTGGTTATCATAAAGGTTGAGGTGGCGGCAGCACTGTAAAAATGAGCAATATGACGGCTTTTCTTATTTTGAGGATCTACGGATGGCCTGCATGTGATGGATATACTTTCGGAAAAACTATCCTGATAGAAACAGATATCTGTTATTTCTACCCAATCGTACCCTTTAGCCTCAGGTTCTCCCGGACCCGGAATATCGATCCGGATAAAATCTCCTTTTTGAGGTTCCCTATCTACGGGATTACCATCAAAATCATATAATTTAAATGCAGCAAACGCTTTCCCACTATAGTTTTCCCATTGATTAACTGAAAAGAATCTTTTTTTTAATATTTCAAACTTTTCCGGAATCAGATCCTGGTCAAATACTTTTCTGCTTTCTGTATCGTGGAAGCCTCCGAATTTTTGTGCAGGGACTCCCTTAAATATTTTTGGACTCATAGGACGGGTTTTTAAGCAAAGTAGTACAAAAAACTTACAGAATTTATGAGCAGGGTCACAAAAGAGTTAAACGGTTGTTTGAATATCTGTTCGTCATCGTCTTATTTTGATAATAATTCACTTTTAATGATTTTTCTATTTTGGACGAAAAACATGCATGCAATTCTTCAAAATGGCGAATTATATTTAAATAGATATGTTTTTATACCAGTAATTTCGGAATCTTAAATAAAATGAACAACATTTAAGGAATAATTATTTTTACCTGAAATAAATATTTTTTAAAAAAAATAAGCTTATGATGTTTTGCATAACATGATTTTTGTTTATATTTGTGAATCGAAATAATTTTTTTTCATCATTTGTGTTTTTTTAAGGTCTCCATTCGTGGAGACCTTTTTATTTTCAATAATATCATAATTGAATATTGACTATTGAAGTGGAAAAGCGGTCAAAATGTGAAATATTTTCTTTTTCAATCCCACTAATTACTTTTACTTAAAGGAATATGCGAAGTTTTATAATGTTGATAACTCTCCTTTTCAACAATAATTGACAGTTTTTTTACAGGTTTATAACTTATTGAATGGTTTTAATAAAATCAGTAGGCCTGAATTTCATCACAGACTGAAAACTTCTGGTATAAGCCTGAACACTCCTGTATCCTACTTCATAAGCTGTTTCTGAAACCGTAAGATTTCCGGAACTCAAATATTCCAGACTCTTGATAATACGGAGCATTTGCTGATATTTACTTAGGGTAAGACCTGTTTCTTTTTTGAAAATACGTTCCAGTGTACGGAAAGATAAGAGGGCTGTATCACTGAGGTCTTCCATCCTGATCTCATTATGATAATGAGTGTGCAGATGCTCTATCACTTTATCAAGGCGCTTATCTTTCGGGAGGCTGATATGAAAGGTCAGAGAATATTCTGCAAACCGCGGAAGTTCGTTGAACAGTGCTTTCAGAAATACGTCCTCATTGTGATCCGGCTTCACCAGCTTAGACCATTTTTCTGAATATTTTATCATTTCTTTCAAAACAGGAGGAACAGAAAATACATTCACCTGATCATAGAAAGATTCCTGAGTGCTGATTTCTGCAAACATGATCATCAGCTTGATCTTTTCAGAATGGGAGTTGGTTTTATGGATAGCATTTGGAGGAATCCATACCGCATGATTCTGAGGAAGGAGATAGATTTTTTCTTCAATGGTAATATATTGAAAACCACTCTCTACATATACGAGCTGTCCCTTCTGATGGTGATGAAGAACGTTATCATGAATCCAGTTTTCTTCAAACCATACAAAATACGGCTTTTTCAGTTCATCTATATTTATAGTATCGTTAGCGTTCATGTCGTTTCAGGTTAAAACTTTGGCAAAATTAAACAAAATTACTGTGTTAATTTTGTACAAAAGTTTTTATTATGATGAAGAATGAAGTAAAAAAGAATGCTTCGTATGTTTTATTAATCATTAATGTTCTGGTAGTTATACTTATTTCCAGCAACCTCAGGTCTCCGATTGTGGCAGTGGCTCCTGTTCTTGGAGAGGTAAGAGATGCTTTACAACTGGATAATTTTCAGGTGAGTCTGCTCACTTCTATTCCACTGTTTATGTTTGCTGCCTGTTCTGTGCTGGTGAGCAGGTTTTCCAATACATTCGGAATCAGTAAACTTCTGATGTATTCTCTGATTATTTTAAGCTTCGGGTTATTTTTACGAATCAGTGGTTCTCTATGGCTTTTGTTTTTAGGTTCTATATTCATTGGTTTGGGAATATGCATTGGAAATGTGGTTACTCCGGGATATGTTAAGAATAATTTCCCGAAGCAGATAGGTCTTATGACTGGAATTTTTGCTGTATCGATGAATCTTACAGCAGCATTAGCTTCCGGATTCAGTGTGAAAATTGGAGAACTGACAGGTTTTGGATGGAAAGGTTCTCTGGGAATATGGCTGGTGATCGCCGCATTGGGATTTCTGGTTTTATCACTGGAATTTATATGTAATAAAAGAAATCCGGCTCAACCCAAAGCAGCACTCAGCACCTCTGATTTTAATATGTTCAAATCTGCCCAGGCATGGAATATCAGTATTTTTATGGGGCTGCAGTCTCTATTTTATTATTGCCTCGTAGCGTGGCTTCCTTCGTTTCTTGGAGATTATCATATGCAGGGAGAAAGTTCCGGATGGGTATTTTTTGTCATTCAGATTACGATGATTCCTGTGACATTCTGCTGCCCGATTATTGCCAGTAAAATGAAAGACCAGAGACTTATGATCCTTTTCATATGTACTCTGATGTTCGGAAGCACCATGATGTTTGTCTTTATGAAATCTCAATGGATTTATGTGAATGCTGTGATTATCGGGATATCTAATGGACTGTCTTTCAGTTTGTCAATCCTGTTCTTTTCTACAAGAACGAAAAGCAGCATTAATGCGGTTAAAATATCAGGTATGGCACAATCCGTAGGCTATCTGATCGCTGCTTTCGGACCTCCGTTGTTTGGAAAGCTTCATGATTGGGACATTTCATGGAACAGTTCATTCTATCTGTTAAGCTGTGCGGTATTACTGATGCTGTATTTCGGACTGAAGGCAGCGAGAAATAAATATGTTGAGGATTAGGATAGAGGTCAGGTTACACGTCTTTTATTACTGGAAGCTACCCATTCTTCTTTTTGGCATCTTGGGCAGCTTCCTGCATTACCCGGTTTTTTATGCTCTGTATGCCCGCAGAATATACAAGAGTAATGTCTTTCCTCCTGAATATACTGTAAAGGATTATTTAATGATCCCGGCATAATTGGAAGCCCATATCTTACAGATTCATCTTCGAAAAAGAATACACTGATCTCTCCGGATATTTCTTCTATAGCCATTTCAAGCTGTCCAAGTTGCGAAACTCCTTTCAGCCTTAATTCCGCGAAGAATTCGTCACTCCCCAGATTTTCTTTTTGAAAGTTTTTAATTGAAAATTCACCATTTTCTATCAGACAGATGGATTTTCCTTCAACCAGATTTTCAAAATTTTTACTTTTTCCGATGAAATGGGTCACAATAGAATACAGGAGAATAATAACAATAAAAACAATAAGGGATGAGATAATTCCGACATCCTTATTAAACATAGGATCTCCTGCAGCTGATCCAAGACCGATAATGACTACCAATTCAAAGATTGAGAGCTGTTTTACCCCTCTTTTTCCTAAAATTCTAAGTCCGATGATAATAGCCAGAAACATAATTACAGTACGAAGAATGATCTCTAAAAGAAAAGACCATTCTTCGTGTCCCAATAGTAATTCTTTCCAATCAAGATGTATGAGAAAAGCTGACAGCATACCAAATATTTATCAGGGAATATTCAAAAAATAAGCCATAATTCCTTAAAAAGTTTTCGATACTGTAAACACATAAAAAACCTTATAGGCTTCAAAAACCTATAAGGTACATTTAAAAAAAATTAAAAATAATTATTACCGGAACAGGATCAATTTAATCTTTAAACTGATCCAGAACTTCCGTAATATTCTGATAGACAAAATCCAGTTCTTCGGATGTAATACAATACGGAGGAACAAGATAGATCACATTTCCCAGTGGCCTCATAATGATTCCTCTCTGTAAGAATTCATTGTAAAGCTTCTTCCCTATTTCGTTGAAATAAGAAGTGCCATTCCCGGTTTTAAAATCGAAAGCTAAAATAGTCCCGATCTGGCGAACCTTTTCTACATGAGGATGAAAAGCAAGCGCTTTTGCAAACTCTGAATGTTGATGAGTGATGCGGTTGATATTCATTTGAGTTTCGTTTGTCAAGAGTATTTCCATACTGGCGAGAGCGGCCGTACAGGCTAAAGGATTAGCTGTAAACGAATGTCCGTGAAATAAGGTTTTATAACGGTCATCCGACAGGAAAGCATTATAAATTTCACTGGAACATGTGGTGATTCCCATGGGCATCGTACCTCCCGTTAAACCTTTTGAAAAACACATAATATTAGGTTTTTCTGTAAGATAATCTGCTGCGAAAAGCTTACCCGTTCTTCCAAATCCTGTAAACACTTCATCCTGAATCATTAGAATACCTTCCTCCCGGCAGAATTTCATGAGCTGGCTAAGATCTTCGGCATCATACATCAGCATTCCGGCAGCACCCTGAACCAGTGGTTCATAAATAAAACATGCTACTTCGTCAGCAAGTTCTTTAATCTGTGCATGAAGGTGTTCCAGATTTTCAGCATTCGGTGTATCAATAAAAACGACTTCAAACAGCATACTTTCAAAAGGTTTTGTCCAGAAGCTTTTTCCACTTACAGACATCGCTCCGAAAGTATCTCCGTGATAAGCATTTTTAAAAGCGAGAATCTTTGTTTTCTTTTTTTCCTGATTGTATGCATATTGAATACACATTTTTAAAGCTACTTCAACTGCCGTAGAACCATTATCAGAATAGAAAACCTTCTCCTGACCCGCCGGAAGCAGCTTCAATAAATTCTCCGAAAGCTGTACTGCGGGTTCATGCGTAAAGCCGGCAAAGATAACCTGTTCCAATGTGTTTAGCTGTTCAAAAACACGCTTGGCAATGTATGGATGAGAATGTCCATGCAGCGTTACCCACCAGGATGAAACAACATCCATGTATTTTTTTCCTTCGGTATCATAAAGATAAATCCCTTTTCCTTTTACAATAGGAATGGCATCATCAGCGGTTTTCATCTGCGTGTAAGGGTGCCAGTTCACCGCTTTGTCTCTCTCCTGCAGACTGATTTCTTTTGTTATTGTATTCATATATTGATCTAAAAAGTGGTAAAGAAGAATGTGGTTTTTAAATTTTAACGCTATGATCGCCAGGTTTTATTATATATGCTATTGTTTTAAGCTCGCAAAGGCGTTTCACTCAGCAATAGGAAATATTCTGCTTTGCTAAATAGAATGCCCTTGCGAACGAAATATTTTAAGAATTAAAAATCTTTCTTTGCGAACCTTAGCGTTAAAAACTAATACTAGTACTGATGAAATCAGATATCAATGCTGCAATAAAAATCATAATACTAATAATCCAGCTCATCACTCATTATTTATCATTTATAATTTACTAGCAGCATGTTTCTTTTTTCATCATAGGTTTCAATCCTAAGGTCTGAAGCATCTGCATATCTTCAGAAACTCCCGGATTAGGCGTTACCAATAATGTTTCTCTTTCTCCCGTGAAAATGGAATTGGCACCTGCCATAAAGCACCATGCCTGTTCTGTTTCTGACATTTCTATACGTCCGGCACTTAGTCTTACCATAGAGGATGGCATTACAATTCTTGCGGTAGCGATCATTCTTACCATTTCCCAGGTATCTACTTTTTCATTATCTTCTAATGGCGTTCCAGCTACTCTTGCTAATGCATTGATAGGAACAGATTCCGGGTGTTTTGGCATTGTTGCCAGCGTCAGAAGCATTGAAATTCTGTCTCTGTGTGTTTCACCAAGTCCGATAATTCCTCCGGAACACACTGTGATTCCTGCTTTTCTTACGTTATTGATCGTATTGATTCTGTTGTCAAAAGTTCTGGTGGAAATGATTTCTTCATAATACTGTTCAGAAGTATCAAGATTGTGATTATAAGCATATAGTCCTGCTTCCTGCAATCTTAAAGCCTGTTCTTCCGTAAGCATTCCGAGCGTACAGCAAACTTCCAGACCAAGTTCATTTACGCCTTTTACCATATCAATTACTCTGTCAAAATCACGGTTATTGCGAACTTCACGCCATGCTGCTGCCATACAGAATCTTGATGATCCGGAATCTTTCGCCTTCTGAGCGTGTTCAATTACGGTTTCAGTTGGTAATAAAGCCTGTACTTTGATATTGGTGTGATAACGTGCTGCCTGTCCGCAGTAGGAACAGTCTTCAGGGCATCCACCTGTTTTGATGGATAATAATGTAGAAATCTGTACTTCAGAAGGGTCATGCCATTCGCGGTGTACGGTTGCTGCTTTATAAATAAGTTCCATCAGAGGTAAATGATAAATTTCTTCAATTTCCTCTTTGGTCCAGTTGTTTCTCAATGTTGTTTTAGTATCCATTATCCTATTTTTGTTATTGTTAATTGCTTTGCAGCATTTTGTATTGATTCTTTATCGGTATGATTGATCTCCGGAATCCTTATAATTTTTGTTTCTTTTTCGATAAAACTGCAGATCACTCTTTCTGTATCTTCCGGGAAATCTCCATTAAGAACTAAATATTCCAGCTGAATTTCTCTCTGTTGTAAGGCTAAGATTGAGAGTAAACTATGATTGATGCAGCCCAGATAGTTTCTTACGACCAATGCTGCCGGAAGGTTTAATTCTTCAATCAGATCAATCATAAAAGTAGTGTCTGAAATGGGAACCATAAGACCTCCCGCTCCTTCTACAATCAGTGGGTTTTCTGTTTTTGGGAGTTGAAAATCATTCAGATTGATGGTAATATTTTCTTCTCCTGCAGACTGATGTGGTGAAGCCGCCAGATGTAAACGATAAGTTTCCGGATGGCAAAAGCTGGTATCTGTCCATGCTTCAATTTTATGACTGTCTGTGTAATGTAGATCTCCGGACTGTATCGGTTTCCAGTATTCTGTTTTAAAATGCTGAACCAAAACAGCTGAACAAACTGTTTTTCCTATTTCGGTTCCTATTCCTGTTATAAATAATTTCATGTTTTGATTTGGGATTCGTGTTTCGGGTTTCGGGTTTTAAAAATTATACCTTACATAAATTCTTTAATAATTTCTGTCAGTTTCATAATTTCTTGTTCTGTATTAAAGCTGTGAAGGCATATTCTCAAGCGTTCACTACCTTCTTTTACCGTTGGGCTGTAAATAGCATAGGTTAAAAATCCTTCTTCAGATAAAGTGTCCTGTACTGTTTTCAGTTTTTGGTTATCCGGGATTAGAATAGCCTGAACCGGACTCGTTTCTGCGGATGGAGAATCTAGATTTTGGCTTCGGAAAATCCTGATATTATCCTGAAGTTTTTTAGACAGCTCAATATTTTGATCCAAAAATTCATATCCGCTTTTTATGCTTATCCACTGAAAATCCTGCGCTGATGTCGTATAAATAAACGGACTCGCAAAATTGACCAGATAAGATTTCACTGTTTCACTGCAAAGAATTGCTGCTCCGTGAGCTCCAAGGGCTTTCCCATAAGTTACAACGGCTGCTGAAACTTGTTTCTGCAATTCATATTTTTCAATCAATCCATATCCAAAAACTCCGAAAGCGTGGGCTTCATCAACAATCAAAGAAGCTTTATACCGTTCTGCAATCGCTGCAATTTCCTGAAGAGGAGCAAAATCTCCCTCCATCGAGTACAGACTTTCTATCGCGATATAGCAATGACCTTCCTGTCTTTTTAACACATTTTCAAGATCTTCAAGATCATTGTGTTTGAACTTCAATTTTTTAGCATTCGAAAGTTGACACGCATCATGTACGGACCGATGAATCTGTTCGTCCACAATCACTGTATCATGACGGCTGGGAAGCGTTGAAAACAAAGCAAGGTTTGCATTATATCCTGACGGGAAAAGCAACGCCGATTCAAAATGGTGTTGCTGAGCAATAAAATGCTCCACTGAATTGGCAACATCGCTGTTTCCACTGATCAGTCTGGAACCTGTACTTCCTGAAAGCATTTGAGGATTTTCTATAACCTTCTGCAGCAAAATGTTTTGAAGCTCTTTATTTTGTGCAAAACCCAGATAATCATTGGAATGAAAATCAACTCCTTCAGATTGAAGCCTTAAGCGCCTTAATGTTCCTTCCGCTTTCCTTTTGTCAAGGGATTGCTGAAAACGAAGGATATTATTAAGCATAATGTAACTGAGCAACTTCTTCTGTAACAGCATTCATCCACTCTTCATGCAGTTCTTTCTCTATGGTCAGAATATGATCTGCATGGTCTTTCCAATCTGGTGAAAATTCATTAAGCTGGTTAATCATTTCTTCCAGATGTCCTTCTTCTTCAAGGATAATAGATTTTACCATGATTTTAGAAGAAGCTTCAGTAAGCGCCTCCTGATAAACCGGATAAAGTTCGTCAGCACGTACTTCAATCGCATAGGTTACAAAAAGATAGGCAGCATATTTAATATCTGTTTTATCAAGATTAAAAGCTTTCTGAAGGTAGCGACAGGCTTTTATATCCAATGAGTGAAGATATTGACTTGTTGCAATAGGTGCCAGAAGCTCTGTGCTTTCGTAGGTTTTGCAGAGTTCAGGATTTATTTTACCAATCTGCTTTTTCAGGTAATAAGCGTGGCGGTGTTCTTCAGCTGCATGTTTCAGCTGGATCTGAGAAACCAACGTTGGATGTTCACATTTTGATATTTTTCTTGCACCGGCATTTTCCATAAATGAAAGCGTATTCAACCATTTGGCGTGGGTGTTTCCGTCCTGTACAATTCTTTTTAACAGATGATGAAATTCCATAGATTTTTATTTTGATGTTCAAAAGTAGTATATTGCCGGATTGTTATATGGTGCCAGTTTTGATATTATGGATAGTCCGGTTAGAATTCCCTATGAAAGTTTTATAAAGATTGATAGAAAATCAGAGACTTCTATCTATCTGCAGATTGCGAATCAGCTGATCAATTCCATTCAGCGAGGTGTTTTACCTTTTGGAACAAAACTTCCGGGAACAAGAACCTTCAGTGAAATGTTGGAAATCCATAGAAATACAGCAGTTGCAGTTTATGATGAACTGTCGGCGCAGGGCTGGACAGAGAGTTTTCCGAACAAAGGAACTTTTGTGATTGGAAAAGATCAGGAAAAACCTGTAAAAGTGAACGATTTTGAGCAAAATAATCTTCAAAACTATCCAATAACGACTGGTTTTTCATTCAAAACATCTAATATCTTAGATAATCCCTTTGAACATTCGGATTGTGAGTATGTCTTCAATGATGGGGTACCAGATATCCGTTTAACGCAAATCGGACAGCATTCCCGGTTTTACAGTTCTATTTTGAAACGTAAATCCAGTCAAAAAGCTTTTGGACATTACAATCATGACGGAAGTGAATTTTTTAAAGAACATTTATCCCAATATCTGAATCTTTCCCGCGGACTTCCTATTTCCAAGAATAACCTTCTTATTACCAGAAGTACAGAAATGAGTATTTATATTGTTTCAGAAATTCTTCTTTCTGCCGGTGATACTGTATTGGTGGGAGCTTTGAGTTATTTTTCCGTCAATATGATCTTTATGAAAGCTGGTGTTAACATTGTTTCGATTCCCATTGATGAAGAAGGAATTATCGTAGAAAGCGTACGGGAAGCCTGTAAAAAACAAAAAATACGGATGCTTTATCTTACACCGCACCACCACTATCCTACTACGGTTGCTTTGAGTGCTCAAAGAAGATTTGAATTGCTGGAACTGGCCCATGAATATGGATTTATTATTCTCGAAGATGATTACGATTATGAATTTCATTATGATAAAAGTCCTATTCTTCCTTTAGCCAGTGCAGACACAAATGGAATGGTAATCTACATCGGTTCTTTCGGGAAATCTCTGGCACCCGGATTCAGGACAGGATTTATTGTAGCTCCGGAAAATCTTATGACAGAAATGCGTAAATATCTGGGAATTATAGACCGTCAGGGCGATATTCTGATGGAAAGGGCACTTGGAGAAATGATCGCAGAAGGAGAAATCAATCGCTATCTGAAGAAATCTTTAAAAGTTTATCAGGAAAGGCGTGATTACTTCTCCGGATTGCTGGAGGAAAATTTGGGTGATTTGATATCTTTTCAGAAACCTTCCGGAGGACTTGCCATATGGCTGGAATGGAATATTCCACTGAATCTGATGCAGCTGAGCCGAAATTGTGCGAAAGACAATCTTTTTATTCCCAAAACGTTATTGTATCAGAATAAAGGGTTGACCGCAATGCGTCTGGGATTTGGGGATTTGAATATTGAAGAAATGAATAAAGGGATTGAGGTTTTTTCAAAAAACGTGAAAGGATTGATAAGCTGATTATTTTACTAGTTGGAAAACGCAAGGGCGCAATTGAGATTAAGAGAACTTGTTTTAAGGCGCAAGGATTTTATCTTCGATAAAATTGATACTGGATAATATGACGTTTTAACCTTTTAAATTTAACCACAAAGTCACAAAAGTTTTTAAACACTTAAGTTTTTTAAGCTAAATTTCATACATAATAAAGTACACCTAAGATTTTAAAATCTTTGATTTTCATCTTATATAAACTGTTCTGCGGTATCATTTTAAACTTATTTAAACGGATAAAATAAATCTTTTGTAAAAAGTAAAAGCCCCTTTCCAGAGGCTATTATTAATGATGAGAAGGATAAACTATTTTGTTTTTCTTATGTTTTGGTTTCTTCTTTTTTCTATTTAAATAAATGATAAACCCGGTAATGGGAAGTGATGTTGCGATCATTGCTGCCAGAAAATAAATGACTCTGCTCGTTAATCCCAAAATACTTCCGGTGTGAAGGTCATAATTTCTTTCTCTCAATGCGGTTCCATATCCGATATTTTTGTTTTTATATGATTGAGATTTTAAGATATCTCCTGAATACTGATCAAAATTAAACTGTTCGTTTCTGTATTGTCTTCCGTCATAGGTAAGCTCAGCATAATAAGTACCTTCCTCTGATCTTGGAAAATTGATAAGCGCAGATTTTTTGTCTTTTAATCCTTTTTCCATGGTATTTCCAACCAGATTGAGAATATTTTCCCGGTTTGAAAACTCTCCGGAAGATATGTTACTTTTGGCTTTCTTTTCTGTGGGAATGTTTCCATTTAATGTATTCTTTATCCATTTGTCTGCATCTTCAAAGCTCCATATCAATGCGGAATAAGAAATAATAAGCAAAGGAATTACGGAATAAAATCCCAGTACATTATGAAGGTCATAGTTGATTCTTTTCCAGTTGGCTGATAATTTAATGAAAAACATTCCTTTCAGCATGCTTTTGCTCATTTTACGGGGATACCATATCACAAGCCCCGAAAAAAGAATGATCGCCAACACCAGTGTGGAATAACCGGTAATTGTTTTCCCTATTTTTTCACCCAGCAAAAGCCTTCTGTGAAGATCCAGTACAATTTCAAAAAAATCCTTTTTGGCATCTTCCACTTCCTGTACTTTTCCGGTATAAGGATCAATATACACACGGTAATAATAAAGATAAGTTCCCCAATAGGTCCATGCTTCATTATCCATTTTAAGGGTTCGGAATACATAGGTTTGTGAAGGATCGGAAGACATCACTACCCTTTTGACCTTTAAGCCTCCAGGAAGTGCTTTTTCTGCTTTTTCCGTAAGTTGAGATAATGAAAGCTTTTTTCTTCCAATGTTTTCAACATAATATCTGTTGGGATGAACAAGATGTTTTAATTCTTCTTCAAAAGCCAGGATACATCCTGTAGCGGCCATAATAACAACTATAAGCCCGGACGTGAGTCCGAGCCATAGATGTAACTGATATGCAATCTTTCTAAACTTTAATTTCATCCTTAAAATTTAAAGCTTACCTCAGCAACGAAATTACGAGGCATCTGAGCGACTACTACTCCCTGCCCTGCAAAGTATTGTACATTGCCTAGGTTATTCATTTTAAATCCTAATCTGTATCTTTCTTTTTCAAGGGAAATAGAAGCATTCACCAAAGTATAGGCAGGAAATATAAACTGCCCGGTTACAACTTTATTTCCGGTAATCTGTTTTCCTACACGGTTTACCCCGAAACCTACTCCAAGTCCCTGAAATCCTTTGATGGGAAGAATATAACTGATCCAGGAATTGAATACATTCGCAGGACCCGCAGATTCCGGACGGCGCCCATCTACAGCAGGATCAGCTTTTTCATATCTGCTGTGATTGTAGGCATATCCGGTCATAATATTTAATCCCTGAACAGGGTTCATGATCGTTTCAATTTCAATTCCTTTACTTCTCTGCGTTCCATCCTGAACAACAATATTATATTCTTTTCCGTCACGGATCACTCCGGTTCCTCTCTGGATATTGTCAACAAGAATATCGTAATATGAAACGGTAAAATTAATTTTGTTTCTCCAGAGATTTCCTTTCAATCCTATTTCCCACTGGTTGGCCATCTGTGGCTTCATATCTCCGCTATAATCTGCCAACTGTTGTGTAACAGGTGCTGTATAGCTGAACCCATTCATATAGTTTCCATAGGCTGATAACTGATCTTTAAGGATCTGGTATACGATTCCTACTTTAGGAGACCAGGCTGTCTGTTTGAATTCACCCGCACGTTTGTTATCATTCAGATTAAGCTGTCCTTTACTTTCATAATGATCCATACGCAAACTTACCAGCGTAATCAAACGGTCGGTAATATAGGTTACGTTTGAAATATAAGCTCCATAAAGATTGGATGCTGTGGTATTTCGTACCAATGGAGATTTACCCACCAGCATTGCAGCCTGGGTAAAAGCCTGAATTTTTTGCAGTGCCAGATCTTTGGATATATTACCATATATTCCTGTTACTGGTGCTACCACTGGTCCTGAAGGATTTGTCCCATCAATATAATCATACACTACAATCGGAGAATGATTATTGTTGATAGATTGATTTAAATAATCTAATCCGATCAACACTTTATTTTTAATTTTTCCAATATTAAATTCTCCGTTGAAGTTCTGTTGAACACTTGTGGAAGAAGCTTCCGAGTTCTGCCACTGTACGTTACGTTCCAACAGAGCATCACTGGTTGTTCCTCTGATAAACTGATATTGATATAATCCTTCCGTCTTTCTGAAGTTTCTTGAAAGCAACGTTTGCGAAGTCCATTTATCTGAAATTTTGTAATTAGCCTCTGCTTTTACATTGATAGATGGAGCTTTTAGGGTCATATCATTGTTGGAGTATGACCTTTTCCAGTCGAAGCCAAGTTCATCAGGGTTGTGAGCAACATAAGGCCTTGTTCTGGTCAGGAAAATAATCGGAGTGTTTGTTCCTTCATAATTATAAATCTGAGCTCCTAAGTTAAATTTAAGCCTTTCATTAACCTGATAACTAACTGTAGGTGCTACAAAGAATGATTTCCTGAATTCGGAATCCCTGAAACCATTTTGATACTGATAAGCTGCATTTAAGCGGAATAACATATTTCTGGATTCCGTAATCGGTCCGTAAACATCAGCTGTTACACGGTTCAGATTGTAGCTTCCCATCAAATAAGAAGCTTCTCCTCCAAAATAGTCTTTCGGTTTTTTGGTTACAGCATTGATCAAACCTCCAAACGAAGTTACCGCACCTCCATATAATGTTCCTGAAGGTCCTTTAATCACTTCCAGACGCTCGAGATCGGCAGGATCTATTTCTCCGTTGGTGGTTGCCGGAACACCGTCTACCATGGATACTTTGGTAGGAAAACCTCTAAGGCTGTAGTAGAAACTTCCGTCTCCGGAGCCTCTTCCCGGGCTTCCCTGCATTTTTACCATACCCGGAACGTTTTTCAATACTTCCGAAATATCGTAAGTAAGCTGTTCTTTCATGATCTGCTGGTTGATGCTTGTATAAGCCTGTGGATTTTCAAGAACTTTCAAAGGCATTTTGGCCACTGAAGTACTGTCTTTATCCAAAAATTTATTTCTGCTCACTGCATATACGGTAATTCCCTCAATCACATTATTGTGTAAAGGAGCGTAGATTGCAGGAATTTCATAGACATCTTTCTGAATGTGGATGGGTTCTTTCATCAGTTCAATGTCATTTAAAACCACCTGAAGCGTATATTCTCCAGGTGGCACATTTTCAAAGTAATATTCTCCTAAATTATTGGTTTTTGCCTGATAAGACGTGTTCACAAGTCTCAAAACAGCGTTTTTTACCGGTGCTTTTTCAGACAGCATGATTTTGCCATGAATTCTGTCGCCCTGCTGTGCAGAAAGCGAGTTGGAAGATAAAGCAAGACCAAGAAGTAATATAAGGGTTTTAGATGTTTTCATGCTGTAAGTTTTGTAACAGGGGATAGTTTATTTTACCGTTTTGTGATAATGGGAATGATTCTATACGTTCTGTGCGTACATATTGTGGATTGATACGCAGCTTATTTTTAATGGTTTCGGTGATGATCTGAGGATCAATGTCCGGATTGTCATACAGCACAACAATTTTTTTATCATTGGCATTCAGACATACGAAGGTATTGCCCTGCATCTCATTTTTAAGAATAAATTCTACCTCATCGAGATTCAGGCGTATTCCGAAAAGCTTCATGATACGCTTTATTCTTCCTGTGATATAATATATTCCGTTTTCACCTTTTCTGGCAGTATCTCCGGTATGCAGTACAGAAGGCTGATCATACGTTGTCAAATCTTCCAGCTTATTGGCGTAACCTCCGAAAATACTGATGTGTGAAAAGAGAAGTTCATCGGTTTCAGGATCAATTCTGAAACTTCCTTTGTGTACAGGAGTTCCGATAGAAGTCTCCCCTTCCAGCAATCCTTCTGTAGTAAGATAAGCCATTCTTCCACCTGCTTCAGTCTGTCCGTATTGTGCAAAGAAATCTTTTTTAAATTCATGACAATAAGAGAAAATGGTTTTTCTCAATTCAGCGTTGATTACGCCTCCGGTATGGGTAAAATATCTCAGGCTTGGAGAATCTTTTCTGAAGAATCCTATTCTGTTCAGGTTTTCATAAAGAAAAGGTACTCCACCCAAAGTACTGTAACCGTACTCCTCCATTTCATCCCAGAATGCTTTCTGCATAATGTCTTTATCGGTACAGACAATTCTTCCGGCACGCATACAGTTGGTCGTGAAAATAGAGAATCCGTATACAAAATTGATCGGAACGTTTAAAGGAACTACATCAGTTTCCTGAACCGGCATATACTGAAGGATGCTCAATGCGTTCTGATAAAGACTTTCATCAGATAATTTAACCAGCTTCGGAACACCTGTAGTTCCTGAAGTACTTAGAAGGATTTTAATTTCAGGATTAATGGTAATCTCAGGTTTATAATCATCCTTTGCAAAAATTCTGATATGATCTGAGAATTCTTTCAGGCTGTATCCTTCAATAGCTTCTCTCTGTGGATCAAAGATATATTTTGGACGGTATTCCGCCTCAATACGTTCTTTGAATTCCTCATGTAGTTTTTGGCCCAATACCGCTATCGTGTGCGCTGTTCCGTAAAAATTGAGGAGCACCTCAACGCTGGGCAGCTGATTGTCATTGTACAAAAAGAGCAGGCCTTTTTCTACGGGGTTTAAGCCTAAAGACCGGTACAGTGTTCCCACCGATATTGTTGTACCGGTGGAAGCATCTGTAAACGCCAGGTTCTTATTGGCAATTACATTTTCTAAAATTTTCATAGGCTTAGTTTTCTACGAATACTTCGTATTTTTTCATTTTTTCGCGAATCTTTCCGACGGTTCCCATCTCCAGAATATCATTAAAATCAAATTTGATCTGATAAAACTGTTCAAGCGCTTCTACGATCAGAAGATGAGACATAGAATCCCATTCCGGGATTTCCTGATACGTTAGTTTTTCATCTACCAGTTCTTTTTTGATGGCGATGGCAGAGGCGATAATTTCATAAAATTCTTCTGTAGTGTTCATTTTAAATTTTTATAGTTTTCCATTTTCCATTTCTAAAAATCATTAGGAATAGCACAGCCAAAACAATTTCCGAAGAAACGATAGCGGTAAATATTCCTCTCAGTTCCCACTGAAACCTTACTCCTAAGAGATAAGCCAGAGGAAGCTGAATCACGTAAAACATGACGATATAAAGCAGTGTAACCTGCATAATATTTCCGGCTGCATTCAATGCACGGCTGATCACCATCGTGAATCCTAACAGCAGATAAGCTATAGAAACCACATGGATGTATTGAACCGCGTATCTTGCAACTTCAGGTTCGGTAGTGAAAAATTTCACCACATATTCAGCAGCAATCTGCCAGAATAAGGCTACAATGACCAGATAAGTCATGTTGATGGTTCCTGCCCTCCAGACTGTTTTTTCTGCACGTTCCGGTTCTCCGGCACCCAGATTCTGTCCTGTAAGCACTCCCGCTGCATTTCCTATTCCCCAGGCAGGCATTGTTGCGACCGAAGCAATACGCTGGGCAATAATGTATCCTGCCAGCGCTGTTGTTCCGAAGGTAGAAATGATCTTTACCATAATCAGCCAGCTGGATGTTGGAATGATATACTGAACCAATCCTCCAAAGGCTATTTTCAGAATCTTCTGCAGTAATGGAATATCCACATGGAAAGGAACTCTGATGCTGATGCTGGTTTTTCCCGTAGCCAATATGAAAGCCTGGTATAAAACCCCTAATGTCCTTGATAAAACCGTAGCATACGCCAATCCCATCAACCCAAAAGCAGGAATAAATCCTAATCCGAAAACAAGGATTATGGCAAATATGATATTGGAAATATGGCAGATCCAAAGCGATTTCATGGCAATATCTGCATCACCGGCACCTCTGAAAAGTCCATTCACCGAAAGACGGAGAATCACAAGTCCGATACTCAGAAATACCAGTCTTGAAAAGGAAATTCCATCTGTTACCGTACTGGCATTGACCCCAAGGAAATCAACAATTTCAGCAGAGAAATAACAGGAGATACCACCAATCAACAAGGCAAAAAACAGGGCAAGCAGGATAATATACTGAGCTGTTCTGCCCATTCCTTCGTGATCCTTTTCTCCGGCTCTTCTTGCAATAAGTGTTGCTGCGGCAATACCAAGACCTACTGCGATGGCATAAGCAAAATTGATGTAGTTATCTGTAATTCCCACAAGACCAAGAACCTTGTCGCCTAATTTTGCGATAATCAATAGATTAACGCTCACAAAGACAGACTCCATCACAAGTTCCATCACCATGGGAATGGCAAGACTAAAGATGGAACGGTTGATGCTTCCGGAAGTAAGCTCGACTTTTTTTCCGGCAACAGCTCCATAGGCAAAAACCGCTCCTTCTTTTAGTATATGCAGGAATTTCCTCATACTGCTGCTACTGAGTTTTTATTGGCAATCTGGTACAGCGGATTGGGCAATGCTCCATCTTTTCTTGGAATGGCAAATGCTTTATTTTCACTGTAACCGTTATTTTTCAGACGCAGACTGTTGATATAGAATCTTTTGAATGCAGGCACATACAGGTCATACTTTTCAAATCGTTCCTGAAGGTGAGTATTCTCTGCTTTATAATTTTCTACACAGTTGTGAACCAGTTTCCAGAATTTCTCTTCATTAAAGTTGGAATACGTATGTAAAGCATTCGACAGATATCTGAAGAAAGCATCAAAAACTCCAAGCAAAATAAACAATGGGATGTTTTCTTTATTGGAAGATTGGATCAAACCATCTGCAAGGTGTGCAGGAAGCTTTTCTCTTGCTTCAGTGGTCAAAACGATATCATCTACAAAGTCTTTAATCACAATTCTTTGCGGAACTCCGTTTTTCAAAACAACCATAATGTTTTCTCCGTGCGGCGTTACACATAATGAATGCGTGTAATAGATGTGTAATAATGGGGTAAGATAAGCATCGAGATAGCTTTCAATCCATTTTTCAATACTCAGGCCTGCTTTTTCAGCAAATGCCTGAACTAATGGAACGCCGCTTTCGTCTACGTACAGTAAAGAAGCCATGGTAACCATTTGCTCATCCTCTTTCAGATAGTTTTCAGCACTTTCTCTCCATAATGCGCCAAGGAATTCATTATATTGGTAAGGAACGCTGGTAATAGCTCCGTACTGTGGGTGCAGATAAGTGATGGCAGCTTCTTCTCCTAAGAAAATAGTTTCTTTATTTTCAAGGTATGCATCATCTTTTATTAAGCCTTTTACCCAATCCGTAATGGCTGGAGCAATTTTCATCTGTTTAGGCGATAATCCCCGGATATTTCCTGTACTCAGAATAGAAACAGCTGTTTTCAAATATCTTTTCTTCGGATGATCTACATTGAATAAAGTACGGATACTCTGCTGCGGACTGTAGGTATCACTACCCTCTCCTAACTGAATTAAAAGTCCGGAAGCAATATCCCCGGCAAAATGAATCTGAAGCTTATGCTCCCACTGCCATGGATGTACAGGAATAAAATGATAGTCTTCAACAATTTTTCCTTCGCTTATCAGTTGCTGTTTAAAATCATTATACAGCAAGTCTCCAATTTCAGAACGATAAAACTGCTCTCGGTCAATATGTTCCAAAGACTGGAATGACGATCTGCTTTTATGGGAAGCCAGCCAGATCACTTTTAAATTCTCATCTGCTTCAGGAGCAAATGTTTTCAGATCACGTGGAGAAAAACCTAATCGGCTTTTATTTACAATTACCCACGGATGTCCGGTCATATTATGCTCTACCGTCTGATAATCTGCATCCGCAAGGTCTTTTGAAGACATTACTCCTTTGGATAAAATCAAAGCATCACAATACAGCGTATGCAGTAATTCTTCCGTGTATCTTGCAATAGTATAAGGATCCAAATCGAATACAGACTGCATTTCCAGGAAGAAAGCCGCCACATCTACGGCAGACAGATCTTCACCGTTTTCGGTTTTTGTAATGCTGTCTTTATCAATATGCCAGTAATCCATCATCCTTTCCTGTCCGCGGAAGTGGTATGAAATATTTTCAAATCCTGTTTCGAGTTTGAAAACGGTATATCCATCCTGATCTTCAAAGGTTATGATAGGTTTCAGAAGCTCTTCATGCATCAGTTCTGCGATGGTTTTGGCCATTAGGTTTCTGTTAGCCTGATTCCAGTTTTCCTGGCTTACGGTATTTTTTAAGTTGGTGTTCATTGTATGATTAAATTTTGGCAGTTGGTAAATCAGCATATTTTTCCACATCGAAATCCTGGAAAGCAATTTTCTTTTCAATTTTATAATACTCTCTTCCCAGAATATCATTGATGATGTAGGAATTACGGTACGCCGCCATTCCCAGATCAGTAGAAATATAGCTGTGGGTATGTACTTCAGCGTGGAGAACATAGATTTCTCCTCCGTTGTGGTCTATTGAATAATTTCTGTTGACATCAAACAATCCGCTGGAATCTCTTTTGATTCTATCCTGAATATTCTTAAGGAATGCAGGTTCGTGATAACGGTATCCTGTTCCCAAAATCAGATAATCGGCTTCCTGATCATAAGGAACTTCCTGTTCCAGCTGTGTGAACTCAAGGTTGATAAAGTCAGGATTACTGTTGTCTACCCTATTCAGCTGGCTGTTAGGAATGATTTTAAGATTAGGATCAGCATTGTCGATATTCAGATCATAAATAAAATCATAGATATCATTAATCAGATCGTAATTGATTCCTTTAAACTGAGCTTGCTGCTTGCTTAAAATGGTTTTCCTTGCTGACTCACTTCTGTTGTAGAAATATTCTACATAATCCGGAGAAGTAAGTTCCAGCGTCAATTTAGAATATTCCATAGGGAAAAATCTGTCCGGACGGGAATACCAACCCAGCTGCGTTTCTTCATTTCTGCTCTGAAGCAGGTCATAGAATACTTCTGCAGCACTTTGTCCGGAACCGATAATCGCAATCTTTTTCCCTTGAGATAATAGCTCCTCTTTTCGATACAGATAAGAACTCGTATGAATAATTCTGGAATCATCTTTCGGAATAAAAGAAGGAATATGAGGTTGTGTCCCCGTTCCTAAAATCAGTCTTTCCGTTTTAAAAACAGTTGTTTCTTTTGTTTTGGTGTGAATCGTAGTTACATGATACAACCCTTCTTCATAAGTGATATCCACTACCTGCGTAGAAAAACGGCATTGTGGAAGCTGTGCAATCACCCACTGGCAGTAACGGTTGTATTCTTTTCTCGGGATGAAAAAATCTTCTCTTATAAAAAACTTATACAATCTTCCGGTTTCCTTCAGATAGTTCAAAAGAGTCAAAGGATTCGTAGGATCAGCCATGGATACGCAGTCGCATAAAAATGGAGTCTGCAGGGTTACATGGTCAATCATCAGTCCCGGATGCCAGTCGAAACCATCTCTCTGGTCCAGGAAAAGGGTTTTCAGTTCCGAAATCGGATTAGATAATGCGGCAAGTCCCAGGTTGAAAGGGCCTATACCTATGCCTATTACATTGTATACGGCTTCGTTAGTCATTTTTTGTGATGTTTGTGGTGATTTGTACCTCTTTATTCTGTGGGAATTTTTCCCAGTACCATTCTCTGTAACAGAAATTCAGATTGGCTTTTTTATGGGGCATTTCAATTACTTTATCTACTTTGAAGCCTACATGGGCTTTGTTCATCATAGACGCAAGAGAGTCTACAGATCCTTCGCCTACCATTTTTCCTACCTGTGGCTGTGCAAAAACATAGTCGACCATAGATTGTGTGGATGGAGATACAAATTTCTTCTTAGGATCAGTAGGTGCGATAAACTGGTGTGTTCCGTAATCTGTAGGTAATACGTCATAATAATCTCCCACGATATCTCTGCAGGCCCAATAAATCTCGATATTACAAGAAGGCTCATCATTTCCTGCAATGATATAACTGTGCGCTTCGTCACCTGGAAGCATCAGTCTGTAATACGTTTCCAGTTCATCAATAGGCCAGTTCATCTGCCAGATTTTTACCGCATGTTCACGGTTGAACCATTCATGAAGCATTTCAAGATCGTTTTCAAGATCTATAGGACGCATGCTCATGGTTACATCTTCTTTCTGGAAGTATCTTTTAAAGAAAACTTCTGTTCCCTGCGGATTGATTAACTGATCCGAAAAGAAATGCTTATGAAGAAGGTTCGGAACTTTAGCATAAGAAATTGAAGAAGCATTCACACCGCCGTCTACATCAGACACTGCCGACTGAAGGTTTGATTTTACGGTCCAATATCTTTGATTCAATGTATAATCCGTTAAAGATGATGGTTCAGATTTATGAAGGTTTTCAAATTCTCTGTACAGGATATGGATCAGTCTTCTTTCTTTCACCAAACCTGTTTTACCTATGGAAGCAATCAGTGCGCTCAGGTTACTTACCAGAAGATGGTGGGAAACAATATCCAGAAGACGCTCATCCCTAATGAAAAGGTCCTCAATTTCAGGGTAATTTTTAACCAGAGATTCATATTTTCCTTTAAAGCTTTCTTTGATCAGATACCCTTGTCCGTCTCTTACATAAATTGACTCAGGAAGAAGTTCGTTATCCAGCTGAACTAGCAGATTCTGCTGATGGACTTCCGGAGCCATTCCCAATTGATTATACAATCTGTTCAATGGAGAAAGCAATAAATTCACATATTTTTCAAACCAGATAATAGCAGCTTTTTCCACTTCCATTCCCAGTTGATTCGCAACATTTTTAAAGAAATGGGTTGTAAAATTGAAACCATCTGTAGATTCATCCTGGCAAAGTCTTGCCAATAAAACAACTTTATCTTCATTGGAAAAAGGATTTTCGCGGAGCAGTATATTCAGACTGTCCATATTTTTTCCTTCATAATGAACGCTTAACGTGGATGGTTCCAGTAATAATTTAAAATTCGGGAAACTTTGTTCAAATGCAGGCTTTACATTTTGCCACCAGATTGCGGAAGCATATCCTCTGTTGAGATCTTTTAAGCTGTTTGTTCTTACAGAACCTGTCATTAAAACATGCAGAGAGAATTTCAACATCCAGCTGAAATCAGGATTATACACCGTTCTTATGGAAGATGTTGCGTAAAAATCCTCTCCCAATGGGCCGATGTGAATGATTTTCCCGGAACCGAGCATTTCAGGATATTCTTCTGTAGATAAAAGATATTGGGATTCCCATGGATGGCATGGAACTATATAAAAATCATTGATGTTTTCAAAATCGTAGCATTCCGGTAAAGAAGTCCATTTTTCGAAGATTTCTTTTGCTGAAATCCCTGGGAGAGATTTTTCTGTGATGCAGTCTTTATGAATCAGGAAATAATCCAGCTGAAATCCTTTTCCGAATTCAGGACCGTATAACAACTGTTCTTCCTCAGAAAATCCCATTCTTGATTTGGTGAAAGGATGCAGATTATGTCCGGCTGGAAGCATTTGCTCAGACTCAAGGAAAGAATACGTTAAAAGCTGAACATCTTGCAGACATGCTTCAGTTGTGAGTTCCAGATTTCTTAAACTGCTTTGAATTCTTTCTGCAAAGTTTCTGAATCCTTTTTCATTGGTTGTTTCAGAAAACTCTGTGTAAACCAGTTCAGTCAGTTTTTCATCATTTACTTCAAAAACAGCTTGATTTTGATGGTCAACGGCCCACAAAACAGGTCCGTATTCATGAAAAAGAGTTTCGGAACGATAAGAAACGGGGGCAAATAAAAACAGTCCGCTTTTCTTCATTTCAAATCTCATGAACAGTGAATAATCACTGTTCTGTAGAGCTTTTGCTGTGAGAAGATCATATTTTGGAACTCCCTGGTAGAATTTTCCGTTTCCCAGTTCTCTCAACATTCCGTTCAGCAGAATTCTGAAAGTAATTTCCCGGGCTTTTTCTCCTGTTTTATTTTTCTGTATTAAAGTCTTTTCCATGATTTTTGATTGTGGTGAGAATCTGATGAATGTCTTCTGTCGTGGTAATCGGGTTCAGGAAGGTAAATTTTAAATAGAAATTTCCGTCAACCTTTGTACTTGCTACAAGGATTTCTCCGCTGTAGAACAATTTCATCTTGATGTACTGATTCAGGGCATTCAGATCACTGATTTCCGGATTAACATATCTGAAAACAAGAACACTTAAGTCAGAATCTGAAAGAAGTTCAAAATCTGCATCTTCAGTAATCATTGCTGCGGCATCTTTGGTAAGATCAATCACAGTATCTGTATATTCTGCCAGCTGTTCTTTACCCATCATTCTTATGGTAAACCAAAGTTTTAAAGCATCAAATCTTCGGGTACTCTGGGTAATGGATTTATTGATCTGTGCCGGAATTTCCTCTTCGTCCATCTCTTTCGGATTCAGATAATCGGCGTGATGTTTCAGAATCAACAGTTCTTTCTTGTTCTTAACAATAAAAGCACTGCTGCTGATGGGCTGGAAGAATGACTTGTGGTAATCAATCGTTACAGAATCTGCTCTTTCAATGCCGTTGATCAGGTCACGGTATTTATCACTTAACAATAAAGCACAGCCGTAAGCTGCATCTACGTGCATCCAGATGTTATAATGTTCAGCAATATTGGCGATATCATCCAGTGGGTCAATATTTCCAAAATCTGTAGTTCCTGCTGTTGCTACGATTCCGATAGGAATATTTCCTAGCTGTTCTTCCCTTTTAATGTATTTCTTTAAAAGAGAAATGTCCATACGGAAACGGTCGTCTGTAGGAACTTTAACGATACTTTTCTCACCTAATCCCATAATAGAAGCATTTTTCAGATTGCTGAAATGAGATTTATCCGAAACAAATATTCTGAAACGGCTTGCCTCCACTGGAAGACCATCCATTTTAATATTGTGATGATATCTTTTCTGAGAAAAGCAGTCACGCATCATGACCAATCCCATTAAGTTGCTCTGTGAGCCACCGGCTGTGAAAACCCCGTCGCTCTCATTAGTGTTATATCCAATCTGTCCGGCAGTCCAGTCGATCAGTTTTCTTTCCATAAAGGTTCCTCCGGCACTCTGATCATACGTATCCTGAGAAGAATTGATGGCACTTACAAGAATTTCTCCTGCCAATGCTGGAATTACTACAGGACAGTTTAGGTGAGCTACATATTGTGGAAGATGAAAAGCTGTGGCATGTTTCACATAGATTTCGTCTACTTCTGCCAGTAGCTCATTATAGTTGGATAATTTTTGATTAAGATCAATCTGTTGAACCATTCCTTTCATTGTTTTGGCTTCTATACCACTGAAAGGTTTGTTGTTTCTGTGAAGAAATTCCTGAACCAGGTCTAAAGTACTGTTGACAGCATTACGATAATGATCATAATTGTCAGGGTGAAAAATATTCCCAAAATTCCCCGAAATGTGAGGTGAAGTTGTGCTTGTGAGCTCTTCTAGGGATATTAAATTGTTGTTCATAAAAGTTTTGTAATGTGATTTTTTAAATCTGTGAGTTGTTGTGGGTTTTTGGATATACGGTTATATATATCTGATAGTCAGGTTTTTAAATTTTACATTTTTTATTATATTTTATTTGGTGATTACATAATTATTACTAAATTTGAATCGGCTATTGTTATTTAGAATAATTAAAAACAAAGATAAAAATTATTACTTAACACCAAATTTTTTTTAATGAATTCTACAGAAATTTTAGATAAAGACTGTTTAACAGCTGTAAAACTGCTTCCTACGGTCATAGAAGTCACCTCTCAGGAAAGAAGAATGATAAAAGATGCGGCTTTGCATCTTCAGAAAAAATATGACACTTATGAAAACCGTGATTTTATTAAGCATGTGCATCAGCTGGCGTCTTATTTTTTACCCGAGAGAATTTTAAATATAGCGGCTGATTTTGCGAGTGACTTTTCAAAAAATCAATATGGTGCACTGATCTTTACCGGATTAATGGATATCGATCAGGAGAATATAGGCTCTACTCCTCCCAACTGGCAGGCAGCTGATTATTCAAAATTTAATTTATACGGTTTTGCATGTGCCCTTATTCATGGAGCGCTTCCCTCAAAACCTGTACAGTATTATTCACAGCGTAAAGGCGGCGGACTGATCCATGCTATAATACCTGATGAAAGAATGAAAGAAACACAGACTGGATCAGGATCTTCAACCGATTTGTATGTACATACAGAAGATGCTTTTCTGAAACATCAGGCTGATTTTTTAAGCTTTATGTATGTGAGAAATGAGGAACAGGTTCCTTCTACTCTTTATTCTATCCGTTCTCATGAATCTGTCGGGGAAAAGTACAGACCACTTTTTGAGCCCATCTATAAAATCCCGAAAGATGCCAATCTTGAAATGGGAAACAGTGAAGAGGAAACATTAGATTCTGTATTGTATGGAAATTACAGCCTTCCATTTATGCGTTTTGATGCTGCTGAACAGTTGTTCAATTCCAGTATCAGACAATCTGATGAAGCGCAGAATACGCTGCATGAATTCTGGGAAGAAGCCAGACATTTGATTTATTCGGGATTTACGCCTCAGGCAGGAGATGTGATTCTGGTTAATAATCACTTATGTGCTCACGGAAGATCGGCTTTCCGGGCAGGAGTAAGAAATATTGACGGTATAGAACAGCCTTGTGAGAGAAGAATTATGCTTCGTATGATGAGTAAAGTGAGCCTTATTGATATGAGAGCGCACACCCTTACGGAAGATCCGTTCTTTGTGATCGAGGAACATCTGGGCAAAAACTTTCAAAACTTTTAATAGAATGCTTAGTTAGCATTTTTGAACATTCAATCAATCACAAATCCTTTTTAAGCAATGCTTGAAAAGGATTTTTATTTGATTTCACTTGATTGATTCTTGACAAGGATCAAAGGTGGTAAGTTTTGGCTAAAGCCATCGGAATTTATATTTATTTTATTAAACGGGCTAAAGCCCGTTCCTATTGAATATTTAAAGTCTTCATTGTATTTTTTTAAATATGATATTTCATTCTGATGGTTTTTTATATCAATAGAAGCGGGCTTTAGCCCGTTTATTTTTATTGTTTATGATAAGATTGGCTTTAGCCAAAACTTAAAAAAGGATTTATTGCTTAAAAAACGTGTCAAATAAAGAAAGTTGTTCGGATAACGATCTGCTCCAGTATTCAGGAACATGTCCGCCTAAAGATTCTGTGTAAAGGTGCTGGATCTTCATTTCTGTCAGCTTTTTATGAAAATTTCTGTTCATACTGATCATTTGAGTGTCTTCCGTTCCACAGTCGAAAATATATTGCTGATCTGCTCCGGCCATCAGTTTTATTTTGCTGTCGGTAAGGAAATTCGGATTGATAGATTCCAATGGACCTAAAACCTTATTCACCATATATTTCTGATATCCTTCTCCAAAAGAATTAAAATCAAGGGCACCACATGAACTTCCAACGATACCAAATGTCTTGTTATAGGTAACCCCGATGTTGGTAGCTCCATAGCCTCCCATACTCCATC
This sequence comes from Chryseobacterium vietnamense, assembly GCF_031454475.1. Classification (NCBI taxonomy): domain Bacteria; kingdom Pseudomonadati; phylum Bacteroidota; class Flavobacteriia; order Flavobacteriales; family Weeksellaceae; genus Chryseobacterium; species Chryseobacterium vietnamense. The sequence continues at coordinate 1,249,963 of NZ_JAVDQX010000001.1, read as the reverse complement.
CTAAAATTCCACGGAATTTTTTTTCTGCTTTTACAGGGTAGTTTTTATCAATAAATTCTACCAGTTCTTTTCCAATAAAAGTCTGGTATTGCGAATCCTTAACAACCGGACTGTCTACATACCACGAACTGTAATTTCCATCTGGAAGTACATAGATTGTTTTTAATTCCTGAGCTTTTTTAACCAAATCAGGAATATCCTGCTTCATAATTCTGTCCGGATTACCACTGAAACCATGAAGAATATAAACAGACGGATACTTCGTATTAGGCTGAAGATTAGGCGTGATGATTACTGTTTTGATCTTTTTATTCATTTTCGGACTGAAAACTTCCTGATGAATAATTTTTTGTGCTGATAACTGTACAAAGGCAGTCATTACAAATACAATGTTGATAAGCTTCTTCATGCTGAAAAATGTTTAATTAGTGATAATTACAGGTATACTTTTTTAAAACATATAGTATACCAATAATCTTATGACAGAGCAAAATTGTGAAAGAAAAAAGAAGAAAGCCTCAACATATGTTGAAGCTTTTGTAATTTGTTTTTATTTAATTCGCTAAAATAAGATCAGCCAGTGATTAATATTTCCAAAGCATTAATCCTGCCTGATAGCCTGTCCCCAGTGTCCATATAAGAATATAATCTCCTTTTTTCAATGATTTTACTTCTTTCTGGTATCTGTCTAAAGCTAAAAATGGACTGGAAGCTCCGGTATATCCTAGCTCTTTAGAATAAAAAGGAATTTTTTCTTCCGGCAACTGAAAGTAATCGCGGATAATATTAATATTCTTTATTGAAAACTGTGAAAATAAAAACAAATCAATCTGCTCCAGACTTATCTGGTTACGCTTTAAGAAAAGACTGATATTTTCAAGTGCAAAATTGACACTTCCCATGCCGTCAAAAATACGATCCCAGGTTGTCAGATCGCCATGCTGATGCTCCGAATTTCCTTTAGGTGGATACAATACCGTATTACAAAAGCTGCTGTCTGTATGATATAATACATCTATTAACCCTGAGGTATTGTCTCCATCATTTTCTACGATAAAAGCAAAAGCGGAATCTGAAAGACAAAAAGCAGTAATCGGGTTGTCAGGATCTAATATCCTCGAGAATTTTTCGGCACAAACTACCAAGGCTTTTGTTCCGGGCCGGGTTCCTTTTAAATATTTTGATACCTGATCCAGCGCTATAAACGCTCCAATACAATTGGCATTCATATCATAACATAAGGTATCCGGTTTTCCGTTAAGCTCATGATGGATCTGGATAGCATCACAGGGAATATGATGTTCGGGAGAACTGCTTACAAAAATAATAACATCTATATCGAGAATAGAAATATTACTTTCATTAAGAACACCTCTTGCAGCTTCAATTGCCATAGAAAGTGTAGTTTCGGAGGAATTCTCCGGAACAATATAACGTTCTGCCCTGCCTAAAGCATTCTGAATTTTTTGCATTGAAATTTCCCGCCTTTCAAAGTGCTCAATAACAGCTGTATTATCTTCTACGAAATCAGGATGATAGAAATACGTGTGATGTAGTTTCATGTTGGATTACTATTTTAATTATATCTCTTATTTGTGAAATAATGTAAATTTAAAATAATATTAAAATATATCCCAGAAACATGAAATAAATCATTAATGACTGATTATTAAAAATATGGGTAAAATGCAATTAGTATTTATCTTCATGAATTTCCTTTTTGATCCGGCTTAGCTGTGTAGGCGTAATTCCCAGATAAGAGGCAATATGATGCTGTTTTAATCTGTTATAAAGAGAGGTGTTTTCAACTAATTGCAGATATCTTTTTTTTGCCGTTTCATATTTCAGAGAAACTTCCAGGGGTTCTTTTTTTACCACCCAGTTTTTCTCCAGATAATGCATATGAAAAAGTGCCAGATCATGGTGCTTTTCAAGCAATTCCCGATAGGCTTTTGCAGGATATTGTATCACTGTGCAGTCTTCCAGTGCAATAATTGTGAAATCACTGGGTTCATTTTTAATAATGGCGGCCGTAGAAGCTACAAAACTGCTTTCCTCAAAAAAGATTTTGTAAATATTATCCCCTTGTTCATCTATTGTATAATATCCTATCAATCCGGATTTGAGAAAATAATAATATCTTGCCATAGCCCCGGTTTCCAGCAAAAGATCATTTTTGTTATAGTATTCTTCTGTACAGATATCCAATAAATCTTTAATCGTTTCTTCAGATAAAGGATAATAGGTATTGATCTGATTTACAAATTCTGAGTTTTTCATTTTGACATTTAGAAGGTATAAAGAATTGTATTACATAATCATCTGTGAAAATCTGTGTAATCAGTGGTTAAATACAATCTTTCTATTTTGAAGAAAATTAATCCAATACTTTTTTCATCATCAGATCCGTCTGTTCTTCTTCCCCAAGTCTGAAAATATGCTTATCAAATTCAACAAATCCGTTTTTCCTGTAAAAATTGAGTGCTCTCAGATTTTCTTCCCAAACCCCAAGCCATAAGTATGATTTACCCAGTTGCTTAGCCGTTTCCAGAGCTTGATTATAAAGAAGCTGGCCTACTTTTTTCCCGTGGTGACTTTTCTTTACATAGATTCTTTCAATTTCCAGACTGGTTTCATCCTGAAGTTCTGTCTGCGCTTTTCCGGAATTAACTTTCAGGTAACCAACCGGATTGTCTTCTTCCCAGGCAATATAGAAAAATGAATCAGGATTATTCAGTTCTGATTTTATCTTTTCAGTAGTAAAGCTTTCTTCCAGATACTTTTTCATAGCCTCTTCAGTATTATCTTCTGCAAAGGTTTCAGTGAAGGTTTGTATACCAATATTCTGAAGTATTTCGAGGTCTTTTTCGCTGGATGTATTGATAATGATTGATGACATAACAGGTATTTATTGTTCTAATTTATAAATAAGATTTTTTATTTCAGGTAAGGTCAGTTCTGTTTTTGTTCCTGAAACTATTATATTTTTTAAAATTTTGATGTGAGCCGTCTTTAAAGAATCTTCGCTTTTCACTTCCTGATCGGGTATCACTCCTATATGTTCCCAGTTCTTTTGAGTGCTTAAAGCTGTTATTTTTCCTGCCGGAACAAGCAGTAAATATTGATTTTGAACCATAAAATGATCTACAGGATTAGCGGCACCCCCTGTTTTTTCACCAATTACTTCGGCAAGTTTATATTGCTGCAAAAAATAGGCTACAGCTTCTCCGGCCGAAAAAGTTTTTTTACTGGTAAGAATATAAATCTTTTTATGAAGATATTTCTGTCCGGAAACTTTGGGTTGAGTACTGTCTATAACCGTTTTCTGATTATGTCTGAAATACGTGGTATAAAGATCTTTTTTCTGATCAAAAAAATAGCTTAAAAACAGAAGAAGCATCCCATTTTCTCCACCTCCGTTTTCCCGAAGGTCAATAATCAGAGAATGGGTATTGGCAACAAAGTTCATGGTGGCGGTCAATGTTTTTTCACTGGCTTCAGGAGAGGCAAAACCTTTATAATTGATGTACCCGATATTCCCTGGAAGTCGCTGCACTGTTTCAAATCCAAAATTTTCAAGACTATTGTGTTCATTGTTCAATTTCTCTCTTTCTTTCTCACTCATCTGTTTTTCAGGCGTGTAGTTTTCGAGATATTTAACAAAAAAATGTTCGTCTTTAATCGTTGTTCTTAACTTTTGAGTAAGAAGATCCGCAAAATCTTTTTTATTGAGGTCTTTAAAAGTTCCTTTTTTCTGCTCACTTTGAAATAAAGAGTCTACTTTTTTATAAGTTTCTTTATCAATATAATGGCTTTTCACTTTTTCGGTAATATCAGCAAGCACTACTGAAATATCATTTTTCTGGGCACTCGAAAATAAGAAAGTGAAAAGGGAAATCCCAAGATATAATTTTTTCATTGAAATAAGGATTTAATATTTCAACAAATGTATTTCAATGAAATTTGTGTGAATTGTAAAAATGGAAACTCAGATAAATAGCCAGACATTATTTTTCTCTGTATCTACATGTTCAAAGAATTTTCCCGGACTTATTCTGGTGAGTTCTTTGAAATCTTTAATGAGATGAGACTGGTCATAAAACAGATGTTCGTAGGAAAGTTCTGTAAGATTTCTGGATTTTTTATTTGAAATCAAAACATTACGAAACCGCTGTATTTTTCTGAATTCCGAAGCGGGTTTAGCCAGATATCGCTGAGAAACTTTGTTGACATATTGCCTTGTGATTTTATTTTTTTTTGCAATTTCTTCGATATTCATTTCTGTTTCAAAATCATTCAATAGGGTATAAGCCAGATGTAAGTCTCTGGGCCGGAATTTGGAAAGACAATAGTTTTCCAGTATTTCAATTTGCATTCTCCTGTCAGACTCTTTTAAAACAGCGCTCATAATATCAGTAAAATCTGAAAGAAGGATTTCCTGCTCCAGATCTTCGCTTTTATCAGCATTAAAAAAATGATAAATACCTAAGGGTTTAAAGTAAACGGTAACTTCATTAACCGATTGCCGATAAAAAATTTCAGTAGGAACAGAGCATCTGAATACAAAATCAACCACAATATTTTCAGAAGAAGATCTGGTAATTTCTACCCATCCTTTATCCTGTGTAACAGAGACATCCTGACATGCTGATACAATAAAGTAATTGTCCGGAAATGTAAGATATTTTACAGGTTTCTGATGATCATCTTTTTCTATAAAATAGTATCCTTCAATATAATCTTTCAAAACAGAATGCATCGGTTGATAAAAAGTAACTTTCATACGAGTGGCGGGTTGAAAGTAAAAATACAAATATAAATCCTGAAACTTTGTTCAGGATTTATATTTGTTTATGAAAACAGTATTTTTTTAAAGGCTTCAGAAGCCAGATGTACCTGTACGCTCCAATCATCTGCTGCGTCACTTCCTGCATCATCAGAAATATATTTCAGACATAAAAATGGAATATTTTCCTGTTGAGCAATCAATGCCAGTGGATAGGCTTCCATGTCTACAATATTATAATCTGTTTCTGAGTGATTCATTTCAAAACTGTCTCCGCTTCCGCAGATTCCTTCTTTCAAGGTATCCATTTTAAGGCCGTATTCCAATACAGGAGGAACTCCGGATAATGGCGTTTCATAGAGCTTAAATCCAAGCCCTCTTACGTCCATATCTCTCTGGATGAATTTGGTACAGCATACCACTTCTCCTTTGTGGAATCCCTTACTTCCTGCAGAACCTAAGTTCACAATCAGTTTAGGTTTTCTGGCGTGAATTTCTTTGGTTAATTCTATCGCTGCATTCACCTTTCCGATGCCGGTAATTAATTTATTTTTATCATCGAAAACTGTTCCTGCTTCAGAATCTAATGCGAAAACAAAAAGAGTATCGTCAATTGAATAATGCGTTTCGTTGTTAATTTTTATCATTGAGAAATCAGATTTATACAGCTGTTCGTACTGCATGACAAAGATACAACAGGTTTTGTAATATGTTAAAGTAAAACCCCAAAACAATTGATTTGTTTTGGGGTTTAGTTATTTTAAATACTGCATCCATCAGCATCACAGGACGCTCCGTTGCCACCGGAAAGATCCTTAAACGGACTCACCGTTTCTTTATAAGTCTGCTGAAGTGCATTTTCAAATACTTCCGCAGGCTGAGCTCCGGAAACAGCATATTTACCGTTCAGTACAAAGAATGGAACTCCGGAAATGCCATTGTTTCTAGCCTCCTGAATATCCTGATTCACTTCATAATCCAGTTGATCTGTAGTAACTGCCTGTATTGCTTCTTCTTTATCAATTCCCAGACTTTCTGCAAGAGCTATCAAAACCTCTGTGTCTCCAACATTCTTACCGTCAATAAAGTGGGCAATAAATAATGCTTCTTCCATTTCATTGGATTTATTGTGCTTTTTAGCCAAATGAAGTAATTTATGGGCACTGAAAGTATTGGTGATCAGAGTTTTTCCAAAATCAAAATCAATTCCAGCTCCTTTTCCCATCTGGGTAACCTGGCCCAGCATTTGGGTAGCCTGAGCTTCGCCCACTCCTTTCTTTTCTCTGAAATACTGAATGGTGTCCTGAGTTTCTTTTGGATCTAAAGTTGGATCCAGCTGAAAACTCTTCCACTCCACTTCTACTTCATCTTTGAAAGGCAGTTTACTTAAAGCCTGCTCAAAATTATTTTTTCCGATATAGCAAAACGGACACATTACGTCTGACCAGATTTCTATTTTCATTGTATTTATTTTAAATAAAGAAACTGTTTGAACTTTAAAAAAATATTGAAACCATTAAGAATTGATTTAAGAGATAAAGTATAGTTAAGATGGATCATTCTGATTTTTAAGCCTTAAGCAAAGCTTATCTTAATATTCTCAACAACTTAATATATTCTTACTATTCCGAAAATAAATGTTTAAACAAGTTTCAAATTAATGGTACAAAGTTACTACAATTTTTTAATGTAACAAAAATTATTACATTTTAATTCTGACAGGTGGAAAGTACCTGACTGCGCTTTTCTAACATCCCTTTTAATGCCATCATAAGAAATGCAAGTAGTCCAAAAACAAGGCTTATCCATGGAATATACTCTACTCCTTCTGTAACGATTACCCATCCTCCGATTGTAGTTCCCACCGTCACCCCCAGATTTCCGAATGAGGTAGCAAGGCTGTTGGCAAATTCCAGTGAATCCGGTGCTGAAGAAATCATATACGTGGATGCATTTAAAAAGCTTGGCGAATATAGGAATCCCCAGATTCCGATAACTGCTACCGTTGCCCATACATTTCCATCAGAGAAATAAAGAAGAACAGGCACAACAATAGTTCCGGAAAGGAAAAAAGCAGTTGTACCAGCCACATTTTTATTAAGCATTTTTCCGGCTAATCCATTGGCAAATACCCCGATAATTCCAAAAAGCAGTAGCATATAACTTACCATTGAAGTATCCATTCCTTTGGCTTTATTGAGATAATCTGCAAAATAGCTGTAAGTAGAAAACCATGCTGTAATCATGAAAAAATTAGTCAGCGTACTCAAAATAAAGGGCGGCTGTTTCAATATCCTGATCTGCTTTCCATAGGATTTCTTCTCTTTTACAGGCATTGCAGGAAGAAGGAAATAAATAACAACTAATGCAATCAAACTAACTACAGTCTGTATCATAAATGAATATTCCCAGGAAGCAATTCCTGCAATCCATGTGGCAAAAGGAACTGTGGTTACCATCGCAATGGCTACTCCATTAAAAACAATCCCCATTAATTCGTTCTTTTTCCGTTGATCTGCTTGAGATATCGCTACGGATAATGCGGTTGCAATATAGACAGGCTGAAGAAATGCAGGTAAAATCCTAACCAGCATCAACAGCCAGAAAGGTGGTGAAAAAGAAGATACAAATCCTGTAATCAGAAACATGAAAATAGCAGTAAGCATTATTTTTTTACGATCAAAACCAGATGTGAGTAAGGTCATAAAAGGTCCTGTAATCGCAATAATTAAGGCAAAAGCACTCAAAAGATACCCTGATTTATCTATACTGATTTTATAATGTTCAGCAATTTGCGGAAGAATTCCGATAACACCAAATTCTGTTGTAATAACAGCTATAAAACCCAGACATCCAATATATGCATATTTCTTCATGATACTTTATTCGCCGGATTTTAATTTTTGATGAGCAAAAGCCGCCATTTCATCCACTGCTGACTGTACTTCTTCCAGGAGTTCGCCCATATGCATAAAACCGTGAACCATGTCTTTGTAAAAGCTTATTGAAATGTCAACTCCTGCATTTTTCATATTTTCAGAAAGCTGTTTGCCATCATCCAGCAACGGATCATGTTCTGCCAGAATGATTAAAGTGGATGGAGTTTCTTTAAAATCTTTTATTAAGACAGGAATCGCCAAAGGATTCTCTTTCTCCTCTTCAGGAAGATAGCCAGCCCATGCTTCAATACCACCCTGCTTATTAAGAACAGGACCGTTTTCATAAGTTTCCCATGTCTTTGAATTGAGTTGATTATCTACTGCAGGATAAATTAATACCTGAAACTTCAGATGCTTTCCTATTTTGGTAGACACCGCCGTAGCCAATGCTGCACCAGCGCTATCCCCTATAATTCCTATTTTATCAGGATCAATTCCTAAAGATTCTGCATTTTGTATGACCCATTTTATGCTGTCAAGAGAATCATTTAAACCTGCAGGAAAAGGATGTTCCGGAGCAAGACGATAATCTATAAAAATAACCACAGATCCGGTTTTATTAGCCAATTTACGAACTACAGCGTCGTGTGTTTCATAACCTCCAGCGATAAACCAGCCTCCATGAATGTAAATAATAGCCGATGATTGTTGAATTTCTTTTCCTTTGGGACGATAAATCCTGACAGGAATCTGATGATTTTCCTGTGGAATATGCAGTTCCTCAATGACAGCTACAGCTTCTTTCTTCCCACTAAGCTGAAGAGACATGGTTTCAAGAAATTTTCTTGCACCATCTAAGGAGTCCTGAGGATTGAAAGGTTGTATTGTTTCTAAATGATTTAAAATCTGTGTTATCTTAGGCGTTAATTGCATTTCTATTTTGATTTAAGTTATTGTGCCTGCAGAGAACATGAGCGCTATTGTTCTTCTATTGCAGTATATTTTCTGTTTTGTTGAACAAAATTAAATTTCAAACCTTACATTTGCATTGTATACAGCTAAATGTATGGTACTAACAAATTTGTAAGTAATGGGTAAGATAAAAGAAAATTCAACCAATAATATCAACAGACAGTATATACAGGGATGCGACCTGAGTTATGCAGTGTGTAAAATCGGAGGACGATGGAAACTGATTATTTTAAATAAATTAAAAGACGGAAAATTACGCTTTAGCGAACTCAGAAACTCTATTTCAGGAATAACGGAAAGAATGCTTACCCTTCAGCTGAGAGAGTTGGAAAAGGAAAGCTTAGTAAAGAGAACTGTTCATGCTGAAGTTCCACCCAGAGTTGATTATGAACTTACAGCTATTGCCAGAGAGTTGATTCCGATCTGGAAACAGCTTGATGAATGGGGAGGAAAACATAGGGAAATGATGCAGACCCTGGAAACAATGGAAGAGTAAAGATTTGAAAATAAAAGAAGCGGGATTTTATCAAAGATAAAATCCCGCTTCTTCAGCTAGTCAAAAATATAAAAATTTACATCTCTGTGTTTGCCTTATTAACCCTTTTTGAAAACAAAATATGAGCGATCAGAGCCAATACCCCAAATACAGTTCCTACGAAGCACACGCCTGTCCACTGAGCCTTTTGCCAGGCAATAGAAGCCAGCCAGGTTCCCAGGGATCCTCCGATAAAATAAGATACCATGTACACCGTATTCAGTCGGTTCACCGCATTGGACTTAATCAGGAAATAATTGGTCTGATTCATAATATGGCTCGATTGTACTCCCAGATCGACAAGAATCACCCCGACAATCAGTCCCCAATAGGTTTCTCCAGCAAAATAGGTAAAACCCCAGCTTCCTATAACGATCAGTAAAGAATACAATATAATACGGTTAATATCCAGATACTTTTGCAATTTTCCCACTTTGGCCGCAGCTAAAGCTCCTACCGCTCCTGCCAATCCAAAACTTCCTACAACGGAAGACCCTGCATTAAAAGGAGGTTTCTCCATATGGAAAACCAATGTGGTAAACAAAGCACACATTGACCCGAATGCCATAGCTCCACGGAAAGATGCAAGCTGAAGAACAGGTTGTGTTTTGGCAAGTTGAGCCACGGAACGCATCAGCTCTTTGTAGGTTCCTTTAAAATTAGGTGACATTTCCGGAAGCATTTTATAAACCGCTAGCCAAACAAGAATCATCAGTCCTGCAGCAATTCCAAACATTGCTCTCCAGCCCCAGACTTCTCCTACAATCCCTCCCACAAAACGGGATAGAAGAATTCCCAATAATAATCCGGACATGACCAATCCGATGTTGGAAGATTTTTCTTTATCTGATGAAAGTTCTGCTGCAATAGGAACAAAAAGCTGTGGAATGACAGATGTTGCTCCAATCAATAAGCTTGCTGCATACAGCATCCACAATTGAGTGGCAAAAGTCATCCATAAAAGGGATCCGAAAACCAGAAACAAATCAATTAAAATCAGTTTCTTACGGAAAAATTTATCTCCCAACGGAACAATCAGCAACAATCCTGATGCGTAGCCAATCTGAGTCAGTACAGATATTTTACTTGCCGCACTCTCAGAAACCTGCAATTCTTCTGAAATAAGTGCCAGTAAAGGCTGATTATAATAATTATTGGCCACTACAAGTCCGGAAATAACGGCCATAAGCCAGATAACAGTCCGGGAAATACCATGGGAAGAACTCTCCTGCATTGCGTATAAAGTTTTATTTGAATTGAAAAATGATCCGACCGCAGATGACCGTCAGATTTTTAAGAGATCAAAGATAATCATTAAAAAAATAAATAATCTGCCTTCCTTCTTTATCTATTTATGAATGATAGATGATGATACGCTAAGTAGAATGATTTCAGACATCTCCTGTTTCATTGTTTTTATTGATCATATATATCGATGAAAAACTTTTTAAATATTAGAAATATTAAGGAAATTTGCAGCATGAAAATTATTCCACTTAAAGAAGGCAATTTTTCGGCAAGCAAAACCAAAGATTTTACGCTTTTAACAGAAGGAAATTTTGACACCGTTGGAGGTATCAAAATGTCTGTGCAGCCTTTTCTTATTATTACGGAAAATGATTATATCCTTTTGGATGCCGGGATCGGCTGGAAAAACGACTCCGGAAAAACGGTGGTTTCAGAAATTCTTGAGAGAGAAAATATTCGTCCTGAGCAAATCACCAAGTTATTGTTGTCCCATCTTCATAAAGATCATATTGAAGGTGCAGTAACCCTTACAGAAAATGGTTTCGAAGCCACCTTCTCAAATGCTCAGATTTATATCCAGAAACGTGAATTTGATTTTGCCATGGAAAATAAAGGCAATCCTTCTTTTGACTTTGAGATATTGGAAAAACTGATTCAGCTCCCGAATATTACATGGATGAATGAAGACAAAGGACAAATTACTGATAAGATATCTTATGAAGTGGCAGGCGGACACACTCCTTTTATGCAGGTATTCTGGATCAGCGAAAATGAGGAAACGGCTTTCTATGGAGCTGATGATCTTCCGCAGGCTTCTTATTTAAAATACCACCTGGCCTATAAAAGTGATTTTGATGGCCGAAAAGCAATGGAATTAAGACTTAAATGGGAAAAGGAAGCAAGAGAGAACAGCTGGAAAATTCTTTTGTATCATGATCTGGATAAAGCCATTGTAGAAATATAAAAGCAGAAAAAAATGGTTTAAATTTCATTAAACCATTTATAGATATCAAATTCAGAAGGAATATTCAGTTTTTTTCTAATCCTGTTTTTCCTGTTTTGTATTGCTTTTGGCGTAACAAAAATATAGGTTGCAATTTCCTTAGTAGTCATATTGAGCTTAAGGTAAATACAAAAGATCAGTTCAGAGTTTTTAAGGGAAGGCTGTATATCAGATAACTTTTTAAAAAAATCGGGATAAACCAATCTGAATTTATTCAAGAGACGAGGAGAATTTGCTTTGGCCAATGCCATTATTTCGTCTTGTACAAGAATCTTTTGGGTTAAATCCTCTAAATTAGTTTCAGGTTTTCTATTTTTCATAATACTTTTTCATCTCTTATTTCAGATACCACATCTCTTGTGTATCTGTGCAAATTCTTTTTTTCACTGTTCAATTTATGTTCTACTAAATCAATATCGGGAACAAAATAATTTTTATGTATTCAAAATTCTCTAGGTTTTAATTAATATTACGTAACGATTTATGGTGTGTAGCCTGCATCTGTTGAATGATTATGTTAAAAAAATCACACATATGAATTTCTTTCCATTTTTATACAGGCAAAGAAAGAAAAAATGATTAAAATTTTATTAAATATGTGTACCACATAGATACCACGTTATATATTGAGCTAAAATATCATAATTGCCTTTATCAGCTTATTCCCCATTATTTGCATTCCTCTTTTGATAGGAAGTAAATGTAGTATGTTATTCCATTAACTTTTTATGATCTCAATCAATATTTTCAACCTATTGATCAGAAAAAACTAAAAATATGTGGTATCCAAATGGTACCACATTATAGGAGAAATAAATAAAATGGATGTTCCTTTACCATTATAAAATTTTGAAGCATTCGCAGCCGGTATTTAAAATTTTAGATGAAATTAAATGACAACCATGATCACTGAAACTTTACTTATCTCATTTGGAGCCGAAATTAAAGACTATAAAGCGGAAGATATTATTTTTCGTGAAGAAGAATCACCAGTATATTATTACCAGATTCAAAAAGGTAAAATTAAACTTAATAACTATACAGAAAACGGGAAAGAGTTTATCCAAAATATAATCTCAGATGGGCACAGCTTTGGAGAATCTTTACTTTTTGTCAACAGGCCTTATCCTATGAACGCTGTTGCCATGGAAGATTCAAGTATTTTTGTAATGCCGGGACAGAACTTTCTGAAGCTGATCCAAAATAACCCTGAAATTTCATTAAATGTCTACCAATGTCTCGCTGAAAGAATGTATTATAAATATATCATGCTTTATAATCTTTCCTTCCAAAATCCTGTTTCCAAACTAAAACTCCTGATGGATTATCTGAAAAGCTACCATGATGATAAAAACCCTTATTCTTTTCAGATTCCGCTTACCCGCCAACAGCTTGCTTCGCTCACCGGGTTATGTGTAGAAACAGTTATAAGAACCATAAAACATATGGAAAAGGATCAGGTTTTGAAAATAAAACGAGGGAAGATTTATTATTAATAATCAAAAGCCAGATTGAATCCGGCTTTTGATTATTGCTATTTATTATCTATAATTTTCAAGTCCTGAAGATAGATCCTACAGCCTTCAAAATCGAAATATTTTTCTTTCAATAATTTCACCTGATAACATATGGGAAGATACTTTCCCCATTTAGAAAAATCAATAATTGCAGGGTTGCCTTCTAATAAACCCGTTAGTATTTCATCAATATTTTGCTCTATACAAGAATTGGTGAAAACGGTTTTTACTTGTTCCGCGGTATGACCTTCTATTTCAAAGGCACTCTTTTGAGGATCCAGCGTATTTTTTATATTCAGACTATCCAATATCAATTCTATTGTACGGTTAATTCTTGAACTTGTAAAAGAATAAAAAGTAAGCTTTTCGTTATGATCCAGCAGAGGTCTTTCTTTTTTGAAATCGCTAATGGTAAAAGAAGAAAATTCACTTCGCAAAAGAATAATCATTTGCTGAGCAACGTCATCCAGAAATTCATATTGTTCTTTGAAACTAAGTATTTCAAACATTTTTTCTCTGATCATATGAGCTATATCTGCAGCATCTCCGAAAAATTTAGGTTTCTTACCGTCTTTTGCAGGGATTACCTCTATTTTCTTTGTCTGATAATCAATATCTTTTATACTCCATATCTTGGCGGAAAGGTAAATGTTTTCATTCTCTCTTATTTGTGAGGAAAGAGGTAATTCTCCAATTTTGATGCCATTATTGGATACTTTAAAAAACACAGGGGTATTAAAAAGACTATAAAAATCTTTGTTGTTAACTACTTTTTCTCCTTCGATTCCAATAATCAACTCATTGCCCAGCTTCTCAAAAAAATCAATGGTAGTAAGGTGAAAGATAATTTCCTCTGTTTCTTTTAGGGTGATCTCCAAAAAGGCAGGATTTCCCATGATTTCCTCCACAAGTTTAGGTAAAGAAATTCCGGAATAGCTTTTAACAATAGATAAAAGCTGATGAACCATAACATCATAAGGCTTTTTGTTAATATAAACAGGTTCTATATATTGTTCCTGATAGAGTAACCAACATGCCAGAGATTGTAACAGGCTCCATGCGTCTGTGGCATACAAGAATAGATTGCTAGCTTTTCCCTCCCTTCTACCGCTTCTTCCTACACGCTGAATAAGTGAAGCAATGCTATGGGTAGCATCAATCTGAACCACTTCATCTACATTCCCAATATCAATACCTAGCTCCAGCGTTGAAGTACAGGAGATACAAAAGTTTTGTAGAGTCGAATTTTTAGCAAAAAACTCCACATATTCACGGACTTCTTTATCTACAGAAGAATGATGCGAAAAATAATTTTTGTGACCACCCACTTTCTCTGAAATTTGTTTCAATTTCACTGCTACTTCTTCTACTCTGCCACGGGCATTGGGGAATATTAAAACTTTGCTTTCTCTGGTCCGGATATAGAGGTCTTTTAATAATGGTAAAGGCAATTCTTCAACAGTACCTGGGAAATATTTAAATACAGCATTGATAGGTTTTGGAGTCGTATCCCGGATCACTTTTGTATAATCACTTTCTCCAAGAAACTCTTTCAGTTCACTATACTGGTTTGCGTCACTTACAGTTGCAGAAAGTCCTATCACACTAAACTTTTTAGCATTTATTTTTTGAAGGCGGCTTAATAAGGATTGCAAATGAGTTCCCCTGTCTGAACCCAGGAAAGAATGAATTTCGTCAATAACCACATATTCTAAGGTAGAAAACAAGTGGCGTACATTATAAGGTTTATTGACAAACATTGCTTCCAGAGATTCCGGAGTAATAAGAACAATACCTTCAGGAGTTTTCAAAAGTCTGTCTTTAGCCCCTTTTGATGCTTCACCATGCCATTTTGTCACGGGAACATCCAGATATTCACAAAGGCTTTCCACCCGAACAAACTGATCATTGATCAAAGCAATTAAAGGAGAAATATAAAGAACTTTTACTCCCGGTTCTTTAAAGTTTACTTTTGATAAAATAGGTAGAAAAGCAGCTTCAGTTTTACCTGAAGCTGTTCTGGATATTAAAATGTAATTATTGTCAGTAGACATAATCCTTTGAATGGAAGCCTCCTGAATAGGTCTGAGACTTTCCCACTTCTTATCCCTGATGTATTTTCTGATGGGTTCAGAAAGCAGATTGAAGGCTGTCATAGTTCTTCAATACTGTCTAAAAGGATAAGATCATTCGGTCTTTCATCAGAGATTTCAATTTCTCCAAAAAGTCTTTTTTTATCAACATCCGGATTTTGTCTGATGATATTAAGCACATTCAAAAAGTCTCTGATCACTTCTCTTGGTGTCAGGAATTCTGCAGCACCTGGTTTGTTGAAAATCTCCTCCATAAAAGAAGAAATCTCTTCATCTGTTATCTTGAGTTCTATTTTATAATTAAAATCAAAGATCAGTTTCAGTTTCTTCAGAAGAACAAATATTTCATTATGATTTAAAGGCATCAGCCTGATGACTGGCTGTGCGAAATCTCGAAGCTCAGAGGTTTCAAATTTATTAGCTTCAAGCCTTGATTTTAAAGCCTGATAACTGAATAATCCTCTCCTTTCATTTTCCAGAAATTCTTTTGTTCCCGCAAAATTGATAAATAGATTGGCTACTTTCCCTTGAAAACAATCATTATAAATAGATAAAATCTTCTCGTAGTTTTTCTCACGAGAAGCCATAGTAGAAATTTTATAGAGATTGATGGCTTCATCCAGATTAATCATAAAGCCACTATAACCCATACTTACAAAGAGCTTACAAAAGTTTTTAAGCATGTCATAATAATTGGAATCATTGATAATTTCCCTGATTCCTAAATCCTGTCTTGCTTCTGTTTTAGTACTATATTCACCTTTCAGCCATTTCAGGGCATTTCTACGTAATAATTCGTCTCCTTTAATGTAACCTTCATAATATTTAACAATAGCAGAGCCGAAATCAAAACCGCCCACTTCTGTAATTTCATTTACTGTTTTCATGATAGAATTCTGAATCAGTACCTGATACTGATCATTTCGGATCTCCATCAGGGATATATGGTTTTCTTCTGCTGTTTTTGTAATCACCTGCTCAATCCATTTTTCAAGTAATGTCTGTAAGGCTCCTCCTTCCGGCTTCGTCTGAATCGCAATGTTATCCATAATAGCAGAATAAAGAATCACGCTTTTCCCGTCATTGGAATAAAGTCTGTTATCAGGTGTAAAATCAGCATTGGCAACAACAAACTTTTGCTTCAAAGCCACCGTATTCAGAAGGTGAAGCATAAAAGATTTTCCACTTCCGAAATCACCAATCCAGAATTTCACGAGACTGAGACCATTTCGGACATCTTCCAAAGCATTGATAAAAGCATTAATTTCCTCAGATCTCCCTACCGTAATATGTTGTACTCCTATTTTAGGGACTACACCGCTTACCAGAGAGTTGATAATAGAAGTAGCTTCTTTAGGTTTAATATTGTCAATCATTGTTTAAGAGTTTTTTGTAATAATTTGTGTTAATAATAAAATATTCTTCTTCTTCCTCGATCAGAATATCATCGAGGTGTTCAAAACAGCATTCATTAATGGAATCTATGGTAGAGCCCATAAAAAGACCTTTTGCTTTAATAAAATCCCGAAGTTCCTCCTGTAAAATATTGAAACTGTGTTTTTCAAATAAATCAAGAATATCCGTTTGAATATCTGTTAAATGAAGGTGAGCATCATATTTTGAAGCCTGAATCTCTGATATTAATGGAGCATCTATGGCCTTTAATTCTTGTTTGTTAGCAACTTCTTTCTGTTGCATCGAAATCAATTCTTCTTCGCTATCATCATTTAGAATCTGCCCTAATATTTCAGCTGTTTCAGAATGTTGTGCCTGAATATTTTTAATTTCTTCTGTATCAATTTTAATTCTCTTTCTTTTAGGTAAATAAAACTGATTAATCTTCTCGAGAGCAATTTCCAGATTTCTGTCAGCAATAAAATCATTCAACAGCTTTTCAAAGTCAGAAAACTGTTCTTGAGTAGAGAAAAGTTTTTTCTGAATGTTTTTTGGAAATTCCCTTTTATCAAATTTAGGAGATTTGAGATCCTTTTCTAAATAATGAATATAAAGTCTCAATGCGCAATGCCTATCATATTCTGCAACAAATTTTGAGGATTCAAAAAATATTGCATCCACAGATGGGTTTTTGATATTCACTTCTGCGAGTCTGAAAATCTCTCTTTCAAAGGCAATCGGGTTGGAATAATCATCTCGGATCAATTCAAATTTTGTCTTCCAGCGGTTGGTATTATTTTCATTAAGAATAATATTGGTTTTGTAATCAGCATCCAGAATCTGATATTGGTTTTCAATCAGAAAAGTTTCAAGCTTTGAAACCATTTTTTTATTGTATTGATAAAGAATATCATGATCGGTATAATTGAAATCCGTATTGATTTTCCTTTTGATACCATACACTTCACGAACATTATTTTCACAAAGCTTTAAAATATGATTGAAAATTTCCGTCTGTACAGAATTGTAGGTATAGCTATAATTCAGGCTGTCTTTTCTATAATTGTACCTGAGACAAACAATGATTTCGGAAAGTTCATCAATGACAGTTGGGTATGATTTGTTGACAGGAATACAGCTAGTATAAAGATATTCTATTGATCTTAAAAACTGTTTTATGATTTGTATTCTGCAAAATTCAATCTCGTTGAAGACATTGTTGGAAAAAGACATGGCATCAAGTATGACCATCTGACTTTCATTAAGATTGAGTTTTCGATTGTATTTTTTACCTATTTTCCAAATATCCGGGTCATATGATCGATGAATCTCCGGAATATTCACGGAAACAAAATCTTCATTTCCAAAATCAATCGGATTCTCATAATTTCCGGAAACATCAATAATAAAAGGATCGGTATTGAATGAATCTTTGTCGTTCGGCATACGTACTCGTGGGGTTATCATTACAGACTGTTCTAAAGGAATTTCTTATCAGACAGCATCAAAAATATCAAACTCATGAACCAAAATAATGGTATGCCCGGACTTTCTTAGATCTAAGGCTTTTTCCACTTTTCTTCCATAGCAGGAATAGCTCCAGCAGGCATTATTTGTATCTCCAATAATCAGATAGTCTGTTTTTTTAGAAATACTATTTACAGGGATGCCTCCTTTAGCTGTAATTGCCTTCTGTAATTCACTTCTGGTACCTCTGCTTAAAATTCCAGTGATACAGAAGGTTTTATTTTCAAAAATAATTTCAGGATCTATCGCACAGATACCGGTTATAGAAACACCTTCTGTATCTTTTTCTACTTTTTCAGCAGTATCTGTATTCTTTAATACAACAAATTGTTTGATAAAAGCAGTCAATATTGCTCGTTCTTCATCTTCTATTTTTTTGTCGGCAACGACTGATAAAACGAGACTTCGAATCTCATCGTAAGGGTAATGTGAATTCAGGTGTTCATTTTCTGATAACCATTCATGAAGCTTAAAAATTTCATTATCGTTTAAAACGCCATCAGCCAGTATGCCATGGAAAATTCCCTGTAAAAGCTGTAAATCTGAAGTGATTCCATTGTAATAAATACTGTCGTGTTCATACTTCTGGCACAACCAGTATAGATCTTCAACAGCTTCTATAGGCGGGATTTCATTGGATGCTGTACTTTCGATTAAAAGCATAAATTCACGAAACGGATTTCTATTGATCAGATCATAATGCTCTTTAGCCCATAGTATGAGCTCGTTCATTTCCTTAATATCAATGATATCATCGGAAAGGATTCCCAGTAAAAGTCCTTTTAAAGAATTAATTGCTTTATCTGCTCTTGCTTTGGAAGTAAGAACCAGAAGTTCGGGATTTTCAAAATTGGCCATCTTAATACAGTTGAGTTATAGTTATTAGTTTCTTGATCGTAAATCAATATTCTAATATAAGTAATATAATGACTCAAATGTATTGAAGATTTGAAAATATTTTTTACGGTTTTCCTCAATGATATATGAGAAAAGTTAAAAAATAGAATAACAAATACCTTTTTCTATCTTTATACAAAGACTTTTGAACTTCTGATTATTAAATTATAGATGTTTCGACAGGCTCAGCATGACAACCCACATACTACATTATATTTACATGAAATTGATGTTAGCCAATACATTAATCAATAGTTTATGATTATTTTGTTCAAAAATCATGGATTTGTTAGCATAAGATATGAAAAAATAAAGCATTTATTCAATCCCGGAATTATATAGATTACAGACAATGCTCCAGCTCTTTCTGAAACTCTTCCAGATATCTGGCTATGTGAATTCCGTCTGCCAGTCCATGATGTGCTTCAATAGAGACCGGAAGATATTTTCTTCCTTCACGGATATTGAATCTTCCAAAAGAAATTTTGGGAACCGATTCTGCTGTATTAAAATCTGTAGGATGCAAAATCGCACTGAAAGAATTCCAAGGAATGGTAGTATGTCTGACGTGATCTTTTCCCAGCCTTCCGTTGCTTAATCTCAACCCAGTGGTTTCGTGTACTCCTTTTATTTCCTCCTGCAGCGCGGAATTGAATGTTTCAAAATCTTCTGAGAAAGGAGTGAATGAAAAACCGAAAGTTCCATCCGGTCTTCCGATTGTACTGCCGGCATGAACGGTATCAAACTGTATCACCTGCCCATCAACAATTCTAAGCTTCAACTCCTCCACTCTATTGACCGCTACCATAGATTTGTGGAAATAGTAGGCAAAAAATGAATACCCTTTTTTTTTGGCTGTATCGTAAGCTTTTGTACAATCCACCTCTGTTGTAAATCCAAAATAAGGGCTTGCCATAGTAGAAAAAAATTCAAAATGCTCTTTTCTGTTCCAGTTGTCTATATCTACGATCTTCATTACTTCTTATTTGCTGCAAATTTCTGAAAGTTTATCCGGTTTTAAAAGCTTATAGATAAAAATATAATTAAAACTTAGTTTTATAAAAGAACTGTTTGGTCGATATTTTGCTGCAAAACACACATATTTATACTTTAATTGAACTCAGAAAACTCCCCTTCACTCAGGAGATTGATCACATAAAAAATTAATTAATAACAAAATAGTAACCAGGACAATGGAAAAAATCGGATTCATCGGATTAGGAAATATGGGCCATCCTATGGCAAAGAATATTGAAAAAGCAGGATTTCCACTTTCAGTGTACAACAGATCTGTTGAAAAAGCTAAAGATTTTGAAGAAAAATCGACAGTCTACACCCAGGTTAAAGACCTTGTTCAAAACAGTGATGTCATATTTACAATGTTAACCAACGATTCTGCCGTAAAAGCAGTATATGAAGAAATTATTCCTTTAAACATTCAGGGGAAACTCTTTGTAGATATGAGCACAATTTCTCTGGAAGCATCTGCTGCAACGTCTGCTGCTCTGAAAATAAAAGAGGCTTCTTTTATTGATGCCCCCGTAGCAGGCAGTACCCAACCGGCACAGGAAGGAACCCTTATCATTATGGCAGGAGGTGAAGAAAAAGATATCCAGCGTGCCATGCCCTATCTTTTGAAAATGGGAAAATCTGTAAAACATTTAGGTGAAAACGGAAAAGGTATTGCAGGAAAACTATCGATTAATTATTTTCTGTCTGCCATTTATCAGGGACTTGCAGAAACAGTTTTATTAGCCGGAAAATTAGGGATCGAAAGATCAGATATGCTGGAAATCATCAATGAGAGTGCCAGTGGAAGCGGTGCTACCAAAGTAAAAACCCCTCTGCTGACAGCCGATAAGTACGCTCCGGCATTTGCCCTTGACCTGATGCTGAAAGACATCCGTTTAGCCAAAGATGCGGGTGCTGATTATCCTTTATCCGAAACGCTGATTCAAACTTATCAAAATGCACACAATACAGGCTTCGGTCAGGATGACGTTATAGGAATCATCAATTATTTAAAAACAATAGAATAAATAAAGAGGTCATGAATTATAAAGGAAAACATTGGTCTGCCAGAAAAACAGATCACATTTACATCGTTAGTCTTGATAATCATTCCAATATAGTAGAAACTTTAACCGATTTCATTCAGGATCAGAATATCAAGGCGGGAGAAGTAACCGGAATCGGAGCTGTGAGTGAAGCTACTCTCCGTTTCTTTAATCCGGCGACCAAAAAATATGTGGACAGGACTTTCAAAGAACAGATGGAAGTCACCAATATTTCCGGAAATGTTTCTGAAATAGAAGGAAAACAAACGCTGCATCTTCACATTACACTGGGGAGAGAAGATTATACAGCCTTAGCCGGACACCTTTTAGAAGCAAAAATTCAGGGAGCTGCAGAATTTATATTCTATCCATTGAATACCAGAATGGTAAAAATGAAAAATGAAGAAACAGGAATCAACCTCTATGATTTTGAAAAGTGAAATTCCGGTTTCCTGCTGTTTCAGGAAGGGTGCAAATCACTGAAAATATAATTTCTTAGATAAAGGAAAATACAAAGACACAGGATTAATTTCCTGTGTCTTTGTGTTTCTGACAAATCAGCAATGCTTATGATATATATTGTGTTTTTTTAATCACTTTCATTACACCTCTGTAGTCGTCATCCCAAATTTCTTTTTGAAAGAAGAATAAAAGTGAGATAAATTCTCAAAGCCTAAATCAAGATAAATATCTGAAGGCTTTTTATCCTGATTTTTAATCAAATAATAGGCTTCCTTTAATCTTTTTTCTTTCAGCCACTGTTTCGGTGTCATTTTAAATATTTTATTGAAATCTCTTTTAAATCCTGAAAGGCTCCGCCCTGTAAGCCTTGCAAAAGCTTCTACCGACACATTGAACATATAGTTTTTGTTCATAAACTCTGCAAGGTCGATCTTATGAGGTTCAGAAAAATCAAAAAGAAGGTTCTTAAGGTCCGGATTGCTCAGCAACAGTAGTTCCAGGGCTTCCTTTACCTTCAATGCAGCTAATTTTGGAGGTATTTCCTTTGTTTTATTAATATAAGGAATAAGAGAAGCAAAATAGCTCTTAAAAAAATCATCAGGCTCAAAAAACAACCGCTCCTGGTCTGGAAAAATGGCATTTGCTGCAATCTTATTCTCAGTGGCATACTGTCTTAGTGTTTCATCATCAAGCGTAATAGAAATAAATTGATACTTTTCATGAGCTGAAGGATATTTGACCGTTCTGATCAGTTGATTTTTCCTAACAAGGACCACCGTATTTTCTTTGATCACCGTCTTCCCTTGTTCATGAAAAGCATGCGTTTCTCCTGAAATCTGAAATCCCAGAAAATAGTGAGGGATAAACTCTTCATGGCCTCTGTAAGATTCAAAAGCGCATGAATAAACTAGTTTGTCAAATATAATCTCAGAAGTGTTTTCCATGATACAAATATCTGAAATTTAAGCAATAACCTGCGCTCCTGCCCCGGCAATTTCCTTATCCTGTTCCGGAGTTCCTCCTGAAGAACCTATTGCCCCTATGATCTTTCCGTCTGTATCTTTTAAGACCACGCCGCCCGCGATAGTCAGAAGCCCTTCATTAGAATTCAGCATTCCATAACCATGAACTCCTGTTTCAGAAATAATTTCTCCCATGATATCACTGTTTACACCAAACATGACAGCTGTTTTCGCTTTTTTGACCGCAAAATCAATTACTCCATAAACACTGTCCAGTCTCGCTAATGCAACAAGATGTCCTCCCGTATCCACTACAGCAATACTCACAGGAATATTCATCGATAATGCCTTTTCTTTTGCGGCATGTAAAGCTTTTTCTGCAGTTTTATAATTCAGTACCATGATATTAGCTTTTTGATGTCCAGGCATCTGCCTGAAGTTGTTTTACGAAATCTTCAGTTTCCTTTGGATGTACGTTTCTGAAATTACTATTGTCATCTAATGCTACGTTTACAATCACGTCTGCCATAGATTGCGGATCCAGCTGGTGTGCTAAAGATTCTGCAGCCCCATCAAATACGGATTCCGGAGTAAAGTTGATTTTCGGATCATACCAGTGGAAAATAGAATCTACTCCCCTGTCATTGAAACCAGTCCCAAATACTCCTGGATTACACGTTGCAATTTTAATATTGAATGGAGCTAATTCAGTTTTCAGCCCTTCTGCAATAGATTCCAGCGCATGTTTTGAAGCACAATAGGCAGCAACATAAGGAACAGTCCATAACCCTCCCATTGAAGAGGTAAAAACAATCTTCCCGCTTTTCTTTTCAACAAACTTTTTGATAAAACCCTGCGCAAGATTCAACGCTCCAAATACATTCACTTCGAACATAGAGCGGATAATATCTACTGGCTGTTCTGCAATAGGGCCACCTTCCATAATTCCTGCGTTACTGATAAGAATATCTATATCATCATACTTCTTTACAATATACTCTACATCTCTCGGGTTGGTTACATCCAGTTTATCCACTGTCAGATTTATTCCCTGTTCTTTAGCTTCACGGATTAAATCACTCATCTGAGGATAAATCTGTGCAGTAGCGATTACCTGATGTCCTTTTTTAGCAAGTTCGAAAGCAGCAATCTTTCCAAATCCGCTTGCTGCACCTGTAATTAAAATTGTTTTACTCATTGTATTCTTTTTTAATGATGATACAAAATTCCAGGATTTTAAGAAGACCAATATTGGCTCAACGTTCATTTTTATATTGCTGAAAAGCTCAAAAAAAACTAATAGAATTACATGTTTTTTCTTAATAACTTTCCTTTTACATCATAAAAAGATAGATTTATCATTAAATTGTAATCTTTAAAAAGTAAAAACCGATATATACTTAAAATTAAACGATGTTTAATTTTAATCTCCTCTTCTTCTTTTAGCTATGCCCAGCAACGAATTTAAACTGGGATATGCTCTCTCTCCAGAAGTTTCCGTATTCCGGATATGGCCATCGATGGTAAAAGCATTCAGCCTGACTATTACATTCATCAGACCATCCCAGACTTTCAATGGAGTGATTAGGTAAACGATGTTCTAATGAAAAATAAAATAATAAGCTGTTTTACGTGGAGACAGCTTTTTTGATATTTTTCCATAAAACATTCAGTTTTTAATCAATAAAAAATACCACTTTATTAAAATTGGTTAAGTTTTTGAAGCGTATTTTTGTAAAACCAGTCACACCATTGAAATTAATCACATTTACCAAAAAAGGAATTTACTGTCCACAGGGAAAATTTTATATTGATCCCTGGCGACCTGTAGACCTGGCAGTTATCACCCATGGTCACGCCGATCATGCCCGTTGGGGAATGAAAAAATACCTTTGTCATCATTTTACAAAACCTATTTTATACCAAAGAATAGGACCGGATATCGAATGCCAAAGCGTAGAATATGGAGAAGCTATTACCATTAACGGAGTAAAACTTTCACTTCATCCTGCCGGACATATCATCGGTTCTGCACAGATAAGGCTTGAATATAAAGGATATGTAACGGTCATATCAGGAGATTATAAAGTACAGAATGATGGATTAAGCACTCCTTTTGAACTGGTAAAGTGTAATGAATTTGTAACGGAAAGTACTTTTGGTCTTCCTATTTACAACTGGCTGGAAGTTCCGGATTTAAATAACAAACTTCAGAATTGGGTGCTGAAGAATAAAGAAAATAACAAAACCTCTGTTTTCATTGGATATTCTCTTGGGAAAGCCCAGCGTATCATGAAAGCCGTGGAAGAACTGGGAAAAATATATGTTCACTATTCCATCGGAAAACTGAATGACGCTTTTGAAACAGTAGGAATTGATCTTCCTGAATATACCATTGCAGATTTCAGAGAACGTCCGAAAGAAGTAGAACACGAAATTGTCATTGTACCCCCAGCTTTACTCGACAGTAATATCATTAAGAAAATTCCGGATCTGGCTACGGCAATATGTTCCGGCTGGATGCAGGTGCGCGGTGCCAGAAGATGGCGGAGTGCAGACGCAGGATTTGCGATGAGCGATCATGCAGACTGGAAAGGACTGTTACAAACCGTAAAAGCAACTGAAGCAGAACTTGTACATGTAACCCACGGACAGACAGAAGTTTTTTCCAAGTACCTGAACGAAATAGGAATTAAAGCAGATGTTGTAGAAACACTTTACGGAGAAGACGAAGAAGAATCTGAAAAAGAAACCCTTGAAACCCCGGAATCATGAGACATTTTGCAGATCTTATCAACGCATTGGAAACGACCAATAAAACCAATGCCAAAATTGACGCTATCATTGATTATCTGGAACGTGCTCCTGATGAGGATAAAGTATGGTTTATTGCCTTATTTACCGGAAAAAGACCTAAGAGAAATGTCAATACCAATTACATGAAAGAATGGGCACTGGAAATCACACAACTTCCCTATTGGCTGTTTCAGGAATCCTATTCTTCAGTAGGTGATCTCGGGGAAACCTTATCATTGATTCTTCCACCTCCCGAGGAAAAAATAGAACGTTCATTATCAGAATGGATGAATGATATCGTGAGCTTAAAAAGCAAAACAGATACAGAAAAAAAAGAATTTGTACTGCAATCATGGAACGGTTTGGATTACACTGAACGTCTTATTTTTAATAAATTAATCGGTGGAAGCTTCCGGATTGGAGTCTCAGATAAAACATTAATCAATGCTCTGACCAAATTTTCGGGCCAGGAATCAAGTGCTTTGATGCATAGTTTAATGGGAAAATGGCTTCCGGATGAAGTTTCTTTCAAAGAACTTATTGATGCCGAAAATGTGAATCCTGACAATTCAAAACCCTATCCTTTCTGCCTCGCCTATCCTTTGGAAAAAGAGCCTGAAGAATTGGGAAATCCGGATGAATGGCTTGTAGAATACAAATGGGACGGAATCCGTGGACAGATTATCCGAAGAAATGACGAAGTCTTCATCTGGTCAAGAGGTGAAGAGCTCGTAACAGAACAATTTCCAGAAATTGCAGAAGTCGTAAAAGCCATGAAAGGTAACTTTGTACTGGATGGAGAAATACTTGCGGTAAAAGAAGGTAAGGTTTTAAATTTTAATGAATTACAAAAAAGATTAAACAGGAAAACTTTAACTAAAAAAATGCTCTCAGAAATCCCCATAGAAGTTTTCGTTTACGACTTATTGGAACTGGAAGATAACGATCTCAGAGAAAAACCGATCTCGGCAAGAAGAGCGCTTCTTGAAGAATTATTGCTGAATGAAAATCCGGAACGCATCACTATTTCAAGAAGTCTGGATTTTGAAAAATGGGAAGAACTGGATGTTCTCCGTGAAAATTCAAGGGATATAAACAGCGAAGGATTGATGCTAAAACAAAAAAACTCTCCCTATCATTCCGGGCGAAAAAAAGGCGACTGGTGGAAGTGGAAAATCAACCCGCTTACCATTGATGCTGTTCTCATCTATGCTCAGAAAGGAAGCGGCAGGCGAAGTGCTTATTATACCGATTATACTTTTGCCGTGAAAAACGGTGATACCTTGGTAACTATTGCCAAAGCCTATTCCGGATTAACGGACAAGGAAATTATGGAGGTGAGTAGGTTTGTAACTAAAAATGCTATTGAAAAATTTGGTCCTGTAAGAACAGTAAAAGCAGAACTTGTCTTTGAAATTGCTTTTGAAGGCATAGGATTCAGCAACCGCCACAAAAGCGGTGTGGCCCTCCGGTTTCCGAGAATTGTAAGATGGCGTAAAGACAAAACGGTGGATGAAATTGATGATTTGGAAGAGATAAAAAAATTAATACAATAGATTTTAACGCAATGGCGCAAGGTATTTTAATTTATTAATAATATTTCGTTCGCAAAGGCACTACGTTCAGTAATAGTAAGAATTGCCTTTGCTAAGTGAAACGCCCTTGCGATCGAAAATTAAAAATATCTTATAAAATCATAGCGTATCTTGCATTAGAACAAAAAATAATACAATAGATTTTAACGCAATGGCGCAAGGTATTTTAACTTATTAGTAATATTTTCGTTCGCAAAGGCACTACGTTCAGCAATAGTAAGATATTGTCTTGGCTAAGTGAAACACTCTTGCGATCGAAAATTAAAAATATCTTATAAAGTCTTAGCGCTCCTTGCATTTAAAACAAAAATTAGTACAATAATGTTAACGCAATGGCGCAAGGTATTTTAACTTATTAATAATATTTTTTGTTCGCAAATACACTTCGTTTAGCGATAGTAAGAATTGCCTTTGCTGAGTGAAACGCCCTTGCGATCGAAAATTAAAAATATCATATAAAGTCTTAGCGCTCCTTGCATTTAAAACAAAAATTAGTACAATAATGTTAACGCAATGGCGCAAGGTATTTTAACTTATTAATAATATTTTCGTTCGTAAAGGCACTACATTCAGCAATAGTAAAATATTGTCTTTGCTAAGTGAAACGCCCTTGCGATCGAAAAGTAAACAAAATCATAAAAACTTTGCGCGTTTTGCGTTAAAACAAAAAAAAAATAAAATTGGCAGCTTTTGAACATAGCAACGGATTCAAGATCATTCAGCAATGGATGACCGATAAAGGTATTGCCCCATTTAAATTTCAGCTGGAAACCTGGAAGAAATTTGGAAGCGGATATAGCGGAATGGTCGTTGCTCCTACCGGTTTTGGGAAGACTTTTTCCGTGTTTTTAGCCTTGGTTTCAGACTTTCTCAATTATCCTGAACATTATAAGAAAGGGTTGAAAATGGTCTGGATAACACCGCTTCGTTCTCTTTCCAAAGATATTGCAAAAGCGATGCAGGAAGCCATTGACGAAATCGGGCTCGATTGGGCTGTAGGCGTGAGAAATGGAGATACTGATCCCAAAGTAAGACAGCAGCAGGTAAAAAAGATGCCTGAAATTCTTGTCGTAACCCCTGAAAGTCTTCATTTGCTTCTGGCTCAGAAAAATAATGAACGTTTTTTCACCGGAATGAAATGTGTTGCGGTGGATGAATGGCATGAATTATTAGGTTCAAAGCGTGGTGTCATGGTAGAACTTGGAATTTCACAACTTAGAAAATATGTTCCGGAGATTAAGATCTGGGGAATCACAGCTACCATCGGAAATCTGGATGAAGCTATGGAGGTACTTATTCCGTATGACATTAAAAAGACAAAAATTACTGCAAAAGAACATAAAAAAATAGATATTCTGCCGGTTTTCCCCGAGGAAATCGAAATATTACCCTGGGCAGGACATCTTGGAAATAAACTGGCGGATAAAGTGGTTCCTATTATTCTTGAATCAAAATCTACCATTGTGTTTACGAATACCAGAAGCCAGAGTGAAATGTGGTATCAGCTATTGCTGGATGCACATCCTGATTTTGCAGGCCAGATTGCAATTCATCACAGTTCTATTGATGCTCATTTAAGAATCTGGATTGAAGAAAACTTAAGTTCTGGAAAATTAAAAGCCGTAGTTTCTACTTCATCCCTCGACCTTGGAATTGATTTTAAACCTGTAGACACCGTTATTCAGGTAGGATCGGCCAAAGGAGTGGCACGGTTTCTTCAAAGAGCAGGACGCAGCGGCCACTCCCCTTTTGAAACTTCCAAAATCTATTGTGTTCCGACCCATTCTTTGGAACTTATTGAAGTTTCGGCCCTGAAAGAAGCCGTAAAACAAAAAGTGGTTGAGCCAAGAGATCCACAGGTTTTATGTTTCGATGTGCTGGTTCAGTTTCTGATGACATTGGCTGTTGGAGATGGCTTTTATCCTGACGAACTGTATGAAAGAATCAGAAAAGTATATGCTTTTCAGGAAATGCTGGATGAGGAATGGAAAAGCATTCTGGAATTCCTTACCATCGGCGGCAGTGTATTAAAAAACTATGAAGAATTCCATAAAATTGTCATTATGGAAGACGGTCTGTATAAAGTAACTTCAAGGAAAATTGCGATGCTTCACCGGATGAATATGGGGGTGATTGTGAGTGATGCGATGTTGAAGGTGAAATTTATATCCGGAGGTTATATTGGAATGATTGAAGAATATTTTATTTCAAAGCTGAAAAAAGAGGAAAAATTTATTCTTGCCGGACGTACACTGGAAGTTGTCATCATTAAAGATATGACGGTATATGTGAGGGCAGCTAAAGGTAGAGCCCTGGTTCCGAGTTATCTCGGCGGAAGGCTTCCTTTGAGTTCCAATCTGGGACATTTTTTGAGAGAAAAACTTTCGCATGCTTTAAATCCTAAAGCTTCAGAAAAAGAACTTAAATTTTTGCACCCGCTTTTAATTAATCAGGAAAAAAATTCCCATATTCCCAAAGAAGACGAGTTTCTGGTAGAAATGATCAAAAACCGTGAAGGCTACCATTTGTTTATGTATCCTTTTGAAGGACGTTTGGTCCATGAAGTAATGGCGGCTCTGATTGCCTACCGGATCTCAAAACTGGCTCCTATTTCCTTTTCGATGGCCATGAATGACTATGGCTTTGAATTGTTCAGCGATAAAGAAATTCCTTTAAATGAAGATAATCTGCAACAGATTTTAAGCAGAGAAAACCTTATGAATGATGTGATTGCAAGCATCAATTCGGCGGAAATGGCAAGGAGAAAATTCCGGGACATTGCTGTGATTTCAGGAATGGTGATTCAAAATTATGCAGGACAGCAGCGCTCCAACAAATCATTACAGAGCTCTGCAGGATTAATTTTTAAAGTATTGGAAGACCACGATCCCAATCACTTTTTAATAAAACAGGCGTACACAGAAGTCTTTAATATGCAGCTTCAGGAACAGCGGCTTGTAGAGGCTTTTAAAAGAATTGAAAAATCGGAAATTATTTTAAAACATTCCCGTTCTTTTACTCCGCTCAGCTTCCCGATTAAGGTAGACAGCTTAAGGCAGACACTTTCCAGCGAAGGCTTGGATGCAAGAATTAAAAGGATGTTGAAACTGTCCAATATAAGTGATCTTTTATAATCGGTTAATATGTTTTCTGTAAGAACAGATATGCCAATGATATTTGTTTATCGTAAAAAATTGATAATAATAACGTTTTAAGGCGCAAATATTTTTATCTCCGATAAAATTTAGTCCCGTTAATCTTCCTGAAAACCTTTAATTTTCTTGCGACTTAAAAAAAAATAGATCATATAAAATTTGCGACTTTGCGGGATTCAAAAAATGATAAAATCAAATAAAAACCTATCGTTTTAATCTTATTCTTAGCCTAATATTCTCCGTTAATTTTCTTGATAAATTTAAATAATCATCGTAACTTAGAGTATAACTTCTCAGAAGTTTAAATAATATAAATAATGGAAAAATTATTCTTGGTCCGTCACGGGCAGTCACTCTGGAATCTGGAAAACAGATTTACAGGGTGGAAAGATATCGATATTACTGAAGCCGGTATTGAAGAAGCCAAAAAAGCAGGTCTTGCGCTAAAAGGGGAAAGAATAGATATAGCATTCACCTCTGCCCTGATCAGAGCACAGCATACCTTATCCATCATCCTGAATGAAATAGGAAATCCCAATATTCCGGTTATCAAAGATAAAGCATTAAACGAACGTTCTTATGGGAATCTTGAAGGATTAAATAAAGCGGAAACGGCTTTGAAATATGGTGATGAACAGGTTCATATCTGGCGCAGATCCTACGACGTAATTCCTCCTGGTGGAGAAAGCCTTAAAGATACTTACAATAGGGTCATTCCCTATTTTGAAAATCAGATAAGACCTTTATTGAAACAAGGCGAAAATGTATTGATTGTCGCCCACGGAAACAGCCTTCGTGCCTTAATCATGTACCTGGAACATCTTTCTCCTGAAGAGATTTTAGAACGGGAGATTGCTACCGGTTTTCCCCTCACCTATATTTTTGATGAAAAATTTCATGTAAGCCGGAAAGTGGGCTGATCCCATTTAAATAGTTTAACTTTAAGCATTCAATTTTCAATTCATCAAGTGTTTATAGCAACTAAAAATATTTCCATCCAAAACGAAACTTTCATTCTGACCAATCAGCGGGCAGTATTCTGGCAAAAAGAAAAAGCATTGATTCTTTCTGATCTGCACATCGGAAAAACGGCTCATTTCCGGAAAAACGGCATTGCACTGGCCAATCATATTATGAAAAGTGATCTGGAAAGATTATCCGCTCTGATTGAATATTTTCAGCCCGAAAAGTTTGTAGTGGTTGGAGATTTGCTCCATGCCGGAGACAATTCTGATGTGGATGAATTCTGTATATGGAAAAGCCAATATCCTGATATTAAGTTTTATCTTATTGAAGGAAACCATGACCGGATTTCAAAAGCTCTGGAAGAAAAATTATGCTTTAATTATAAATCTGAATTACTTGAAATAGAAGGCATCACTTTTATTCATGATTTTGATGCAACAGCATCCGGATTTCAGATTACCGGTCATATTCACCCGGGAATTGTATTGAATTCTGCGGTGAAGAATATCAGACTTCCCTGTTTTGCTCTCAGCAGTAATCAATTATTATTACCTGCTTTCAGCGAATTCACAGGACTGGATACAAAAAATCTGCCTAAGAAAAGTACATTTTTTGTATTTACGGATGCGGATATTTATGAAATTTGATAATTTAAGGTGTCAACTCCAGCGGATTTTGATATTTTTTATTTTCTTCGCTTTCTTTCTCTCTTTTCTTCAGTATTTCCTGTCCTTTTATAATGGTAGTTCCATAGCTTGCGATTACGCCGGCTGCATTGGTTTCTGCATTCGTCTGTGCTTGTTTTAATTTTGCCTGTGTGGTTTCTACAGCTCCGGTGTATCTGCTTTTCTTAATATTGACTTGTCTGTTTTTTAATTGGGAATTAGACGTAGATTTTACCAATTCAAAATCATAATCTCCTTTTTCATCTGTGATTTTTATGATCAAGCCAGGCAATCCACTGAACTTCATGGGACCATACGGAAAAGGTATATCTGTTGAATACCATGCAATCCATCTTCTGCCTTTGAAGTAAACTTCTGCTTTTTTGCAATGAATGGTATTGATTACTTTGGTTTCATTCACTAGATTCCAGTTTTTTATCACTGGTTCTTTATAGGTGAGTAATGACATGAAAGCTGAGTCAAAATACTGTATGCTTTCATTAGATTGTATAATGGTAAAGTTAAAATCAGTTTTTGGAATTAATGTTCCCTTTTTCCATCCCAGCGTTATACTTCCATCTGGATTATTTGTTGTTGTTGTTCCTGCGTTTGCCATTACTGAATCTCCCTTTAGTGATACCGTATTTGCAAAAAATGCACGCTTATCACCTATTTGTAATAAGAATTGGTCTTCATATTTGCTATCTGTTCGAGTTTCAAATTTAGCTTTTAACATATAGGTAAACTCACCACGCAAAGTATCCTGTTTATACGATTTAGCATAGGATAAAATACTACACAACAGAACGAATAGTTGAAGTAACTTTTTATGGTAGTCCATCGGAGATATTTTAATTTTTAGTAGCACTTATAATCAAATATCTTCACTATAAGTGCTTAAATTTACATTAAATAATTTACTCAATAATTAAATTATTATTTTATGTTAAATCATTGAATATCATATGATTTTAACCAAAACCATTTAATTAATGAAAGATATTCTATCATCAAATAGTTATAATTTCATGCATGCTAAATAATTGGATTTAAACAAATTTCTTTAAACTGAAATATTTTTAAAAGCAACATAAAAGCAGATAAATATATCTCTGCCATTCTGATTTATACTTTATTTGATGAAAGATCCTTTCACCAACCCGTGTCAAGGTTTTAAATCTTGACACGGGTAATAAAAACTATATATTCTTCTTACTTAAACGGATACTGTAGATCGTTATCAATACGGTAACCAACAGGAATAAAGCTCCTATCCACGGTGTGCTTCCCAGGCCTAAGGAAGATGTCACAATCATTCCTCCTGCATAAGACCCAATGGCGATACCCATATTAAAAGCCGCAATATTGATCCCTGAAGCAACATCTTCAGTTCCGGGGAGTTCTTTTTCTGCAATCTGTACCACCAATAGCTGAAGTCCGGGAACAGAAGCAAATGATAAAGCTCCTAAGAGGAAAAGTGTAATAATACTAAAAACCGGACTGCTTACTGTAAAATAAAACGCAAGCAATACCAATCCCTGTGCTGCAAACATCCATAAAAGAGCATTCAGAGGATTTTTATTGGCTACTTTTCCCCCGATCAGGTTTCCTAAAGCAATGGCAATTCCGTAAATCAAAAGAATAAAAGTAACTGTAGATTCCTGAAATCCTGTAATTTTCTGTAAAATAGGTGACAGATACGTGAATACCACAAATGTACCTCCATATCCCATCGCGGTCATTAAAAAGGCGAAAATCAATCGTCTGTTGCCCAGTACTTTAAACTGGCTTTTTAAAGAGGCTGTTTTTCCATTTTTAAGATTTTTAGGCACCAGTAACAAGCTGGCAGTCAATCCGATGATCCCAAGGATTGAAACACCGATGAAAGTTGCTCTCCAGCCGAAATGCTGTCCTATAAATGTCCCCAGCGGAACTCCCGTTACAATAGCAAGTGTAAGTCCGGCAAACATAATGGAAATTGCAGTCGCTCTTTTCTCTTCAGGAACCAACGAAGCTGCAATAGTAGAACCGATGGAAAAATATACCCCATGGGCAAACCCTGTAAGTATTCTGGCAAGAACTAACGTGATAAATCCGGGAGCTATAGATGCCAGCCCATTTCCGATAACAAATAACAACATGATGGATACCAACAGCATCTTGCGAGGGATTTTCCCTGTGAGTGCCGTTAAAATCGGTGCTCCGATAGCCACACCTATTGCATAAAGACTTACCAGCAGTCCAGCAGAAGGAATGGTAATTCCAAGATCAGAAGCCACTGTGGGAAGAAGCCCTACAATGACAAATTCGGTAGTTCCTATTCCGAAGGCACTTATCGTTAATGCCCATAAAGCTGCAGGAAGACCTCTTTTGGCTGTCTGTGCTGCAGTATTGATCTGTATTTCTTTTTGAAAGTTCATTGTCTTGTATTTTGTTGATATTGACAAGGCAAATTTCCGACGAATATTTGTATTATAAAAATTATTTAAATTGTATCAAAGTATCAGAATAATGATAGTTTTGTTTTTAGTTTAAAATTTGTTCCTTTGTATAATAATCAGCAGTTTTAATGAAGAAATCAGAAGCAACCCGTCTTACTATTCTCCAGAAAGCGTTCGAATTGATCTATGTAAAAGGTTTTCAGACTACAAGCATTGATGAAATTATTGCAACGACACAGGTGACGAAAGGCGCTTTCTATTATCATTTTAAAACCAAGGATGAAATGGGTCTGGCTATTATTAACGAGCTGATGAAACCCAATTTCAGACGTAACTTTATTGAATCTCTTCAAAACAACAGCAATCCACTGGATAATATTTATGAGATCATCTACAATCTCCTGATGGAAACTGATTTTCTGAAAGTGGAATACGGCTGCCCTACTTCTAATTTTGTGCAGCAAATGGCGCCATGGCATACCGCCTTTACCCAGGCTTTGCATGAACTTTCAAAAGAATGGGAAGAAGCTTTCACCAACAATATTGAAAAAGGAAAAGAAGCCGGAATTATTAAGAAAAACGTCAATGCCAGAGAAGTGAGTGTTTTCGTTATTTCCGGGTACTGGGGAGTCAGAAATCTGGGAAAAGTTGAGAATTCAAAAGAAGTATATCTTGTTTATTTAAAAGGGCTTAAGTCTTATTTTCAAAGCCTGCAATAATTTTTTTATCAAAAAACATACTAACTAGTATGTTTTTATTATACCTTTGCTGTGTTCAAAAAAATATACAATGTATCAAACTCTTACTTTTTTACATTCCCAAACCCGATGGCTGGTTTTACTAAGCTTACTCTACGCAATTTTCCGTGCTTTCAAAGGATATTTTTCAGATCGGAAATTTACAGCAACTGATGATTCTGTAAGACACTGGACAGCCACAATTGCTCATATTCAGTTAATCTTAGGAATGATTTTCTATCTTAAAAGTCCGGTGATACAATATTTCTGGAAAAATTTTCATGAAGCAAAAGATTCTTTTGAACATCTGTTTTTCGGATTCATTCATATGGTTTTAATGATCACAGCGATTATCATCATTACAATTGGTTCTGCGCTGGCTAAAAGAAAGCTTTCAGATAAAGAAAAATTCAAAACGATGGGCATCTGGTTTTCCTGTGCGCTGATCATTATTTTCATTGCCATTCCCTGGCCATTTTCTCCTTTTGCAAACAGACCTTATTTCAGATAATTATGATCAATTTATTTAAAACAAAAATCGGCAGACTGAGAATTCTGGCGATTCTGGAAGGAATTTCATTATTGACGCTGGTATTTATTGCTGTGCCGATGAAATATTGGATGGGAAATCCTTTGTTTGTAAGACTTATCGGACCTGTCCACGGAACATTATTCCTGCTTTTCCTCTTCAATACATTGAGCGTTGGCGTGGAACAGAACTGGAAATTTAAAGAAATAACATGGAAAGTAATTCTTGCCTGCTTTATTCCATTCGGGACATTTTATGTTGACAAAAAAATCCTTAGCAAACTATGAAAAGTCTTCTTATACTTTGCGGAACAGCTTGTATGGTGTATGTTATTTATAAGGTATACCGATTTCAGACTTTAGATAACGGATTACCTGAACTGGTCAGAAAAGGAGCTGTTATTCTTGATGTAAGAACGGAAAAAGAATATGCAACAGGTCATATAGAAGGCTCTGTCAATATTTCATTAGGGACAATCAGAGAACGTTACATGGAATTGGACCCCAAAAAGACCTATATCACCGTATGTTCGCACGGGCTTCGAAGTGTAAAAGTTGAAAATATTCTGAAAGAAAAAGGCTTTCAACAGGTCTACAACGGAGGAGCGTGGACAGATCTGCAGAAAACGCTCAGTCAATAATAAATACAATTCCTCCAGAATCAATTCCGGAGGAATTGTACTTTTAAACAGTTTTATCATCCAGCCATACAACGTTCTGTTCAGACGAATGCTCCTGCCCTATTATATCTCTGTATAAATCAGGTCTACGGGCTTTTATGTACCGATATCCTCCTGCCTGAGTAAGCTTCTCTGGAATCATGACAGCCGATTCAAAACTGTCTTCCCAGGAACGGCATTCTGCAATCACATCACCGAAAGGATCAATAATCATAGAACATCCGTTTTTAAGCTGATCATCATCCATCCCAATTGGATTTGAAAAAATAATATAAGCTCCGTTATCATAAGCTCTGGAAGGAAGCCACTTCATCAGCCAGTCTCTGCCCTTCATTCCATTAAATTCCAGACGTAAAGATGTGGGATCCGCTACCCTGTTTTCCCAAAGCTCAGGATTCACAAATCCTGCTCCAGGCCTTGTAGAAGGGGTACACATGGTAACATGTGGCATAAAAATAATCTCTGCACCAAGAAGCCTTGTCGCTCTTACATTTTCAATAACGTTATTATCATAGCAGATCAAAATTCCACACTTCCAGCCCATAATATCAAACACACAATACTCATTTCCGGGTGTAAGATTCGGATTGATAAAAGGATGAAGCTTTCTGTATTTTGCCTTCAGCCCTGTTTTATCAACACAAACGTACGCTTTGAAAAGATTATCGTGGGCATCTTTTTCAAAAAGTCCGGCCAGGATGGTGATCTCATGCTTAGCGGCAATCTCCTGCAACTTTTTAATACTTCTTCCTTCCGGTACAAGTTCAGCAATATCAAGAAGCTGTTCTCTGGAAAGCTTTCTGGCAAAGGTATAGCCTGTAATGGAGCATTCATGGAAAGCAATCACATGAGATCCTTTGGTTGCGGCCTCACCAGCCAGTTTTTCTATAACGGATAGATTATAAGCTTTATTACCGCTCTTATTTTCAAATTGTGCCGTTGAAATTTTAATATTCATTGATTTTTTTAGCAAAACTAGGTAGTGTTGCTTGGTAAAAATTGTATAAAACCGCCATAGCAGGTTACAGCTCAATAAAATTAACTGCCATTTTATTTTCTGTATTCAAATACTGTTTAGGAGTAAGCCCAATATTATTCTTAAATGCTCTGATAAGATGTGACTGATCAGCATATCCTGCTTCATATGAAAGCATTGTCATATTTTTTTCATCTGTTCCATTATTCAGGATACTTAGAAAGTAATGGAGACGGATGATATTTCCGTATTTTTTGGGCGACATTCCAATATAGTGTTCAAATTTTCTTTCCAGATGGCGCTCCGAATAACCTGTGAAATGCTGCAATTCTTGGGAAGATACAGAACCTTTACTTTGAAGAAGATATCGTTGTGCAGCTGTTATTAAATGATGATCTGTACTTATTCTTTCGTATAAAAAATGGGTAAAAAAGATATTCAGATCATTAATAATGGCTAACGGATTTGATTTATTAAAAAGTTTTTCCTGAAATACTTCCAGTTTACTTTTTAGAGCATCTTCCACGGAAATAATCTGATTACGGGTTTCTTTGGCGGAAGTTTTTAAAAGAATATTCAGAAAATAAGGTTGAAATACAACTGCAACCAGGGAAAATTTTCCTTTTGAAGAAAAATCTTTGTAACTGCGTAATGATCCGTAGAAAAAGGAAAGTGGCATCCGTTCTTTTGAAATACCGGAATAGAGATTCATATCACCGGATAAGATAAGCCCGGAGCTCCCATCAGTAAAGAGCCTTAAACTTTTTATATCTTCTTTGGAATTTTCCAGAAAGATATAATGCCTGATATAAGATGCTAAGTGTTTGGGAGGCGAAATCTGCATTCATCAAATTTACGTAAAACATATTGACAGGAAAATACAATATCTAAATTTAAGACACGCAAAATCAAATATTTAATTCTCTCGCAGATTTTACCAATTACGCAGATATATATACAATCAACTGCGAAATCTGTGTGATCTGCGAGAGATAAAAATTGATAAAATTTTTGCACCTTATGTAGTATTAAGAATTATTCTGTTTCTTCATGATTTCCAAAAAACTATAAGAAATCTATGTAAGGTACCACACTTTATTCCCTTTTGGTCAGGTATTTGAATATTTTAATGAATACCAATAACTAAAATATTATATCATGTCAACAGAAAATCTTACCCATCTCGAAGCGATTAAAAAAATTAAAGAACTTTCAGAAAAAGCAAGAATATGCATGTTTTGTACAGAACTGGAAACCGTTCCTGTCAATTCAAGACCAATGAGCTTACAGGAAACGGATGACAGCGGAAATCTTTGGTTTATCAGCAGTGGAACCAGCAATAAGAATTTTGAAATCAAAGAAGACCGGAGAGTTCAGCTGTTTTTTATGAATAACAGCGATTCCCAATACCTTTCAGTATACGGAGAAGCTTCTGTTTATAAGGACAAAGCAACCATAGAAGATAAATGGTCACCAATGGCTAATGCGTGGTTTGATGGTAAAGATGATCCCAACGTTACAATTATCCGTGTAGAGCCTAAAGAAACCTATTACTGGGATACCAAAGCGGGAAAACTGGTAAGCCTGTTTAGTTTTGTAGCGGCTGCAATCACAGGAAATAAAACCGATAATTCTGACGGTGTAGAAGGAAATGCAACGATTTAGAAAGTTCTGAATAAGCAATAAATCTCCCACAGATTTTACAGCGGGAAAACAAAAATGGCTCAATTTCTTGAGCCGTTTTTATTATAAGATTACTGTTGCTAATTTTTCACATCTTCCATAGATGCTCCAAAATTAATATGCAGAACATTCCCGTTTGGTGTCACTAAGGCAGGCACAGATTTCACACCGGCCTTTTCAGCGTCTTCAATTTTGGTTCTGTCATTACCTAAATGGATAATCTCAACATTTTCCAATCCTATAAGGTTTACGATATCGTGTTCTACGCTCATACATACAGGACATCCTGCAT
The DNA here is from genome assembly GCF_031454475.1 of Chryseobacterium vietnamense. Taxonomy (NCBI): domain Bacteria; kingdom Pseudomonadati; phylum Bacteroidota; class Flavobacteriia; order Flavobacteriales; family Weeksellaceae; genus Chryseobacterium; species Chryseobacterium vietnamense. The sequence continues at coordinate 1,211,116 of NZ_JAVDQX010000001.1, read as the reverse complement.
GATAAAAAATGGACTTTTTCATATAATTGTACTAATTAATAAGGGTTTTAATAATATTTTTTAATTCTTCGGATTCTTTTTCGTGAAGAGGTTTTAAAGGGCTTCTCAGATTCCCGCCATCTTCACCCAGAATATTTAGTCCAGATTTCACAGCTCTTGGCAATCCTTTATTCACAATAAATTTTAAAAGATCAAACTGCTGGTAGAAAATCTTTTTTGCCTTTTCAAGATCTCCTTCTTCAACGGCATGATAAAGACTGATATTCAACTCAGGAATAAGATTGGGAGCAGCAGTACACCAACCTCTTGCACCTGCAGAAAATGCAGCCAGTGCCAGAGGATTGGAACCATTATAGAATGCTACTTCTTCTCCCAGTTCCCTTCTCAGACAATGCATTCTCTGGATGTCTCCCGTACTTTCCTTGATCATAGTTACATTGGGAATTTCAAGCAGTCTTTTCAGTAAAGCCGGTGACATATCTACTCCACTTGTTGCGGGATTATTGTACGCCATAATAGGAATTGATATTTTACTGGCTACGGCATCATAATGCGTTACAATTTCGTCGTCAGTTAGCTTCCAGTAGCTCATAGGAATGATCATCACCGCATCTGCTCCTGCTTTTTCTGCAAACTGAGCATGATGGATGGTTTTTTCTGTCGTAAGATTGGAAACCCCTACCAGTGTAGGAATTCTTCCTCTTACCTGCTGTAAAGTAGCTTCCGTAACTTCTTCTTTTTCTTCATCGGACAGATAAGGCATTACTCCTGTACTTCCCAGGGGCGCAATACCGTGACTTCCGGAAGTGATTAACCTTTCTACCAGATGCTTGAAAAGAGGAATGTCTACTTTTTCTTTTTCATCAAAAGGAGTTATGGGATACGCTATAATCCCTTTAAATGGAACATTTTTCATATGCTGTTCGTTTAAAATTTTAAAATAATTTTAAACCATTAAGAAGATTAAGCAAATTTCGCTTTGAAATGAAAATCATCTCCGATATCAAAATAGTTTAGCAATGCCAGATCTCTTAATGGTTTAAATTTCTGATATTAAAGATCTCTTCCTTCCTCTTCTCTCAATGCCACTCCCAGATTTTGTAGTTGAGGAGCATTTTCGCAGGCGATATATTTGGCAGATTCCGTATCACTTAGATTCTGATGCTTATGCCATGCCCATGAAGGAATGTAAACAGCGTCTCCAGCCTCCCAGTACACTCTTTCATCTTCTACTTCTGTCCAGCCTTTACCTTCAATCACAAATAATACAGTTTCATATGTGTGGCGGTGTCTGTTGGTTTGCTGCCCAGGAGTTAATCCACCAATGGTCATACTCACATTTTTGCTTGGCAGATCTACAAAAAAAACAGGGTGTTTTCTTTCTGTTGAAAACTGATTATGCTCTCCTGCATTTTCTACATTTTTATGGATCAAATGGCTTGGTTTTACATACTTTGGTCTTGCAAATGTTTCGTGGAAATCTTTAGAACTGAATTGTTTCTTGTCCATGATTTTAAAATTATTATGGTTTTGTGCTTTATTGCATGACAAAATTACCCTATATTTGGACTGTTTAAATGATTCAGTTTTTACATAAATAGATAGTCCAGATGTTGCGCCCTTGGAAATTGGAATTAGAAATTGATAAAAAGCTTGATAAAGCCGTTTATTTACAGATTGCGGATACCATCATCGGTGATATCCGTTCAGGAAGATTAAAAGCCGGAGACACCCTTCCCGGAAGCCGGAATCTTGCCCAGTCCTTAAAAATTAACCGGAATACGGTTGTAGAAGCCTATCAGGTGTTGATTAATGAAGAATGGGTAATTTCCAGAGAACGAAAAGGAATTTTTGTCTCTGAAAATCTTCCTGCCTTACAGGAAAAGAATGCAGATGTATTGCATCATCCTCTGGACCAGCAGACCGTTTCTAACGGAATGGTAATTAATTTTGATGATGGCCACCCGGACAGTAAAATAGCTCCCGTAACAGAGCTGGCAAGAGCCTACAGACAGATTTTTAGCATCAAAGCCAAATGGCAGATGATGGGTTATGGAAATGAGCATGGTGATGTGGAATTCCGCAAAATGATCTCTCAGATGCTCAATCATCAGCGTGGAATGCATATTCAAGAAAATGACATTTCTATCACCAGGGGAAGCCAGATGGGCATGTTTCTCACCGCCCAAAGTCTTTTGAACCCTGAAGACATAGTCATTGTAGAAGATCCCGGATATCAGCCGGCATGGCAAGCATTTCAGTATGCCGGAGCGCAGCTTTTGCCCGTTCCAGTGGATCACGACGGAATCAGTATTGAGGCTGTTGAAAAGCTCTTAAAACAGCATCAGAATATAAAAGCGATATATATTACTCCTCACAGACAATATCCTACCACGGTTACTTTAAGCCTGGCAAGAAGATTAAGATTGATTGAATTATCCAACCAATACCATATCACCATCATTGAGGATGATTATGACAACGAATTTCATTTCGGATACCGTCCTATTCTCCCGATCTCAAGCTTTCCGGAGCTTCACAATTATGTATATATCGGAACTTTAAGCAAGGTGGTAGCTCCTGCTTTAAGAATCGGCTATCTGGCTACAAAAAATCAGGAACTTCTGAAAAGAATCGGTGATCTGAGAAAGATTATTGATGTACACGGAGATGTCATCATGGAACAGGCAGTTCTTCAGCTGATTAAAGAAGGAGCCATAAAAAAGCATATCAGAAAAGCTACTGTTCATTATAAAAATAAAAGAGATTTTGTCTTTGAACTGTTGACAAAATATATGAAAGACATTGCCGATTTTACATTACCTGAAGGAGGTCTTGCTTTTTGGATCGTTCCTAAAGCAAAACCGGATTGGGATGCTATAACAGAGCTTTTACTGGAAAAAAATATTAAGATTATTCATCCTAAACAATACAGTAAAAACCATGTGAACGGATTCCGGTTAAGCTATGGAGCGCTTTCTGAAGAACAGCTGGAGCAAAGTATCCCTGTTATCGCAGAGATTATCTCGGTTTTTTAACTCCCGCGGATTTCTTTTAGATTTACACGGATGTTTGCGCAATCAAAAAAGCAAAGATTTTTTGACTTATGTAGACTTCTTTGCAGCTTATTTGTACTTAAGCCAACTTAAGTGTTTTAAACTTTTGTGGTAAAATAAATATTTTCTCCTACAGATATCACGGATTACACGGATGTTTGCGCAATCACAAAAGCAAAGATTTTTTGACTTATGTGGACTTCTTTGCAGCTTATTTGTACTTAAGCCAACTTAAGTGTTTTAAACTTTTGTAGTAAAATAAATATTTTCTCCCACAGATATCACGGATTTACACTGATGTTTGCGCAATCAAAAGCAAAGATTTTTTGACTTATGAGGACTTCTTTGCAGCTTATTTGTACTTAAGCCAACTTAAGTGTTTTAAACTTTTGTGGTAAAATAAAATTTTTCTCCCACAGATTTACACGGATGTGTGACTTTGTTGTTTAAATTGGAAAATTATTCCACTTCAAAAACTGCCTGAATCTCTACGGAAGAACCTACGGGAATGGAAGAAGCTCCCAAAGTTGCTCTGGCATGTTTTCCTTTATCTCCAAAGACTTCAACAGCCAGATCAGAAGCTACATTCATAAGGTCTGCATGTTTTGTATAGTCATCTTTGGTATTGAAAATTCCGGTAAGCTGTACACATTGTTTTACTCTGTTCAAATCTCCTCCTACAGCTTCATTTAACACTGAAATCACATTCAGCATCGTTACTTTTGTAGCTTCTTTTACCTGTTGTTCATTCACTTCAACGCCTAATTTCCCGGGATTTAAAATTTTACCGTCTTTTAAAGCGACCTGATTGATAAATACCAAATTTCCTGAACGGACGAACGGCTGATAATTTCCTGCCGGTTTGGGAACCTGAGGAAGGGTGATATTCTTTTTCTTCAGTATTTCACTGAAATTCTGGTGATTTTCAACAGCAGCTAATGTTTTTTTAGGATGCGTATCCTTTAATGCCAATGCTACTTTTGCGAAATGTCTTCCCTGGAGTTCAGCAATATTTCGTTCTCCTTTGGTAGGTCTTTCCACATCTTTTAAAGAAGCCATGCTGGTAACTCCCAAAACAGTATTTCCCTGTGGAATAGCTTTATTCAGTTCTTCTGTTCCACGAATTCCATTAGAAACCAGTACCATTCCGTGTACGGCAAGACTGTTCCAGAATGCCTGAAGAGCAAGTTCTTTTCCCGCTCCGCTTCCTGCAGACATAAAAACGGTGGCAGGTACTCCTTCCAATGCATGATTGGTCCATAACTGAACGGTTTTGGATAAAAATTCGCTCATTCCTGTACTGATATTCCCGAAATAAACAGGCGAACCAAAAGCAATCCCGTCATAAGACGTTAATTCATCCACTGTTGCTACCGGAAGATTTTTCAGGTGTGGATTTTCTGAAGCTTTGACAAGTTTGATATAAGAAACTGCATTATCTTCGCTTTCGATCCCTTTAGCGACTTCCTTAGCCAGTTCATAAGTTCCACCATTATCTGAATGGATCAGAACCAATATTTTAGCTTTATTTTGTGCCATGATGTAAGTGTTATTAAATAATAAAATTAAAATAAAAAAAAGACATAGTTTTTTCATTCTGAGTAAGATAAAGATTATAATTGATAGTAATGATGTAGTGATTACATTGACTATACAAAATTACTATTGTCGTTTTTATTAAATTTGCCAAAATATACATACCAAACGACAATATGAAATGTGGACTGACTGAAAAAACGGAGAGCCACTTTGTAGATTCTATCAACAAAGAAGCTTATGTATGGTGCGAAAAAAGCTGGAAACATGATGATTACGAGCATAAACACAGCCGTGCACAGCTTACTTTTGTAGAGGAAGGTTATCAGTATTTCCATATTGACCAGAAAATTTATCTTGTCCCACAACATCATGTCATCTGGATACCTTCAGGGAAAGCCCACAAAATAACTTCAGAAGCGCAAACGGTGAATTTGATGGTATTTCTTTTTAAATCTGTTTTTGAGGATGAATTTTATCAGAATGTTCAGGTTTTTGCTGTTCCGCCGGTTTTAAAGGAAATGCTTTTGTATGCTTCAAAATGGAATCAATCTCTGGATGAAAATGAAGAACAGGACATTTTTTTTAAAGCCATTTTAAAGAGTCTTCCCAATTTCTGCAAAGAAAGCAGCGGTCTGGAAATCCCTGTACCCACTGACACCAGGCTGATTCCCGTGTGCCATGATATTAATTCCAATTTTAAATATAATCTGGATATTGATTCATTAGCTGAAAAAGCACAGATGTCTGTGAGAAGCCTCCAGAGAATTTTTAAAATTGAAACGGGAATTACCTTACAGAAATACCTCCAGCTCACCCGAATTTTAAAAAGCATTGAGTTAATAGATACCAAACAATATACTTTGAGTGAAGTAGCTTATAAAGTGGGGTACCAAAGCCTGTCAGCATTCACAGCATCCTATTTTGCAATCATGCAGACAAAGCCAAAGGTGAATAAAAATTAAGGAGTTTCATCATGAGGCATATCAACAGGTTTTGATTCGGGAGAGCCTTTTTCACGAAGCCATATCGATAGAAGAACGAGAGAAGCTACGGCCAGAAATTCACTCTGCCAGTTCTGAAAAGATTCAAACCAGAACCTTGATTCTGACATGTATTGAATTGCCGTTATAAGGGGTTTCCCTTTCATTATTTGTTCATCATTAAAATCTTTAAGACTTCCATAGAAATGCAAAATAAAGCTTGCCAGAAATAGAATTGCAAAAGCAAGTGATAAAGAGTGTTTGTAGAGCTTCAGCCATATGCCGCCTTTTTTAACAGGCCATGGCGCTTTGGGATGTGCCACAGGTTCTTTGTCAACATCTTCCTCTTCTGTCATAGATTTTGATTCACTGGAACCTTTTTGCCGCAGAGAAATCGTTAATACAACATATAACATCATCTGGAGAAATTCGCTTTCCCAGTTTTCAAAGGTCGCCTGTATAAAATGTCCGCTATGGATATATTCACCGATCTTTAAAGCAGGCTGGCCGTTTTCAATGAGTTCTTTATTCTCTGTTCTCCAGCCCATAAAGAACTGCCCTGCAAGAAAAATAATCATCAGAGTAATCAAAACAATGCTTAAGCTGTTGCGATGAAGGAAACTGGTGCGTTGCATATTTCTGAGTTTAAAGTTTAAAGTTCAAGGTTCCAGGTTTAAGGTTTATGAATCACGTTTTTGATAAGGAAATACTTTCTGCAGATTCTTTGTGGTGGGCCCGGTAAGGATTTTCCCATTGACACTGAATCTTGATCCATGGCATGGGCAGTCCCAGCTTAGCTCAGCACTGTTCCACCTGACCTGACATCCGGCATGCGGACAGGTACTTCTGAGAAGATGCAAGGTACCGTCATTTTCTTTGTAAAGGGCATACGATTCGGACTCATACTTAATGACTTTTGCCTCTCCTTCTCCAACTTCTGAAAAAGAATCGATTTCCTCAGTTAAAATTTTATCCTTTATAAAATCAAATGCTACGGTTGCGGTTTCCTTTACAAAATCTGAAAATCCGGCAATAGGTTTTATTCTTGAAGGGTTGAACAGATCTCCATATTTACTTTTTCCGGTAATAATCAGATCATGCAATATCTGCGAGGAAATAGTCCCGAATATCATTCCGTTTCCTCTGAAACCAGTAGCTGTAAAAATTCTTTCGTTACTTCCGGGAAGTTTTCCAATATACGGAAGCCCATCTACGGGTTCATAATATTGGCTGGACCAGCTGTAAAATACAGTTTCCACATCAAAATATTTCCTGACATAATTTTCAAGAATTGAAAAACATTCTCCGGTATCATCGGCATGCCCTGTTTTGTGATCCTCACCGCCTGCAATCAATAGATTTTCACCATCAATATTCTGAATGCGGTAATAATGATAAGGTTCACAGAGATCATAGCCAAGTTCCCAGGGATATTTATCATTTTTCATGGTAAATGCCATGGCGTAGCTTCTGTAAGGTGCGTTCGTAAAATGAAGCAGATTCACTCCCGGCGGAATATGAGTGGCATAGACTACATGCTTTGCTTTTATTTCTCCCTGAGAAGTTTTTAAAATAACATAGTCTTTCTGCTCATCGTGTTCTTCAACAAGACAATTTTCCAGAATAGAACCTCCCAGTTTTATAAAAGCCTCGCAAAGTCCTTTAATATATTTTACAGGATGAAAATGCCCCTGACCCGGAATGAGCACTGCTTCTCTGAATGGGATTGGAAAAGGAATCTCATTCACATAACTCATTTCGTGCCCTACCTTAGCTGCTCCCTCTACAATATCTTTTAACTGCTCTTCCTGTTTTTCATCCAGGGCAAAGAGATAAGCTGATTTTCTTGTGAAATCACAGCTGATCTGATATTTCTGAATATTATCTTCAATAATGCTGATGGCATCAGTTCCGGATTGTGCATATAGTTGGGCATTATCCGGCCCAAAATCACGGATAACCTGATTAAAAGTTGTATCAAAGAAATCATTTAAATGGGCAGTTGTACCTCCGGTTGTCCCGAATCCAATATTCGCAGCTTCCAGGATAATGCATCTTTTTCCTGATTCCTGGAGTTTCAGCGCTGTTGAAGTTCCGGTAATCCCGCCGCCTACTATGACTGCATCATATAATGAATTGAGATCAGTTTCTGTAGAAAATTTTCTGACTTCTTCCTGCCATATGCTTTTTCTTGCACCGTCTCTGTACATAACCAAATATTTTATTGTTAAACTTATCTGATACTCAAGGTATCGCTTTCAGGCAGACCGGATTTATCGGCATTGGGCGAACTGCTTTTCTGGTCTCTTTTTCGGTTTTCATCTTCATCAATATTACATCGGCAGGAAGTAAAAGCAAACAGGCTGATAACGCCTAAAATAAGTGCTGTAGTTTTCATATTTTAACTATTTTGATGTTTTATACTTTATATACTTTAACCGTTTACTATCAGCCCTCCGTTGGGATGCAGTACCTGCCCCGTAATCTGTGAAGCATCTTTACTTGCAAGAAACAGGAAGCTGGAAGCTATTTCCTCGGGAGTAGCATTTCTTTCCAAAGGAGGTTTATCCGGATTTTCTTTCTCCTGATCAAAAGTTTCTTCGGTAAGCGGCGTAGCAACAGGTCCCGGAGCAACGGCATTGATCCTGATTCCTTTTGGCTTTGCCTGTAGTGCCAGCGAGCGGGTGAAGGAAACGATAGCGCCTTTTGTTGCGGAATAATCAATAAGTTCCGGATGTCCCTGATACGCTGAAACTGAGGTAGTGTTGATAATACTTCCGCCTTCGTTCAGATAAGGAAATACTACTTTTGTTAATAAAATCATTCCTATAATATTGGAATCAAAGGTTTGCCGGATGTTTTTCTCTTCAAGCTGCTCAATACTTTCTGCAGGAAACTGAATTCCGGCATTATTAATGAGAATGTCAATTTTTCCGAATGCCGATATCACTTCTTTTACCGTTTCTTCACAGAAATCATAATCATTGATATCTCCTTTAAAAATGATACATTTTTTATTCAGATTTTCAATTTCCGCCTTTGTTCTTCCTGCGTCGTTGTCACTGGAATGATAGATGATTGCAATATCCGCACCCTCCAGAGCAAAAAGTAGTGCTACCGCCTTACCGATTCCGCTGTCTGCTCCGGTAATTAAAACAGATTTATTTTCTAATTTTCCTGTCATACATATCCTTTTATTCTTCTGCTGAAGGCTTCTGCATTTCTGCCATTCTATGAGCTGCCATACTGTCACTGGCTATATTCGCCATTGCTACAGAAAGCTTATTTTTTAAACCTGATACTATTTTATCATCACCGTTCATCAGAGCATGATAACCATCAGCAGCCACTTCTTCAGGAGAGGCCAGATTATCTCTGTCTTCCAGTATTTTACTTCTGTTCATATCTGCTTTATTAAAGAAATCAGTATCGGTTGGTCCCGGTAAAAGTGCTGTCACTGTAATTCCTGAATCTTTAAGTTCTTCACGGATGGCTTCAGACCATGATAATACAAATGCTTTCGTACCATGATAAACCGAATGCCACGGACCAGGGGCTTTACTGGCTACAGAAGCCAGATTTAAAATTTTTCCTGAACCCTTGGGCAGACGGTCCTTTAAAAACAGTTTGGTCAATATGATGACTGAAATGATATTTAACTGAACAATGTCTACTTCTCTGTGGATATCCGTATCCTGAAATTTTCCGTACACTCCCTGCCCGGCATCATTCACCAATATTTCAGGGCTTATTCCATTCATTTTTAATTCTGAATAAAGAGAATAAACTTCTTCCTCCAGGAATAAATTTTTGGAGATGCTGATCACGTTTATTCCGTAATTTTTGAATTCATCGGCTTTCATTTTCAGCTCCTCATGATTCCTGGCCACAATAACAAGGTCATAACCATTCTTTGCAAACAGTTTTGCCAGTTCGTAGCCTATACCGCTGGTAGCACCTGTAATAAGGGCATATTGATTTTTGCGTTCCATAGATCTATTTTAAGATTAAAAGCCTGTTGAGTTCACTTTTAAAACATCCCAAAATAAATTCGGTGTAATACAGCTGGGCATTTAGAGCTTGTGTTTTCGGATGTAATTCCAGTTTTTTAGTTAAGACAATCTCACCTTTGTAAGAAAATGAGAAATAGGCAAAAATTTTATATCCTGAATTTCTGATTGGCGTGCAGTAGCCGGTAGTGGCAATAGACCAGTCGGATTCGTAAAGTCTTGCTACATTTAAAGCCATCGTCTCCGCAATATTCTCTGAAACGCAATCACATTCTTCGGCCTCCTGTCTGTCAACCTTTAGTAATTTTACTTTTTCTGACAAAGAATAGGCCGTCATTCCTCCTTTGTAGAACATAGACGCGTTGGGCATCTGTGAAAAAGCCAGCTGCAAGCATCCTGAAGTAACACTTTCTGCAATTGAAATGGTTTCATCGGTGGTCATCAGTGACTGACTTATATATTCTAAAAGATTTTTCTGAAAATCCATACTATTAAATTTTGAGTAATTGGTGTATCGTTTATTTTTAATTAAAAGCCTGTCAGCTTCCACGGGTCAAGAACGACCTTTACACATCCGTCTTCTTTTTTATCAAAAATTTCGTATCCTTTGCTTACTTCATCAAGAGATAAACGGTGGGTAATAACATCATCAAGGGTGATTTTTCCGGTCACCACATAGTCCAAGAGCTTATCGATGATAGGATGAACATTGCACTGTCCTGCTTTAAGTGTAATTCCCTTGTCAAAAATCTGTCCAAGTCTGAAATTGTCATAATTAACGGGATAAACTCCCAGAACAGAAACAATGCCACCTCTGCGTACCGCGCTCATGCATGCTTCGAGAACTTTGATTGAGCCTTTTTCAAAGTTCAAAACAGCTTTTGCACGGTCTATAAAACTTCTTTCCGGTTCAAAACCTACAGCTTCAATACAAAGATCAGCACCCCGGCCGTCTGTCATATCCCTGATTTGCTCAATAGTGCTTTCAGCATCTTCCCACAAAATGGTTTCACATCCTGTAAGCATTTTAATTCTGTCTAATCTGTACTGAAGGGTATCAATTACAATAACTTTCTTCGCATGATGAAGAACGGCGCTTTTGGCGGCCATTGTACCTACAGGGCCTGCTCCAAAAACAGCAACGGTTTCTCCTCCTTTAAGCTCTCCCCACATCACTCCTGTGTAGCCTGTGGGGAAAATATCTGTAAGGAATAATACCTGTTCATCAGTAAGGTTTTCCGGAACTTTTCTGGGGCCAAAATTTGCATATGGAACTCTTACATACTGGGCCTGTCCGCCGTTGTATCCTCCATAAAGGTCGGTATACCCGAACAAGGCACCGCCTTTTTCTTTAAAAATACCTCCTTCCGGTCCATAATAATCAGGGTTACTGTGTTCACATGCAGTAGGAAGATCATGCTGGCAGAAGAAACAGCTTCCACAAGCGATGGGAAATGGAACTACTACCCTGTCACCTACTTTTAGATGGTTGATGTTCTTCCCGGTCTCTTCTACAATACCCATAAATTCATGTCCCATTACCATGGGTCTGGCCTGCGGAATTCCTCCGGAATACATATGGAGATCACTGCCACAGATGGCTGTGGAGGTTACTCTCAGAATAATATCATTTTCATCCAGAATTCTGGGATCTTCTACGGTGTCACAGGTAATATTACCCGGTGAGTGAAAAACGGCTGCTTTCATAATCTAAAATATTTAAAGTGATTGGTGTTGGTGTGAAGGATGTTTTTATGATTACGCGTTTCTCTCCTTTTCAAGATCCCAGACTCTGTGCTGAGCAATAGCCTGGATGAATTTATCTGATGGATCACTGTCTTCCCATGTAATGATTGCAGGATCCTCATGTTGTTTCGCTGATACATTGGAATTATGATAAAGTACCTCCGTATCTTTTCCAAAGTAAATTGCTTTACAGTGTTTATAAGCTTCATTGATGAAATGCAGAACCAGGTGTTTGTTTTCAGCAATCATCAATTCTTTTACGGAATCTTCTCCCGGACAGATGGTAAGAGCATCAAAACAGACACTTGCCGTACTGGTAAGAGAATGTTTGGGAGTCAGTTCGGAACCGTCATTGAGTTTTACCGGAGCAACACTTGTTGCAATCAGTTCCACTCTGGCGCCTTCTGCTTCAAGTTTTGTTTTAAGATCATTGACAGCTCCTCCATCTGCACCGTTAGCCAGAATAAAGCCTATTTTCCGGCTCTTAATTGTATTTTTAACGGTATTCATCATGCTTAAAGCATCAGAAAACTTTGTATGTGGTTCTCTTTCTTCGCTTTGAAGGTCTATGATGTTACTATCCGCCGGCAGGCTTTGATTGGGCCATTCCAGTTTTTTAACTTCCACTCCTAATTTTTCTGCTACTTTCCATGCAAGATCCGTATCAATATAGGCAAGCTGCCCTACCAGTCTTTCTCTGATCTCAGGACGGGTTACTTTTGACAGTTCAAAGATCAATGCATTCTGAAGGTGTGTTTTCTCCGGTGCAGACTGGCTGTTATAGAATAATTTTGCCTGTGAATAATGATCTACAAAGCTTTTACTCCTTTCTCTGATTTTCACTCCTGAAACTCTTTCCTGCTGAGACGTAAAGCCGCCTTCAGACATCATGGCCTGAAAAGGACATCCGCCGCCAATGGAATTCGGTTCATAGCTGCTTTTTCCTTTCACGATCTGCTGTCTCATATGACCATCTCTTTGGTTGTTATGAACCGTATTGATGGATCTGTTGATCGGTATTTCATGGAAATTGGGCGACCCCAGTCTTGAAAGCTGGGTGTCGGTATATGAAAATAATCTTCCCTGCAGCAGCGGATCATTGGTGAAATCTATTCCTGGAATGATATGTCCCGGGTGAAAAGCAATCTGCTCGGTTTCTGCAAAGAAATTATCCGGATTTCTGTTAAGTGTTAAAGTTCCGAAGATTTCCACAGGAACTTCTTCCTCAGGAACTATTTTGGTAGGGTCAAGAAGATCAAAATCAAATTTGTGTTCATCTTCTTCAGGAATAAGCTGTACTCCGAAATCCCATTCCGGATAATCGCCGTTTTCTATGGCTTCCCAAAGATCCCGTTTATGGAAGTCAGAATCTACTCCCGAAATCATCTGAGCTTCACTCCAGGCTACGGAATGCACGCCTAATCTGGGCTTAAAATGGAATTTTACAAAATGTACTTTTCCTGCCTCATTGATGAATTTAAAAGAATGTACTCCGAAGCCTTCCATCATTCTCAGGCTTCTCGGGATGGCTCTGTCGCTCATTAGCCACATAATCATGTGCATACTTTCGGGCATCAGTGAAATAAAGTCCCAGAATGTATCATGGGCAGATGCAGCCTGTGGAATTTCATTGTCCGGCTCAGGTTTTACAGCATGCACGAGATCAGGAAACTTGATGGCATCCTGAATAAAAAATACTGGCATATTATTGGCTACCAGGTCATAATTTCCTTCTTCAGTATAAAATTTCACCGCAAATCCGCGGACATCTCTTGCAAGATCTGTACTTCCTTTACTCCCTGCTACAGTTGAAAACCGTACAAATACAGGTGTTTCTTTTCCCAGTTCTGTTAAAAATTTTGCTTTGGTGTACTCTGCAAGGCTTTTAGTTAGTTTAAAAACGCCATGTGCGCCGGAACCTCTGGCGTGAACTACTCTTTCAGGAATTCTTTCATGATCAAAATGGGTAATCTTTTCCCTCAGAATGAAATCTTCCAGTAATGAAGGGCCGCGTTCTCCGGCTTTTAAAGAATCCTGGTTGTTATTGATCTTTAAGCCCTGATTGGTAGTCAGTTTTTCATTTTCATTGGAAGTAGTGTGTACATCCAGTTGTTCTGCTTTCTTGTTGTGTTCGTTGGTGTTCATATTCATAATCTTTTTGTGGTTGGTGTATTTTCTTTCAAAAGCAGTAAATCATGGGGTACAGAAATTAATCTGTCTTATTTTCCCAGAATTTCGAGAAGCCTGTTGATATATTCTTCCTCCTTCAGAACTTTATAATAAGCTGTTTTGGCATATAAAGTAAATGCGGGAGATTCATATCTTATTTCAGCATCCATATCCGTAGTTTTCGTTGTGTTATTAGAATGAAACTCCTGGATATTGAGGATATATTCTTCGAGATAAGTATCTATAACTCCTTTCAGAACTTCACAGGTAGCATTGTTCTTAATCTTTTCTAAAGACTTAATCAGAAAAGCTGTCACTCCGTAAGAATTCATAACAGACGGAAATAAAGACTCATTCTCTATTGCATTATTTTTGTTGTTCAATTCGGACTGTTGCAAAGTGTCGTTTTCAAATGTCATATTCAAAAAATGGTATTAGTTATTGGAAACTTTCAAATACTGTTCAAAATAATGAAGGTCATTTTTATCTTTTATGGATAAATAAAACATGATCTGTTCCGGTTCTTTTAATCCTATACTGCCAAAACAGTCGAAATGAGCAATTAATGCCTGTATATTTTCAATATCAATATCTTTCAGAATAATGAATAAAAGAAAGATATTTTCTTTGATCTCTTTCGCATAAACTGCAGCTCCATCCTCGAAACACTTTCCGGTATGGGATACTTTTACAAAATCTTTATGTCTCAGTGTTTTTATAATTTTCTGACAGTCCATATATTTTGATTTCATGATTAAAATAAGCCATATAGAACAAGCTACATGGCTTATTATATAGTTTAGTCTTCTTGTTCTGCATCAAAATTGATGGATGTCTCTGCAATATCTGTAAGGTAAGAATCGGTGTCTTCTTCTTCCTGAAGTGTTCTTTCAAGGAGATCGGCTGCCTTATCATGTCCCATCGTTATGGCAAGCTGAGCCAAACCGCCATATGTGGCGATTTCGTAATGTTCTACTTTCTGTGCCGCAATAATAAGGGCGACATCTCTCGTTGCAGTACCGTCCTCTGTAGCTTTGATAACTTCTTCACCTTCTTCAATAATCCCTTTAATTGCCTTGCATTCTTTCTTTTCAGGCTTTTCATCAATGAGCTTGAAAACTTTTTCCAAACGCTTAACATGTTTTTGGGTCTGAAGGTGATGGTCTTCAAAAGCATCCTTCAATTCTTCAGCAGTAGCTGCTTCCTGCATTTTTTCCAATGCATCCAGAATTGCATTTTCAGCAAAATAAATATCCTTTAGGGCACTCACAAAGAACTTGTGAAGGGGAGAATTTTTCATTTCATCCTCATTGACAGTTGTCTTATCTGCCGTACCTTTTTTGGTGGCAGAAACTGCACTATTGGTTTCTAATATTTTATTGGGCATGGTGTGAATGGTGTTTGTTATTAAAGGATTACCTCTTTATATGGCTAAAGAGGCAATCCTGGAAAAAGAATTATGAATTACGTCTGCCTCCGAATCCGGAACGACCTGAAGATCTTCCGCCTCCGTGGGATGCCTGGCCTCCCATTCTGGCTATTCTTGTACGCTCAGATTTACTCATTGCAGCAAATCCTCTTCTTGAATTTCCTGAGTTTGAGTTTGAGTTTGAACCTCCTCTTCCTGAGCTATTACTATTGCTTCCTGATCTTGATGAACCTCCTCTTCCTGAGCCGGAACCTGAGTTAGAAGATCTGCCTCCACCATGAGAAGCCTGGCCTCCCATTCTGGCAATTCTTGTACGCTCAGCTTTGCTCATGGAAGCGAAACCTCTTCTTGAAGTACCATCTCCTGATGATGACCTGCCTCTGCCTCCTGATCTGGAGCCGGAACCAGAATTTGAACGTCCGCGGGAACCACCACCGGAGTTTCCTCCACGAGAACCGCCTCTACCGGAAGTAAATCTTCCCTGACTGTCTCTCTGCTGGTTACCGTTTCCGCCTCTGGAACTGCTTCTTCCTCCTCTACGACCTCTCTGATCATCATCGTCTTCTTCGTCATCATCATAATCTTCATCATCTTCATCATCATAATCGTCGTCGTATTCATCATAATCATCTTCATCGTAATCATCATCATCATAATCGTCATTTTCATTATCAAAATAATTTTCATATTCTGAAAAATCATCGTCATAATCTTCATCTCTGGTTGCATCATTAAAACCATGATCATATCCTAATTGATATACTTCTTCAAGGTTTTCTGGCGAATGCGAACGTCCTCTTGAGCTGTTGCTTCTTGAATTTCTAGTGTTCATAACTGAATTTTTTTTATTAATATTTAGTGATGTCTATTGCAGTCCGTGACTAGTATTAGACGGCAACAATTGGGTGTCGATAATTTTAAATAATAATAAAAGCGAAATGCTTTTTGCTTGCCTTTTACTAAGGGCTTAAGAATTGTGAAAGAATGTATGTCAAATATACGTTAGAATAATTCACTTTTTTATGACCTGAATCATGTTAATGCAGATTAATACAAAATTTTTCTGTCTTTTAGGATAATACTACCCTCTTTTTCCATTTTTTTCAGGGTGCGGATCACTGTTTCCACACGCATACCTGTAAGGTTGGCAATCTGTTGTCTTGTAAATTCAATGTGAAAACATTTTTGGCAGTCTTCATCATGATAGCTTTTAAGATATTCCAGTAAACCCTTGAGCCTCTGCATAGGGTTTTCTGATGCAAGGCTCTGTACCATTTTCAATTTATAAAAAATTTCCTGTGAAAAACAGGCATTCATTTCAAGAGAAAGATCAGGGTTCTGTGTGATCATTTCAAAGAAATTATTTTTGGGAAGTCTGATAATCCGGGAATCTTCAAGACATATGGCATTGATTGGATATTTCTGGTTGAGAAAAAGCATGGCTTCCCCAAAGCTTTGTTTTCTGCCCAGAATATTATGAATGAATTCCTTTCCGTTTTCGTTATAATTATTCAATTTTACCTTCCCTTCACTGATCTGAAAGTAATAAAGTGCATGATCCTCTTCTCTAAAAACCGCTTCCCGCTTTTTATAATCCCTGTCTTCCGCACCAAAAGAGTACAGAAGACTTTCATCAATATTCATACAGCTGATTGTTTTCATAACATCAAATAGGTTTTTAAATAAATAATGATAGAATTTAATATAAGATTTTACGATTTTCAATTCTCACGATTTTATCTCTTTCCATATGCTTAATCGTCCTTATCGCGGTTTCCACACAAAGACCTGTTAGGCTAGCCATTTGCTGCCTCGTTAATGGAATCAGGAATGAATATGGACGTGCATCTTTCTGAAAACTCTTCAAATAATCCATAAGTCCCCTAAGCCTGATGGATGGGTTTTGAGAAGAAAGATTCTGCATCATAATAAATTTATAATAAAGGCGTTCAGAAAGAAAACTGTTAACCTCCATATATAATTCAGGGTTCTGGTTCAGTAAGTTAAAAAAAATGGATTTATGAAGTCTTAGAACACTGCACTCTGTAATGGCTTCAGCGTTCATAGGATAAGGTTTCTCTATGAATAGAATAGATTCTCCACAGCTTTCTCCATCGGATAAAATGTTTTGAATAAACTCTTTTCCTTCCTCGTTATAATTGTTAAGTTTTACTTCTCCTTTAATAATCTGGTAATAATAATTAGGAATATCCCCTTCACAGAATATCACTTCTGAAGGGGTATAATGTCTCGTTTCTGCTCCCGCTGAAATCAAAATGTTTTCGTCGATAACCATAATAGTTGTTTTTGGTGTTGTTTTCTTCTTCTCCTCTTCTTAGTCTTAGTAAAAATATTGGTAATCGATTGTAATATGCATGCAAAAACCGCACCTTAATGATTATTCCTAAAGTTAAAAAAAGTTAAAAATTTTAATAACTTCAGCCATGTTTTTCATTTATTGACCAAATATCGGTAGTAAAAATGCAATTAAATTGATTTTTTGATACCACATGTTTAAGCTATAGATTGTACAGTATATTGAAATCCAATACAATAAAAACCCGTTTTCACTTAATGAAAACGGGTTTTTCAAAGTAATAACAGAAAAAACTACTATTTCTTTGGGATTTTATTTTGATGGGCTCCTGTAGTATCTGTAAGTTTTTTTGAGGAAACCGTATCACGATGGATTGTATCGGAAGCGATTGGACTTACGGGAGAAACAGAATCCGTCCTTATGGTATCAGCTATGACAGTGTCTGTCGTAACATGGGTTTCTGTTTTGGATTCTTTTTTACAACTCAGGACAATAATTGCTATAAGCAGGCTTGACATAATAATCTTCATAATACTCTATTTTGTGGTGATAGTTCAAAGGTAGACTATTGTAAAGCAGCTTTCTTATGACTTAAGTCATAATGCTTTATATTTAATTATTTCGCAAATTTCTTAGTTCCTGCAACACATAAAATCACCCCTACTGTCACCCCTAGTATTCCTATACTTACCTGCTCATGAAGAAGCCATGCCGCCAATGCCAGCCCAAAGAAAGGCTGAAGTAACTGAAGCTGACCAACAGTAGCTATTCCTCCCTGTGCTAATCCTTTATACCAGAATATAAATCCAATAAACATACTGAAGAGAGAAATATAAGCCATTCCAAACCATCCCTGAAAACTCACATTTTGAATATCATCAGGAAAATAAATAAAAAATAAAGGAATCATAATTGGTAGTGCCAATACCAAAGCCCAGGAAATAACCTGCCATCCTCCTAAGGTTTTGGATAATTTAGCTCCTTCAGCATAGCCCATACCACATAAAATTACGGCAAGCAGCATTAGAATATCGCCAACAGGTGAGGCTGATATTCCCTGCGAAACAGCATAGCCGATAACCAGAAGACTTCCTACAATTGAAAAAAACCAAAATACAGGATGAGGTCTTTCTCCGCCACGCATCACGCCAAATACGGCAGTTGCCAGAGGAAGCATTCCCAGAAATACTATAGAATGGGCAGAAGTAAGATACTGAAGAGCCAATGCAGAAAGAAGGGGAAATCCTACCACACAGCCAAGAGAAACCAGCAATAATGGGATCAAATCTTTTTTGACGGGACGTTTTTCTTTTCCCAGCCACAAAACGGTAAGCGCCAAGACTCCAGCGACAGCTGCACGGACAATTGTTACAAAAGTAGGGCTCATTTCCATTACGGCTAACTTAGTGGCCGGCAAACCACCACTAAATAAGACCACCCCTATAAAACCATTGATCCAGCCACTTATATTTTCATCCTTTGAGATTTGTTTTGTCATCATTTTATTCAAGCTTTTAATTGATATTCAAAATTAGAAAGGATAATTAAATAAACACAGTATCAGTTTTGTATATTTGCATGAGCACAGTTTAAAAATATGAGCAAGGAATTTTTATATACGGAAATTGCAGATGGCATTGCAGGACAGATAAGAAGTGGTATTCTAAAGACGGGAGACAAGCTTCCTTCCGTAAGAATGCTATGCCAGGAACATCAGGTAAGTATGAATACAGCCAAGCGTGTTTTTCTGGAACTGGAATCCCAGTCTTTGGTAGAATCTAAGCCACAGTCTGGTTATTTTGTAAGCCAGCTGCTCTCTGTAAAACTTCCTTTGCCGGAAGTAAGCCGCCCGTCCTTGATCGCCAATAACGATGAACCGGATGAACTGATCAGTAAAGTGTATGAAAATATGGGTAAAAAGGACCTTACCTTTTTCTCTATTGGAATTCCATCAGGAGATCTTTTACCTCAGGCTAAACTGAAGAAAGAAATTATAAACGCTACCAGGGAATTAAAAGATGGTGGTACTGAATATGAAGAACTTCAGGGAAATCTGAAATTAAGAAGGATGATTGCAGTACGTTCCTTACAATGGGGAGGAAATCTGAGCGAAAATGATCTGATTACCACCAATGGTGGGATGAATGCCTTATCTTTCTGTTTGATGGCTTTGGGAAAACCGGGAGATACTGTTGCGATTGAAAGTCCCTGCTATCCTGGAATCCTTCAGTTGGCCAACGGATTGGGTTTAAAAGTTCTGGAACTTCCTACCCATCCTACGACCGGAATAGAAATTGAGGCTTTAAAAAAATTAATTCCCAAAATAGATCTGTGCCTGTTGATTCCCAATTTTAATTCACCTTTGGGAAGCTGTATGCCTGATGAAAATAAAAAAGAAATTGTAAAAATACTTTCCGAAAATAATATTCCGTTGATAGAAGATGATGTCTATGGAGACCTTTATTTTGGTTCAAGCCGTCCGAAATGCTGTAAATCTTTCGATAAAGACGGAAATGTACTGTACTGCAGCTCTATTTCAAAAACCCTGGCTCCCGGCTATCGTGTGGGCTGGATTGCTCCGGGGAAATATAAAGACAAAATCATGAAACTTAAGCTTCTGCATTCTACATCTTCTATTTCTATTGTGAATGAAGCTGTTGCCAACTTTCTGAAATCCGGAAAATATGAAAAGCATCTCCAGCAGCTTCGCAGAACATTACAGTTCAATTATCAGAATTATGTACAAACCATTGCAGAATCTTTTCCTGAAGGAACAAAAACCAGCCGTCCGCAGGGAGGCTTGTCCTTATGGGTAGAATTTGATAAAAAGATTCGCACAACAGAATTATACGATCTGGCTATCAAGCAGAATATAAGTATTGCCCCCGGAAGAATGTTCACTTTTCAGGAGCAGTTTGAAAACTGTATGAGGCTCTGCATAGGGCTTCCATGGTCGGAAGATACACAGGCAAAACTCAGACAGGTGGGACAGCTTGCCAAAAGGATTTATTTGAAGTAAGGAAGATGGAAGCTAAAATAGTTTTAAAATAATTGATCTCAACTTTTATTGATAAATCTAAACAAGAGCTGTTAAAGTTCTTTTATATTCACCAGAATTTCAAGCCTCCATCTCCCAGCCTTTTCTATTTGTTATCCGGGATGAAATTTTTTCTTGCCAACTCCTTTCTTACACGGCTCAGGCTCTCAGGAGTAATTCCCAGGTAAGAGGCAATCATCCATTGTGGAACTCTCAGCAGTAAGTCCGGATACATTTTGATGAATTTCATATATCTTTCTTCTGCAGTCTCTCCCAACAAGGAATTGATCCTGTTTTGAAGGCTTCTGATGTGTTTCTGAAGAAGGAAATCACTCCTTTCTATGCTATTCGGAAACTGTTCTACCAATTTGTTGAAGAAATCAGGATGAAGAAACAAAACTTCAGAATCTTCTACTGCTTCTATATAATAAATGGATTTCTCATTGAAATAAAGGCTGCTTCGGTCAGAGATCAGCCAGCTTTCCGGAGCAAACTGAATAATATGCTCCTTCCCGTTTTTATCAATAGAATACATCTTTATCAGTCCCTTTTCTACAAAGAAAATATGTCTGCAGATTTCGCCATACTGGAGAAGAAACTGATTTTTAGGGATTTTCTTTACTTCATAGTGCAGGCTGCAGGTGTTCACATTCTGGAGCGGAACATTTAAAACTTTAGCTAGATAATTATTTATATTCTTCATGATACAATCTGGCTTAAGGAAATATCCTGATGTGAAGCACTGTTAACAGGTTTTCCGTTTTCTATGACAATCAGCTGCGGACTTTCATGTCTGATTTCAAAATCTGCTGCAATTTTGTTAGAAACAGGTCTGTGAGCTAACAAATCCAGATAGTATACATTCACTGGCTGTTCTGAGTTTTCTACTTCTTTTTCAAAATTTTTCAGAACAGTTCTGCTGATAAAGCAACTTGTAGAATGTTTAAATATTGCGATCTTATTCTGAAAGGAATCTTCTATAGCTTTAGTAAGATCCTCTTCAGATTCTATCTTTTTCCAGAATGTTTTTTGGTTAGGGGTTTCGCTTTTACCGCCAAATATTTTATCAAAAAAACTCATACATTAAATTGTTTTAGATGGTGATCCAGATGCTTGTATTCTAAAAATGTCCAGTCTTTTTCAGTCATTTTACCGAATAGTCTGTGGCGGTCCGGCAGCCTGTTTTTTTCACAGAGTTCCCGGAATTCTTCCAGCGTTTTCAGCAGATTGGCTTTTGATACATCAAAATCACATTCAAAATTAACGATTAGTTTTCGAAAAGTAGGCATATTTCTGGGAATTCCATTATTGAAAATATGCATTTCAATTTTAGTAAAAATCCCAATTGTCTTAAACGTCACATTAATACGGGGAAGTTCCACCTTTTCCAAAGCTACCTGAAGAACCAGGTCACAATGTTTTAGCATTTGACATACATTCATTCTCCCCCATTTTCCATGAGAATTTTCAGATAACAGGGAAATTCTTTCTATAATTTCCTGATAGTATATTGGATTATTGAGACTCTTCCTTACCAACCTTTTTCTATCTTCAGATTTTCAATATGGGCAAAATGATGATTACAATGCCACACGTATAAAGCCAGGCTTTCTCTTAAATTATAATTCTTATTGTGTTCAGGATGATGGAAAGTTCGTTCAAATTGTTTATTGGTAAGGCTTTTAAGAAGTGTCACCCATCTTTGGTGTGTTCCTTTCAACATTCTCATTGCCGGCTTTACAGGCATATGAAAACTGTCCTGAAGTTCCGCCCATTTCGCTTCATCATAAGGCTTTATGGTAGGGTTTTCTTCTGTGAGAGCCAGTTTGAAACGGATAAAACTGTTCATATGGCTGTCAGAAAGATGATTCACAAGCTGTCTTACCGTCCAACCTCCTTCTCTGTAAGGAGTATCCAACTGATCGTCTGTAAAATGTTCAATGAGATTCTTTAGCCGGCCAGGAAAGTCTTTGATCACTTTGATATAAGTATCCAATGTAGTATCACAGATGTTTTCAGGCACTTCAAACGGTCCTATGGGAAACTTTTTTTTCTCTAAATCACTCATTATTCAGGGTTTATTTTTTTTAAATTATTGCCGATTTGTACTCTCATTATTTAGTAAAATAACTTGTGAATATCAGCTTGTGCGAATTTATCAAAAATTCAAGAATTTAAAGTGAATAAAGCATTAATTATACCGATAATGATTTTTGTGGTATCGGTTTTTCATTAAAAAAGGTTTCAATTGTATAGACTGAAACCTTTTTATTTATTGTTAATAATTAATATCCGTGTAAATCAATACCTTCTGTTCTTTGCAGCGTAACTTTTCTACCCATTTTCTTTTGGATGACTCTGAAATGCTGCAATTCATCATCCGTCAAAATGGTGATTGCTGTTCCTTTTTCATAGGCACGTCCTGTTCTACCAATGCGGTGGATATAATCCAGCGGCGAACGGGGTAACTCGTAATTGATAACACATGGCAGCGATTCAATATGAATCCCACGCCCGATTAAATCTGTAGCCACCAAGATCTGAGCTCCGTTTACTTTAAATTCTTCCAGATTATTTCTTCGTGCTCCCTGAGATTTCTGGCTGTGGATGGCCACCGCTTTTATTTTATTCTTTTTAAGCTTCTCCACCAGATTATCCGCAGATCTTGTAGAGGAAACAAAAATCAAAGCTTTTTCTACTTTCTTTTCTTTGATCAGATATCGTAAAAATGGACCTTTGTTCTCCGGAGCAACATGATAGGCCAGCTGTTCGATATTATCAATTTCAACTTCTTCTTTTTTAATTTCAATAATCGTAGGATTGATAGAAAGACGTTCTTTCATTTCTGAAACTTTATCATTCAAAGTAGCTGAAAACAATGTAGTTTGCTTTGCTACAGGCATCATGGCAAAAAGTTTATTCATTTCTTCACCAAAGCCTAGCTGAAACATTTTATCAGCTTCATCAATCACCAAATGTTTAATTCCTGAAATACTTAACGCATTATGATCAATTAAATCCAGCAAACGTCCCGGAGTAGCAATCAAAACTTCCACCCCAAACATTCCCTTCATCTGTGGATTAATAGAAACTCCTCCATACACTGCCATTGTGCGGACTTCTCTCTTTAGATTATCTGTGAATGCCCTGAACACTTCATCGATCTGAATAGCCAGTTCACGCGTAGGAACCAATATCAAAACCTGAACATTACGGTCTTTTTTTACTTCCGCATTCTGTAATTTTTCTAAAATCGGCATCACAAAACAAGCTGTTTTACCGGAACCTGTCTGGGCAATTCCCATAAGATCTTTCCCTTGTAAAATGACAGGAACGGCCTGTTCCTGTATGGGGAAAGGTTTTAAATACCCTAATTTTTTGACAGAACGAATAATATTGTGCGATAATCCTAACGATTCAAATGACATAAAAAATACTTATTTCCTGCAAAGATAAGCTATTGATTTTTGGTTTAAGCCTCAAAATACAACAGGCTGCAGACAAAATTCAAATATTGTAATTTTTATACCCTTCATGGATAAGCATTGAAAATTTATGTTGCCGATTTGTCCGATAATTCGGGTTTGGACAAATTTTTGAAGATTAGTTTTGTAAATTTATCAAAAATTCGAGAAATCAAAATATGAAAAAAGCGTTAATAATAGTCGATGTACAGAATGATTTTTGTGAAGGCGGAGCACTTGCAGTCCCTGGAGCCAGCGAAATTATTCCATACATCAATCTCTTGATGGAGGAAAATGCATATGATCAGATAGTTCTTACACAAGACTGGCATCCTGCCGGTCACAAAAGTTTTGCAAGCAGCAATGGAAGAAAGGTAGGAGAAAGTATTATTTTAAATGGTGTTCCACAGTTTATGTGGCCGGATCACTGTATTCAGGGAACTTTCGGAGCAGAATTCCATAAAGATCTGAACAGAGACAAAGTAACCCATATCGTACAGAAAGGTAAAAATATTGAGATAGACAGCTACAGTGGTTTCCAGGATAATAACCATTTCATGAAAACCGGACTGGATGATTTCCTGAAGTATCACGACATTCAATTGGTAGAAATCGTAGGTCTTGCATTAGATTATTGTGTCAAGTTCACAGCACAGGATGCGGTAGCTAACGGATATGTTACGTGTCTTCATTTCAACGGAACACGTGCAGTAAATGTAAAACCTGACAATGGCAGAGATGCTATCTATGAAATGATTGAGAAAGGAGTAACCGTGTTAGGGTAATTCTTTTTAATGATGAGTTATGAATTTTGGAATTCACAGCTTACTACAATAAAAAAGCGCAGAAAACAATTCTGCGCTTTTTGTTTTTTATCCTGAAGATACTTTTTGAAAGAATGAACTAAGTTACAATCCCTGAATCTATAATTCATCATTTATAACTCATATTCATCATTATATTAAAGCATTTTAAGGTTGTTCACTTCCAGCTCTGTAAGGATTCTCCAGTGTCCTCTTTTGATATTCTTCTTCGTTAATCCGGCAAACATTACTCTGTCTAAAGATTCTACTTCATACCCTAATCTTTGGAAAATTCTTCTGATAACACGGTTCCATCCGATGTGGATCTCAATTCCAATTTCATTCTTAGGTTTCCCTTCAATATATGAAATCTGATCAACAACAGCTACTCCTTCATCAAGACGGATTCCTTCTGCAATAAGACGTAAATCTTCACCAGTAAGCTTTTTATCCAATGTTACATGATAAATCTTTTTAGCATCAAAAGAAGGATGCGTCAGTTTTTTAGTCATGTGACCGTCATTGGTCAGTAAGATAACTCCTGTTGTGGAACGATCCAGTCTTCCCACCGGGAAAAGTCTGTAAGGAGAAGCATTGGCTACAAGATCCATTACAGTTTTTCTTGCTTTATCATCTTTTGTAGTAGAAATATAACCTTTAGGCTTATTCAAAAGTACATATACAGGTTTTTCAGGAGTAATACTTTGTCCGTCAAAAACCACTCTGTCTGTTTTCTGTACCTGATATCCCATCTCAGTTACCACCTTTCCGTTGACTTCTACCAACCCCTGAGTAATCAGGTCATCAGCTTCTCTTCTGCTGCAGATTCCGGAGTTAGCGATATACTTGTTAAGACGGATGCTGTCTTTATGAACATCTTTTTCAATTTTATTCAGCCTTCTTTTCTGTACAAAAGATCTTGTTTTGTCATCATTTCTTTCTTCACCATTAGATGGTCTTCTTCCGTATTTCAGGCTGCCTCTTTCGTACTTATCTCTTGTATCGAAATTCTTTCCTCCTCTCTTAGGCTTTCCAAAAGATTTCTTCTCATAGCTCTCACTTTTATTCGTGATATAAGGTTTTCTTTCAGATTTTGATCCTGATTCGTCATTGGAATTTTCGAAACTGTCGGTATTTCTTTTGAAAGGTTTCTTTTCAAATCTTGAGTTGGATCCTTTATGTTCCGGGCCTTTTTTTCCTCCATCTTTAGAGAAAGGCTTTTTAAAAGGTTTTGATCCTGAAGAATTTCCAGATCTGGAAGCACGAGAA
This sequence comes from Chryseobacterium vietnamense, assembly GCF_031454475.1. Taxonomy (NCBI): domain Bacteria; kingdom Pseudomonadati; phylum Bacteroidota; class Flavobacteriia; order Flavobacteriales; family Weeksellaceae; genus Chryseobacterium; species Chryseobacterium vietnamense. The sequence goes on along the minus strand of NZ_JAVDQX010000001.1, from coordinate 1,185,297 downwards.
TCATCAGAACTTTTCTTGGTTGAAATTCTTGGTCTCTTTGGTCTATCTGAATTATTATTATCTCTGCTCATTCTAAAAATTTATGCAAAGATAGTAATTTAGTTACGAGTTAAAAATTAAGAATCATAACTTTGCACTATAGTTTACATTTTTAACTTTACATACAATAGAAGATGATAACAATATTAAACGATAATTTTTCTCAACTAAACGAGTTTCTTCACGAAAAAAAATTCAGTAAAATTTTCATTCTGGTAGATGAAAACACGCATGAATACTGTCTTCCTATTCTTTTAGGAAATATGGAAACAGACCTTGGATTTGAAATTTTGGAGATTGAAGCCGGGGAGGAAATGAAAAATATCCAGACAGCCAATCAGCTTTGGGAAATTCTTACAGAAATGCAGGCAGACAGAAAAGCATTGGTTATCAACCTTGGTGGTGGAGTAATTACGGATATGGGCGGATTTGTTGCATCTACTTATAAAAGAGGAATACAGTTTATCAACATCCCTACTACCCTTTTATCCATGTGTGATGCTTCTATTGGTGGAAAAACCGGGATCGATCTGATGCACTATAAAAATATGGTGGGAACTTTTGCTTTCCCTGAGCAAATCTTTATTTTCCCAAAATTCTTAGAAACATTACCATTTAAAGAATTAAGAAGTGGATTCGCGGAAATGCTGAAGCATGGATTAATTGCTGATAAAAATCATTGGGATCAGCTGATTCAGATCCGTAAGCTGGAAGTGGAAACAGTCGTTCCCCATATCCAAGCTTCTATGAATATTAAACAAAATGTGGTAGATCAGGATTTCCATGAGCAGAACATTAGAAAAACACTTAATTTCGGACATACCATAGGCCATGCTGTGGAAAGTTTATGTTTACAGCAGGAAAATCCAATTCTTCACGGCGAAGCTGTAGCTATGGGAATGATTGCTGAAGCTCATCTGGCTTATCTTGAAAACCTTATTTCACAGGAAGATTCAAAAATAATCATTGAAAACATTCAGAGGTATTATCCTTACCTTGATATCAGTGATTTTAAAGATGAAGATATCACGGCATTATTACTGAATGATAAAAAGAATACAGACAGTAAAATCAATTTTTCCCTGCTTTCAGGAGTAGGTTCTTGCCATTACGATCATCAGTGCAGCCAGGAAAATATCCTTGAATCTTTATCTTTTTATAGAAAATTGAACGATGCTTAACATTTTTTTCAAAAAATAAATTTGATTTACGGCTTGTTTTTGACAAAATTGTCAATTTAGATCATGTCTAAACAAACATTTATTTAAAATTGCAAAATATTGATAACCAACAATATATTTTAAAAATCACTTAAACACTAAGTGATTTTTTTATTGATTTTAATCATAAAAAATATTTTTGGCAAGCAATTTGAAAGATACTCTGCGTTCAACTGAAAATGCTGAACAGTAGTAAAATTTAAAATTAAGAAAGAGTAAAATTAAAAAAATTAAAGTTATGAAAAAGTTAATTTTAGGATTAGCGTTAACTGCAGGAACATTCGCATTCGCTCAACAGACAGGAAACACATCTTCTAATCCGGTAACATTTGGGGTAAAAGGAGGTATGAACGTTTCTTCCCTTTCAAAAGATAGCGGTCTTGATGATCAGAAATCTAAAATAGGATTCAACGCAGGTGTATTTGCCAACATTCCATTAGCAGCTTCATTCAGCGTTCAGCCGGAGGTTCAATATTCACAATATGGTAATAAATCAGATTATACAGTAGCAGGAACAAAATATTCCGCTTCTACTAAATTAGATTATATTACTGTACCGGTAATGTTCCAGTACAACCTGATCCCAAATCTTTATGTAGAAGCAGGACCGGAATTTGGTTTCATGGTAAGTGCTAAAAACAAGTTCAAAAATGAATCAAATGGACAGTCTAACACTACAGATAACTACAAAGACAATCTAAATACATTTAACTTTGGTATTGGTCTTGGTGCAGGATATTATTTCACTCCGAACCTAGGACTTACTGCCAGATATGTAGCAGGTTTAACAGATGTGGCGAAAAACAGACCTAGCGGATCCGATGCTACAAGAAACAACCTATTCCAGGTAGGATTAGCTTATAAATTTAAATAAGCTATACATTCACTAACAAATTTTATATTCAATAGAAAAGAACAGATTAATTTTTTAATCTGTTCTTTTTTTATGTTAAAATAACAAAGAGTTCATAAAACAGCGAAAATACATCCCATTTTGATGAATTATCGATTTGTTAAAAACCCATAAAGTCTTTATACATGGGGTTTAGCGGCATATTGTTTGTTGCTTCTCGGACGTTAAACAACATAAAAAATTAAACTAATCTATGAAAAAGATTTTTCTAGGCCTGGCACTTATTGCAGGTACTTTTACTTTTGCTCAAAGCACTTCAACTTCTACTGAAGCTACTACTCCATCTTCTTCTAAAATCAAATTCGGTTTGAAAGCAGGATTGAATGTTTCTAATCTTTCTAATATGGATATGAAGTCAAGAGCCGGATTCTATGGTGGTGTCTTTGTAAACATTCCTGTCGCTAAGGATTTCTCTGTTCAGCCGGAAGTATTATATAGTGCTGTGGGAGCTAAAGAGAAAGGAGGAAGTAATGCAAAACTTGAATTGGAATATATTTCTGTTCCTGTAATGTTTCAATATAAAGCACTCCCTAATTTTTATGTAGAAGCCGGGCCTCAATTTAGCTTCTTAATGGATGCCAGACTGAAAAACAATGTGGGAAGTTTACACCTTAAAGATGCGACCAGAGGTTTTGATTTTGGAATCGGATTGGGCGCTGGCTACGATTTCACTAAAAATATCGGTGTGAATGTAAGATATACTGCAGGATTATCTGATATTGTAAATAAAAGTCATCGATATCTTTACGGATATGACAGAGAGGGCTCTGTGAAAAATGGCGTATTCCAGGTAGGAGTAAATTACAAATTCTAAAGCTTTAGTAAGCTTTTTTCATTAAGTTTTTATAATTAAAGTGGAGTCGGATTAATTTAATCCGACTTTTTTAGCATCAATGAAAAAAATTATTCTTATAAACATATGTTGAATAGCAGATTTACAACATACTATAACTTTGGCACACCGTTTGATTCTTAATGAAATGTTAAATAAAACTTAATAACTATTAAAATATAAAACTTATGAAAAAAATTCTTTTAGGTCTTGCCCTAGTAGCAGGTACTTTTACTTTCGCTCAAAAGACTTCAACTTCTACTGCTTCATCTTCTCCAGTTAGATTTGGAATAAAAGCAGGTCTTAATATCTCTACTCTTACCGAGAATGACTTCAATTCTAAAGCTGGATTCTACGGAGGATTGTTTGCTAACATTCCTGTAGCTCAGGACTTCTCTTTCCAACCGGAAGTATTGTACAGCGGAATGGGAGCAAAGATCAAAGGAAGTAATGATGTAAAAGTAAATCTGGATTATATTTCTGTACCATTAATGCTTCAATATAATGCTCTTCCTAACCTATATCTGGAAGCAGGACCTCAGTTCAGCTTTTTGGTTAACTCAAAACTGAAAGCTAATTCCAATTCTGCAGATGCTAAAGATCTTTTCAAAGGTTTTGACTTCGGAATTGGCCTTGGAGCAGGATACTACTTCACACAGAACATCGGAGTTACTGCAAGATATGTTGCAGGTTTAACAGACGTTGCTAAAAACAGACCAGATCTATCTGAAGATAAAGCTAAAAATGGTGTATTCCAGTTTGGTTTAGCTTATAAATTCTAAGAAATCAGTTTAGCTTTTAAAGCAAACTACTCATCAATACAAAGCCGGATTTAATATAATCCGGCTTTTTTATTATTTGTATATTTTTTGGCAAGAAATTTGCGTGTTGAATAATTGATTGTACTCTATCCGGAAATTTCCAACTTACGGTCTTGTTTTCACAATGAGTATGCTTTGATTCAGTTGATATTCAATTGAATATCAAAATTAAAATCTAACTATTACCATCACCTTTTAACGAGAACTGTGTCAGGTTGGGCTGTCCAATAGAGTGCACAACAGAATATTGAGGATATTTTGTTTTATCAATAGAATACATTTTGATTTCAATAGAAAAAGTCAGGTTTATTAGTTTAAGCTTGACTTTTTCGCATACAGCATGATTTTTATCATTTCTCATCTTTATGGCAGATATTTTGCCGCAAAACAAAAAAATAACTTAAACCATGAAAAAATTTTTTCTAGGACTTACATTTGTCGGCTCTTTTTTAATGAATGCTCAGGAAAAAGAACAGCCTGTCACCACAGCACCTTCAGTTAGATTTGGGATTAAGGCCGGTTTCAACGGCTCTACTTTCAGCAGAGGCGAAAGAAACGAAGTAGATAATAGTGAAAAAGTGAAAGCTGGTTCATATATCGGAGTATTTGCGAATATTCCTCTTGCTGAAAAATTCAGTATACAACCCGAACTTCTTTTCAGTCAATTAGGTTCAAAAACCGAAGATATTTTCATTCATCATTCAGAAAATTCTTACACAAAGCAGGAATATACTTATAAGACAAATTTAAATTATCTTACCCTTCCTGTAATGGTTCAATACCACATTCTTCCTCAATTGTATGTGGAAGCAGGGCCGGAATTCGGCTTACTTTTAGGAGGAAAAATAGAAGGAGACGGAAGAAATGAAATAAGATACAATGATACAACGAGTACCAGTACTGAAAGTTTCGACAATAAAATTCCAATGAAATTATATAATAAGTTCAATTTCGGAATCGGAATTGGTGCAGGATATTATTTCACTCAAAATTTTGGAGTGACAGCCAGATTTACAGCGGGAGTAACAGGAATTTTCAAAAACGATTATGGTACTAAAGTCAGAAATAATGCACTTCAGATTGGCGTAGCTTATCAATTTAAATAGAGATATTTATTATTTTCAAAAACTGGTCCCGGGCTTTAATAGTCCGGTTTTTTTATTTCCGTCTCTCAATAAAATCCAAGAAGGCTGAGTAATTCCTGAAAATAGTACTCTGTTTCTTTTTTTTTATCATTTTAATTATCAACAATAAAGCTTATTGAGCATTCAACTATTTTCATAAAACAGTCATTTTACAATATGTTTATTCATCAAAAAGGGATAAATGATTAAAAAAAAACTTTCCAAAAACCATCTGAAAACCCTTATAAACAGGCATTTTTCAACTTTGGCAAGCATTTTGCAAAATAATTCGAGTCTGATTGAGAGATTATCCGACACACAAATAGTAAAATTAAAAAAATAAAATTATGAAGAAGTTATTTTTAGGATTAGCATTAACTGCTGGTACGCTAGCTTTTGCTCAGGAGACAGAAACAAAGACAGAAACGAAAACAGTAAATGCATCACCACTAAAAAATGATGTTCAGCCTATTAGATTCGGGATCAAAGCCGGAGGAAACTCAGCTTATTTCAGCCAGCAGAAGTTTGGAATCAACACTCAACAACTAGGTTTCCACGCGGGTGTATTCGTTAATATTCCAATTTCAAAACAATTCAGCTTCCAGCCAGAGGTATTATATAACCAAATGGGTGCAAAAGATGTAATGTATTCTACAGAAACTGACAATGGAGTAACGAATGTAAAAACTAAGGTACAGAGCAGAGTAAAAATGGATTACATTTCAGTTCCGTTAATGGTTCAGATGAGACCTACTGATAAGTTTTATATCGAAGCAGGACCTGAATTCAGTTATTTCATCAACGGAAAAAATAAAGGAGAATCTACTGTAGCAAGTACTACAGGAGGTGTTACAACTACCACTTCAAGTTCTCACTCTACAGATATTGATAAAGACATGATCAACAAATTCAACTTCGGTTTAGGCCTTGGTTTAGGATATGACATCACTTCCAATATCGGTATCAATGCAAGATATGTAAACAGCTTAACAAAGATTGATAAGAGCATGTCTGCAGCTGAAAATAACAACAGAGTATTTCAGTTAGGCCTGAATTATAAATTCTAATCAACGACCAATTTTTTAACCCTAAGTGCAGCGTAATCTGCACGCATAAAATAGCCGGAAGTTTTCTTCCGGCTATTTATATTAAAAAGGGTTATTCGAATATTCTCGGATCATCACTGATAACACCGTCTATTCCTATGTCTTTTAATTCCTTCAGTCTTTCTCTGGTATTCACAGTCCATGGGATTACTTTCATGCCTAATGAATGACATTCCTGCACTAATTGCGGGGTAACAAGACTATGTTCAGGGCTGTAAATAGTGGGAGTAAAACTCAGGAACTTCATATCTCCGGCTACTCCACTCAAATGATTGGGATACATTTTGAATTTTTCCACAGAAATATTTTTAAAATAAGCCTGCTGCTGAGCCCGTTTTTTATCATCTACTTTTTCCACGAGTAAAGCAGTCCTGATTTTAGGATATTGTTGATGAAGGATTTCCAGCGTTCTTGGATCAAATGACTGGATAATTACCCTGTCATGAATCTTTTTTTCTATAATAATCTTCATCATCAGATCTACAAATTCTTTTGGCTCAGGATGAAAAATGTTATCAGAAAAAGGACGTGTCTTTGTTTCAATATTGTAAAAAGGCAGTGGTCTTTTCAATTCACGGGAATAGGCTTCACAAGCATCTATAACCTCTGAAAAAAGAGGTTTCTGAGCTTTCATTTTCTTTTGATCCGGATAGTTATTCAGTTTTTTTAATCCTACATCAAATGTTTTGATTTTTGCATAAGGCATTTCATAAATTTTGTAATAAAAACCTGAATCTTTGGGAATGTAAGTTCCATCCGGTTTTGTAACGAGCTCCGGTGAGAGAAAAGCATCGTGAGAAAGAATAACTTTTTTGTCCTTCGTTATGGCCAGATCCATTTCCAGGGTGGTCACATTCATTTTCAAAGCATTTTTCATGGCCGGGATTGTATTTTCGGGGTAAAGGGATTTCCCTCCGCGGTGCGCCTGCTTATCAAAAGTCTGTGAAAAATAAAGCTGGGCAAATATCAGAAAAATGCCCGAAAAAAATAGATGTTTCATATCCTGAAGTTTTAATCCATCAAAATTAAAACTCCATTATATACTGTATAATACAGGAATATTAAGCTTTTGCTACATTTAAACAACAAAAGAGCCGGATTACAAACCCGGCTCTTCTATTTATTATTTCAATAAAGAGATTAGTTGAATAAATCTACCTCTTCTCCTTTTCCTACAGGATATTCTTCTGTAAAGCATCCGAAGCAGTGGTTGGCAGATCCTAAAATAGTTTTCAGGTTATCTATGCTTAAAAACTCCAAGGAATCTACTCCTAAATAATTTTTAAGTTCTTCTGTCGTCATGTTGGCAGAGATCAGATCATCTTTAGACGGAGTATCAATTCCCAGATAACATGGTGCAATGATTGGCGGAGAAACACTTCTGAAGTGGATTTCCTTTACTCCTGCATCTTTTAGAATTTTAACCAGTCTTTTAGAAGTTGTCCCTCGAACAATAGAATCATCAATAATCACTACTCTTTTATCCTTCATCTCAGAGATGATAGGGTTCAGTTTAAGGTTCACTACCCTTTCTCTCATTTCCTGTGTAGGAACAATGAAGCTTCTTCCGATATATCTGTTTTTGATCAAAACCGGACGGAAAGGTATTCCTGAAGCTTTAGAGAAACCAATAGCAGCAGGAACTCCGGAATCCGGAACTCCAATCACCAAATCAGCTTCTACAGGAGCCTGTTCCCAGATTTTCTCTCCAGATTTTTCTCTGATCTCGTATACATTGATATTTTCTAAGGTAGAGTCCGGTCTTGCAAAATAAATATATTCGAAAGAACAGATTCTCTGCTTACCTTTTGCTTCATCCATCATATAAGAATGAAGTTTTCCGGGCTCATTTTCATTGGTATAAATGATCTCTCCCGGAAGGATATCACGCACATACTGAGCGCCTACAGCATCTAATGCAACAGATTCTGAAGCCACTACATATGATCTCTCATCGATCGCTCCCAACACCAACGGACGGATACCGTTGAAGTCTCTGAACGCAAAGAATTTATTTCTGGTCATCCCAACTACAGAATATGCTCCTTCAATCTTTTCCATTGTTGCTTTAATAGCTCCACGAAGACCTAAATCAAGGTTTTTCTGGATCAGTCTCAGGATCACTTCAGAATCGGAAGTAGCTCTGAAAACTACGCCTTCAGCCTCTAATTCTGCTTTTAATTCTTTTGCATTGGTAAGGTTACCATTATGTGCTATTGAGAGTATAATCTGGTCATATTCGTTTTTGGCGAAAAATGGCTGAAAATTATATTTCTTTTTATCTCCTGCAGTGGTATAACGGGTATGCCCAATTGCAGAATTTCCCATAAAAGTTTCAGGTTCCTGAATTTCTTTATAAACATCTAAAACCAGTCCTTCGTCTTTCATGTTTGTGATTCTGCCCTCTTTTAAAACGGAAATACCACAAGCTTCCTGACCTCTGTGCTGTAATGCAAAAAGACCAAACTGAGAAAGAGAGAAAGTATCCAGATCATTATCTGAATACAATCCGAAGATCCCACATTCTTCATTGGGAGCATCCAGTCTTTCCTCTTCCTGAGTTCTGAAAAGATTTCTTCCGTAAGTCTGGGTTTCAAACTGTTTTAAATATTCACTTTTATGAATGTCTAAACTTTTCATTTCTATTTTTTCTAATGATTAGAAGTTAGATATTAGATGTTAGAAATTAGTCTAAGTTAACTTCAGTTTTTAATTTTTGTTTTAAATAACAAATTGTTTTCAGAATAATAACCCTTCTCTGAAAGCTTATTTCTGTAAAAGATTTTTAAGACGGTTGTAGATTTCTACATAAGCCTCAGTAACTTCTCCTAAGTCTCTTCTAAATCTGTCTTTGTCAAGCTTCTTCATAGTATCTTTGTCCCAAAGTCTGCAGGTATCCGGAGAAATCTCGTCAGCAAGGATAATTTCACCGTCTGAAGTTTTACCTAATTCGATTTTGAAATCTACCAGGATGATATTGATTTTGTCAAACAGGTCGATAAGGATATCATTGATATCTGAAGATAACTCATACATCTCGTCAAGCTCTTCATAAGTAGCTGCTCCTAAGAAAACGGCATGGTGGTCATTGATAAGCGGATCTCCCAACTCATCTTTTTTATAGCAGATATCGAAGATCGTTACCGGAGATTTAATTCCTTCTTCTACTCCTAATCTTTGTGCCATACTTCCTGCAGAGTAGTTTCTTACTACCATTTCCAAAGGAATGATAGAAACCTTTCTTACCAGCTGCTCTCTTTCGTCTAATTTTTGGATGAAATGAGTTTTGATCCCTTTTTCATTTAAATATTCAAAAATAAGAGTTGTGATCGCGTTGTTCATTTCTCCTTTAAGGTCTACCTGACCTCTTTTTTGAGCATTAAATGCTGTAGCATCGTCTTTGAAACGTACTACTACTTCATCAGGATTATCGGTTGCAAATACTTGTTTTGCTTTCCCCTCGTACAACATTTCTTTCTTTTGACTCATAATTTTACTTTCTAAATTGTAGTTAGATTTATTGATTTATTTTATTATTATTCCTGTTAAGACAGCCAGTCCAAAACTCAGCAGTGTACCAATTAATACATATTCTGTAAGTTTTCTCTGTTTTGCCTGTGCAAGGTCGCTGAACCTGAAAACAGATTTGGCAGCTACCATGAACCCTACGCCTTCCCAGTGATTCACCATAATAAAGGTGAAAACCAGCAGACGTTCTAAAATTCCGATATATTTTCCAGCACTTGATAAAGATTCGGTTTGAATAGTGTTGGGGCCATCCGGAGCAGGTGTCCAGGATGACAATAAGATTTTGATAAAAATAGAAGCAGGTGTCGTTAAGAACAGTGCTGCCATAATGATCTTTAAAAATTCCTGATTCTGTAAAAATCCGAAGCTGAATTCCCGGAAATAAAAAGAAACTCCGGCAATCACAAGAATATGCAGCAGCTGATCAATGAAAAACCATCTTTTCTTAGTCTTTACATTCTGGAAAATAAGCTTGGCTGCATCAATAATAAAGTGAGTGATTCCCACTAATACGGCAACCCACCAAAGCTGAAGATCCCAAAGAAAAATCAGACTTAAAACAATGTGAATCAGAACATGAATGTATAAAAACTTACTTTTCAGTTTATAGTTTTCCTTATCTGCAACCCATGAATTTGGCTGAAGTATAAAATCTCCAAGTAGATGTGCCAATATGAGTTTGATGAAGATCATGCCTATAATTCTGAGATTTTCTTTCTGAAATACTGATTGGTTTCCACAATAAGCTCATAGTTGGCTCGTTTCAGTCTCTGGCTTACCGAAGACTGTGAAATAGCAAATCTTTTAGCAAGATCTTCCTGCGTGATATCCTGATTCATAATCATTTCATGAATAATCTCTGCTGTAGCCATGGTCCAGTTATCAAAATCCTTGGAAGACCATTTCAGCAGGATATTAAGATCCCTGTCCACCGGGTCACTGGATGTTTTGATAGCAACGGTATGACCGTCACTTTTAAGATCATTAAGCAATCTTCCTGAATTAACATAAGCTGTACCGTTAGATTCAGTGATTTTCTCAGAAGAGAAACTTTCCTCACCAATACCTATGGCCATTCTTACATCCAGATTTTCGACACTTTTAATAAGAGATTTTATAGCTAGAAAACGCCAGAAAACTTCATCAATTTTGCACTTGAACTGAAACTCGTCTCCCCTGTAGATTTCCCATGTGTGAGGAGCGCTTCCCCATTTTTCGAGAAGATGTTTAAGCCTGGTAATCCAAACTTCAGTGTCCGCATGCTGTGAATTTATAATATCACCGGTAATGACCGCTATCATACTGCAAATATAAGCATAATTACTTATATATAAAAAATATAAGCAGAAACACTTATAGATATTGATTATTAGTGAATCAGCTTATATCAATAATGCAGTAAACACAAGGTTTTTAAGAAGTTACATAAAACCGCAAAATTACAGAAATGTAAAAAAATGTTTGATGTTTTGTTATTATATTAACTTTAACTCTACTTTTTTCTTTTTTTTTAAGAAGCTGTTCCTGCTATCCGCTCGTACTCCTCGCTCCTTACTGTTCCGGCTGCTTAACCCTTCAACTCTCCCACTTATACTCCGGGGTAACCGCTCCTATCAGGCTAGGAAAGTCATTGCGAGCAAAGCGAAGCAATCTCTTGAATTATTTCTACACCATATAAAAATAAACCTAACAGGTTTTAAAAACCTGTTAGGTTTGGCTTGTCACAAAAATGATATTGTTTAAATCCTTAGATGATTTACTTTTTAATAAACTGATGGGCTTTTTCATCAAGCTTTAAGAAATATATTCCTGCTGGAATCCCTTGTACAGATATATTTTTCTTATATCTGAAAGGATCTTTTTCGGTATAGATTGTTTTTCCTGAAAGATCTATAATCTGAGCTGTTTTCACATTGGTAACTTCTCCATTCACATATAAATTATCATAAACAGGATTCGGATATATTACAAACTCTGTATTAACAGTAATCAAATCTGCTGTAGACAATGTACTACCCGGATTCTGGCAGTAATTGGACGGATAGGAATCCCATTCACTGATAGTAAACGTATCGTTAGGCTGATGAATTGTACTCTTTCTGTATAAAGATACATTCCCATTGTTATTGGTGGTGTATTTTACCCCAATTGCATCTATGGTAACTGTTTTATTATATGCAAGCTCCACATAATTCCCTCCCGCAAACATCATAGGATCAGAAGCCGTTACAAACCTTGCTTCATCAGGATTATAGCATGATAAAGTACCTTTTGGATTCAGGATGACAAACGTTTCGTTGTTTCCTACTTTGCCTTCCAGTTCATACGTATCACCATTATAGAAGGCCCCTGATATATTATTTTTAAACTGAATATTAATTCTGTAATTATTTAAATTAACCTCGTGCCCTGTTTTATTTACGATTTCCAGAGCATTGTTCTTCACAAATTCCGTATTGGTTCCGGATATGTATTTTGTAATCATCAGATCCGGAGCATATGAATCAGAAGCAATCGTTGAAGCGGTCACCGTATTGCTGAATGGAGATTCCAGATAGGCTTTATCAAAAGCTTTCACTGTAAAAGTATAAGTGGTTGACGGAGTCAAATGATCTATACTAATGGAAGTCCCTTTGGTAACCGCAACAGGTGTCGTGGAGCCATTCATATAAATCCTGTATCCTAAAATATCAGCACCAGGAGACGCCGTCCAGTTCAAATTTACAAAATAAGCGTTCTGCTGTGTTGAAACCAGTGATCCTGGAGCAGCAGGAGGAATATTGTCAGGCGTTTCGGACCAGATCATATCAATCCATTCAGGATGATCAATAAATGGATTTCTGTTTTTTTGTATGACATAAACAGCATTGTTGCGGTCAATTTCTCTTTGCGAAACCGGATCTGCCGTACTCCACTGTTTCAGCATAGCAATATAAGCAGGTTCTACCGCTCTTTCTTCCGTACCATCCAGGGGACACTGATCCGTAGCAGGAGTAAGATTAGCAGAAGTCGTATAAGCCGTATTGAATGAGCCTAACTTCCCTTCATACCGTACAACAAAGTACAACAATGACCTTGCGATATCACCTTTAAACTCATTGACAGGCTCATACACCCTTCCGGTATATGGATAATTTGGAATAGCTGCGTTTGATATCCTCGAAGTGTTGGAAAAAATATAATGATTCGTGTTATTTCCTATTCCATAAGGATAATTGCTTCTCCGCTGATTGATATAGCCATCCACCGGAATAATAAAATTCAGATCCGAATACATAGGATAATCGCTGATGGAAGAGCTTGTACTGAATGTACTTTGCGGCATCATGTGTTCTCTGTTATACCCTTGCCCCTCCATACCGACACCTGCTACCAGCTGATCAGCAGTATATTCATAAGAATCTGGCCCTGAAGGAATTTCAGAATAGATATCCAGTAAGTATTGAGTGTTAGAGGCATCGTGATCATAATATTTATCCAGATCAGTCTGAGCATATAACACCTTAAGGTCGTCATAATGCCAGTTGATCATTTTTTCCGAAATGATATCGTGGATTTTTGATTTCAAGGCATATCCCGTCAGTCCGGCTGTCCCGTCATAATATCCGGCAGGGATCTGCGCAGAAATATAAGAAGAAATCAAAATGATAGGAAGTAGAATTTTTTTCATGCCTTAAAAATTGGGGAACTAAAATAGTGAAATAAAACATGGAAAAGATTGAATATTTTATTAAGAAAGTATTAATTATTTAAATATAAAATTTTGATAATTAAAGGAATTACCCTTTACATAGTATGAATGAAATAATTTATTTTAGCATTCCATCAATTTGGTTATCTTTGGGAACTAACTATTATTATATGAATACAGAGACTATTGACAACATCAAAATGATAGCGGAAACCGCTAGAGAATTCGCAGAAAAGAACATCAGACCGAATATTATGGAATGGGATGAAAGCCAAACGTTTCCAAAAGACTTATTCCACCAATTAGGGGAGATGGGTTTTATGGGAATTGTAGTTCCTGAACAATATGGAGGTTCCGGCTTAGGTTATCATGAGTATGTTACTATTCTGGACGAAATTTCTCAGGTTGACCCATCTATTGGTCTTTCTGTAGCAGCACACAACTCACTTTGCACCAACCATATTTATGAATTTGGAAATGAAGAACAAAGACACAAATGGCTTCCTCAGCTGGCTTCCGGAAAAGTAATCGGGGCCTGGGGACTTACTGAGCACAACACGGGCTCAGATTCAGGAGGCATGTCTACCACTGCTGTAAAAGATGGTGATGAGTGGATCATCAACGGAGCTAAAAACTTTATCACACACGCTATTTCAGGAGATATTGCGGTAGTCATGACAAGAACAGGAGAAATAGGAGCTAAAAATAACTCTACAGCTTTTGTTTTGGAAAAAGGAATGCCTGGTTTTACTTCCGGAAAAAAAGAAAATAAATTAGGAATGCGTGCTTCTGAAACAGCAGAATTAATTTTTGATAATGTACGTGTACCGGATTCTCACCGTTTAGGAGAAGTTGGGGAAGGTTTCAAACAGGCTATGAAAGTGTTGGATGGCGGTAGAATCTCTATTGCTGCATTAAGTTTAGGTACTGCAAGAGGAGCTTATAAAGCGGCTTTGAAATATGCTAAAGAAAGACATCAGTTCGGGAAACCTATTGCAGATTTCCAGGCAATTAACTTTATGTTAGCAGATATGGCAACAGAAATTGATGCTGCTGAACTTCTTATCCAGAGAGCTTCTACTCTTAAAAATGCAAAACAAAAAATGACAAAAGAAGGAGCTATGGCAAAACTATATGCTTCTGAAGCTTGCGTGAGAATTTCAAACAATGCGGTTCAGATCTTTGGAGGGTACGGTTATACAAAAGACTTCCCTGCTGAAAAGTTCTATAGAGATTCTAAACTTTGTACTATAGGCGAAGGAACTTCTGAGATCCAGAGACTGGTAATCGGAAGAGATATTACGAAATAACATGTTAAAATCCCAATACAAATGATTAAACAGGCACTTTTAGGTGAATTTCTGCATGAAGCTGAAAACACCAGAAAAATTTTACAGGCAATCCCCGACAGCGCACTGGACTGGAAACCATCCGAAAAAAACTGGACAACCGGTCAGCTGGCTTCTCACATTGCTGAAGTATACAATTGGTACGACTCCACTTTCAATAAGGATATTTTTGATATGGGTACGTACAGGTATGACAAAGGAGATATTTCCAAAGCGGAGAATATCCTTGCGAAATTTGAAGAAAATGTTGCCAACGCACAGAAAGTTCTTGAAAACTCTGATGAAAACACTTATTTCAATGAGTGGAAAATGGAAATGGATGGAAATGTACTTTTCCCTCCCATGCCGAAAGTTCAGGTGATAAGAGCTTTTCTTTACAATCATTTGTACCATCACAGAGGCGAGCTGGTTGTTTACTTAAGATCAACCGGAAATAAAGTTCCCGGACTTTACGGCCCTACTGCTGACGATAAAATGTAATTAATAATTGTATTAATATAATAAGCTGTTTCATTTTGAAACAGCTTTTTTTATTGATAGAATCACGGCATATGGCAATATTTATCAAAAGTCAACTTACTAATATTATTTACATATAATTAAATAATAAGTAAATTTTATTGTCTCATTTTAATAAATTAATAAAAAAAATACATTTATTTCTTTTTTTTACAAATTAAAACTCTTTTGTCGCTTTCACTTTTCTTTTATTAATGAGCTTTTTCAATTATATTCAATGCATCACATAATATATTAGGTGAAAAGTTTAAATTTTCCTTAAAAAATTTCGTTTTTCGTAATATATTTTTTATTAGCTTTGATATTCCACAATCAAATTTAATATTTAATATGAAAAAACAATTAACGCTGATTGGAATGCTCCTTATCTCGGGTATTTCTTTCGCACAGACTGACCGTCTTTGGTCTGAAGGTTCAAAAAAAACTTCATCAGAGATCTTTGAAAACAAAACCAGTATCAGCAATCCCAAGGTATACAACCTGGACATCAACGGATTGAAAAACATACTGGCTAAAGCTCCCAAAAGACTGGCTGCAGGCGAAAAATCTGAACTCATTATTTCTTTTCCCAATTCTGAAGGCAGAATGGAAAATTTCAAAGTGAGGGAGAATTCCAATTTTGCCCCTGAGTTGGCAGCAAAATATCCGGATATCAAATCCTATGTTGGACAAGGTCTGGATGATCCTAATTCCACAGTCTATTTCAGTGTTTCTCCACTAGGACTGTCTTCTATGGAAATTTATGGTGATAAATCGGCTGTTTTCATCGAGCCTTACACCAAAGATCTTTCTTCGTACGTAGTATACCGAAAATCTGACAAAAAAGATGATCTTAACAAATTTGAATGTACTGTGGTAGATGCTGCACAGAAAGGAGTTTCCAATTCTGCTCTTGCTGCAAGACCCAATGCTGATGATGCCAAATTGAGAACATTCAGACTGGCACTATCCTGTACAGGAGAATACACCACTTACTTCGGAGGAACAAAAGCTCAGGCTTTAGCGGCAATGAATACCACGATGACCCGCGTAAACGGTGTTTTTGAAAAAGATTTCGCAGCCAGAATGGTTCTTATCGCCAACAATGATGCTGTCATCTACACCAATGCTTCTACAGACCCTTACTCTGCAGCTTCAGGAATGAGCAGCTGGAACTCTCAACTACAAAGTACATTAACTTCTGTGATTGGTGAAGCCAATTATGACATCGGTCACTTGTTCGGTGCTTCAGGAGGTGGTGGAAACGCAGGATGTATCGGCTGTATCTGTACCAACGGATCTAAAGGAAGCGGATACACTTCTCCGGCGGACGCCATCCCTTCAGGAGATAATTTCGATATCGACTATGTGGCTCACGAAATGGGACACCAGTTCGGCGGAAACCACACCTTCTCCATGAACAATGAAGGAACAGGTGCCAATATGGAGCCGGGTTCAGGATCAACAATCATGGGTTATGCTGGAATTACCAGCCAGGATATTCAACCACATTCTGATGCATTTTTCCATGCAATAAGTATCCAGCAGATCACTAATAATATTAAAGCTAAAACCTGCTCTGTTAATACCAACACAGGAAATGCAATCCCAACAGCTAATGCAGGATTAGATTATACCATTCCGAAAGGAACTCCATTCGTACTGACAGGTACAGGAACGGATGCCGATGGAGATTCATTAACATACATCTGGGAACAAATGGATAACGCTTCTTCTTCTCAAACAGGAGCAAGTTCAGCAGCCAGTGCAACAAAAGCTTCAGGGCCTAACTTCAGATCATGGACTCCAACGACTTCCCCGGCAAGATACTTCCCTAGAATGGCTTCCGTTCTGGCAGGAGCAACCACTACCGCAGGTTCTGAAATTACAGTAGAAGCACTTTCTTCAGTTGCCAGAACATTGAATTTCAGATTTACCGTTCGCGACAACAAAGCAGGAGGTTCAGGAAATAATTCCGATGATGCTGTAATCACCGTTAACGGAACTGCAGGACCATTTAACATCACTTCACAGAATTCAGCAACAACGTATGCCGGAGGAAGTTCTCAAACTATTACCTGGAACGTTGCAGGAACTACAGCCAACGGAGTCAATGCTGCTAACGTAGATATCCTTTGGTCTACAGACAGCGGAAATACATGGACTACTCTATTGGCAGGAACACCAAATGACGGTTCACAGGCAGTAACGATTCCTAATGCCAATACAACGACAGGAAGAATTATGGTAAAAGGATCAAACCACATTTTCTTTGATGTTAACAATGCCAACATCTCTGTAAATGCAGGTTCGGGAACTCCTGATACTGTTGCACCTACGGCTCCTACCCTTGCTGCGTCAGGAACTACTTCTACTACCACTAACCTTTCATGGTCCGGAGCTACAGACAATGTTGGAGTTACAGGATATGATGTATATCAGGGAGCTTCATTAATCGGTTCTACAGCTTCTACAACCTATACTGTAACCGGACTTACTCCGGCTACTACTTATTCTTTCTCTGTTAAGGCAAAAGATGCAGCAGGAAATGCTTCTGTTTCCAGCAACGCTGTAAGTGTTACAACTCTTTCAGGAGGAACGGTTACTTACTGTTCTTCTTCAGCATCCAATACAGCAGATGAAAGAATTGGAAATGTAACATTCGGATCTATTAACAATACTTCTACAGGAACTGCAGGTTACGAAAACTTCACTTCAGTCTCTACAAATGTTACCAGAGGAAGTGCTTATACAATTTCTATCACTCCGGTATGGACTTCTACAAAATATAGCGAAGCCTATGCAGTTTATATTGACTACAACGGAGATGGAGACTTCACCGACAGCGGAGAATTGACCTGGACAAAAGCAGGTTCTACCACCAGCCCGGTTACAGGATCTATTACAATCCCGGCTACTGCTACCGTTGGCTCTACAAGAATGAGAGTAATGATGAAGTATAGCTCAATTCCTACTTCTTCATGTGAAGCATTTACTTACGGACAGGTAGAAGACTATACGCTTAATATTGTTTCTTCAGGAAAAGGAGATCTTCATAATACAAAAGATCTGATCACAGATGTGAAGCTTTATCCAAACCCTGTGAGAGATATGCTTTATATTTCCAATACAACTTCAGAAGATTATAAGATCTTCGATATGGGTGGAAAACTAATTGACTCAGGAAAACTTCAAAGAGGTTCTGTAAACGTAAGCAATCTTATCAAAGGAGCTTATATGATTCAAATTGGAGAATCTTCTAAGAGATTTATTAAAAATTAGTAACTAATACACTTTTTAAAATTAAACGATGGGAAAAACCGTTCTGCATAGAACGGTTTTTCTTTTTTATAATCTTTTACGCTCTCCTCTTTTTTCCGTATGGAGATGGCTGGCAAAAAATATATTTCAAGAATGCATTTTCACTGAGTTTTTTACTATTTTTGCTGAAAATACATTTAAGTGAAAAAACAATTATTGATGACGGGAATGCTCGCATTGTCAGGTATTTCTTTTGCACAGACCGATCGTTTATGGACTTCCAGCTCCATCAAAATTTCCTCTCCCGTTTTTGAAAACATGTCAGCTTTTAAAAATCCGCAGCTTTTTCACCTGAATATGACTGGATTAAAAAATGTATTAGCAAAGGCTCCAAAAAGATTAGCAGAGAAATCCGAAGTCATTATCTCTTTTCCCAATTCAACAGGGAAAATGGAAAATTTCAACGTAACGGAAAATTCTAATTTTGATCCGGAACTGGCTTCTAAATATCCGGATATCAAATCTTATATTGGTGAAAGTATAAAAAATCCTGCCTCAAAAGTTTATTTCAGCATTTCTCCTTTAGGATTATCTTCTATGGAAATCCATGGAGATAAATCTGCCGTTTTTATTCAGCCTTATACCACAGACCTTTCCACTTATATTATTTATAAAAAATCTGACAGCAAAGACCATTTGAATAAACTTGAATGTACAGTTTTAGATGCTGCCCAAAAAGGTAATTCAAGCGTCCTAACCCATAAAAATGCGGATGATGCTATCCTAAGAACGTTCAGACTTGCCCTTTCCTGTACAGGAGAATACGCCTCTTATTTTGGAGGAACAAAAGCTCAGGCTTTAGCCGCCATGAATAACACGATGACCCGCGTGAATGGTATTTTTGAAAATGATTTTGCAGCGAGAATGATCCTGATTGCCAATAATGATGATCTTATTTACACCAATGCCGCTACAGACCCTTATTCTCCCTCTTCACAAATGAAAAACTGGAATCTGGAGCTGATGAACAATCTGAGTTCTTCCATCGGAAATAATAATTTTGACATAGGACATCTTTTCGGCAGAGATGGCGGCGGCGGTAATGCAGGATGTATCGGATGTATCTGTGACAATGACATGTCTACTTACCAAAATCAGGGCATCACCTACCCAAGCAGCTATAAAGGAAGCGGATATACTTCTCCGGCCAACGGTCATCCTTCGGGCGACACGTTTGATATAGATTTTGTTGCTCATGAAATGGGACATCAGTTCGGTGGAAATCATACATCTTCTTACCGTGTTGAAATGGACTTAAAGCCCGTAGAACCAGGTTCAGGATCTACTATTATGGGATATGCCGGTGTTACCAATTATGATATTCAGAATAACTCAGATCCGTTTTTTCATGCCATAAGCATCGAACAGATCACCAATAATATCAAAGCAAAAGCCTGTTCTGTCAATACCAATACCGGAAACTCCATTCCTACAGCCAATGCAGGTCCGGATTATATTATTCCTAAAAGCACTCCTTTTATGCTTACCGGATCAGGAACTGATGCAGATGGAGACCAGCTTACCTATATCTGGGAACAGATGGATAAAGGAACTTCTTCTGAAACTGGAGCTAATTCTGCAGCGCAGGAATCAAAGATTCCAGGGCCAATATTCAGATCGTGGACGCCTTCAGGTTCTCCGATAAGGTATTTTCCAACCATGTCTTCCATTTTGGCAGGCGCTCTCAAAACTGCAGGAACAGAAATAGATGTTGAAGCACTTCCTTCTGTAGCCAGAAACTTAAATTTCAGGTTCACGGTTCGTGATAATAAAGCCGGAGGTGGAGGTAATAATTCTGATGACACAAAACTAACAGTGAATCCAGCAGCCGGACCTTTTATGATCACCTCACAAAACACAGCAGTTTCTTATGTAAAAGAAAGTTCACAAACAGTTACATGGGATGTAGCAGGAACTACAGCGAATGGCGTGAATACAGCTAATGTAGATATTCTCTGGTCAACAGATAACGGCAACACATGGGTAGCACTTTTGACAGGAACTCCTAATGACGGTTCGGAGAGTATTACAATTCCTGAGACTTTAACAAACTCCGGAAGAATAATGATCAAAGGAAGCAATCATATTTTCTTTGATATCAATAATGCCAGTATTTCTGTAAAAAATTCTAATGATGATGCTGCTTCATTTTCAACCGAAATCAAACTGTATCCCAATCCTGTAAAAAGTATTCTTACCCTTACCAATACCAGTAATGAAGAATATAAAATCTACGACATGTCCGGCAGGCTTGTAAGTGGAGGAACCTTGAAAGTGGAACGGTCAATGTAAATAAACTAACCAATGGAACTTACATCATCCAGATCCCGGGATTTACAAAACAATTCATTAAAAAATAAAAAATAAACTTGAAACAAAAGCTGCTCATTCGGGCAGCTTTTTTCGTTGATTTAAATGAAAAATATTAGCGTAAACACATTTATTATTAAAATTAATTTCAAAATAATAATTTATTATAGTCAAAATAACCAGTATATGAGTTTTTTGATTTAAATTTATCGCATAACAATATTTTATTGTACCGTTTACCCAGATTGTATTTAAGGGAGCTCCAGGCCGTTTTTAAGACACCGGATGCAATTGCTTCTTTTGATTTTATTTTGGCGTGAATTGCTGTTTCGATAATTTACTGTCTGAAAAGAATATTATTAAAACAAATTTCAGTTCTGCAACATCTGTTACCGACTGATCATTAATAATATTCACACTTAAGATCTTTCTAAAGAAAATAATGTTTCAAAAGGTATCCCTTCTCATACCTCTATCATTTTAAACAATTTAAAATTTTTATATGAAACATTTATTTAAGTACTTATTTTTTTTAGCCATTACTTCGCTCTCGGTTGCCTGTAATTCAGATAGAGATGATGAACCCAACACTAACCCGGATGTCACCACGGTATTCTACAAAAACGCTGATGAACTGGCCGTAACTTATGATCCCAATAATTCGGTGAGCCAGGCGCTTAAAAATCAAGCTTATGATTTATACAAAAGAGGCCAATGGAGTGAGCTGGAATCACTTTTTAAGGCCAATAATTTAAATGGAGGATGGCCGCCTGCCAACGGAGGTTATAATATTGTTGATGATGTTCCTTTACAGGTTGGACAGAAGTTTGACAGATACAGCGGAGCTGTCAGTAGTTATAATGGTACCGGAGTTCCTACACTGGGAGGAAGTTTCACAAGCCCTATCATCAATGGATACACCTATACCTTTACACAGAGAGCACTAAATCAACCGGAAGACAAATACGATTTTTATTATGAAATTGATGTTTTGAATAATTCTATGCAGTTTAAAACCCAGACAGCAGACATCATTCCTTGGTTCAGCCAGGCAGGAAAAGGAAAACAAACGATGTGGAAAATTCCTGTCGATATCAATACAGGCTATCAGAAAACCTGGAATAAGCTGGCAGAAGAAGGGTATATTAAAATTACCATTAAGAAAAGTCCCAGCGGAAAATATCCTAACTTAGCAGGCACGGTTATTCAGCCATAAATTAACTCAGATGTATTCGATATCAGAAAAAATAAACATTACCGGAAAAGTTCCTGTTGAAAAAAGCTCCTTTATCAATGATGAGGCACTTCCATCAGCAACAACAATTTTCACGTGCTCTCATTGCGGAAACCAAAACACAATTAAGATAGCACCTTATGCATCAGGATTTCCTGTTCTGCAGCTTTATCATGAAGATAAAGTATTATCTAAAGATGAACTGTTACAACAAGGAATCGTCAACGGAACCTCTCGGAGCATGTTTCATTTCGGAGAATTGACTGTTAATAATCTGCCCACTTTGTATTTTGGAACAGATTGTTCTTCCTGTCATTCAAAATATATCTGTGTGTTCAGCTATGGAGAAAAACAACCGGGACTGATGATATTGACCATCTCCGGAGTCTGGAAATATGAGCAATTACAATAATTGAATAGAATTAAAATATGTCATAGTAAAACCACAATTTTTATAGTTGTGGTTTTTTTTGACTTTACAGATTAAATTTTGGTTTGAAGAATTTCCCTACAATTCTTTATTCACACATTTAGTCCCCGTACATTTCACATTTTACAAATCCTTTTCTATCTTTGTGGGAAATAAAAAAATTCATGGATAAAATTGATAGTCTGAACCAAGTAGCAGAATTCCATACTACTTTCAAAGCCCCTATTTTAGATACCCCACAAATTCCTTCACCAGAAAGATGCAATCTTAGAGTAGAACTTTTACAGGAAGAATTAAACGAACTGAAGCAAGCCATTGCAGATAATAATATTGTAGAAATTGCAGATGCATTGTGTGATCTTCAGTATGTATTAAGTGGTGCTGTACTGGAATTCGGACTTGGCAACAAATTTGTAGAGCTATTCAACGAAGTTCAACGTTCCAATATGTCGAAAGCGTGTGATAATGAAGAACAGGCGAAAGAAACTGTAGAATTTTACAAAGAAAAGGAAGTAGAATCTTTTTATGAAAAGTCCGGAGAAAAATTCAATGTTTACAGACAGGCAGATCATAAAGTATTAAAAAACAAATACTACTCTCCTGCTGATTTAAAATCAATTATCGAAAAATAAAATATGAAAAAATTTATTACCAATATTGTTGCCTTTTCAAGCTTATTTTTAGCTGCACAACAGCTTACTGCACAAAAAGTAGTGGTAAACCGTGAAGTTGAAACTCAGAATGATGGCAAAATGCTTTTAGGAAACCAATTGAAAGAGCAGTTTTTGAAAGCTCCTTATGCAGATTGGTATGTAAAGGAACATGATGAGTATGTTCTTGACCAAAAAGCAGTCAGTGAATTAAAAAAAGAGAAAATCGGTACTTATGACATTATTGTTTTCATGGGAACCTGGTGTGAAGACAGCCACAGAGATTTTCCAAGACTGATGAAAATATTGGAAGCCGTAAGTTATCCGGAGAGTAAATTGAATATTATTGCTGTTAACCGTAAGAAGGAATCTCCTACCGGGGATGAAAGTCTTTACAATCTTCAGAAAGTTCCTACCATTATCCTGAAAAGATATGGAAAAGAAGTAGGCAGAATTATCGAAATGCCTACGACAGGATATATTGAAAGGGATTTGGTTCAAATTCTTAAAAAGAACGATTCGTCTGTCATTAAAGAAATTTTTAAATAGATTTTGAGAAATTATAGAACAATATTATCCTTTGCAGCGGGAGCCGGCGCGATGGTGCTGCTGTTTTTTGGTCTGAAGTCCTGCCTGAATCTTGGGAATAAAACTGAAAAGTCAGATTATTATATTCTGACCAATCAAATTTCCAAGATGAATAAAATGGTGGTGATGGAACAGAATACCTCCAGTATGCAGAAAACCAAAATGGGCTATGAAGTTTTTGGGAAGGAAATTTCCAGCAACAGCATTATTACTTATACCAAAACCAATGCGCAAGTTTCGTATGATCTTAATAAAATGAAGATCGAAGTAGATTCCATCAACAAAAAGCTTATTATTACCGAGCTTCCTGATGCTGAGATCAGAATTACTCCAAGTGTTGAAATCCAATCTCTGGATGATTCTTTTATTAACAGAATCTCTGAAAAAGACATTAAAAACGTTACCGCTAAAGCTAAAGAAACAGCTGAAAAATCAATTGATCAGAATCAGTTGAGAACAGAAGGTCGTAAACAGCTGATGGAAAACCTGAATAATGTTTTTGTTCTGGCCAAGGCTTTGAATTATGAAATAGAAGACAAAACCGGAAAAATAGGTATTCTGGGACTTTAGAAGAAAATATTTCTGTTTGGCAAACCCTTTGAATGATAGTATTCATATTGTTGAAATTTAAAATTCAAAGTCATGGATACAAAAGGAAAAACCAACAGGAAAGAATCTGCCAATACCGCAGAAACCCAAAAGCAAAATCAGGATTTCCAGAATATTCCTGCAGCCTCAAAAAAGACCAATCCGCCTGATATTGATAAAGAAGATATTCAGAAGTCTTCCAAAAACAAATCAGGAAAAACGGATAATACAAAAAAATAAAAGGGCTCCTAAGGCTTTATTTATAATGAAAAACGAAAAGTTCCGTCTCATATGAGGCGGAACTTTTCTTTCTAACTATCTAACTGAACTTTTGTTTCTATACAATGGTGGATTTTCCTATCTTGATATTTTCAAAATTGTAATAGGACTTCTCGGAATATCTGATATGGTCGGCAATAAAGCTTCCCACTTCACTTGTTGAGTAATATTGTTTGGTGTTAAGATCAATCGTGACATACTTATTTTCAATAGCATGTTCTACAGACTGTCTTAATTTATCTGCTGCTGCCTGTAAATTAAGATGATCCAACATCATGGCCACACTTAAAATAGAGGCAACAGGATTGGCAATTCCTTTTCCTTTTGCCTGTGGATATGATCCATGAATAGGTTCAAACAAAGCATTCTTCTCTCCTACTGAAGCCGATGGTAATAATCCGATAGAACCTCCGATCACACTTGCTTCATCTGAAATAATATCACCAAACATATTTTCCGTTAAAATGACATCAAAATGTTTAGGATTAAGAATCAGCTGCATGGCTGCATTGTCTACAAACATGTAATCCAGCTGTACATCCGGATATTCCGGTGCAATTTCCTGACATGTTTTTCTCCATAATCTGGAAGTATCCAGAACATTGGCTTTATCAATAAGCGTAAGTTTTTTCTTTCTTTTCTGAGCTTCCTGAAATGCCATATGGGCAATCGGAATAATATCTTCACGACTGTATTTGCAGACATCATAAGCATAAGCTCCTTCCGGATCTGTAAATTTTTCACCGAAATAGATTCCGCTCACCAGTTCTCTGAAAATCTGGATATCAGCGCCTTCAATGATTTCTCTTTTCAGTGGACTTTTATCAATCAGTGACGCATAGGTTTTCAAGGGACGGATATTGGCAAACAATCCTAACTCTTTACGAAGTTTCAGTAACCCCTGTTCCGGTCTTACCTTCGCTTCAGGATTATTATCAAAAACCGGATCACCAATAGCCCCGAAAAGCACAGCATCAGATTCTTTACAGATTTTCAGTGTTTCTTCGGGCAAAGGATTTCCTGTTTTAAAAATAGCCTCTGCACCGATTAATCCATAATCAAAATGGAATTTATATTGAAAAACTTCAGCAATAACATCTAATATTTTAATGCTTTGACTGATGATTTCCGGGCCGATCCCATCTCCTGGAAGGACCGCGATTTTAAAATAATTGTCGCTCATTTGCTTTTTGTGTTTTTAATTCAAATTCTGTGATCGTCTGCTTTCTGCTGATTAAAAAATCAATATCATCATAACCGTTCAGCAGGCATATTTTTTTATAGGAATCAAGTTCAAAGGTTTCAGTGGTATCTTTAAAGCTGATCGACTGTAATTCCACATCAATAGCAATTTCATTATCAGGATTTTCATTGATTCCTTCTAAGATTTCTTTTAAAAATTCTTCGGAAACTTTAACAGGAAGAAGTCCGTTATTCAGAGCATTTCCTTTAAAGATATCTGCAAAATAACTTGAAACAATTACTTTAAACCCATAATCTGTTAAAGACCAGGCTGCATGTTCACGGCTGCTTCCACAACCGAAATTATTTCCTGCCACAAGAATCTCACCGCTGAATCTGGGATTGTTTAAAACAAAGTCCGGATTGGGTTCTCCTGTATGAATATTAAACCTCCAGTCTCTGAACAGGTTCTCTCCGAACCTTTTTCTGTCTATACTTTTCAGGAATCTAGCCGGAATAATCTGGTCTGTATCTATATTTTCTGCCGGCAATGGAACTGCGCGGGATTTTAAAACAACTAATTTTTGCATGCGTTCTACATTGTTAGACTTTAACCACAAAAGTTTTTCTTTGTGGTTAAAACATAATTTAAAATTACTTTTAGTTTAAACTTTCAAAAGCTGAGATTTTACCTTCTATGGCTGCTTTTGCTGCAGTAAGCGGGCTGGCAAGAATTGTTCTTGAACCTTGTCCCTGTCTGCCTTCAAAGTTTCTGTTGGAAGTGGAAACACAATATTCTCCTTCCGGGATTTTATC
Organism: Chryseobacterium vietnamense; assembly: GCF_031454475.1. NCBI lineage: Bacteria > Pseudomonadati > Bacteroidota > Flavobacteriia > Flavobacteriales > Weeksellaceae > Chryseobacterium > Chryseobacterium vietnamense. Next base: position 1,158,778 of record NZ_JAVDQX010000001.1, on the reverse strand, counting down.
ATCATTCATCGCCAGACATGCTGAACATCCCGGCTGACGAATCTGAAATCCTGCATCACTGAATATTTTATCCAGACCTTCCTCATAAATCTGCTTAACCACCTGCTGAGATCCGGGAACAATAAGTGCCTTTACAGCCTCAGATTTGCTTTTCCCTTTAATATACTGAGCCGCAGAGCGGAAATCTTCTATTCTGGCATTGGTACAGCTTCCTATGAAAACATAATTAACTTTGATACTGTTAACTGTTTGTCCAGCCTCCAGTCCCATATATTTCAAAGCTTTCTCTTCAGATTCATTTTGCGGTGCCGGAATAACTTCACGAATTGATATACCCATTCCCGGATTGGTACCGTAAGTAATCATTGGGTAGATGTCTGCAGCATCAAAGCTGAGTTCCTGATCAAAAACAGCTCCTTCATCTGTTTTCAAAGTTTTCCAATAGGCTACTTTTTCATTCCAGTCTTCTCCTTGCGGGGCAAATCTTCTTCCCTTTACGTATTCAAAAGTAGTTTCATCCGGAGCAATCATTCCGCCTCTGGCGCCCATTTCAATACTCATGTTACAGACGGTCATTCTTCCTTCCATTGACATTTCCTCGAAAACATTGCCTGCATATTCACAGAAATATCCTGTTCCGCCGTCTGTCCCTATTTTTGAAATGATATAAAGAATCACATCTTTAGGCTGAACATTTTCATTTAATTTGCCATTAACCGTAATTCTCATTGATTTCGGCTTATTCAGCAATAAACACTGGCTGGCAAATACCTGTGCCACCTGGCTGGTTCCAATCCCGAAGGCAATAGATCCAAATGCGCCGTGGGTAGACGTATGGCTGTCACCACACACAATACTCATTCCCGGCTGGGTAATCCCCAATTCCGGAGCGATGATATGAACAATTCCCTGATATTGATGTCCCAATCCGAAAAGTTCAATATTATTTTTCTTACAATTTTCTGTAAGCTGTTCTACCTGATTTCTTGAAAGTTCATCTTTAATAGGTTCTTCCTGATCTAAAGTAGGTACATTGTGGTCCGCAGTGGCTACAATCTGTTCAGGCCTGAATATTTCCAGATTTCTGGATTCAAGTTCGGCAAAAGCCTGAGGACTTGTTACCTCATGAATAAGATGTTTGTCTATATAAATGATCTGAGGTCCGTCAGGAATGGTTTCTACCACGTGGGCATCCCATACTTTATCAAAAAGTGTCTTTTTATTGTTGTTCATTTTTACTTTATCTTGATTTTAAATCAAACCTATCCTATTTTTCTGGTGAAAGAATCCATCATAACACTCAGATCATCGTTGTCAATTTCTTTTTTAAGATCCGCAATTTTCAAAAATTCCTGATATAGAAAATCGAGTTCATTTTTGGTAACCTCGTAGCCTATATGCTTAAAACGGTAGGCCAATGCTGAACGTCCGCTTCTGGCAGTAAGAATAATTGAAGATGCATTCACACCTACTTCTGCAGGATCAATGATTTCATAAGTTTCCCTGTTTTTAATCACGCCGTCCTGATGAATTCCTGAGCTGTGGGCAAAGGCATTAGCTCCTACAATAGCTTTGTTTGGCTGTACAGACATTCCCATAAGATCAGATACCATTGCACTCATTTCATTCAGCATTCTGGAATTCACATCGGTATGCAGATTCAAATCTTTATGCTGTTTTAAAATCATGACAACTTCCTCCAAAGCTGTATTCCCTGCTCTTTCTCCTAATCCGTTAATGGTACATTCAATCTGACGCGCTCCATTAATCGCTCCGGCAATAGAATTGGCTGTAGCCAGCCCAAGATCATTATGGCAATGGCATGAAAGTACCGCTTTTTCAATTCCTTTTACATTTTCTCTCAGGTACTTTATTTTCTGGCCATATTCTTCCGGCAAACAATATCCTGTAGTATCAGGGATATTCAGGACCGTTGCTCCTGCTTTTATTACCGCTTCACAAACTCTTGCCAGATATTCATTATCCGTTCTTCCGGCATCTTCAGCATAAAATTCTACGTCTTCCACATATGTTTTTGCATACCTTACGGCATCTGCTGCCCTTTCAATAATATCTTCTCTTGTTGAGTTGAATTTATATTTAATATGAGAATCAGAAGTTCCGATTCCTGTGTGGATTCTTGGTTTCTTTGCAAACTTCAGCGCTTCTGCTGCGGTATCAATATCTTTTTTATTGGCTCTTGTGAGTCCGCATACCTTCGCATTTTTCACCAGCTTTGAAATTTCTGAAACAGATTCAAAGTCTCCGGGGCTGGAAATCGGGAATCCCGCCTCGATAATATCAATCCCTAATTCATCAAGCCTTTCAGCAATAATCAGTTTTTGTTCCGTATTCAGTTTGCATCCCGGAACCTGCTCCCCATCTCTCAGTGTCGTATCAAAAATTTCGATTTTTTCGGAATTCATAAGTGAAGTTTTTTACTTAATTTTGGCTCAAAACTACAGCTTGCGATATTTTTTTAATTTCACTTTTTCTGAAAATTACAATATTCAACAGCTCAAAAAACAATTGTATTTATTTATTAATCAACAATTTAATCCCCAAAAATTTACAATGGCAGAATTGCAGAAAGATTTTTTGTTTGTATTGGTAAAGTCATTGACCACCTCTGAAAAAAGACAGTTTAAGCTCTACGTAAACCGGCTCGGAATTAACGTAGATGCCAAATTTCTTTTGTTATTTTCTGAAATGGATAAAATGAAAGAATATGATGAAAGTATTATTATTGAGAAAAAAATATCTACAAAACAACAGCTTTCCAATCTTAAAGCACATCTTTACAAGCAGATTCTTGTCAGTCTCCGAATGAACCCGAGTCATCAGAACTATAGAATCCAGCTTCGTGAGCAGTTGGATTTTGCTAATATCCTGTATCAGAAAGGACTTTACAAACAGGCTTTAAAAATACTCGACAAAACGAAACAGACAGCACTTGAACTGGATGAAAAAAGCATCGCATCGGAGATCATAGACCTTGAAAAAGTAATTGAATCACAATTTATTACACGAAGTATTGAAGGTCGTGCAGAAGAGCTTATCAAACAGTCTCAGGAGATCAGCAAACAAAACCGCTATACTACAAAACTGTCTAATCTTTCCCTGAAATTATACAGCGAAATGCTTACGCATGGGTATGTAAAAAATGATGCAGACCGACAGGAAGTACTGGATATCTTCAACGCTGAAATAAAAAATATTAACCCTGAGAAACTGAATTTCACGGAGAAATTATGGTATTACAAAGCCCACGTCTGGAAAAACCAGCTATTACAGGATTATAAATACACCTTGAAATATGCTTACCAATGGGTAGATCTTTTTCATAAGAAACCAGAAATGATCTACAGCCACCCGGTTTGGTACATCAAAGGGAATACTTACCTCCTGAAAATTCTGTTTTTATACGGGAATATTGATATTCTGGAGGAGCATTTTCAGAATTTCAATACAATGGTGCATGCGGAGAATTTTGTTCAGAATGAGAACCTTCAGTCACTTATTTTCCTTACCCAATATAATACATTGATGAATATTCATTTTGTAAAAGGAGAATTCTTTACAGGAACCAAGCTTATTCCTGAAGTTGAATTAAAAATGGAAAGACTTAGAGAAAGAATTGATGAGCATCATTTTATGATTCTTTACCTCAAAATGGCAGCTATGTTTTTCGGAAGTAAAATGTTTGATAAATCCATTGAGTATTCTATGAGGGTGATAGAATCCAAAGGAAATGTACAGGAAGACCTCCTGTTCCATACACGAATCCTGATCTTAATGGCAAAATATGAGTCTGGAAATGATGAAGATTATGATGAATTTATTGCTTCCACTCTGAAATTTGCTAAAAAAATGAAGAAGCCGGAAGAATTCCATTTTGAAAGCATTCAGTTTTTCAAGAACCTTAATAATCAGGTGCCGGATCAGAGACAGAAAGCATTTGAAAGTTTTGATAAAAAGCTGGAAGAGTATTCGAACAATGAATATTACCGACGATCATTATTCTATATTGACATCCATGGATGGATCAAATCTAAAGTCCAGAATGTGGACGTTATTGAGATTATCAAGCAGAAAGTTAAGTATAAAAGAAAGCATTAAATAATAATACATAAGATTCTATATTACAATATTCTACAATATTTTATCTAATGTAAAATAAAACATAGAAAAAACATTTTTATCTTATCATTAGGTATTAACAGGCCGCTCCTCCGGAGCTTTAATTTTAAAACAAAATACTTTCTATTAACAGTTAGCTCTTATTGGAGTTAGTTTGACCCCATCGGGATCTTCTGTTAATAGACATCATGAAGTCCGGTGAAAATAAAGCTCCGGAGGAGCGACCTGTTCATTATGCTTTGATGTAATCAAACAAGAATGGTTTATTGATACATATTCTCTATAAAATTCAATGCATTTTTGTGACTGATCTTTTCTAACAATTCGGAAGAGAAACGCTTTTCAATTTCTTTATTGATCGCATTAAAAGCAGATGCATCATCGTATCCTTCAAAGAAAAATGGATGCCGGGATTTATCCGGGTGATTTTTGCAGAAGAAAAAATCAGCTCCATAAGCAATCGCATCTTCTGCTCCTAAATCAAGACCGTATTGAATATGTTCATATAACATTTCCGGGTTGGTATCATCAACACAATTACGGATAAAATTGAGTCCGATTAATCCTTTTCTTTTAATGACCTCTTTTGCCAGTTCATCAGGAAGATTTCTTTTTTTATCATGTACCTGTCTGTAATTGGAATGACTTGCCAAAATAGGAATTCTGTAGTTTCTCTGATCTATATAATTAAGAATTCCATAAGCAAGCTGATCACTGGTATGGGCAAGATCAATAGCAATATTTTTCTCTGATAAATAATCCAACAGGACTTTTCCGTCATCTTTAAGCCCTGCATCAGAATTATTTCCACCTCCAAATCGGTTTTCAGTATGATGAGTTATTCCGAGGTAAAGAATCCGCTGTGTTTTTTCAATGATCGCTTCCAGATTTTTAAATCCGTTTTCCAAAGTATCATCTTCGCCACAGAAGCCGGACGCATTTTCAACAGAAGCGATAACCCCTACTTTGCCTGTATTCTCAGGATTCTTATAATTTTCACCATCCCATAAGAAAAAACTTTCATTTTGAAGGAGATCGGAAAATATTTCGCTCTGCTTTGCTCCGTAAACAGTGCTGTTTTTATCTGTTGCGGAGTATATAGCCATCACCTGAAGCTTTACATTCCCTTCCTGTAAATATGGAAGGGAGCAGCCAAGCTCTTTGTCATCGATTAATGACTCCGGCTGCAGTAAATAGCATAATAAATCGCAGTGCAAATCTACATTTATCGTATTCATATTGAAGTGTAATTTATTTGTTTTTAAATAGTTACGAAAAGATAAAAGGTTTTAATAGCAAGAAAACATATATCCAGAAAATCTGAAGTATTTTTCTGTGATCAACCGAATATGGAATTCAATAAGACAAAAACACGTCTTTTTTTCTTTTTTTACTATTAATTCTCATTCTAATTATAAGCTAATATAGTATTTTATCTAAAAATTCCGTATTTTTGCATCTTAAAATTTCTTAGTAAACAATGATAAAAATTACACTTCCAGACAATAGTGTCAAAGAATTCGAGGGAGCAGTGACTCCTCTAGATGTGGCAAAATCTATAAGCGAGGGATTGGCTAGAAACACCATTTCCGCAATTGTTAATGACAAACAAGTAGAAACGACCACACCTATAACCACGGATTCTACGGTACAGCTTTTGACCTGGAATGATGATCTTGGAAAGAAGGCTTTCTGGCACTCTTCTGCCCACCTTTTGGCGCAGGCAATCCTTGAGTTTTATCCTGATGCTAAGTTGACCATTGGTCCAGCTATTGAAAGCGGATTCTACTATGACGTAGATTTCGGGGATGAAAGCTTATCTGAAAAAGATTTTGAAAAGATTGAGAAAAAGATCCTGGAAAACGCAAAGAAAGGTTCTACCTTCTCTCTTTACCCGGTATCCAAAGAAGATGCTTTAAAAACGTATGCAGACAATCCTTACAAAGTGGAACTGATCTCTAATCTTAATGATGGAGAAATCACTTTTGTAACGCACGATAACTTCACAGACTTATGTCGTGGTGGTCACATTCCGAATACAGGAATTGTAAAAGCGGTTAAAATATTAAATGCTGCAGGAGCTTATTGGAGAGGAAATGAAAAGAACCCTCAATTGACAAGAGTATATGGTATTTCTTTCCCTAAGCAGAAAGATCTTACAGAATATCTTGAGAGATTGGAAGAAGCTAAAAGAAGAGATCACAGAAAACTAGGTAAAGAACTTGGAATTTTCGCATTCTCTGAAAAAGTAGGTGCCGGTTTACCACTTTGGTTGCCAAAAGGAACTGCTTTAAGAAGAAAACTGGAAAATTTCCTTTCTGATGCTCAGAAAAAAGGAGGTTATGAATTTGTAATGTCTCCACATATCGGTGCGAAAGAATTATATGTAACTTCAGGACACTGGGATAAATATGGGGAAGACAGTTTCCAGCCGATTAAAACTCCGAATGAAGGAGAAGAATTCCTGCTGAAGCCAATGAACTGTCCTCACCACTGTGAAATTTACAAAACTTCACAATGGAGCTACAGAGATTTGCCGAAAAGATATGCAGAATTCGGTACTGTTTACAGATATGAGCAAAGTGGAGAGCTTCACGGCTTAACAAGAGTTCGTGGATTTACTCAGGATGATGCTCACCTTTTCTGTACTCCGGATCAGCTTTCTGAAGAATTTGAAAAAGTAATTGATTTAACACTTTATGTATTCAAATCTTTAGGTTTTGAAGATTTTGTAACTCAGGTTTCATTAAGAGACCCTGAAAACAAACAAAAATATATCGGTTCTGATGAAAACTGGGAGAAAGCGGAAAGTGCGATCATCAATGCAGCTCAAAAGAAAGGTTTAAAAACAGTTGTGGAATATGGTGAAGCCGCATTCTACGGTCCTAAGCTTGACTTCATGGTGAAAGATGCTTTGGGAAGAAAATGGCAGCTGGGAACTATCCAGGTGGATTATAACCTTCCGGAAAGATTTGATCTTCATTATATCGGAAATGATAATGAAAAACACAGACCGGTAATGATCCACAGAGCACCATTCGGTTCTATGGAGCGTTTTATTGCTATTTTGCTGGAGAATACCGCAGGTGATTTCCCGTTATGGCTAAGCCCGGATCAGTTTATTATTCTACCGATCAGTGAAAAATATGTAGATTATTCAAAAAAAGTTTCACAATTTTTGGAAAATCACGATATTAGCGGTCAGATTGATGACAGAAACGAGAAGACAGGTAAAAAGATCCGTGATGCGGAATTAAATAAAATTCCTTTCATGCTTGTAGTAGGAGAAAATGAAGAAAAAGAAGGCACGATTTCTGTAAGAAGACGTGGAGAAGGAGATCTTGGAGTAATGAAGATGGAGGATTTTGTTGCTTACTTCAAAAAAGAAGCAGCTATATAAAAGACTTTAAAAGATGAATTGATCTTTTAATAATAGAGAAAATAGAAAGTTAACCAATAAAATTATAATACAATAGCACAAAGATTTAACAACAGGGGCCCACAAAGACGTCCGGTACAAGAGGACTTACACTTGATCAACGATAAAATTCGTGTGAGAGAGCTTCGTTTGGTGGGCGATAACGTAGAGCCAGGAATTTATCCAATTGACAAAGCAAGACAAATTGCTGCGGAACAAGAATTGGACTTAGTAGTAATTTCTGATAAAGCAGAACCTTTTATTGCAAGAGTATTAGAATATAAGAAATTCTTATACGAGCAAAAGAAAAAACAAAAGGAACTTAAAGCTAAGCAGGTAAAAGTGGTAGTAAAAGAGATCCGTTTCGGGCCTCAGACTGACGACCATGATTATGAATTCAAAAAGAAGCATGCTGAAAAATTCCTTGAAGAAGGTTCCAAATTAAAGACCTACGTATTTTTTAAAGGACGTTCGATTATCTTTAAGGACCAGGGAGAAATTTTGCTTTTAAAACTTGCTCAGGAACTGGAGCACGTAGGAAAAGTAGACCAGCTTCCTAAACTTGAAGGAAAAAGGATGATTATGATGATGAGTCCTAAAAAACCAGCAAAATAATTAAGTCATTATTTTAATATAAAAAAACCTCAAAGCAATTTGAGGTTTTTTTATGTCAACATTTTAAAGAGATTATCGCGGACTGCTCTTCTGTTTATCCTTCAAAATCTCCACAATCATGCTCTGTGAAAAGAGCTAAAGCTTTTTTGGTGGTAAAATATCTGGATATTCTTTTATTTTTCAGCTCCAGTTTTTCGCCTTCTATTACGAGTTCATAAACGGGAGCTTTATCTATTTGGGTTAAAATATATGTTCTTTCCGGTGTTTTAAAAATCGTTTTGTTTCCTTCATTAGAGTATGAAAAATCATCAATGTCAAAAGTGTCTTTTTCATCACAGACATTGGTCCATCTGATGTGTTTCTTAGTTATAGACAGGCTTGTCAAATCGCATGAATAACAGTTTCCGGAGAATTCTATACCATATTTATCATGTACATTGGCGCTTTTGTTATTCAACAGGTCAATAGGAACTAATGTTGAAAAATCAACTGGTATTTCCAATGTTGCCTGATCATTCTTCATTGGTTCCGGTGCAGAGTTTTCAACTTCTTTTCTGGTATCCGTAGTAGTACTCTTTTCCACTTTTTTGTCTGTAGCAGGTGAGCAGGATGCTAGTAAAGCAGTCACCATTGAAAGGCTGATTATTAAGTTTTTCATTTTTATAAAGTAAAATTACAATATTGGGTTTATCGTTTTGTAAAATTCTCCAAAATCCATCGTTAAAAACATCCCTGTTTTCGGCCATTTATTCGCTATATCAGGCGGTTTTATTGGCTGTTGGTCTGAATACTGATACATTTGCCCAAAAATATAAAAATGAAAATCATCAATCAACTCTTTATATCATCGATGGTTGTTCTTGCAGGATGCAATCAACAGAACAAAAAATCCGAGACTCACAAAACTGAAGGTAAGCAGAAAACAGTAACTCTTGCTGATTTCAAAAAAATAAATGGCGTGGATAATGTTCTGGAAGTACCATTTCAATTATCTACAAAGCTGGATTCTGTACATTTTTTCGTAACTCCTAGTAAAGATGCCGCCCATTTGAAAATCGCTTATGATAAACTTGATAATTATTATGGATTTGAAGAGTTTGAGGACTTCTATTCTATTAACTACAGCATTAATAATAACATTTCAAATAGTATTGAAGCTTTCGTCCTGAAATCAGAATTTACTCCTGCTTATGAACTTACTTTAAAAGGCGTAGATCTTTATGAGATCAGAAGCAGTACTTTTAAAGAATCGAGTGATTCTAAGAATAAATCTTTTAAAAAATTCGGGAGTATTACCGAGATATCAGAACAGGAATTTCAAGCAAATTCTAAAAAACAAATTAGTGAAAAGCTGGTAAAAAACCCCAATATACAATTGCAGGCAGATAACTGGGTATACAAAGAAAATGGCAGAGAAGAAGTAATTACACAACATGAAAGCGTCTCTACAGAGACCGGGCCGCTGGCCAATGAATATATAGGAAGGTCACCATACTTAAACCTGGAAGTATTCAAAGAACATTCTGATGAAGTTGCAGATTCCTATTATTCTTTTTTCAGTATAAAAAATGCAATTATGTTTGAACTGAGTACAGGAGGTTATCCACAGATCCTTCCAACGAAAGGCTGGGTTACCTTTGTCTCATCCAATAATGATGTGGGGAGTGATTTTGTCATTTCTAAATATTTTCCACAAACAAAGAAACAAGATAATCTACTGTACGTAAATTTTACCAATTTCAAAATAGCAGATGATAAAAAGGCATTCTGGACCGATAATGATACCTTTTATGCAGAAGTCTACCCTCGTAATTCTTTTTTTGCCAATGGTAAAAAACAGAAAACGGCTTATATAAAAATCCGGCTGAAGGCTGATCTGTTTTAATGATAAGATAAAAACCCCTGAAATCAGCGAGTGTACAGGGACATAAAGTCTAATATCTTTGCTGCAATTATTTAAAGAGATACAATGAAAAAATTAAGTTTGACCCTTCTTTTTTGTTTACTAAGTTTTATAACTTTTGCACAATCGTTAAAAGTTGTTATTAAACAAGACGGAAAAGTAATTGAACCGGTAAATGATGTTTATGAACTGAAAAAATCTCCTTTTTTATTTGAAATCACGTCTGCCAATCTGGAAGGATTTTTAGTGGGTGCTACAACAAATAAAGATATCTATGCAGGAGCTTTAGGTGTTTTGGATACTGAAGTTCCGTGGTTTCAGAATACGGGTATGGCGGAGGAACTTTACAACAAGGATAAAGAAATGTTTCTGATGGATTCCGCGCCTTCATACTGGTATTATACAGATGCGAAAGATCATAGATTTGACAAAAACCCTAAAGGCAATGCAAAGCAATGGACTGCTACCCGTACGATTACAAGGTTTTATGATATTATGGTAGATCAGCCTATTAATTTAAAAGATTTTAATGGCAGTGTTTTCATACTGATGTACCAGCCGGTTTATAATGAAGAATATGATTTAGTAGACAAAAAGAACCTGTTTCAGGCTGCGTTGAAATTCAAAGATTAAGAGAACACACCCGATTATTTGATTATATAAAAAAGGTCTGCTTTTACGATGTAAGCAGGCCTTTTTTTAGATAATTGTTTTATTCGATGATCAAACCATATTCTATCGCTAATTTTATGGCTGAACTCAGGTTAGAAGTCTGGAATTTTTCGATCAGATTTTTCCGGTGGCTTTCTACGGTGTGCGGACTTATAAAAAGCTTTTCTGCCATTTGATTGGTGGTAAGTCCTTTTGCTGCTTCACCCAGAATTTCCTTTTCTCTTCGTGTCAGTTTCGGAACCTGACTTAATCCACCCATTGTTTTTTTGTCCAGAACAGCTTTGGTTTGAGAACATAAAAACCTGTTACCGGAATATACTGTGGTAATTCCTTCAAGGATTTCGGAAACCGAAGCATTTTTTTGAATATATCCCTGAGCACCTTCAGCCAGAGTACTGTTGATGACGGGCAGCTCATTATGAACACTCAGGATAATAACCTGAAGGCCGCTGTACTTTTTCTTTAATGGTTTGATGAGTTCAATGCTGTTGGTATCTACCAGATTGATGTCCAGCAACAAAATGTCAACTGCCTGTTTTGCAAGGCCTGCATTCATTTCTGAGACGTTTTTGAAACAATCTACCACATCTATTGTTTCACTGTTTCCTAAAATATTTTTAAGTCCTTCCAATAGAAGCGGATGATCGTCTGTTATGGCTACTTTTATCATGTTTAATGAATAGGGATTTGAAGTTCTATACTCGTACCAATATGTAATTCTGAAGTGATATTCATAGTTCCTTTTAAAAACTGGACTCTAAGTTCAATATTATGAAAACCTGCTGTTTTTCTAACGTCTAAGCCTGTATGGTCAAAGCCTTTTCCGTTATCCTCTACGGTAAGGTTTAACAGATTGTCTTCTTCGCTTATCTGAACAATAATTTCAGAAGGATCAGCATGCTTTATAGCATTGTTAACCAGCTCTTGAATGATTCTGTAAATAACCAGCTGCTTTTCCTTCGATATGGAATTGCTGTAATTGATAAACTCTGTATGGATTTCCAGAGCATGATTGGAAATTCGGGAAGCAAACTCCTGAATGGCTACTTCCAGACCGTATTTTGTTAATAAATCAGGCATTAAATTATGTGCCACCCGTCTTAGTTCTTCTACAGCACCATCAATCTGTTCAATTGATTTTGAGATTCCTTCTTCTATATTTTCGGATTGATCAGGATTTAAATAAGACAGTTGATGCTTCGTACCGGAAAGCAGACCTCCCAATCCGTCATGAAGATCACGGGCAAGACGGCCACGCTCCTGCTCCTGCCCCTCAAGCAATGCGGTAAGCGTAGATATTTTCGAGTTTTGTTTCTCCTGTTCCATGGCTAAAGCATGCAGTTCATCTCTCCGTTTAATGGACTTAGCACGCTGTTTATAGGCATACAGCAATAAGAGGATCAAAACAATGAAAAAGATAATAAAAGAAATGTAGTAGGTATTGATCTTTTCCTTGAATGCCAGAAGCTTTTTAAAGGTATTAATATCGTTATTCTTCTGCCGGGTTTCCAGTTTTGCCAAACGAAGCTGCTGTTCTTTTTTCTCGGATTCAAGTTCTGAAAACTTCAGTCGCTCACGCTGGTTTTCTTCTACCAGTTTTAAGTTGTTGTAGACCTGTTCACGCTGCGCGCGCAAAATATTGATCAGCTTAATTTCCTGGGCTTTCTTGTCACTTTCCAGCTGCAGCTTGATGTATTTCTGTTCCTGCCGTTCTTTATCAAATTGTGATTCCAATCTTTTGGTGATATCCAGTTTTTCCTGATCGTAAACACTTTTGTATTGATCAACATAGCTTTTATAATAGGTCAAAGCTTCTTTGTAATTACCCTGCTCTTCACTGATTCTGGATAAAGATTCAAGAATGGACAATTCGATATTATGATCTCTTACCGGACTTTTTCCAATCTCCATGGAAGCTTTCAGAAAATATGACTTGGCTAAATCATAATTTTTATCCTGTAAGGCCAATTCTGCCAAAATTCCAAAAGAAGAAGCAATGTGAATGGGATCACCAATTTCCAGACTGACTGTATTGGCTAACTGCGCATATTGCATGGCCTTACCACTGTCAAATTCAGTATATAAATTCGCCAGGTTGATGGCTGCATAGGAAAGACTGCTCCTGTTGAGCATCCTGTCTTTATTTTTGTTGAACGTTGTGATTGCCTGCAGATAATATTGCTCTGTTTTATTTCTCAACTCTGTATTGGAAGGATTCTCAGTGTATTTTTGTTCATACACATAACCCATCCGCATATAGGCGTCGAATATAAGATTGGGATCATTCTGTTTGGATGCCAGCACCAGAAACTGCTTACTGTATTTTTCTTCCAGCTGGTATTCATTAAGATTGGAGTAAATCGCAGACAGTTCTTTTGCTACGTTGCCAAACCTTCCGTACAGTGTGGAAGTCGTTGGAGCATTTTCATAATATTCAATCGCTTTTAAATAGGCAGTAACGGCTTCAGTTGTTTTATTGTTTCGGGTGAGAATCCAGCCTTTTGCGTAATTGAAATAGCCTTTAGCCTCATTATTATTTGTTTTAAAGCTGTATGCCTTTGCCATATCGAGACTTTTTGAAGACTCAGCTATTTTATTATCCAGCCGATAATTCATGGCCTGCACCGCATATAAAATTGTAGCATACTTTCCATCCGTCTGCCTTGTAGCAAGGGAAATATTAATATCTAAAATCTGGTAAGATTTTGGCTTAAGATTATGAAAGAATAAAGCTGTAGCGTACTTGGGAGCAAGGTTGAGCTGTTCAATCGTATTGTCTGATGCATGGCTGTATTCTCTTTCTAATTTGCTTAAAACCTCCTGTGCCTGAACAAAAAACGAACAAATAAGTAAAGTAATTATAAGTAATAACCTGTGCATCAAATCCTTATCTTTATTAAATTGCATTCCATTAAGGAAAGTAAATATAGGTAAATCCCTGCTAATCTATTTCGAAGCCATGCTTTTCTGCAAAAGATCTCCATTTCAGATATTTCTTTTCATTTTTAAAGACCGGATCTTCACCATAGTAATGTAGTAAACGTTGAGTAGCATATTCGTAGGCACTGTAAGTGTTGGCTTGTTCAAAATACTTAATGGCTTTCTTCAGATCTGTCTTTACTCCCATACCCAATTCGTAGATAATGCCGTAATAAATACCTGAATATGACTGATCATAGTCTTTCTTTAAGTACACCAAAAGGTTTTTATAATCTCTTAACTGATAATAGATTTCTGAGATTTTATCGTAATTGTAGGTGTATTTTTTCTCAGCTTTCTGATAAAAATCCAAAGCTTTATTGTAATCCTGCAGCACATGTTCTCCAAAATAATACAAATCACCCAGGTTGACAAGTGCCATTTCATCACCAAGTTCAGCACTCTTCTCATAGGCCTGAATTGCTTTTTTGATATTAAAAGAATACCCTATATCGTTGTGGTATAAAGCCCCGATATTGTTCCAGGCTACAGGATGGTTTCGTTGTGCCGCTTTTTCGTAATATCTGATACCTTTTTGCGGATCAAACAATGATTCTATTTCAGGGTCGGTCAACAGTAGTCCTATTTCTACCAGGCTGTCCATATCCCCTTTTTGAGCAGATAACTCAAACAGACGAAGTGCTTCGTGGTAATTTTGATTTTCTCTTGCATCAAAAGCCATTTTTTTAATGGTTTCGGCCTCCATGAACTGTTCAGCATCTTTACCAGCCTGACTTTTCCAACGGTTATAAAAGCCAGTAAAGTATTCCAAATCCTTTCCCCGGAATGAATACCTGTCCAGATAAATAGCCCCATATCCGGAAATTTCTACCCGATGAATACTTTTATCCTCGTGCATTCTGAACATATTTTCACCCTGATACAGAAACAATAAACCTTCTTCCGTTCTGTAATTCAAAGGATTGGAAATATAATCATATAATTTCTCCGACAGACCATTCTCAAAATCAAACAACTGATACCCTTCATATTTTTGAACTGATAAAAATCCATTTTCCAGATAGTGAATCTGTTTAATTTCCGGTTGGGGAGCGATCAGCCAGTTTTCATTACCGGCATCAAAAAGCCCTGACCCTCTGTTGGTTTCCAGAATGAACACATTGTTTTTATATCCGCCATTGGATTCTGCTCTTACTTTACTGATAGATTCATTTTCTAACAGGAAGCGATGTTTTAAAGCATGATAAATCTTCCAATTTTTGTCTTTACGAACAGCAAGGGTTTCAAAATTATCGATTAAAATCAGCTGATCCGCTTCGTCTATGATAGGTTGGCCTTTTTTATCAATCAACCTGCCTTTCTTATTAAACTTGTTCGGTTTAATCCAGAAACAGGTACTTGCTTTTGAGATACTTCCTTCTAAAAAATCTCCCAGATAGTTTCCTTCTTTCGTATAATATTTTCGTTTGCCTGTGCCTTTTTGTCTGGCGAAAAATAATTCGGGGAAATAATCGTACTCAAAAGGGCTTTCACTTTCAACAGGAATAATCAGTCCGTTTTTATCGCTGTAAACTCCAAACTTTCCATCTTTTCCTATGCTAAAGAATCCATAGGCTATTCTTTCAATAGCATCATATTCCGCAGGTACCATCCATGTGTTTGAATGGATTTTTAAAATCCCTGATTTGCCATTCACTTTCACTTCGCCTAAAGGTTCCTGTCCAAAATCGAATACATCAAAAGCCTCTTCATATACCGGAGAAACCCACTCTTTTCCGTCACTTTGCAGGTAACCGAACAATGTTCCTTTCTGAATTACCGATATACCGTAATGATAATCTTCTTCAAAAATATCATCATAAACTGCCGGAGCTAAAATGCCCCCTTTCGCATCTTTAAGACCAAACTTTCCGTTTTCTTCGAAAGTCGTAGATGCAGCTTTTTTATAGGCTAGCTCTTCAAAATATCCCAATCCGTAATTAATCCAGTCAGTTTCTAAAATTTCGAGAAATGAAGAATATCCCGTCTGCGGCAACAAAGAATCCAGCAGCGAAAGTTTCTGAGATTCCACAGCTTTTTTATACAGTTTGTTTTTGTGCTGAATTTCTACCAGCCATTCCTTTGCCTGCGCCTTATGTTTTTCTTCGTTCATATTGAAAACGTCTGTTGCATTCAATACAAAAGTGTCATAAGGTAAAGCTTCCAGGAACTCAAACATTTTATTTACAGGT
Source organism: Chryseobacterium vietnamense (assembly GCF_031454475.1). Lineage (NCBI taxonomy): Bacteria > Pseudomonadati > Bacteroidota > Flavobacteriia > Flavobacteriales > Weeksellaceae > Chryseobacterium > Chryseobacterium vietnamense. The sequence goes on along the minus strand of NZ_JAVDQX010000001.1, from coordinate 1,142,859 downwards.
TCGTAATAAGCTTTCTTGTAATGCAGCTGATAGATATCTGCCAGCAGATTGAAAAAATAACGCAACTGAACAATGCCCTGATTTTTATCTGAGAAAAATTCAACGCCTTCCACTTTGATGTCTTGTGCCAGCAAAGGATACAGCAATAAGGGAATTTCATAATTCCACTCTCCTAGGTAGCTATTGAATCTCTGATTTGATTTTTGATCGTAATTGTATAAATAAATCCGGTGTGCCATACGTTCATTTTATCATGCCGGAAAAGCATTACAGCATTTCCTGTTACAATGATTTTGTGAAATTAAATAATACTATTTTATGAAAAGGTGATCTAAAGAAGGGTTGTTAAGTATATTCAGGTAATTCTTAAAATTTGTTTTTTCAGGATTCTTACAATGGGTGAAAATTACTAAAATGAGACTCATCTAAATTACTTTTACAGCTTCTCCTTCACTCCATTTTATTTGGCTAGTGTTTTTACCCATAGTTTTTTAGTGTTTATTCGAAATAAGAATTTATCTTTTATTGGGTGTGAAAAAGAAAGCTATAAAAGTTATAATTACTATTGATCTGAGAGAAAGGTTTTACACCGTTTTATCCTGGTCAATTTTTGAGTCAAAGATAAAAATAGAGACTGTGCAAAAACATCCCTGATATCAGTGGTTTTTAGTCTATTCCATTTTATTATACTGCATTGCATCTTCTTTTTATGGCATATAGATTTCAGCCTGTTCAAACAGGATCATGTAACAATAAAATGCTGTTAAGACCACTCCGATAAGGCCGGAAATAAGAAATATAAGAAGGTAATACACTCCTTTTTTATCTTTCTTTTGTATAAAATTGATAATGAAACTAATCAACGTGCACAAAAATCCTGCTCCGAAAAAAATAATTAAGACAGCAAGAAATAACGCTCTTTCAAGGTGTAAATCTGCAGATGAAAGCATAACAGTTTAAATTTACAGGTTAATCTTCAATATTAGAGAGAACCGGCTAATACTACAATCCCGATTATCAGGTATATTTTATCCTGTCATAATTTTTTGAGTAATATTTCTTCATAACATAAATATTTTCATTCCATCTGTTATTTAATTAATACTATCTGTACATTATTATTGTCTGGAATTTTTAATTAATTATTGTCATAAATCAAGATTTTGAAGATATCTTCCAGGTGGATTTTCGATTAAAAGAACTCAACTTATTAATGAACCGTTTCCTTAAACGGTTTTTATTGACATGATAAAATCAAGATTATAACCCTTCGAATTGATTTTTTTCTTATCTTTGCAAACTATTATTCCTAATGTCTTTAGGAGTAGCCAAAACAGATATTGATAACAAAAACAATAAAAAAGCAAAACAATGCCAAAATTAAAAACGAAATCAGGTGCTAAGAAACGTTTTGCTCTTACTGGAACAGGTAAGATCAAAAGAAAAAACGCTTACAAAAGCCACATCTTAACTAAGAAAGAAACTAAGCAGAAGAGAAATCTTACGTCTACTTCTTACGTAGCTAAAGTGGATGAGAAAAGCGTTCAACGTCAATTAGCAATTAAGTAGTTTTTATAAATCTATATTCGGTTTATAAGAATTCAAACAAATTCACAATTTTAACCCTGAAACGGTGCAAATAAGAGCAATAACACTGCCGCCCTTTTCAAAAAAACAATTTAAATTATGCCAAGATCAGTAAATGCCGTAGCTTCAAGAGCTCGCAGAAAGAAAATTTTTAAGCACGCTAAAGGTTATTTCGGAAGAAGAAAGAACGTTTGGACTGTAGCTAAAAACGCGGTAGAAAAAGCAATGCAATATGCTTACCGTGGTAGAAAAGAGAAAAAGAGAAATTTCAGAGCACTTTGGATCACTCGTATCAACGCGGGAACTAGAGAGCACGGAATGTCTTACTCTCAATTTATGGGAGCTCTTAAAAAGAACAACATCGAACTTAACAGAAAAGTTTTAGCAGATTTAGCAATGAATCACCCTGAAGCTTTCAAAGCTGTTGTAGATCAAGTAAAATAATGTAGAATAGATTTTGTTATCAATATAAGTCCCGGGTTTTCCCGGGATTTTTTTGTTATATACAATTTGTTATAGGTCAATCCCACTCTAATTGCCATATCAACAGTAAACTTTATGAGATAGCATTCACAAAAGATGAATGTATCATTAAACATATTTAATAATAAAGAAAAATTTACCTAAATTTTATTCATTTAGCGAATTTTAATCTAATACAATAATAAATTTAATAAAAAGATAAATTATTATTGATAAATCAAGCAAATAAACGCTATTCCAGTTAATAATCAACAATAAATGATGATTTATTGTTATATTAGCAATCTCTAAAGAAAGTATCAAAAATGAAAAAAGCTGCAGCTTTTCTGCTCACTTCAATGGCGCTTCAAAATATGAGTGCGCAAAGTTTTATTCAAGCTTATAAGGACAGAGCAGATATGGTAACCCAAACCAATATCAGTACAAATCTTCAGGAATTTGCAGGATTTGGGATAAAAAAGACAGGTACAACAGCCAATAACAATGCTCTGGACTGGCTTAAAAACAAATATCTGTCCTACGGATATACTGTAAACAACATGTCTGAAGATACTTTTACCTACGGAAGCAGTACTTCAAAAAATTTAATTATTACCAAGACGGGAACTGTATACCCTAACAAATATGTTATTATCTGTGGACATTATGATACGATTGTAGGTCCCGGAGTAAGTGACAATGGCAGTGGAACGTCCATCATTCTGGAGGCAGCAAGAATATTAAAAAATGTTCCCACAGAATACTCTATCAAGTTTATTCATTTTTCCGGAGAAGAACAGGGCCTTGTAGGAAGTAATCATTATGTAAATAATGTAGCGTATCAGAACGGCAGCCAGGTTCTGGATATCAAATTGGTCTTAAATATTGACCAGGTAGGTGGACTGATTGGGAATAACAACAATACGATTACCTGTGAAAGAGATACCGGCGGTGTATCTTCCAACAACGCAGCTTCTACTGCTGTAACACAGGAACTGATGAACTGTACTACCCTTTACTCTCCTCTTCAGACTAATCTTTCATATGCTTACAGCTCAGATTATATGCCTTTTGAAGCCAAGGGATATACCATTACCGGGTTTTACGAGTACTTGAGAAGTGAAAACGAGCATACGGTAAGTGATACTTTTGCCAATCTGGACCCTGTCTATGTTTTTAATGTAGGAAAAGCTGCTGTGGGAGCCTTACAGCATTTTGCTATTGCATCTACATCCAGTAACCTGTTAGGTACCAACGAAACATCCGTGCAAAAATCTGGTGAGACAATCAAAGTTTATCCTAATCCGGCTAAAGATCTTGTAACCGTGGAATTTCAGGAGAAAGTAAAGCAATTCAAAGTTGAAGTCAATGACATGTCAGGAAATACTGTTTTATCCCTTGAAAACCAGGAGAAAATAAATACTTCAGGATTAACAAACGGGGTGTATACCTTTACTATTACAACAGATAAAGGAAATACAACAAAAAAAATAATCATTACTAAATAATGTCAGGTAGAATATTCTGAATCTGGTTTACATTCGGGAATATTCAGCATTACTCTATACAATGAAGAAAATCGCTACTTTTTTACTGGCTTCTATCGCTATTCAAACTATTGGAGCCCAGAGTTTTATTCAGGCTTATCAGGACAGAGCAGATATGGTCAACCAGACCAATATTACAACTTCCCTTCAGGAATTTGCTCTTTTAGGAGTAAAAAAAACAGGTACTCCAGCCAATAACAATGCTTTAGAATGGCTAAAAACCAAATACCTTTCCTATGGCTATACTACCAGCCAAATTGTGGAAGACCCTTTTACTTTAGGGGGCTACAGCTCTAAAAATCTGGTGATTACTAAAACAGGAACAGTGTATCCTAATAAATATGTAATTATCTGTGGACATTTTGATAGTATTACAGGGTTAGGGATCAATGATAACGGAAGCGGAACTTCTATTATTCTTGAAGCAGCAAGGATTCTTAAAGATGTTCCGACGGAATATTCTATAAAATTCATTCATTTTTCCGGAGAAGAGCAAGGGCTTCTGGGAAGTAAACATTATGTCAACAATGTAGCTTATCAGAGTGGGGTCCGTGTTTTAGATATTAAACTTGTTTTTAATCTGGATCAGGTAGGCGGTGTGATGGGAAATAATAACAATACCGTTTACTGTGATGAAGATCAGGGTGGACTTTCAACAAATAATGCCGCTTCTGCTGCTGTAACTCAGGAACTCAGAAACTGTACAGCACTCTACTCGCCTCTTCTGACAGAGGTAGATCCCGCTGAAGACACGGATTATATTCCTTTTGAACAGAAAGGCGAAGTGATCACAGGTTTCTTTGAAAGAATAAGAAGTACTTACCCGCATACAGTGAATGATACTTTTGCCAATACAGATCCTGTTTACATTTACAAGATAGGAAAAGCGTCTGTGGGAGCATTGCAGCATTTCGCTGTTGCCACCGGCACATTGGGAACGCATGAAACCACAGGGAAAAACACGTTGGAAAATATAAAAATCTATCCCAATCCGGCAAAAGAGATCATCAATATTGAACTTCCGGACTCTGGAATTAAAAATTTCACTTTTGAAATTACGGATTTCCAGGGACGTTCTATTTTCAAGAGAAACAATGAAACAAAAATTAATGTTTCAGGTCTGGAAAACGGAGCATATATCGGAATTTTAAAAACCGGAGATCAAAAGGTCGTTAGAAAGGTGATGATCGAAAAATAATACAATTTATAATCCTCTATAATACCTAAACCTTTGAATTTTTTCAAAGGTTTTTATTTTTATCCCAATTGCAATATTCACAAAAGCTTCATCAAAACTAATATGATATTCATAATAAATACAATATTAATCTAAACTATTAAACACTTTATTGTGATTTATTTACTACATTCGTGTTACCAAATAATATTATTTATATGAAAAAATTCACAACACTTTTATGCTCTGCATTGATGATTCAGAGTATTGCGGCTCAAACTTTTATTCAGGCTTATAAAGACAGAGCAGATTTGGTTACCCAGACCAATATCACCACAAATCTCCAGGAGTTTAGTAATTTAGGCGTAAAAACCACAGGCTCAGCAGCCAATACCAATACGCTGAACTGGATCAAAAACAAGTATCTTTCTTACGGCTATACTGCCAGCCAGATAGAAGAAAGTCCTTTTACTTTTGGAAGTACCAGCTCTAAAAATTTAATCATTACCAAAACCGGAACACTGTATCCTAACAAATATGTTATCATCTGCGGGCATTTCGATACCATCTATGGTCCGGGAGTAAATGATAACGGCAGTGGAACGTCTATTATCCTTGAGGCTGCAAGGATTCTTAGAAATGTTCCTACAGAATATTCTATAAAATTCATTCATTTTTCTGGTGAAGAACAAGGATTAAAGGGAAGCAGCCATTATGTGAACAATGTGGTATACCAGGGAGGCGTCCGCAAACTGGATATCAAACTGGTCTTCAATCTGGATCAGGTGGGCGGTGTGAAAGGAAATAATAATACAACGGTATATTGTGATGAAGACCAGGGAGGTGTTTCCAGTAATAATGCAGCTTCTGCAGCTGTTACCCAACAGTTGAGAAATTGCACAGCACTCTACTCTACTCTTCTGACTGCCGTAGATCCGGCTGCCGATACGGATTATATTCCTTTTGAACAGAAAGGTGAAGTAATTACCGGATTTTTTGAAAGAATAAGAAGTACTTATCCTCACAGCTCTAAAGATACCTTTACTAATATGGATCCTGTTTATGTATACAAGATCGGAAAGGCAACCGTGGGTGCATTACAGCATTTTGCAAGCGCTTCTACTACTATGAGTAAACCCGCTTCTAAAAATTTACTGGAAACTGTAAAAATCTATCCTAATCCCGCTAATAATATTCTGAATATTGAATTACCGGATTCTAAGGAAACCAACTTCAGTTTTGAAATCAGCAATTCTTTGGGAAGATCACTTTTGAAAGTCAATAATGAAAGAAAGATTAATGTTTCCGGCCTTCAGAACGGAGTGTATATTGGAGTTTTGAAAGTAGGTGATGAAACTCTTGTGAAGAATATTATGATTGAAAGATAAGATATTAATCAGATTATATTAAAAAACAGCAGGGCTATTCCTGCTGTTTTATTTTAAAAGAGCGTGTTTAAATATTTTTACTTCAAACAGTTATTTTTTAATGCGAGTTTTTTTATTGTAGAAATAATAGTCTGTTCATTAATAAAGCCATTTTTGATATCTGATAATAACTCTTCCAGAGTTATTTTATACAGATCCGCTTCATTCAATGACAAAAACCGTATAATTTCTTCTAAGGCTCTATCAAAATCTTTAAGCCCACAATAGGACAAATACTTTATCTGGGAAGCTAACTCATTGTGCCTATCTTTCTGTAATAAATCATTGGCAATATTAACAGACCATTGATATTCTCCTAAATTACACCAACAGTATGACATGAATAACAATCTGTATTTTTCAGATTTTACAGGTAACTCTCTGATATTCTGTAAAATTTCCACAGCGGGCATATATTGCCCGTTATCCATTAAATCTTTAGCTTTCTGTAACTCATCAATCATATTTTAAGGTTTATTTCTCTGATCTTAAAATAACGTTTTTCATTTACCGAAGGAATTTTTGTCTCACAATCAAAAAGCGAGTTAATTTTTATTGAGTTCTACTTTTAAGAACCTCTTCAATTTCCTCCACTGAAAATCCTTTGGCTTTCAATAAGATTAAAAAGTGATACAGAAGATCTGCAGCTTCATTTTTAAAGAGCTCCTCATTATTATCTTTAGCTTCTATTACCAATTCTACGGCCTCCTCACCTACTTTTTGCGCCATTTTATTGATACCTCTCTGATAAAGTGAATAGGTATAAGATCCTTCAGCTTTGGTATCGATTCTCTGAGAGATCTTTTCTTCCAGTTCATACAGAAACCCTTTGGCATTCTTTTCTCCAAAGCAACTGAAACTTCCTGTATGACATACTACATTCTTCGGAACAGCTTTAATTAAAATGGTGTCCTGATCACAGTCGATGTTAATACTTTTTACGGTTAAGAAATTCCCGGATTCCTCACCTTTTGTCCAGAGTCTGTTTTTGGAGCGGCTGAAAAAAGTAACAATTCCCTCTGCTTTTGTTTTCTCAAAAGCTTCTTCATTCATGTAGCCCAGCATCAAAACCTGCAACGTTCTGCTGTCCTGGATAATTACCGGAACAAGTCCTTTATCTTTATTAAAATCTATTTTCATCGTACTTCTATTTTTTGAGTTTTTAACTGTTGTTTCAAATCCTGAATTCCTATTTCATTAAAATGGAATATACTGGCTGCCAATGCCCCGGTAGCTTTTGTTTCATTAAATACTTTAACAAAGTCATCCACAGTACCCGCACCTCCTGAAGCAATCACAGGAATACTGATATTGTCTGAAACGAGCTTTGTAATGCGAAGGTCAAAACCGTTTTTTGTGCCGTCACCATCCATGGAAGTTAATAGAATTTCTCCTGCTCCCAAACGTGCTGCTTCCTGTGCCCATTCCAGAGTAGTAAGTTCCGTAGCTTCTCTTCCGCCTTTGATATGAACAAGATCTTTACCTCCCACCTCTCTTGTATCCACCGCTACCACCACACACTGGCTTCCGAATTCTTTGGCCAGATCAGAAATAAGCCCGGGATTTTTCACCGCTGAGGAATTGATACTGATCTTGTCTGCTCCTGCTTCCAAAAGCTTTCTTACATCTTCTACAGATGAAATGCCACCTCCTACTGTAAAAGGAATACTAAGCTCTTTGGCAATCTCCTTTACCAGCTCTACAAATGTTTTTCTATCTTCAATAGTTGCCGTAATATCCAGGAAAACAAGCTCATCAGCTCCTTCCAGCTCATATTTTTTGGCCAACTCAACGGGATCTCCGGCATTTTTAAGATCTTCAAAATTGACTCCTTTCACCGTTGCTCCATCCTTAATATCCAGACATGGAATAATTCGTTTCTTAAGCATTTTCAATAAAGTTTTGAAGTTGTTGTAAGCTTATTTTTCCCTCATAAATTGCTTTTCCGATAATTGTCCCCGCACATCCGATATCTTTCATTTTATAGACATCAGCGATGCCTGAGATCCCACCGCTTGCTACCAGCTGAACGGATGTTTTATATAAAATCTCAATATAAAGTCCAGTTGAAGGCCCTTCCAGCATCCCATCTTTTGCAATATCAGTACATATTGTGGATTGTATTCCTTTTTTCTGATACTGAAGGATAAAGTCAATGACATCATTATTACTTTCTTCCAGCCAGCCGGAAGTTTTAATCTTTCTGTTTTCGCAGTCTGCCCCTAAAATGATCTTCTCAGCTCCATATTTTTCAATCATTCCATAACAGAATTCAGGATTTTGTACCGCAATACTTCCTAAAGTGATCTGTTTTGCCCCGGAATTGAAGGCTGTTTCAATATCCTCCTGAGTTTTTAGTCCTCCTCCAAAGTCAATATCCAACACAGTAGACCTGGCAATATTTTCCAGAACCTTCTGGTTGACAATATGCTTTGATTTCGCTCCGTCAAGATCCACCAAATGAAGGTATTGAATCCCGAAGCTTTCGAACTCTTTAGCCACTTCTACAGGGTCTTCATTGTATATTTTCTTTGTATTGTAATCTCCTTTTGATAAACGGACACATTTCCCGTCGATAATATCAATAGCCGGAATTATTTTCATCATTATAAATTTATAAAGTTTTTAACGATCTGATTTCCCACCAGTCCTGATTTTTCAGGGTGAAACTGTACCGCATAGAAATTGTCTTTCTGCAAAGATGCACTGAATGGCAGGATATAATCACAAACAGATGTGGTAAAGTCTGAAAGCTCACAATAATAACTATGAACAAAATACACATCATTATTCTTTTCTATTCCTGAAAATAATGGCGATGTCTGTTCTGAAAGCGTATTCCAGCCCATGTGTGGAACAATATCCTTTGCCGGAAATTTTCTGACATTGATATCAAAAATCCCCATTCCTTCGGTATCTCCTTCTTCATTTCCTTTACACATCAGCTGCATGCCCAGGCATATCCCTAAAACCGGTTGTTTGAGGCTTGGAATCAATAGATCAAGTTCTTTTTCCTTCAGCAGTTTCATAGTAGAGGAAGCTTCTCCCACGCCGGGAAAGATCACTTTATCAGCTTTTAAAATCTGTTCGGGATCATCGGTGATCACAGAATCTATTTTAAGCCTGTTGAGGGCATTCTGAACGGAGTTTACATTTCCTCCGTTATATTTTATTATAGCAATCATATTTATAAACTTCCTTTTGTAGAAGGCAGGCTGTAATTAGTATCTGATTGATTCACTGCTATCTTAACGGCTTTTGCAAAGGCTTTAAAAATGGATTCAATTTTGTGGTGTTCGTTATCACCTTCTGCTTTGATATTCAGATTCGATTTTGAAGAATCTGTAAAGGATTTAAAGAAGTGAAAAAACATTTCCGTAGGCACATCACCTATCTTTTCTCTTTTAAATTCAGCATCCCAAACGAGCCATGATCTTCCTCCGAAATCAATAGCCACCTGAGAAAGGCAGTCATCCATCGGAAGCAGGAAACCATACCGCTCAATTCCTTTTTTCTTTCCTAATGCTTTTAAAATAGCTTCTCCCAACACAATTCCTGTGTCTTCAATCGTGTGGTGCTCATCTACGGCAAGATCACCTTTGACTTTAATCTTAAGATCCATATTGCCGTGTCTGGCGATCTGGTCCAGCATGTGATCGAAAAAGTGAAGCCCGGTTGAGATATCTGACTTTCCGTTTCCATCGAGATTGACTTCAATTTCAATATCGGTCTCATTGGTTTTTCTGGAAACTTTGGCTTTCCTCATTCCTGATTTTAGGAACTGATAAATCTCTGACCATTTTGAAGCAGACAGCTCAGATTCAGTATTGAAGTTTTGATTAAGATAAATTGCTTTAGATCCAAGATTTTTAGCAAGTTGAACATCCGTAATTCGATCACCAATTACATAGGAATTTTCAAGATCATAATTACCATAGATATATTTTCCAAGCATTCCAATTCCTGGTTTTCTGGTGGGAAGATTTTCGGACTCAAAGCTTTTATCAATTAAAATATCACTAAAAATGATGCCTTCGTTTTCAAATGCCTGCAACATTTTTTCCTGTGGCTTTATGAAATCTTCTTCGGGAAAACTTTCCGTTCCCAATCCATCCTGATTGGTCACCATCACCAATTCGTAATCCAGTTCACTGGCAATTTTTGCTAAGTTTTGAAAAACTCCCGGATAAAACTCAAGTTTTTCCAGAGAATCTACCTGAAAATCTGTGGGCGGTTCGATAATTAACGTTCCGTCGCGGTCTATAAAAAGTACTTTTTTCATATGTTTTTTATAAATTATTTTTTAACCATTAAGCTTTTTTAAATGGTTAAGAAGTAGTAAGAACATACCTGGAGCTATTAATTTAGCTTGTATTTTATTCATCCTGAATCTTAACTGTCCTTATAACACACTCTTTATTAATGGTTACACCTTATATTCCTTTTAAAAGATTAATTAATTTTTCATTTTCTGCTCGGTTTCCTACATTGATCCTGATACATCCGGGAATTGCCGGATCTCTTCTGCTGGTTAAAACTTCTTCTTCCAACATTTTTGCATACACTGAATCAACGTTTTCCATTCTGATCAGAAAGAAATTCGCATCTGTTGAAAATACTTTCGAAATACATGGAATTCCTTCAAACTGCTGCTTCAGCCACGTTATCTCTTCCAAAATACGGTTTACATTTTTCTGAAGTCTGCTTTCATCCTCCAATGTCTTTAAAATAAGCTCCTGGCTCAGTACATTCACGTTATAAGGTGCTTTTACAATATTAATAAGATTAATAATTTCTTCTGATGCATAAGCCATTCCTACCCTTGCGCCCGCGATTCCCCATGCTTTGGAAAATGTCTGCAGTACGATCAGGTTAGAATATTGATTCAAAAGTTGAATACTTGATTTTTGTCCTGAAAATTCGATATAAGCTTCATCTACTACCACAATTCCGTTGAAGTTCTGAAGATAAAATTCAATATCGGCTACACTGTTTCCGGTAGGATTGTTAGGTGAACATAAAAAGAAAATCTTCAGTGAAGGATCTTCTGCTGTCTTTAAAAAATCATTTTTAACGATTTCAAAGTTTTCATCCAGATCTATTTTCAAAACCTTATTCTCGTTGATTGCTGCATAGAAACCATACATCGCAAAGGACGGATTCATCATCAGAATGGCATCTTTTTTAGGCTCACAGAAAATTTTAATGATAAGGTCTATCAGCTCATCACTTCCGTTTCCTATGGCAATCTGTGACGGCACAACATTTTTAAGCCCTGCAAGCTTGCTTTTAAGCCTTTTTTGGGTAGAATCCGGGTAACGGTTGTAATCCCCAAAAGGACTTTCATTCGCATCCAGCATGACAGGTGCATTAAATTCGTTATTGTCCCTGAAACTGACGTAGGGTTGTAGTTGTAATATATTTTCTCTTACCAGAGTTTTGATACTGTTATTTTTCATTGTATTGTTTTTCATTTTAATTATTCTAAACCATTAAGATGAATTGAGTTATTAAGCAGTGCGCTAAATTCAAATGTACTTGAGGCTTAATTTTACTTAAAAGTTTTATTTTCTTAATGGTTCAAATTCTTTTTTCTGGATAAACGCAAGGGCGCAAAGTTTTTTAATTCTTGCTTTTTTTAAGGCGCGTGAAAATCTAAGATTTTCAGCAAGGGCTTGAATTTTATTTTGTGTTTTATATGCATTATTTAAGTTTATCGGAGATAAAATCCTTGCGTCTTAAAAAACACTCTAATTATATCCTTCTCGCGTCTTTACGTTTTCCAACATTTATTATTTAATCTTATGGAAACTGCATTTTTGTGGGCAAACAGGCCTTCTGCTTCTGCCATAAGCTCTATGGTTTTTCCTAGATTCTTAAGGCCCTCTTTTGAAAGTTGCTGGAATGTTATTTTTTTCACAAAGCTATCCAGTGACACCCCGCTGTAATTCTTTGCATACGCATTGGTAGGAAGCGTGTGATTGGTTCCGCTGGCATAATCCCCAGCACTCTCACAGGAATAGTTTCCAAGGAAAACAGATCCTGCATTCTGAACTTCCGGAATATATTTTTCAAAATCATCAATCGCCAGAATAAGGTGTTCCGGTGCATAAAGATTACTAAATTCAAGAGCTTCTTCCACAGAATTCACTAAAATAAAAGAACTGTTTTCCAATGCCTGAGCTGCAAATTCATTTCTGGGTAATTCTTTGATTTGCTGTTCAACACATTCTATTGTTTCATCAAACACTTTAAGATCTGTCGTAATAAAAACCACCTGACTGTCGCTTCCATGTTCTGCCTGAGAGAGAAGATCTGCCGCACAAAATTCAGGAACAGCCTGCTCATCTGCAATTACAAGAACTTCACTAGGTCCGGCAGGCATATCGATCGCAACTCCAAAACGCTGAGCGTATTCTTTAGCTGCTACTACAAACTGATTACCAGGTCCGAAAATTTTATTAACAGCAGGAATGCTTTCTGTTCCAAAAGTCATTGCTGCAACGGCCTGCGCTCCTCCCGTTTTAAATATTTCTGAAACGCCGCAAAGCTTTGCTGCATAAAGAATTGCGGGATTAACATTTCCTTTCTTATCCGGTGGCGTGCAAAGAACTATTTCTTTACATCCGGCAAGATTTGCAGGAACTGCAAGCATCAATACGGTAGAGAATAATGGAGCCGTTCCTCCCGGAATATAAATCCCAACTTTCTCTACAGCACGATTTTCACGCCAGCACACTACACCTTTTGTGGTTTCAATTTTCTGAATTCCCTGTTTTTGCGAAGCGTGAAATATTGAAATATTCTCCTTTGCCTGTTGAATCGCCTCTTTCAGTTCATCTTTTATCTGCTTTTGTGCATCTTCAATTTCTTCTTTGGAAACCGAAATGCTTTGAGTATCTGCTTTATCGAATTTTTTATTGAACTCTATTAAAGCTTTATCACCATTTTTTTCAACTTCTGCAAAAATTTCTGTAATGAGCCCTGAAATTTCTTTCTTCTCCAAAACAGGACGTTTTACCAGGTCTTTCCAGGTGTCTTTTGTGGGAAATTTATATACTTTCATTGTACTATTTTAAAAGTTTTTTGAACCATTAAGATCCTTTTAAGTTGTTAAGTTTCATTAAGATCATAGCTGAAGCTATATTATTCAGCTATTTTAATTGCTATTTTTTTTGATAAACGTATTCAATTTTATCGCAGATAAAATCTTCGCGCCTTAAAACAGTCTTAATTTTTATTCTTTAGCGTCTTTGCGTTCACCAACATTTTAAATAACCATTTTATCAATTGGAATGATTAAAATATCCTGAGCGCCATTTTCTTTGAGTTCATCAATGACTTCCCAGAAACGTTCTTCATCAATCACAGAATGAATACTGCTCCAGCCTTCTTCTGCCAGAGGAATAACTGTAGGGCTTTTTAATACAGGAAGTACTTCTGATACTTTCTGAATCTTTTCATTGGGAACATTCATCAGAATGTACTTTGAATTTTTTGCTTTTAAAACCGCTTTGATCCTGAAGACCAGTTTTTCAAGAATAACCTCTTTTTCAGATGATAACCGGGGTGTTTGAGCCAGCACAGCTTCCGATTTCAGCAAAGTAACCGTTTCCCTTAATCCGTTTTTGAATAAAGTACTTCCGGAACTGACAATATCACATATTCCATCAGCCAGACCGATATTGGGAGCGATTTCTACAGAACCGGAAATAACGTGGATATCAGATACAATTCCTTGATTTTCTAAAAAGTTTTTAAGGGTATTGGGATAAGAAGTGGCAATTTTTTTGCCCTGAAAATAAGAAAGCTCATCGGTTTCTACTTCTTTGGGAACAGCCAGTGAAACACGGCATTTTGAAAACCCAAGCTTCTGGATCGTTTTGATATTTTCACCTTTTTCAATCAGAAGATTTTCACCAACAATGGCAACATCCACCACTCCGTCTTCCAGATATTGAGGGATGTCTGAATTCCGTAGGTACATGATTTCCATCGGAAAGTTATCTACTGAAACTTTGAGCTGGTCTTTCCCGTTGTTGACGAAGATTCCGCAGTCTTTGAGAAGCTGAAGAGATTCTTCGTAAAGCCGGCCGCTTTTCTGGATTGCAATTTTTAATTTACTCATTTTGCCTTTTTTGGGTCTGAGCAAATAAAAACTGATCTGTTGAAATTTCTGAGGAGAATTCAGGAAACAAAAAAACCGTCTATTTACTCAGACGGTTTTAATTATTTTTGATTTTAGCATATACTTATATCAATCAATTCCGTCTAGCAGAGATGATGATGATAATGATGTAATGCTAAAAAAGTTGGTTTCATTGTTTGAATTATGATGCAAATGTAGGATTTATTTTTAAAATGCAAAGTTTTTTCAGATTAATTTTTGATAAAAATTCATCAACTGTTTTGCAATGGGTTCGTCATTAAACTTCTGAACAAACTCGAAACCCTTTTCCTCACGGCGTTTTCTCTCTGATTCATTTTCCCAGAGAAATTTGAGTTTGGCCCTAATATCAAGATCATTATCCGGATTGATATAGACAGAGTCTTTTCCTCCTGCTTCCGGCAGACAACTTGTATTGCTTGTCACCACAACAGTTTTGGAGAAAAGCGCCTCAATCACAGGGATTCCGAAGCCTTCAAAGAAACTCGGATAGACAAAAATATCTGCCAGTTTATAGAGACAAGCCAGTTCATCCATAGAAACTCCTTCGAGGAAGAGCACCTGCTTTTCCATTTTATTTTTTTTCAGGAAACGTTCTATTTTCTGGTAATACTTGGTTTTTCTTCCCACCACAACCAATGGAATTTCTGTTCCGCTGATTGCTTTTACAACATTCAAAAGGTTTTTGCGGTCTTCAATGGTTCCAACATTGAGCACAAATCTTTCGGGAAGCTTAAATTTCTCCTTTACGGCTTCCATTAATTCCGGAGACTGCTGTTCTTTAAAAGCATGATGACATCCCTGATAAATGACTTCAATTTTAGTCTCAGGAACTTTTAAATATTGGATAATATCTCTTTTGGTCTGTTCCGAAATAGCAATAATTTTATCAGCTGAATCAGCCGCTTTTTTAAATTTCCAGAAATGAATCTTTCTGTCAAAAAAAGAATAATACTGCGGATATCTTACAAAAATCAGATCATGAATGGTTACCACCTTTTTAATAGGTTTTGGATCCCATTTTAAAGGAAGTTCACCGGATAATCCATGGAAAATATCGGCTCCCTGTTTTTGGGCATCTTTACCCATTTTCAGTTGACGTGATAAATTCCCTTTTGAGGTTTCAATAAATTGAACATTAGGGCGTTCCAGAATCTCTTTTCCCCTCTCCGATTTGTTCTTGTTGAGCAACAGATATTCATTGTCCGGTTCATATTCAGAAAGGATTCTTACAAGATCTCTCGAGTAATTTCCCAGACCGGATGTATTGTGGAAAAACCGTTTTGCATCAAAGGCAATCTTCATCGTTGTATCTGTTTTTGAAATTCCTGAAATGTACCGAATGTATGTCCTTTTTCTTTCAGCCAGCCTACAAATGAATCAAACCTTTCTACCATCTCTTTTCCTGAGTTTTTTACAGTAAATCCAGGAAGTTTAAAGGCTTCATCTTTAATTTCTGCAAATTCCCACGGATGGAAATAAATGTTCAGATATTGGTCTTTTTTCAAACTGTCCGAAGCCAGTTTTTTATAGAAAAATAAAGGAAAATTATGGAAACTTAACCAAAACAGAGGAATTCTGAAATTAGGAGAAACCGAAGCCGGAATCTGCGTTACATTTCCTTCTTTGAAATACGTTCTGGATACTTTTAAATTGTTATATCTTCCCGGCAAAAAGGTCGGATTGATGGATGAATTGTAAGAATATCCTGCTTTTTCCACTTCTTTTTCGTCTACAGGCATCATTCTCGGCATTCTTAATCCGGTAACCTTTGTAGAAAATAATTCTTCCAGTTTCTCTCTTGATTCTTTGAGGTGTTTCTCTTCAAATTCTGAATGAAACCAGGTGTGAGAAGCCAGCTCATGGCCTTCATTTAACAATCTTTCAATAAGAGGTCTGCTGTTTTCTGCAAAAACTACTGTTGAAAAAAAAGTAGCTTTGGCATTATGTTTTTTAAGAATATCGAGAATTCTCTCTAATCCTGTCTGTGAAATTGAAATCTGCTTTTCAAAGGGAATTTCACCCTTATATTCTAATGGCATATCAAATTCTTCAATGTCAAAACTCAATAAAACCATCTTAAAAATTTTTGTTTTTAATAATATAATTAGGTCTGTCTTTCACCTGTTTGAATATTTTACCTAAATAAATCCCCATAATTCCTAAGATAATGAGCTGAAGTCCTCCAAAGAAAACAATGGTCATAATCAAAGATGCCCAGCCGGAAATCTCTGTTTTGGCAATAAATGAATGAATAACATACGCTCCATATCCAATCACTGAAAGTGCCGAGAATAAAAATCCCAGATAAGCAGCCAGATAAAGAGGTTTCACACTGAAAGCGGTAATTCCCGTAAAGGCAAAAGTAAACATCTTTTTAAGGTTGTAACTGCTTTTTCCTGAGAGTCTTTCTGCTGCAGTAAAGTCGATTCCCGTTTGTTTGAAACCCATCCAACTCGTTAATCCTCTGAGGAACAGGTCGTCTTCATTAAAATTCCTCATAACTTCAACAGCGCTTGCATCCAACAGTCTGAAATCTGAGCCGCCGCCCTTCGTTAAGTTAACATCTGACAAGCTCGATAAAAGTTTGTAAAATAAGTCTGATGTTTTTCTTTTAAAAAAAGAAATCTCTTTAGGATACGTTCTGAAAGTAAAAACTACATCATACCCTTCTTCCCATTTCTGAATCATCTCAGGAATAAGCTCAGGCGGATGCTGAAGATCGCCATCCATAGAAATGACTGCATTTCCGTGGGCACTGTCCATTCCTGCTTTTACAGCCGGCTGGTGGCCGAAATTACGGGAAAATTCGATAAATTTCACTTCATCATACTGACTGGCAAGTTCTTCTAATTTTTGTTGAGTATTGTCTCGGCTTCCGTCATTTACAAATATGATTTCAAAATCATAGTTGTGCAAACCATCAAAAACTTCTTTGATTTTCTGATGGATCATAGCGACATTTCCCTCTTCGTTATAGGCAGGAATTACAATTGAAATTTTCTTCATATGTATTAATTCAGGCTGTAATTTTTCTCAAAATCTTTAGTCAGAAGTTCATAAGTTACTCTCAACCAGATTACAATACAAGGTACGGCTTTTAATGAATATTTAATAATATAATTCTCTTTTACAAATTTCGGGAACAGATCCGAGGTCGAGAAACATGTGAAAATAATGACAAAAACCAGCAATCCTATGATGAGCGGCGTTCTTTCTTTCTGAAGGAAAAACCATATCAATACTCCTACCACCGCAATAATATACGTGGGAGATTCTGAACTGGAACTGAACAATACCAAAAACAGTAGTGTTGAAGCCAGAATCATCAATTGGAAAGCATAATGCTTATATTGCTTTATTCTGATGTATGGTAAAGCAAAAAGTGGCAATCCTCCGGCTAAAAATACAAGATTAGAAATGGATGCGTCTCCCAGAACTCTTCTTACAAAGCCCATTAAAGAGATATCCTGCATGTTTCCAAGAACCTGGTTTTCATTATTCTTTTCTACAATAGACTGAAACCAATCCGTGTAGCACTGAATCACAAACTGCGGACTTGAATAGGCCATTGGAAGCACGAAAAACAATATAGCAATGCCAATTCCTGAAAGAATAAATTTAGTTTTGTTTTTAATAAAGAAAAACTGCGTCAAACCTACTATTCCGTAGATTTTCACAAATATTCCAATTAAAATTGCTGTTACAGATTTTACTTCTTTTCTTTCGTAAATATATACTGCAGACAATAGCAAAAGTCCTGTCAGTGCTACGTTGAACTGCAGGCTTAAAGCCGCTGTAATGTATTCCTGAAGACAAAGCAGTCCGAAAATGGCTTTCTTGCTGTCTGAAAATGGCAGTTTATAAATACCGTAGATAAAGATGAAAGTATTGGCAATATTCCAAAGGGAAATTCCCAACCAGTCCGGCATCATGGCAAACGGTGCAATCAATGCACTGAAAAATACACCATAATGGTTCAGATCAAAATAAAGATCGGGATAATGGATAAATAAGTTTTTCTGATGAATGGTATTAAAGAATACATTTTTAAAAATCAGATAATTATTAATCGCATAATCTCCTCTCAGGTATTTGGAAATTGCCGTAACAACGGATATAATAAGATAAACCCCAAATATATATTTAGGGTTTAATAGTATTTTAAGGAATTTTTCTTTCAAGATTGTGGTATTAGATTAAAATATTAATCTTAAACAGCTACATTATTCTCTCTTAAAGCATCATTCAGAGATGTTTTCTTGTCTGTAGATTCTTTTCTCTGACCGATGATCAAAGCACATGGAACCTGATATTCTCCTGCTGGATACTGTTTTGTATAGCTTCCAGGGATTACTACTGAACGTGCAGGAACTCTTCCTTTGATTTCAATCGGCGTATCTCCTGTAACATCGATAATTTTTGTAGAAGCGGTCAATACTACGTTGGCACCCAATACGGCTTCTTTTTCTACGTGAACTCCTTCTACAACAATACATCTTGAACCGATAAAGCAGTCATCTTCAATGATTACCGGAGCAGCTTGTAAAGGTTCCAATACACCACCAATACCAACACCGCCACTCAGGTGAACGTTTTTACCGATCTGTGCACAGCTTCCTACAGTCGCCCAAGTATCTACCATTGTTCCTGAATCTACATAAGCACCAATATTTACGTAAGACGGCATCATAATTACTCCCGGAGCAATGTAAGCACCTTCTCTCGCTACTGCATGTGGTACAACTCTCACCCCTTTTTCAGCATAACCTCTCTTCAAAGGCATTTTATCATGAAATTCAAACGGGCCTACTTCAATAGTTTCCATTTTCTGGATCGGAAAATACATTACTACAGCTTTTTTCACCCATTCATTTACCTGCCATCCGTTTTCTGTAGGTTCCGCAGTACGAAGTTCACCTTTATCAACTAAAGAAATAACTTCTCTGATCGCCTTCTGGCTGTCTTCATTCTGCAATAATTCTCTGTTGTCCCAGATATTTTCAATAGTTTGTTGTAATGACATGTTTCTTATTTAAATTAGTTTGAAAAATTATACTGCCCAAAGATACAAAAAAGTTCAGCAAAACGGCTTTTAACGTTGTGCTTTTAATAACGGCTCAGCATACGCTTAACCCTATTTTTATAGGCAAGGTAAATTTGTCCATGTTCTTTTATTAAATATTCCTCTTCAAGCCGAATCTGGATCTGCATCAAAATACTTCCAATCAAAAGTAAAGTCAGAGCAATTACCGTTGGGACAACAAGAAAAAAACCAACAAGACTTACCGTCATTCCCAGAAATATAGGATTTCTGGAAAATCTGAATAATCCGTGGGTTATCAGATCTGTTTTCATTGTGTTGTCAATACCAATCCGCCATGAGTTTTTCATTTGGAATTGCGCTATAATCACCCAGATCAAAGCAATAATCATTAAACCTAATCCGATGTATTGAAAAAGATCATGCTCCAGAAATATAATTTTACAAGCAGAAAAAATGTCTTTCGGAAAAATTAAAATAAGTATGGTATATATAAACAGAGCAAACAACATCAACTTAAAATAAAACCCTACAAGTCCATAAGCAGAATCATCCTTAGGAAGGACATTAGGATTTTTCCCAATCTGTTTTGCTACTTTGTAACTGATCCCAACAAATGAAATGAGAAAAAAAAGAATAAAATATAAAGGAACAAAGAATCTGATAAAGTCTGTCATTGATAATAGTTTTGAGCAAATTACCGGAGTTTAGCGATGCAATACTATTGCAATGACACAGTTTTTATTGGGATTTCAGAAATTTTAAATTGGAAATCTAGAATTCCCCTCCACCGGAGGGTTGGCGAAAATTCAAAGAATTTTTGACGGGGTGGTTTAAAAGTATAATTATTTAAGTTTTGGCTAAAGCCAATTGAATGTTTCATTTTTTTATTGAACGGGCTAAAGCCCGTTCCTGTTGAAAATATTAATTTAATGCGTTTTAAAGGCTTACAGTACTCGTTGGGCATGAAGATAAGCCTTATTCCAGTACTTTTCGTTCAGGGATGAGATGATCACGCCTTTTGAGGTAGAAGCATGAATAAATTTCACTTCTCCGTCAGGACCAATATCATGAACGATTCCCACGTGAGAAACTCTGCTTCCTCCAGCTGTAGCAAAAAATAACAGATCACCCGGTTTTACGTCTCTTATATCAATATTCTTTCCGGCATCAGCCTGATCAGAAGATCTTCTTGGAAGGCTAAAATCATTTTCCTCAAAGACTTTTACGGTAAATCCTGAACAATCAAATCCTGAAGAAGTATTTCCCCCGAATTTATAGGGTGTCCCGATATATTTTTCTGCATCTTTCAGAATATCACTGATAGATCTGGAAACACTCCCATTAAATTTTGAATCCAGTTTCCGAAGATTTTCAGCTTTCGCTACATTCTTTGTATTTGATTTTTTACTGGCGGAAACACTTTTTGAGGAACCGCAGGAAACTATGAAAACAGAGGCCGCTATAACCACAACCATCTGCTTGATATTCATTTTTTGCTGAAATAATTCCGTTCCCATACTCTTCTGATTTATAATTAATTAACAAAACACACGGCAAATATACAGTTTATATTTTAATTATGATATAACTATACTACAACTATATGATAAATATATGTTAAAATTTTGATTATCAATATTTATTGGTATATTTGGTTTCTATTTTGAAGATATGGCAACCTATGAAAGTATAATCAAGATCACAGGAACAGTGGGCGATCTGGTATTTTATACGCTGAACGGCAAGAATGTGGTTCGGAAGAAGAGCGGGTTCAATAAAGCTGCGTTTAAAAAAAATCCTTCCTACGAGAAAGTCAGACAGAACAGTTCTGAATTCGGGCATTGTTCCAAAATAGGAAAGACGATCCGGAAAAGCCTGGAAATATATAGTAAAGAAGCAGGTGATCCCCTCCTCTACCAGAAGTTTGCAAAGGTGATGACGATGATCAAAGATTTAGATACAATTTCAGAAAGAGGAAAACGAACGGTTGAAAATGGTTTAAAGACTGAAGAAGGAAGACGATTTCTGAGAGAATTTCAATTAGGTACAGTTAATAAGGTTTCTGATTCGATAAGAATGAAAAATCATGTTCTGTATAAAAATGATCTTTGTACCTCAGATCATGCCATGATTTTAACTTTAAAATTAGATTCTGAGAATTTTAGTATAGAAAATAATGAAGAAACAGTCCGTTGGAATCAACAACAAGAGAAGTCTTTTAAAAAGCACTTTTCTGATGATGATCTTCTGCTCTATTTTGTAGTGTTAAAAAATGAAAATGATAAGATTACCCATATGGGATTTGTTTAAATAAAAAAGTCTGCAGTAGATTCTGCAGACTTTCTTGTTTTATTTCTTTTCTCCTTTCCAGCTTCCTGATACTGCAGGTGTTGGAAGTGAGTTGGACCAGTTTCCGTTTCCTTTTTTCTCTGTCGTTAACGTTCCTCTGAAATCTCCTTGCGAAGGAAGTCCTACTCGGGCGGTAAGATCTCCGGTCTCACTCAGATTTCCGGTAATGCTATAGTTTTCATTATTAACATCGGAATGCATTGTTCCTACCACTTTACCACTCTCATCTACCACAAAGTTCCAGACTCCTTTATCTGCTCCTTCATAAGAACCAGACCATGTTCCTACATAATCATAAATAGTATCATCATCAGAGCTGCAACCGATAAATAAAAATGCCGTTAATAAAAGTAAAAAAAGTTTCTTCATAGTTTCAGTAGTTTAATAACCTAAAATCCTGTTATTCCCTTATACTTTCCTCCTAAAAATCCAGTTACAGAGAATATTGCTTAATATTTATTATTTTTTGTTCCGTGCAAATCTACTAATTTTTTCATTCAAATTATCTGAATTTTAATTAGCACCCAATATGTTTATTAAAAAACAATATATTTCGGCTAAAATACAAATATTTTTCAAACAAATACTGTCTGTATAAAATTTGACTTATTTAAAAAAATGAACATTAAGCTTGATATTAATATGTTTAATATTCATTTACAATTAGTTTATATTACATTTCAGGCCATTTGCATTCTATTTTAAAGATATTTCTTACCTTAGTGAAAAATTTAATCTTTTTCAAAAAATCACATGAAAACAAAAACATTATTTTTGGCAGCACTTGCTATTTGTGGCACTTCAACAGCACAGGTTGGGATTAACACCGCCACTCCGAGTCATACTTTGGATGTTAATGGTCTTGTAAGGGTAAGAGGGCTTTCAAATGCTGAAAAAAAAATTGTTGCGGCGGATGCACAAGGGGTTTTAACTCTTATTTCCCCAGAAGAAATTTTTGCTCCAAAAGCTATACTGAACACTTCAACCTCTTCCAGTGAACAAAGGTCCACTATATACGAAGGAAAATGCTTTCAACCAGGTGATAATGCTTCTTCCTGTACCATTTCTGTAAACCATTACTCCTCTTGTACAGGTTTCAGCAATCCTGTAGATACTCAGATTATTGTGGGACAAGGAATTAATACCGGGAATGGACAGTTTTTAGGAACCTGGACAGCACGATATGTTGATAACAAAGGATTTGCAGGCGCAACTCCCGTTGCCAATCAGACAGCTCCTGACTATCCCAGAATTTCTTATCCCAGTACCAATACCGTGAACTATCTGGGAAGTGGAAATTTTGCCGGCCAATGTAATACGGATCTGGTAACGACCATTAACCAGGCAACCGGAGATATAAAAGTAGAGTCTGTAAAGCGAAGCATGTACGCACACCTTGTGTACCTTATTAATATTGCCCGCTCCAGATCTTTATAATAGTCGATATTTGATTTCAAAAAGGCAGCCACAATATTTCATTGTGGCTGTTTTTTATTAAAAATGAAAAACCCTCTGAAAAAGAGGGCTTTGTTTTATCTTGGAAAAGGAAGCGTTACTGGATAGCAACCACAAAGGCAGTCCCACTGATCAAATTCTTCTGAACAAACTCCGATGGCTTCACATCTCCATAAAGCACCTGGAGGACATTGTGGAACATTAGGTCCTGCTCCTTTAACTGCTTTTAATTCTTCTCTCGAGATTTTCTTTAAATTTTTCATGGTTTTAAAAAATGTTTTAATTCATTTCAAATATAAGAATATTCATTAAAGAGCGATTTAATTTGTGAAAAATTTAACTTTTTACACGAAAAGCCTCTAAAAAAGAGGCTCAAAACTATTATTGGATGAATGAAAAACTTATCCCAAATGTATGAAATATTCATTCCGGCTTTTATGAGTGTAATCATAACCCGCTTTTTTCCAAAATTTATATGATTTATGATTAATTGATGATATCTCCGTTACTATTTTCCAGTTTTTCACGAAATTTCTGAAGGTCTTCAGGAGTTGGCTTGTTCCATTCTGTGATTTCTCCGATAATTTTCAGAGGCATTTCGGATCGGTAAGAGCGGGTTGGATTTCCCGGAAACTTCTTATCTGTTACGTTGGGATCATTTTCAAAATTACCTGTGGGCTCTACAATATATACACGCTCTGCCCCATCGCCTTTAGCCAGTGCAGCAGCAAGGCCTGCCCCATTGGTTAAAGCGGTAAAGTAAATGTGATTCATTCTAAACTCTGATTTGTAATTAGAATTTCCGCCTGCTGTTAACAGATCGCCAATCTGTAAGTCGGCTTTTGTACCGTGGTAAAAAGGACCCTTATCAGACGGATGGCTTTGAAGCAAAACCGATAATTCAGCATTGTTTTTTGATTTCTCTGTATCTCCCAGATCATCATAGCATCTTGAAATATTCCTATAAAGAGAAGGTAAGGCACTTTTAACGGTATCATCATTCATTTTTAAAGCAAACTCTAACGAAGTTTCAAGCCATTTTAACCGATCGGCAACTGTTTTCTGATGACGTGACAGATAAAAAGCTGCCAGAAACTTTTCATGATCATCCGAAGCTTCCTGCCAGGCTTGCAAAAATAACTGAGCTGCTTCATCAGGCATTCCTTTGTCTTCAAAGCCCATTCCTTGCAGACAAAACTTAATCACAGGATTAAAAGGGGAAAATTCCATGTTTTATTTTTTTCCAAATCTAGTTTATTCTGTTGGAATTCTTGGATTGAAAAAGAGGTAGATAAATGTAAATAATTGATTTTTACTGCAAATTCAAATATCATTACTATGAATGAGTTCTAGGGGATAACTGGAAAAACGCAGAAACTCTTATTCTTTAATCAAAAAACTATTTGTCTGAAGGATTATAGCAAAAAAGCCCTCTCAAAGAGAAGGCTTGATTTTTTATGTAAACATTTTTATTAAGATCCGATGGGTACGCAAGAGCAAACACAATCATAAATACCCTGGTCAGGATCACAAACGTAGATAGATTCGCATTTAAGATAGTACTTTGCAGGACATGTAATTGGTGTCCCTGCTCCCTGAACATTTTTCATTTGATCTCTTGTAATTTTCTTTAAATTTTTCATAGTTGTTTATTAATATGTTAGTTTTTTAGTACATAAAGTACTTATTTCAAATATAACCAAATAAAACTAATTACAAAATACCTGTACGTTTTTCTTTACAATTGGTGTTCAGTACTCCGGAAAATAAAAATTAGATGAAATTTTAAAAATTCAAAGAATAAACGTTTAACCAAAATTAATAATTACTGCATGATAATGTAACAAACGGTTAATATTTACACCAATCAACAAAATGTAAATAACTAAAATTCAATAACTTAAATAAAATAAAAAAAATCGCCAAATTACACCATTTTATTTAACTACCAAATAAATTAGACTATTGTTTTTTTACTATTTTATGAAATATTTTTGTCTTTTAAAAAATAAATGAAAAGGTCATCTATAAAAGATATTGCTAAGCTGGCAGGAGTTTCCGTGGCCACAGTATCGTATGTTCTCAACAGAAAGGAAGGACAGCGCATTAGCGAAGAGACCCGGAAAAAAATTTTTGAAATTGCTGAAACGATTAACTACACTCCTAATAAGATCGCTAAAAGCCTTAAAACTAACAAAACAAAGCTTCTGGGACTTATTGTTGCAGATATTTCCAATGAGTTCTATTCTCTTATGGCAAGAAATCTTGAAGATAAAGCCTTAAAATTAGGCTATACTCTTATCATTGGCAGCTCAGACGAGAATGCAGAAAAGTTCAAAAAACTTACTGAGCTTTTCTCACAGCAGCAGGTGGACGGAATGATCGTTGCTCCTGTAGCAGGGTCAGAAAAGACTCTTGAAAACCTTATGCATATTAAATATCCTGTTGTAACAATTGACAGATATCTTAAAGGGGTAACCGTCCCTGGTATTACGATTAACAATCAGGAAATAGCAGAGAATACGACCAGCTTACTTCTTAATAAGAACTTTGACAAAATAATTTATATAGGCTATGAAACTGAGCTTCCACACCTTCTGGATCGCCAGCATGGCTTTGAGAAAGCGGTACACTCTTCCAAAAAAACAGTTGAAATACGCCATATTCTGGTAGGATTGGAAAATATTGCTGAGGAAGTACATTCTCAGCTTGAAAATACATTAGGGAAAAGTCCTGAAAATACAGCACTTTATTTTTCAAGTAATAAACTTGCAGTCGCGGGACTTTCCTATCTGGTTAAAAATAATATAAAAGTTCCGGAGCAGGTATCTGTAATAGCATTTGATGAAACGGAAACCTATCACCTTTTCCCTACAGAAATCACCTATATCCAACAGCCTATTGAAGCAATGGCTGAAGAGGCTATTAAGCTATTGGACGGACAAATCAATAATTATACGGCAACGGAGAAAAGGGTAACATTATCTGCAAAACTTATTGCCAAAGCATCTTTTAATAAGTAATTAAACAAAATACATTTTTTTATACATTAACTTAAACGTTTAACCTATTATGATAAAAAATAATTTAAGCCATGTTGTATGTTTTGGAGAGGTTCTGTGGGACATTTTCCCTACAGGATCCAGAGCTGGTGGTGCACCATTTAATGTTGCCTACAATCTTTTTAAAATGGGAATCGATACCAGAATGCTCAGCCGTATAGGAAATGATGAATTAGGACACCGCCTTCTTAATCAGATTCAGGACTGGGGAATAACGACAGCCTCCATACAGGTAGATGCTGAAAAGGCTACAGGGACAGTAATAGCAGATTTTGATGAGCATGGAGAGGCTTCATATGACATTGTTGAGGAAGTTGCCTGGGACTATATTCAGCCACTGCCGGAACATAAAGAACTGATTCAGAATTCTGAAGCATTTGTTTTCGGAAGTCTGATCACAAGAAATGAAGTGTCCCGGAATACACTGCTCGAACTTTTGGAACATTCAAAATTCAGGGTTTTTGATGTTAATTTCCGGCCTCCTTTTATTGATTTTGAGTTTATTAAAAAGTTATTGCATAAAGCTGATCTTGTTAAAATGAATAAAGCGGAGCTCAGAACAATTCTGGAATATCTGGGTGAAGAATATATTGATGAAGATACAAGTATCAGACATCTTCAGGCTTATTTTAACCTCAATGAAATTGTGCTGACCAAGGGAAGTAAAGGTGCCCGGTATTTTGTGGGAGGTACCGTTTATAATTTCTCCGCTGTTCAAATTGAAATTGCAGATACTGTGGGAAGTGGCGATTCTTTTCTGGCCGGTTTCCTGTCTAAAAGAATTCAGGGAAGATCTCCGGAAGAGATCATGAAACAGGCAACTTCACTGGGTGCCTTTATCACTTCGAAATCGGGAGCATGCCCGGATTACACCTATGAAGAATTCAAGGCATTCAGAGAAAAGAATAGCTGTAAAACCTCTTAAAAAACCTACGATATGAATACTCCAAAATTTACAGATAAGAAATACTATATCATCCTTTCTTTTGTTACCTCTCTATTCTTTTTCTGGGCCATTGCCCTTACCATGGGAGATGTCCTGAACAAGCATTTCCAGAATGTCCTTCACATTTCTAAATCCAAATCAGGGCTGGTACAGCTTTCCATTTTTGGGGCTTATGCATTGATGGGCATTCCGGCAGGTCTGTTTATGAAAAAATTCGGTTATAAATTGGGTGTTATTCTGGGACTTTCATTGTTTGCACTGGGATCTTTTTTGTTTATTCCTGCAGCTAATACTTCTTCATTTGAATTTTTCAGGTCGGCGCTATTTGTTCTGGCAATGGGAATGGCAACCCTTGAAACGGTAGCCCACCCTTTTGTAGCTGCTTTGGGGGATGAAAGAACCAGTGATCAGAGGGTTAATTTTGCCCAGTCTTTTAATGGTCTGGGAGCTATTATTGGTCCTTTGCTGGGAGGATATTTCATTTTCGGAGCGCCTGATTCCGGAACAGGATCTCTGGATTCCGTAAAAAATCTTTATACATGGATTGGTATTGTGATTCTCGCGATTACCATTATTTTCAGCTTTATACGAGTTCCTGATCTGAAAGACCCTCATGCGGAAGATATACTCATTTCGGAAAATGAGAAAGGAGATGATCTGGCTGTATCAGATCCACATGCTCCCCTCTATAAGCAGAGACACTTTATATTTGCAGTCATTGCCCAGTTTTTTAATATTGCTGCACAAGGTGGAACGTGGGCTTATTTTATCAATTATGGTGTTGAAAAAATGCACCTTCCGGAGATACAGGCTTCCTATTATTTTTCTTTAAGTATGGCAATGATGATGATCGGAAGATTTATCGGAACGTTCCTGATGAGGTTTATCGCTCCCAACAAAATGCTGGCTATCTTTACCATGTGCAATATTGTTCTGTGCCTGATTATTTCCCAAAGTTTAGGATGGGTATCATTTGTCAGTCTGATTTTGCTCAACCTGTTTCTGAGTGTAATGTACCCTACCATTTTCAGTCTCGGACTTAAAAGATTAGGTTCAAAAGTTCAGCAGGCTTCATCATTCCTGGTTATGGCAATGTTTGGAGGAGCTGTTTTCCCTCCGATCATGGGCAGAATTGCAGAAAAAGATATTGCCCACGCCTATCTCCTTCCTATTCTCTGCTATGTGGTGATTTTATTATTTGCATTAAAATTCTACAAGCCTAAAACCTTTAAATAATTCCTATGAAAACAAAGCTTTTATTAGCCTGGTGCATTTTACTGATATGCGCCAGCAGGGGAATTAATGCCCAGATCACAATAACCAACAAGAAATTTTCCTTTGGCACAACCGGGAGAATCGGAGCAGGTTATTCCCCGAATGCCGATGGAAAAACAGGAAGGCAACTGAATCTGAATAATCAGGGATCTTTAGGCGGCAGAATGGATCAGGGAGATTATGTAGATTTCCTGCCAGCCTTCCATTTTAGCCCGGTAGTAAACGGTGACAGTGTAAAAAGTACCAAGATCGATATGCAGGCGAGGCTAAGCTTTTATTCAGGAGGAACTTTTCTGGGAAATGTAGATTCAAAATCCAATCAGGGGATGATTATTGCTTTGCCGGAAGCATTTGTAGAAGCCCGGAACATTATGGGAAGTGACTGGGATGTCTGGGCAGGATCACGATGGCTGAGATACGATGATATTCACATTGCGGATTACTTTTATTTTGATGACCATTCGGCAACCGGCTGGGGACTGCGGCATAAAAACACCAGGTTTTCAATGTTTTTCCCGGCAGCTATTGACACTGCGGCCAGCAACTCCACTCCCTACTCTTATACCAATGTGATCAGCGGATCAAAAAACCTTATCTACAGGCAAAGAGAGGTATTTGTTCTGGAACAGACGCTGCCATTTAAAAATACGAAACACAAGCTGAAATTACTGGCAGAATTTCATCATGTAGAAAGATCAGGGGAAAACTCCGTAGAACAGTATCCGTCGGATCAGGGCTGGGTTTTTGGAGCTAAATTAAATACAGATATGGCAACAACCATTCCGGGCTCATTCAATCAGTTCTCTGTAAGGTACGGAACAGGAATTGCCAATGGCGGCGATAATGGAAATACACAGACCTGGCGCACCTATGGAGCTCCTGATGAGACCACAAAAACATACAAAGGGGCTTACTCTTTTACGGTTGTTGAACATTTCCTCTGGAATATCTCCCACCGCTGGTCGCTTAATCCTTATGCCGTTTTTACCAAAAGTAAAGGAGGATCCACCAGTATTGATAAAGCTCCGGACTATTACAACCGTGAAATTTTCAACAGGAAAACAGAATTTAATACCGGAATCAGAGCCACTTATTATTGTAACAACTGGTTCCATATTCTCTCCGAGTTTCACTATGCAACCCGAAAAAACGGAACCCAGGATGCCGCCTCGATGATGAAACTTGTTCTGGCTCCCACCATTGTTCCTACTGCGGAAAGAAGTGTCTGGGCAAGACCTCACATCCGTTTTATTGCAGAAGTATCAAGATATAATGATGAGGCTATGAACAGTTTATATTCACCGTTTTTACAGCAGTCAGGAGCGAAAAGATTCGGGACCTATTTCGGAATACGAACAGAATGGTGGATTTTTTAAATTAAAATAAAGAAAATATGATGAATATAAAATTGGGAACTTCCCTACTCTCCTGGATAACTCCGTTATGGAATGCAGAATCGGGAAAATATGCGATAGAAAAAACAGCACAGGCCGGATTTGATCTGATTGAAATACTGCTGCCCGGATCAATGGATTTTGATGCAAATACCGTAAAAAAACAGCTGAAAGACAATCACCTTGAAGCAGTCTGTTCACTAAATCTTCCCGAAGATGCTCATATTGCATTTTATCCGGAAGCCGCGGAAAAGCTTATCAAAAATGCAATTGATAAAGTTGATGAACTGGAAACCAACCTGCTGGCAGGAGTTTTACACAGTGGAATCGGCGTGTTTACCGGAAAACCACTCACAGAAAGCGAAAAAGGAATCATCGCTGAAGTATGGTGCAATGTGGCAGATTACGCCCAAACTAAAAGTATAGATATTGCTATAGAGCCTATTAACCGTTATGAATCTTACGTCTGTAATACTGCAGAAAATGTCCTGCAGCTTATTAAAAAAACGGGCAGAAATAATCTCTTCCTTCACCTTGACACCTTCCATATGAATATTGAGGAAAATAATTTTTATGACCCGATCATCAATTCCGGAAAGATGCTGAAGCACATTCATGTTACAGAATCCCACCGGGGTATGCTGGGAGAAGGAACTATCAATTGGGAAGAATTCTTCTCGGCATTGAAAAAAATCAATTTTGAAGGGAATGTGGTTCTTGAAAATTTCAGCTCCTCAATTCCCGGAATGCAGGAAAAGGTTTCATTATGGCAGAAATCACCTTATGATGCTCAAACACTAGCTGAAGGAAGCCTTGCTTTTTTAAGGAAGCATTTAAAAAGCTAATCCCTATTCAATGATGATCCATTACCCTATTCCTCGGCTATTATTTCAATAGCCGTTTTGTGTTGGATAATCTTCCCTTCGTTAACTAGCTTTTTAAGAACACGGCTTATCACTTCTCTGGATGTTCCCAAAGCTGATGCAATATCTTTATGGGTAATTTTTACAGGATTATATCCGGTGACCACAGCACGTTGACTGATATAATTAAGCACCCTGGTATCCAGCTTATGAAAAACAGCATCATTTACCATGTTCATCAACGCAGTAAAACGGCCGTCGTATTCATTGTAGAAAAAATTATTCATCCCCGGAAAACTGTTCATCAGCTTAAGCAGGCTGGAAACAGGAATCAACAGTGCTTTGGATGATTCTTCGGCATAAGCATATACAGAACTTATACAGTTTTTAAATATGGAAGCAAAAGTCATGATACAGCTTTCACCCGGTTTCATATAATAGTATAAAAGTTCTCTTCCTTCATTAAGCGTAAATACTTTTACAGAACCTTTGATCAGAATAGGCACATAATGAATTCTCTGTCCCGGGCTTACGATCTCCGTTTTAGATTTTATATCGGTGATCACGCTGCATTTTTCAAGTTCACGGATAAATTCTGAGCCGAGAAATCCAAACTTTTCAGTAATAAACTGGTTATTTATCATAAAGTATTTTATTGCTTTTACTAGTTATTTGATGTTCAAAGGTGAAAAAAAATGCAAATTTATTTTTAAAGAGCTTTTCAGATACAATATACTGATAAGTTTTTTCTATTTCAGATATCAGCGTAGTAATATCCACGAATTTTGCAGACCAATTCAACGAGTCTTTCTGCCCGTTCATCGAAATTCCACATAGTTCTGTTGTGTTATTACAGACCTTTACATCAGGAAAAAAACAATAATGTTCAACTAAAATCTTAATTATTATGAAAACAAAAATCGGAATTACAGAAAAAAACACGGAAGCCGTTGCAGAGCAGTTAGCAAAATTATTAGCCAACGAAACGCTCCTTTACATCAAAACAAGAAATGCCCACTGGAATGTAACCGGAGATAACTTCCATGCCCATCACATTTTCTTTGAAGAACAGTACAAACAACTGGATGAACTTATTGACAGCGTTGCAGAAAGAATGCGTAAAATCGGGCATTATGCACCGGCAACAATGAAAGTCTATCTGGAACTGACTCATTTAACAGAATACAGTGAAAGAACGAACGATGGTCTGGGATACATGAAAGATTTATTAAGTGATCATGAAAGCATCATCGAATTTCTCCGTGGAAATATCACTCCATTTGCTGAAAAATATAAAGACTACGGTACCAGTGATTTCATTACAGGGCTGATGGAAACCCATGAAGAAATGGCATGGATGATCCGTTCCTATTTCAGATAACACAAAATAAAAAAGTTATAATTATCTTTGTGTAAATCATAAACAACTATACCTATGAAAGCCTTAATCGTGGATGATAATGATATTGCAAGAACAACATTAGCACACCTCGCAAAACAGATTCCGGATCTTTCCATTGTCAGCGAGTTTTCTAATGCTATAGAAGCTTATCATTATCTTCAGTCCAATTCCGTCGATCTGATATTTCTCGATATAGAAATGCCGGAAATGACAGGAATTGAACTCACGAAGACCCTTTCCGGTAAAGAGACTATCATCATTTTTACTACTTCAAAAAAGGAATATGCACTGGAAGCATTTGATCTTAATATTTCAGATTACCTTCTGAAACCCATAATGCCGGTCAGATTTCTGCAGGCAGTAAGCAAGGCACAGACAATTCTTGAAAGCAGAAAAGAAAATGTGGAAGTAACAAGAGATGAATTCCTTTTCGTAAGGGACTCCAATATTACAAGGCGTTTAAAGCTGGATGACATTTTCTATGCGGAAGCTATGGGTGATTATGTAAAGTTTTACACCAAAGAAAAAATGTTTGCCATTCACGGTAAGATGAAAACCGCTGAAGAACGTCTTCCAAAGGATCATTTTATAAGAGTACACCGTTCCTATATTGTTTCTGTAGGCAAAATTGATACTCTTCAGGACGGCGGTATTATGATCAACGGTAAATTCATTCCCGTGGCAGATGCCTACAGGAAAGCACTGAATACTAGAATGAATGTCTTTTAGCCGTTACTCCCCATCAGAAATTTGATTTCGTTTTTTGATCTCAATCCCTGAGCGTTTTAGGGTTTGTCAGCCTTTACCTGTATTTTATTTTAAATCAGACCGTTAATTATGAAAAATATATCTTCAGTAATGGATAACAAGCGATTCAGCTACTTTATCATCCTGACATTTATTGCAGGCTCACTCCTGTTGATAGCTGTTCAGCTTAATTCTGCAGGAAATACGAAGGCGCTGATTCAGAATAACAATACCTTGCTGAGCGAATTGCGGTCAAGCAATCATTTACGTGAGATTGACCGTGATATTCTAGGGGTGGAAAGCAGAATCAGAGCTTCTATTGCAACGAATGACACTACGCATCTCGAAGGCATTGATCAAAAAATCAATCAGATAGAAAATTTTCTGGATTCTCTATCCAAAGATAATGTAAATGCTGAAGAAGAAAAGCTGATTCACCGGTTAAGTGTTCTTGCCATGGAAAAGAAGACAACAAAAGATAAGCTTCTGAACCGTTACCTGTCTGTTGGAAATATGGATGATAATACCTCCATTGCCAACCCCCGCGCAAGGAATATCTCCAATGAAATTACCAGAATCACGGCTAAAATATATGAAAGCAGAAAACTGAATATGGTTGAACTCAGCCAGAAAAGTGAGGAAATGGGACAAAAAGCAAGATTTTATGATATTTCAATATTGATCTTACTGATTCTGGGAGGTTCTGTCGTAGGATATCACATTCTTCGGCAGTTTAAACGTCAGAGATTACTCATAAACGAACTTGATATTGCCGAGAAAAAAGCAATGGTGGCAGCACAGACCAAGGAAAACTTCCTGGCCAATATGAGCCATGAGATCAGAACTCCATTAAGCGGAATCCTTGGTTTCACCAATTTACTTCAGAAGTGTCCTCTGGATGAAACTTCAGCAGAATTTGTCTCTTCCATACAACGTTCCGGAGAAAACCTGATGGCCATCATCAATGACATTCTTGATCTATCCAAAATTGAAGCAGGAATGATGCGCATTACTCCCGGAATTTTCAGCATCAACGGGCTGGTCAATTCCGTAGAAACATTTTTTACAGAACGGGCCAGAGAGAAAGGACTTACCCTCTCAAGCACCATTGACCCTTCCATTCCTGACACATTGGTGGGAGATGCCACAAGACTGACCCAGATTTTAGTGAACCTCATCGGAAATGCCATAAAATTTACCCATCAGGGAAATATTGCTGTTGAAATCTACAGTAAACAGCAAACTGAAAAGGAAGCCATTCTTGGATTTAAAATTTCAGATACAGGAATTGGAATCGACAGAGAAAAGCTCACCGAAATCTTCGAAAGATTCAACCAGGGAGAAGATTCAACGACAAGAAATTACGGAGGAACAGGATTAGGCTTATCTATAGTGAAAAGCTTAATTGTATTACAGAACGGAAACATCGAAGTAAGCAGTGAACAGGGTAAAGGAACTACATTTCATTTCTATATCCCTTACGGAATTGCTGAAGAACAGCTTACTGTATTGCCGTCTGCTGATCCGCATTACTTTAAAGATAAATCCAATACACCCCTGAAAGTTCTGGTAGTTGATGACAATGTGATTAATCAAAGCCTGATGAAACATCTGCTTTCACAGTGGAATATTGATTTTCATATTGCTTCGAATGGTCTTGAAGCAGTAAGCTATCTCAAAAGCAATGCATGCGATCTGGTTTTAATGGATATACAGATGCCGCAGATGGACGGATATGCTGCAACCCAGAAAATACGGGAAGAACTCAGACTGGATATTCCGGTTATCGCAATGACCGCCCATGCACTGGCAGGAGAAAGAGAAAGATGCCTGAGCCGCGGGATGAACGAATATATTTCCAAACCAGTTAATGAAGAAGAGTTATTTACACTGATCTCAAAATTCGGATTGAAAGAAAAGAACAGCCAGGAAGAGAAAAGTGAAAACCCTTCATCTGATTATCGCTACATTGATCTCACCTATATGCAGACAGTAAGCGGCGGCGACAGAAGTTTCGAACAAATGGTCACGCAACAGTTTATTGAAAATATTCCCAACCATGTACAAAAACTGACAACAGCTTATGAAAACGGGGATTTTCAGGGGGTAAAACTGTGGGCTCACGATCTGAAATCCAGCATTGCCATCATGGGATTACATCCGGTTTTAAAAGAAAAACTCGATATTCTTGAAACAGCTTCGGGAGAAAACCCGGATCTGCAAAAAATACTTGAAGAAGTACAGGAAGTTCTGTCAGAAGCGGTTTCCGAAGCTGAAGCATTGTCAAAAACAATTTAAAAAAAGAAAAAATGAATTTATTTTCACCGATACACATTCGCAGCCTGACTCTAAAGAACAGGATTGCATTATCTCCTATGCAGCAATACAGCGCTAAAAACGGAGTTCCTGGCAACTGGCACCTCGTCCATCTTGGAAGCCGTGCAGTTGGCGGCGCAGGATTGATTCTCACCGAATGTACAGCCGTTTCAGAAGAAGGCCTGGCTACATTATCCGATGTAGGAATCTGGAACAAGGAACAGAAAGATGCATGGGCCAATATCGTGAATTTTGTTCACGAACAGGATGTAAAAATAGGGGTTCAACTCTGGCATGCAGGAGGAAAAGGAAGTCTGAAGCATCCCAACGAAAGAATGAAACCTCTCACTCCGGAAGAAGGAGGCTGGACGGTGAAATCTTCTTCTGCGCACGAATTCAACGGAGTTTTTGCCGAAGCGCTCACAATTGATGAGATACAGGAACTGAAGACGAAATTTGTTAAGGCAGCCTTTAGGGCCATTGAAGCAGGTTTTGATACCATTGAGCTTCATGCAGCACATGGCTACTTATTCCATCAGTTTTATTCCGCAGTAATCAATAAAAGACAGGATGAATATGGCGGAAGCTTTGAGAATAGAATTCGTTTTCTTGTAGAAACCGTTCAGGAAATCAGGAAAGTTATTCCTGATAAAATGCCTCTTTTCGTAAGAATTTCTGCAGTTGATTATATAGAATCCGATGAAGCCTGGACTTTGGAAGACAGCATTAAACTTTCGGAAATCCTTAAAGAAAATGGTGTAGATTTCATTACAGCGTCTGGCGGAGGATTTACCAATGTAAGCAAGGATAAAGTGTTTCCGGGATACCAGGTTCCTTTTGCAAAAGCCATTAAAGAGCATACCGGGGTTCTGACAGGAGCTGTCGGAATGATTACGGAAGCAGAACAGGCCAATGATATTATTATCAACAGGGATGCTGACCTGGTGATCATTGCTCGGGAACATCTGAGAGATCCTTATTTTGCTATCCATTCTGCTAAAGCATTAAGCGCTGAAACAGAAATTCCGTGGCAGTATAAAAGAGCGTACTAAATAAAACCTTAAAAAATCAGTTATGGAAAATCAAGGTGCCTCCGTAGTGATTACCCATCATATTCTGGATGGAAAACAATCACAGTATGAAAAATGGCTGGACGAAATTGTGCCTGTTACCAAACATTCTGAAGGTTTTATTGATCTGCAGATTATTCGTCCGATTCCTGATCTGACTTTTGTGTATACCGTCATTATCCGTTTTGATACGATTAACCATCTTAAAAGCTGGATGGAATCGGAGAACCGGAAACAACTCATTGAGAAAGCGAATCCATTGTTCAGAAAAAATGATCATTACCAGATCAGATCCGGACTTGATTTTCTTTTTACTGCAGAAAATGAAGGAAATAAAGTTCCCGTACGCTGGAAACAGTTTCTGGCAACCTGGTCTGCCATTTATCCGCTGTCTGTCCTTATTCCTCTTTTGACGATTCCTTTTTTACGGTATTTACATATTCCAGCCAATCATTATTCTGACGGACTTATCAATTCCGGAATCATTGTTTTTCTGATGGTGTTTGCCGTCATGCCCAATTATACCAGACTGATCAAAAAATGGCTGTATCAATAAAGCTGTATCGTGCAATTCAACTCTATTAAAAATCATTGGAAAATTCCGGTGATTTTTTTTAAACAAAAGTTAGAGCCGCCCCGAGCGTCCTGTTAATCTATTATCTTCCTGTTTTTTATTCTCACCGACACTTTTTGCCTTTTCATCGAATGACATCTAAAAAAAACACAGTTTCGGGATAGCTTTACAATAGCAAAAAGAATTAATCACAAAAAAATAATAGTATGAATCCTTCATCATTAAGTTTCAGATACGAATTAGAAAAAAAAGAACCCCGTACCAATGACGGCGGTACAACGAGAGGAGCCTCTGTAAAAGAATTTCCCGCTTCTGTAGGCATTGCCGGAGTATCCATGAGATTGCAGCCCGGAAGCATGAGGGAACTTCACTGGCATGCCAACGCTGCAGAATGGGCATATGTGATTTCAGGAACGGTGCGTACTACCATTATCCATCCGGACGGACGAAGTTATACCGATAATTTTGAACCCGGCGACGTATGGTATTTCCCGAAAGGTTATGGACATTCCATCCAGGCTACAGGAACAGAGGAATGTCATTTTATCCTGATTTTTGACAACGGTAATTTTTCAGAAGACCATACCTTCAGCGTTACGGATTTTGTTTCAAGTATGCCTCCTGAAATCGTTGCACAGAATTTAGGGCTGAGCCTTGAAGAAGTAGCAGAACTTCCGCAGAAAGAGGTATATTTTGCAGCAGGAGTTGTTCCGGATGAACTCTCTGTGAATGCCGCAGCACGTCCTGAGGAATCAGACATTGAACTGACAAGCCTGCACCGTTATCCTCTGCATTCCCAGCAACCAAGGATCATTCCCGGTGGTGGTCTACAAAGATTGGTTACGAGTAAGGAATTTCCGATCAGCACCACAATGGCCGGTTCTATATTGGAGCTGCAGCCCGGTGCTTTAAGAGAAATGCACTGGCATCCTAATGCGGATGAATGGCAGTATTTTATTTCAGGACAGGCAGAAATGTCGGTATTTCTGGCCGAAGGAGTTTCTGTGACGGAGCAGTTCAACGCAGGTGATGTAGGCTATGTGCCTATGGGAGCCGGGCATTATATCAAAAATACCGGAGATACGGTCTGTAAAGTCTTAATCGGATTTAATAGCGGCACCTACGAATCTATTGATATCAGCGAATGGCTGGCAGGAAACCCGAAAGATGTGGTCATCACCAATTTTGGACTGAAAGAAGGAGAAATAGAAAAATTTCCGCAAAAGAAAGTATTCATCAAACCTGGAAAATAACGACTGTGATTCCTGAAACAAAAATCCTGTTCCCTGACAGAACCGTCAGAATACAGGAGAAACTGGCAGTACTTCTTGCTTTTATTGCAGGATATACCGATGCTACAGGGCTGATACAATGGAAAACCTATGTTTCTTTCATGAGTGGCAATACCACCCAACTGGGAGCGGCTGTTTTCAGTGAAAAATATGGTATTATCTTTAGTTCTGTTATTGCAATCAGCTTTTTTCTGGCAGGGATTTATACAGGAACATGCTTATCATTATCAAAGAAGTTCAGAAGTACAAAGATAATCTTCTACATGGTTTCCGGAATGATGATCCTTTACAGTATCACTGATTATTATGAGCATATGGCCAATGGAGTGTCTGTAGCCGTTATCGGTTTTTCGATGGGCCTTATGAATACCATTGTCACTTCAGTGGGGAAACAAAAGATCAACACCGATTTTGTGACAGGAACTTTAAACAGCCTGGCAAAAACTGCTGCCCTATTTGTGATGAGTGATCATGCAGACGAGCGGAAGGAATACAAAGTGAATGTCTTTCATTTGTTATTCTTATGGATAGGCTTTCTCTCCGGTGCTTTA
This sequence comes from Chryseobacterium vietnamense, assembly GCF_031454475.1. NCBI lineage: Bacteria > Pseudomonadati > Bacteroidota > Flavobacteriia > Flavobacteriales > Weeksellaceae > Chryseobacterium > Chryseobacterium vietnamense. The sequence continues at coordinate 1,104,149 of NZ_JAVDQX010000001.1, read as the reverse complement.
GCAGCTCCTTTCCTGCTCTTTTATTTAGAAAACTGGACGTTGATATTTCCGGCAGCCTTACTCCTCATCTGTGCATTAACAATACCAATTCCAACATTTAAAAACTAATCCTATGCTACAAAAAAATACGGTTGCCCCTGATTTTACATTATTTGCAACCCCGGATCAGAAAATTACCTTATCCGAATTCAGAGGACGAAACGTTATCCTTGCATTTTACCCGGCAGACTGGAGCCCGGTGTGTAGTGACCAGATGGCATTATACAACGAAATGCTGAAGTATTTCAAAAAATATGATGCGGAGATTTTCGGAATTTCCGTAGACAGCAAATGGTGCCACTTGGCATTTTCACAATCCAGAAACCTGCACTTCCCGCTGCTTGCAGATTTTGAAGCCAAGGGAGAAACAGCCAGGAAGTATGGTGTTTACAATGACGAAGAAGGAGAATGCAACAGAGCTCTTTTTGTCATCAATAAAGACGGCATCATCGAATGGAGCTACCTCTCTCCCACTGCCATCAATCCTGGTGCAGACGGAATTTTAGAAGCATTAGAAAAACTTAAAACGAAATAATTATGTCACTAAAACCATCAGTCAGCAATGCTGACCACACTCAAGGCAACTCAGATGCCAGCTTAGTTATTGTAGAATATGGGGATTATCAGTGTCCTTACTGCGGATCAGCTTATCCGGTTCTTAAAGAGTTAATGAAAGAATTCGGAGATCAGATCAGATTTATATTCAGAAATTTTCCGCTGTCAGAAATGCATCAGTATGCAAGAACGGCAGCACTGGCGGCAGAAGCGGCAGCTTTACAGGGGAAATTCTGGGAAATGCATGATGCCATTTATGAAAACCAGGAATTCCTGAACGAAAGTCTCCCATTAAACCTTGCGGAAAAACTGGGTTTAAATATTCCTCAGTTCAAAGCTGATATGCATAAGCAGGAACTGGCAGAAAAAGTAGATACAGACTTTGAAAGCGGCATCATCAGCGGAGTAAACGGGACGCCTTCTTTTTTCATAAACGGGAATAAATTCAACGGCGGTGCCGACGATCTTTTTCAGTTGGTACGGGAAAATACAGCCTATTAATCAGAAAAATATTTAAAAATCAATTCATAACATTAAAAATAAACAACATGAGCACATTAACATTAAAAGACGGAACAGAAATTTTTTACAAAGATCAGGGACAAGGCCCGGTATTAATGTTTCACCACGGATGGCCTTTATCATCTGACGATTGGGATGCACAGGTAATCTTCTTCCTGCAGAAAGGCTACAGAGTGGTTACCCACGACAGAAGAGGCCACGGCCGCTCCAGCCAGAACATTTATAATCATACTATCGAACAATATGCATCTGATGCTGCAGAACTGGTTGAATTTTTAGACCTGAAAGATGTTGTCCACATCGGACACTCAACAGGCGGTGGTGAAGTGATCCGCTATGTTAACAAATATTCCAATGGAAGAGCTAAGAAAGCAGTACTGATCAGTGCCGTTCCGCCGGTAATGGTGAAGAGCGAAACGAATCCTGACGGCGTTCCTATGGAAGTTTTCGATAATATCAGGGAACAGACCCTTAACAACAGAAACCAGTTTTATTTTGACCTGACTTTCCCTTTCTATGGCTACAACAGAGAAGGAGCGAACGTAAAAGACGGAATACAAAGAAACTGGTGGAGACAGGGATTAATGGGGGGAATCGCAGCGCACTATGATGGGATCAAGGCCTTTTCAGAAACAGATTTAACTGAAGATCTTAAAGCTGTGGATATTCCTGTTTTGGTGATGCATGGTGAAGATGACCAGATTGTTCCCATTGCCAATGCTGCATTAAAATCTATTAAATTATTAAAGAACGGAAAGCTGATCACGTATCCTGGCTTCCCTCACGGAATGCCGACTACAGAACATGAGACAATCAATAAAGACCTTTTGGAATTTATCCGATCTTAAAAAAACAAATCTTTTCTCAATACACTGAAGATGAACCTTTAAAGTTCATCTTTTTTTATTTCAACAGTTAAAGACACAAAAGTTCAGAACTCATGGATAGATTTTTTCTCAATTTTCCTATCTTTAAACTTTCAAGCAAGAATTTCTATGAGTAAGCCTTCTGATTCCAATGCAGAAATGATAAAACGCCTGCAGGACATGCAGAAAGAACAGCTTATGATTTCCCGTTTAACCAAAGAGTTTTCTACCATTTTAGATAAGAAACAGCTTCAGCTTGCTTTCAACAAATCTTTCAAAACTGAACTGGGATTCAATGATTGTATGATTATCAGAGATGATAAAGGAGCTATTGAAATACTCGGCAGCCGGATTGAAAATCAGAACTATACTACAGATCAACAGCTTGACAGACATTTAAAAAATTGTCTGGATTCTGCGGAACCGCTGCTTTTTGATCTTAAAGAATGGTCACCGCTTCCTTCCTGTTTTACCGAAGCTAAAAATTCGGGAATGCGGATGGCTGTCGGATTGGGACTGCCTAATGTCAGTGAAAGTAAAAATGTACTTTTCCTTTTCTACAGAAGCTTTATTTCAGGAGACAGTATTCCGGAAAGGATTTTAAACGGCATTTCTACCCAGCTTTCCATTACTCTTCATAATATTGATATTCAGGAACAGTTGAAAACATTTCAGGGAAATATCCCAAATTTTCCGAAAGAAATTGAAGAAGACAAGAAAAGCAGACACGGCTTTCAGGGAATTGTGGGGCAAAGTGAAGCGATGCAGCTCATTTTTGAACAGATCACACAGGTAGCTCCTTCACAATCCAATGTGATTATCTTTGGAGAGACGGGTACGGGAAAAGAACTTATAGCACAGGCGGTTCATGAACTTTCAGAATTTTCGGGAAAGAAAATGATCAGGATAAACTGTGCGGCTATTCCTGCCAACTTAATAGAATCCGAACTTTTCGGGCATGAAAAAGGAAGCTTCACGGGAGCAACAGAGCAGCGGAAAGGGAAGTTTGAACAGGCCCATAACAGCACTATTTTTCTGGATGAAATTGGTGAACTTCCCCTGGAATTACAAGCGAGGCTTCTGAGGGTTCTTCAGGAAAAAGAAATTGAAAGAATCGGTGGAAATAAAAGGATTAAGGTAAATGTACGGATCATTACGGCCACCAACAGGAATCTTGAAAAAGAAGTAGCGGAAGGCCGGTTCAGAAGTGATCTTTTTTACAGGCTGAATGTATTTCCTATCCACCTTCCTGCCCTGCGGGAAAGAGAGGAAGATATTCCTTTGCTGGCAGATTATTTCCTTGAGAAATTATATCCTAAAACAGGCAAAAAGATTAATGGTTTTTCTCAGAAAGCAGTAAAAATGATGATTACCAATCCATGGCTGGGTAATATCCGTGAACTGGAAAATATGGTTGAAAGAAGCATGCTGACGGCAAAAGGAAATATCATCAGGGAAATGGATTTTCCAAAAGTTATTAACCCTCAAAACACGGATCAGGATTTTCAGGTTAAAACGTTGCAGGAATTTGAAAAGGAATATATTTTAAAAATAATCAAAAAATGTAACGGCCGTATTTTCGGGGAAACAGGTGCGGCGAAACTGCTGGGATTACCACCAACAACACTTATTTCCAAAATGCAGAAACTTGGAATAGAGAAGGAACATTATTATAATAAATAATCAATATGGAAATAGAGCTTTTAAAATATTTACAGAGTAATCCGGCAGCATATCCCAATAATCAGGAATATGAAGGAAGGATAAAACCAATTTCGCCTATAGAAATACAACAGCTTGAAGTAAAATATAACAATGGACAAGCTTTTCCAAAAGTTTTAAAAGAGCTTTTATTTCTTGCAGGAAACTATTGTTATGTTCTGGATTATAATATTTTTGATACTCAGGAAGAACTTCAAGATGCTGCCAGGTCGTGGTTATTGTTCTATAATAGAAATATCAACAGAAACTTTTTTGTGGTCGATGCCTATAATGCAGGGAATCAATTTTTATTTATATATCTGGATGAAGGAGATGATCCAATAATAAGACAAGCCTATTTACCGTCAAGGAGTGATATCCAATTTATTACGTCCCTTTTAAACAAGACTCTCTCTCAATATATAGAAGATCAGATTGATGATGTAAAACAGGGACATAATCCTTTTTAATCAACCATTTCTATTTTCCCAGAAGACAATGCCCAGAAAATCCAAAGTCCTAAAATGATCAGCAGCGACAAGGCCGGGATCCAGAACGACAGGATTAATGCCATAACATAAATAGGAAGTCCATACAAGTAGTTGTTGTGGATCTTTTTTATAGCCGCATCGGTAATACCCGGGCGCAAAAGCTTTTTGTTACGGGTGGCCAGAAACCATAGTAAATTGTAAGCAAGATTGATCAGAACAAAAATACCGGTATAAAGTGCCACGACAACAGAAGAGGCTTCACCGTCAAAATACCTTGCCAGCAAAGCAGTAGGATATGAAACTGCAGAAACCAGAAAAAGGATCAGTCCATTGGCAAACATAATTGCTGAATTCCGGCTGTAGATCTGTTTGAAAATCTTATGATGATTCACCCACATGATAAAAATGCTGAAAAATGAAAGGATAAATGCCAGAAATGCCGGCCACTGATTCTTCAGAAAGATCAGCAGATCATTGCCGTTTTGTATTGAGTTCTCTTCAGGAAAGTGAAGATCCAGCACCAAAAGCGTAACGGCTATTGCAAAAACACCATCGCTGAACCCTTCTATTCTGAGCGTTTCTTTTTCCATAATTACCTGATTGATTTAATATTGTAAAGACATAATGATTTTAATCCTCCAATTATTTGAAGAATTATGATTAAAAATTGAAAGGAAATATTATCTCCGGCTAGCTTTGTCCGGGATTATTTATAGCCTTTGTCAATTCCTAGTTTTTTCATTTTGGAATATAAAGTCTGAGCTTGTATTTTCAACAGCTCCGCGGCACCACCTGGCCCGGAAACTTTCCCGTTGGAAGTCTGAAGTGCATTCATAATATGATCTCTTTCCATATCTTCCAGTGATTTCAATGGACCCTGTGTTTCTATAGGTTTTTCTATGTTTTCAGGCAGGTCAAAACGTTCTATTTCTGCAGTTTTGGCCAGAAGAACACTTCTTTCAATAAGATGCTCCAGCTCGCGGATATTTCCCGGCCAGTGATAATTCAATAGCTGCTCCAGCGCTTTTTCACTGATGGATGTGATATTTCTTCTTGATGCCGCTGCATATTTATTCAGGAAAAAATGGGCCAGCAATACAATATCTTCCTTTCGTTCTCTCAGCGGGGGCAGCTCAATAGGGAAAACATTCAAACGGTAATACAAATCCAGCCTGAATCTTCCTTCTGCCACTTCTTTTTCCAGAGAACGGTTGGTAGCTGCTACGATTCTTACGTTTACTTTAATCGTGTTATTTCCTCCCAGCCTCTCAATCTCTTTTTCCTGTAAGACTCTCAGCAGTTTAACCTGTGAGTCCAGTGGCAGCTCTCCTATTTCATCCAGAAAGACTGTTCCTCCATTGGCCTGTTCAAATTTTCCGATCCTCAATGTATTGGCTCCGGTAAAGCTTCCTTTTTCATGCCCGAAAAGCTCAGATTCGATAAGCGCATGCGGCAGTGCAGCACAGTTGACCACAACTATAGGGTTAGCTTTACGCTCTGAAAGCTCATGAACAGAGTGGGCTACTTTTTCCTTTCCGGTTCCGCTTTCCCCGACCACCAGAACAGAGGTATCTGTGGGAGCGACTATTCTTATTTTTTCAACGACATCCTGAAGCACCTTACTTTTCCCGATAATTCCTTCTATGACTTCATTATTTCCGGTATCGGTGCACAATTCACAGCCTCTTTCCATATCATAACGGTATCTGGCAATATCAAGCATAACAATCATATCACGCTCCCGGAAAGGCTTTACCATAAACCCATAGGGCTGTGTTTCTTTCACTGCTTCCAGAGTAGACTGGTTGGTATTGGCTGAAATATAAAGAAAAGGCAGGTGCATTTCACGCAGTTCCCAGGCCAGATCAATTCCTGTAAGATCACCTTTTAAGATGATATCAAGAAGCACCCAATCCGGTTTGCTATCTGCAATCAGTTTCCTGGCCTGAACCACTGAAGACGCGATTCCTGTAACCTGGTAACCGGCCTTCATCAGCATCAGTTTCAGATCATTGGCTACAATAAATTCATCTTCTACAATTAATATTTTTTCTTTCATGGTAATCAGCCTTTAATTTGAAGGAGTTATTTCTGTATTTTTTCTGAAGGTAATCGTCACTTTTAAGCCACCTTTATTTTCAAGATGGAAGGTTCCATCCAGCTGATCAGTAAGTCCACGCATCAGATTCATTCCCAAAGATTCTGTTTCTTCGATATTAAAATCTTCCGGAAGCCCCACTCCATTATCTGAGATCTTCAGTTCACAAAGGTTTTCACCTGTATTTTTAAACGAAACAGAAACTTCACCTTTCCGGTCATCCGGAAATGCATATTTTACGGTATTGTTGACTGCTTCATTAACGATCAACCCCATCGGAACCGCTTGTGCTACATCAAGAAATACTTTATCCGTATCCACTGTAAAATTAATTTTTCTGTCGGATGAATAACATTCTTTGATGTAGGTAATCAGCTCATAAATATACCACGACATGTCAATCATTGAAAGATTATCAGACTGATAAAGCTTCTGATGAATGAGGGACATGGCGTGCATTCTGTGCTGGCTGTTCTGGATGGCCATCAGGGCATCTTCATTGTCCAGATAAGCCGATTGTGTATTCAACAGGCTGATCACAATCTGCAGATTATTTTTAACCCGGTGATGGATTTCCTTTAAAAGCCATTCTTTCTCTGAAAGTAATTTCTTCAGCTGTTCGTTCTGCTCATCAATCTGTTTACGTTTCAGTTCAAGGTTTTTATTCGCATTGCTTTTTAATCTTGAACGGTTATACAGCAAAGCCGCAAAAAGGATCAGCGCCAGAATACTCCCGATGAAGACATATCTGATAAAGGTATCATTGGCAATCTTAATATCCTGCAGTTTTGCTTTCTGGGTCAGCAGCTGAATATTTTTATCTTTCTGCTCCGTTTCAAACTGAATTTTAAGGCTGTTGATCTGCTTGCTTTTTTCACCGTTAAAAACAGAATCGGAAAGTTTCTTGTATAGCTGATAATGCTGTATGGCATCAAGGTATTTTCCCTGTATGGAATCTGCTTTGAACCACATTAAATGATTTTCTGAGCGAAGCATATCATTTCCGTTATTTTTAGCAATTGAATCAAAAAGTCTGGCTTCACGGTACATTTTATCAAAGTTCCGGGTCTGGTAATGATAGAAAACAAAGCTTCGCAGCAATGACGCCTGCTGGTTGTTTTTTTCTGCATTTTCACCGTAATAGGCCACCAGTTTTTTGTAGTAGGCTTCCGCTTCTTTAAACTGCTTTAAAATAGTGTAGGTACTGAACAGAATATAGTTTTCTGACATTTCAAAATTCTGATCTACAATCGGATACCTTTCTCTGTACTCCTGAATCATGGTAATAGCCTGATTAAACTTTCTCTGTCTGATCAGCATGGTAGAAATATTATTGGCTACCGTTCTTATATAGCCGTTATCTTTGTTTTTCTTTGCTGTGGCCAGTGATTTTTCCCAATACTTCATGGCATCATCATTCTTACGAAGATAATAATACACCATTCCGATATTGCTGTAAATAGAACACATCTGCAAAGAGTAATCATTCACACTTTCGGCTGTTTTTTCTGCAAGAAGACCATAACGGAGCGCTTCTTCGTAATCCGCCTTCTGAATTTCAACCTGGGAAATAAGATTGTACACACTCTGTAATTCTCTGAATTTCGCCGACTGGTACACTGACAGGGATTCTTTAAGCAATTCCAGAGCCTTATCGGGATTCTCCTTCATGTAATAAAGCTCGCCCAGATCTTTTAAAACACCTGCCTGATTCAGTTTTGATCCTGAGTTCTTAAAACGTTCCAATGCTTTTTCTTTCAGTTTGATTTTAGTATCAAAGTATTCAGGTTTATTGTCATACATATATGATAATTCATTGTATGCTTCTCCGGCCTGCTCCTTAAAATGATGATTTTCAAAATAAGAAAGCGCCTCTTTCATTTTGGAAAAAGCAATATTTTTACTGCCTCTTTCTTTATCTATTTTAGCATCCAGAAAGATGAGTTTTCCGGCAGACATAGGATCTCCGGATTTCATATTCAGTGCTTTTGCCTGTCTGTTCAGAATAGCGGCACTGTCGAGATCAGTTTTCAACTCTCCTTTTTTAGTAATGTAATAGTTACTCAGGCGCAGCAATAAAGTGATTTTCTGAGTTGTATTGATGGAAGAGGAGATCTGTTTTCTCAACAGTGCAGGATTTTCTTGGGTCTGTGCTTTTGTATTGCATGAAAACATCAAAACCAACGAAAAACATACTATCTTTAGTAGATTTTTAGAAAAAAAATAAAGACTGAAATTCATTTTTTAAAGGTAATCTATTATCCTGTAATCTGCCATAGCCGAATACTAGTTTTTACGGTGGTAAAAATAGCAGATTATCATTGCCAGCCCCGGTACAATCAGTGTTACCAACCCATATTGTTTTCCTGCATAAGCCCCTAAAAAACAGCCTACCAGAAATCCGAGTATGGTAATCAGTTGCTTCTTCAGGCTTGCCCATGCGTCAGGATGGTGAAAGCCGTTTGATAAAAGCGTTCCGAAATCCAGGGAGGCCTGGGTCACGTTTCCTGTCATCATGGTAGTCGGGCCATGAGTGTCCTTTGCATAGAGTTTTCCGAAAGCATTCTGAAGTCCCATTGCAAAAACGGTAATCATAGCCACAGTATACATCACGACTGCTGAAAATGTTCCATAGTAACTGAAAACGGCAACAATAATTCCGGCCGACAAAAGCAATGCTCCTTCCCAGAACAACAGGGTATAATGGTTAATGACTTTCCCGGCGATTCTTCCTCCTGCCATAACCGCAAGAATAAATACCGGAAAAGTAAGCAGCTTTACCCAGGCATGAATATCCGATCCTTTCACAAACTGATAGGCAAAGACAATAAAGTTTCCCGTAACATGGGCCGAAAAAAGGGCATCTGCCGATACAAAAGTCACGGTATCGCAATATCCGGCAATCATGGTTAACAATAAGGTGACAAAACCGATATTATGTTTTACTTCCATTTTTTTATTTTAAATGTGAACGGAGCATCCAGGCCATTTTCTCATGAGTTTCCAGCAAACCTGTGATTTAGTCGCTTGTACCTGAATCACGGAATTCAACAGCAAAGTTTTCAATATTTTCACGAAGATGAATGATGATGCTTTCGTGGTCGGAAAGAAGTGCTCTGATATAGGTCAGACTGTCGTTCGATTCCAGATGATGCTCAGACAGATGCGTTAATGCAAGATACTCCCTTAAAGTCGCCGGCGCATAATGGCCCAGCGTTCTGATTCTTTCAGCCAGATCATCGATGATATCGTCCAGCTGTCCGTATTGTGCCTCGAAAAACAGGTGTTTATTGTAAAAATCCGCTCCTTCCACATTCCAGTGTGCTTTTCTTGTTTTGGTATACAAGACAAATTCGTCTGCTAAAGTGCTAACCAGTACTTCAGCAACTTTTGCTAAATTTTCGTTTTTAATTCCGATTGAAGTTTTCATTTTATAATAGATTTAATAAGTAATAATCAAGTGAATATCTTCCTGCTCCCAATGCAAGAACCAGTAACAGGGAAAGGGTGTACATAAAAGGAACATCCCGTACTTCCAGTGAATCTTTTCTGTGAACCACAAAATATCCGATAGCTGTCACTCCAATGGTCGGTAAAACCGCAAGCCTGGTACCCAGTCCTAAAATAATCAGAAATGGAACCACCAGATCAGCAAATGAAGCGACTATGGCATTGAGTTGATCAGGCAATCCCAGAGGATTTGGGATCACTTCCCTCTGTCCGTTTTCCAGCCTGAATTTCTTTAAGCCATGCACTCTGAACAACTGAATGGCAAGGAGTACCCGGAAAACCAGAAATGAAGCATCATTGAATGTTGAGCCTAAATCTGATGAAAGGATCTGTTTTAAAATTTCCATATGTATTGATATTTAAAAAGCAAAGCAGGAACAACCTAGAGCTCCCCAGAATGTGTGGTAATTGTTAACAGGCACGTTGCTCATCCTTGCCTGGTTATGGTTATGATGGTGAATATCACAGCTTCCTGCACAGCTATGAATTTGCGAAGCAAACGGAGCTTTTAAATCCTGTTTCGCATTTTTCTCTATTTCTTTCTGGACGTGTCCGCCAACAGGGTAATATCCGTTATAAAGATTCGTTGGAGACCAATCCGGTAGTACAGGAACGGATGGTGGTGCATAGGATGAAAAGGTTCCTTTTGCATAGACAATTTTACCGCCTACAATGGTCATTTCCGCTTCAATATTTTTGATCTCTTCATCATCAACTGTGAAATAATCCTGATTAAGAACTGCCAGATCAGCAAACATTCCCACTCTGATATCACCTTTTTTCTGCTGTTCCTGAGAGAACCATGCGCTGCCTTTTGTGTACAGTTCCAGTGCGGTTGCCCTGTCCAGCTTTGTCTCGTGATACAGTTGAAGTCCGCCAACGGTTTTTCCTGCGGTCAGCCAATACATGGAAACCCATGGGTTATAACTGCTTACTCTTGTGGCATCCGAGCCTCCACCTACAGGAACTCCCATTTCCAGCATTTTTTTCACGGGCGGCGTACTTTCTGCCGCTTCTGAACCATAACGGTCTGCAAAATACTCTCCCTGGTAAGCCATTCTGCTCTGGATAGCGATTCCGCCGCCAAGCATTTTTACCCTTTCGATATTTTTTTCATCAATGGTTTCTGCATGATCAAAAATCCATGGAAGGCCATTGAAGGGAATATCGTGGTTTACTTTTTCAAAAACATTTAAAAAGCGGGTGATGCTTTCATTATAGGTGGCGTGAAGTCTGAATGGCCAGCGGTTTTCTACCAGTAACCGGACTACTTTTTCAAGATCTGCTTCCATGTTTTCAGGCAGATCCGGTCTTGGCTGAAGAAAGTCTTCAAAATCGGCCGCCGAAAATACCAGCATCTCTCCTGCTCCGTTGTGGCGGTACATGTCATCGCCCTGATATAATTTTACAGTATCGATCCAATCGCTGAAATCTTCGAATTCATGCTTAGGTTTCTGGGTAAAAAGATTATAGGCAATTCTTACGGTAAGCTGTTTTTTTTCATTCAGCTCGTTCACCACCTGATAATCGTCCGGGAAATTCTGGAATCCTCCTCCGGCATCAATGACGCTGGTAATTCCGAAGCGGTTCAGTTCTGTCATAAAGTGTCTGGTAGAATTCAGCTGGTGTTCGTAAGAAAGCTTCGGACCTTTTGCCAGTGTTGAGTATAAAATCATGGCATTGGGTGTCGCAATAATCAGCCCCGTGGGCTCACCGTTAGCATCTCTTTCAATATGTCCGCCTGCCGGAGCCGGAGTATCTTTGGTAAATCCTACCGCCTTCAATGCTGCCCTGTTCATTAAGGCCCTGTCGTATAAATGCAGGATAAAAACCGGAGTTTCCGGAGCGATGGCATTAATCTCTTCCAGGGTTGGCATCCTTCTTTCTGCAAACTGGAATTCGGACCATCCTCCTACGACACGAACCCATTGCGGAGAAGGTGTACGGTCTACCTGGTCTTTTAACATTCTGAGCGCATCAGCCAGTGAGGGAACGCCGTCCCATCTTAATTCCAGGTTGTAGTTTAATCCGCCACGAATCAGATGGATGTGAGAATCATTGATTCCCGGCACCACTCTTTTCTTCTTAAGATCAATCAGTTCCGTGGATTCATCTGCGAACTGGTCTGCCAGTCCGTCATTTCCGACCGCAATAATTTTCCCGTCTTTAATGGCCACTGCAGAAACTTCCGGAGTTTCCTGATTGAAAGTGTGAATTTTTCCGTTGTATACTATGAGATCTGCTTTCATCTGTAATTATTTGGTGTTCAACTTCGAAATCGCATCCTGAATTCCTCCTCCGGCAACAGTGAAAAATGATGGCCCGGCCAGCAGAATCAGTTTTTTTAATTTCATTTTGTCGGATAAATGCTGAGTATTTAAATAAGACTGGGCACGATAGGCATCAAATGCACCCAAAACCACATTTTCTGCCACTAAAGCGGTTGGAGAATCAATTCCGGCATCTTTGATATCACTGGCAAATGATACGGTGTGTACCTGCAGTTTCAAAGCTTCTCTCATCGCAACACTTCCTACTTCTTTCATGAGCCCGGCATCAAAAGAATTCCTGTTTCCGAGCCCGATCAGCAATAATTTCCCGGAGGCAAGGCTTCCTTTCGGAGGATTAATTAATAAGGTTTCCAAAGCATGTCCTTTGAACTGTCCTTTTTTACGGACTTCTGTAATAATTCCTTTGAGTGCTTCATCCAGGTGAACCATACCGTTCAGTTCTTTGGGAAGCGCCGGCGGATTGAAAATATCTCCTTCCGTATACTCGAAAACGCAGGCGATCTGCAAATCTGCTTTGGCGGCAGAAGGTCCCTGTACCAGCCCTACCACAGAAATGCCGTCAACGATTCCCCATGTTTTTGAGGTTCCGATTGCTCTTTTTTCTGCGGCCACCTGTGCTGAAACAAAGTTGGTTCCTGCAGTTGCCAACAATAATGCTGTAAAGAGTGTTTTTGACCAATTGATGTATTTTGAAATTGAATTTTGCATAATAAATGATTTAGTAATAATTAAAATTTGAATCCCAGCCTGATATTCCAGAAAACACCGCTTTTTGCATCCTGAATGATATCTTCAATAAAAGGTCCTTTGTGGAAATACTGAAGTCCGCTCACCAAAGAGAAATGTTTGTTGAAATTATAGGTAAAGCTGGTTAAATAAGCCGTTCCGATATATCTTTTATCTGAGCTGCTTCCGGGACGGTTCAATGCTCCGCTTGGTCTGTATACTCCATCATTCAGGGAATATCGCCAGTTGAAGACAACATCCATCTGCATTTTGAGTTGAGACGTCAGATCCAGGGTCATATACGGATGAATATCAATTAAATTGACAGGTCCCACCTGCGGACTGAAGCCGAAATACCCTCCTTTCGGATATAAAGGATTAAATGTATTGAGCTTTCCGTCGTTTTTAGAATGATCTCCTGAGATATAATCGTTTCTCAGGTTGATGCTTGGGCTGAATGTAAGGTTTTCAAAGAGATATCCTACATCCACAGAGCCCGTCCAGGCACTGATTTTTTCGTTTCCGAAGCTTCCGAACTGATAGGCAGCTTCCAGGTTATAGATAAATCCGCCGCCATATTTCCAGAGTCTTCCGCCGACGGTATGTCGTTTTTCTCTGTCTGTTCCTGCTTCGAAAACAGATTCATCTCTACGGATTCCGAGGTAATACAGATCCAGATTTCCAGCTTCAGGAATAATAATTTTGGAATAAAGCCCCCAAAGATTAAGCTTTTTTGAAATGGTATTATCAAAAACTCCGGTATTGACAGAGTCTGCCATCATCGCAAAAGCATCTACGGAAACATTTTTATAGGAATACATGATTTTAGCTCCTGTAAAAGACAACCTTGCATTCGGTCCTTCCCTTACAGAAATTAATCTGCCGGAACCGTAGTCCAGCTCCTGCCTTCCCAGTCTCACTATCAACTTCTGATTTTCCTTATTCACCAAACCTGCATCCAGAAAGAGATTCTGAATACTCAGCTGGTCTTCATCAATGCCTCTTGAACCGTTTTTTCTCCCATTCTGCAAAGCACTTCTGATCTGTGAAAATATTCTGAGGTTTTTCCCGAAATGCCAGTCTGCATGAAGATCATAGCGCTGGAGAAAAAAGTCGTTGTGCCCTATGTTAAGCCTGCCCCAATCTTCATTGTTGAAATCCACATATTCATACCTTGCTTCGCCACCCAATGAGAGATAAATATCTTTTTTTTCATTGAGAGGGAGATATTTAATGTTATCATAAAAGCTTTTGGTGGAATCTTTCAGGTATTCATAATTTTCATCATACCTCAGAAGCTTAAAACTCTGGGATGAAAACGTTTCAGAACATAAAAGAACCGTCATGATAAAAGCTTTTAAAAACAGTACTGAAGGTGCAGATTTCAACATTGAAAATGGTATATAGATTTTAATGATTCAGCATATGGTGGGCATAGTGGATCCCTAATCCGTACGAAGCACCATATTTTTTCATAAGGTCAGTTACAGGACCATAGGTCTCCTGGCGTGCCCAATCTCTCTGAAGCTCAAGGATATACTGAATGGAAGTCATAGGCTTTACTCCTGAATGGATCATTCTCTGTACGGCTCTTTCGTGTGCTTCATCACTTACATCTCCGCAGGCATCGGTAATGACATACACGTCATAGCCTTCCTCAAGTGCAGATAAAGCTGGTCCTACGATACATACACCTGTCCAAAGTCCTGCGAAAACCAGTTTTTGCTTCTGGGTTCCTGTAATGGCTTTATAAGCAGCTTCATCTTCCCATGTGTTCATGGTTGTTCTGTCGATATATCCTGAAGTTGCCATAGGAAATGCTTCTTCAATTTCCGGGAAAACAGGACCTGAAAAGCTTTGTTCTGCAACTGTGGTAACGACAGTCGGAACATTGAATATTTTAGAAGCTCCACACAGTACTGCTACATTATTACGCAGTTCATTCATTGAAATACTTTTGGTTGCAAATGCCATTTGTCCTTCAAAATCAATCAGTACCAGAGCATGATTTTCAGGAGAAAGGAGTTTTGATGATGGTTTCATAAAGTTTATTTTTATTTAAATAATTTGGGTTACGTTAATTGGATGATAGTTTTCTGATGAGTTCTGTACTTACAGTATCGGCATAGATTCCGTAAGCGCTCGTCAGGATGCCTTTTACAGAATACTTGTCGGAAGCGATGCCGTAGACTACTTCTTCATCTCCCTGATCGGTATCTCCTTCAAAGCGGAATGTGTATCGTATTTTAAAATCTTCCGGAGAGACATCAAGAAAACTATTGAGCCTGATGCAATCATTTTTAAGATTAAAATCTTCTGTATATCCGTTTTGATTAAGCCACTGAACGGCCTCAGTCAACGTATCAAAAGCTGGCTGTATCGTATTCATTTATAGGGAATGCTGATTATTCTGTGATAAAAGCTAAAATATCTTTATTGATGGTTGGATGCTCTGTAGTCGGCATACCGTGAGGGAAACCAGGATACGTGATCAGTTTTCCGTTCTTTAGTAATTTGGCTGATTTTATCGCTGAATTTTCAATCGGTACAATCTGGTCATCTTCACCGTGAAGAACCAATACCGGAATATCAACAGCTTTTAAATCTTCGGTTAAATCTGTTTCTGAAAAGGCTTTGATTCCATCATAATGAGCAACAATTCCACCCATCAGTCCCTGTCTCCACCAGTTTCTCTGTATCCCGTCTTTTACATCAGCACCTTCTCTGTTGTAACCGTAGAAAGGAATAGTAAGATCATAATAAAACTGGTTTCTGTTGTTCATCGTCTGCTCTCTGATATTGTCGAAAACTTCCATAGGAACGCCATCAGGATTGTTCTCACTTTTCACCATTACCGGTGGAATGGCGCTGATCAGAACCGCTTTCTTAGCTCTTCCATTTGCATATTTGTTAACATAACGGATTACTTCACCACCACCTGTTGAGTGCCCGATGTGTACTACGTCTTTCAGATCTAAAAATTCTACCAGTTCTGCAGCATCAGATGCATATTGCTCAATAGTGTGATTGTAGATATTCTGACTTGAACGTCCGTGGCCTCTTCTGTCGTGGGTAACCACTCTGTAGCCTTTTTGTAAAAAGAAAATCACCTGTGCATCCCAGTCATCAGATGATAAAGGCCATCCGTGGTGAAACATTAATACCGGGCCTTGTCCCTGATCTTTGTAAAAAATTTCTGTTCCGTCTTTTAATGTTAATGTGCTCATTGTTGTAGTATTTTTTGAATTAAACTTATGAGCATAATGCCAAAAAACAACCCAAAACAATAAAGCAATTGGTTTTCAACATATTATTAAAAACAGTTCGCAAATTACACTACGAAATATCGTAGTTTTATGATTTACCCTTTACCTTTTATATAAAAAACATATAAAATTTAACAATAGAAACAGTCCAAATTGAAGCTTACCACGATTAAAAACAAAAAAATCAGACCTGAGTCTGACTTTATTTTTAATAAATAATATTAATATCTTAATCTGCTGAAAGTTACTGTGATAGCCGCTATTCTGTCTTTATTTGTGACAGATCAAGGCCCATTTTTGTAAATTCTTCCTGCCCTTTCTCTGTAATATAATAGTTACGGTCTACAGGATTTTCTTTGGCAATCCAGCCTTTTTCAACGAACTGTTCCAAGAGAAGCTGTCCTAATTTTCCGCCGATGTGCTCATAGCATGTTTTGGCTGGCTTTCTGCCGGTTGATGTATTCATATTATTAGTTTATTAGTTTAACTGGTGTTATATGGATGTACTAATTCAAATGCAGATAATCCTTAATGGTTTTCAGAACTCCAAAGCTGTCATTGGTGCATGCTTCAAAATTGGCTACCTGTTTTACATTCGGATGGGCATTTTGCATGGCGTAAGAATATTTGGCATTCTTCAGCATTTCTATATCGTTCATATAATCTCCGAAAGCCATTGTATTTTCAGGAGAGATTCCCAGCGATTTCTGAAGGATCTTCAGCGCATTTCCTTTATTGATATCTTTATTCATCACATCCAGCCAATGGGCTCCTGAAACCACTATTTCCAAACCGAATTCCTCAAATTTTTTAAGGGCCGGATACAGATATTGTTCAGAACCTTCCGGGTGATAGACTGCTATTTTAAAGGCGGTGTCATCAATTTTCTCCGTCAGGTCATCCTTCTTCATGTTTTCGGTGTAATATTTTGAGAAAAAGTCTACAAACTGCTGATCTTCGGTTTCGTAATACGCCATCTTTTTAGCTGACAATACGGCTTTGGCACCGGGTATTTCACGGACCGCTTTAATGATGTCAACAATATATTTGTATTCAAGGGTATCAGCGAAAAGCTCCTGATCTTTATAGATCACGTACCCTCCGTTTTCAGCAATAAAACCGATCTCACTTTCTATTTCTCCGAAATAATGGGTAATACCCGGCATCTGTCTTCCGCTTGCGGGTACAAATACAATATTTCTTTTTTTCAGTTCTTTATAAACTTCTGAAAACTCAGGGCTCATTTCATGGCTGGAGTTGAGAAACGTCCCATCCATGTCCGTCACAATTAATTTAATCTGTTCCATAATTTTATTGGGAAAAGCGAAATTCTGTACGCAGCAGAATCATAATGTGCTTATTCTTTTCAAAGATATTGATTTATTATTTTTTCTTGTAATGAATGGTGGAAAGGTTTCTTAATATTGCGGCACTTTGTTCCGGGGTAATGTCCCTCTGAGGCTCGGCAAGCATTTCGTATCCAACCATAAATTTTTTAACTTCCGCACTTCTGAGCAGCGGCGGATAAAAGTGCATATGAAAATGCCATTCCGGATGTTCTTTGCCATCTGTAGGTGACTGGTGAATACCCGCAGAATAAGGAAATGACGTTTCAAAAAGATTATCATAGATTGTGGTCAGATCCTTGAGTACAGCGGCAAAAGATTCTTTTTCATCTTCAGAAAATTCCGCAATATTTTCTCTTTTCTGTTTGCTGATCATCATGGTTTCATAAGGCCACGACGCCCAAAATGGCACCAATGCGACAAAGTGTTCATTTTCTGTGACGATGCGCTCACCAGCTGTGATTTCCTGCTCCAGATAGTCTTCCAGTAATGTTCTTTTATTCTTTTCATAATACGATTTCAGCTGATCCTGGGTTTTCTGAACCATTGCCGGAATGGACGACTGTGCCCATATCTGACCATGTGGATGAGGGTTACTGCAGCCCATGATGCTTCCTTTATTTTCAAAAATCTGAACATAATTGATATGATCCAGGGCCGCCAGCTCATTGAACTGCTCCTGCCACACATCCACCACATTTTTAATATGTTCCACAGACATTTCCGGTAAGGTAAGGCTGTGATTTTCGGAAAAACAAACTACCCTGTTGATACCGCGTTCCGGAAGAAGGGTAAAAAATCCGGATTGTTTTTCGGAAAATTCAACTTCTTCATTCAGCAATGCTCCAAAATCATTGTTAAAGACATAGGTTCCCTTGTATTCAGGGTTCCGGTCTCCGTTCGCACGGATATTTCCTGAACAGAGATAGCAGTCCGGATCGTATCCGGGACGGTTTTCTTCTGCTGTTTCTTCTCTCTGCCCCTGCCATGGCCGGTTTGCCCGTTGTGGAGAAACCAGTAACCATTCATCCAAAAGAGGATTGTATCTTCTATGGGGATGTTTTTTAGGGTCAAATGATGTATTCATTGTTATATTCTTTTATTCCGTCTGAAATTTTAACCTGGTAAACTTTCATCTGAATATTAAAATGTTCGAAATATTTTTCACTGATAGCCTGCATTACTTCTTCAGCTTTATTTTCTTTAATGAGGTTGATGCTGCAGCCTCCGAAACCGCCTCCCATCATTCTTGCTCCCAATACGCCTTCCTGCTGTAAGGTATGTTCCACTAAAAAATCAAGTTCATCACAGCTGACCTCAAATTCAGTGGACAGTCCGGCATGGGTTTCCGTGAGAAGTCTTCCCAGATATTCAATATTTCCTTCTGAAATTGCTTTGGCCGCCATTTCTACCCGTTTAATTTCGTTTAGTAAGTAAAGACATCTTTTGTATGAAACACTTCCCATTTCCTCTTTAACACTGTCAAGCATAGTCGTGGTAAAATCCCGGAACTTCTCTACTTCTGGGAATTTTTTCCATAAGACTTTTTTTCCATGTTCAACATCTTTACGTCTTTCATTATAACCGGATGTCAGATGGGTATGCTTTACACAGCTGTCAAAAAGCAGCAGGCTGTATCCCTTAAGCTCAGCATCAAAATATTGATGTTCCAGGGAATGACAGTCGAGCATCATCACTTTATCTTCCTTTCCGAAAACGGAGGCAAACTGATCCATAATTCCGCACTGAACTCCGGCAAAAGTATGTTCTGATTTCTGCCCGATCACCGCGATTTCTTTTTTGGTGAGATGAAGATAAAAAAGTTCATTGAGGATATAGGCAAACCCACATTCAAGGGCTGCAGAAGAAGAAAGTCCGGATCCCATCGGAATGGTACTGCTGAAAACAATTTCCATTCCGCAAAACTGGTTTTCCGAATTTTGCAACTGGCTGAAAACACCCAGAATATAGTTCATCCACATCTGTTGAACCGGTTTTACTTCTTTTGTAACATCAAATGTATATTCTTCTCCGAGATCCTTAGCTATGATGGTACAAAGGTTTGTCTGAGGGAGTTTGCGGACAGCAAAACAGATATATTTGTCTATGGCAGCAGGCAATACAAAGCCGTCGCTATAGTCTACATGCTCACCGATAATATTAATTCGGCCGGGAGAAAGGAAAATATGTTCAGGCTCTTCTTTGAATTCGGTCCTAAACTTTTGCAGGGTTGGGTTAATTAACTGTTCATGCATATCAATCTTATCTGATCAAACAGATCCTTGGGATCTTAAGTATAAAACTACTGAATTTATAACAGAGAAATTATACTTTTAAACATTGTTTATAAGTGTTAAATATACACTTATATTTCAATACATTCCAACAAAGTACTTGATTTAAAGCCCGAATGTAAATTATTCCATAAAATAGTTGAATTCTTTCCTGTACTGAGAAGGGCTTTTACTGATATATTCTTTAAAAGTCCTGTTAAAATAGCTGAAGTTATTGAACCCCGATTCAAAGCAGACTTCCGTAATACTCAAAGGCTGTTCTGCAAGCAATTTGAGGGCATGGGTAATTCTGTATTCGTTGACAAACTGCGTAAAGGTTTTATTGGTAATTTTTTTAAAGTAGCGACAAAAAGACGGTACTCTCATATTGGCAAGATCAGCCATTTCTTCGAGGGTTATGGCTTCCTTGAAATGGTCTTTAACGTAATTGAATATAAGATTGATCCTTTCATTGTCTTCAACCTGTGTCTGAAGGTAATATTTTCCTGCATTTAAAATTCTGTAATCCTGGGTAACAGACAGTTCATCCAATATTTTCAGAAATCTGCACAACTTGTCCAGTGAGGAAGTTTCATGCATCTCAGTAATCTCCTTTCCTATTTTTTTCTTCACCTCTTCCCCAAACACAATACCCGCTTTTGATTTTTCCAGTAAAGCCGAAATCCTCTGCATTTCCGGTATATCCCAGACAGGTTCTCCTAAAAAGTCAGGTTTAAACTGAATGACCATTTCATACTCATTATGTGTACTTTCATTGGTCAGTCCGCAATGTGGAAGATTGCTTCCGATCAGTACAAGATCTCCTTCTGAAAAATAAGAAATACTGCTTCCAATCTGTCTTTTCCCGGAACCTTTGCATACAAAGATCAGCTCAATCTCAGGATGGTAATGCCAGACATGGGATTTTATATTCTCATTGGTGAGAAATTTAAGGCTGGTAAAGCTGCTTCCTATATTGGGCCTTATCGCTTCAAAAGAAGGATTTACATGTTTCATACTCTAAAAACAAATAATTTCATATGCAAAATTAACAAATACTACACCAATAACACCAAACAAGGTTAATATAGTACATTAATATGAAAATTTAATTATAGCCTGGGAACTGTCGCTGCCATAGCTTTGCAATAGTAATTCTAAAAGCCTTAACCCATGAGCACATTATTAAAAGCCGTATTTTTTGCTGGGGCCTTCTTGTTCTCCGCAAATGTAATGAGTAAGGACAGAGATTTTTCCCTTTCCTTTGGAAATGTACAGGCCAAAACGTTAAACTTTGAGCTTTCAAATGCTAAAAGTGTTTCTGTTTTTGTCTACAACACTGCACATGATGAGCTATTTTCGGAGAATCTTGCAGATGGAGACCATGTGATGAAGACTTATGATTTTCAAAGCTTTACACCGGGAACGTATTACCTGGTAGCAGAATCAGAAGCCAAGATAGAGAAATACAAAATCAAAATTGGTGCTGATAATGTAATGGAGGTTGAAAAAACACCTGTAAGTGCTGTGCATAAGCCTGAATATACTATTTCCGGGCATATGGCCAAGCTTCACATGTCTGATGTTAAAGGGCCTGTAAGCATTTCAGTATATGACCTTTCCAATACAACGTATTATACTTCAAACAAAAAATATGCTGACGGCAAAGTGGATCTCACTTTTGATCTTGATCCTAAAACAGCAGATCAATACATTATCCAGGTTGAAGAAAACGGAAATGTTTTTAATAAGATAATTTCTCTCCGATAAAACGGAATATATACAGATAGATTGACCTATCGATGATTCCAATTATTTTGGATTAAAATTTTACTTACAGTTTATTGTTTTGAGGCAGCTCCATTTCCGACCAGGAAAAAGAGCTGCCTCATTTTTTAATTGTGATGCCCCATGTCCAATTTGATCTTTTTCAGATCTTCCAGCTCATGAACAGGACGTTCTATGTCGTATGGAATAGGCTTTTTGGAAAAAGTCTGGAAATACAGCAGGCAGGCATCTTTCCACCATACCGCATCTTTTGACTGAATTCTGAGCTTTGACTGAACATCTGCAAACCTCTGTTTGTCTATATAAGGTTCCATTCCATCCCAGGTTTTCTGATAATCCCTTACCTTTTTCACCCCGGAATCATACGTATAGCACAGCTCGTCCCATAGGGTTTTCCCATCTTTCATCGTATAATCCCAAGGAACATGATGAAACCACAGAATAAGATTTTCCGGGCAGATTGAGATATTGCCGTACCTTTCATTAAGTGGCGGAAAATACTGTGAAACAGCATTACTCCCTGTTTTTGTTCTGTTGAAACCCAATCCCTGAACATCAGCCTGATGGTAATAGACAGGTGACCAATCCGGCCTTCCGCCTTTATAATCTCCCCACGGTTCAGGACCGTAATGATGTCCACCCGCAAAGATATGGTGCAATCCTAATGGCATCATATACTCTACAGCAGTTTCTCTGGAAGAAAGCATGATTTCCTTTACCGGATTCAGGAAGTTCTGATCGTCTGTGAAGGTCATTTTAACCCATTCATTGGCAATCTGCTCTGAACTTAGCTGATGGTTCCATGCTAATCTCCCGAATGCATACCAGTTGGCCTGTGCAAAATGATGCCCGGTCCAGTTGGTGTCTTCCCCGATATTGGCAACGGCAGAAATGGCTGTCAATTTTGCGGGTCTTAACGTACCGTCTGTTATTTTAGCAATCGTAGAGCCCTGGCCGTCAGAATAGGTGTCGCTATCCAATGTTTCCTTGAATAAAGGAGCCAGAAAAACGAGATGATTTGAAAAGCCCAGATATTCCTGGGTGATCTGAAACTCTACCATTTCAGAAGTCTTTCTTAAAGCTCCGAAAAGCGGATTAAACGCTTCGCGCGGCTGGAAATCAACCGGACCGTTTTTAATCTGAATAATCACATTATCCCTGAATTTACCGTCCAGAGGAACAAATTCCAGATAAGCCTGTTTAGCTCTGTCGTCTTTGCTAGGACTGTAGACAAAGGCTCTCCACATGACGATTCCGTTGTAAGGTTTCAGGGCATCAGCCATCATATTGGCTCCGTCTGCATGGGTTCTTCCGTAATCCTGAGGACCCGGCTGCCCTTCGGAATTGGCTTTTACCAGAAATCCTCCGAAATCGGGAATCAGCTTGTAAATTTCAGCAGCTTTATCTTTCCACCACTTTTGTACGTCTTTATTCAATGGATCTGAATTTTGTAATCCGCCCAGCACTTTAGGTGAAGAAAAATTCACGGAAAGATATACCTTGATGCCATATGGTCTGAAAATATCGGCCAGAACCTTTACTTTTTTAAGATAGTCTTCCCTAAGCATATTGGGTGATGCATTCACGTTATTTAAAACAACGGAATTGATTCCTACAGAAGCATTGGCTCTTGCATATTCTTCATAGCGCGGAGAAATTTTACCGGGTAAATCTTCCCATTTCCAAAGTGATCTTCCTGCGTATCCTCTTTCAATACTTCCATCCAGGTTGTCCCAATGGTCCAGAACTCTTACATCGTATGATGGTTTTTCAATAGTATTTAAATGTGACAGATCGGCTTTTGTCTGCTGCAATCGTAAGATATGATAGACTCCATATAACAATCCTATTTCTTTCCTTGCGGAAATAACGACTTTTTCAGGGGAGGAAACAATCCTGTAACCGTCTTTCAGGTTTTTGTCTTTGTTTTCTGTACGAAGTTCCACCACCTGTCCCAGCCAGTGACTGCTCAGCTCTTTTCTGGCAATATTCAGGGTTGGACTGCTGCCTTTGGAAATAATTTGATCTGCCGATATTCCGTTTTTTGCAGGAAACCGTAGCCAAAGCTGACTTCCGTCTTCAGCAAAAACCAGTAACGGAAATATCAGAAAAAATAGAATGTTGAGTCTCAGATATCGCATTGAAAAATTTTAAGTTATTAAAGATGATTATGACTGGTTTTCCAAACCTTCAATCGTCTTGATTTTACCTTCCAGATCGTATTCCAGTTCTATTACTTTCATACTTCTCAGCCATGTTTTACCGCCACTCGGAACAGAATCATGGAAAAACAGATACCATTTTCCTTTAAACTCCACAATGCTGTGATGGGTTGTCCACCCTACTACCGGAGTAAGAATTTCTCCCTGAAAAGTAAACGGACCGTAAGGATTATCCCCTGTTGCATAGCAAATCAGGTGAGTATCTCCTGTTGAATAAGAGAAATAATATGTACCGTTGTACTGATGCATCCATGATGCTTCAAAAAACCGGTGCTTATCCCCATGAAGCAGTGGTTTTCCGTTTTCATCGATGATAACAACATCTTTAGGAGCTTCAGCAAATTCAAGCATATCATCGCTTAGCAGAGCTACCTTTGAGTGGATTGCAGGTTCGTCATTTTCAGGAATTAAAGCAGATTCAAGTGCTTTATTATCTCTGTAGCGCTGCAATTGTCCGCCCCAGATTCCTCCGAAATACATATAATATTTTCCGTTATCTTCAAAAATGCAGGGATCGATGCTGTAACTTCCCATCATCGGATGTTTTTCAGGGATGAAAGGCCCGTAAGGTTTATCGCTCACAGCGACACCGATCCTGAAAATGTCATTCTGATCTTTAAGAGGAAAGTACATATAATATTTGCCGTCTTTAAAGGCCACATCGCAATCCCAAAGCTGTCTCCCCGCCCATGGAATATCTTTTACCGAAAGGACTACTCCATGATCTTTAATTTCTCCCCCGTCCACATCATCCATTGAGAAGACATGGTAATCATTCATGTCGAAATGATCTCCGTTATCGTTTTCTTCAATTCCGCTTTCGCGGTCGTGAGAAGGATAGATATAGATTTTATCTTCAAAAACGTGAACGGAAGGGTCTGCCATATAATCTTCCGGGAATAAATATTTTGATTTTTTCATTAAGTAAAAATTCTATTGATTTTAATTTTTCTCTGCCAGCTTTATTATCTTTTGTACTACAGGTTTTTCCTTGTCTTTTCTGTCAAACAGTAACGGATAATCTGTTCTTCCTTTCACCGGAAAATCATTTTTCCAGGATTGTTTGTCGGTAACGCCCCACAAGGTTACTCTTCTTATTTTGTCTTTATGTTGTAAGAACAAACCAAAGAAATCAAGGTAACGCTTTTCCCATTTTGCTTCTACTTCTTTGGGAAGTCCTTTGGTGTAAGGATTCATTTCTTTCTGATAAGCAACGGTATCCGAAACATTGGCGGAGCTTCCCCATGGAGAAGGCAGCGCACTGATTTCAAGTTCTGTGATATTAACCTTAACTCCTGCATTAGAATAGGCAAGAATCGCTTTCTCATATTCATCGATAGAAGGGTTATCCATCCCGACATGGGCCTGCATTCCTACCCCATCAATACGGATTCCTCCTGATTTAAGTTTTTCAACCATTTTAATGACTGTTTTTACCTTTTCCGGATACCATTCATTATAATCGTTGTAATATAATTCTGCATTGGGATCGGCTTCCTGTGCATACTGAAATGCCAAAGGGATAAAATCTTCACCCAGGATTTCATAAAACTTACTTTTTCTGTAAGTTCCGTCTTCAAGAATCGCTTCATTGACCACATCCCACCCTTTTACTTTTCCTTTGTAGCGTGAAACTACGGTTATAATGTGGCTTTTCATGCGCTGTTTCAATACTTCCGGAGAAACATCTTTTCCGTTGCTGTCTTCAAAAAACCATTTTGGAAGCTGGGAATGCCAGATTAACGTATGCCCGATGAGGAACATATTATTTTTCATCCCGAATTCAACAAATTTATCGGCATCATCAAAAAAGAACTTTCCTTCCTGAGGCTGCAGAAACATCGATTTCATGCAATTTTCAGCAACAATAGAGCTGAATTGTTTTTTGATAATCGCTGCTGCTTTCTGATCTGTCCCGTCAATCTGAGGAAGACTCATCGCAGTTCCGATGTAGAATTTATCCTGAAATGCTTTTTTTAAAGTACCGTCGGATTTCTGCGCCGACAGCCCGGAAGCGGTAAGAGCCGCCAAACCAATTAAAATACGTTTCATAGTAATTGTTTTATTTTCTTCTTTCAGCCAGATCTTTTTCAATCTGAACTTCCATTTTTTTGTTGATTTTGTAAAATAAAAGCAGTCCGCATGCGATGAAAAACGGAATGGACGGGAATATGCTCACAAGCATTTTGGCTCCTGCCGCCACTGTTTCAGGCTGAATCACCTGCTCGCTTCCGTGTACAGAAATATATCCGTATTTTCCTATAATCAAAGCTACCAGAGAGCTTCCGATGCTGAGACCCACTTTCAATCCTACCATCATGGCAGAAAAGATAATAGCGGTAGCCCTGCGGTTGTTCTTCCATTCCGAATAATCGGCCACATCAGCAATCATAGCCCATAAAAGCGGTGTGCTGATTCCGTAAAAAAATCCGTGTACAATCTGTGATAAAAACATAATTCCTACTGCTTTCGGAGGATAAAATATAAAAGCGAGGATGAATAATGTAGAAATGAATAATGACGCAATAAAAGTGTCACGCTTTCCAAAGCGGTCTGCCAGTTTTTTAGAGAACGTAATCCCTACGATCATCATCACAATTCCTCCTGCATTAAACAATCCGAATCCTGCAGACTTTGGGTCTTCTCCGAAGAAATTCATCCCTGCAGAATTAAAAAATGCTGTAATGGGTGAGATAAAACTTTTGAGAGCATTCTCATCCACATAATTGTTAAAATAATATACATAAGATCCTCCTTTCATGGCCAGCGTGATGAATATAAATGCGGTCACGGTGAGCATAATAATCCATGGCCTGTTTTGAAATAAGTCTTTTAAATCTTCTTTCAGACTTGATTTCTGCTCCGGCTTGGGAATGATTCTTTCTTTGGTCGTAAAAAAGGTAATCAGTAACATGACGGATCCGATCACAGCCAGCCATGTCATAACGGTTTCAATTCCCTGTGCTTTGTCTCCGTGTCCTACATATAAAATGATAGGAAGCATGAATACCTGTACAAAGAACTGTGCAAACATCACCGCTACAAAACGGTACGAAGAAATACTGTTCCTTTCTCCCATATCTCCCGTGATAACACCGCTCAGAGCAGCATACGGTAAGTTATTGGACGCATACAATAACAGTAATAATGAATAGGTTCCCGCAGCATAGATCATTTTACCCTGATAGGAAAAGTGAGGTGTACTGAAGGCCAAAAGTGCTGCAATACCAAGCGGTACAGCAGTAAATAAAATCCATGGACGGAATTTCCCCCATCGTGAGCTTGTACGGTCTGCCAGCGCTCCGATAAGCGGATTAAAGCCAAACCCGGCAATTAAACCTACGGTAAGGGTAATGACAGAAGCATCTTCTGCTTTGAGTCCGTAAATATCCGTATAAAAATAGGTCAGGTAGGTCACTAAGGTCTGAAAAACAAGGTTGGCCGCCAGATCTCCCAGGCTGTACCCTACTTTTTCTATTACCGATATTTTTTGTGGCTGATTATCCATTGATTTTGATAAGATTTTCTATGTTAAATTAATTTTTTTCTGTGGTAAAAGGTGAAGCAGGAAGGCCGCTTTTGTTTTTAAGATTACCGTCAGGGTTATCTGCCCAGTCGTAGCGTACATTGACAGGGCTTGTGATCTGATCATTCCATACCATGACTTTATTTCCTTTTGCTTCTGCTTTTGCCCACTGATAGCTGCCGTCTTTCTGCTGTATGGCAAAACCTGTAAGGCTTCCCTGTACCAGATCATCTGTTCCGGGTTTAAAGGATAGGATAATGGTATTTC
Source organism: Chryseobacterium vietnamense (assembly GCF_031454475.1). Classification (NCBI taxonomy): domain Bacteria; kingdom Pseudomonadati; phylum Bacteroidota; class Flavobacteriia; order Flavobacteriales; family Weeksellaceae; genus Chryseobacterium; species Chryseobacterium vietnamense. The sequence continues at coordinate 1,076,662 of NZ_JAVDQX010000001.1, read as the reverse complement.
CTTCTGTTTTCATCGACTGATAAACGGGTCCGTCAGCTATGATTTTTTTACCTTCCCCGATTTTCAGGGCCTGTAAAGCAAGTCTGTCACCCACTGTTTTTTTATTGAGCGGGTGAATGTCATTCCATTCTCCCAAATCAATAGCCACAGCAAGTCCTGTATAAGGAACATTGAGGGAAACCTGTCTCTGCTGCTCTCTCAGCTCAGCCCAACCACTATCCAGAGGCTCATCTTTTTTCTCCATGAAATTGGCCAGCTGTACAATCAGGAATGGCATATCTTTTTTGTTCCACTTTGAACGCCAGTCTGAGATCATGGTTGACAGCAAATCTCCGTATTCTTTTGATTTCCCGGTATTACTTTCACCCTGATACCAGATAAATCCTTTGACTTTATAATTGATCAGTGGATTAATCATGGCATTGTAAAGTCCAACTGGTTTCCATCGGATAAATGTTTGTCCGGGAGCCATTTTTTCCATTTTGGCTCCTATTTTATATTTCCACTCGCCTTTAAGGTCTGTTTTTTGTCCGTCGATTTCCAGATAATATGGTTTATCAGCAATAAACTGCCCTTTTCCGCTGCCATTGATGACTCTTACCGTAATGATATTCTTTCCTTCTTTTAAAACGCTTTTCGGAATATCATACCAGCGTGGCGGATATTCATAGGTTACATTGCCTACTTTAATTCCATTGATGTAAGTAACATCAGCATCTTTTATCCTTCCCAGATTTAAAAATGCTGTTTTCTGGTCTGCTCCTTTGGGAAGAATAATTTCTTTACGCAACCATACCGAACCGTCAAACGGGCCTTCCTGATCTTCCCATGATCCCGGAACCATCATGGTTTTCCATCCGGAATCATTGGCGTTATCTTTTTCCCAGTGCTGGTTGAAACCAATGTCGCTCTGATCCAGCTCTGCATACCATGCTTTGCTTAATGATCTTTCCTGGGATTCTGTAGATTGTATCAACTCATCATTTTTCCATTTTTCTGCTTCAGCAAGATATTCCGGATATTTTTTCAAAGTTTTTTCATCCATCCAGGCCTGAACCGGAGAGCCTCCCAGACTGGTATGAATAATGCCTACAGGCACTTTGTTTTTTTCATTCAGTTCTTTGGCGAAAAAATAAGCAACCCCTGAAAAATTAAGGATGGTCTGAGGATTTGTACTTTCCCACTTTCCTCCGTCAAGATCATTTTGCGGCGCTTTAAAATTGTATTTCTGCGGAACCGTGAAGAATCTTATATTCTGATTATTGGCGTTTTTAATTTCATCTCCATACAAAGGTGTGAGCCTGCGCATCGGAAGTTCCATATTGGATTGTCCTGAAGCTACCCACACATCACCAATAAGAATATCTTTTAGGGTAATCTCATTAATTGTCATGATATACGGACCTCCCGCAGTAAGCTTTGGAAGCATAAGAGACCAGTTGCCATTTTGGTCAGCTGCTGCATGGTACGTTTTATTGATAAATTTAACCGTAATTTTTTCTCCTGCATCTGCATATCCCCAGATTTTCAGATCCTGATTCCTCTGTAGGATCATTCCGTCTGAAACCAAAGCAGGCAGCCTTACTTTTGCATAAAAGCTGCAAATGCCTGCAAGAAAAAATAATAAGTATAAGATTCTGTTTTTCATGGGAAAAATCTGTTTTTAATTTTGGTTAAGCTTTATTTCTTTTCGTAATTTTCTGACAGTATACGGACTTCAATGATTTTGGCGGCCATCAATTTTTCATCCGCCAGGAATTTTACGGTAAGATTTTCTTTATTCTTTTCTGAATCCGGTATCGGAAGGACCAGATATTGAGGTGAAGCTCCGGACTTCCCTTCCAGATTTTGAGCAATGATTTTTTTACCGTTGATCTCAATATTCAACGTACGATTGTTATTGGCATCAAAATACAGCAGGTAAAGGAATGAAGCGTTTTTTCCGTTATTTTTCATCCGGTAACTGAACCAGCTTTTGGCTTCACGGAAATGATGGTCTTCCATATACCCTGTGCCGGAGTCTTTGCTTTCTATAAAATGATCTGATTCCGGCTGCTGTTCGCCCAGCTGGATCTTATCTGCCGTGATCATATCCAGGTTTCTGGTTTCAGCTTCTTCTTTTGCCCTTTGCTTCAATGTATTTTCTATTCCGTTTTTGTCCGACTGTGGCCAGTACAGAATATATCTTTCTGCCTGAATACTGTAAAACGGCACAAGACTTAAGCCTTTTCCGAATTTTTCAGACGGATAAAGTCCTGTAATGGCAAAGTTGAGCGGTCCATTGTTTGAGGGCTTAACATGATTGACCACCTCGGAGGAATTCCCAAGGATAACCGGAATTTCATTTAAAGGGATCTGCGGACCATGAGCAATATGGCCTCCTCTGCTATCGTCCGCAAGAAGTCCCTGTTGGTTTTCGGCTCCGTATGTTGCAGCAAGCACTACAGGCCCGTATTTAAATGCATAATAATTGGAATGGTCAGGCAGCTGTTCTGCGGAGATATGCATGGGTAAAATCATTTTTACGACATCTCCCTTTTTCCATTTTTTAGTAAGGGTAAAATAACCGTCAGAACCGCGCTGTACTTTTTCCTGTTTTCCGTTGATCAGAATCTTTACTTCCGAAGGTGTGGTCCATTCCGGACATCTCAGTTTTACATCAAATTCTGACTTCCCTGCAGCATCAAAGATCAATGTTGTTTCAGGAACTTCCGGGAAGTTATTGACCTGACGGAGCACTACATTTTGCTCTTTCCATGTCAGTGTGGAAGGGATAAACAGGTTCACATATAAATCCTTATCCGACTTTGCATAAATCATTTCTCCATATTTCGCATGGTTTTCCATTCCGGATCCTACGCAGCACCAGAAGCTGGTCTGAGGCTGTGAATATACACGATAATGCCCGGGACGCATTGGGGTAAAATACACGAAGCCTCCCTGATCATGATTTTCTGTGGAAAGGATATGATTGTATAATGCTTTTTCGTAATAATCGATATAGTAAGATGCTGGCAGGGTTGCATAAAGCTCTTTGGTCAGCTTTAGCATATTATAGGTATTGCAGGTTTCCGGACCTTCAATACTTTTTATCATGCTGCTGAAATCATTGACAGGGTTAAAATGCTCACTCACACTGTTACCTCCAATAACTGAAGATCTTTTCTCTGTAACATTATGCCAGAAAAAATCAGCGGCATTACTCCAGGACGTATTATTTTCAAGATCGGCAATCCGTTTATATCCGATTACTTTTGGAATTTGTGTATTGGCATGAAGTCCTGTCAGCTTATCTTCACCTGCTAAAAGCGGTGTAAGGATAGTCTGATGGGAAAAGCGGTGAGCCAGTTTCAGATATTTCCGGTCATGGGTGATCTCATAAACATCTGCAAAAACTTCGTTGAGTCCTCCATGTTCACTGCGCAGCATATCCTGAATCTGTTCATCGGAAAGGTCTGATACTTCATTCAATATCCAATCTGTCAGTCTGATCAGCATTGTTTTTGCTTTTTCATTTTTCGCATACCAATAGGCATCACGTAATCCTGAGTACAGCTTATGAATATTATACAATGGAACCCAGCGGTCATTCAAACCGAAGCCTGAGGCACGAATGTTCCCCTGTTTTATTTCTTTCCAGATCTTTTTCCCGTCGGGAATTCCTGAAATGTATCCGTCCGGAGAGATATTCTGGCAGCGTGCCAGTTCACTGATCATATAATCAATTCTCTGTTGTATTGTATTATCTCCTGTAGAGGCATACATCAGGGATAATGCGGAAATGTAATGTCCTCCTATGTGGCCGTCCAACCCTGTGTTTTCCCAATTGGGATAATTGTCTGCTTTGGGTTTCAGTCCGGCTTCTTTAAGGTAAGGAGCCAGCAATCTGTCCGGTTCCATGGCCATGAGATATTGACGGTCTGCCATCATGGCTTTATTGAAAATACTTTCTGATAATTTTACAGTTTCCAAAGGGAAATAATGAATTTTCTTCTTTACCTGTGCAGAGGTAAATGCAGCAAAACATAATAAAATAACTGAAAGTTTTGAAGTCATGGATAAATGTTAATTCAACATTTCTAAAATAATGGAAAGAATCTATATACAAAACATTTCCAACGTCTGATTCAGTTATTTTTTTATTTAAAACTTTCTACAAAGCCCTGAAAATAGCAAAAAACGCAGTAGCTTATCATAAAAAATAAGATATTAAAACAACAAAAAAACAAAGCTGTAAAATCATATGATTCCCTATGAAAATGAGTTGAGAATGTATTTTGATAAAAAACCCAACGATATACTGAATACCTTATCGTATTTTTAACAGTAAGCCTCTTTACTTAATTATTATTAACATTAAATCTAATTTTAACACAACTTTAACATTCCATTCATGTATAATTAACCTGATTTTTGTGATAATTTTCAGTTTTACCAACTCATCAAGCTCCCAAAATATGCTTTAAGAATAATTTTAATGAAATAAATCATTTATATTTAAAAGTGTAATAATCACATTTATATAATATTGTATTCATAAAAGATTTACCTTTGTAGTAAAATATAAAAGATGACCGAGGATTACTCCCAATATCCCAAACACCTTGTTGCCGTTGACTGTATCATTTTCGGTTTTGATGGCGAAAATCTAAAAATACTTCTTGTAAAAAGAAATTTTGAACCGCAGATGGGCGAATGGTCACTGATGGGCGGCTTCGTTGGCGGTGAAGAAACTTCAGATGAAGCAGCTAACAGAGTGCTTTTTACACTAACCGGTCTTGAAAATATTTATCTTGAACAGCTGAAATGCTATACGGAAATTAACCGTGAGCCAACAGCAAGAATCATGTCTATTTCCTATTATGCACTGATCAATATTGAGAAAGATATTCAGATCAATGAGCAGTACAGTGCAGAATGGGTAGAACTGCAGAAAGCGCCTGATCTTATCTTCGATCATAATGAAATGGTAAAGGATGCTGTAGCCAGGCTGAGGAGAAGAGCTTCCACAGGACCTATCGGGTTTGAGCTTCTTCCTGAAAAATTCACAATGAAGGATCTTCAGAATCTTTACGAAGCTATTTTTGATGAAAAATTTGATAAACGGAATTTTACCAGCAAGATCAACAGTATGGATATTCTTTTGAATACCAACAAAAAGGATATGACCTCTTCCAGAAAAGGATCTTTTCTTTACCGCTTTGACGAAAAAAAATACAACAAAAAAATCTCCCGCGGATTTATGTTTAAGATCTAATCTATACAACTGTATACTTTTGAAAATGAATTTGTAGAAAGTTAACAGTTTGGAGTGATACAAATTCCGCATACTCTTATTAGAAATCTCACTTTTGTGAGATTTTTTTGTGTACTTACCGACAATTTCAAGCAAACCAAACAGTTATTTTCACTTTTTTCAGAATGATCATAATAAAAATTTATGATAAGGTTTTTTATTTTCTCCTACCACACAATAGATTATAATTAAATAGTTTATAATCGTATTTATGATATGTAATTTTTTGTTAATTTTTAATAAAATATTGATTTATATTTAATATTATACTTATTTTTATATAAAACTAATAACCATATTTAACAGCAGCTCAAATTTTCACAAACCCATCCTCACCTTCATGGGAAACCAGAAAAAGAGAGAAAAAGATTTTCAAATCAGAAACTGAATAGAAATGATTCAATTGTTCTGTTAAAACCATTGTTGAAGAAACGGAAACAAGTAGTTGAGTAGTTTTAATAGAACAATATAGCATCAATCCTCATTCAAATCCAGCGTCAATAAATCAGAAAGTTTTACTTATCTGCGCAATACTCCTGTGCAGGATGGGAAACAAGTTATTGAAAGCTAAAAAATAAGACCAAACCTTTAAATATATCAATTATGAAAACAAACAAAACGTGGCTTTTTCTGGCCTTTCTGTTAATCATTCTTTCCAGCTGTTCCACGATGGATGAAAAAAATCTACTAGAAGAAGCTGAAACCAACTTAAGTGCCAGCGTTAGCGCAAGAGCATTGGCAGCAACACCAATGCTGCATGTTGGAGGCAAATACCTTAAAGATCCCTGTGACAATAATGTTGTCTTACATGGTGTGGCCATAACTCCCAGCCCCTGGTTCAATGGCTGTCAATATGGTGCTAATTCCGGCTACTGTACCTGGGATAATTATAATGTACAGGGCGCTCTTAACTATAATAAAGCAGTCATGAACAAGCTCAGCAACGCTGCTGATGGCTGGTATCTCAATTACATCCGCCTCCATATTGATCCGTATTGGACCAATGATCCCGGACCGTCTATCCCTGAAAACGATATCTCAAGATTCAATTATAACCGTCTGGTAACATATACCGATCAGGTGATAATCCCACTGATTAACCACGCCCGCAGTCTGGGAATGTATGTCATCCTACGTCCACCAGGCGTATGTCCGAGCCGTATTGCAGTGAATGATGCATACCATAGCTATCTTAAGACGGTATGGACTTTCCTTTCTCAACATCCCGGATTGAAGAATGCTGACAATGTAATGTTTGAACTTGCCAATGAACCTGTTGAGATTCTTGGAACAAACGGTACATGGGGATCAACGGGCAACGAGCATTTTGCCGCGCTTAAAAACTTCTTCCAGCCACTGGTTAACATCATCCGTAACAACGGGGCCAATAATGTTTGCTGGATTCCGGGTACGGGCTGGCAATCGCATTATCAAGGCTATGTCAATAACCAGATCACCGGTGGTAATATTGGTTATGCTGTTCACATCTATCCTGGATATTGGGGTGGTGTCAATAACTATCAATCCTTTCAGAATGCATGGAATATCAATGTTAAACCGATTGCTGACATTGCACCAATCGCCATTACAGAAACCGACTGGGCACCACAGGGATATGGTACTTTCGGTATTGGTACAACAGGTACGGCAGGCGGAAGCGGATTTGGCGCCAATTTAAAATATATAGTGGATCAGTCAGGCAATGTAAGCTGGAATGTTCTTGCCCCGGATAATCTCCTCCATAAGGGCGACCCTAATGCAGGAACGGCCTACAACAACGATTGGGAAGCCTGCGCCGCACCAGTTAAACAGTGGTTCCAGCAATATGCATCCTCCAATTATCCTGTTGGAAACTGTAATACAAACAACGGTCTGGTTAACAATGGTATTTACGAAATCGAATTTCAGACCGATGCCAATAAAGTACTTGATCTGAAATCCGGAGAGGATGCCAATGGTGCAGTGCTAAGACCATGGACAAGAAATGGCGCTTCTGCACAGCGATGGGTTGCCATTGATGCGGGTAATGGCTACTGGCGCTTTGTATCCAAAGCGAGTGCATCCAATCGCTGTATTGATTTAGCCAGCAACAGCAATACACTGGGAACTGCAATCCGGCTTTGGCAAAGCTATAGTAACGATGCACAAAGCTGGCAGGTAGTTGCCGCTTCAAATGGTTACTACAAAATTCTGTCCAAGGTGGATCCTACACGTGGCTGGGACATTCCCAACTGTACCATGGATGGTAATTCAAACTTACACCTTTGGGATTATTACGGTACGTCCTGTCAGTTGTTCAAGTTCAAATATATTGGGATGAACTGATATCAATAAAAAAACAGGATGCTTTTTAAGCGTCCTGTTTTTTTTATATGCAAAAAGTCAATTTTACTTCGCAAGACAATGGTGAATTTTTAAAAATTGACAGTGAAACGAATTCACTATTGATCATTCGCTTTTACCAAAACCTCACATACAAGGCAGTCAGTAAAAAGCAATGTCATCACGATCAAAAACTAAAGTTCAGGTTCAAATATATTGAAATGAACTAAGCTCCATAGAAGTGCATTTAGCTAATTCTGAAACAAAAAAACAGAATGCTTTTTAAGCATCCTGTTTTTTTATATGTAAAAAGTCAATTTTGCTTGGCAAGTCAATAATAAATTTTTAAAAATTGACAGTGAAACGAATTCATTATTGACCATTCATTTTTTCATATTCAACGTTCGTTTACCAAAACCTTACATACAAGGCGGTCAGTAAAAGCAGTGTCATCACAATCAAAACTAAAGTTCTGTTGTCTACTTTAAACATCGTAGCATCAATGGCAAAAGCTTTAGGATTAATTTTAGGACCTGCAAGACTGATCAGAATCATGGCAATAATCGTGATAAAGAATGACCATCCCATATTGATCAGGAAAGGGATTTCGGTAATGGTATGCACTACTCCATTTTCCAGCTTTTCATAAGTGAAAGCAGTGTACATCCATGTCTCTTTCCCGAAAATTTCTACGGCAAAGCTGTTGAAGAAGATCGCAAGGACGAAGCCTAAAATCACTCCTACCAAAGCAGCAGTTCCGGTTGTTCTTTTCCAGAACATTCCCAGAAGGAACATGGCAAACACTCCAGGACTGATAAAGCCGGTATATTTCTGGATAAATGTGAAGCCTCCTTCACCCCCAATTCCCAAAACATCTGTCCAGGTGAATGCCAGTGCAGCCATCATGGCGATAATGATTACCCAGCGGCCTGTTCTCACCATCTGAATTTCGGTGGCGTCTGTTTTAAGGTATTTTTTATAGATATCGAGGGTAAAAATGGTTGAGATACTGTTTACTTTTCCTGCCAGAGAGGCGACAATCGCTGCCGTTAATGCTGCAATAGCCAGCCCTTTAAGACCGGAAGGTAGAAATCCTAAGATTGCAGAATAGGCTCCGTCTTTTACTCCATTAAATCCCGGAAGGTGTCCTTTTGAATATAAAACGTAAGCAGCAATTCCCGGAAGCATTACGATCACAGGCATGAATAGTTTCAGGAAACCTGCAAATAAAATTCCTGTTCTTGCCGTTTTCAGATCTGCTCCCAAAGCTCTCTGGGTGATGTACTGATTACAGCCCCAATAGTTCAGGTTAACAATCCACTGACCTGCAAAATACATGGCCAGCCCCGGCAGCACGACATACTTCTGTACATCAAGGTTCTGAGGCATTGCCAGCGTAGTTGTGGTCGTTGTTGGTTTTTGAAGAATCAGCTTAAAGTGTTGCGGAGCTTCATTGATCAGGGTATTGAATCCTGCCAGCGCATTTCCTACAGCCGCTCCATTGATTCTCTGGTCTACAATCTGCAAAGCCATATAAACCGTTGCAAAACCTCCGATAATAAGGACTGCTACCTGGATAACATCTGTATATCCAATTACTTTCATTCCTCCAAGACCGATCAGAAGGGCCATAAGCAAAAGAGCGATCATAATACCGTGAAGATGTTCTCCTCCCAGTAAAGTATCAATGGCAAGAGCTCCAAGGTAAAGAATGGAAGTAAGATTCACAATAACATACAGAAACAGCCAGAAGACTGCCATGATCAGCGAAACAGATTTATTATACCTTCTTTCCAGAAACTGGGGCATGGTATAGATCTTATTTTTAAGATAGATCGGAATAAACCAAACTGCAATGATAATTAGTGCAAGCGCAGCGATCCATTCGTAAGCGGCAACAGCGATTCCAACAAAGAAACCTTCACCGCTCATTCCGATAAACTGTTCAGCAGAAATATTGGAAGCGATTAAGCTGGCTCCAATCGCCCACCAGGTCAAAGATCCTTCTGCAAGGAAATAATCTTTACTTCCTGTAGATTCAGATTTTTTCTTTTTATAGATCCATAGTCCGTAGGAAGCTACCACTACGAAATAGATCAGGAATATGATAATATCAATAGTTGCTAATTTTCCCATGGTTTAGTTTTTAACGGAGAATTTATAGATGGTTTTCGACTGGTATTTCTGTCCGGGCTTCAATTCTGTAGAAGGAAAAGAAGGCTGGTTCGGTGAGTCCGGGAAATGTTGTGTTTCTAAGCAGAATCCTGTTCTGAATTCATTTTTACCGCCGGTTTTGGTGTCAAACTTTCCGTCGAGAAAATTACCGGAATAAAACTGCACACCGGGTTCATCTGTGAAGACTTCCATCAGTCTTCCTGTTCCCTGATGATACACTTTGGCGATGCTCCTCAGACCTTTTCCGTTCAGGATCCAATTATGGTCATATCCTTTTCCTTTTTTCAGCTGATCGTCGTCTGCATTGATATCTTTTTCAATTGGTTTTGAAACCGTGAAATCAAAAGGAGTTCCTTTTACGGCTTTCTGCTCACCGGTAGGAATCAGGGTTTCATTAACCGGAAGGAATTGATCTGCATTAATTTGCAGCTCGTGATCGGTAATCGTTTTAGTGAAATTTCCTGACAGGTTAAAATAGGAATGCTGGGTAAGATTTACCACTGTTGGCTTATCAGTTTCTGCTTCATAGGAGATTTCCAAAGTATTGTCGTCCGTAAGCGTGTAGAAAACGGTTGTTGTCAGTTTTCCCGGATATCCTTCTTCACCATCTGCACTGGTGTAGGATAATTTCAACGTTGGAAATTTTGCATCTTTTACCACTTCAATATTCCAGAATCTGGTATGAAATCCCTCTTTTCCTCCATGAAGGCTGTTGGGTCCATCATTTTTATCGATTTCGTATGCTTTACCTTCCAGTGTGAATTTAGCATTGGCAATTCTGTTACCATATCTTCCGATCAATGCACCGAAATAATACGGGTTGCCATTGAAATACCCTTCTGGTTTTGTAAAGCCAAGGACTACATCCTCATATTTCCCGTTCCTGTCCGGAGCGGTTAAAGAAGTGATAATTCCTCCGAAGTTGATGATCTCAACTTTCATCCCGTTTTTATTGCTTAAAGTATATTTTTTAATAGAATCGCCTTTTGGCGTCACTCCATAGTCTGAAGTATGCACATTCTCCATTTTTCCTGAAATATCCTGTTTGTTATTTTCTTTTCTGCAGCCGAAAATAATTAAAAATAATAAAATAAAAATGCCATTATGTGTTGCTTTTTTCATAATTATTTACATATTTTTTAAAATTAATTAACGATAATACATTTCATTCCAACGAAGTGTATTTTTAAAATCACGCATTCTGGTATCTTCATCAATAACTAATGATTCAATTCCAGCAATTTCAGCAAAATCCTCCAGCTGCTCTGCTGAAATGTTTTCACTGTAACATGTATGGTGCGCCCCTCCAGCCAGTATCCAGGCTTCTGCGGCGGTATATAAATCAGGAAGAGGTTTCCATAAAACCCTTGCTACCGGAAGTTTTGGCAACTCTTCTGTAATTTCCAATGCTCTGGTTTTATTGATCAGCAGTCTGAAATGGTTTCCAAAGTCCATCAGGGCAGCGTTGAGAGAATCAATGTTTCCTCTGGAATTGAAAACGAGACGCACCGGATCTGCTTTTCCCCCGATTCCCAGTGGATGAATCTCACATGAAGGTTTTCCGGCTGCCAGCACAGGATCTACTTCCAGCATGTGGGAACCTAAAATGGAAGGATTGGAAGGATCCAGATGATAGGTATAATCTTCCATAAAAGCATTTCCTCCTTCAAGGCCCTGCCCCATCGTTTTCATGGCACGCACCAGCGCTGCTGTTTTCCAGTCTCCTTCGCCTGCAAATCCGTATCCTTTCTGCATAAGGCGCTGTACGGCAATTCCCGGCAGCTGCTCCAGCCCGTGAAGGTCTTCAAAGGTATCTGAAAATCCTTTAAATCCTCCGTCTTTTAAAAATTTTCCAAGTCCTAATTCAATTTTTGCAGCGGTGTGCAGTGAACTTCTGTGGGCTCCTCCTGCCAAAAGAGAGGCTGCCATGTGATAAGAAGATTCATATTCTTCCATCAGGCTTTTTATTTCTCCTTCACTTACTGAGTTAATAACTCCTACAAGATCACCGATTCCCCAGGTATTCACTGAAAAGCCGAACTGGGTTTCAGCTTCAACTTTGTCACCGTCTGTAACGGCTACAAACCTCATATTATCTCCAAAGCGTGCAAATTTAGCTCCCTGCCAGTCGTCCCAGCCTGCAGCAACACGGCTCCAGTCACCGATCTGCTTCTGAACTCTTTCTTCTGACCAGTGCCCTACCACTACTTTTCTGCTCTTTCTCAGTCTGCTTACCATAAAACCGAACTCGCGGTCTCCGTGAGCTGCCTGGTTAAGATTCATAAAATCCATATCCATGGTAGACCACGGAATATCTCTGTTGAACTGGGTATGCAGATGCAGAAGAGGTTTCTGTAAGATTTTTAATCCTCTGATCCACATTTTAGCGGGTGAAAAAGTATGCATCCACGTGATAATTCCTATACAATTTTCTGCATGATTGGCTGCTGCAATGGTTTCAAATATCTCTTCGGTAGTTTTTACCGTTGGTTTTACAATGACTTTTACCGGAATGAAAGAAGATTTTTCAAGTTCTGTCACAATTTTTTGTGAGTGGTCTGCTACCTGTGCCAGTGTTTCTGGTCCGTATAAATGCTGACTTCCTGTGATGAACCAGACTTCTTTGGTATTGAGAGGTGTTAACATAATTTTGTTGATCGTTAGTTGTTTATGTTGAAGTGTTTAGTGTTTAAATTCCTGTCCATAGTAAGCGTTCTTGCCGTGCTTACGTTCATAGTGTTTTTTGATGAGTGATTCTTTCAGACGTTCTGCATCAGGATTGATCTGTCTGGTGAGATACGCCATTTCGGCAATGGTTTCGAGCACTTTGCTGTTGTAGACTGCTTTCTCAGCATTTTTTCCCCAGGTAAACGGACCGTGATTGCCGATCAGAACCATTTCTACTTCTTCCGGAGAGAGCTTCTTTTCTTTAAAGCATTCCAGAATCTGTATTCCTGTATTGTATTCGTAGTTTCCTTCAATCAGTTCATCCCGCATAGGTGGAGCACAAGGAATATCTGTTGTTAAATGGTCTGCATGGGTGGTCCCGAAAACAGGAATATCCATTTGTGCCTGTGCCCACGCCACGGAATAGATGGCATGAGTATGTGAAATTCCACCAATATTTTCCCAGTTTTTATACAGATAAGCATGGGTTTTGGTATCGGAAGAAGGTCTGAGCCTGCCCTCAATGACATTGGCATCAAAGTCCAGAATCACCATATCTTCCGGCTTTAAAACGTCATAAGGAACACCGCTGGGTTTAATGGCAAAAATGCCTTTGTCACGGTCTACAGCACTCACATTCCCGAAAGTATAGACCACCAGCTTCAGCGCATCCAGCTGCATATTCGCTTCATAACATTCTCTTTGGAGTTCTTTATAAGTATTCATTTAAAGTATCATTCAAAAGGTTAATATTCAGGAGTTCTGAAGTTCTTTTCTGTTGTTTTTCAGCTTGGTATTGTATTCTACAAAATCAGCGAGCTTCTGGTATTGCTGCATTAATTCTCTGTAATGCTGTACTTCTTCGGCTTTGGGTTGGTATTCCGCTTCAAATGCGGAGCCCATTTTCATGCTTGCTTCCTGAACGGTGGGATAAATTCCTGCTGATACAGCTGCATAAACAGCAGCCCCTAACGCGGGAGTCTGGTCCGAAGCGGCAACAACAATCGGCATATCCAGAACATTAGCGAGTGTCTGCATGATAAACGGCGATTTCCTTGCTACTCCTCCGATTCCGATCACTTTATTGATTTTCACACCTTCGTCTTCAAAACGGTCAACGATCTTTTTAGCTCCGAAACAAATGGCATTCACCAAAGCTTTGAAAATATGAGGAGCTTTTGTTCCCAGAGAAAGCTGGCTGATCGCTGCCTTAAGTTCCTGGTCTGCATCCGGTGTTCTTCTTCCGTTTACCCAGTCCAATGCAACCGGAACGGTATCTGAAAGAGGAATTTTTTCAGCTTCAAGGGTTAATTTTCTGATAAGTCCTGTCTCCATTTCTTCAGCAAGCTTTGTCTTCTGCTCATCTGAAATACTTTCAGATTGCATCATAACCTGGTGAACCGGCCACATCAGGATATCTTTATACCATGCCAGTACATCTCCAAAGGCAGACTGCCCTGCTTCAAGCCCTATCAATCCGGGAATTACGGAGCCCTCAACCTGTCCACAGATTCCTTTTACCGTTGTATCCCCGACAGCTTCCTGTGAGGCTACCATAATATCACAGGTAGAAGTTCCCATGATCCTGATCAGTGTATTTTCTTCCACCCTTGCTCCCACAGCTCCTGAATGGGCATCAAAGGTTCCTACGGTAATGATGGTTTTGGTGGTAAGACCTGTTTTTGCAGCCCATTCTTCATTCAGGTAACCGGCAATTTCATCTGAAGTATAGGTTTCCCGGTATAATCTTGCTCTGAGCGCTCCCAGAGAAGGATCAAGCCTGTTGAGGAATTCTTCGGAAGGCAGACCGTCCCATGACTCATGCCACATGGCTTTATGACCAGCTGCACAACGGCTTCTTTTAAAGGTGGCCAGATCTTTATGATCTGATAAAAGGAAAGTCAGATAATCACAGTGTTCCATCCAGCTATAAGCTACATTTTTTACTTCTGCATCTGCTCTGCTGATGTGCAGTATTTTAGCCCAGAACCATTCTGAAGAATAAATACCACCTTCATATTTTGTATAATCTTCACCACCCCATGTTCTTGCAAGGGTATTGATTTCTTCGGCTTCACGAATGGCGGTGTGGTCTTTCCACAGAACCATCATGGCATTGGGATTTTCTTCAAATCCCGGAACCAGGGCCAGGGCTGTTCCGTCACTGGTTACAGGAAGCGGTGAAGAGCCTGTAGTATCAATACAAATACCGACGATCTGCTCTGCCGGTAATCCGCTTTCTCTTACTACTTCTGAAATAGTCTTTTCCAGACCTTCAATATGATCTGAAGGATGCTGTCTGAAACTATTGGCTGAGGGATTACAGAATTTACCTTCCTTCCATCTCTGGTAGTAGCTGACTGAAGAAGTTATTTCGGAACCGTTTTCAGTATCAATTAAGACGGCCCGTACGGAATCTGTACCATAGTCCAGCCCGATAACATATTTTTTCATGGTGGTGAAACGTTTTTGATTGTTGAGATTTTAATTTCTCCTGATGAGATAAAAACAAATATAAGATTCTATTTTAAATAAATGTAAAAAATACACTTATTTTTCATAAACACATGTTTTACAGTTAATTAAATTGTTTTTAACTTTAAAACCACTAAAGAATTGGCCGGAATTTCCGTTGAAATTTCACCATTTTTGGCTTCAGAAATCTCTTCTTTAGGTTTTATGGACTCAGCATCGAAACTATTTTCAGTAGAAAGCTGTGGTGCAGACAAAAGGATTTTGGTTATTTCCTTACCTATTTTCAGAGTTCCGGGTTTGATATTTACTGTTTTAGCCTGAGTATCAGTATTAACTATTTTAATAATGATCTCATGAGTTTTAACATCCTTTACTGCTGTAGCGTATAATTTTTCCTGGCCGGATACCGCTTTTCTGTTGCTTTCTATTTTCAGTACATCCGTTCCTTTGTTGTTGGAGAATAATTTCTGAACATAATAGTTTGGGGTTGCATAAGATTTCAGATTATTGAACCAGATAAGATCAGGTGTCCACTGCCAACCATCAGCATGGGCAAAAAGCGGTGCATAGGAAGTCATATACACAACATCTGCATTTCTTTCAAGACCGGTCATAAAAGCGGCTTCCGAAAGGGCGGTCAGCCAGTTATTTTTATTATCAGGTTTTACCACTCCTACAGACTGCGCTGCGTATTCTCCGGCAAAAACTTTTGGTCCGGTACGATCATATTCATCATACCTTCCGGCGTTTTTCATAAACCATTCGGGTGAGTTGTAATAATGCTCATCTACAATCTGCGCATTAAGCTGCTTCAATTCTTTCCAGCCATATTCAAAGAATTCGCCATCAGGTGACGGTCCGCTTCCGGAAATAATCTTAATGTCAGGATATTTTGCATGAATGGCTTTTTCAAATACTTTATAACGTTCAATATAATCTGCTCCCCACTGTTCATTTCCCACTCCGATAAATTTTAGATTAAAAGGCTTCGGATGTCCCATTTCAGTTCGGATTCTCCCCCATTTTGTTCCGGAATCTCCGTTGGCAAATTCGATAAGGTCCAGGGCATCATGAACATAAGGATCGAGATTTTCCATTTTCACCAGTTCTGCCGTATTGAACTGGCAAGCCATACCACAACTCAGAATAGGAACCGGTTCTGCACCCAGATCCTCTGAAAGCTGGAAATATTCAAAAAATCCTAACCCGAAGGACTGTCCGTAATCCGGTGTAAGGCGATGCGGAAACCCTGTACTCCATTTATTGATGAGGTATTCACGGTCTGCCACATTTCCTATTGTTTTTTTCCATTGATAGCGTTCTGCCAACGTTCTTCCTTCAACAATACAGCCTCCAGGAAATCTCAAAAATCCGGGCTGCAAATCATATAGTTTCTGAACAAGATCTTTTCGTAATCCTCCTTTTCTGCCTTTCCAGGTATTTTGAGGGAAAAGTGAGATCATATCCATATTTACAATGCCGTTTCCTGTAAATGTGATCTGCAGTTTTGCTTTTTCTATGGTTTGCGGTGCTTTGAAAACGGCTGTATACTTCTGCCACCCCTTTCCTTTTATAAGTGTGGAAACTGAAGAAATTTCCTTACCGCTTTCATCAACAAGACTTGCATTTACCGCAGCAATATTTCCTGAAACATTCTCCAGATCAAAACTGAAATCATAATTTTCACCCTGATGAATACCTATTCCTCTGAATCCTTCATTCTCCAGAATATAATTTTTATCGTTCAGAACGGTAATTCGTGCGTAATTTTTATTGGTTTTGGCAGGCTCGGAATAAATGGTCAGAAACCCGGAATCAAGATTAGGAGAAAGTGTTTTTGTGTTGGGCTGTTTCCATCCTGTAAATGGCTCATCAAATTCAAAGCTTCGGTTTTTAATCAGCTCAGCATACAATCCGCCGTCTGCTGCAAAATTGATGTCTTCAAAGAAAATCCCATACATGGTAGGTTGTATTTTAACAGGTGCAGAAGTTTCTTTCAGATCCAGGCTAAAGCTACGAACCGTATTATTCTGAGCCGAAAAAAAAGCAGCACTGAGGGAAATTGCGATGGAAAATATTTTATTTTTGGTTGTCATAGATCGTATATTTTGAAAGTTGCAGTAATGTTTACAATGTTTACAAGTCTTCCTAATCAATTTTTATTTTACTGTTAACGGAATACTTTTCAATTCTGCATCATCAGAAGTTCCGCCATAAAAAATGGTATAATCGCCGGGCTTTGAAACCAGATCATCTGCTTTTTCATCATAAAAGGCAAATGAATCTTTGGAAAGGTTGAGTTGAATATTTTTTGTTTCTTTGGATTTAATCAAAGTTCTTTCAAAAGCTCTTAACGTTTTTACCGGCACGTGGATATCATTATTTCTTTTAATATAGACCTGAACCACTTCTTCGCCATCCCTTTCTGAAACATTGGTTACCGGAATTGTGATCGTCACATTTTCGTTGGTACTGATTGTATTTTTGCTCAGTTTTGAATCTCCGTAAACAAATTTGGAATAACTCAGCCCATGCCCGAAAGGATAAAGAGGCTTTTCCGTCATATAACGGTATGTTCTTCCCTGCATATCATAATTTTCAAATCCCTCATGCTTACTTGTCTTTGAAAGAGCATTGTCCAGCTGTTCCAGGTTTTTATAAAAAGTAATGGGTAATTTTCCGGAAGGATTATAATCCCCTGCCAAAACATCTGCTACAGCCGTTCCTCCGGATTGCCCGCCATACCAGGCATTTAATAAAACATCGTAATTTTTTTCATCCTGTTCCAATCCCAGAGCACTTCCGGTGCAAAGAACAAAGACAACAGGTTTGCCGGTTTTTCTAAGCTCTGCCAACAGGTCCCTCTGGACTTTAGGAAGGGCAATGGAAGTTTTGTCACCTCCTTTGAAGCCTTCTGCATTCACCATCATCTCTTCACCTTCCAGACTCGGAGAAAGTCCGCCTGCAAAGACAATGACGTCTGCATTTTTCACCTTTTCTCTCACCGAAGCAAAATTAACAGGGTCTTTTCTGTAGACTTCAAAGCTGATGCTTACATATTTTCCTTTTTGTGTATGACGCAGCTCTATCTGGTATTCTTTTCCTTTTTCCATTTTTACAGGAAACTCCGAAGGATGTCTTGCATCAGGTCCTTTCCTTGTGGCGATTTCTTTTCCGTCCACAAAAAGTGTATAGATATCAGAAGTGGAAGCAGAAAACACGACATCTCCTGTATAAGTGCTTTTGAAAATTCCTGAAATGATGGCTGAGGTATTTTCTCTTCCTACATTGGGTGCGAGCTGGGTTCCTCCAAAGCTGTTGTAGCTGATGGCGGTGGAATTTACGGAAGTATTGGCCGGCTGCCCTTTGAATTCATTGTTATTGAAAAACTCTACTTTCATTCCTTTCGCGCCGTTTTTCTGACTGATGAAATTCTGATAGAGTGACGTTCTGGACGAAGGATCTGTTACTTCACTTCCTTTTTCATAAATAATTTCAGCATTCGGGAATTTGGTTTTGATTCCGTCTAAAATCGTTACAATGGAAGAAGGCGTCCCGTTATAGTTTCCTAACTGCATCAATCCGTCATCAGCATTTGGGCCTACAACGGCAATTTTTTTAATACTTCTGCTGAGAGGCAAAATATTCTTTTCATTTTTCATCAGCACAATTGATTTTTGTGCCATTTTCAGTGCCTGCTTTTTATGTTCTTCAGAATCTACTACAGAATATGGAATGGTATTCCAGTGAACGGAAGATTTCGGATCAAGCATTCCCAGCTCAAACCAACCTTTCAGGATTCTGCGCATCGATGCATCGATATCATTTTCGGTAATCAGCCCGCTTGCAAGAGATTTATTCAGATTGTTATAGGTATCTCCGCATTCCAGATCCGTGGAATGTTTCAAAGCATCTGCTGCGGTTGTTTTCTCATCAGGATGGGTGCCATGATATTTTTTCTGAAAGAAATCGGCCAGTGCCCAGCAGTCCGAGACCACCATTCCGTCATACTTCCATTTTCCACGGAGAATTTCAGTAAGCAAAGTATTGTTTGCACAGCATGGCTGGCCATCAAAAGCATTGTAGGCACACATTACTTCTCTTACATTTCCTTCCTGAACCAATGCTTTGAAAGCGGGAAGATATGTCTCATACAGATCTCTTTTTGAGATTTCTGCGTTATAAGAGTGGCGATTCCATTCCGGTCCGCTGTGTACTGCAAAATGTTTGGCGCAGGCATGGGTTTTAAAAAATTTCGGGTCGTTTCCCTGCAGGCCTTTTACTGCTGCAACACCGAGAACAGAGGTAAGATACGGATCTTCACCATAGGTTTCCTGGCCTCTTCCCCATCTTGGGTCACGAAAGATATTGATATTGGGGGTCCAGAAGGTAAGTCCTTCGTACCGCCCTGTTTTTAGAGCCTCATCAAAAGATCTGTTGTATTTTGCACGTGCTTCATCAGAAATCATTTCAAAAGTTTTAAAATGCTCCGGAACATCCCATGTGGCCGCCATCCCGATTGCCTGAGGAAAAACAGTAGCCGTACCTGCTCTTGCCACCCCGTGAAGTGCTTCATTCCACCATCCGTAGGCAGGAATTTCCAGACGGGGAACTGCCTGGGAGTTATCCATCATCATTCCTATCTTTTCTTCTGTTGTCAGTAAAAAAAGAAGGTTTTCTATTCTTTCATTAACCGGAAGGTCCGGATTTCTGAATGGGTATTTATAATGGCTTTGGGCAAAAAATAAAGGGGTTGCCAGGGTTGCACATAGGATTATTACAATTCTTTTCATAGGTATATGGTTTCAATAAAGTCCTAAGACTTTGTGGATTCTGTAATTAATGGTTTTCTAACCACAGATTTCACGGATTTTCACAGATGACTGCGCATATTTCTTTATAAGAATTAGGGATTAGTAAACTCCTAAGACTTTGTGCATTCTGTAATTAATGATTTTCTTACCACAGATTTCACGGATTTTCACAGATGACTGCGCATATTTCTTTATAAGAATTAGGGGTCAGTAAAGTCCTAAAAACTTTTGTGGATTCTGTAATTAATGATTTTCTTACCACAGATTTTCACGGATAATTATGTTTTCATTCTTATTTTATACACATTGCCCGTATCATTGAGCAGAAGTGCACTGAAAAACAAATATAATGTTCTATTTTAAATAAATGTAAATAATACACTTAAATTAATGATAAATCACAGTTATTTTTGGTTTTCATCTACGAAATTGTGGAAATAAGCCACCATAAGCAATGTTTATGATGGCTTAAATTCAATTTATTCTTTGACAAATTTTTGTTTTACCACTGTATTATTCTTTTGAGTAACCTCAATAAAGTAAATACCAGCGGGGAAATCTCCCACATTAATATGGTTTTTCCCTGAATTTATTTTTACTCTGGATCTGATGACACCACCTCTTCCATCAAAAATGGTTGCCGTAGCTTCTGAGAGATCAGAATCAATGAAAAGATCTGCTTTTGCCGGATTTGGATATATTTTCACACTTTCTTTTTGAGTCTCACCAGGAATATTTCTGGCACTTAACGATCCGAAATTTAAAGGGAGAACGTTGGCAGAATAGGCATTTTCTTCTGTAAGATATGCTTTGAAAGATCCTATTGCAGGCTCGCTTCCGGCCGTTACTTTATAGAAGCCTGTTACTCCGTTTTCTGTTTTCAGCACATAAGCATTGGCTGGAACTTTTATGCTCTGATAAACCCCGTTCATCTGATTGACAGTAATTGCTTTGGGAGTGGAAACATTTCCTGTACCGTTGAAAGTAATATTTCCTGTCGCGTTGATGATTACCGGAGTATTTGCAGGAATGATTCCGTTTGAAATTGCGGTACAGTTGATATAACTGGCATCCGGTGACATCATATAAGCAGTAACCCCGGACGGTATATTAGCCTGGAATGGCAGGATCAGCACATCATACCCATTAAATGTACGGCTGTAAGAGGCTGTATTGGCTGTGAAGTTAAATGGCACCTGAAAATCCATACCCTGACCGGAAAGGACAAGATTTGAACAAGCTGTCCCTGAAATCACATTATTGGCAGATGAAGTTACGTTTGAATTCACATAATAGATGCTGTTAGTGTTAGCACTCATAGGCTGCCAGTTATTGGAGGAAGTAACTCCTGCTGCATTTCTGAAGTCTACAGAAGTGTAATAGCCGTTTTCCAGGGCATCCATCAGATAGCTGTCGCTTGCGGAATAGGTTCCTCCAAATTTGGAAGCAATTTCATTACCCACATTGAAATAAACATCACCAAGATTAAGCGTAAGTACAGAGCTGTAATTGGAATTTCTCAGTCCTAAAATTCCTTTACATCCGTCTGTAAGAACCTGTCTTGAAATATCGAATGTGATATCGAAATTTCCTCCCTGCGGAAAATTAATCTTACCGTAATTATATGATTTGGTTATGCCCTGGTTATTGATATAGTATAAAGTAGTATTGTCCGAATAGCTTTGTCCTGCTGTCGTATAGCTTTTTACATGCAGAATCAGTTTATTGTACCTGTCATTAAGCTGAAGATATCCGTTAGATGCAGTCGTATTATTGCTGATAAGAGGACTTGGATTGGAGAATGTCACCGTTGTATTGCTGATATTGAATCCTGTCCCAAAAGATGTACTGGTAGCCGTTTGTGTTTCGATTTTATTATAATGAATATCACCACCTGTCATCAGAGAAGCAGGCCTGTCACCACTTTTATTAAAAACAAAAGTCATGACACTGGAAGGGCTGATATCAGCAGCTGGCCGGAATGTTGCCGTACTCAAAGAAATAGGTGTACTCACCATATTGGATTGTGTATTGGTCAATATCTTTGTTCCCGAAGTTGTATAAAAGGGCAGGTCAACTTTCAAACTATACGCATTCTGAGAAGGATTGATGACCATAAGAACAACCTGATTGCCATCCTGGGAAATATAGGAAGAGCCTTGTAAAACTCCGGTTTTGTCATCCCATTTTGCTTCTATTCTCGTCTTTCCTGTTGTGTATTTGGCATAATGTGAAAGAATATAGCCTCTTTTGGTCATTACACCTGCAGGAGTTCCGTAAGTTCCGTCACCCATTAAGCCATAATAACGTTTGGCAGAATAATGAATCCAGGCATTGACATTGCCCAATAATGCATTGTTGACACTGCTAGCGAAAGTAAAAGCATCTGTATTCCAGCTGAAATCACGGGCTGGCTGGGTAGATGAAGAGTTCCAGTTGATCAGATATTCTGTCTGCCAGATTTCTTTGTTGTAATTCTGGAATTGTTTGTAGGTAGACTGCATAAGCCCATATTGATGACCGCCATACACTTCAAAATTAGCCATTGCCGTAGGATCCAGCAAAGCATTGGCAAAATTATCCGTAAATCCCACACTTTCTGGAGCAATTACTTTACAGTTGATGAGTTGCCCGTAATTCTTGATAAAAGTAGCAATCTGTGTAGGTGTCCAAATACATCCCTGATACTGCGCCATTTCATCCGGCTCATTCTGGATTGAAATATAATCAAGCTCTACTCCATTGTTCTGAAGATAGGTAACAAAACTGTTAAGATAAAGCGCATAATCCTGATAATTTTCCGGCTTTAAATATCCGATCTGCTGTACTCCGTTGGCATCGGTATAGACTGCATTTACATGGTTATTGGTTTTCCAGGCTGCGGGCATTGTCCATGGTGAGGCGAAAATGATAAGCCCCATAGATTTGGCGAGCTGTGCTGTGGCAAGTACGGAACTCCAGTTGCTGCTGTTTTCAGGAATATACAATCTCATAATATTATATCCGCCTTCACTGGAAGCGCCCCAAAGTGTCTGAATTTCTGAGGTAGACATATGGTTATACGCAAACTGAGGACTGCATACAAATCCCCCGAATCCTTTTATTTTCTGATAAGATGTGTTCTTATCAATTTTTACAGTGGTAAGCTGTCCATGCAGCAGACAACTGAAAAACAATATAGAATGAATACTGACAAGATTTAAAAGTTTTTTCATAATGGTTTAGTTTTAGATATTCGTGATTTTGATTGCAAATAATTAGAGTAAGGGCAATAGAGTCCCCATCAAGACAGTTCATTTTTAAAAACCGTCAGGAAATATCCTGAAATAGATCAGGCAGCGATCTGTTAAATAAAGCTGTTTACAAAATCATCCGCTGTTTTTTTCTCTTCATTCTCTGTCAGGGAACTGTATTTCAGATTGGATGTGAATAAAGGTTAGTGTTTCATAATTAAAGTGTTGTTTGTGATGAGTATTGGGGCATTCAGTGAAGTATTTCGCTTTCGGGAGCGCCCAGATAAGAGGGTTTTAAACCTCCGGTGTTGATCAGGAGTTTTTCAAGGACAATTCCTGGTTCCAGCACTCTGAAACGTAAAGTATGTTTTCCTGTCTGCTGAACCGAATGTTTTGTAGCGGATTTAATGATATGTTCAGACTGCCATCTTCCCAATTCTCCTTTGTAATGGCCATTGAAGTTGACAATCTGCGGAGTTTCGTTGTCAAAAGAAATCTCATAACGCAATCCTTTATTATGATTAAAATTTAAAGTCGGAGCTAATAATAACTGGACTTCAAACTCACCTTTTGATTCAAAGTTTATATCATATTCAAGCCAGATATTTTCATCAGCTTTTGGATAGGCATTCTGCGGAAAGGTTGTCACGCCGGATTTTGTTTTTCCGAAATCAGGAATCACTTCCCAATGGATCCGGTCAGAATTACTCATTCTTGCAAAATTTTCTGCTTCAATGGAAACATAACCATTTTTCTCCTGAAATATCTTTTCTTTGGGAACTTCAGCGTCAGAAATATAGGTCACTTCTGGCATTATATTTTCTTTTCCGTCTGCCCAGCTTTTATATCCTATTCTCATCTGATCCATCATATGCTTCCATTTTCCTCCGGCAATCACATTATTGTATTGATTGTCCAGATAAGCGTTTCTTTCAAAACATGTCTTCACTTTATCTGCATAGAAATTGGCTTCCGGATCTTTTTTCGCTGCCAGTTCCCTGTTTTTTGCTACCGCGTAGTACATTTCGTACAAATTGCTGCATGCATCGATAGGATACAAAACCAACTGATAATACGCATCCTGATATTCTGCCGGAATCTGCTCTTTTAACCGTAAAGCTTCTACGGCCAATGCTCTGTAATCATTTAAAACCGTCTCAAATTCATGATAATTTTCAAGGCTGTACGTTTTGCTGTCAAGGGTTTCAGGGGTAACTCTTCTGTTGTATTTGGCATACAGATTAATCATCCTGGCAATTTCTTTGGCGTGTTTTTCACCAAACTGCTGAGCAGCCCATTTTTCAGTATATCCCAAAAGGTTTTTAGCGTTAAACTGTTTTGGATTCCAGGCCATTTCCAGGAAAAAGCTGATCGGAAATTCCATAGGTTTTAAATCTCCTACATTCACTACCCAAAGCTTATCTACTTTATGTTCGTAAGAAAGATTCATCTGTTCCCAGACTCTCTGGATGGGACTGATGTTGATCCATTTGGAGTTTCTCGGACCTCCTACATAATCGAAGTGGTAATAGATTCCATAGCCTCCTTTATGCAAAGGCTTTGAAAGGTCCGGAAGCTTTCTTACATTTCCCCAGTTATCATCACAGAACAACAGGATCACATCATCCGGAACCCGCATTCCTTTATCATAATAATCCTGAACTTCTTTATACAATGCCCAGACCTGAGGTGTTTTCTCAGCTTTTTTACCTGTAACATTTGCAATAATTTTACGCTGGTCTTTTACAATTTTCTCGAGCAGAGAAATATTGGTTCCCTCTCCCATTGCTTCGTCGCCGTCACCCCGCATTCCTACTGTAACGAGCTTTTCCCAGTTTTTGCTTCTTTCGAGTCCGGATTTCCAGAATTTCTGTAAAACGTCTGCATTTTTAGCGTAATCCCAGACATTCGGAAGGTTATTTTTTTTGATATACCTGTGCCAATCGGTTTGTGCCAAAGCCATAGGTTCATGGTGGGAAGTTCCCATAACAATTCCCATTTCATTTGCTAATGGCCCGCTCAGAGGATCATCGTCATAGAATGCTTTTCCCCACATTGCCGGCCAGATATAATTTCCTTTAAGGCGCAGGATCAGTTCAAAAACTTTTTCGTAGAACTTACTGTTTACTCCGCCAAATGTAGCTCTTGCCCATCCTCCAAGTGAAGGCTCTTCATCATTAAGGAAAATACCACGATATTCTACAGCAGGCTCACCATCGGTATAAATTCCTTTTTTAAAGTATACATTATCTTTTTTCTCAACCGGAACATCTGCCCAGTAATACCAGGGAGAAATACCTATCTGCTGAGACATTTCATAGATCCCATAAATGGTTCCTCTTTTATCGCTTCCTGCAATCACGATGGCCTCAGAAACGCCAGGAAAAGGATTGCTGACATTCTGAATGATATATTTTTCCCTTTTCCCCGCCAATGCTTTTCCATCCAGCTTTTTTTGTCTTATTAAATCATCAATGACCGATTTTGTCCCCACCGTTCCGATAATGAGTAAAGGTGACTGCAATCCTGATATACGGTTAAGAATCACAGGCTGCTCTCCTGTCACTTTCTCAAAATCGGTCTGCAGATTTTTCACAGCTCTCATAATTCCATGATCTATCCCGGAATTAGTAAAAATCGAAAGATGGAATGTTTTTTCTTTTAAAGCGATACTTCCGGAGGTTTTCTCAGTGGTGATGAACGGTTCTGCTGCATGAATTTGTATACAAAACCCAAATAATACAGTGAGAAAAAATATTTTTAGATGATTCATAATTAGTTTTTTTTAATTTCAAAAGCTTTGTAGTCTTTTTACTCAATTCAAACCTTACAGGTTTTAAAAACCTGTAAGGTTTACTTCTTTAATTTTTCAGTACAAAACCTCCCTGCGACTGCATTTCAATACTAAAATCTCCCCTGGCATTTACCTTTACTTCTTTCTCTGATGAGTTTCCTTTTGCATCATCATAGATCAGTTTTGCAGTTTTTCCAGCAAACATTGGAAGTTTTATTTTCAGTTTCCGGGATTGTTTTTCAGCATTTACACCAGCCACATACCACTGATCCGCATGTCTTCTCGCAACCACTGCATATTTCCCGGGATAACCGTCTACGAAAACTGTCTCATCCCAAAGTGTCGGGATTTCTTTCATAAAATCCAGCTGAAACTTCGGAGCATCGGTCAGGTTATTCGGCATGATACCAAACATCTGAACGGGATTCTGAAACAACACTGCTGTAGCCAGCTGAAAGCTATCCGTGGTATATCTTTTATTTTTGTCTCTGTTGGACTCCGTTAAATATGTATTGAGGAAAGTTCCTCCGAATTCCATACTTCCCACCGTATTTCTGATAAAAGGATGAAGCGTGGCAAAAAAAGCTTCCTGCCTGCGTACATCTTCTGAGAAATAGAGCATTTCTGAGGCAAGAACGGCCTCGCTTCCTGCATAATTCGGATACATTACTTCCCAGCCCCTCGGTAAAGTGGCCCCGTGAAAAATAATGGTTAATCCAAAATCATTGGCGTCGGAGAGAATGTCTTCGTAAAGACGCATGGTTTCCTGTTTGTCCCCTCCGAAGAAATCCACTTTGAGTCCTTTTACACCAACATCTTTCAGCCATTTCATTTCTTTTTTACGTTCAACGGATGAGCTCATTTTGTTTCTCGGTCCCATCGGTGCATCATTGGCTGCTCCGTTGGAGTTGTACCAAAGCAATACCCCAACATTTTTCGATTTTGCATATTGAATAAGCTCTCTCATGCGGTCTTTGCCTATGTTTTTATCCCAAAGCGCATCCATGAGAATAAACTGATATTTCAATGCAGCAGCAAGGTCTATGAATTTCACCTGATCATCATAATTCATGCTTTTGTCCTGCCACAGAATCCAGCTCCAGGTAGATTTCCCGAACTGATACTCCTGTGAAGGCTCATACATCGGATCTACGACATCAAAAGGAATGGTAGTCTCTACGATGGGTTTCAAAGAATTGCCCACTGTAATTGTTCTCCACGGTGTTTTTCCGGGAAGTGAAATGGCTGCTCCGGTACTTCCGAAACCATTGTTTTCCGCGATATCCGGATAGGCTACTTTGTAAAGGCTTTTTTCTGCTGTGGTTTCAAGGTGTGAAGCACAATATGTACTATTTACTCCTGTCTCGGAAAGCAATATCCAGCCTTCATTTCCAATATGGAAAAGACCAGGGAAAACATAGCCGTAATCGGATGGCAATCCCAGTTCAGCATCGGCTTTATAGCCACTTTCATAACTTGGTGCCGTGCGTGCAAAACCTGTCATCGGCTTCATCATAGGTGAAAGAAAAGTAGTGGTCTGTGAAGGGAATCTGTACCCTGTAATTTCTGACTGTACCACAACACTCAGCCGCTCTTTCATCGGTGGAATATTGTACCGGAAAGCAATATTATTGTTACTTACCTGAAATTCGATGCTGATCTGATGCTGGTCTGCATTGGTGAAATTAACGGTTAAAGTATTGGCATTATAATGAACCTCAGACTTTTTGATCCTTTGGTTCGTATATTTCTTAGAAACGATATCTTTTTGGCTGTCGGTAAATTTCAGGTTCTTTGAAAAATCGGACTCGTTGGTTACCAGGCCTAACGGGGATTTTTCAAGCATTGTTTTTCCCTGAAGGATAATATCATATAAGGCTTTTCCGTCTTCTGAAAAAACATGAAGCTTCAGTTGTCCGTCCGGACTTGAAATTTCTGCTACCTGTGCAAAGCTTTTGCTGATCAGAAACAAGCTGAATACAATATATAAAACTTTTTTTCTCATAATTAATTATTTTCAAGAAAGGTCCAGTAATCGAAATACATAATATCTGTTGAGGCTTTGCCATTGAATACAAAATACAGATCATGAACACCTGTGATTTTTTCAGCAAACTGAGCTTTTACGGTTTCCCAGCGGTCATCTCCACCCGTCAGCGGAACCTTTACCGTTGCAGCAACCGGTCCGTTCACAGCATCCAGATGAACGCTCATTGTTACCTCACTGTTATGTGTAGTTCCTACTCTTGCAGAAAAAGCTGCGGCTCCTTTTGTTCGGAAATCCACATTCTTTACACTGGTATAAGCACCATTTTTCTTTGCTTTGATGAAAACACCAGCCTCTTTATTCTGATAGGATTTTACATTTTCCGACCAGGCAATCATTTCTGCCTGATTGAATGAATAAGGATTAACGGTTGCGATAGCTTTTGTAATTCCGTTAGTCATTTTAAATGGTGAAATGGAGCCGTCTTTATTGAATGTAAGCTCTTCCAGGCTTACCGATCTTGTAAAACCGCTTCCGCCCGGCAATGCGCCATTGTGATAAAAGAAATAGGTTTTCCCGCGGAAATCAATAACTCCGGGATGATTGGTGAATGATTTCCCTTCCGTAGGCATCACAATTCCTCCATATTTCCAGGGTCCCTGTGCTGTTTTACTTGTAGAATATCCTATGAATTCAGGTAGCGGACCACCCGGCCAGAAAAGATAATACAGATTTTTTCTTTTGTACAGCCACGGTCCTTCCTCATATTTTGAAGGTCTTTCTGGGTTGGGTTTTCCGTCCCTTTTGCCAAATGATTCTTCGGTCATCGGGACTTCTACAATATTGCCGGAATAGGAAATCATATCTTCATTCAGCTTTACGTATTTAAGCTTAGGATTTCCCCAGTACATATGAGCCTGTCCGTCATCATCCACAAAAACCGTGGGATCAATATCTCCCCATTCGCTCTGAACGAGAGGTTTTCCCAATGGATCATGGAAAGGGCCAAACGGACTATCACCCACAGCAACCCCTATAGCGCCTTTGTTACTGGTTTTGGACCACATCGGAACATAGATAAAAAACTTTCCGTTTCTTTCTACACATTGTGCGGCCCAGGCATCGCGTTTTGCCCAGTCAAAGTCTTTATACGAGAGAATTGTCCCGTGATCTGTCCAGTTCACCATATCATTGGTGGAATATACTTTCCAGTCGTTCATGGTAAACCAGGTAGAATCGTCTTCATCGTGTGTGGTATACACATACAGCCTGTCATTGTAGACCATTGGCGCAGGATCTGCAGTGTAATTGGTCTGAATAATTGGATTCTGCGCAGATCCTATCGAAAATAAACCTGTCAGCGCAATGAAACTTATAAATATTGTTCGGATATTCATAGAAATTTGGATTTAAAACTTTAATCCTGTATTTATTGTGACTTCAGAATACGATTAACTTCTTCCTGATTGACAGGTTTGAAAAGCAGTTGCGAGAACAGATACAGATCATTTTTCCACACTTTGAAATCGTGGCCACCCGGTTCTACATAAAAAATATGCGGAACTTTATTGTCTGTAAGATAATCACTCGTTCTTTTGCTGAAAGGCATCAGTCTGTCCTGATCTCCGCATGAGATCCAGAGAAGTTTTAATTCTTTAGCTTTGGATGGATCCGGAAGAAGAAGTTGAGGTTCTTTGGTATTTGGAGCTGCGGAAAAGGCTCCCACCCATGCGAACTTGTCGATATTTCCCAGTCCGAAATTCAGGGTCTGCCCGCCTCCCATGGAAAGTCCGGCAATCGCTCTGTTATTTCGGTCTTTTTTCACCGGATATTTTTTTTCTACAAAGGGAATCAAATCATTCAGCAGGTCTTTTTCAAAGGTTGCAAAAGCTTCCACCTTATCCTTTGCCATGATGTCTCCGGTTGCCCTGTCGTCCTTCATCGCCCGGCCGTTGGGAAGTACAACGATCATAGGAGAAAGTTTTCCTTTGGCATACAGATTATCTAAAATAATTTGCGGAGTTCCGTTTTTGAACCACTCTTTTTCATCTCCTCCAATACCGTGTAGCAGATACAAAACAGGATATTGAGTGCCTTTTTTATATCCGGGAGGTGTATATACCAAAGCTTTACGTGTAGTTCCAACCGTTGCCGAAGAATACTGTATTGTATCTATTTTTCCGTGTGGAATTTCCTTTTTTTCTATATCGAAATCCCGGGGTACTTTTTTCTCAAAAGCCTGTGCAGAAATAAAAACTCCTGACAGCACGAAACCTAATGCTAATACAACTGATTTATTCATGATTTTTTATTTGTAGTTTTAACACTTATTATTTTAGATAAAAAAATAGCAATACTGTTTAATTATTTTTAACCACAAAAGGCACAAAAGTTTTAAACACTTAAGTTTTTTTGAGCCAAATCTTACGCATAATAAGTACACTTAAGTTTTGTGAAAATCTTTGATTTTCATCTATGTGAACTTCTCTTCGGAATCATTTTAAACTTACTTAGGTGAACTAAAGTGTTTTAAAATGAAGCTTTTGTGACTTTTGTGGTTAATAAAGTTTAAACATCTGAATACTTATTTTATTTATTTGTTTACAGCAGACTTTTCTCTGCTAATTTTGTTATTTTTCATTCTCGGCTTTATTGACTCTGAAAAAATCCACATCTATAAATCCTCCGGTATTTTTAGTGGCATAATTAAAAACTGCGAATTTTGATCCCATAAAAAATCTCCGGTAATCAAAGATCATTTTATAGTCTTTTGCCATTTTCATCCAGTTCTTCTGATCCGCACTGTAATAAAAGTCTGCAAGATCTTTCCCGAGGTTAAAATCGGCATCAATACGGAGGAAAACCTTATCCGAATTGAGAAGAATCCGTTTTTTCTCTTCTTTTTTAACTCCTGTAATCGCTTTGGTTTTACTATCCAGACTTACTTCATTGGTTGAAAAAACAATGAATTTTTCTTTACCTTCCTTTACTATTGACAAAATCCCGGAATCCCCGTTGAAAGCACTGAAACCTGCAACATCTCCATCTTTCATTCCTTTAAGATCCATTGCAACAACTGCTGAAGAAGTCGGGCCTTCCATTCTCTGGGTCAAAGTATTGGGTGCAGCGTACAGATTATCTACCATTCTGCTGGTTTTCAGCCTCAGAAAGCCTTTTCTTTCGGACAAAGACCATGCTTCATTTACGGGATTATGATTCCATTGCCATTGAATTTTCATTTTTTTATCAGAGAATTCATCACTTTCCACGAGATGATTTTTGGCTTTGAATGGCTGAAGAGGAACTTCTCCTTTCAAAGGAACTTTTCCGTCATCTCCCAGTACCGGCCAGTCGTTTTCCCATTGTACGGGAAGCAGCAGCGGAACACGTCCCACTCCGTTTCTGTCCTGGAAAATAAGGGAATACCAATTCCCGTTTTTATCATCAATCAAAGCGCCCTGACCTGCGTAGGAAAATCCTAAAAAATTGTCTTCCAGGATTACTTTTTTCTCATAATGACCCGTCACTTTATCTGTTCTGTAGACGACCTGACGGCGTTTTCCGTTTTTGGGCCAGGATATCATCATCATATAATATTTTCCGTTTCTTTTGATGATCTGGTTGCCTTCCAGAAGTCCGGTTTCCGAAGCATCTTTCTGAAACACTTCAGTTCCATCCGGATTTCCGATCACTTCTTTAAAATCGGGGCTCAATTCAAAAACTTTGTTGGAAGTGAAAACATATATTCTGTCATCATCATCAAAAAACAGTGAAGCATCATGAAAATGCCGTGTTCTTGTAATCAGTTTCCATTTTCCTTTTTCAGGATTATCAGTCACATAGAAATAAGATTTGAAAGGTTCATCATTCGGAGAGAATAAAACGTAGTACTTCCCTTTATGATAACGGATTGAGGAAGCCCATTGGCCTCTGCCGTAAACGGTTCCGTTCAATAAATCATATTTCGGGTTGTCATTCAAAGTATCAAAAACATATCCTGACATTTCCCAATGAACCAGATCCCTGGAATGCATCACCGGAGCTCCCGGCATCAGATGCATGGTGGTACTGATCAGGTAAAAATCGTTTCCATTTCTGGTAATGGATAAATCCGGTGCATCTGCCCAAATGATGGGATTAGTAAATGCTGTACTTTGTTTTCCGGAAGGATTTACCTGGGCTGAAAGAAGATTCAGCCCGATAAATCCCAATAAAGAAACTATATAAGATTTTTTGATTTTCAAAATGTACTGTGATATTTGGTTTTACTCTTTTTCAATCTTAAATGAAAACACTTCGACGGGCTCAGTGTGACATTGCTAATACTAACTTAATTCGGTATAATATCATTGGAAGAGGTACTGTACAGCCCGATAAGGCTTCCTGTAAAACCGCCTGCAACGTCCGTAGAAAGTATATCTCCTGAAACCGGTCCGCCAAGGTTTTTATAGTTCTTACCATCCAGCGAATAATTAAAGCTATGCTCATCTTTATCTGCTACCACCTGCAGTTTAACCGGTTTGGATAATGCAATCTTTTCGCTCGCGATCAGCTTTGACTGTCCTTTTTCAGTTCTTTCCAATACGATGTAGAAATCTTTATCTTTTTTCGTGATTCCGAAAACATAATTGAATGTTTCACTTTGATAACAGGTAATTCCTGCCAGC
Source organism: Chryseobacterium vietnamense (assembly GCF_031454475.1). Taxonomy (NCBI): domain Bacteria; kingdom Pseudomonadati; phylum Bacteroidota; class Flavobacteriia; order Flavobacteriales; family Weeksellaceae; genus Chryseobacterium; species Chryseobacterium vietnamense. The sequence continues at coordinate 1,044,232 of NZ_JAVDQX010000001.1, read as the reverse complement.
TCTTTTTCTGATTTAGGCTTAAAATCCAGGGTTACAGAAGTTTCAAAAGATTCATGCTGCAATCTGTGGAACAGTGCCGAAACCGGAGCCAACGCTTTGATATTGGTGGTAAAAGGGTTTACTTTCACCCCGTTTTTTGTAACCGTAATAAAGCTTTCACGAGGTCCGCGCATGGCAATCCATCGGTAATCAAGATTTTTATCGGTTAATTTGTCGTTATAGGTAAAGTTTCCGTTGGGAAAAAATCCGTTTTGTCCGTTTTGATTCTGAACTCCAGCAGGTAATTTCAGTTTTGGTTTCATTGGAACCAGTCCATTTTGGAAAACCGGGTATTTTCCGCTCCAGTCAACCGGAAGGATAAATGTTTCACGGCCTTTGTTAACACGATTTTTTTCGTTAGGACGTATCGCCAGAAATACTCCGTAATATTGGCCATCCGGTGTTTCTACCAGATCTGCATGACCAGCCCAGTCGACTTTTTCTTTTCGGTCTTTCGGGAAATAGCGCTGTGTCAGAATCGGGTTATTGCCAGCCGGAACGTAAGGTCCTTTCGGAGAATCGGACATAAAAATAACTTCACTGTGATTACCGCCGGTTCCTCCTTCTGCACACATCAGATAGTATTTACCGTTCTTTTTGTAAATATGGGGACCTTCGATCCAGATGGGCTTTTGGGAAAGATCCACACCGCCGTTTACAATAATTTTATCCGAACCCGCAACTACCTGGTCTTTTTCGAGATCATAGTCCCACATCTTAATCACACGGTGGCCGTTGTACTGCTCGGTACCTTGTGGTGGAGCATCATTATGAACAATATATGCTTTTCCGTCATCATCAAAGAAAATAGCAGGATCAATACCTTCAAAATTGAGTTTCTGAACTTCGCTCCAACCTTTTGCCGGATCTTTTGTTTTTACGACCATATTCCCAATACCACCTGCAAATTGAGTAGTGATCATATAAAAAGTGTCATTGTGCTTATTGTATTTAATGTCCGGGGCATAAATTCCATGGGAAACACCTGATTTTTCGACCTTAAGTTGTGAAGGTCTGTCCAGAACGTGCCCTACCTGTTTCCAGTTCACAAGATCTTTAGACGTAAAAATAGGAACTCCCGGAAACATTGAAAATGAAGAGTTTACTAGGTAATAATCTTCTCCCTTTCTGGTAATACTGGGATCGGGGTAACAGCCTTGAAGAATCGGGGAATAAAACTCGCCCGGTTGAAGAGGGTTATCATTGTATGTTTTATCGTTTCCACGGTAGTTGAAATCTGAGAATGTCTGGGCAGAAATAGTAGTCACTGAAAGTAAAGCAGCTGCTGCAAGTACATTCGTTTTATTCCTGAAGAAAGCTAAATTCATTATATTCTGTTTCATTATTATTCTTTTTATAGTTTTTAAAATGTATATTTTTGAATAGGTGTTGTTCTTTTTAACGCTGAGTCCGCAAGTTTTTTTACTACATCCTTGATAAGGTTCGCAAGGGCGTTACACTCAGCAAATGGCATTCATATTTATCATTATAATCGTTTACCGATCTTATATATTTTAAACGGTTTTCTTCCGGTTGATTATTTTAATCAATCCCCAGGCTGTAACATAGGATATTCCGGCTATGAAAAATATAATATTGTAGCCTCCGTTGATATTTCCTGATTTTTTAAAGGCATCGAGAACAATTCCGATAAAAAGCGGAAAAATTATTCCTGCCGCTGAACCGAGCATTCCACCAAAACCAATGACAGAACTGACATAATTGTTAGGCAACTGATCTCCGACTGTCGTCATAAGATTGGCTCCCCAACCTTGATGCGCGGCTGTTGCAAAGGCAATGATGATTGTGATCATCCACATATTATCTACATACTTTGAGAACATGACCGGAACGACCATCAAAGCAAACAGTAACATCGTAATACTTCTGGCTCTTCCGATGGCCCAGCCTTTTTTGATCAGAAATGATGAAAGATAGCCTCCGCCAATACTTCCGATCGTAGTTCCGCTGTAAATAATAATCAATGGAAGAGACGGTTTTGTTAAATCCATTTTGAAGACATCCGAGAAATAGGCCGGCAGCCAGAACATGAAGAAATACCATATAGGATCGGTTAACATTTTACCAATGGCAAATGCCCATGTTACTTTATATTTGAGTAATTCCGATAAAGGGATTTTCGTTTTTTCTTCTGCTTTTTCAGCCTGATCACTTTTAATGTATTGCAGTTCTTCCTTGCTGAGATTTTTTGTTTTTTCCGGTACGGCATAGAATTTCCACCAAAGGATAATCCAAATCATGCCCAAAGCTCCAATCCACACAAAAGTCTGTCTCCAGCCGTAATGTCCGAGTATGAAAGGAACCAATAGCGGCGCTAAAATAGCTCCCACAGTTGCTCCTGAGTTAAAAATTCCGGTTGCCAGCGCTCTTTCTTTTTTAGGAAACCACTCGGCCACTGATTTGATCGCGGCAGGAAAGTTTCCCGCTTCACTGATTCCCAAAGTGCTTCTCGCAATGATAAACCCGATGGTACTTTTCACAAAACCATGTCCTATAGAAGCAAGACTCCATACAATAAGAGAAACCGCATACCCGATTTTGGTTCCCACCTTGTCTATAAACCTTCCCATCGCCATATAACCTATGGCATAAGTAGTGGTAAAGGCCATGACGATATAGCTGTAATCTTTTTCATCCCAGCTGAATTCCTTTTCCAGTACAGGTTTCAGTAAACCCATTACCTGCCGGTCAAGGTAATTGATCGTAGTGGCTAGAAAGACAAGGGACAGCATCCACCATCTTATATTGCGGTTTTGAGGAGCCTGCATTTAGTTCTGATTAAGTTGTTGTAATAAATTCTGTGTTTTCTGGGTCAATTCTTCTTCATTAAAATCTTTTCCAATTAGGGAACTTCCCAGCCCTGCTGCTACAGCTCCGCCATTGAGCCATTCCATAATATCTTCAAATTCAGCATGGATCCCTCCGGTGGGCATAAAATTCATTCCCGGGAAAACTGGCTGTACCGATTTGATGTATTTCTTCCCTAAAGCATCAGCCGGAAATATTTTAACCATGTTTAAACCATTCTGATAGGCAATATTGATATCGGTAGGAGTAAAACAGCCCGGAATCAAAAGGATATTTCTTTCAAGTGCATGTTTCACCAATGCTTCACTGATGACCGGTGTAATGATGAAATCTGCTTTTGCATGAGCATAATCATCCATTTCTTTTATGTTTTTCACCGTTCCGATTCCTAGCAGAAGTCCGGGAAATTCTTTACGGGAAATTTCTTTTAGTCTGGTAAAATTTCCCAGGGCCTGCTGGCCCCGGTTGGTATATTCTATCACACGGATTCCTGCTTCGTATAAAGCTTTTACGATATTTTTTGAGACTTCAAACGATTCGTTGTAAAACAACGGAACGATTTTCTGGTCTTTTATTTTTTGTAGTATTTCACTCATAATGTTTCGATATTAATGCTTTCATCAATGGTATCTCCTTTTACGAAAAGCTTTTTAAAAGCAACTCTTGTCGCATCCTCAAGGATCTGCTGATCAGGATGTCCTTTTAAAATTCCATGAATTAAGGCCGCCATGAAAGAATCACCACTTCCTACCCTTTCTTCAATTTTATCTGAGTTATATTTTTCTGAAATCAAAAGTTTCTCATCAGTAAATAAGGTGGCAAAATAATTGATCTGTTCGCCGTTTGTAAAGCGGAAGGTATTTGCAATTTTTTCCACAGCCGGGAATTGTTTCCGGATTTCCAATGCTGTTTTTTCAGCCTGTTTCAGAAGATTTTCATCGTCGAATTTTCCATTAAGCTCATATTCAACGGGAATATTCAGGAACTGCTCTACAGACCATATATTTCCCATGAGAACGCTGACAAAAGGCATCAGTTCTTTAATTTTATGAGGATTCTGGTTTTGCCAAAGCAACGCTCTGTAATTCAGATCAAGAGAAACCGTAATATTTCTGGTTCTGGCTTCTTTCATGATGCGCAGACACTTGAGAAATGCATTCTCACTCAAAGCCGGCGTGATAGTGCTGATATGTAACCATTTTACTCCTGAAAATATTTCATCATCACTGAACGTTTCAAAATCCGATTGGGTAAAAACAGACGGAAAACGGTCGTAAACCACTGAAGCATTCTGCATATCACCATCGGAAGAAAGATAAAATGTTCCTATTCTCCCTTGAGTTTTTTCTGTAAGGACTTCTATTCCTTTATTTTTAAGCTGAGATTCCAACTGGTTTCCTACAAAATTCTCCGGTAATGCTGATAACAGTTTTACAGGATTCTTCCACTGGGAAAGTGCTGCCGCGACATTGTATTCAGCGCCGCCAACATACATCTTCAGAGACTGCTCATTGAGCCAGTTTCCTTCGGAATCCGGGGCAAAGTGGAGAAGCAGTTCCCCGAAACATAATATTTTCGTCGAGTCCTGCATAGTATTAAATTTCAAAATAATTTTTTGTATTGTGATAGCAGATGTCCTGAATGATTTTTCCTACCCATTTTTCATCATCAGGCAGCAGACCTCTTTCCATTTCACTTCCGAACAGATTGCACAAAAGTCTTCTGAAATAATCGTGTCTTGAGAATGAGAGCAGGCTTCGGGAATCGGTTAACATGCCGACAAAAGTGCTGATGAGACCAATATTGGAAAGCGTATTCATCTGCTTGGTCATCCCGTCAAGCTGATCGAGAAACCACCAGGCTGCTCCAAACTGTACTTTGGATTTGATTCCTCCTTCATTAAAGTTTCCGGCAAGAGTTGCCAAAACCTCGTTAAATGCCGGATTCAGATTGTATATAATTGTTTTGGCCAGTTTCCCTTCTGTATTCAGTGCATCCAGTAAAACGCTCAATCTCTGTGCATAATAGGGTTCTCCAATGGCGTCATATCCTGCATTGGGGCCCATTTTTATGAACATTTCTGAATTGTTGTTTCGGGTTGCCCCTACATGAAACTGCTGTACCCAGCCTTTTTCTGCGTACATTTTGCAAAGCTCTTTCAGCAAATAGCCGCATAATCCATCCGGATCGGAAAACGTTAAAAGATTACCTTTCAGAAATTCGGAAAACTCTTTTTCAAGGCTATGATTCCATTTTGTGGTATCCGGGAAATATTCAAAGCCATGATCGGCCACTTTTGCTCCTGCTTCCACAAAATAGTTGATTCTGGACTGAAGTGCATTCAACAGGTCAGAGGCTGATGTGATTGAAAATCCGCAGACTTTTTCAAGCTTTTTAATTCCTGAAAGATATTGTTCAGAATTAATAATATTAATATAGGAATCAGGGCGGAAAGCCGGAAGAACAGCTGTGTTAAATCCACTGTTTTTTAAAGCCTTGTGATGAACCAGATCATCAGCAGGATCATCTGTAGTGCACAACGCTTCTACCTTAAAATTCTGAATGATGGATTGTGGTAAAAAGCCGGATGTCTGCAGACTTTCATTCATCTGATGATATACAGTATCTGCATTATTGGGTGATAAATATTCACTGATTCCAAAAGGATTTTTGAGCTCCAGATGCGTCCAGTGAAACAGCGGGTTACGAAGGGTATAAGGCACCACTTCTGCCCATTTCATGAATTTTTCTTTATCTGAAGCATTTCCTGAAATAAACTGTTCATCAATACCAAAATTTCTCATGGCTCTCCATTTGTAATGGTCCCCATCCAGCCAGATAGCTGTTGGAGAACGGAAGTTTTGATTGGCAGCAATAACATTGGGCTCAAGATGATTGTGATAATCGATCACGGGCATATCTTTGGCATATCCGAAATAGAGATTCTCTGCCTTTGCTGATTCAAGCAGAAACAATTCTCCGAAAACTTCTTTATTTTTAATGGAATTACTCATTATTTATTTTTACAATCCTGAATTTTAATTAACTTGTTTAAACTTTGTAAAACCACAAAGTCACAAAAGCTTTATTTTAAAACACTTTAGCTCACTTAAGAAAGTTTCCATGATTCTGCAGAAAGTTCACATAAGATGAAAATCAGAGATTTCATAAAACTTAGGAGTGTTGATTATGCATAAAGCCTGCTCTAAAAAAGCTTAAGTGGTTAAACGTTGAACATTTTAAAAACAAGACCTTTAATGAAACCATTAAGGTCCTGTTCCAATTTATATATGAAGAAATTAGTTTTTTTATACTCCACTGAATGCGCTGAAACCTCCGTCAACAGGAATCAATGCTCCTGTGATAAAGCTTGCTGCATCCGAACATAGAAACTGTACAACACCATTCAGTTCTTCTACTTCACCAAATCTCTGCATGGGTGTTTTGGCCATTACTTTTTTACTTCTCTCGGTTAAACTTCCGTCCGGATTCAACAGAATAGCACGGTTCTGATCACCAATAAAAAATCCTGGTGCCACGGCATTGACGCGTATCTTATCTCCAAATTTCAATGCCAGGTCAGAGGCCAGCCATTGGGTAAAATTGGTAATTGCCGATTTGGCTGCAGAATATCCGGCTACTCTTGTAATCGCTGAATAGGCAGCCATTGAAGAAATATTAATAATGTTACCGCTGCCCTGCTCAGCCATTGCTTTTCCAAAAACATAGCTGGGATAAACGGTTCCGTTCATATTGAGATCGGTAACCTCAGCCCATCCTTTCATATCCATATCAAAAAATGACTGTTCGGGAGATAAAGTGGCTGCCGGAATATTTCCACCGGCTATATTGAGCAGAATATCGATACTGCCATACTTTTCTTTTATTTTCACAGAAGCAGCTTCAAGGCTTTCAATATCCATCACATTGGCTTCTACAGCGACTGCATCACCTCCCAAATCTGTAAGCTCTTTTACACGGGCGTCCAGTGTTTCCTGGTTTCTTCCCAGTGCGACAACTTTGGCGCCGGCTTCTATAAAACTTTTGGCAAGGCTGCCTCCCAAAACGCCTGAAGCCCCTGTGATGACTGCTACTTTGTTTTTAATACTAAACAGGTCTTTCATTTTACTTTTTACTATTTATTACAAACGCAGATTAATTTTTCTGTAATTCTGACTGAACGGTAGCCATTACTCCTTCGATCTGACCCAATGCCAGCATTCTTCCTAAAAATGAATAGCCGGGATTATAACCTTTGTCAACATCTTCTGTTAAAAGTCTACCGTGATCAATTCTCATAGGCAGATCAGGATTTTCTTTTTCGAATACACGGATCACTTCAATAAGCTTTCCTCTTCCTCCCAGATGATGGGCCTCGATGAAGTCCCCATTTTCAAAGACATTTGTACTTCTCAGGTGAACAAATTTGGTTCTGTGGGCAAATTTCTCTGCCAGTTTTGGAACATCATTCTGAAGGTTGGCACTTAAAGATCCGGCACAGAACGTTAATCCGTTGTGAGGGTTATCAACAGCTTTCAGAAGCCAGTCAATATCCTCTTCATTGGTTACTATTCTTGGTAAGCCCAGTAATGAAAAAGGCGGATCATCAGGATGTACGCACATCTGGATATTCCATTGTTCACAGACAGGCATTATTTTTTCGAGGAAATATTTCATGTTCTGGCGAAGTCTGTCTTTATCGATTCCATCATACAATGCCAATAAACTTTTAAACTTTTCTACGGGATTCAATTCACCTTCTTTGATATTTCCGTTCACGAATCCCTGTGTTTTTACAATGACAGAATCTATCAGATCATGATTATCTTTTTCCGTTAAGGTATTTTTTAATTCTTCTGCTTTTTGAAGGATTTCCGGACTGTAATCGTTTTCTGCACCTTCTCTTTGAAGGATATGAATTTCGAAGTACGCAAACTTGGCTTTGTCAAAATAAAGTGATGATGAGCCGTCTTCCCATTCGTGAAAGAGATCGGTCCTTGCCCAGTCGAGAACAGGCATAAAGTTGTAGCAAACTGTTGTAACCCCTGCTTTACCCAGATTTTCAAGGCTTGTGATATAATTTTCTATTAAAGAGTCACGGTCTTCACCTCCGTATTTGATGGCTTCACTTACGGGAAGACTTTCCACAACAGACCAGCGAAGTCCGTGGCTTTCTATATAGTTTTTATAATCAATAATGGCCTCTGAATTCCAGATTTCTCCGTTTGGGATATCATGCAGAGCAGAAACAATTCCTTCTACTCCTATTTGACGAAGTGTACTGAGTGCTATTTTGTCTTTTTTGCCAAACCAACGCCAGGTTTTTTCCATAGTTTTAAATTTTAATTCAGATAAACAAAGCAGGTGCTTTCACACCTACTCTGTTACTGATATGAATGTAGAATGAAATTAATTGTATCCCGGATTCTGATATTTTGCTTTAATATCGGCCGATACTTCCATTGCATCGATCTGGTTCTGAGGAATCGGTCTCAGATAATGAAATGGTTTTATCGTTCTTGTAACCGTTTGCGGTGCATGATCTCCATAAGAAGCTCCTCCGATCTGATAAGTCGCTGCATAATCTCCCCATTTCTGAGTACGTACAAGATCGTACCATCTGTAGAATTCTCCGTAATATTCACGGGATCTTTCTGCAAGAATATAATCAATGGTAATTACAGATGGCGTAGCGGCAGTCATTGCGGCGCTGTTATCTGCTACGTAAGCTGCATTTTGCGCATTATTGAATTTCCATTTTCCGGCACGGGCACGGATAACATTGATAAGATCTCTGGCTGTCATAGCTCCTGAAGCTCCTTTTACGGCTGCTTCCGCGGCAATAAAATAGAATTCTGAGAATTTGGCAACGCTGAAAGGACGGGTTAATCCTGCATTCGGATATCCTAAACCGTTGGGATCATCAGTACGGTAAGTTCCGATTTTCCATAAGCCAGGGTATACAATTCTGCTGATACCGTTCGGTGCAATGACCCAGTCTGCTCTTCCTGACAAAGTTCCTGCTCCCACTCCGCTTTGCCCGGCTCCTGTAGGATAAGAAGGAGTCTGGCTGTCATCATTAAGGAAGCTTAAGATAGCTCCGCCCGGCTGTACAGGTAAATTATTGGCATTATAAAGAACAGGAACTGTTGTAAGACCCGTTCCGTTTTTGTTCCAGTTTCCTCTGTAAGTGGTTACAAAAGTACCATCATAACGGGAATCATTGGTTTTATCTGCGAAAGTATTTTTAATAACTCCCAGGGTAGGACACATACGAACCCACGGACGTCCCAGAGACTGAGCGGCTTCACGCTGTACACCACTTACTACATCTGTTCCCGCCCATGCTGTGGTTTTACTGCTTTTGATGGCAGTATAGTTCCAGGTCTGCATCCATGCTGCAAAATTATCCGGAGCCCAGCCTGAACCAAATCCCACAGGATCACTTTCATTATAATATGTACTTGACTGTGTATGGTCTGCATACAACATAGATTCGGTATTCCTGTCATTTGAACCTACATTGACATCATAGAAGGTAGGCTGAAGGGCGTAAGGTCCCGGATTATTGATTCCTTCCATTGCGATATCATAAGCCTGCTGGAAATACCACTGGGCATTGTGTCCGTCCGGGTCAGTTCTTGCTGCTTCAGGATAAGTTGGAATCCCGTTGGGGTTCTGAAGCCACCATCCGTAGGTAAGATAGGCTTTGGCAAGCATCAGTCTTGCTACATTTTTAGTGACACCTCCGGTTACCCTTGGTGAGGCAGGCAGATTTTCTATTGCTTTTTTAAGGTCAGCAAAAACAGTTTTTGTGTATACTTCCGGTACGGTATTTCTTGCAGAAGAGGTGGAAGGTAAAGTGTTATATTTCAACTCTCCTGTTCCCAGATCCAATGGAACTCCTCCGTAGGTCTGCACCAGCATGAAATAGTAGAATCCGCGAAAGAAACGGGCTTCAGAAATCATAGATTCTGCAATTCCGAATCCTGGTCCTTTTTCAATAATTCCGTTGGCAGTATTGATATATGGAAACACAGAGTTCCAAACCATACTTGTAGGAAAAGTATTGGAATTGATGATACCGTTTCCGGACATATCCAATTCTTTAAAGTTCCCGTCTGCACTTTGTGCCCAGGTAGATTCGTCGGTTCCGTTCTGACAATTGCTCATAAAATAGCCATTGCCATACAGTAACCTCATCTGCCTGTATAAGGCTGTAAATCCCTGATTAACGCCATCCGGTGTATTAAAATAATCAGCGGTATATATTGATCTTGGCTGTTCATCAAGAATTTCATTACAACCTGTAAATGTTAAGGATAAAAAGATTGCTCCTAACAGCAGTTTTTTGTTAAAATTTATCATGACAATACAGTTTTAAAAGGTTAAGTTAAGTCCCATTAAGTAATTTCTTGTAGAAGGGTTGTTGGTTCCAATAACAAGCTGGCGGTTCTGATATCCGCTTACTGCCTGGTTTTCATTTCCGAAAGAGTTGGGTTCCGGATCCATTCCTGAGAACTTATGATAAGGAGAGAATAGTACAACAGGATTGGTTACGGTGAAGTAAATTCTTAAGCTGGTAATTTTCAGATCCTTTAAAAAATCTTTGTTGACATTATAGCCTAAGGTAATGGTACGAAGCTTAAGATAAGAAGCATCAAACATCGCCAAAGTAGAAGAATATTTTGGATTGTCACCGCTCAGATGGCGCCCCGGACGAGGAAAATAAGCTCCTGTATTGTCTTCTGTCCAATAATCTACATCCACGTTATTCCCTCTTCCTGTTAATCTGTTAAGATAACTTGCAGATCCGTAAATAGTACTTACCAGGATTCCTCCGTGCTGGAAAGCTCCAACTGTGCTCAGTTCAAAATTTTTGTAAGCAAAGCGCATATTGAATCCTCCCTGGAATTTTGGAGCCGTATCAAAAATCTGTCTGTCATCCGGTCCAATTGCTCTTACGGGTGTTCCGTCAGCATTATAGCCTCCGGTATAAAGAACTTTGATAGATCCTACAACGTCTGCAGCAGTTCCCGGTTCCAGAATATTCTGATAAGGATCTCCAGCCTGCCAAAGACCGATATATTGATAATCATACAATGAATTAATATTATGACCTACAAACCATGAGTTATTGATGTCACGTTCTGTTCCTGATGCAAGCGATAAAATTTTGTTTTTATTGGTATAGAAATTAACTCCTGCTTCCCAGGTAAATCCATCCGGATTATCAAAAATAACTCCGTTTAAAGAAACTTCAACTCCTTTATTTTCTGTTTCTGCTACGTTGGATACAATAGAAGACCATCCGCTGGTCGCCGGAAGACTTTTCTGCGTTAACAAGTCATAGGTATGGGTTTTGTAATACTCCACGCTTCCCGTAAGACGGTTGTTCAAAATTCCGAAATCTACTCCGTAGTTTTGTGTTTTTGAATATTCCCATCCCAGGCTTGGGTTAGGCGGCTGATTTCCATAGATCCCTGTACTTCCTGCACTTCCGTAGTTATAAGGAGCTACGTTAAATCTTCCCATCGTAGAATACGGATCCACTGCCTGATTGGAAGTCTGTCCCCATCCGGCTCTGAATTTAAGGAGATTAATCGCTTTGATATTCTGCATGAAAGATTCGTTGGTAACATTCCATCCTAGTGATAATGCGGGATAGGTATGCCATTTATTTCCCGGAGCAAGCCTTGAGGATCCGTCCGCACGAAGGGTTGCTGTAAGCATATACCTGTTATCATACGTATACATGATTCTTCCCATTGCTGAAAGCAGGCCTGTTTTCCAGTACACCTGGTCTTCGGGTCTTACGGTAATATCAGCCTGAGGCGACTGTCCTAAGTTATAATACTGGAAAAAATCTGCAGGAACATTTTTTGCACTCATATATGAGCTTGTATACTTATTCTGTTCTGCTGAATAAAGTGCTACAGCATTTACTTTATGCTTACCAAATGTACGGTCATAGGTTAAAAGGTTTTCCAACACCCAGTGGTAGGTCTGGTTATTCCCTCTTCCGGCGGCGGAAGGACCCAGAGGATTTGTATTAAAGACTCCTACACCGGAGTAATTTCCACTGTTTGAAGTACGGTAATCCAACCCTACATTTAATCTGTATTTCAGTCCTTTGATCGGAAGGCTGGCTTCCCCGTAAAGATTGTTATAGGATGCGAAGGCCTTGGTCTCGTCGATATATTTATCTCCCAGATTCCCCAGACTTCCTCTTGTATAAATCCATGTCTGATCGATACCGCCAGCTGTACTCATTACTCTTTTCGGAGTTCCGTCCGCATTGTAAGGATTAGCAATAGGAGAATATCCTAAAACTGCTCCCGGGTTTACCCCGTTTCCTTCCGAAACGGAATAATTGGTATTGGTTGTAAAACCGAATTTAAAGATGGATCCTACCTGCTGGTCAATGGCCATTCTCAGGGCAAATCTTTCATAACTCTGAATAGGGATTAACGCATTTTGTTTAAAATAGGATAACCCTACATTATAATTTCCGCCTTCTGTTCCGCCTGAAACCCCGATATCATGACTGGTCATCATCGCCGGCTTATAAAACAGGCTCTGCCAGTCTGTATTGACACTGCTGTTTTCATCGGCCCCGTTGGAATACAAAGGGGTTGTATTTCCCGCAGGAATGGCATAAGAACGCAGCTTTGCAAACTGAGGACCATCCATCATCGGATATTTTGAAAACAAGGTCTGGACTCCTGTAAAGGTATTATAGCTGAATTTAGGTCTCTGCCCTTTTGCTCCCCTGTTGGTGGTAACAAGGATAACACCGTTTGCTCCTCTGGATCCGTAAATAGCTGTCGCAGAAGCATCTTTAAGGATATCAATACTTTTGATATCACTTGAGCTTATGTCTCCCAACGACCCCACGAAAGGAATACCATCCAGTACAATCAGCGGGTTGTTATCTCCTGTCAGAGAGCGTGTTCCCCTGATACGGATCTGCATGGCAGCACCCGGTTTTGTAGATGTTTGTGAGATATCTACCCCTGCCGTCCTTCCCTGTAAAGCCTGGGTAATATTGGCAGAAGGTACTTCACGCAGGGCATCTCCTTTTACAGTGGCTACAGAACCTGTTACAGCTTCTTTTCTCTGGGTTCCATATCCTATCACAACAACTTCATCTATTTTATTTTCTTTAGCTACTGTATCTTTCTTAACCTGTGAATATGCTATGCCGGAAGGCAATAAAGTCATTGCAAAGAATAATGCGGCTCTATTGCTTTTATTGAAATAAAATCGGTTCATAATTATTATTTTAGTATTAGTTGTTGAATAAAAGGCTCTTTAATAATTATTGTGTATAAAAATCCTTAGTGTTTATAAGCCTTTTATTTTTAATTATATATACATATTCACGATGGCCTCAAACAATTCCTGTTTTCCGCTTTTTGGCTGTGGTTCGCCGATTTCGTGAGCGATTCTCTGAAGATCTTCCAATGTAAGTGAACCTTCCTCAAATGCTTTTCCATTTCCGTTATCAAAAGAAGCATAGCGGCTTGTTCTCAGTTTTTTGTAGTCCGAATTTTCAAGAATATCAGCTGCTGCAAGAAGACCTTTTGCGAAAACATCCATTCCTGAAATGTGGGAAATGAATAAATCTTCAGCATCAGTAGAATTTCTTCTGATTTTGGCATCAAAATTTACCCCTCCGGTTCCCAGACCTCCTGCCGGAAGCAGTACCAGCCATGCCTGAACCATATCGTAGTAATCGATCGGGAACTGATCTGTATCCCAACCGTTCTGATAATCTCCCCTGTTGGCATCAATACTTCCTAAAAGTCCCGCATCTACTGCAACCTGAAGCTCATGTTCGAATGTATGACCTGCCAATGTAGCGTGGTTTACTTCGATATTCAATTTAAAGTCTTTGTCTAATCCGTAATGTCTCAGGAACCCGATTACGGTTTCAGAATCATAGTCATACTGATGTTTGGTAGGCTCCATCGGCTTTGGTTCAATCAGGAAAGTCCCTTTAAAACCTTGCTGGCGAGCATAGTCTCTTGACATGGAAAGGAAACGCGCAAGGTGATCTTTTTCACGCTTCATGTCAGTATTTAAAAGGCTCATATAGCCTTCTCTTCCTCCCCAGAAAACATAGTTCTCACCTCCAAGTGCTATGGTTGCATCTATTGAATTTTTCACCTGAGTTCCTGCACAGGCAACAACATCAAAATTCGGGTTGGTAGAAGCTCCGTTCATGTATCTTTCATGAGTAAAAACATTGGCTGTTCCCCATAAAAGCTTAATTCCGGTTTCCTGCTGCTTTTGTTTTGCATATTCTACAATAGTCTGCATATTTTTCTCGTAGTCTTTCCAGTTGTTGGCAGGGTCTACAAGATCAATATCATGGAAGCAGTAATATTGGAAGCCCATTTTAGACATGAATTCGAAACCTGCATCCATTTTGTGCATTGCTCTTGTTACCGGGTCATTTCCGATATCCCAAGGATGGTGAATGGTAGGACCACCGAACGGATCGCTTCCGTTGGCACATAAGGTATGCCACCATGCCATCGCAAATCTTGTCCAGTCTTTCATAGGTTTTCCCATCACGATCTTTTCAGCATCATAATAGCGGAATGCCAACGGGTTCTTGCTTTCCTTCCCTTCAAACTTAATTTTTTCAATACCTGTAAAAAACTCTTTTGTACCTGTTAAAGTGTTCATATTTATTTGATTATTTTTTATTTATTTTTAATTTTTGCGTAGAGATTCCCTTCTCACTGATTCAGAAAAGTCAGTAAGAGGATGAAAAATATTGTGGTAATTGTCCTAGATTATTTCGTTAAGATGATGTTTCCATCTGCCATAGGCTTCTAAATATTGTTCCTGTTTTTCGTGTTCGGGTTCTATCACTGCTATTTTTTCAAGTGAAGAAAATGCTTCTCTGGAATCTGAGTAAAATCCTATTCCCATTCCTGCCGCTCTTGCTGCTCCTACTGCTCCATCGGTATCATAAAGTTCAATCACCGCGTTGCTGACACTGGATAGCGACTGGCGAAAAATCGAACTTAAAAACATATTGGCATTTCCGGCACGGATCACCTGGATGTTCATGCCTATATTTCTCATAATATCCATTCCGTATTCGTAAGAGAACACAATACCTTCCTGTGCTGCACGCAGAATATCACCTTTTGAATGGATATTGAAGTTAATTCCGTGAATGGAACAGCTTGTATCTTTATTTTCAAGCACTCTTTCTGCTCCGTTTCCAAAAGGAATAATGCTTAATCCTTTTGAACCGATAGGCGAAAGTGAAGCCATATCGTTCATATCTCCATACGAAGAAAGTGAGGTGGCGAAATTATGTTTCAACCATGAATTTAAAATTCCTGTTCCGTTGATACAAAGTAAAACTCCCAGTCTGATCTGTTCCGGAGTGTAATTGACATGGGCAAATGTATTCACCCTTGATAATTTATCATATTCCAGCTGGTCCAGAACTCCATAGACCACTCCTGAAGTTCCTGCTGTAGAGGCAATTTCTCCGGGATTAAAGACATTCAGGGAAAGCGCATTGTTGGGCTGATCTCCTGCTCTGTATGAAATAGGAGTACCTTCTTTTAATCCTAATTCTTCAGCTGCAGCCCTTGAAACAGTTGCCTGGATGCCAAAAGTGGGTACAATTTCCGGGAAAAAGCTTTTCGGGATCTCATAGTGGTTGATAATATCTTCCGAAATGCAGTTGTTTTTAAAATCCCAGAATATTCCTTCCGATAACCCTTCAATGGTTATTCCTATCTGTCCGGAGAG
Source organism: Chryseobacterium vietnamense (assembly GCF_031454475.1). NCBI lineage: Bacteria > Pseudomonadati > Bacteroidota > Flavobacteriia > Flavobacteriales > Weeksellaceae > Chryseobacterium > Chryseobacterium vietnamense. Next base: position 1,028,578 of record NZ_JAVDQX010000001.1, on the reverse strand, counting down.
CCTCATGGCAATATAGTCTCCCGGAAGCATTATTTTATCTATCTTTTCAAAAATCTCAGGTTCGTTCTCTTTTACCCAGGCAAGCTTTGATGCGGTAAAATTTCCCGGTGAGTTCAACAAATGTGAAAGACATTTCTCTTCTCCTATAGTTTTGAAAGCTTTTTCACCATAAGGCACGGCACGGCTGTCACACCAGATAATGGATGGTCTTAAAAGGTTTTGATCTTTGTCTACCAGAATCAAACCATGCATCTGCCAGGTAATTCCGATTCCTTTAATATCTTCAGCATGTACCCCAGATTCATGCATAACAGCTTCATGTGCCAACTTCAGATTGGTCCACCAGTCTACCGGATTTTGCTCTGCCCATCCGGGATTTATCGCAGTGATTTTCATCTCTTTTTTGGGAGAAAATTCAGAAGCAATCACTTTTCCGCTGGACGCCTCAATGAGACACACTTTCACAGAAGAACTGCCAATGTCATAGCCTAGTAAGTACATAATTTTTTAAAAGGGTTATTTTATAAGTTTTGTATTGTTTTTCTTGTAAATCTTTGCATCAAATCTGTAATATCTTGCTGCACGGTGAGATACATCTTTCTGAATTTCGTCCAGAGGAACGATATAGGGGAATGAAGATATTTTTTTATGGAAATTCTTAATATCAATATTTTTTTCATTCAAAGCGCTGTAGAGCTGATAGAGCTGTCTTATGGTGAATCTTTTCGGCAGCAGCTCAAATATGATGGAGAAATCAGATTCAATCCATTTTCTGATCTCCATTAAAGATTCAGTGATAATTTTGTTATGATCAAAAGGCAATACCGGAACTTCATCAATAGGATACCAGTCTACGGTATCATATTTTGTACTGTTGATCTTATGATCTATTTTACAAAGTGAAAGATAGGCTACTGTAATGATCCGGTCTATATGGTGTTTGTATTCCTGATCCATCCATTTGATATCATGGGCATTGCTCGCTCTCATAGGATCAGCAAAGCATTTGAACTGTTTGAGAACCATTTTTTTAATTCCTGTAAGTTCATGTAGTACTCTTTGTGCAGCATCATCTACATCTTCGTCGCTGAAAATCAAACTTCCGGGAAGTTTGATCTGCTTTTCCAACGGAACGTCATCAACATGGCGTTGTACCAGTAATATATTCAACCGGTTTTCATGGTCAAATCCAAAGACAACACAATCTACAGAGACATAGGTATGGATAAAGTTCTGATTCATTAGTTTGTTAACATTTTGGTAACATTACAAATATAAAAATTCATCTGAATAAAAAAAATAAATCCGCCACTATCTACTGCTTATCAACCATTTACATATCGAATTTTTATGATATCAATTGTATAAAAAATATGATAAGGTTATCATTAATTTTACACTTAGTAATTTCATAAAACATGAATTCACAATCAATTGCAATTTTACAATACGTCTAAAAAGATTATTTTTTTTTGAATAAATAGTATGATAAGAAGAATTTTTTTTTTTTTCATTTTACACGAAAAAAAAATGTAAAAAGCACACTTTTTATTATTAAAAAAGAGGCAAATCATTGTTTTCGATTACCATTTTTTACACTCTAACTGCAAATAATTACGAAACAGTCAACTTAAACAACAATATGATATAATAGTGTAAACCTGAAAAACCCAATATATATGACAGGTTTATTTGAAAATTTTGATCATCTTTTCAAAAAAAAAATCCTGCAAACTTTTAATTTTACAGGATTTTCATTTATAGCAAATTTTTATTTTCCATGAGAAAGGAGAAAGCTTCTTTCACCGCTTGTTCGGGACTTTTTGGATGAAAGCCAAGTTCGTTTCTGGATTTAGACAGATCAAAGTTCTGTTGTAATCCTGAAAACATTGCAATGTCTTTTGTTGTCAACACCGGAGGTTTTCCACTAATTTTAGCTGTAAATTCCATTAATCCGGCCATTGCATAGAGTACAAACTTAGGGACAGCACCCGGTACTTTGATTTTCAATTCCGGATAAAGCTTTTGAGCCAGCTTGGTAGTATCGGTAATGGTCATACATTTTTCATTGGCTAAAATATACCTCTCTCCTGAACGTCCTTTTTGCGCAGCGAGATAACATCCTTCTGCAACATCTTTCACATCTACCCAGTTCAGTGTTATTTTGGTATCCATGGGAATTTGCTTATTTAAAATCAGTTTCAGTACACCGTAAGAAACATTCAGAGGAAGAAATGCCTCACTGCCTATCATGGCACCCGGCAGTACGGATACCAGCTCTATTCCCAATTCTTCAGCGAGTTGAAAAGCGAGTTTTTCGCCATCGTTTTTGGAATTATAATACATATCCCGGCGGTCGGGATTATAGCCATTGCTTTCTTTAGCGGGAAGACTGGTATAATCCAAAGCTGCAATAGAACTTACATAGACAATTCTTTTAACACCCGCTTCGGCAGCAGCTTCAATAGTATTACGGGTCCCGCTCATATTTACGTCGTAGATTTCCTTTTTAGGATCTTTAGCCCACAATTTAAATGAGGCTCCAACGGCATAAAATGTATGAACACCCTGAAGAGCCTTAATGAATGAAGCTTTGTCCGTAATATCAGCCTGTACCACTTCGCAGTCCAAATCGTTGAAACATTCTTTGTTTTTGATGTTGCGAACAGATGCCCGGACCTTAACTCCTTTTTTGATGAGTAACCTTACGAGATTGTTACCTAAATGTCCGTTTGCTCCTGAAACCAATACTAAGTTTCTGTTTGTCATATCTCTTGATTTTAAATGATACTGCAAAGTTCAGTGTTGCTCATTCAAAATCACTTCACAAATGTTACTTAACAATCTGTTTGCGGATCCTGCTCAAACTTTTAGGGTTCATTCCTAAAAAAGAAGCGATATACTGCATAGGAACATTGTGCAGAATTTCAGGATTTTGTGCCATCAGCTTTAAATAGCGTTTTTCAGCAGTAAGCGTTGCCAGCTCCTTTGCGCGTTGTTCATTATAGGATAACGATTGCTGAAATATCAAAAAACTGAAATCTTTAAATACAGAGCTTTGCTGCATAAGCAGATCAAGATCAGGTTTTGTAATGCGTAAAAGCTCACATTCCGTAATGCATTCCAGGTTTTCATCAGATTTACTCTGACTGGTAAAGTGCGAATAGGAAGTAATGAAGCCGGGAGGACAGTTGATATGGGTGGTTATCTCATCTCCTTTATCATTATAATGGAACAACCGGACAAAACCGGAAACCACAAAATACAAGTACCGTGGTATTTTTTCTTCTTCCTCAATTATTCTGTTTTTTGGATACAGGACAGGTTCAAAATATTGAGTACACAACACCCGGTCTGAATCTGAGAGCTTAACATTTTTTGAAATAAGTTGATGTAGCTGATCATGCATAATATCACAAAAATAACAACTTTCAACTTAAAAACCCCTTACTTCTGTAATTCCACAAAATGGTTATATCTGATTATTTATATTGTCATTTTTATAGTGATCACAGCTTATTTACTCATGCTAAGCTTTTTAATCATTCCTTTAAAAATAATACCATGGAATGGAAGGACCATGAACCAATATATTCTCCCCCACAAACCTTTTGGACGGAATACGGCTTTCTGCCATATTTTATTTTTATATATTTTAAACATAAGCCATGCTTCTCCGGGGAGCTTCATTTCGGCCAGCAATATAAGCCTGCCATCTTTACGGTCGGCATATAAAACCCGCCAGAAGTCCAGGGCATCTCCTTCTTTAAGATCTAAAGGATGTCTTCTGCCTCTTCTGAGCCCAGGCCCACCAAAAAGTTTATCCATAAACCCTCTTATTTCCCAAAGTACCTGCCCATACCATCCATTCTTCCCTCCCAGCTGAAAAATCCTGTTCAAACAAGCTTCCCTGTTGTCATATTCTTCACTTCTGAGATCTGTAAAACAGCCATATTTGGGTACATCATGGTATTCTTTTAAAGTGGAATCACCCCGGCTGCTAATAAAACTGTCTTTCCAGCTTGAAATTATTTCATTGGACTGAATTTTTGCCAAGGTCCTTCTGACAGCATTTTCATAAGAAAACGGCTGTATCTGTGTGATTGATTTAATCTGAGCCAGGCTCTCCGTTCTGCAAACAACTTCTACTTTCATACTTCCTACAAGAGCCTTTGCCAGGTGAAAAGAGGTTGAGGTAATAAAATACAGCCAATAAGAAGAAAGCTTTGGAGTCATTACCGGAAGGGTAAAAATGGTTCTCTTTAATCCTCTTACATCAGCAAATTTCAATAACATCTCTTTATAGGTAAGAACATCATCACATCCTATATCAAAGTCTTTGCGGTAAGCCTGTTCTTTAAACAAAACAAAAATCAGAAAATCCAGGACATTCGCAATTCCTATTGGCTGGCATTTCGTGTAAAGCCATTTAGGAGCTATCATTACAGGTAGTTTTTCAACAAGGTCTCTTATAATTTCAAAAGAAGCACTTCCTGAACCAATAATAATACCAGCCCGAAGAACGGTAACAGGAACTTTACCCTCCATAAGGATTTTTTCAACCTGATATCGTGAGCTTAAATGCTTTGACAATTGTTTTTCATTCACCAGGCCGGAAAGATATACAATATGTTTGCATTGTGTCTTTTGAATATACTCAGAAAAATTATAAGCACATTTCTTTTCCAGATCTTCATATTCATCAGCAGTACTCATGGAGTGCATTAAATAATATGCTCCCTTAATATCTTCAGGGATATTATGTAAAGTTTCGGGTTTCAGAAAGTCGACTTCAATAACTTCAATGAAATTATTATCAATATCCTTAACGGCCTCAAACCGATTGATATCCCTGCAGCAGCATACTACTTTATACCCTTGTGCAACGATAACACTTATCATTCTTTTACCAATATATCCGGTAGCACCGGTAAGCAGAATTTTTTCCATGATGTCTGAATTTAAATGTATACTAAAAAAAACATTATGCTCCAGATAAGACATTATATTTTCTCCAAAAGATGACCAAAGTAATTTTTTTTCTTGACAAGATAGCTTTCATTCATTTCATTGGATTCAATTTCCAGGGGAATTCTGCTGTTGAGAATGATTCCACTGTTCTCTATAGACCTGACCTTATCAGGATTGTTGGTTAGCAAGTTAACCTCTTTGATTTTCAGGACATCGAGGATTTCAACGGCTATATCAAAATTCCTTGCGTCTGCCGGAAGTCCCAGCTTCAGATTGGCTTCAACAGTATCCCATCCCTGTTCCTGAAGTTCATAGGCGCGGAGTTTATTAATGATCCCGATGTTTCTTCCTTCCTGGCGGAGATAAATAATCACTCCCCCGTTTTCAGACATATATTTCATAGCAGCATCCAGCTGTTGGCCGCATTCACATTTTTTAGAATGAAAAACTTCTCCTGTAATGCATTCCGAATGAAAACGTACATTTACAGTGGTAGTGACATCTGTATTTTCTGCTACCCATACCAAATGAGGAGTCCAGTCTTCTTCATTTTCTGAAAATGCATATACAGTGAATGTCCCATAATCTGTGGGGATTTTTGATTGTGCTTGTATTTTGAGCATTTTTTCTGATTTTACGTTACTATAATTTATTTGTCAAACGGACTTTTTTTATCTTGTTTTACCCAGATAAGTTTTGATGTATCATAACCTATTTCCTGCGCTTTGGAGATGAAATTCTGTTTTATATGATCCGGGATGGTTTTCTCACGGGAAAGAATCCACAGATAGTCCAGGTTTTTTCCTGCAACCAGTGCATATTTGTATTCTTCCAGCACAATTACATTATATCCGGCATAAAAAGGTCCGAAAAAGCTCACCTTCAGAGCTGCAACGTTTTTGTCTCCCCTAAATTTAGCAGTACCATTTGCTGAAACCCATTTATTCTTTATTACATTATATCCGCTGTTGAGTACCTTTACACTTCCGTCTGCATTAAGGCTGTACTGAGCAATGGCATTATCAAGATCTCTTTCAAAACGATAATCAAATCTTGCTATTTCATACCAGGTGCCTAAATATTTATTGACATCAAACTGTCCGACAGGCTGGGCCTTTTCAGGCATAGAGGAACAGGAAGTTATACTACTTAACAACAAAAAGCTTAGTAATACAGTAATAATTATTCTATTTTTCATTTTTAGTTATTTTTTTAAAGACATAAATATTGAGTAAAAACTGGCTGTATCCGTACACGGCATCTTCAACAGGAATGGTTCCCATTCTCACCCCTAAAAAGTCACCAGGATTATAGTTAACCACAGGGGAAGGAATGAAAGATCCTGTCAGGATTCCGTTCACTGCAAAAAAACCGGGCATCAATACCAGATATACAAAAGTGGCTTTACCTATCCATTCTTTTTGGGCAATAAAATGCAGATAAAAAAGCGTGGTAATCGTTACGGTCACAGTAAGCAAAGTATATATTCTCTCATAATACAGAAGCCCCACAACACCAAGAACAATAAAAGCTGTAAATACAATAAGATTATTTAAAGCCGTAGCCCATGCCAGCGAAAAAAACTTTTCCAGGCAATAGTAAGTAAATACACAGGCGAAAGGAATACAGTAAAAAAACAGCCATTCCTCAATGGGAAGTCCTGCTATTTTAAATCCTAAAGTGTAGTTAAGATCAAACCACCATACCCCTTTTGCCGTGAACCATATATCCCAGGCAATAAAAGGAATGGCCACAATGGTGGATGACAGGAGAAATTTCCCAAAAAGCTTATTAAAATGTATCCTCCTATCAAAAGAAGCCACGAAGCAAATAATGATAGTGAAAAAGTTAATCAGTATGTAAGTATAAGGCATCATTTTTTATTGATATACATTTTAAAATATTTAACAGGAACCCACAGAAAACCGAAACATTCTCCATCTTCTTTTCCCACATGTTTGTGATGCTGCTTATGAGCGCGTCTGATGGCAAGGAAATACGGATTGTTTGTTTTGGTGAAAATCTTCGCTCGCTGATGAATAAAAATATCATGTACAAAGAAATAGGCCATTCCGTAAAGACTAATACCCAGTCCGATAAAAAACCAGTAACTGAAATCCTCTTTCACTCCCAGGTATAATAAGGCAATAGCCGGGCTTGCAAAAATGAAAAAGAACCAATCATTTCTTTCAAGCTTCCCATTATGGCTATGATCATGATGATCCCGGTGCAGGCTCCATAAAAAGCCATGCATAATATACCGGTGGATAAGCCATGTTGCTCCTTCCATGGAAATAAATACTGCCAGCACGATCAGAATATTCATTTTAATGATGTTTATTGTTAAAACGCTGATGTAAAACCCTATATCTGAAATCGAAAATGTTTTTGAGCTTTTCTTTTACAAATAACTGGTGGGCTATTTTACCTAAAAACCCCATTGGAAGTTCATAGTCTACCGTATCTTGCATGAGTACTCCATGGTCATTAGGAATAAATTCATGAAAATGATTCCAGTGTTTGTAGGGACCTTCTTTTTGAAAGTCAGTAAAGCTTTTATAGTCTTCCACCTGGCTTATAACAGTTTTCCATTTCATTGGAATTCCCAATACAGGAGAGACTGTATAATCTATCTCCATTCCTTCGGATATCGCATCACTACTCTCGGAAAGAACCACAAAATTCATACTTTGAGGGGTTATCTGTGATAAATTATGAGGGGATGAAAAAAACTCCCATGCCGTTTCAATAGTGCAATTCAACTGCTGTTCTCTATATAATCTGTACATTATCTATTTGTTATTGATTATTAATGTCCCAAAAAATCATTCACCCATACGCTGCTATCAGAAATAAGCAGATTTATAACGGATATAGCTTTTGAAAGCAACCAATAGCTTTTGTGAATTGGCAATTCTGATCCTTTGCTGCAGGATATTCTGGGAACTTGTTTTCTTTATTTTTTCAAACAAAGACAGGTAGTATCTATAGGCCAGATATACTCCGAAAATAGAAGAAGCCGGCAGTTTTTTAATCCCCTGTAATGCTTCTTTAAATTCTTCGTCAATTTCTTTTTCAATCCTGATTTTTACTGTATTATCAAAAACAGACATATTTAAGGATGGAAAATAGGTTCTTCCTAAAATCTGATAATCATCTTTCAGATCCCTTAAAAAATTAACTTTCTGAAAAGCTGATCCCAGCTTCATTGCAAAAGGCTTCAGTTTCTCATATTGCTGCTTATTGCCTTCTGTAAATATCTGCAGGCAAATCAGACCTACCACTTCTGCCGATCCGTATATATACTCCTTATAGAGCTCCGAATTATAATCAATTGTATGAAGATCCATTTCCATACTGTGTAAAAACTGATCAATTAACTGTACATCAATGTCATATTGACGGACGGCTTCCTGAAATGAATTTAAAATAGGATTGAGGGATATGCCATCTTCCAGCGCTTCATAGGTTTCCGCTTTTAGTCTCTTCAGAAGCTTCTCTTTATCATAACCATGAAAACTATCAACAATTTCATCGGCAAGTCGCACATACCCATAAACAGCATAAACAGCAGGTCTGATGGAAGGCTTCAATGCCAGTATTCCCAATGAAAAACTGGTGCTGTATTTTTGAGTCGTGTACTTACTCACTTCATAAGACAATTCATCAAACAATTTTTTCATATTATTTTATTTTTAATTTACTGACTTCAGCTGCTACAATTTTTCCTGAAATTACAGACGGAGGAACACCGGGACCGGGAACCGTTAACTGTCCTGTATAAAAAAGATTCGTGATTTTTTTATTTCTTATTTTGGGTTTTAATACTGCTGTCTGTGACAATGTATTGGATAAGCCGTAAGCATTACCCTGATAGGCATTATAATCGGAAATAAAGTCACTCACACAATAGCTTTTTTTATAGTCAATTCGGGAAATAATATCGGTTTCAACGGTATGTTTTTCAATTCTTTCCAGCATTTCTGTTAGATATTTTTCTCTTACCTGCTCATCATCATATATTCCGGGGGCCAGCGGTAATAGCAAAAAAAGATTCTCACAACCTTCAGGGGCTACATCAGGATCTGTTTTTGAAGGGCAGCATACATAAAAAAGCGGCTTAGAAGGCCATTTTTTATTTTTATAAATACAATCTATATGATTATCGAGCTCATTTTCAAAAAACAGGGTATGGTGTTTTAAGTGAGGAATTTTTCCTTTGATGCCCAGATAATAAATGAGGCATGAAGGCGCAAATGTCCGGGTTTCCCAGTATGCTTTATCATAGTTTCTCAGTGATTTAGGTATTAATGTTTCCGTATGATGATAGTCTGAGGAAGCAATTATGGCATCAAATTCATAATTTTCACCATCTATTGTTAGGGAAGCTGCCTTTCCTTTTTCGATATTGATTTTCTGTACATCATGATTAAAATGAAAATGTACGCCCTGTTTTTCTGCTACTTTTTTCATCGCAAGAACGAGCTGGTAAAAACCTCCCATCGGGTACTTTGTTCCCAACACATATCCGCCGTAATTCATCAGGCTGTAAAGGGCTGGAATTTGTTTTGGTGAAGCTCCAAGAAATATCACGGGGAACTCCATCAGCGATTTAAGTTTCGGATCTGTAAAATAACCTGAAACATAAGTTCTGAAATTGCTTAAAAGATCAAGCTTCAGTGTACTACCTGCTATTTTCAAAGAAGCAAATTCAAACCAGCTATAACAAGGTTTTTTTACAAACTCTTTCATTCCCACTTCATATTTGAATTGAGCAGACTTCATAAATTTATCATACTGTCTGGCTGCTCCGGGTTCAATATTTTCAAACAGCTTACGGATCTCTTCATTGTTCTCAGGAACTGAAACTTTTTCTTTTGAAAAAACCATCTCAAACTGGGGGTCTAAAGAAACCAGACTGAAAAAATCGGATGTTTTACAATCGAAATCAGCAAAAAAGTCTTCAATGATATCAGGCATCCAGTACCAACTGGGTCCCATATCAAAAACATATCCTTCATCCGTCACAAATTGCCTGGCACGGCCGCCAGGACGATCATGCTTTTCAAATACATGTACTTCATTTCCTGATTTTGCGGCATAAGCTGCAGCAGACAGCCCTGAAAATCCAGCGCCTATTACCGCAATTCTCTTTCTTAGGTTTCCAGTATTCATTTATTATATTATTTATGTAATAATTTAGCAGATCCTTTTACTGCTGTTCAGTTCAGTTTTTTATATGCAGCTTCTATCAGATCACCCACTTCAAAATTCATCCGATATAAAGAATAATGAAATTCATCCAGTTTAGAGAGTATGGTTATCAGAAGCATCTGCTCAGCATGGGTCAGGTTTCCTGCCACTACCTTTGAAGCTTTTCGAATTTCGTCCATATGCTCCTCCAGTACAGCAAGCCCTTTATCTGTGATGTGAATATGTTTTGTTCTCTTATCTTTCGGAGAAACGGTCTGTTCTATCCATTGATTATGAATCAGACGATTTATAATAAGCACCCCTGAAGATTTTTCACTTGCATTGTGTTTTATAAGTTCCATTTTTGTCATGGCTCCCATCGTTTTCAGACTGATCAGATAGATAAAATCATCCTGGCTTGAAAAAAAAGACTTTCCTATCGATCTTGAATACATTTTCGCATACCGGCCTATTCTTACCAATAAAGTATTAATTACACTATCAGAACTTCTTCCAGATTGCTTCCCGATCCAAAGCGGATTTTCTGACTCAGAATCTTCTTTAAAAGAATCATTCATCCATTTTTTAAACCCCTGAAGATCATTACTATATAATATGCCATCTTCATTTTGTTCTGTAAACTGCTGAACGAGTTCTACAATTGCTTTTATAAAATCAAAATTCATATCAAACAAATTAGTACACAAATATACATATTAAAGTATATAAATATACTTTTGATTTTATTTTATTTTACTTTACATAAAAAAAGCATATTTATATTCCAGTGAATGATGGGAACAAATATTTACCTAAACGGCTAAAAACGGGACCCTTAGGCATAAATTATAAATGACCAATAGCTTCCATTATTTATGAAGAAAATATTTCTGCTGATGCTGGGTACAGTGCTCTTTAGCAGCATCGGACGTAAAAGAGACGCCTCTGATTTTGATTATAAAAAGATTGAGAAAATAGCGGATAGCATCAAAATTCAGAATATTACCGTCCATAACCTCTTTAAATCTCAGATCCTTGCGCACAGATCTAAAGATTTTGATTCAGCTATAATTACCCGCAAAGTTTACCTGCCTCACAGAAAACTTTGGGACAGCTGCTATGGAGCTATATTTGGAGATGATAACGGGAGGCTGTTTCATAATGAAAAGGGCTTAATGGGTTGGAACAGAACTCTTTTTAAAAAAGAGAAGTCACTGATAGTGGATATTTATAGACTTACTCCTGAGGAAGTTCTTAGAAAAAGTAATTATGATGGTTATATTGAGAAATTATAACTAAAAATAATGTGCTGTAAAAACATAAAATTACTGCGATTCTGCCACAAACTCAATGAGTTTATTTAAAAAATTTACCGGGTGAAAAATAAAAAACCTGCAAAATCTTTAATTTTTGCAGGTTTTATCAATCTTTTAATGCATTTTGAAACTTTTATCAATTGCACCAAGTGGAGAATACGGGATTCGAACCCGTGACCTTTTGACTGCCAGTCAAACGCGCTAGCCAACTGCGCCAATCCCCCATTGTTATTGTAAGGCGGTACAAAAGTAAGTATTTAAATGATATTTGCAACTATTTTATAATTTTTATTGAATTAAAATTAATGAAGATAGGCTCAGAGACCATAAAATCCACTATTCTCTATGGAATAACTTCCCAATTAATACTATTTTTGTCTGAAATTATATTACAATCATGCAACTTTATACAGAAAGATTAATTCTACGCGATATTACTATGAATGATAAACAGGATATTTTTGATTATCGTTCCGATGCAGAAGCGAATCAATTTCAAAGATGGATTCCTGAAACCTTGGAAGAAGTGGAAAGTTTTATCCAAAGAAATACTAAAGAATTCAATCAGCCTGAAAGCTGGTATCAGTTGTTGATTACGGACAAAGAAACAAAAGGGGTTATCGGGGATATCGGAGTTCATTTTATAGGAGATGAAAATGTACAGGTAGAACTGGGAATTACCTTAAATTCCTCTTTTCAGGGTAAAGGATATGCTTCTGAGGCTTTACAAGGTATTATTAATTTTCTGTTTAATGATTTGCAAAAACACAGAATTACAGCTTCTGTGGATCCTGCCAACACAGCTTCTCTTCAACTGATGGAAAGAATCGGATTAAGAAAGGAAGGACACTTTGTGAAAAGTCTTTTCTGGAAAAATAAATGGGTTGACGATGTTATCTATGCGGTTCTTCGTGAAGAATGGCCTGGAAAATAGTTGTTCTTAGATGATCATTTATTTTGCTGCACCACACAAAATGAATTTCCTTTTGGATTCAGAAGAACAACATAATCAAGCATCCTATTATAGAAACTTCAGATCTTATAATGATATTCCATAGAAAAATATAGTAACCATACAGCCATCAATGGAACAGCAAATATATCCTACAACACTGTATATTTTTCGTAAAATGGAGTGAATTTTGTTCTTACGATAGTTAAAGTAACCAGGTCATTGCAAATCAAATAAGATATAATCATTGTATGAAACCACTTTCTAATGGTAACCGTAATCCAGTTATCATTTTCACTCAATGAATACATCCCCTCTTTTAAATGCATAATAACATGATCCTTATTCTTTCCGTTTAATGAAAATAAGTCTTTCATAATCTTTGGTAATCTTTATAATTTTTAGTTTAACAAGTTTTTATGTCGGCTTATTTCATGGCTAGCTTTATTATTCCAAATGTAGTGAAATACAGAAGGCTTGTTTTATGACACCAATCATAAAACGATTGTTAAAATATCCTAAAACAGGCTTATTTCAGTTATCTTTTTCTTAAATTTTTATTTCTGTTATGAATCCCGTCCTGAACATTCCGGCTCTTTTAATTCTTAAAAACGAAAGTCCAAATCATGAGCGGAAGGTCTGAAATTGGAATGCATAGCAGCTGTAAAATAGTCACAAAATACCTGATATACTTCGGAATGAGTATCTGTAGCCCGGATTCCCAGCTGTGTATAAACAGTAAGGATCTGATGGGATAATTTTCTCACCAGCTCTACTCCATATTCATGAATCCCGCATTGTTTATTCTCCGAAATTTCTTTGTGATCACCAAGTATATTTTCAACGTCTCTGGCAATGGTTAAAACTTTTTCCAGATGCTTTTCAACAGATTCTGCGAAACTTTTAAAATTAATCTGAGGACGAATACCCTCTGCCTCTTCAATAAAATGAGAAGCTATTCCCAGATAATTGACCAAGAGCGTCAGATCTGCAAAAACCCGAAACGGAATACTGTCCAGAATATCATTCGTGAAAAAGGAATCGTAAACAAAACTGTACTTTTCAGTTACAATGACATTTTCAATGGAAAATGAATAGGTACCGCTCGCTTTCATTCCCATAGATTTCCAGTCGGGAATAATTTGAGCCTGCTCTTTTGGAATAATAAATGAACGGATGATCTCATTACCATTTTTATCTGTAAGGAGTTTCCCGTTTTCCGTAATCCTGGCATTCAGGGTAAAATGGGTCAGATGAGGTGCTCCTGTAGCAAAATTCCATAACCCATTGACCAAATAAGTGTTATCATCTTGTTTTTCTGCTGTACCACCCACCATTCCGCTTCCTCCAAAGCAGGTTTCAGAATGGGTGAATAATAACTTGGCGACCTCAGGCTTTATATTTCTGGAAAAATAATTAGCTCCTGCACAAAGCGTCAGCATCCAGCCAAAACTTCCATCAGTTTGAGCCCAGCCAAATAATGCTTTAAGTCCTTCTTCAAAACGACAGCCGAGTCCTCCATATTTTTTGGGAACCCAGATTTTAAGCAGTCCTTCTTTATGAATATATTGCATTACCTCATCAGAAATTACAGAGGCTCCATGAAGTTCCTTTCTTATTTCTTTAGTATTCAGCATTAGCTTTGGATTTAATGATTTTTTGCCACTCCATATACCCGGAAATAGCCACTAAAAATAAAAATGATGTGAGAACAGCATATAGATATAATTCTTTATGAATCATCAAGGGGATGGAAATAATATTACTGACATTCAGTATCACCCAGTTTTCAATTTTTCTTCTTGCCATGAGCCACATTCCTGCCCAGGCAAAAGCACTTACCAGAGAATCCCAGATTGGAACATCGGAATCAGTAAAATGAGTAAGAAAAGACCAGAATAAGATAAACGTTCCCAGAACAATACCTCCTGTAATCCATTTTTCTGTGGTGGTAGTAACGGAGATTTCCATTTCCGATTTTTGTTTCCCGAATTTCCAGTACAGCCATCCGTAGATGCTCATGATCAGATAATAAAGGTTTAAGGTAAATTCAGCGTAGAGCTTTGAAGTAAGCATCACATAGAGTGTAAGCAGAATCCCTGCAATTCCGAAAAGATAGTTGTTGACATTGTTTTTACGGGCCAGTAGAACCTGAATGACTGAAAATAAGACTCCAAACCATTCCGGTAAAGTAATTTGTTTTAAAATGTCCTGCATCATATTAATTGTTAGAAATCAAATGATGAGATGATAAGTAATCAATCCCTACGCCGGCATTATCCGGATCAGGTGTGGAAATATATTCCTGGGTATCATCTCAGCCACTGTTCTGTAGCACCCCATTGTGAGGCAAAGGTGCAGTTTTTTGATGTAAAAAGAAAGGACTTTGGCTTTTATTTTCAGATATGACCAGGATTATAAAGAGTTCGGCAGGTAAGTTTTAATTTTATATCTAACTTAAAAATTATATTATGGATCATCAGCAGGAAATATCGGTACTTAATGATTTACTTCATATTATCAACGACAGAAAGGAAGGTTTTGAAAAAGTAGATGGGAAAGTCTGGGAAATGTATCCGGATGTAAAAGATGAATATGAGCATATGATTTCACAATCGAAAATCATGAAAAACGAACTGATTAACCTCATCACAGAAAAACAAGGTATTCCGGAGGACTCAACGTCTGTGGCAGGAGCTGTTCACAGAACATGGATTGACGTTAAAAATTCTTTTACCATGGGAAATCTGATAGAATCTACCTTAGAAAATGTAGTATTTGGCGAAAAAGCAGCGATAGAAGCCTATCAAAATGCACTGGATACGGGTGATCTTAGTACAAAAAGTACTGAAATTGTCTCTGAACAGCTTCGTAACCTGAAAGATTCCTATAGACAGTTTAAGAAAATTGAAGAATATAAAAAGAAAGAATAACTCAAAAAGAGGCTGTCTCAAAACTCAAACAATCTGACTTTGTTACGAAGGAAGAATCTTATTGATAATCTAACAAATGAGATTCTTCATTACATTACATTTCACTCAGAATGACGTTTTTGAGACAGCCTTCTTACTATAATCAAGAACAAATAATATTTAATCCTTTCAAAATTATTAAATACTTTCTGTTCGGACTTATGATGCAAGTCATATACACTCAATATTATTTGACAGCATTTTTGGCTTTTTCCGATTCATGCAAATGATGCTCGAGTGTAGGAAGGGTCTTCGCTGCAAAAGATTTTAATGAGGCTTCTGTTCCTTCTGATGCCTCTTTTTTGAATGCTTCTACATCTTCTTTATGATCACTGACCATAAGATCCGTATATTTTTTGTCAAAGTCCTTTCCTTTCTTAGCTTTCAGATCATCATACATCTTCTGCTTTTCAGTATCCAAGCTTGTGGGTAAGGTATACCCGGTTTCTGAAGCCCATTTCTTGAGCTCGTCATTTGCTTTGGTATGATCTGTTACCATCATTGCTCCCAAAGATTTTACCACTGAATTCTCAGCGTTTGTTGCGGCGAGTTTTCCCATCATGACTTCCATAAGTCCTCCTATGGCTGCAGCATCTGCAAATTTTTTGTCATGATCACTGAGAGTACTTTTCTGTTCTTTGGTGTCAGACATTTTGGTAGAGTCGGATACCGTCATCCCGGATTCTGCCGGAGCAGATATTGTTGTACTTTCCCCGGATTGGCTCGTTGTTGTCGGTTCATTCTTTTTGCACGCCGTTAAAGCAGCTAATGCAAAAATTGTTACTACAAGATTTTTCATAATAATAAATTTTATGTGGTGATATACATGAAGTCAAACAATGACTTTGTTTATAAATGCAACAATTTATTTGCCAAAAAAGCAGATCTCAGCACTCAAAGTCCGATCATAAAGCATTATGAATGAAAATCCTACAGTTGATTAACCAGCCTGAAGGTAAGATTAATACGCTCTTTCATGGTGGTGACAGACTTGGCAATCCGATGTTCCCAGTTTTCCTGAAGGTCTCCTTTCATAATCAATAATGAGCCGTGAGGAAGAGGCAGGCTGTATTTACTCTGATGATGATCTTTTTTCCTGAAATCAAAATTTCTGGTCTGCCCTAAACTTACCGATGCTATCACGGGTCGTTTTCCATATCTGCTTTCTTTATCCCGATGCCAGGCGACAGAATCATGATGATCTCTGTAAAGGTTAAGCAATACAGAATTGAACTGATAACCGAATGTTTCTTCTATTCTTTCCTTTAAAGAAAGCAGTTCAGGTGTCCAGAGATTATTTTCCACTTCACCATTTCCCAATGGATAATCAGTTTTCAGATCACCATACCAGGCTGTTAAGCGGGGTGTGAGAACCGTTTTATCATACATTTTCTGGGTGCGCTGCTTCCAGGGTGCTGTTTCAAGCAAAAGGTTCTTAAGGCTGTCTGCTTCATCCTGATTCAGGAAATGTTCTCTGTATTCCAGAAGGTCTTTTGGAAATTCGTACAGATCTTCTGAGTCGAACAGGCTAAGTTGGGTCATTTTTAATCTTTATAAATTGAAAAATTTCTCTGTAAAGTATAAAAGTTGTTATTTAATTATTGTTCCCTATAAGAAAACTAAATTGATACAAATAATATCTACAAATATACTAAAACTGATACAAAATCAACCAAAGATAAAACTACTGCTTTTTGAACCTTCCAGATTTCAACAATAAAAAAGAGACCTGATCTTTTCAGGTCTCCTTTTATAAAGATTGTATTACATTGCTTTACTATTAAGATTGGTATCGGCAACTTTTGTTAACAGTTCGTCACATTTTTTTTCCTCTTCCAGTGTACTTAAAAGATTTTTAAGACACTCCTCTTCTTTTAATACTTTTGCGAACGCTGCAAGTGTACCGTATGTGGCAATTTCATAATGTTCAACTTTCTGTGCTGCTGCAATAATTCCCGCATCTCTTACTGCTCCCGGTTCTGTTTCTTCCAGTATACTTTTCCCTTCATCCAGCAGTCCCTGCATAGCATCGCATTTCTTTGCCTGTGCCTTTTTTCCTAATGCTTTAAAACATTCTTCCAGTCTTTCCACATGGCCTTCCGTCTCGGTGATATGCTTGTCGATGGCTGTTTTAAGCTTTTCACTGCTTGCATTTTTCATCATCGTCGGCAGCGCTTTCAGTAGTGCTTTTTCAGCCCAGTAAATATCTTTCAGTGCATCTTCAAAAAGATCTTCCAAACTTTTGGCTGCATTTTTTTTAGCCGGAGTTTTTGCTGTTGTTTTTGTTGTTGTCGTTTTTTTGGCTGGTGATTTTTTGGTTGCCGTTTTCGTTTCCATAATATAATAATTTAGTGATTGATTGGTGGTAAATCTGCAACTATAAGACCATTTTTGCCTGAAATGCAAAGATGTGGTATCTAAAATGAGTAAGAATATGGTTATTCTAAGACTTATATTTCTTTATCCATATACTTACTGAACCCGGATTTACAGTAAACACCGCTTTCCCGTTTTTATCCGTATAAATTTCTTCATGACGATTCTTTAAAAAATCGATATAGACTGAATCTGCATGTTCTTTTCCCAATTCTATTTCTTTATAACCTTCTGCAGTATTAGACATGATTACAATGCAGCCCGGATGCTTATCATCTCCCTTTCGTACAAAAGCTATGCAGTTGGGATGATCAAAATAATCGATCTGCTGACCGTATGCAAAACGCTTTCTTGCTTCAAGCAAATCAGGAAGTTCTTCAACCTTCGGCATAATGATATGCACTTCCTCTTCATCTTTAGTATCAATATATTCCGTACCAAAAAGATCGGGATAAAATACACAGGGATAAGCTTCATCGGTAAGAAGAATAATAGCATAGGCCAAGGGTTTAAACCAGTCTTTCACTGCAGATTCAAGAGCCTGAAGGTGCTGTGTATCATGATTTTCTACAAAAGAAACAGAGAATACCGGTTTCTTCTCCAAAAAGCTTCCTTTTAAAATCTGGCTCATATCATAATCTTTACCGTCCTGCGAAGCCTTAAAGAAGTTATAATGCAGCGGAGCATCAAAACACGAGATAAGATCAGACATTTTATCGGAAAAGTATTCTATTTTTTCTGCTTCGTCTTTCCAGAATTCCCCCAAAACAAAACATTCAGGATTCACTTCTGTTTTAATATAGGAGATCCAGTCTTTCAAAAAATCGGAGGAGATGTGTTTTAAAGCATCCAGCCGGATACCGTCTACTTTTGTTGTTTCCATATACCATCGGATCCAGCTTTTCATTTCCTTCACAACGCTAGGATTACGATATTCTATGTCAGCTCCCATCAGATAGTCATAATTACCAAACTGATGACTTACAGCGTCAGTCCACTCTTCCCCATATTCATTATGAATTTTAAAGATGCCTTTTAATTCTGCTCCTTCTTTTATGATATAATCGATACCGCTGAAGCAGTGGTGATCCCATATAAAATCCGAATAAGTTCCATTTCTTCCCGGAAAGGTAAACTTCGTATAGGCGGTAACTTCCAGATTTTCAGCAATTCTTTCATTCCGGTTTTCTTCGTTCAGCTGATGTACCGTGATATTTTCTTCTTCATCGCCTCCCATCCTATGGTTTAACACAATATCGGCATACACCGCCATTCCTACTTCGTGAGCTTTGTTTATAGCTTTTAAATATTCTGCCTTTGTACCATAGCGTGTAGCAATACTTCCTTTCTGATCAAACTCTCCAAGGTCATAAAGGTCATACACATCGTAGCCCCGGCCTTCTGTGCTGAGACTACATTTATTGGCAGGAGGAAGCCATACGGCAGTAAATCCCAAATCTCTTAAATATTCTGCTTTTTCAACAAATTCATTCCAAAGGTTTCCAGGATGATACCAATGGAAAAACTGAATAATAACTCCATTCATATCCACTGAATTTAACCGTTAATAATAAGACCTCCATTAGGATGAAGCACCTGCCCCGTTATCTGTGCTGAAGCATCGGTAGCCAGAAATAAAAAACTTGCTGCCACTTCCTCAGGAGAAGCATTACGTTCTAACGGTGGTTTATTCTGATCCTCATCCTCTTCCCCGAATGTTTTTTCAGTAAGCGGCGTGGCTACCGGCCCGGGTGCTACAGCATTCACTCTTATTCCCTTAGGTTTGGCCTGAAGTGCGAGTGATCGGGTAAAAGAAACAATAGCTCCTTTGGTTGCAGAATAATCCAGTAATTCTTCATGCCCCATATAAGCAGTAGCTGAAGTAGTATTGATAATAGCATCTCCTTGTTTTAGATGAGGAAATACGATCTTCGTCAGCAGGATCATTCCAATAATATTGGAGTCGAAAGTCTTGCGGATATTTTCTTCTTTTAGATTTTCTATACTTTCACAGGGAACCTGGGTACCGGCATTATTAATCAGGATATCTATTCCTCCGAATTTGGAAACTACTTCATCAACAACAGATTCACAAAATTTACTGTCATTAATATCTCCCTCAAACGAAAGAGCCTTTCTTCCTGTTTTTTTTATTTCCTCCACTGTTTTCCTGGCATCTTTGGCATCATGATAGTGGATGAAGGCAATATCTGCTCCTTCTTTAGCCAATAAAAGAGCGACTGCCTTACCAATTCCGCTGTCTGCTCCTGTAATAAGGACAGATTTACTCTGCAATTGCAATTTTTCCATAATTAATTGTATTAATAGCTTATTATTGAGATGGTTTCTATTTCTTATTTTCACGGTGCTTATCTAACTCTAGCTTAAAACATCCAAGTATGAATTCACTGTAATAAAGTTGAGCATTAATCGGCTTAGTTCTGGAATGCAGATCTAATTTCTCTGAAAGAACAACTTTTCCCTGGTAAGCAATAGCAAAGTAAGCAAAGAGCTTCCCCTCTGATTCTTCTACCGGAGTGGCATATCCCGTAACTCCGATAGACCAGTCGGTTTTGTAAACTTTACCTACCTGCAACGCCATTGTTTCAGCAATATGGGGAGATACACAGTTATATTGTTGAGCTTCCACAGGGTCTACCTCAAGAAGATTTACCTTTTCCTCCAATGTGTATGCCGTCATTCCGCCTTTAAAAAATTGAGAGGCATCTTTCATCTGGGAAAACGAAAACTGTAAAAATCCGGCTGTAACACTTTCAGCCGTTGAGACTGTTTCACCTCCGGAAAGAAGATATTCTCCAATACGTTTAAACAGTTTCTCCAGTTCTATGACGAAATGCACCAGCGATTTCACTGACAATGAATCAGCGTGAGCAATTTGAGAAGATTTTAAAATCATGTAATAATATTATAGTATTCAGTTATTCTTTCACGGGATCCTGTGAATTTTCTTTTTCTTTCGATAGCTGGCCCAGCTTCTCATAATATTTGTGGAGCTTGTCCAGTTCTTCCTCAGTCAGATCTTCAATATCTACCAGCCTGTTACTGGCTTTTTCATAGGATGCTATCAATTCGTTGAGTTTTATCTGAATAGCTTTAGAGTCTTTATTCTGGGTTTTCTGAATCAGAAATACCATCAGGAAAGTAATAATAGTAGTACCTGTATTGATAACCAGCTGCCAGGTTTCGGAATAGTTGAAAACAGGTCCGCAAATAGCCCAGACCACCACCAGTAAACTGGCCCCCACAAAAGCACCCGGACTTCCGGTTATACAAACAACACGATCTGAAAACCTTTCAAAAAGATTTTTTTTCATAACTAATACGATTTTAAGTAAAATGATAATCCAAGTTATCAAAACAACAGTATAAAAATTATGACTCAAGTCACTTATGCTTTTTATTACTTAGTTATTATTACAGTATATTTTCCAACAATATTTAGTTTTATTTAAAAATATGGAGAACAGCATAATTATTTTTACCCATTAAAAACAAGCTGTATTTTTCATCATTTTATTTTATAACAAATTGTAAATGAAAGATATAAAATAATTAACATATTCAAAAAAGTGAGGAATAGAGCATGTTCCAAAAACTGAATAAAATCACATCGGTAAGATTTAATACTCAATTAAAAAATAATTATCCATCTTTGCAGCCTTAAATTTAAAAACGCTAGTTTATTTCATGAGCATTATTCTTAAAAAGCGACTAATTATAGCGCTTGTATTACCTACGGCCGCCTTGTATTACGGGCAGAGTACGAAGGATTCTTTAGAGAAATCCAAATCTATTGATGAGGTGATGTTGGTAGGTAGAAACCTTTCCCAGACAGCCAAAGAGAGAAAAACGCCTGTTGCAGTTTCCAACATAAAGGCAGCAGAAATTCAGGAGAAACTGGGAAACAGAGAATTTCCTGAAATTATGAAGTCTACTCCATCCGTTTACGTTACCAAAGTAGGTGGAGGATTCGGAGACAGCAGAATCAACATGAGAGGTTTTGACGGTGCCAACATTGCAGTAATCATCAACGGGCAGCCGGTGAATGACATGCAGGGAGGTACGGTGTATTGGTCCAACTGGACTGGTTTGGCTGATATTGCCAGCAATATTCAGATCCAGAGAGGTTTGGGAGCTTCCAAATTTGTTGTTCCTTCTGTAGGAGGAACCATCAATATTGTAACCAAAGCTACCGATTCTGAACAGAAAGCAATGATCAAAGGAGAAGTTGGAAATGATAACTACTCCAGAATTTCTGCTATGTATTCTTCAGGATTAAAAAACAAGTGGGGAACAACCGTATTGCTTTCCCGCTGGCAAGGTGACGGATACATCAACGGAACCAAAGGAGAAGGTTACTCATGGTTTTTCTCTACAGGATTTAAGCCTAATGAAAAACATGCGTTTAATTTAATTGCAACCGGAGCACCACAGGTACACGATACGAGAAGGTCTTCTGCAACCGGAGCGAATGTTGCCACTTTACAGCAATTTGAAACCTACGGAAGAAGATACAACCCTCAAACAGGAATGCTGAATGATTCTCAATTCAATTTAGCACCTAACTTCTATCATAAGCCTATTGCCTCTTTGAACTGGGACTGGACAATGAATGATAACCTGAAGTTATCTACAGTGGTTTACGGTTCATGGGGACGCGGCGGCGGCGGTACTGGACTTAACGGTTCTATCAAAAACGCTGCAGGACAAACTATGAATTTCATGAACTATGGTGCAGGCGGAGACGGTACTATCAACTGGGACATGATTTATCGTTATAACAGAGGCGGTATGGTAACTGATTATAACGGAAATAGCTTCCAGAAATCAACTTTCACCGCTCCTGCAGGTTCTCCCGGTGATTACAACGGACAGTATGTTTCTACTCTGAACGGAACAAGCGGTATCGTAAGAAAGCAGAGTATCAATGCTCACGACTGGTATGGTGTAATCGCAGACCTTAATTACAAAAAAAATAACTGGACTTTCAACGGAGGTATCGATCTTAAAACATACAAAGGAGCTTTGTATGACATTGTAACCGATATGTTAGGATCTGATGCGTTATTTGTTCCTTCCACAGCCAATGCGCCAAAAGGATATTATATTAATCAAACCGTAAAACCGGAACCGCTTACCAA
The DNA here is from genome assembly GCF_031454475.1 of Chryseobacterium vietnamense. Classification (NCBI taxonomy): domain Bacteria; kingdom Pseudomonadati; phylum Bacteroidota; class Flavobacteriia; order Flavobacteriales; family Weeksellaceae; genus Chryseobacterium; species Chryseobacterium vietnamense. The sequence continues at coordinate 1,005,636 of NZ_JAVDQX010000001.1, read as the reverse complement.
GCTTAAAGATGCTCAGAAAGTATCTATCCACAATGAAGGTCTTGTAAAATGGGCAGGTCTTTATGGAATGGTTGAATACAGCTCTGAGAAGCTAAGTGCTTCCGTTCAGGGATCTGTTTCTGAGCAATACTACAAGAGAAGAGATTATATGTTGTACACTCCTGGAAATCAGGAAACAAAATGGTATCACAAAACGGGTTATATTGTAAAAGGAGGTGCCAATTATAATATAGATGATCATCACAATGTATTTTTCAATACAGGGGTAATTTCAAGACAGCCCTTGTTCAATGCTTTATTCCCTTCAAACCAGAATATCTATAATGATGCAAAGAATGAAAGAATCTTCTCTGTGGAATTGGGATATGGTTTCAAATCACGTTATATAGATGTGAACATCAATGCATACAGAACGCAGTGGGATGACAGATTTATTTCAAGAACATTCAATGCTACGGCTGCAGATGTTGCAAAATTCTCCCAGTTAAGCCTTGGAAGCGCTTATTTCTACAATGCACTGAATGTAGGTCAGCTGCACCAGGGAATCGAGCTGGAAGCAAAGGCAAGACCTTTTGCTAACCTAAGGCTGAGAGGAATGGTATCAATGGGTAACTGGAAATATAAAGGAAATGCCAACTTCAACATCCTGGATGTTCAAACCAACCAGGAAATAGCAGGAGCTACAGGAACAATCAATATTAAAGATCTGAAGGTTGGAGATGCAGCCCAGACAACAGCAAGCATCGGAGCTGATTACAATATCACGAAAGCTTTCAGTATTGATGCCAACTGGGAATATTATGACAAGCTTTATGCTCAGTTCAACCCGATCAACTTCCTTACTGAAGCGGCAAGAGAAAAAGGAATTGTAAAATTGCCAAGCTATCATTTATTTGATGTAGGAGCTTCTTACAAATTCACACTTGATGCGAAAAAATCTTTAACATTGAGAGCAAACGTATACAACTTATTCAACAAATATTATATTTCTGAATTGAGCTCCAATATTTTTGCAGGTGATAAAATTGCCAATGGTCCGGATGCCGGAAAAACGTATCAGGAAGCTGGCAGAGTGTATCAGGGTGTTGCAGACGGTAATACAGGATTCCTAGGTTTTGGAAGAACCTGGTCTGTTGCGGCTACTTTGAGATTCTAAGATAATTTCATTTCAAGAATGAATCAATTGAATAGGCTGTTCCCAAAATGGGACAGCCTATTTTTATTTTAATCACAAGCGTAGAAAAACAATATTTCTTATTTTAGGATTTAAAAATTTTTTGGTTTCTTACTCTGAGCAGCCTGTATGGCTACTTCATCAATACGTTTTTTTCTGGTTTCGGGTCTTTTGGCAAGCACAATCCATTGGAGCAGCATTTTTCTTATGGATTTGCTTAAACTTAGAAAATAGGTTTCGGAACCTTCATGCTGTTTAAATGCTTTATTAAGATCTTCTGGAATGGTAAGATCTTCCACGCTATCCAAAATATTCCAGGAACCATTCTCTTGGGCAATTCGGATGGTTTCAAATCCTGCTGTTGTCATCAGATTATTTTCTATCAGCTTCTGAACCTTATCCTTATTAATTTTTGACCAGGTACTCTTCGGCTTCCGTCTGCTGAATAACTGCATAAATGAACCTTCATCAATTGTCTTTCTTGTACTGTCTATCCAGCCAAAGCAAAGAGCTTCATCTACCAGCTCGGTCCAATGAACAATGGGTAAAAATTTGATTTTCTGGTATTGCAAATAAGCCATACAGACTGTTCTATATGATGGTTCTCTTCAAGCCATTGCCGCCATTCTGCCTTTGTCCTGACATGAAAGGTCTGTTTCTCTGTAATTTTACCCATAGCTTTTTCTTTTATTGATGTAAAATTAACATACTTTAGTGACAATAGTTTGTCAGTATTAAATTTCTATTTCTTAATTATCACATTCCATAATATAGGGCTATTGTAAAGAAATAAATCATAAATTAGACAAGCTAAGTCATTAAAAAGGTTTTACTTTTTTTAGTTGGATATGGACAGAGAAACTATAAATTATATTATCAGATATTTTGGGAAATTAATGACCAGGGACGAAGCGTTAGCACTGAATCATCATATGTATACTTTGAAGAGTTCTGAAAGTGAACAAATCAGAAATGTAATGATAAAGCGGGGCTGGATAAATTCTGATCCTGAAGTCATAAAACTATTAGAATATGGATATGAAGTTTTTGAACAAAATGTTGTAACGCGGATAATTGCAGAAACTCCTGAGAAAGTTTTTTTCAATAATTGCCCGAAATGTAATAAACTTGCCCGTACTCCTTATGCAAAGCAGTGCAGACATTGTGGATACAGCTGGCATGATATTACTGCTAAATTTAAGATTGCCAGTGCTTTTCAACTTACCAACAGGAGCTTTTATCTGCTTGGGGAAATTATAGAAGGGGAAATAAATCCAGGTCAATTGATGGATTTAACGATACTAGGACTTCATAAAAAAATTAAAATTGGATCTATTGAATTAGCTGATGGAATGGATAACGAAAAACCCTCGAACAGGATTGGCCTTGGGACTAACGACCTAACGGAAGACGAAAAACAGCATTTAAAACAAAAATCTTTTATTAATCCTATTATCAATATTTTCCAATCATAATGTATGGGTCTTGAAAGAATTGATTGTTAGTACTATTTGTTTAAAGCTAATTATTTGCTATGTAAATCCATATCAATGAAATAAGCCAGATGTTCATGCATTTTTTCTACAAAATGAAGTTCCGCGTTCAGGATCTTAGCTGTTGATTTTTCAAAATTGTATTTGGTTTTGATACTGAATTCAAACTCGTCAACAGAAAAATCTTCCTCCTTCTCATAAAGCTTTTTGATATGGCTTTTCATAAGCTCATCATGGTTGTTCAGTACAGAATGAAACTCTACAAAAAGGTTGTTGTTTTCTTCTTCAAGTTTTACCAGTTTCAACTGATAGTGATATTCTACACCATCAATCAGCCTGGAATGAATATTTGACAGACTGAATAGAAAACTGTAATATTCATTAGGAGGAAATATAAGGTTATAAACTTCCGGCAGTAAGAGAATGTATTGCAGATTCTTCTTTAATTCAACATCAAAGTTTTTCAATCCCTTTTCATAATTTGTAATCAACTTATTTTGATCCTTTTCCTCCGGGAAAGCACTCGCCAGCTTATTCTCTTTCCATTCTTCCCAACTTTTCCAGAGATCAGGTTTATTTTCAATAGAAAGAATTTTCCCGCTAAGATTTCTTTTCAACTGAATATTGCGGGAAATATCTGCAAGGGCAAGACTTTGCAACAAAAAAGGCTTCATCAAAGTATCATCAGTATCACCCGTGATTTCCTGTAGTTTTATGGTGGTATTGATATCATGAGCTCTTTTTTCCTGTTCAATAATAATATCTGATGAGGTTTTTAATGAGATTGGTTTATTCTCTTTACCCATAATAAAAGTATTCTCTACCTTCAGGGTGTATTCCTGCGAGAACTTTTCCAGTTGAAAAAGAGGAATATTTTCCCCGAATAAAAAATTTGAGATACTCATTTCATTACTATTGTATACTCTGAATGCCTTTATTGCTGAAAATGAATTTTATATATTTCATAATTCCAACTCCAGTTTCTGATTGATAGTCAGATCATTATTTTAAGCTGGTACTGATGGAAGCTGATTAAATAGATTCTCGTAATCTAATAGTACTTCATAGTCTAAATAATCTTTAGGCGTATCAAACCAATGTTTAGATAAATCTGCAGTTCCAAATTGTTCGATGAGTACTGTTTTTTCATTTTCTTTTACAAATTCCTTCAAAAAAACATTGTCTTTTTTCTTATTTGAATAGAATAATAGTGTTTTTCCAAGATCACCATACCAGGAAATTTGTTTTAAAAAAATTTTATTGTTATTATATTCCTTAAAATCTCCTTTAACGATGTCACCTTTGGAAAAGACTATCATTAAATTATGCTTAAGTATATTGTTATCATAAAAATTTAATATTATACTCATAGAATCACTGGTAACCTGGCAATAAGGTTTTTCATCTTTATAATAGTTAATACTATATTCAAGTTCATTTTCAAAAGCATATCTGGCCCACTCATCAGGGGTATATTTTAGAAACTTCTTTGGAACATTCTGGCTAAACTCTGTAGATAAATGAACTTCTAATGTAGTTTGTTCATCCATTATCTTTTCCATAAGTCCATTATACTTCGAAAATTCTGTTTTATACATTTTTATAATAAATTTTTAATTAAATTAATCCAGAAATATTATCCACTATTTCTACTCCTTTTTTTCTTGCATGCTCAATAACTTCTTTACTTAAGTTACCAACTTTTTCAACATGTAATATTACTTTACCTCCAGCTGAATTTATTACTTGGCCTGTCTGTGTCATAGGTTTACCATTATATTTTGCTGCATCATCAATATAACTTTTGATTGTTTTATCTGAAATTTGACTTAGATCACTAGCTTTACGTTCAATAATTTTAAAAGTTCCGTCAGCATTTTCAATTAATCCATCTATTTTTCCAACTTTCCCTTTCTTTAATAAAACTTCAACTTCATGAGAATATTTAAAACCTTTTTCTAATGCTTGTTTTCTTAATTCGCTATTCCATACTAAATTAAAAAAATATCCACGTCTAACTTTCTGAAACCATTTCTGAGATTCCAGAATCATTTGGGACAAGCATCTGCCAGAATTATGAACCAGTAAAGCCAGCAGGCCTACAAAATAGGTATGAAAATGAGCTACCGTAAAGTTATAAACTTTTTTAGGTTCATAGCTATATTCTATCCTTTCAATGATAACTTTCGTATCATTTTTCGTTAGAATTTTTTCGCCTATTTCTAATTCTGAAGCATCTTTCCAGCCTTCCACAGTATAAAAAGGATGTATCGCAGTTGTTTCAATCACTTCAGCTTCGGTATAAATACTAATGGTATGGTCACTTTCATTGACGATAAGATCAATTACCGGCTGAAGGGCTACGGTATCCGTATCTTCATCATAAGCCCACACCTGATTTCCGATTTGGACATCTTCAATATTTTTAATTCCGTGTTCAGTATGCACAGGTGTTCCGGCTGGAAAACAGGCAAAAACACAGGTCTTAAGCAATTTTTTGGCTACATCATCCACACTTTTCTTTAAAGCTTCTTTGCTCAGCTTTTTTAGTGCCGCTTTTCCCATCTGTTGCAGAGCTTCTTTAGATATGGCTTTTGCCCCTGCTTTTATAGCTCCTTTTACTCCTGCTTTTGCTCCCTGCATGGCTACCGTTCCGGTTCCGAAAGAAACTACACCTACGGCTATAGAAGCGACATCCCAGATTAAAAATCCAGCATTCATAAGGCCACCGCCTACATCTCCGGTTTGTATATCATTGATGAGGTCACGACCGCTTCCCCAAACCGGGATCATACCTTCTACAAAACCTGCCTCACCTACACTATCGCCATGTCCACTATCGTCAAGTTCACGCTGTGCCTGATCCTGCATATCTTTTACCTCCTTGGCCGCATCATCCGGAAGTGGAACCTGTCCACTGGTCATAAACTCTATCTTCCCGCCTATAGGACATTGACAGGTACTTTTCCCTATCAAAGAACGGATCCCGTTAATTTTTACCTGCCAGGTATCCTGCCATGTCATAGGAACAGTAGTAGGTGTACAAGGTCCTCCACTGATCTTACACACTTTAAAGGAAGGGATATTAATAAGAGGAGTAGCATCCTGATTGGTCGCTACAAGACAGCCATGGATTTTCACCTTCGTATTGAACGTAGGTTTAAAGAAATCCGGAGCTGCCCCCTGATCACACATCATCAGGGCATTGAGGGTTATGTATTCTAACTCATCCATGATTTTGGTTTTAGAATTACATAATATTGGTATCTCCTGAAGACATCACAGCGCTTGGTCCGCCGGTAATAGTAAGTGGCGAATCTGTGCTGATATCCATAGGACCGCCTTTACTTGATAATCCCAGAGCTCCGGTAAGTGCCGTGATATCAATTATTCCTTTTCCTGCTGAAGCCATAATACCTTCTTCGGATATGGTGATAGAATTATCTCCTACCTGTAGGGTAATACTTGTTTTTCCGTCAAGGGTAATATTTCCGCCTGCATCCATTTTCAGCAATGATTGTGGCGGAGCATCTTTTTTACCTCCCACATTGATGACATTGGAACTTCCTGCATTCACAGTATGGTTGCTATTTGCATTGGTAGTTGCGTTTCCGGTTCCGTCAAAATTCATATTGGCACCGCCCTGATCTTTAAGATTCATAGATCCGGCTCCATTGTCATATTTTAATTCTGCGCCGCTTCGTCCACTGAAACTCATAACATTATTTCCAGTGCCACCACCAGCTCCAATTCCACCATGATACATTCCACCCATCACAAAAGGACGATCGGGGTGAAGATGTACAAAATTGATAATGACCTGATCTCCCACTTCAGGAATAGACATAAATCCTCTGTTCTTACCTACCTTCTCACTGCTTCCGGCATCAGGAGACATTACACGGATAAATTCTGTGGTGTCCTGGCCGGCTTGCCAGTCAAGCTGAACCTGCACGCGGCCTTGATTTTCAGGATCGGTATTGGAAACTACTTTTCCAAACTGGGGTTCCGCCACCGGAACTGTAAATTCTGGTCTTGGAATAAATCCGGTATCAGAAGCGATGGCCTGGAAAGATCCATTATAGTATCCGCGGGCATCCACTTGATGGGTTACCTCTATAAGCATTAATTTAGTAAAATAAGAGGTTTCGTTAGTATCCGTTTTACGCATCTGGATATCCGCAATACATCCCGGATAAAGAAAAGGAACGGTTGTATTACCGGAAGTTACAAAAACTTCTGAAGCTTTACTTCCTGCAGTTCCCTTTTGAGAAGCATCAATATCCATAAAAGATGATGCTTTGATAGGAGCTACTCTTAAAGATGGGGTTTGAAAAGTTTTTTCTGAAATTTCATAAGCCCTCTTCGCAATATCTGAGGTATGTGTTATTTTTGAGCTTCCGCCTTTAAATTTTTCGTTTTTACTACTGTTATATCCATAAAATGAAGGCTTCACATGTTGAGCTTTCATTTTAATTTTAACATCCGTCAGATTACTGCCATAGGTTAACAACACAGGCTTTTCCTGTGGTGGCAATTGTCCGAAATGTAAAACTTCTCCATCATAGAAAAATTGTTCTCCATAAGCTTCAGCAATTCTAGCCAGATAGTTATAATGCGTTTCTCCGTATTGAGAGCTGTAAGATACATTGCCATGGCGGGCATCTATTCTAAAATCAAATTTCCCCTGCCCTAATCCTTCTTTAATCACTTCATTGGCGATACTGTTCAAGCTAATGGGTTGTGCTCCACCGAAGCTTTGAATATGTGGGGCAGCATCTAACAAAATTGTTGGGCTGAAACCTGACAGCACAAGATTACCCAGGCTTCCTTGTTCCTGGCTGAATCCAACTTCCGTGATAACTCCTATAAAATTCCGCTCAGCTCCGCCTTCCACATCTTTATATTTGAAAACCACCGTAATCCTTTTTCCCAGGAAATTCTGTATTTCTTCAAGATTATGGTTTTCTGCACTTCCTAACGTATCATGAGCAAGAATAAGCTCAAACTCGTGATGTTTAGTAGCACTTTGAGTAAGGCTAAAATGTTTGAAATACTTTATAGATTTACCTTCCACATGGATATCAAGCTTTACTACCCGGTTGATTCCTACGATGGCACTCTCCGGAATACTGTCAGCATTGAATATTTTAGAAGTAGGCTGTTTGACCCAAAGCTTATCCTTACTTATGGATGGTTCATTGGGCAGTAAAGGCTGGTTTAGGAATTGCTTTCCTGTATTCACAATATTGACTGCGTTGTTCACTTTTGAAGCAGCTTTCTTTACTTCTTTAACTTTTTTATTGTCTTTGATTTTGCTTACAAAATCTGTCTTGTCTGAATCTATTTCCGGTTTGGGAAGATTATTCTGTTCCTTAAACATGACATCTTTTTTTTGGTGTATGACTTAATCGAATAAGGTGAGACCATTCGGTTCAAGGAATCAATCTACAAGCATGTAACGGTCTCTTGAACAAGCTTTTCAATGATTGACCTGAGATGGATACAGTGGGAATTTTCAGAAAAAAAATTCCGCTTTAGATACTTAGTACCACTGTAAAAAGTGGTTGATTTCGATATTTTTTCATAAGTTTTTTAGTGATTTTGGTATTGCAATATATAACCTTAAATATTCACTGCAAAATGAATTATCGATTATTTGGAAAATTGTCGTAGTTCTACGACAATGAGTTTTCAATAAAGCTTTTTCACATCTTGAACAAAAAGACCTATTATGATTAGATGATCAATGAGAAGGAATTATTTTTTTTATTTTTTATACATTATTATTTACTAACATAAGCAGAAGAAAACGCTCCGATATTTACTTGGAATTTTTACGTTGCAGCGCCCTCTGATAAAAAGACTGACTTGCAATTTTCTCTTCTGCTTCATCAATTGCAGCCAGCAGATTGTTTTTATTGTCGGCGATATCGCCTAAAATCTGAGCCATCAGTTCCCAAACGGGTTTCATTTTATCAATGAGTTCCTGCCCTTTTGAAGTGAGCTTAAAAAGTCTTTTGCGTTCGTCCTGTTTATCCTTTTCCCATTGGATCAACTCCAGTTTTTCAAGTTCCTTAAGCAGTGTTATGGTGGATGGATGAGTGTAACCGATTTCGTTGGCTATTTCGACAACACTTGCTATTTCTTTTTTATAAATGGTGAAAATAACCGGAAACCATTTCAGTTCAAAATCAATTCCGAATGCTTTATAAATAAGTGCTCCATCTTTCCTCAACTGTTCACTGAGACGGTGCAGCCTTGTGGATATGGCAAGAATTCCTGCTTCGTTGATTACATTCATAGTCGGTCAATATTTAAATGATAAAAAACATCATCAGCACTCATTAAAGGAAATTTTACAGGAAGATCGTTTTTTTCAATCTTTATAAAATGATTTCTTTCATAGAAACGCTGTGCTGCTTTCAGTACTGTTATGGTTCCCAAATATAAATCATCGATCCTGTTTTCGCGGCAGAAAGAAATTAAAACTTCCAGTAATTCCTGTGCAATATTCAGTTCTTTTCCTCTGAACTCCTTTTTAACAAACATTTTCCTGATTGCTCCTGCCCTTTCGTCAAATTTAACCAACGCTATAGAACCTACCAGTTCGCCATCTACAAAAGCACCCCAAAAGTTACCTCCTGCTTCCGTGTAAAAACTTTCTATATGAAGAAGATCAGGCTGGTCTTCTATGGTAATCGGAATGTTAAACTCTTTCTGCTGAATCGTCAAAATCAGATCAATAGCCTGCTCTGAGTAGGAATTCCCTATGGATTGTATCTCTAATTTCATAGTGTTTGTATTTTAAAGTACAAAACTACGTAGTTGAATACATATATACAAATCCATTCTGCTTTTTTAAAAAAATTTTAACACAGAAAATTCAAAAACGGAATTTCGGTATGTAGCTATATTTATGTAATTTTCTTTTCAGAAAAAAAGAATAACCCACACCAAAATGAAAATAGAAAACCTGAGACCTTTTAACGGACAGCACTGCGAAACGACCACTACCGGAACATTATTACAGCAAATCGGAATTGAACTTTCCGAACCTATGCTTTTCGGATTGGGGGAAGGTTTAAGCTTTATCTATTGGAATATGAAAACAATGGATTTCCCTTTCATCGGAGGAAGAATAAAACCTGATTTCCTGACTCAGAATATAGCAAAAAATCTAAATCTTGAATTAACCGTAAAAGAAACTTCATCACAACAAAAGGCCTGGGAGCAAGTAAAAGAACTTTTGGATAGCGGACAGGTAGTCGGATTAAAAATGGATTGCTATCATCTTGAATATTTCTCAAATCCTTTTCATTTTGCCGGACATTATGCTGCCATTTACGGCTATGATGATGAAAATGCTTACCTCGCAGACACCAGACAACAAGGCAGTCAGGTACAAACCTCTTTAAAAAGTCTGGCAATGGCCCGTGCTGAAAAGGGCCCTATGGCTTCCAAAAATCTGTATTATACCCTCAGGAAAACCAATAGAAAATATGATCTGGAAAAAGCTATAATCACCGCAATCAAAAGTAATACTGCCGAATATCTGAACCCGCCTATTACAAATGTTTCTTATAAGGGAATCTTGAAAACCAGTACTGAAATTGTCAAATGGTTCAATATGAGCAAAGACATTGAAGCTGAATTTAAACAAGCCGCTTTGTTAATGGAAAAAGCAGGAACAGGTGGTGCATTGTTCAGGAATTTATACCGTGATTTTTTAAAAGAAAGTTATGAACTGCTTCGGCTTGATCCGTTAAAAGCAGGTTATGAAGCCTTCAGAGAGATTGCTGAGCTCTGGACAAATGTGTCTCAGCTGTTTGAAAAAGTGAGCCAGACAAAAGATATTCAATATATTCATCTGACTACGGATATTTTAAAAGAGATATCAGATAAAGAGAAAAGAACTATGGAAATATTGACAACTTTATAGCTGAAAAAGAAACGAATACTCCTGTTATAATAAATTCACAAAATAATTAATAATATTAACACCCATCAACAAATCGATAAATAAAAACAAACAAACACATAAAAAAAGCTAAAACAGTAGTTAATTCATAAAATATATTACAATTACGTAAAAATAATTTATATTTTTATGTGATAAATTTTAAATAATACAATGATGAAAAATCTAAAATTAATTGCTGTCTTATTAGGGATGCTATCTTTGTTTTCATGTAATAGAAATGAAGAAGAACAAAATACTAAGCAGCCTAACAAGGAAAACCAGGCAATGCGTTCCTTAGGAGCAATCCTTGTAGATGACAAAACCTACAGTTCATTTGCTAAAGCTGATATAGATGCATTAACAATGAAATTTAAGGGCAAGTCTGCAGAAACACTTATAGCTTCTATTCCGTCAAGTTATACTATACCCAACACTCCTCCAATAGTAAATCAGGGACAGGAAGGTTCATGCGTTGCATTTGCTACAGCTTATGCCGCTGCAAGTATTCTGGAATATAATTTTAAAGGGATAACGAACCCAAGAAGCCCTGAGTACGTATATAATCAGATAAAAGTAAATGGCTGCCCTAATGGAACTTATGCATCCAGTGGGTTAAATTTAATAAAAGATCAGGGAGTTTGCAGCTGGGATGAAATGCCATATACAGATGTAGAATGCTCTACGCAACCCAATGAAACTCAAAAAAGTGCAGCAAGTACTCATAAATTTACAACCTGGGCTACTGTAGATAAAAGCAATATCAGTAATGTAAAGACACTTTTAAGCATGAATTTGCCAATAATTATTACAGTGACGGTAGATGGAAGTTTTGATAGTTTAAGCGCGGCAAACAATTGGATATGGAAAAGTCATTCTGGTGCTGTAAGAGGAGGACATGCCATTTGCGTAGTGGGTTATGACGATGCTAAACAAGCTTTTAAAGTACAAAATTCCTGGGGTACTACCTGGGGAAACAATGGATTTTTCTGGATAGATTATGCATTTTTTGCCAAGACCAGAAAAGGTGCTATAAATGAATCTTATGTAGCATACGTTCAATAAAAAAAGTTATAAAGATAAATTGCGGCCGGAATAATTGCGGCCGTTTTTTTATCTCTTTACACTATCAAAATCTTATTTTTGTAATATTATTTAACTTGTGATCTTTGTCAATAAAAAACGTATGCCATTGCTGACATACGTTTATGATATTACATTAAAGAATACGGTTATTTCCAGCCTCCGCCTAAAGCCTGATAAAGCTCTACGGCTGCTTTCATTTTACTGTATCTTGCATTGGAAATGTTAAGCTCTGCATTCAGTGAATTCACACTGGCATTCAACACTTCAAGATAGTTGGCCATCCCATAGTTCACCAATTCCTGAGAATAGTCAACCGATTTTTTGTAGGCATCCAGCTCATGTTGTTTTAATTCAATAAATGAATCCTGAACAGAGAAAACTCTGATGGCATCTGAAACTTCTTTTCCGGCAGTCAGAACTGTTTTTCTGAAGTTTAAATAAGCCGTTTCTTTATTGGCAAGACTTACATCATAGTTGGTCTGGATCTGTCTCTTATTTAAAATTGGCTGAGCCAATCCCGCCACTACATTCGCAAATAAAGAGTTCACACTAAACAGGTGATCAATATCTACGGACTGTATTCCTCCACTTCCTGTCAATTTTAACGTTGGATAAAACTGAGCTTTGGCTGCATTGGTTAACTCAAAAGCATTCATTAAATTAAATTCTGCTCTCATGACATCCGGACGGTTGGCCAGAAGCTGAGTCGGGTACCCCAGTTTTAAATCAATTGGAAGTTTTTGCCCTTCCAATGTAGATCTTTCGATAGAATGAGAAGGCTCTCCCATCAAAAGACTCATGGTATTTTCAAGCAGCTGGATCTGGGTATCAATATCAATCAGTAATGATTTGGCATTGAAAACAAGAGCCTCACTTTGCTGTACTGCCACTTCAGTAACTGTTCCAGAAGTTTTTAAAGCCTTAGTCGCTTCAAGATTTTTCTCTCTTACCGCAATTGTTTCTGTAATAATTTTCTTCTGTGCATCAAATGTCAACAACTGATAATACGCAGAAGCAATGGAAGACACCAAACTGCTTTTTACGGCTTTATGTGCTGCAACAGTTCCCAAATAAGTAGCGAGCTGTGCTTTCTCCTGTGCCTTTAATTTGCCCCAGATATCAGCTTCCCACCCGATACTTGCCGTAATGTCAAACTGGTTCACATAACGTCTTGATCCGATGATCTGTCCAAACTGTGTATTGATAGACTGTGTCTGAAATGTATAGTTGGGACCTATGGAAAGAGTCGGCTGATAGGCTGCCTTGCTTTGTTTAAGATACGCTTCTGCAGAATTAATACTTTCTAAAGCAATTCTGATATCAAGATTGTTCTCCAGTGCCTTAGAAATATGCCCCTGCAATATCGGATCAGTGAATATCTCTTTCCATGAAATATCTGCAATATTGGTACTGTCCGAAGGAAGCATGTCTGTACGAAAAAGCTTTTCGTCCACAACATTCTTCGGTCTTTCATATTCTTTTCTTGCCATACAGGATGAGATGGCCCCGAGTATGAAAACTGAAAAAGTGATTCCTTTTATGATGTTTAATAAACTCTTCATTATAAAAAATTAGAAATTAGATGTTAGAGGCCGGAAGTTAGATGTGGTTTAGACTAATTTCTAAAGATCTAACTTCTGACTTCTCTAATTAATTTTATTCTGCTAAATTGATATCTTCTTTTTTGATAGGTTTAATTTTTTCCTGCAGTGTTTCAAAAATCACATACAGAACCGGAATTACAAATAATCCCAAAACGGTTCCTATCAATAGTCCGATGGCCGCACCCGTAGCGATAGACCTGTTTCCTACTGCTCCGATTCCACTTGCCAGAACTAACGGCAATAAACCGAAAATAAAGGCGAATGAGGTCATCAGAATAGGTCTTACCCTGGCTTTCGCTGCATTAATAGCTGACATTACAATGGTTTCTCCATGATGCCTTCTCTGAACAGCGAATTCAACAATAAGAATTGCATTTTTCGCCAATAGTCCCACGAGCATGATCAGGGCAATCTGGAAGTAAATATTATTTTCCAGCCCCATGATCTTCTGACCGAAATAAGCTCCCATTACCCCAAGAGGAAGAGAAATAATAACGATCAGCGGAAGGATATAGCTTTCATACTGTGCAGAAAGGATAAAGTAAACAAAGATCAAACTCAGTCCGAAAATCAAAAGCGTTTGAGATCCAGAATTTAATTCTTCTCTGGTTAACCCTGTAAATTCTACGGCATAGTTTTGATTCAGGGTTTCATCAGCTACCTGCTGTACTGCGGCAATTGCATCCCCGGAACTGTATCCGTCAGAGTTCGCTCCCGTTACCTTCACTGAAGTAAAGAGGTTGTAACGGCTTACAGATTGTGGTCCGTATGCTTTTGTCAAGGTTACAAACTGTGAAATCGGAGTCATGATCCCTGATCCTGTTCTGACATAAAGCTGATTCAGATTTTCAATATTCTTTCTGTTCTCAGGAAGAGCCTGAACCATCACTCTGAACTGCTTTCCATACTTGGTAAAGTCGGCAGTATAAATACCTCCGATATACCCCTGCATCGTGGACAGAATGTCATTAACAGAAACCCCAAGCTGTTTGCTCAAAGGAACATTAATTTCCATCTGATACTGAGGATATTTGGTATTGAATGAAGTCTGTGCAAACTGAATTTCCGGTCTCTGCATCAGTTTACCGATGAATTCATTGGTTTTATCATCCAGATCAGCGTATTCTCCACCTGACTTATCAAGCAATACCATTTCAAAACCTGCGCTGTTACCGAATCCAGGTACACTTGGCGGCTGGAAGAATACTACTTTAGCATCAGGAACAGCTCCTACAATTCCAAATAATTTTTTGGTGATATCTTCAGAAGTCTGTCCGTCTTTTTTTCTTTCTTCAAATGGTTTCAGTTTCACAAAGGCAAGACCGTTGTTACTTCCGTTTCCGGACAAGAATCCTCTACCTGTTGAAATCGTTACGTTCTGTACGCCCGGAACTTTCAATGCCTTAGCCTGAAGTGTTTTCAAAGCGTTGTAAGTTCTTTCCATAGAAGCTCCCGGAGGAAGCTGTACATCAGTAAAGATAATCCCTCTGTCTTCTGTAGGTACAAACCCTTTCTTCATACTGCTGCTTGCCCAGAATAAGATTCCTCCGGTAACAGCAAAAATGATTAAGGTAACCCATTTATGTCTTAATAAGAATACAAATCCTCTTCCGTAACGCTCAGTAGTTGTTTTAAAAGCAATATTAAACTTGTAGAAAAACTTCTGCAGCAGATTTAAATTTTTATACTCTTTATGATGCGCTTCGTGAGGTTTTAAGAATAATGAACATAAAACCGGACTCAGCGTTAATGCATTAATCGCCGAAATGATGATGGCTATAATCAGCGTAATACCAAACTGCTGGTAGAATACCCCTGTAGGACCTGTAATGAACGTCACCGGAATAAATACCGCTGCCATTACCAGAGTAATCGAGATAATAGCACCTGTAATCTCATCCATTGCCTCTACTGTTGCTTTTTTAGCATCGGAAATACCATGCTCCATCTTGGCATGAACGGCCTCGACGACGACTATGGCATCATCCACTACAATACCAATTGCCAGTACCAATGCAAATAAGGTTAAGAGGTTTAATGAATATCCAAAGAGATTCAGGAAGAAGAATGCCCCTACAATAGATACCGGAACCGCAATGGCCGGGATCAGCGTAGATCTGAAGTCCTGAAGGAAAATATATACTACAATAAATACCAGAATAAAGGCTTCGATCAGGGTATGTACTACCTTTTCAATGGAAGCTTCAAGGAATTCGTTGGTATCAAAGTTAAAAGTATATTTTACGCCCTTTGGAAACGTTCCTTCTGCTGATTTCAGATAGGCTTTGATATTTTTAATAATTTCCTGTGCGTTGGATCCCGGAGTCTGGAAGATCCCCATACTGATGGAAGGATTGTTTCCGTTCTCCCCGATTCCCGTATAAGACTGGCCTGCCAGTTCTACTTTAGCCACGTCTTTCAACATCAGGTTTTGCCCGTTTGCAAGAGATTTGATGATGATATTATCGTACTGTTCTTTATCGTTGAATTTACCTACGTATTTGATGATATATTCAAAAGAACTTCCGCTGTTCTGCCCGATAGAACCTGCTGCTGCTTCTCTACTCTGCTCGTTGATTGCATTGGTAACATCGGTAGGAGTTACACTGTAGGCAGCCATTTTTGCAGGATCCAGCCAGATTCTCATCGAGTAGTTTTTACCTCCGAAAACGTTGGCATCCCCTACACCATTTACCCTTTTAAGGTTAGGAATAATGTTGATATTCAAAAAGTTCTGAAGATATACATCATCCAGGTCTTTATTTTCAGAATAGAAAGACATATACATCAGCGCACTGGTCTGCTGCTTCTGGGTTACCACCCCTGAACGGGTTACTTCAGACGGCAAAAGAGGTGTTGCTCTGGCCACACGGTTCTGTACGTTTACTGCTGCAATATCCGGGTCAATTCCTTGTTTGAAGAAAACCTGGATTTGGGCAGAACCGTCGTTTCCGGCACTGGAAGTGATATAATCCATACCTTCCACCCCGTTGATCTGTTCTTCCAAAGGTACTACCACACTTTTCATCACCGTCTCAGCATTGGCTCCCGTATAGTTTGCGGAAACACTCACCGTAGGTGGTGCAATATCCGGATACTGTGTAACCGGTAACGAGATCAGTCCCAACACACCGAGAATCACAATCAAAATTGAGATTACGGTAGATAAAACCGGTCTGTTAATAAAGTTTTTTATCATTAGAATTTCGGTTTTATTGATTGAACTAGACTATCCATTTTAATTGGCTTCGGTTTCACGGCTGTTCCCGGTTTCAGACCGCCGATACCAGCTGCAATAACTGTTTCACCTTTATTAACTCCAGATTTGATAAGAGCCATATTGTCGATTCTGTCGATAACATTCACAACAACGTTTCTTGCAGTATCACCTTTTTCTACTTTGTATACGTAAACGATACCTTGCTGCTCATAAGTAGCACTTTCAGGTACAACAAGAACATTATCATAATGCTGAGGGAATCTGATGGTTCCACTGTTACCATTACTTAATAATTTCTGAGCATTTGAAAAAGCAACTCTGAACTGGATAGTCCCTGTTGTAGGATCAATTTGCCCCGTAATGGCTTCAATTCTCCCTTTTTCAGGATAAAGACTTCCATTGGCTAACTGAAGTTCAACCATGGGTAAGTTTTTGATTTTCTCAGGCATAGAAGCTCCCGGTGACTTTTCAAGGAAATCGAAATACTCTTTTTCATTCATTGCAAAGTAAGCGTAGATCTCAGAAGTGTCAGAAATTGTTGTCAGAGGGGTCTGATCAGATGGTCCTACCAAACTTCCCACTTTTAAAGGCAATCTTCCGATTACCCCTGAAATAGGAGCACGAATGATAGAATATTCAATATTGGCTTCCACCCCTTTATAATTGGCTTCTGCCTGTCTTTTGGCAGCATTGGCCTGCTGTAACTGTGCCTGAGCCTGAGCCAACTGAGCCTGGGCAGTCTGTAGCTGTACGTTACTGATGATATTTTTCTGAACCAGAGGCTTTAATTTGTTTACTTCAACCTGAGCTGCATTTACAGAAGCCTGAGCCGCTGCAACACTTGATGCCGCAGCACCAATTCCTGCTTTGGAAGCAGCTGCATTTTCGTTCAGTATATTGGTTTCCAGACGGAACAAAGGCTGCCCTTTGGTAACATATTGTCCTTCATCTACCAATACCTGGGTAATATATCCCTGTATTTTTGCACGTACATCATTGTTTACCCTACCCTGGATGGTAGCCGGAAACGTCTGATAACCCACTATATTTTTTGACTCCACGGAAACAACAGGATACGGCTTGGCACCATCCTGTTTCGGAGCTTCTTTTTTGCAGGCAGTCAGTGAAAACGCTGCAATGGAAAGTATAACTAGCTTATTATTCATTTTATAGTTTATTAAGAGATTCCTGAATATTTTCTATGTTTTTATTTAAGAGTGCTTTGTAAACTTCTATTCTTTCGTTGTATCCATCGTCTTTACTTTTTTTAAAATTGTTTAAATCATCTAATAGTCTTAATTCGTCCTGCATTTTTTGGACAATTTTCTCGAATCGTATTTTTTTGTATTCATCATTGATGAAAAAATATCGTTTCCGCTCATCCATTTTGTTGTGGTCTACGATAAGCTGAGCATTAAGCAGTAATGAAATACTGGTAGAAACGGAGCTTTTGCTCGCGGAGAGCACTTCAACAAACTCGTCAAAAGTAATTCCTACTTTCTCATAGTCAAAAAGAAGGTAGGAATAAATTTTTGATGCTAAAGGGGGTAAGCTAAACACGGTGCCATAGAATTTTACGGCATCCTGAAAAATTTTTTCATCAATTTCTATACTTTGGTGCATAATATAAAAATTTGAACAAAAGTAGAAATTAGTTCAGAACTAAACGAACAAACCTGATAGAGTTTATAAATACAGGCCGTTTTAAAAATTCAATGAAAGTTGATTTAACTTTTTGCCTAAATTATAATCTTCTCAAAAGCTTTTCTCATGCCGTCTCTTAAAAGAACCTCTCCGCAATAGGAATACCCTCTGCCTTCAAGGATTTTCAGCATGGCAATATTATCATGATTGGTATCTACTTTAATACTCTGAATTCCATGGGATTTGGTAAATTCTTCAATCTGATCAAAAAGTTTTTTTACCATACCCTGCCCTGCAAATTTTTCATCTACAGCCACTCTGTGAACCACAACAAATTCCCCATCACTTAACCAAGCTCCTTCAATGGTGCTGTAGGCGGGTTCATCATTCAGAATAAGGGCTGCATATACTGCAATTTCACCATCTACGGTCATAACGTGACCAAATCCTTTCGCAATATCGCTTTCCACTGTCCCGAGATTAGGGTATCCGTTCTGCCATTGGGTACTTCCGTCCTGTCGTCTTCTTTCTATAGATTGCTGAATAATTTCCCAAATAATGTTTCTGTCTTCAATTTCCGCTTGTCTTAGTTTAATCTCTGGATTCATGTTGTAAAATTTGATTAAAAGACTGAATGATTTAAGAAGTAAAAATCAGAATAGCTGCTGTTTGTTCAATCTTTGAAGCATTCATCTTTTAATGGTTTATAATTAATCAAAAAACCGAAAATTAATTAAAATTAATTTTCGGTTCGAAGTAGTAAAATTTAAAATTATGAAATTGTTTATTGATTTTCACTTTGTTGAAGGTAAGCATCAATAATTTCAAATGCTTTTTTTTCTTCTTCCAGATCTACCATTACCTTCAACGAGGTTGCTGTGGGTGTAGTGGTAAACGTAAGATAGTTATTTTCAACGGTATTTGCAATTTGCGCGTCATCCAATTTAGACTTAACCAACTGAATTTCTGAAGGGTTATCACTTACATAAACTGATACTCTCGTACTTCTTTCCATATTCTAATTGTTTGAGTATCTAAATATACAATGTTTTTTTTAAAATTACAAATCCCGGGTTTTAAATTTTATTAATATTGTTTTCAATTTTATCTAAAGCAAGTTGAATTTCTTCTTTAGTAACATTCAAATGAGGTCTGAAACGAAGAGACTGATCTCCACATGGAAGAATGATCAATCCATCATTGAAAAGCTCATTCATCAGGTGGTTTCTCTGCTCGGCAGTAGGAAGATCAACGGCACACATTAAACCTCTTCCTCTTGCATTTGAAATCTTTTCAGGATATTTTTCAGCAAGAGTTTTTAGGCTTTCCAGTAAGAAATCTCCCACTACTCTTGCATTCTCTACTAGGTTTTCTTTTTCGATCACTTCCATCACTAACTGGAAACGAAGCATATCAATAAAGTTTCCTCCAAAAGTAGAGTTGATTCTTGAGCTTTCTCTGAAAACATTGTTCGGAACCTGATCAAACTTTTCTTTATTGGCCAGTACACCACAAACCTGGGCCTTTTTCCCGAAAGAAATGATATCCGGTTTTGCTGTAAAATGCTGGAATGCCCACATTTTCCCGGTAATGGCAATTCCTGTCTGAACTTCATCAAAAATAAGTAAGATTTCGTTGTCATCACAGATTCTTCTTAATCCTAATAAGAATTCGTCTCTGAAATGATTGTCACCTCCTTCTGCCTGAATAGGTTCAATGATGATACAAGCCACTTTATCAGGGTGCATCAAAATTGCCTCTTCAATCTGAAGTAAAGCAAGATTTTCGTTTTTGATTGTTTCTTCAAGGTTCTCCTCTGTAATCGGGAATTTTAATTTTGGATTTAAAATTCTCGGCCAGTTAAACATTGGGAAATACTGATACTTTCTTGGGTCAGAAGTATTGGTTAAGCTCAAAGTATAACCGCTTCTTCCGTGGAAAGCCTGTTTGAAGTGGATACAGATTCCAGCTTCAGTATCTAATCCTTTTTCAAAATTTTTGCGGGTTTTCCAGTCGAAGCATGCCTTCATTGCATTTTCCACTCCCATCGTTCCGCCTTCGATAAAGAAAGCATATTGTAATTCTTCAGGGATAACCACTCTTTCAAATACTTCAAGGAAATGAGCGTATTCTTCTGAGTAAACATCAGCTAAAGTAGGTTTATTTACAGCCATTCTTCCCAACCATTCTGATCTTTCTAAGAGATAAGGGTGATTGTATCCGATAGATGCTGATGCAAACATAGAGAACATATCCAGGTATTCTCTGTCTGTCAATTTATCATAAAGCCATGATCCATGTGATTTTTCAATATCCATCACAAAATCGAAACCGTCTGCCAACACATGTTTTCCTACTGTTTCTTTTACTTTATTTGCTTTTATATCTAATGTGTGTTCCATAATAAATTTGTAGTGTGATTTAATAAGTGATTGATTAAATGATCCAAAGAATACAACATTTAACCATTCAGGTTATTAAGTTTTATGTTTTTTGAGTGCTTTAAGTAAAGCTTTTATAAATCAAATTTAATCCCTTGTGCCAAAGGAAGTTGTGCGGTGTAATTGATAGTATTGGTTTGTCTTCTCATATAGTATTTCCAGGCGTCTGATCCTGATTCTCTTCCTCCTCCGGTTTCTTTTTCACCACCAAAAGCTCCACCTATTTCAGCACCGGAAGTTCCGATATTGACGTTGGCAATACCACAGTCTGAACCAGCATGAGAAAGGAACAATTCTGCCTCTCTTAAATTCTGGGTCATGATTGCAGAAGATAATCCCTGAGGAACATCATTCTGAATGGCGATTGCTTCTTCTAATGTTTTATACTTGATAAGGTATAAAATCGGAGCAAAAGTTTCGTGCTGAACAATCTCATAAGAGTTTTTCACTTCTGCAACGCAAGGCTTCACATAACATCCGGATTCGTAATCTTTTCCGGTTAACACTCCACCTTCAACAACGAATTTACCACCTTCTTTTTTACATTTCTTGATAGCTTCTTCGTATTGATTTACTGCATCAGTATCAATCAGAGGACCTACGTGATTATTTTCATCCAATGGATTTCCGATTTTCAGCTGCCCGTAAGCTTTTGTTAATCTTGTTTTCACTTCATTGTATACGCTTTCGTGGATAATCAGTCTTCTTGTCGAAGTACATCTTTGACCAGCAGTTCCAACGGCTCCGAAAACAGCTCCGATAATCGACATGTCGATATCTGCTTCTTTTGTAATGATAATAGCATTGTTTCCACCCAATTCAAGGATAGATTTCCCGAATCTTTCCGCTACTTTAGAAGAAACCATTCTTCCTACTCTTGTAGATCCTGTGAAAGAAACAAGGGCAACTCTTTTATCATCTACTAATTTCTGACCGATTTCGTGGTCTGATACCAATACACTTGAAACTCCTTCAGGAAGATTGTTTTCCTTCAGAACTTCCATCATGATATTCTGGCATGCAATCGCACAAAGCGGTGTTTTTTCAGATGGCTTCCAGATGGTAACGTTACCACAGATCCAAGCCAAAGCTGTATTCCAGGACCAAACGGCTACCGGGAAGTTGAATGCAGTAATGATTCCTACAACTCCCAGCGGATGGTATTGCTCATACATTCTGTGCCCAGGTCTTTCCGAGTGCATGGTGTACCCCTGAAGCTGTCTTGAAAGCCCTACAGCGAAGTCGCAGATGTCAATCATTTCCTGAACTTCACCAAGACCTTCCTGTAATGATTTACCCATTTCGTAAGAAACAAGTTTACCAAGATCATCTTTATATTCTCTTAATTTTAAGCCCAGCTGTCTTACCATCTCTCCTCTTTTGGGAGCTGGAATCAGCCTGAATTCCTGAAACGCCTTTTGAGCAGTTTCAATTACTTTGTCATAATCACTTTCTCCGGAAGTTTTTACTTTAGCGATCAACTTTCCATCCACAGGAGAAATGCTTTCAATCACCTTTCCTGAAGCGAAATATTTCCCGCCTGTTGAGGTACCTTTGTTCTCTTCTTTAATACCTAAGTTTTTCAGCGTTTTTTCTATTCCGAAATCCTTTACTTTTTTTGACATAAAATCTTACTTTTCGTTCTCTCTAAAGATAAAAATATTATGTGAACCTCAAAACTTTAATTTTTAATAGGCTTTTTATTTGGACTAATTATAAACATGCTTATCTTTGCAGGGTAATCTTTTTGATAATCACCAATGGAAAATTCACAAGAAAATAACTCAAAGCTTAAGAAGTGGTTCAAGCGTGTGGGATGGGCAGGACTTGCTTTCTTTACCATTAAAGGCTTGATTTGGCTCGTCATATTCTACGTTGGAGCAGATAGTCTTCAGAGTTGTATACAATAAAAAAGCAGAGAAAAATTTCTCTGCTTTCTTTTTGGTATAAGGTTAAATGAATTGTTATTTATTTATTAAAAAGCTAAATAAAGAATCCTTTTTTATATTTTCTGTAATTTTAAAAAGAGAGGAAGTTCTATCTTTTGACAGCCATGTTCCCTGAAAAAAGTATTTATACTCCTCAACTCAGCTTTTTTTAACTACTCTTTCTTCTTTCTCCCTGCGTTCACCAGACTTTGATGCAACAGGTATTCTATCTGTCCGTTCACACTTCTGAAGTCATCATTGGCCCACTTTTCAAGGAGTTTATAAGTAGACTCATCTATCCTTATCACAAAAGATTTTTTGCTTTTGTTTTCCGAAGAGTTCTGAGCTTTTTCTGATTTCATTTTCTAAATTCTCTAACATTATTCTGACTATTGTAGTGTAGAAAATATCTGCATTACAATCTACTTGTTAATTTTTCACTTTTAATTATAAAGTGTTCCCGCATTTAATACCGGTGTTGCAGCTTTTTCTCCGCAAAGAACCACCATTAAATTGCTTACCATTGCTGCTTTTCTTTCATCATCAAGCTCAACAATATTCTCTTCTGAAAGCTTTTTCAATGCAAGGTCTACCATTCCTACAGCTCCTTCCACAATCTTGGTTCTTGCTGCTACAATAGCCGTTGCCTGCTGTCTCTGAAGCATAGCTCCTGCAATTTCCGAAGCATAAGCCAAATGCGAAATTCTGGCCTCCTGAATCACAATTCCAGCTTTTGAAAGACGATCTGTAAGTTCCTGTTCCAAAATAGAATTGATTTTATCTCCACCTTCTCTCAACGTAATCGGAGCATGATCATCCTCTAAATTATCATAAGGAAAGCTCATTGCCAAATGACGTACTGCTGCTTCACTCTGCATTTTCACGAAATCAGAATAACGCTCTACATCAAAGGCCGCTTTGTAAGTATCTCCAACCTTCCATACGATTACGACTGCAATCTCAATAGGGTTACCCATTTTATCATTTACTTTCAAAGTCTGTCCCTGTAAATTTTCAGAACGTAAAGAAATTTTTTGCGATGAATACAAAGGATTGATGAAGAATAATCCATTCTCTTTTACACTTCCCACATATTTTCCAAAGAAGTTTAATACTCTCGAATGATTCGGTTGAATAATCATTAAGCCTTTTAAGAAAAAGCACGAAAGAAGAAAACAAAGCATGGCGATAACCACATAGGCTATACTTTGATCTACTCCGGTAACAAAGAAATAGACTGCTGCCACAAACAAGGCCAGGCAAATGACCAGTGTAAGATAACCCGACATAGGTTTTAATGTTTTTTCCATAATTGAATTTTAATTTGATATTATTTTGATATCATAAAGATAGTAATTGATTTTGAATTACAAATGATAAATTTTGTTTTTTTTGAATGAGGTGCAGGTTTTGGGTTTCGTGGTACGAGCTGCGGGTATTTTAACTAACGCAAGGTTCTCGAGGTTAATTTATTGCGATGCATCATATTTTTGTTCGCAAAGCCTCTTCGTTTAGCTAAGACTACTATTTTCTTTGCTGAGTGAAACGCCTTTGCGAACAATAATCATCATAATATAATCATTGCGTACTTAGCGTTAAAACGGCTCATCCCAATGCTAAAACAATAGAAATAAAAAAATCCCGGAAAGTAAATTCCGGGATTTTATTTTTTATGTTCAGATCGTTATTTCTTTGTTAAAGCTTTAAACTTTATATAAGAAACAGCTGATAAAATAATCATTGTTGAGATTCCGATGTATACCCAGGCTGGTACCGGTACCGGATCTCCTGCTGCGTATGAGTGAAGTCCGCTCAGGTAATAGTTTACTCCAAAATAAGTCATTACCATGGAACAGAATGCAAACATTGTTGCTACGTGGAATGCCCATCTGCTTCTCAATCCAGGTACTAATCTCATGTGCAGTACAAATGCATATACCATGATGGAAATGAAAGCCCATGTTTCTTTCGGGTCCCAGCTCCAGTATCTTCCCCATGATTCGTTGGCCCAGATTCCTCCTAAGAAGTTTCCTACTGTTAAAGCAAACAATCCGATGGTTAATGACATTTCAGAAACAATTACCAGTTCCTTTAATGTAGTATCATGGTGAATTTTATACGTTTCTTTATTGGAGATGATATAGAATACCAATGAGATTACAGCAATGATCATGGAGAGTGCGAAGAATCCATAACTTGAAGTAATAATTGCTACGTGAACAATTAACCAATATGATTTCAATACCGGAACAAGCGGCGTGATCTGCGGATCAAGAGCTGAACCTCCGTGAGCAAATCCCATCATAATAACTGCTACCATAAATCCTGCTGCAGGAATCAGTGCATTGGCATTTCTGTACAGGATTAAACCGGCTGTAATACCTACCCAGGAAATAAAGATAATGGCTTCATATCCGTTACTCCAGGGAGCGTGTCCAGAGATATACCATCTTGCAACAAGTCCTAAGAAATGACACAGATATCCAATTAAACCAACCGCAATGATTGCTTTAATTACTTTGTTTAATACTTTATTTGATTTGAACAGCTCAACAAATCCTAAGATCAGAAGAAGTCCTCCAACAAGCGTATAGAAAATCAACAATTTGAAGTTGATATCTGCTTTATTCATAAATACTTCAAGATCAACTTTAGATTTAGCAGGAACTACGGCTTTCCCCCATTTCTGCTGATATTCTGAAAGTTTAGCCAATTCCGCATCTGCTTTGCTCCAGTCACCGGTTTTTTGTGCCGTAAGCGCTTCTGCAAAATAAGGTCCCATTACCTGCTGAGATTCCATGTCCGGTTCGAACTTCTGGTCTAACCATGAATGCCATGTATGGTTGGCATCATTTTTCACAGGAACAATTCTCATAAACTGGCCGCTGAAGAACTCATTGAAGATCTGCACTCTTTCGTTGACAGCAATTACTTCTTTATCGTAGTTTGTTTGTTCAGCAGGTTTTTTACGGAAAGCTGTGTTATAGTCGTGTTCAAGGATATATGTTAAATTTCCGTTTGCATCTGCAGGGAAAAGGTTCATCAGTGAAGTATATCCATCTTCATTGGCCTTTGTTTTATTTTTCAGTTCATCACCACCTTTAGGTCCAACTTTGATCATTGGAACCATTGTCCAGCTTGGGGTGTCTGTATTGATAGAAAGGAACCACTGGTTAGCAGTAAGAGACTTTCCGTCTGTTCCTTTGAATTCGTCTTTTTTGTATAATTTTCTTAAAACATCTAATGCTTCTGTGTTGATAGGAACAATTCTTCCTTCAAAACTTTGCACTAAAAGATATCCGAATTTATCTGCATGTTCTTTGCTGATTTTGTTTCTTGCAATGATTTCATCCGGAGAAATGGATCTCATTTTCCCCATTGGAGTTGCCAGAGAATTCTGCTTCGGAGCAGCGCCATCAAGCGGCTGGGCAGACGGAGCCGGAGCATGGGAATGGTTGTCCCCTTCCACATGGATATGTTCTCTGCTTCCATCGGTTGTTCCATGAGTTTCGATTTTCTGAGCATTTAAACCTAAGCTTAAAAACACTAAAAGTACTGCTGCTGCTTTCTTTTTGTTAACGTCAGCCAGCATTTTATTTAATTTCCAGAAGTGAGTTCCTTTCCAGAAGAAAATTACAAACATTCCTAAGAATAAAAGTCCGTATCCGATATAGGAAATCAAAGTTCCCCAGTAATCGTGGTTTACAGAAAGAACGGTTCCCATTCTGTCCGGATCAAAACTCGACTGGAAGAAGCGGTATCCTTTATGGTTAAGAACGTGGTTCATATAGATTTTATAAGGAGTTTCTTTACCTTCATCAATGATTTTCACATGGCTTTCGTAAGCACTTGGAGATGAACTTCCAGGATATGTTTCCATCACGAAGTCATCCAGTTTCAATGCGAAAGGTGTGTTGTATACTTTAGGTCCGAATCCTACCATGATGTTTAATCCATCCATAGTAACCTGCTTGTAAGCGTTTGGATTTCCTTTTTCAACAGAAAGATCTACAATTTGTTTTGTTTTCGGTCCCTGAAGCTCAATCTGAAGCATATCCGGCACGTTAGCATCTTTCTTTCTGTCGCCTTCAATCGCCATCAGTCTTCCTTTTTTAAGACCTTCAGGTACTACCAGCTTCAGTTCGTTGATAGTGTATAAACTTCTGAGTGCCAAAGGCTGGAATTCATCTTTCACTGTACTTCCTGTCGCTTGTGTTGCCATGGTCATATAGCTTGCATCTACAGGTGTTTTGATGAATAATTTTCCGCCTTCATTTTTGAATTCAACAGCACCTTCAATAGCTCTGTTGAATGTCACCAAAGTACCGTTAATGGATTTTGTTTCTCCCGGTTTGATGTAAATGTTCTGTCTTCCGGTAGTTCCGGTAGAAACCAAATGAAGATATTCAGCACCGTTTGGCTCAGCGACAAGGCTGTCTTTTTTTCTTTGGATGTATTCCTTAGCAAACACTTTCACTTCTTTTCCGTGGAAGTCATAAGTTGCTTTCAGATCTTTGTGTAACGGAGACATCAGATAAGGAACATCCTGATAATTCAGCACATCACCTTTTTCTTCGATCTGAATTTTAAAGAAGTTTTTATCGGTTACGATTTCGTTGGATGTTTCACCCTCTCTGATGTGCATTTGTCCTTCAAAACTGATATATCTGGTGATAGCACCACCGATAAAAATAAAAATAAAGGCAAGGTGGAAAACAAGAACCGGCCACTTATCTTTTTTCCACAGTCTGTATCTTCCGATATTTCCTATGAAATTGAGAATCAGTAAGACCATGATCAGTTCGAACCATTTAGCCTCATAAATTAATGCTTTTGCTGTAGGAGTTCCGTAGTCGTTTTCTAAGAACGTTGCATAAGCCATCGCGAATGCGTACACCAGCAACAATACAGCCATTGTCCTGGTTGAGATAAGAATATCTTGGAGCTTCTTCATGATTTATTGTACTTGACATGCAAAAATAAGCATGATAAACCACAAAGAGCTTAAAAAAAGCTGTTTTTTATCACTTTGGCCTTGGTTTTGCTTATTTTGAAACATTCTTAATAAGCCCGAAAACATTAGGAAAAATTCAATTTTTAAAAATGTTAAAATTTGGATTCATATTACCTATCCAGGTGATTGAGAAACTCTATATTCAATCTTCTACCATCAACATAATCAGTTGACATGAAGTACATTACACTTCTAAACTGTGATTCGCCTCTACTTTTGATTCTATCTCAGTTATTAATGTATCAATTCCGCGCAGCGTTTCCTCCATTTTTTTAGCTTTTAAAAACAAATCCAGCGCTTCCTGATACTTCATTTTTTTCATATAGTAAATTCCTAAATTTTTATAGGCATCAGCATTTTCAGAACCAAGTTGTAATGAATCTTCAATATCCTTGCGCCCTTCTTCATAAAGATCCAAATTAATTTTTGCCAGTCCCCGGTTATTGTAAGAATATGAAAATTTTTTATCCACTGAAATGGCTTTGTTTAATAAAGGGATAGACTCTTCATATTTTTCGAGGAGAATTAATGTATATCCTTTGTTATTTAAAGCAAATTTATTGTCAGGATTCATTTTTAATGCTTTATCATAATATTCAAGAGATTCTGCCAACGCTCCTGTTTCAGTAAACGTTAATGCAAAATTCGTCCAGTCATCTGCAGTCATAGAAGGATTATTTTCTTTGAATATAATGGCTGTCTCTTTTGCTTTTTCAAAGTTCTTAGCATTAATATGGGATATTATTGCCATCCTGTAGATATCAAGGTCTTTTGATTCCTGCAGTAAACTGTCAAAGATTGATGCCGCTTCAGAATACTTCTTTTCGTTAAATTTATAGATTCCCTCCGTATATTCTTTAGGCAGTTTCTTCTGACGGATAAGATTGACAATAGCTTTTCCATCATTAGATATTGATCTTCCATCACTCATATAAACAACTTTCTGGCTCGGAAAAATATTGATTAAAAAATCAATTGCTGAAGAAACCATCAAGACGATGAAAAATAAAGTAAGAAATTGAGTATTTGAAATAATGAAATAAGAGAGTAACACTAATAATAAAGAGGCAGCCGGCCCACCAAACACATATAAAATCTGCTTGTTGACAGAAAATCTTTTCTCTTCAGATTCACACAGCCCTCTTCCCCATTTAAGAGGATTTTTAAATATATAAAAAGAAAAATCTTTAAAATTGATAGGAAAACTGTTATCCTTATCTCCATAAGAACCAATAAAGACATGTACTTTTTTTCTTGTAATCAGCCACACGGTAACAGCATGTCCCATTTCGTGAAAAAAAACAGTTAAAGGTCTGATCAATACTAAAAAGATGAAAATAAAAATTCCGGGTACACCAAATAATTCCATTAAAAAAAGTCTTCAATCAGTTATTAATTATCATTCTATGTTGTATTGAGTACAATTCCTGCTATGACATAAAAATCTGCGGCAATATACTTATTTTTCCAATGACATTTTCCTCCTGATTTTACTTAAAAACTCATGGGTAATTCCCAGATAGGATGCTACCTGCTGCTGGGTTATTCTTTGCTCTAATCCCGGATATTTTTCAAGGAATTCAAGATACCGTTTGTCCGCTGTTTTACCCGTTAAGGAAAGAATTCGTCTTTGCAGGGCAACAGAAGATTTCTGGTTCATGATTCTGAAAAGCTTTTCTATCTGTGGCATTACTTCGTACAGGTATTCTTTATCGTTTTTAGAAATCATTAAAACTTCACTGTCTTCAAGGGCTTCAATATTCAGAATACTGGGAACATTATTAATCAAACTGTCTATATCTGTAATCCACCAGCCTTCAACCGCAAAATATAAGGTTTGTTCAAATCCGTTTTCATTCAGGTAATAGATTTTAAAACAACCACTCAAAACAAACCCTTCAAAATTACAATAGTCCCCTTCTTTGAGAACCACTTCTTTCTTTTTAAACTTTTTGTATTCAAAAGGTTTTGTAAACTGGTTGAAATCCTCCTGGGAAAGGTTGATATAATTACTGATATTTTTATAGAGCAGATCGGACATTCTTTAATTTAAGCTAAATAAAGGTATCAAAATTATTGACACCTTTATTGAATTAAGTTATGTGAAGCTGTTTTTATATTAAGCAAATGATCTTTTTTAAATAAGCTTATTAGAAATCTTCTGTATTTGCTAAATAAAAAATATTAGAAAACGCAATGGCGCCAAGAATTTTTTGAAATATCAGCTGTTTTTAAGGCGCAAGGATTTTATCTATGATAAAATTTATTAGATTCATTTTGCTGGAAATCTTCGATTTCCTTGCGTCTTAAATTAAACAATATGTATGATAAAACTTTGCACCTTTGCGTTTACCCAACAAAAATTGAAGTTCATTGTACACGTTCCCTATCTGAAAATAGCCTTATTTTAAAAGTTCATCAGTATTTATTAAACGGGCATAGAGGTTTCCAAGAGCAGAAATTCCGGCCAAAAAGGATCTTTGAACTTCTTCAGCCTTTATCACTTCCCCATTCAGTTCACGGTTTCTGGTGGCTGTAGCATCGCCAATAATGGTATTGGTAAACCCGAAATCGAAAGCTGCTCTGGTGGTAGATTCCACACAGACATCTGTCATCATTCCTGCAATGACCAGATTTTTAATCTTCTTTGACTGAAGATAGTTCAGAAGATCAGTTTCCCTGAAACTGTTGGGAAAATGTTTAACAAGAACTTTCTCATCTTCCCTTGGTAAGACCAGAGGATTGATTTCAGCTCCCTCTGTACCCGGAAGAAAAAACGTTGCACCATCGTTGGTAGAAATATGCTGAACATGAATGACAGGAAGGTTATTTTTCCTGAAATAGTCTAAAATACTTCTGGCATTTTCGGCAGCCTGTTCGCTTTTTTCCAGTGTCATTTTTCCTCCCGGGAAGTAATCATTTTGTACGTCGATAATGATTAATGCAGTGTGTTCCATTTTTTGTTTTTGTGCGTTCATTGTAATCATTGAAATTAATATCAGACCTAAGGTCAGAAAAGTTTTGAATGTGTTTTCCATATATGAAATTTTATAGGTCAAAATTAAAGAGGCTTCAGGTCCTGGCCTTTGAACTAGTTCAAAAAACACTATTGAGATACAATAATTTCTAATATTGTTAATTTTTTCAATCCCTAATGTTTAAATCGAAAATTTTATTATCTTTTTAAAGAAAAACAAATCATAATCAGTTAATATAATTTAACGGTATCAGATTTGGATAAGCCAAAAAAATACCCTTATTTTATTCTGTCATAAAAGAAAATATTCTTAAAGTAAAAATTTTAAATAACCTTTATAAAAGCGGGATTACCAAAATATTTTTTGGGTAAAAAAGATTCATTTAGTGTTGAATAAAACATTAAATTTGCGACATTGATATTATGGATAAAAAGACACAAAAAAAACCGACTGAATCGCCTGAGAAAGGCAGAATCTTATCTAAGCCACGTATTTTTTTCGGGCTTACTTTTATACTTTTATCGGCTGTTCTTGCATTCTCATTCGTCTCTTATCTGATGAACTGGAAAGCAGATCAAAGCCAGGCAGGAACCATGCTGGACAAAAGCATAAAATCTTCCAATATATTTGGTAAGGTAGGTGACTGGCTTGGCAATATTTTCATTTTTGAAAGTATTGGTATCGCCTCGTTTATTATCGCATTTTTACTGCTTGTCGTAGGTACACTGATTCTTAAGAAAAAAATATTTAAACCCTGGAAAACTATCGGTCACTCTTTATTTTTTATCTGCTGGCTTCCTATTTTTATGGGAGCGCTTACTAAAGGCCAGGGTGTTTTAGGAGGCGTTTATGGATATCAGATTATGGACTATCTTAACTCCATCATCGGAGCAGTAGGTCTGTGGACGGTATTAGCGGCAAGTATCCTTCTGTATTTCATTCTTGAATTCAACCTTCGTCCAAGTTCTATCAAAGCAAAACTGGATAAGATCAATGAAAATACAATTGGAAAAGTAAAATCTATGATGCCGGACTCTAACGATAATTTCGAGGCCGATGAGGAATTGAGAGAAGAAGCCGAGGAAGTGGAAGAAGAAGAAACAGCATCGAGAGTTACTGTAAGTGATGTTACAAACCAGGTTGTCAATACTCCGGTTAATACAGTGAAAGCACCAGAACCCGTAAGTGCTCCGAAAGGATTCCCTGAAGTTCCGGTTTCAAACGAGATAGAAACCATCACCACACCGAACCATACTTCTTTTGATGCAGAACCTAAAGAGGTTTCCCAACCGGTAAGTTTAAACCTTTCTACCAAACCAATTGTTCCGGTTTCCAGCCCGGAGGAAGCATTTGATATCAGACCTTCTGCTCCGTCTCCGGCAGTACCTTCTACTCCGGCACAGGAAAATATTAAATTCAATGTAGAAGTAGCTCAGGTGATTGATGTTTTGGATGATTCTGATAAAAAGTCTCAGGAATTGGTAGAAAAGCATGGGCTTTATGATCACAAGCTTGATCTGGCTAATTTCCAGATGCCTCCTGTAGAATTGCTGAAAGATTATGGTAATGAAGAAATTTCTATCAATAAAGAAGAATTAGAAGAAAATAAAAATAAGATTGTCGGATTGCTGAAGAACTTCAACGTTGGTATCGCAGAGATTAAAGCAACAATCGGCCCGACAGTTACACTTTATGAAATTGTTCCTGAAGCAGGAATCAGAGTAGCAGCAATTAAAAAACTGCAGGATGATATTGCTCTGAACCTTTCTGCGTTAGGAATCAGAATTATTGCACCAATGCCAGGAAAAGGAACAATTGGTATTGAGGTGCCGAGAAAAAATCCTACAATGGTTTCTATGCGTTCTGTCATTGCTTCCCAGAAATTCCAGAATACGGATATGGATCTTCCGGTAGTTTTCGGAAAGACTATTTCTAACGAGATCTTCATGGCTGACCTTTCAAAAATGCCTCACTTATTGATGGCGGGAGCAACAGGTCAGGGTAAATCCGTAGGGATCAATGCTATTCTTACTTCCCTTCTTTATAAAAAACATCCTAGTGAACTGAAGTTCGTTATGGTAGACCCTAAAAAGGTGGAACTTTCATTATATTCAAAAATTGAAAGACATTATCTGGCAAAACTACCTGACGCAGAAGAAGCAATCATCACGGACACCAACAAAGTAATCAATACACTGAACTCACTTTGTATTGAAATGGATACCCGATATGACCTTCTTAAAAATGCTTTTTGTAAAAACTTAAAAGAATATAACAAGAAGTTTACGGAAAGAAAATTAAATCCTG
Organism: Chryseobacterium vietnamense; assembly: GCF_031454475.1. Classification (NCBI taxonomy): domain Bacteria; kingdom Pseudomonadati; phylum Bacteroidota; class Flavobacteriia; order Flavobacteriales; family Weeksellaceae; genus Chryseobacterium; species Chryseobacterium vietnamense. The sequence goes on along the minus strand of NZ_JAVDQX010000001.1, from coordinate 972,787 downwards.
AAAACGGACACCGTTATTTACCTTATATCGTATTGGTAGTAGATGAGTTTGCAGATTTGATCATGACTGCAGGAAAAGAGGTTGAATTACCTATTGCGAGACTTGCACAGCTTGCCAGAGCCGTTGGAATCCACCTTATTGTAGCTACGCAGAGACCATCCGTAAACGTAATTACAGGGATGATCAAAGCTAACTTCCCTGCAAGAGCTGCCTTCAGAGTAATCTCCAGTGTTGACTCCAGAACCATCCTTGACTCTCCGGGAGCAGATCAGCTGATTGGTAAAGGAGATATGCTTTATTTCAATGGAAACGAAATTTTAAGACTTCAGTGTGCTTTCGTAGATACTCCGGAAGTAGAAAGACTGGCAGAGTTCATCGGAGAACAAAAAGGATATGCTTCAGCGTTGTTGCTTCCTGAATATGTATCTGAAGACTCAACAAGTACAGTTGGTGCTTTTGATCCAAACGAAAAAGATGCTCTATTTGAAGAAGCTGCAAGAATTATTGTTTCTACCCAACAGGGATCTACATCAATGCTTCAGAGACAATTGAAACTGGGGTATAACAGAGCCGGCAGAATTATGGATCAGCTGGAAGCAAGCGGTATCGTTGGAGGCTTTAACGGAGCGAAAGCAAGAGAGGTTCTGATCAGTGACCTTCATTCTTTGGAACAGTTTTTGGAAGATCTGCGTAGTTAAAGGAAAAAACATCGTTTTAACCTTAAGAATTAAAGAAAATCTAACGATTATTAAATTAAGAAAATGAAAAATATTATTTCAAAAGTTATATTGGGAAGTTTTGTTGTAGGTGCAGTAGGTATGGCCAACGCTCAGAAGATTGATGCTAAAGCTAAAAAGATATTGGATGATATTACAGCCAACTACAATTCTAAAAAGAATTCTTACTTCAAATTTTCTTTTGGGAGCGGTCTTAACGGACAGGTAACAAAAACAGAACCCGGTATTTATTATGTTGCCGGAGAGAAATACAAACTGAAGATCATGGATACAGAACAGATCTTCGACGGTAATAAAATTTACAACATCAACGCGGATGACATGGAGGTAACCATTGCCAAGCCTAACGGAAGCAGCACCATGTTCTCCCCTATCAACTACCTTACAACCTACAGAAATGATTACAATGTAACTTACAACGGTAAGAAAGTAGTCAATGGCGTAAATGCAGACTTTATTAAACTGACTCCGGTAAAAGCTAACGGAATAAAATATGTGTACCTTTTTGTAGATTCAGCGAAAAAGCAAATGGTAAAACTTGAACAGCATGGAAACAACAAAGATGTTGCTGTAATTGCTATTAAAGAGTACAAAGAAAACCAGGAGCTGGATCCCAATATGTTTGTTTTTGACAAAAATAAGTTTAAAAACTACATCGTTACAGAACTTTAAAAAGCTGAAAGTGAATTCGCAACTATGTAAATTGACGTTTAAAGTTAAAAAAATAACAAAATATAAAAAGCCACAAGTAAACTTTGTGGCTTTTTGATTAATTTTGGCGCATGTTAAAAATACTAGACCGATACATTATAAAAACCTTCTTTGGACCGTTTTTCTTTATATTCAGCGTATTGTTTTTCATTTTTATTGTAAACATTATCTGGGTACAGTTGGGACAGTTTATGGGAAAAGGATTAAGCTACTGGCAAATCCTTAAACTTCTTTTTTATCTCGGAGTAAACGTCATCAGTATGGTTCTCCCGCTTACGATCCTTCTGGCGAGTATTATGTCGTTTGGTGAATTTGGAGAACGTTACGAGCTTGCAGCCATGAAAGCCGCAGGAATTCCTTTGACCAGGGTAATGACTCCCCTTCTGGGAATTTCAACGGCACTTGCTATCATGTTGTTTTTCTTCTCTAATAATATTATTCCGGATTTTCAGAAAAAAGCCAAGAACATGCTTTTTAATATTGCCCAAACCAAGCCGGCTATCAACTTTACTCCCGGACAGTTTATTGATCAGATTCCCGGTTATATGGTAAAATTTGATAAGATTTACGGGGAAAACGGAGAAAATATCGAAGGGGTTTTCGTTCATAAAAAAGCCAATGCCTTTGAAAACCAGCAATCTGTAGTAGCTGAAAAGGGAAAATTTGTTCCGGCTGCCAACAAGAACTTTCTAAAGCTGGTGCTGTATAACGGCTATGTGTTTGAAGATGCTTTTGCAGGAAAAGGTGATAATGTAAGACTGAAACAGCCTGATCAGGCTATTAAGTTTGACACACTGGTTTCCCACTTTGACATCAGTGAAATCATCAATAAAGCGATCGAAAAAGAACAGATTACAGATGACTACCGTTTCCAGACCTACAACCAGCTTGACGGAACGATTACAAAAACAAAAAAAGACAATAAACAGTTCTTTGATAATATAGGATCTGAGGTGCTTAACCAAACCAATTCTGTGATTACCTACATGGATAAAGGTAATAAGCATAAAGTAGCTCCGAAACAACAGATCAAACTGGATACGGTAAAAGGTGATAAAAAGCTGGAAATCATTTACAATTCCTATAACAGATTGGACAACCTTAAATCAACACTGGAATCTAAAAAGAACGAATACAGTTCCAATGTAAAATATTTCAGTAAAGTGGTGATCTACCAACAGAGAATTGTTGCATATTCGGTGACGTGTATCATCTTCTTCCTGATTGGAGCCAGCTTAGGGTCTATCATCAGAAAAGGAGGAATGGGACTTCCGGTTATTATCGCTATTGTTATTTTCATCATCTTTTACGTTATGAATGTTGGGGTAGAAAACATGTCATGGAGCGGGAAAATGAATCCTTATCTTGCAGCATGGCTTCCTAACCTGATCCTCCTACCTTTTGGAGTATGGATGACCTACAAAGCGCTTACAGACTCACAACTGTTTGATGCAGAAAAATACAAAGCATTGTTTAAACCCATCACCAAAAGGTTCACAAAAAGTAAAGAGCATCAGAGATATCAATAATTCTGATCTAAAAATAAGATTAAAAGCTTCGGAGAAATTCCGGAGCTTTTTTATTTGATTTTATATTAATAACTCATGCTTTCAGTTTTTTTGTATTTTTATCAGCCACCAAAGTATCTATCCTATGAAAAACCTATTTCTGGCAGCAGGTCTGCTTCTTATTGTTTCCTGTAAAAATAAAAAAGAGAAAACTTCCTATAAAGAATCTGTTTCCAAGGATAGTTTTATTGTAAAAAAGGATTCAATGCAGAGCAGTACAGCAGAAGATCCTATTGATGAGATCAAAAAAGAATATGCTGCCCTTCAGGCTCAGCTGGAAACTAAAAAGCTGAGTTCTTCAAAATTCAATTATGATTGTAACGATGAACCTTCAGGCGAAGTTATTTTTTATTCTGACAAGGATGAAATTAAAGTAATAGAACATTTTTACGCAGAACACAGTCATTTTTCCGGATCTGAAAAGTATTTTATTAAAGATGGGAAACCATTTTTTATTTTCAGACAGGAGACCGTGTGGAATTTTGATGGTGGCACTCCTGAGAAACCAGTTACCAAAGATAATATTACAGAAACCCGTATTTATCTTAAAAATAATCAGCCGCTGAAATGTCTTGAAAAGAAATACAGTATAAAATCCGATCAGAAAGAAAAAACAGCTCCTGATACTATTCCAGGAAAAGAAATTCAGTGCAGCGTGGATGAAATACTTAAGAGATATGAATCTTTATTAAAACATAGGGACCAAAAAGGCTCCATACAATGTTTATAAGAACAAAAGAGATTGACCTTTGAGCCAATCTCTTTTATATTTTAAAACTTATACACAAAAGCATTAATGTTCATTCCTGCGCCTACTGATGCAAATAAAACCACATCATTCTTTTTGATTTTATGATGTTCCAGTTCATCCTTTAAAATCATAGTCAGCAAAGAAGGAATTGTAGCGACACTGCTATTTCCTAATTTATGAATGACCATAGGCATTATATTTTCAGGAACCGGTTTTCCATACAGCTGATAAAACCTGTTAACGATAGCTTCATCCATTTTTTCATTGGCCTGATGAATGATAATTTTATTTAACTGATCAATGGAATATCCACTGTTGTCAAGACATTTTTTCATCGCATCCGGAACATTTACTAAGGCAAACTCATAAATTTTCCGTCCATCCATTTTGATGTATTTTGTATCCGGGCATTTCTCATTGTTGTAAGATTTCCCAAAATACAGATAATCTTTCTCCTCAAAGGTATAAGAAGCTGACAAATGAGACCTGATCCCGGAATCATCATCTGAATTCACTTCCAGCACAGCCGCTCCTGCTCCATCAGCATAGATCATACTGTCTCTGTCGTGAATGTCTACCACACGGGAAAGTGTTTCTGCCCCAATAACAAGGCATCGTTTTGCTATACCAGACTTGATAAATGCATGAGCCTGTATGACTCCTTCAATCCATCCCGGACATCCAAAAAGAACATCATAGGCAACACAAAAATTATTTCTGATTCCCAATAAGTGTTTCACTCTGGCTGCAAGACTGGGCACCATATCAGACTGAACCGTTCCAAAACGGACATCCCCAAAATTATGGGCGAATATGATATAGTCTAATGTTTCAGGATCAATTCCTGCATTTTCTATGGCTGAACGCGCCGCAATAAGCCCCAGATCTGAAGTAACCTGTGTACTGTCTGCATATCTTCTTTCTTCAATACCTGTAATCTTTTTCAGCTTGTCCGTAATGGAAGCATTATTTTCCTTTAATAAAATTCCTTCTTCATTAAGAAAAATATGTTTATCAAAAAATAAATTGGTTATTGTTTCCGATGGGATATAATTTCCTACCCCGATTATCTTTGTCATCATTATAGTATCTGTTTCCTGTTTTTTAATTAAACGTCAGGAATAATTCATTAAATATAATGAATGAACGTAAATACTTCACAATATAGTATGGAATAAGAATGCATTGCATTATAAAAAATTAAAATAATAGCTGCAAGATAATAAAAAAGAGGTCTCCCATCGGAAACCTCTTTAGTATTTTCACAAGCTGAAAATTATACTTTCATAATTTCAGCCTCTTTTGTCTTCAAATGCTCATCGCAAAGCTTAACGTATTTATCAGTATAAGTCTGGATTTCTTCTTCCACTCCTTTTACTACATCTTCAGAAACTCCCTCAAGTTTTTTAAGTTCTTTCAAACCATCCTGTCTTGCGTTTCTTACCGTTACTTTAGTGTTCTCAGTTTCTACTTTAGCCTGTTTTGCAAGCTCTTTTCTTCTTTCCTCAGTTAATGGCGGAACATTAAGGATAATATTTTCCCCGTTGTTAGAAGGTGCAAAACCTAAGTTTGAGTTGATGATCGCTTTTTCAATCGCATTGATTGCTGTTCTGTCCCAAGGTTGAATAGAGATTGTCATTGCATCCGGAACAGAAACATTCGCAACCTGGTTGATAGGAGTCATTGCTCCATAGTATTCTACCATTACATCCTGAACCATTGATGTAGAAGCACGTCCTGCTCTAATTCTTTGAAATGCGTGATCCAGGTGCTTTACAGCTGCATCCATGTCTTGTTTTACAGATTCTAATATAAGATCTAATTCTTCCATTATTATATTAAAGTTTGATAAATTACACATCTATTAATTCTACTGAATATCAATTAATTAAATCCAAAAACACTGTAAACATCAGGGTTTTCTTACAATTCTAAATTATTTTTTACTATTCAGTGCTGCAAAAATAATGATTATTTCCATATTCTGGTAAGACTGCATTCTGTATTTTGTGAAAACGTTTATATTTTTGAATAGGACACTGTACAAAATTATTTTATTATTCGTCGTTACTTGTTTCTGATTTGTGTTTATGATGGATTTAAGATTTTACCTTATAACTAAAAGATAATCTCTAACCTTTCTTTCCTGCTAATCCGAAGTTAAGAAGTGTATCAACTCCCACACCGACTAAAGTTGCAAAAGGTACAGAGGTTTTTAATATTTCAAGCTTAACTTCCATAATTTTAGTTTAAAACAATTATAACAAAAGCCCTCTCAAAGAGAAGGCTATTATTACTATTAAAGTAGGAAGAAAATTAATTACTAAATTTCAATCTTATTCTTATGCCTTTTGCGGCAGGTATACAAAGATAGCTCTCAGTGAAAATATGTACTGCTACTACATGCTTACCTTGAGAGGTCCATTGGTCAATATAAGTTTTAAAATGATGATAGACAGTATTAGCCGCATCATCAGTCATTGGTGCATTATAAGGAAAAATATCTCCATAGAATGACGCATTATCCGCGTCTTGCCCATACCCATACTCGGCATTATTATCATAAGGGGTAGGATCGCTCAGGAAATCGCCGTATGCATTATATCCATAGTAAATTGTTGGAGCACCTAGAGAGGGAAAGGGACCATTTATAGACGGAAATAAAGCCTGTGCAACAAATTTATCAAGATATATCTGGTTTCTTCCCCACATTGGAGTTCCTTCCTTGTACAGTACCTCGTAATTACTAATGTAGGGATAGTTCGGATTTACGTTGATAGGATTAATGAAACTGGTTGAACCACACTTAAAAGTAGTAGGATCACCTGATGAGCCTTTTTTGGAACCTTTTTTAAAAGCTTGAATTTTCTCTTCAGAAAGTGTAGATTTTTCCTGATTTCCTATTTCTTCATTTGTTGAACAAGAAAATAGCAACACACTGCTTGCTAGCAGAAGTAATTTTTTCATAGTTATTAGTTTAGTTTAAGTCTCAAAGATAGAAAAATTATTGAATCTACAAAATACCATACATTTTGTGGGTATTTTCTCAAAAAAACAAGAATTAATTTCCCAGATTTGCATTGACTTTTTTTTCCTTTCAGAATTGATTTCCTCCTTCATCTTGTCCCAATGCTTGATCCTGGCCTTTTGGCTATATAGCGGTTGAGCTCAGTTAACTTCCATTAGCATCTCGTATAACCTAGCTTCATTGTTAAGGTAATGCAAGGAGTAATAACACTGATTTGACTAAAATAGATTTCGAAGTGCAAAATTCCGGGTACAAATACCTACCGAACATTTTGGTTATTTCTACTTAGTGTGATATGATTTTTTCTAGCTTCCTTTACTATGTCTTTTAAACAGAACATTAGCAGGTATATTTTAGATATAATACATGCAATAATAAACAGAAAGTCTTGAAGAAGACATTTCTTATTAATTAAAAATTTAAAACTAATTTAAACCCATCACATCATGACAAATCCATCTTTAGATGCCTATCAACAAGTTTTCGGTATGGCAGGTCTTGCCAACCGTGCCGGAGGCTACAACGGTTTTGGTATCCAACTACAGCAACAGCTTCAGTATGATTTATCCTATTATTTTAACAATGTTCCCCCGGTTAAAATAATGGATCAGAAAACACCTTCCATAGCTAATCCTTCAGCCGTATCGGAATTAGGAAACTGGGATCTTGTATGGGGCCCTGCCCTGATTGAAGAAAAAAATGAAAAGGGGGTTCCTACGGGTGTTGCAGACAATGCATTATATGTTGTAAAGTCTAATGCTGTCGCATTTCCGGGAGGTCCTACATTACCAACCTACGTTGTAGCTATTGCTGCCACTAATCCTTCATCACTTTACGATTGGGAAACAGAAGATTTCTCAGTTGCAGAAGTAGTAAACTGGACCACTTATAACCCTTCCAATTTCGCTCCATCAGCTTATAATGGCACTGATCCTTATATTTCAAAGGGAACTGCTACTGGTATAAGTATCCTTCTCGGACTTGAAAGTCCTCCATCTGCGGCTTCACCCAATACCACACTGCAACAGTTTCTTGCAGGCTTAAATCCGGATCCAAGTACCGCCATTATATTTTGTGGGCATAGTCTTGCCGGAGCGTTATCTCCTACCCTTGCCCTTTATCTGAAAGAGAATAAAGATCTGGATGCTTTCGGGGTAACACTTGTATATCCTACTGCCGGACCAACGCCAAGTGAGGCAGCATTTGCCAACCTGTTCAACAGTAAATTCCCTCCATTGCCTTCGGGATGGCAGCAGCAGACAGGTACTTATCAAAGCTGGAATACTATGCACTGGAATGATCTGGACGTTGTTCCTCATGCATGGCCGGTATCGGAACTGGGAAAAATAGCAACTATTTATGGCCAGGCCCCTACCTATATGACAGCTGCCTTATTAAACGCTTTACAAAAGATGGCGATTGCTGATTCTTCAAATTCAGGAGCCAGTTATACAAGAATACAGAACCAATCGCTCTCAGGTCAGCTCCAACACTCAAGCGCCTCCTCGGTGAGCATCAAGACACCTCCAGAGTCTTTGCAAGACTACATGCTTCAGCTATCAGTACAGCATGTGGGGATGTATAATGGTATTCCTGCGGAAGGGTCTAATCCACAAGTTAACGGCCTTATTCTAACACAGCCATTACCAAAACCCGATGTGAAGCTGGTACCGGGAGTAACTGCTGTCACCGAATTGGAGATGATTCTAAAAATAATCGATCAGATCATTGGGTGGATTTCTTCCCGTTATGTTTTGGTTGAAAAGGAAAACGTCACACAAAATGCTGGTGTGGATAAATAATTCAGATTAGTATTAAAATGAAAACACCTGTCACAATTACTGTAACAGGTGTTTTTATATTTTTTAGGGCTTATATTGATTATAAATCAACCAAAGTACCTACACTTTCTCCGTCTACGATTTTTTCTAAATTCCCATTCTTATTCATATCGAATACAATGATTGGCAATTTATTTTCGTGGCTTAATGTAAATGCAGTCATGTCCATTACTTTAAGGTTTTTCTCAAATACTTCATCAAAAGATAATGAATTGTATTTTACAGCATCTGCATTTTTTTCAGGATCGCTGTCGTAGATTCCGTCTACTCTTGTTCCTTTTAAGATCACATCAGCTCCGATTTCGATCGCTCTTAAAGTAGCAGCCGTGTCAGTTGTAAAATAAGGGTTTCCTGTTCCGGCTCCGAAGATCACTACTCTTCCTTTTTCAAGGTGTCTTACCGCTCTTCTTTTGATGAAAGGTTCAGCTACTTTATCCATTTCGATAGCGGACTGAAGTCTTGTTTTGATTCCTGCATCTTCCAATGCTCCCTGTAAAGCCATTCCGTTGATTACAGTGGCCAGCATTCCCATATAATCACCCTGCACTCTGTCCATACCTTTTGCCGCTCCTGCTACACCACGGAAAATATTTCCTCCTCCGATTACGATCGCTACTTCACAGCCTTTCTCAACTACTTTTTTGATCTCAGCTGCATACTCCTGCAGTCTTTCGTTGTCAATACCGTATTGTCTGTTTCCCATTAAGGCCTCACCGCTTAGTTTCAGAAGGATTCTTTTATATTTCATCTTTTATTTTTAATAACTTTTTATTAGTACTGGTTTCCCCAGAATTTGATTTTGCAAATATAATCATTAAAGATATTGATGAAAGAAAAATATTTAAATAGAAATAATGTCAGAAATATTTTGAAAAGTACGAAAAAGGATTATTTTTGCATTAATTATAAATTGAATTGAAGAAAATTATCATTTTTTCATTATTTCTATCAGGAATTGTTTCTTATGCACAAACAGGAACAAATGTTTATCCGTTCTTAAACGTACCTGTTTCTGCCAGACAAGCTGCCTTAGGTGGTGATGCAATTTCGGTAAGAGATTATGATGTTTCCTTTGCTATTGCAAACCCTGCCCTGTTAAATAAAGATTCTGACAAACAGCTTTCTGTAAACGCAACGGCTTACCTTGCCGATTCGAAATACGGAACTATTGCTTATGCCAAAGATTTTGAGAATGGTCATATGGCTACCATCAATGCAAGGTATATGAGCTATGGAAGTATTCCGAGGACTGACGAAAGCGGTTTCGAAAACGGAGAATTTAAAGCTTCAGATGTAGCGATTGGTGCAGGCTATGCCTACCAGTTTGAAGAAGACTGGACAATTGGTGGAGGACTTAATTTTATTACTTCAAAAATTGATAACTACACTTCTTCCGCCATCTCCGGAACAGCGGGAATTACCTATCATAATAAAAAGAATAAAGAAGTAGTTTCTCTTGTGATGAGAAATTTTGGGTTTCAGCTGAAATCCTTCAATGGAACAAGAGAAAATCTTCCTTTCAGAATAGATCTGGGATACACCAAAACAATCAAGAACTTCCCTCTTGCGATCACGATTACAGCACACGATCTTCAGAAGTTTGATATTTCTTCAGAAGAGAATCTAGACGGACAAAAAGTGGGTACCGGCAGAAAGATTGCCGATCACTTTTCATTGGGAGCCGAATTATTTCCGGAAAAGAGTTTCAATATAAGACTGGGATACAATGTAAAAAGAGGAAATGAACTGGCCGTTGCAGACCAAAGAAACTTCTCAGGGCTTTCTGCAGGATTTGGAGTTAAAGTTTCCAGATTCCGCATTGATTACGCCCATGTAAGATATCACAACTCTTCAAATGTCAACCAGATAGGAATTTCTATGGACCTTTCCAGCCACAGAGGAGAATAATCTTCCCGGCAGGAAATTTCTTAATTATTCCGAAAATTTCTTACTTCCTCTTGATTTTCTAAAAAAAATCTTGAAATTTGCAGTATGAAAAAACCTGTAATTGCTATCGATGGGTACTCGTCTACCGGAAAAAGTTCTATCTCCAAAATCATTGCTGATCAACTGGGACTTATTCATATGGATACAGGAGCACTTTACAGAGGAGTTACCTGGTATGCTTTACAGCATTGTCTGAATGAAAATGGTGAAATTGATCTGAATACCCTATTCTCTTCTTTTAATCAGATCAACCTTGAATTTAAAAACAACAACGGCACTCTTATTCTTTTCCTGAATGATACAGATATATCTAAGGAAATCCGTACTAATATCGTATCAGACAACGTAAGCCTTGTTGCCAAACAGAAAGAAGTACGAGACTTTTTGCTGCAGTCACAGCGCACTTTGGCAGAAAAAGGCGGTGTTATTATGGACGGACGTGACATTGGGACAGTAGTTCTGCCAAATGCAGACTATAAATTCTTTCTTACTGCCAGTATTGACGAAAGGACCAACAGAAGATTTCTGGAACTGAAAGGCCTGGGAATTGAAGCAGATAAAGAACAGGTAAAACAAAACCTGATAGAACGTGACAAGATCGATAGTGAGCGTGAAATAGCCCCATTGAAGCAGGCTGACGACGCTATTGTAATTGATAATTCAGAACTGACCAAAGAAGAAACCATACAGCTTATTTTATCTCACATCGAAAAGATTTAACAATTTTTAATAGGCTTCAGGCCTCCTTTGGTATACAAATTGCAAGTTTTATTACTGTAAAAACTAATCTATTATTAATTATTAAAAAACTTAAAATGTCTAGAAAAGGAAATAATACAGCAGGTATATTGGCAGGACTTCTTGCAGGTGCTGCGGCAGGTGTAATCTTAGGAATGTTATACGCACCGGAAGAAGGTAAAGAAACCAGAAAGAAAATCAAAACTAAAGCGAATGATCTTAAAGATCAGGCAAAAAATAAATACGGAGAGGTTTCTGAAAAGGTAAAGGACCAGTACAGCAATATTTCTTCTACTTTCAAGGAAACAGCTAACAGCGTAGCACATACTGTGAAAGACGGATATGATAAATACAAAGATCAGATTGTTTCTAAAACTGCAGATTTGGCAAAAGATGTAGAAGCAGAACTTAATGATCTAAAAAAATAAGTAATTTATCTTTTCTAAGTAAATTACGGAAAGGAACTTTTGTGCGAAAGTTCCTTTTTTTGTAACTTTAAAAAAAAACAATGATAGAAACTATTAAAGAATACGCCTCCAAGAGAATAGATCTTCTGAAAATTGAAGCGACTGAAAAGTCGTCACTTTCTGCCGGGCTCATTACTTACTTTGTAGTACTGCTTGTTGCTTTTGCTTTTTTTATTATCCTTTTCAATTTTGGAATTGCTTTCCTTATTGGAAAAGCGCTGGATAATTACTCATACGGATTCTTAATTGTTGCTGCATTTTATGCGCTGGTGATGGCGTTTGTTGTTGCATTCAAAACTAAGATTGTCAATACTGTTGCAGATCAGGTTATTAAATTTTTAAATCATTAAACTATGGGCAGAAAATACGAGAGCATAGAAGAATTAAGAAGAAAGAAAAAACTGCTTCAGGGTGAAATAAGTGATCTGGAAAATCTTCTGACCTTCAAGAATACTAAAGAAAGCCTAAGTGCTTTTACCAATGGTTTAAGCGATCAGTACCTTCAGGAAAAGATTGATGAAGACGGTGATGAAAAAGTAGTTTTAAGAAAGGATGTCATCGCCAAACAGCTTACTTCAGAGGTGAAAGATCTTCTGATCAGCAAAAATACAGCTGTAGGAATTGCGAGTTCTGCCTTCAAAGGAGGAAATATTACAGATAGCCTTGTTAAACTGGGAGTTACTGCTATCGTAGGAAACTACGCCAAAAAAAATATGAAAAGCTCCAACTGGAAGAAAAAACTGATTGGCGCGGCATTGATTTACCTTGCTCCTATTGCGCTGAAATATGTCAGAAAAAAGATGGAGGTCTATCAGAAAAACAAAAGTGTTTCAAGTATGGAACAACTGATATGAAATAAGATATCAGAAACCAGGCGCCGGATATTATTCAGTAATATTTTACAATAATTTCCAACCTCTGGTTTCTGATTTTCTATTTTGAAAATAACTGCCCTAAAATAATTCCTGCTGCCATTGATACATTCAGGCTTTCTGTAGACTGGGATTTTCCAAATCTCGGAATACTGATACTTTTTTGTAAAAGCTTTTCTGTTTCCGGTCTCATCCCGTTTCCTTCATTTCCTAAAATAAGGTTGATCTTTTCCGGTTTTTCAAAAGTATAGATGTTCTCTCCTTCCATATCCGTTCCGATATTCACATTCTCCGTCTTAGAAAGATATTCCACAAGATCAGTATATACCACATTTACTCTGGTAAAAGATCCCATGGTTGCCTGAATCACCTTCGGATTGTACACGTCTACGGTATCTTCACTACAGATAATCTGTTCAATTCCAAACCAGTCTGCCAAACGTATAATAGTTCCGAGATTTCCCGGATCCTGGAGTCCATCCAAAACCAATTGTATATTCTTATCCTCCCATTTCTCTTCCTCGGCAAGATAACATACCGCAACGGAATCTTTTGGAGTTTTAAGAAAACTGATTTTTTTTAATTCATTTTCAGAGATATGGGTAACAGGGATATCAGTACGGTCCAATTTTTGTGGATCGGTTGACAATATTTCTTTAACTTTAAAGTTAGAATTAAAAAGTTCACAAATGATTTTATTACCTTCAACCAAAAACAAATTGTATTTTTGTCTGAACTTCTTTTTATCTAAAGATTGTAAAACTTTTATTGTATGAGCTGTAAGCATTATAAGAATTCTCCTCAAAAATATTATAAAATTATCTCATTTGCAACATTTGTTGGTCTCCTTTATGCTTGTAGTACAACAAAAAAAGTTCCTGATGGTGAATACCTGCTTACCAAGAACACTTTAGAGTTCGAAGATAAGAGAGAATTTTTCGACGAAGAGCTGAAAGATTATATTCAGCAAAAACCCAACAAAAAGCAATTTCTTTTCATGCCATTAAGTTTACTTCTGTACAATATGGCGGATACAAAATATGATACCATACTTAATGAATATATGACGTATCCCGGTGAGATGAGAAATCAGAAACTGAGAGATTCTTTATTCCTTAAATATAATATGAAAAGCAGTGTTGGGAAAAGTCTTCTTTTCGACCGTTTACTGCATAATTGGGGAACACCGCCGGTAATTCTTGATCAGGCAAGAAGTGAAAAAAGTGCCGAATCTATCAAGAAAAGACTTACCTACAGAGGATATTGGGATGCAGATGTAAACTTTAAACACACGCTGGATTCCGCGTCCAAAAAAGCATCTGTTAATTATTCTATCAAGCATAATGATCCTACACGCATCAAGGATTATTTCTACAATATTCCGGATCAGGGAATCAAAGGGTATTACAACTATAATCTGAACAGAAGCCTTGTGAGATCGGGACAGATTCTTGACCAGACCGTTCTTGAAAGAGAGGTTACCAGAATTACGGATCTGATGAGAGAGTTTGGTTTCTACAGATTCAATGCTTCCAATGATGAAGTTTATTTTGTTGCAGATTCTCTTAAAAGCAGAAAACAGGTTCCTTTAACGCTGGAAATTCATAAAGATTCTCTGGATACTCCTTATAAGATAGCCACTTTCGGAAATATTGACGTTGCTATTGTGGATGAACCCGGTGATTATCCTAAAAATACCAAAAAAGACAGCTTAAGGAGAATAAGATTTCATACGATGAATGACAAATACAAACTTTCATCTGTATGGAGAGCTATTATTCCGGACAGTAAAAAGGTTTTTGACCAGACGAAACTGGATGTGACCAAGAGAAATCTTTTATCGATGAATAACTTTAGCATCGTTAAAGCAAGAGACTCACTGAGACAAGGCGGAATGACATCGCCAAACGACAGTATTGTAGATGTTTTGTATGTACTGAAACCACTTCCGAAGTACGAACTTAAAGTGGGAACAGATATCAATTATTCTCAGGTTTTAAATCTGGGGATCTCCCCTTCTGTTGACCTTACCACCCGAAATGTTTTCAGAGGTGCGGAAAACCTTTCTACCAGCCTTTCAGGGACATTTGGTTCTATCAGAAGTACAAAAGATATCAGCAAAAGAGTTGCAGCCTACGAAATCTCGGCTCAGGCATCCCTGAATTTCCCAAGACTACTGCTTCCTTTTAATTATTATAAGTTTATTCCAAAACGATATACGCCTACATCATCTATTTTGCTGGGGGCATCGATACAGAACAATATCGGTTTGGGAAGGCTGATTTTCAATACCGGACTGAATTATCAGGCAAGTGTTAATGATCAGGTGTATCACAAGCTTACTTTATTCAATACTCAGGTCAGTCTGACAAAAAATAAAGATGCTTACTATGATTATTTTGTGAATGATGGAAGGGTCAAAGACGAGGTTTTCGGAAATTATTTTATGTTTAACCCGGAAACTGCGCAAACCGGACAAGATTACAGAGATGGAAAACTCAGTGTAGATGAAGTTTCCAAAAAGATCATCGAGAATGATGCTTACCGCGGAAGTCTTAATCAACAGGGAAGAGATCTTTTAACGGCCTTTACCGGAACACTGGTTAACAAAGACAGACAAACACAGGATGTCCTTATTTCTTCCATGATCTACAATTTTGTTTACAGTGAAATTGGAAAGAAAGAATATCCAAATGCCTTTTATTTTAACGGAAAAGTGGAGCTTGCGGGAAATATATTAAGTATATTCAATAAAAAAGATAACGGCGGAGGTATTGTTACCGGCCCGCAAGGAACTATTTTCGGGCTACCCTACGCACAGTTTGTAAAATTTGATATTGATACAAGAAAATATTTCAAGTTTAACGGGAACCAGACATTGGTGCTGCGTCAGTTTATCGGAGTTGGAATACCTTACGGAAACTCTCAGGATATGCCCATCATCAAGTCTTATTTTAACGGAGGTTCCAATGATATCAGAGCTTGGGTAGCATTTGGAGGGCTAGGTCCTGCCGATTCTCAGGTAGACGAAAGAGTGCGTACGTATATGACGGACAACTTAAAGCTTACCACCAATATTGAATATCGAATTCCATTCAATAAGACCTATGAGGGAGCGTTATTTACCGATATTGGAAATACATGGAGTCTTCGTAATTATAATGATGGATACGGAGATGAATTTAAATTCGGTAAGTTCTGGAAACAGGTAGGTATCGGAAGTGGGTTTGGATTAAGGCTGAACATCGCTTACGTTACGGCGAGAATTGACCTTGCGTATAAGATCTATGACCCCAATAAACCTGAAGGTGACCGATGGAGATTTAAAAATATCCAGCCATTCAAGCCAACAGTAAATATCGCGTTCGGATATCCTTTCTAATCCGGAGAAACGCCTAAAATAAAATACACTACAGCAATCACACGGGCGAGGATTTCCCTCGTCTGGTTTCTGTAGAAACTTTCAGGTTTGGTGACATCCTGTGCATCAAATCCTAATGCATTCATATCATTATTTCTTGCAAAAAACAATGCCCTCAGGTTGTGATACCCCTGAGATACAATAATGACATTTTTCTTCTTATAAACGTCCTTACAACGGAGAATACTTTTATAGGTATTGAATCCTTTCGGATCTTCAACAATAATATCTTCAGGCACTCCTTCCTGATTGATCAGATAGTTTTTCATAGCACCTGGTTCATTATAGCCTTTACTCTTCTCCCCGCTCACTATAATTTTCTTGATTTTCCCATGATGGTAAAGAAGTGCTGTCGCATCCATTCTTTTGGTAAAATAAGGATTGGATTTTCCGGATCTCATTTTGGGAGATGTTCCCAGAACCAGTGCAATTTCCCGTGGCGGAATTTTTGAGATTTTGGTATAGGTTCTCCCGTTGGTAAGTCCGAAAACCCACACATTACAGAAGCATATCATCAGAATTCCCAATTCCAGTGATATAAACCCAAGGTTAAATATGTTCCTAATAATTCTCAACTAAGATCAAAGTTAAGCTTTATTTTTTTACTTTTCACAATAGACATACAAGCTAAAATATGTCCCTGTTCTTCCTCTTTTTCGGTAAGATACTCATTTTCCAACAGTTCCACTTCTCCTTCTTCCAAAGAACATTCACAACTTCCACAGATTCCGGACTTGCAGGAATAAGGTACTGGAAATTTCTGCATCAGAAGCTGCTGAAGGATTTTGTCCTTATTATCAGGAAGCCGGGTTGTATATTTTTTTCCCAGCATCGTAAATTCTACCTCAATATTTTCAATTAAAGGAAATTCTTTTTCAACAGGATAAATATCATCATTAAATTCTTCAAAAAGTTCAAAATGGATATTCTTTTTTGGAATTCCGTGATGATAGCAGGCATTAGCCAATGTCTTGATCATTTCTCCTTTTCCGCAAATCAATACCTCGTCTACAGCATCCCAAATAGTAGATTCTTCATCGGTATCGTCCAAATGAAGAATCTGATTGATGATAAGATTCAGTTTCTTTTCATCCAACCTTCCGTAGAAAAACTGGTCTGCTGTTTTTTCCTGTGAAAAGAAGTAAAATATCTGAAGCCTGTCTCCACAAGTTCTGGCAAGATTATCCAGCTGCTCACGATAGACCAGGTCTTCTGAACTTTTATTTCCAAAAAATAAGAACAAACGTGTTCTGGGTTCGGTATGAAGAATATTTTTAAAATGGCTCAAAATCGGTGTGATCCCGATACCGGCTGCAAAGGCTACGATAGTTCTGAATTCACTAGGTTTAGATACGATGGTAAATCTTCCTGCAGGTTCACTCACCCATAGTTCATCACCAGCGTTATAGTTTTGAAATAACTGCGAAGTAGCGCCTTCAGGGGAATTGACCTTTATTCCCAGACATATTTTACCTTCATAGGGAGCCGAAGTCATTGAATAATCATTAATAACCTCTTTCCCATGTGATTGAAATCTTATACTGACGAACTGCCCGGCTTCAAACCTGAAATTTTCCTTTAAATTCTCAGGAATATCAAACTCCAGAGAAAAAGTATTTTTGGTCAGCTCTTCCTTTTTCGCTATTTTTAACGGATGAAACTGTATCAGTTTCCCTTTATAGATTTGTTGTTCCATAACTTCAATTCAAAAATAGATAAAAAATAATTTATGAAGAAGATAATTTTATCCACGTTACTTCTTACTGCACTGTACAGCTGTAAAAAAGAAGGTCAGAAAACTGAAAACACAGCAGCTGCAGATTCTCTTTCTGTATCTAAAACTACAGAATCTGAAGGAAGTACGGCTATTCCCAAAGAACTTTCTCCTGAAAATGTAAGTCAGCACCTGGCAAAAAATAATGACACGTTATATGTAACCAATTTTTTTGCAACCTGGTGTGGCCCATGTATCAGAGAGATTCCAAGTTTTAAAAGTAAAATGGAGGAACTGAAAGGGAAACCTGTAAAATTCACTTTCGTCAACCTTGATGATAAAGCGGATTGGAACGATGCCGTTAAAAATTTTGCTGCAGAAAATAAATTGGGAGGCAGCATTATCTTACTGGACGGACAAAAATTAGATCAAAATTTCTTCCATAACAACTTCAAACAATGGGACGGAGGTTCTATTCCTTTTACTTTCATGAGAAAAGGTGATAAAACCGATGAATACCTGGGAATGATGACGGAAGATGTATTGAATTCAAAAATTGACTCTTTTTTAAAATAGACTGAACTCTTTCTGAATCATGTCAAAAAGATTTAAAATCCTGTGTTTATTATTCGTGATTGCCATTATTATAAGTGCTGTCATTAATCTGGACACAGGATTTTTAAGTTTAAACTTCCAGGATTTCTTTCAGGATTCTGCTCATAGCCAAATTGCTGAGATCCGTATCAACCGTGTTTTGGTAATGATGCTGGCCGGAATCTCAATTCCCACTTCGGGTTTTCTGATGCAGGAATATTTTCAAAATCCCCTGGCTGGGCCTGATATATTGGGTATCACTTCAGTTGCGAGTCTATCGGTTGCCTTTTATATTTTCTTTTCCCATACTATTTTATTGCCTGAATTTTTACAGAATAGTTTTCTCAGTTTATCGGCTATTGGGGGCAGTTTACTGTTAATGTTCATCCTACTGTCGATGTCTAACAGATTTCAGGACAAATCGTACCTTATTATTTTCGGGTTTCTGGTATCTGCTTTTGCGGGAGCAATAGTTTCCCTTCTTCAGTTTTATGCGGAAAATCAAAGTCTGAAAAACTATATTTTATGGTCTTTCGGAGCGAATAATATGGTAACGAGAAACCAGATTTATGTATTATTTATTTTAGTTTTAGTGGGAATATTTATCTGTTTCAAAGCGATAAAGCCACTCATTGGAAATTCTCTGGGCAATTCCTATGCACAAAGTTTAGGAGTAAACCTGAAACAGCTGAAGCTTTTAATCATCGTTGCATCTTCTCTCCTATCAGCTTCTGTTACGGCATTTTTAGGACCTATTCTCTTTATCGGAATTATTGTTCCTCACTTCTGCAGACTCGTTTATAATCCTTCAAAATTATGGCAGCAATGGATTCTTAATATGTTTCTGGGAATACTGATCATGTTGCTTTTCTCAGTTATTGCAGAAAAAACCCAGATTCCTCTGAATGTAATAAGTTCTGTATTTGGGATTCCTGTAATTCTGGTGATGCTTTTGAAACAGAATAAAGTTTAATTTTTGTTAGAAAACGCAAAGACGCAAGAAACTTTTAAAACCTATATATTTTTAGGACGCAAAGATTTTATCTCCGATAAAATTGAAAACCGCATATTTTAAATATTCTAAACAAAAAACATCCCCAATCCCTTGCCGAAAATCTTCGATTTCCTCGCGCCTTAAAATATTACACAAAATATTAGAAGCCTTTGCGCCTTCGCATTTACCCAACATTTCGCATCAATAGACATACTATGTTCCAAAATCATTAGTAACAGTCTTTGTAATTATTAAGCAACTATTCATATATTTAAGCTCCACTATGAAAGCAGTAGATTCTTACTATGTTCCTGGAAATTCTGATCATATTATTCTTCTCGGTAATTACGGAAAAACACAGGTTCCTCTGAATGTAATAAGTTCCGTATTTGGAATTCCTGTGATTCTGATGATGCTTTTGAAACAGAATAAAGTTTAATTTTTGTTGGAAAACGCAAAGACGCAAGAAACTTTTAAAACCTATATATTTTTAGGACGCAAAGATTTTATTTCCGATAAAATTGAAAACCGCATATTTTAAATATTCTAAACAAAAAACATCCCAAATCCCTTGCCGAAAATTTTCGATTTTCTCGCGCCTTAAAATATTACACAAAATATTAGAAGCCTTTGCTCCTTCGCGTTTACCCAACATTTCGCATCAATAGACATACTATGTTCCAAAATCATTAGTAATAGTCTTTGTAATTATTAAGCAACTATTCATATACTTAAGCTCCACTATGGAAGCAGTAGATTCTTACTATGTTCCTGGAAATTCTGATCATATTATTCTTCTCGGTAATTACGGAAAAACACAGGTTCCTCTGAATGTAATAAGTTCTGTATTTGGAATTCCTGTGATTCTGATGATGCTTTTGAAACAGAATAAAGTTTAATTTTTGTTGGAAAACGCAAAGACGCAAGAAACTTTTAAAACCTATATATTTTTAGGACGCAAAGATTTTATCTCCGATAAAATTGAAAACCGCATATTTTAAATATTCTAAACAAAAAACATCCCCAATCCCTTGCCGAAAATCTTCGATTTTCTCGCGCCTTAAAATATTACACAAAATATTAGAAGCCTTTGCGCCTTCGCGTTTACCCAACATTTCGCATCAATAGACATACTATGTTCCAAAATCATTAGTAACAGTCTTTGTAATTATTAAGCAACTATTCATATATTTAAGTCCAACAAAACAACACCAATGACAGAAAATGAATTATCAAAAGTAGTTTTTGAAACAGGTTTAAAGATTCATAAAAAACTTGGAGCAGGGCTTTTTGAACATGTATATGAAGAATGTATGTTCTACGAATTGACAAAAGCAGGATTTTTAGTAGAAAAACAAAAATTACTTCCTATCATTTATGAAGATTTGAAAATAGAGAACGCTTTTAAACTCGACCTGATGATTGAAAACAAAAGTGATTTTAGAAATGAAAACCGTCGATTACATTAGCCCCGCTCATAAAGCTCAGCTATTAACCTATTAAAAAATGTCAAACTGCAAATTAGGAATGCTTCTCAATTTTCAAGCTGATGTTTTCAAAAACGGTGTCACAAGAATTGTAAACAACTTATAAAGTAAAGAGGATAAAATTTGATAAAGTCAAATTTCTTGTGCCTTAAAACATTATTTTTGTAAAACAATTTACACCTTCGCGCATAACCAACAAAAACATGCACCTACAAATCAAACAGGCAAATATCGGTTACAATACCACATTAATCTCCAATGCCAATGCAGACTTGAAGCTTGGCGATGTATGCCTGTTAATTGGTAATAACGGTGTGGGAAAAACAACACTGATCAAATCTATTCTGCATCAGCTCCCTTTACTGAATGGGGAAATTGCTATTAATGGAAAAAATGTAAAAAATCTTTCGGTAAAAGAAATCGCGGAGAATATTGCTATTGTATTTTCAAAATCAATTGTTCCGCAGCATTATACGGTTGAAGATCTTATTTCCCTGGGAAAATACATCTACTACCCTTTTTACTTTGAATTAAAAAAAGAAGACCGCGAAGAAGTTGCGCATATTATTGAAGAACTGGATCTGAATCAGTACAGATATACCCTACTGAAAAACCTTTCTGACGGGAATCTTCAAAAAGCCTTTATCGGGCGTGCTATTACTCAAAATTCACCTATCATCATTCTGGATGAGCCTACTACCCATCTGGATGAGAAAAACAAAATTATTATTCTTAAAACCCTGAGAAAACTAGCTAAGGAACAGAACAAGCTTATTCTGTTTTCGTCACACGACTGGAGGCTGGCCAAAGAGTTTGCAGACAAAATATGGTATGTAAAGGAAAATCACCTGTATTCAGGGATTGTTGAGGACATTTTGCTACAGCATGATGAACTCACCAACGCTTCGTTATTTCAGATCAATGAGACTTTTATTCCGCCCTATATTTCGGCACCGCAGTTTCATAAGGAAATGTTGTATTCTCTGCTTCAAAAAAACTTCCAAAAAGACCTGTCTGACCTTAATTTCGAGTTTCGAAACTCTTTTTGGGTAATTGCTAACGATTCTTCCACCTATCAATGTGAATCTTTTGAAGAAATCATTAATTTAGTCTCAAACATTCATTAATACTTGATTTTCTTTGAGTTATCCACATACTATGCATGCATAGTATTATGCTAATCATATAATTTAATCCGTTTATTTACAGCCTATTAACAAAATTTAACGTTAATAAATATTATGCATGCATAATATTTATTAAATTTGGGTAAAACCATTGGCGCAAAAATGATGGATAATAATAAGGAAAAAATAGAAAACGTAGATTTAATTTTAAAGCAGACCTGGTTGGCTGTTTCTAAAATGTACACAGAATTAGCCCAGGAACATGATTCCACAGCGGTACAGGCACTCACGCTTCTTAAAATTGATCCCAAAGAAGGGACGCGAAGTACCAATCTCGGTCCAAAGATGGCTATTGAACCCACTTCATTAACGAGAATCATCAAACTTCTTGAGGATAACGGATACATCTATAAGGAAAAGACCACTACGGATAAAAGAGAGGTGATCATCAAACTTACAGATAAAGGATTAAACTCCAGGAATATGTCTAAGGAGGTCGTTGTAAATTTCAACAAGAAGGTAATGGAAAAAATTTCTCCGGAAAAACTGGATGCTTTCAAGGATGTGATGGGTGAAATCATGAAAATAGCAAATGAATTATTAAATAACAGAAAATAAATTTTGATGAAGCCTTCGGGTTCATATCATCTTATACAAATAAAAATTTACATATGAAAAGAAGAATCAAACATGTAACGGTTCTTGGTTCAGGAATTATGGGAAGCGGAATCGCTGCTCACTTCGCCAACATCGGCGTTGAAGTATCACTTTTGGATATTGTTCCTTTTGAACTTACTGAAGCTGAACAGAAAAAAGGTTTGACCAAAGATGACAAGGTAGTAAGAAACAGAATTGCTTCCGAAAACTTTGAAAAACTTAAAAAAGCAAGTCCTGCACTTCTTTATTCACCTAAGTTTGCAGACAGAATTACAATCGGAAATTTCGATGATGATTTGCCGAAAATAAAAAATACAGACTGGATCATTGAAGTAGTAGTAGAAAGGCTTGATATCAAGAAGTCCGTATACGAAAAAATTGAGCAGTTCAGAAAACCGGGAACATTAATTTCTTCCAATACATCAGGTATTCCTATTCATTTCCTTACAGAAGGAAGAAGCGAGGATTTTAAAAAATACTTTGCCGGAACACACTTCTTCAACCCCGTAAGATACCTTCCTCTTCTAGAGATTATCCCTACTAATGATACAGCTCCTGAAATTATAGATTTCTATATGAATTATGGAGCGAAGTTCTTAGGTAAAACGACCGTTTTAGCTAAAGATACACCAGCTTTCATCGCCAACAGAATCGGAGTATTCTCTATGATGGATCTTCTTCACAATGTACAGAAATTAGGACTTACTGTTTCTGATGTTGATAAATTAACAGGTCCTGTCATCGGACGTCCAAAATCTGCTACGTTCAGAACAGCTGACGTTGTAGGTCTTGACACTTTGGTAATGGTAGCCAACGGTGTTCGCCAAAGCGGTGCAGAAGCCAATGACTTCAATGATGTATTTGCCCTTCCTCCTTATATCCAGAAAATGATGGATAATAAATGGTTAGGTTCAAAAACAGAACAAGGTTTCTATAAAAAAGTGAAAAATGCAGATGGAAAATCTGAAATTCACGGATTAAACCTTGATACTTTAGAATATGAACTTCAGGGAAAATCATCATTCCCGACATTAGAATTAACCAAATCTATTGACAAACCAATCGACAGATTCAAAGTATTGATCGGCGGTAAAGATAAAGCAGGTGAATTGTACAGAAAGTCTTTAGGAGCATTATTCGCTTATGTTTCGCACAAAGTTCCTGAAATCTCTGACGAAGTTTACAAAATTGACGATGCTATGAGAGCTGGCTTCGGATGGGAAAACGGACCGTTTGAAATCTGGGATGCTTTAGGTGTTCAGAAAGGTATTGAACTGGCAAAAGATGCAGGATATGAAGTTTCAGATTGGGTGAAAAACGTAGAAACCTTCTACAAAGTAAATGATGAAGGACAAAGTATCTATGTTGATAAAAATTCAGGAGAATATAACAAAATCCCGGGTCAGGATGCATTCATCATCTTAGACAATATCAGAAAAAATAAAACGCTTTGGAGTAATTCCGGCGCAGCGATTGAAGATTTAGGAGATGGTATCATCAACTTTGAGATCCGTTCAAAAATGAACTCTCTTGGAGGTGAAGTTCTTGACGGATTAAACAGAGCCATTGATTTGGCTGAAAAAGAATATGAGGGATTGGTTGTAGGAAACCAGGGAACTAATTTTTCTGTAGGTGCTAACCTTGCCATGATCCTGATGATGGCTATTGAGCAGGATTGGGATGACTTGAATATGGCTATCGCTTACTTCCAGAAATCAATGATGAGAGTACGCTACTCCTCTATTCCAGTTGTAGTTGCTCCTCACGGAATGACTTTGGGTGGAGGATGCGAAATGACTATGCATGCAGACCGGGTAGTTGCAGCCGCAGAAACGTATATCGGACTTGTAGAAACCGGAGTTGGGGTAATTCCTGGCGGTGGTGGTACTAAAGAATTGACTTTAAGAACTTCCAGAGAATTCCACAATGATGATGTTAAAAATAACAGACTTCGTGATGCTTTCATGAATATCGCCATGGGTAAGGTAGCTACTTCTGCTTATGAAGCTTACGATATGGGAATCCTTGAAAAAGGAAAAGACATCGTTTCCGTAAGCAAAAACAGACAGATAGCCGAAGCTAAAAAGGTAGCAAAACTATTAGCAGAACAAGGATATACTCAACCTATCGAACAAAAAGTAAAAGTTCTTGGTAAAGATGCATTAGGAATGTTCTACGTAGGAACAGACCAGATGTTAACCGGAAACTTCATCTCTGCTCACGATAAGAAAATTGCAGATAAACTGGCCAACGTAATGGTAGGTGGAAATCTATCTGAGCCAACGGTTGTAACAGAACAGTATCTACTGAACCTTGAAAGAGAAACCTTCCTTCAGCTTTGTGGTGAAAGAAAAACTTTAGAGAGAATTCAGTACATGTTACAAAATGGGAAGCCTTTGAGAAACTAACGGGAAGCTCCGTAGGAGCGAACTGTTAATAGCATGAATAATTTAAAATTGGAGAGCCTCGTAGAGGCGGCCTGTTAATGTATGGCAAATACCTACACTCAGATTTATATTCAAATTGTTTTCGCTGTAAAAGGAAGACAAAATCTGATTTCAAAAGAAAACAGAGAAGAATTACATCGGTTTATAACAGGTATTGTTTCCAATAGAAATCAAAAATTATTCGCAGTTTTTGCAATGCCGGACCATGTCCATATTCTTATAAGTATGAATCCCACACATTCGGTTTCAGATGTAGTAAGAGATATTAAGGCAGGTTCTTCAAAATTCATCAACGAAAAAGGATGGATCAATGGAAGATTCAACTGGCAGGAAGGGTATGGAGCTTTTTCTCATTCTAAAAGCAGTGTTGATTCTGTTGTAAAATATATTTTAAATCAGGAAGAACATCATAAAAAGAAAACTTTTAGAGAAGAGTATCTGGATTTTATGTCAAAATTTGAGATAGAATATGATCCAAAATATTTATTTGAATGGATTAATGATTAACAGGTCGCTCCTACGGAGCTCCACAAAAAGCATAAACAAATATCTATGAACAGTTAACCTCTACGAGGCAAAAAATTCTTAAAACAATTTAATTAAACAAAAAAAATGAAAACAGCATACATAGTAAAAGGTTTCAGAACAGCCGTTGGAAAAGCTCCAAAAGGAAGTTTAAGATTTACAAGACCTGATGTGATGGCGGCTACCGTTATTGAAAAATTAATGGCTGAGCTACCACAATTAGATAAAAACAGAATTGATGACCTTATCGTAGGAAATGCAATGCCGGAAGCTGAACAGGGGTTGAACGTTGCACGTCTGATCTCTTTGATGGGATTAAATACTGATAAAGTTCCTGGAGTAACCGTGAACAGATACTGTGCATCAGGAAGTGAGGCGATCGCTATTGCTTCTGCAAAAATTCAGGCTGGTATGGCAGATTGTATCATCGCTGGTGGTACAGAATCAATGTCATATATTCCAATGGGAGGTTATAAGCCGGTTCCGGAAACGGATATCGCAAAAACAAACCCTGATTATTACTGGGGAATGGGTTACACAGCGGAAGAAGTAGCCAAGCAATATAATATTACAAGAGAAGAACAGGATCAGTTTGCTTTTGAATCTCATATGAAAGCTTTAAAAGCCAATCAGGAAGGAAAATTTGCCAATCAGATTGTTCCGATTCCTGTAGAATATAACTTCCTTGACGAAAACCAGAAACTACAGACTAAAAAATTTGATTTTTCAGTAGATGAAGGGCCAAGAGCTGATACTTCTTTAGCCGGATTAGCAAAACTAAGACCTGTATTTGCCAACGGAGGAAGCGTAACTGCCGGAAACTCTTCTCAGATGAGTGACGGAGCTGCTTTCGTAATGGTAATGAGTGAGGAAATGGTAAAAGAATTAGGACTGGAGCCTGAAGCAAGATTAGTGGCTTATGCGGCAGCCGGATTGGAGCCAAGAATCATGGGTATGGGACCTATCTATGCTATTCCAAAAGCTTTGAAACAAGCAGGATTAGAACTGAAAGACATCGATTTGATTGAGCTTAACGAAGCTTTTGCGTCTCAATCAGTTGCGATCAAGAAAGAATTAGGTTTAAATCCTGACATCTTAAACGTAAACGGAGGAGCTATCGCTCTTGGACACCCGCTTGGATGCACAGGAACGAAACTTACCGTTCAGCTTCTTGACGAAATGAGAAAACGTGGCAACAAGTACGGAATGGTTTCTATGTGCGTGGGAACAGGACAAGGTGCGGCTTCTATTTTTGAACTACTTTAATAGACAAATAGAAAATAGACGGATAGATAATAGACTTAAAGACACCAAAAATGTATGAATGATTTTAAGAGGCACAATTTTAAGAAGCTTAAAATTTGGCAAATGAGTATGGAATTGTCAAGATTAACTTTAGATCTTACAGATACTTTTCCAACTTATGAAAAATATGGTTTGAAAAATCAAATGGACAGATGTGCTATTTCAATTCCATCAAATATAGCTGAAGGTTCAAGCAGAACAAATAAGTCTTTTAGTCATTTTTTAGATATTTCTTTAGGTTCTTCATTTGAATTGCAAACACAGATATTGTTAGCAAATCATAGAAAATATTTATCCGATGAAAAAACTGAAATCTTTGAAATTAAGATTGAGGAATTTCAAAAAGCAACAATGGTATTTCAAAATACCTTAAACAGGAACTAAGAAAAAAAAGACTAGGAGATAATAGACAGATAGAAAATAGACGCCACCAATAATCTATCATCTATCCGTCTATTATCTAAAATGTCTCAAAAATTAAATAACAAAATAACATATGGCTACATTAAAAGGCGGGGAATTCCTAATCAAACAGATTCCTGCAAACGAAATTTTCAGTATTGAAGAACTGAATGAAGAACAAAAAATGCTTCGTGATTCTGCGAAGGAATTTATAGATAGAGAGGTTGTTCCTCAAAGAGAGCGATTCGAAAAGAAAGATTATGCATTTACTGAAGAAACAATGCGTAAGTTAGGTGACATGGGATTGTTGGGAATTGCTGTTCCTGAAGAGTATGGAGGTCTTGGAATGGGCTTTGTAACGACAATGCTTGCCTGCGATTATATTTCCGGAACTACCGGTTCATTAGCAACAGCTTATGGTGCACACACCGGAATCGGAACGCTGCCTATCGTTCTTTACGGAACTGAAGAGCAGAAGAAAAAATACCTTCCGGATTTGGCAACAGGAACAAAATTTGGGGCTTACTGTCTGACAGAGCCGGATGCTGGTTCTGACGCGAATTCAGGAAAGACAAAAGCAAAACTTTCCGAAGACGGAAAACATTATATCATCAACGGCCAGAAAATGTGGATTTCTAATGCAGGATTTGCAGATACATTTACATTATTCGCTAAAATTGATGATGATAAAAATATCACAGGTTTCGTAATCAACAGATCTGAACTTGAAAATCCAGAAAGTTTAACTTTCGGAGAAGAAGAACATAAATTAGGTATCCGTGCCTCTTCTACCCGTCAGGTTTTCTTCAATGATATGAAAATCCCCGTGGAAAACCTTTTAGGAGAAAGAAACAACGGTTTTAAGATCGCTTTAAATGCATTGAACGTAGGCCGTATTAAATTGGCGGCAGCTTGTCTTGATGCACAAAGAAGAATCTTAAACCACTCTATCCAGTACTCTAACGAAAGAAAACAGTTTGGTGTTTCTATTGCTACTTTCGGAGCGATCAGAAAGAAACTGGCAGAAATGGCAACGGGAGTTTTCGTAAGTGAAGCTGGTTCTTACAGGGCTGCTAAAAACGTTCAGGATAAAATAGACGAGTTGGTAGCAGGTGGACTAAGCCATCAGGAAGCAGAATTGAAAGGTGTTGAAGAATTCGCAGTAGAATGTTCAATCCTTAAAGTATTCGTTTCTGACCTTGCTCAGCACACTGCAGATGAAGGAATTCAGGTATACGGAGGTATGGGATTCTCTGAAGATACTCCTATGGAAGCTGCGTGGAGAGATTCAAGAATTTCAAGAATCTATGAAGGTACTAATGAAATCAACAGATTATTAGCTGTAGGAATGCTTATCAAAAGAGCGATGAAAGGTGAACTGGATCTTTTATCTCCTGCAATGGCCATCAGCAAAGAATTAATGGGTATTCCTTCATTCGAAGTTCCTGATTATTCTGAATTCATGAGTGAAGAAAAAGCAATTATCGCTAACCTTAAGAAAGTATTTTTAATGGTTTCCGGAGCGGCTCTTCAGAAATACATGATGGATATTGAGAAACAACAGCATTTATTACTGAATGCTTCTGAAATCCTTAACCAGATCTACATGGCAGAATCTGCAGTATTAAGAGCTGAGAAGCATTTCTCTCCTGAATCTGTGGAAGCAGCTATGGCTCAGTTGAACCTTTACAAAGCGGTTGAGAAAATCATCACTGCGGCTAAAGAAGGAATCGTTTCTTTCGCTGAAGGAGATGAGCAGAGAATGATGCTTTCTGGTTTGAGAAGATTCACTAAATACACCAACCATCCAAATGTAGTGGCACTTACTGAAAAAGTGGCAGCTCACTATATTGAGAAAGGAGCTTATTAGTCTTTAATAACATAAATTTGATTCAGCGTCCCAACTTTGGGGCGCTTTTGTTTTCACCCATATTTATTATGGTTATCATTGGATTTCCATGTATTCAATGGATTAATTCAAAAAAAATGATTATTTTTATTTTAAATTAACTAACACATGAGAACTTTATTATTTCCGATACTCCTTATTTCAGTGGCTTTCTCAGCACAAAAAACAGAAAATGTAATCCCTGTTCCAAAGATTGATACAACAAAAATCGTTTCCAAAATAAAATTCCCAGGATATTTTGCTGTGAAACCCGAGCATTCTCAAAAAGAGCTTTATAAAATACTGACAGTTAAGCCTAAGGATACTGCTCTTTATCTTGCTTTAAAAGAACCTTCAAAGGATTATTCACAATATAAAATTCTAAATTCGATTACACCTGATAAGCTTCAGGTAAGCCGGAAAAAGATAATGCCATCCAAATAAACACAACACAAACTAAAAACTATTACCATGGGAAAATTTATTATCTCTAAAAGAACGAATGGAGACTTCCAGTTTAATCTAAAAGCAGGAAACGGGCAGGTTATTTTAACCAGTCAGGGATACAGTACCAAACCTTCCTGCGAAAGCGGAATCGGATCCGTAAAAATCAATGCTCAGGAAGATGCAAAATTTGAAAGAAATACAGCCAATGACGGCAGATGTTACTTTAATCTAAAAGCAGGAAACGGACAGATCATCGGAACCAGCCAGATGTATGAATCTGACAATGGCATGGAAAACGGAATAGAATCCGTAAAACACAATGCTCCACACGCTCATATAGAGGATGAAACAAACTTTTAAAATCATATAAAATATTCTTCATAAAATGTCTTATTTTTTTAAGGCATTTTTTATTTTTGTACTCTATTTTTCATTAGAAATGACAAAAGAAGAATTACTGAATAAAGCAATCAAAATCGCCGATAAGGCTCATAAGGGACAAACCGATAAATACCATGCTCCATACATTGCCCACGTAATGCGTGTGATGAACTATGGTAAAACACTGGATGAAAAGATCGTAGGAGTCCTGCACGACGTTGTAGAAGATCACCCATTGGAATTCAGTCTTGATTATTTAAGATCTGAAGGATTCCCCGAATATATTATTTTTGCCATCAGCTGCCTTACAAAGCTTGATCCGGAAGAAGATTATGATGAATTCATCAAAAGAACAGAAAGATCTCTCCTATCCGTTGCTGTAAAACTGAATGACCTTCGTGATAATATGGATCTCAGAAGAGTAAACAGAGAGCTTACTCCTAAAGACATCAAAAGATTTAATAAATATCTGAAAGCCTACCGTTATCTGATAGAGAAATATTAATCTGCACCCGGGAAATCGTAAGTTTTTGTGTGATGATCTGTTCCGTCGATATTGATGTTTAACGCAAGGTAAACGAAATGTAAATTTTTGTTTCCTTTTGCTTCAAATTCACGCTGCCACAGATATCCGCTCACAATACCAAAATAATCATCAATCTGATAGCCGAAACCGCCATAGACTCTGTTTCTCGCGAAAGTAGGCTTCATCGGAGAGACGAAGAACACCTCGTCATAAGCATTGGCGAAAACAGTTCCTTTTTTGATCGTTTTGGCGTTTAAAGGAACACTTACGTTCAGACGGTATCTGTAACGCATTCTTTGGGAAGTCTGATCCGTTTTGGGTTCGTAAAACCAGCTCTTTTCAACACGAAAACGGTTTTCAAACTTTACGATGCCTTTTTTGACATCAATAACATCCTGAAGCCATACTCTGAACTCTTCTCTGCTCAGGCTATGCTCTTTGTAGTTCACATATCTTCCAAGCCCAACAAAAGGTTTGTGGTTTTTGGTAAGATTATACCCTAATCCTCCTTTTATTTCATAATAATCAGGATAGGTATAATCTTCGTTACCACGCATCTGCCCTTCTGCATAAAGGAAAAACTTCGGATGAAACTTATAGGTCAGAGTCACTGCATTGAAGCTGGAAATATGTTCCTGTGCTTTAAAAAAAGAAATTCCGAGTAGTAAACCTAATCCTATAAGACGTTTCATAAAAAATTTTTGCAAATGTATATTTTTTAACAATTTGTTAATATTAACTTTCATTAATATTAAATTAACACCTACTTAATATTAATTGTATAAGAAAACCCAATGTGGAACCACCTTTGCGGCATTCCTACACCAAATGCTTCGGTATATTTTGTATTGGTCACATTATTAATCAATACATAAACCGAATAATCTTTTTTAGCAAAGCTAAGCTTCTCATCAACAAGATTATAAGTTCCCAAATTCACTCTTTCATTGTAACGGTAAACAAGCTCATTGGTAAAGTTTTTCAGGAACTTCAACTCTAATTTGGAAACAAACTGATGTCTGAGATTATCTAAAACATATCTTGAAACCACCCCGTTTTTCTCTTCATATTTACTGTCAATATAAGTATAACCAACGGTGTATTTTAACCAGTCAGTCGGTCTGTGGCTCCACTCTGCTTCGATCCCTTTGGTCTTGATATCTCCCACATTCTGAGCATACCATACTTTATCGCTCAAATCTTTTTTCACCCAGTCAATAGAGTTGCTGGAATTCTTTAGAAATCCACTGATTTTAGCTAAGATCCTGTTGTTTTGATATTGATATCCTACCTCGGAAGAAATTGCATTCTCAGGCTGTAAATCCGGGTTTCCCTGTTCCGTTTTACTTACATAATAAAGTTCGGTAAAAGTGGGTACACGGTGTACTTTTGCAATATTTCCGTAGATTTTAGCATTGGCATTAAAGTTATAACCTACATCCAGTCCCGGATAGAAGAAATTTCCTTCTTTAGAATAATTAGCCCATGAAATTCCCGGACTGATATTTAGCTTTTTATCCAGTAATGAAAAATGATGTTCAAAGAAAACCTGGGAAACAAAACGGTTTCTGTCTCCTAAGTTACTGCTTACTAAAAATTCTTTTCTCAATTCAACCCCAATTCCTGTTGTTCCCAATCCCCATTGATAACTGGAATTGACTTCTCCACCTACATTATTTCCGATGTGCATATTTCGGTAAAAATCAGGATTCCATCTGTCATACAGGTACATGTCCTGGCCTCTTCTCCAGTATACATTAGAATTAAGTTTAAGCTTTCCGAAAGTCTGCTGATGGGCCACACTTACAATAGATGCCTGTGTTTCCTCATACTGCTTGGTAGCTGCACTGGAAGCATAGAAACCATTGGCTCCGAATTTCTTTTCAGAAAACCCGGCCTGAATTCTCACATCTCCGTTTTTGATATTGAGTTTTCCCTGATAAAATACATTTCTGATCTCATAATCGGTATTGAACATATAGCCATCTGAAGAAGCAGAATTCGCCAGAAGGGAGTTCGTAAACTTCTCATTTCCGATCTGGGCGTTAAATCCCAGTCCATAAGTACTGTAATCTCCTCCTTCAGCACTGATCTTTACTTTTTTCCCTGGTGTAGTTTTGGTGATGATATTAATAACACCGGCATAGGCATTCTGTCCGAAACGTCTTGCTGCAGGGCCTTTTATGATTTCTATCTTTTCTACATCATCCAGATCTACCGGAATATTCATATTATTATGTCCGGTCTGGGAATCATTCATCCTGATTCCGTTCAACAACAGAAGAACCTGCTCAAAAGAACTTCCCCGGAAACCTATATCACTCTGTACCCCATTGGCTCCTCTCCTTCTGATATCCATCCCAGGTATCTGCTGAAGAATTTCATCAATACTTTTAGCCGGAGAATTTACAATGTCTTCTCTGGTGATAACACTGATGTTCTGATTAGCACTTTTATAAGGTGTAGAGATAAATTTTCCCTGAAATTCAATGCTTTCAATATCTGTTGTCTTTTCCTGTGCATTTACCCAAAGTAAAGATCCCAGAAAAAAAGCACTTCCTATCTTTTTGATCATAATCGTTTTCCGTAGTTTTTTAACAGAGTCCAAAAGTAAGGGAGTTCGTGAAGACAGGCAAATGATAGTTGTCATAAAAAAAGATGCAGCGTTTGGGCTGCATCTTTGTGAGGGAGTAATTTCTATCTTTTTCTCATTAAATGTGTAACTAGATCTCTGAATAATTTTCTCATTTCTATATTACATATTTACAGGTACAATTTTAAATAATTTTACAACATAAAACAATAGTTAAGAAAAAAAACACAATAAATTTTAAAAAATTATATAAAACACTGTAAAATAAACAGTAAAATAAAATTAAGTCCACAAAAAACATTTATTTTTATCATCCATCAACAGATATATTTCCGTTTTAGGCTTCTCATTTTATGTTGATAATAACAATTTTTAACAATAAGATAAGCGTAAATTTTTCGCTAAAATTTCGTAATTTTGTGGGTCTTAATTTTACGATGAAAGTATTCTTTTTCAACAGTAATTTTTGTCAGCATTCATAAAAATGCAGCCACAGGTTTCGGATGAATCCAGGAATATATGTAAAAGTTCAATTGATGCCGGCCACAGAATATTTGTGGCAAAACACCATTACTGACAGCCTTAATGCTGTGCAGTCTTTATATGAATAAAAATATGGCTAACACAACAGAAATAGATATAAAAAAACAGATTTTCGTTAAGAATGCACATCTTAACAATCTGAAACATATAGACGTCCTGATTCCGAAAAATAAACTCATTGTTATTACAGGAGTTTCAGGAAGTGGTAAATCCTCTTTGGCCTTTGATACTATTTATGCAGAAGGACAGAGAAGGTACGTTGAAAGTTTAAGTTCTTATGCCCGTCAGTTTTTGGGAAAATTAGAAAAACCCAAAGTAGATGATATCAAAGGACTCGCCCCTTCTATTGCCATCCAGCAGAAAGTGATTTCTTCAAATCCGCGTTCTACAGTGGGAACTTCTACAGAGATCTACGATTATATGAAGCTCTTATTTGCGAGGATCGGGAAAACCTTTTCACCCGTTTCGGGAGAAGAAGTGAAGAAAGATTCAGTTTCTGATGTGATTGACTTCATCAAAGCTTCAAAAAAAGACACTTCTTTTCTATTGACCGCTCCTCTTGAATATGATGCTGACAATTTTAAAGAAACGCTGAACGTTTTAAAACTGGCTGGTTTCACAAGACTTGAAATCAATGGAAACGTAGCAGGGATAGAAGATCTGGAAAGTTTTGGTTATGCTCCGGAAAAAGGAATGACTATCAATCTTGTGATTGACCGTTTCTCATACGAGGAAGACGAAAGCTTTTTACAAAGACTTGCAGATTCTATTCAAATGGCATTCTATGAGGGACGTGGATATTGTTCATTAAAGAACACCGATACTGAAAAAGTAAAAGAATTCTCTAATAAGTTCGAACTGGATGGAATGGAATTCCTTGAACCCAACGTTCATTTTTTCAGCTTCAACAACCCATACGGAGCATGTCCGGCATGTGAAGGATACGGAAAAGTAATCGGAATTGATGAGGATCTTGTAGTTCCTAATAAAACATTATCCATCTACGAAGATGCCGTTGTCTGCTGGAGAGGAGAAACGATGAGCGAATGGAAAAAGGATTTCATCAAAAAAGCTGGTGACTTCCCTATCCACAAACCTTATCACCAATTAACAAAAGAACAGAAAAACTTCCTTTGGAAAGGTGACGGCAGGAGTAATTTCCCATGCATCAATAATTTCTTCAAAATGCTTGAAGAAAACCTTTATAAGATCCAGTACAGAGTAATGCTTTCCCGCTACAGAGGAAAAACCCTTTGCCCAACGTGTGAAGGATTGAGACTTCGTGAAGAAACAAGCTGGGTAAAAGTAGACGGACACAATATTCAGTCCATGATTGAACTTCCTTTGGATGAACTTGCTCCGGTAATCAATGGATTAAAACTGTCAGATCATGACAAGGAAGTCGCCAAAAGACTGATCTACGAAATCACGACCCGTCTGGAATTTTTATTAAAGGTAGGATTAGGATATTTAACATTAAACAGAACATCCAATACGTTGTCGGGAGGAGAAAGTCAGAGAATTAACTTGGCAACCAGCCTAGGGAGTTCTTTGGTAGGTTCTATTTACATCCTGGATGAGCCTTCTATCGGACTGCATTCTAAAGATACAGAAAACCTGATCGAAGTATTGAAAAACCTTCGTGATCTAGGAAATACCGTTATTGTAGTAGAACACGACGAAGATGTAATGAGAGCTGCGGATTATATTATTGATATCGGTCCGGAAGCTGGTTATCTTGGTGGCGAACTGGTATTTGCAGGAGATTATAAAGATCTGAAAAAAGCAAACACGCTTACTTCAGAATATCTTACCGGAAGACTTGAAATAGAAGTTCCGAAGAAAAGAAGAAAAGGAAAAGAATGGATTCATATTAAAGGAGCCCGTCAGAATAACCTTAAAAATATTGACGTAGACGTTCCCTTGGAAAGCCTGGTTGTCATTTCAGGAGTTTCAGGAAGCGGAAAATCTACTTTGATGAAAGAAATCCTTACCAATGATATCCAGATTCAACTGGGAATGGGTGGTAAAAAAGGAGATTATGATTCTGTTGAGTTTCCAAAAAAACTGATCAAAAATATTGAATTGATTGATCAGAACCCGATTGGAAAATCTTCCCGTTCAAACCCTGTAACTTATCTAAAAGCTTACGATGACATCCGTGATCTTTTTGCCAAGCAGAAAGTGGCTAAAATGATGGGTTATAAACCTAAACATTTCTCTTTCAATGTAGATGGCGGAAGATGTGATGAATGTAAAGGAGAAGGAGTGATCAATGTTTCCATGCAGTTTATGGCAGACATTGAGCTTGAATGTGAAGTTTGTAAAGGAACACGATTCAAAAATGAAATCCTTGAAGTGAGATTTGATGAGAAAAACATCTCTGATATTCTTCATATGACCGTAGATGAAGCATTGGAATTCTTTAAAGATAATAATGAAGAGAAGATCGTAACGAAGTTGAGACCTTTACAGGAAGTAGGTTTAGGCTATCTGCAGCTGGGACAGAGCTCTTCTACCCTTTCCGGTGGTGAGGCACAGCGTGTGAAACTGGCTTCATTCCTGGTAAAAGGGGTTACAACAGACAAGACATTATTCATCTTTGATGAACCTTCCACAGGGCTTCACTTCCATGATATTCAGAAATTATTGAAATCATTACAGGCACTGATTGATCTTGGACATTCGGTGATTGTTATTGAGCATCAGCCTGACATTATCAAATGTGCCGATTATATTATTGATATAGGCCCGGAAGCAGGAAAACACGGTGGAGAAGTTGTGTTTGCAGGAACACCTGAAGATCTGACGAAAAATAAAAAGTCCTATACGGCAAAATATATCAAAGAAAAATTAGAACAATAACTAAAACCGGCTGTTTTGAAACAGCCGGTTTTTTATTGAGATTACCTATCTTTATTCAACTTATTAACCCAATACAAAATTATTTTTATGCCCTGGAATCCCGAATTGTATGATCAGTATAAAGATGTACGTTACAAACCATTTTATGATTTAGCAGCATTAATTAAGCCCGAAAACAATATAAAAGCGATTGACTTAGGCTGTGGAACCGGAGAACAGACCTCTATCCTTACGGAAAAACTGACTGGCTCTACATTCCTGGGAATTGATTCATCAGCAGAAATGCTTGAAAAATCAAAGAAATTTGAAAACGATCATTTACACTTTAAACTTCAGAGCATTGAAGAAGCAGCGCAGGCTGATCAAAAGTGGGATCTTGTCTTCAGTAATGCCGCTTTACAGTGGGCTGATGATCATGAAACTTTATTTCCTAAAATCATTGGACTGCTTTCACAAAATGGACAATTAGCCATACAAATGCCCGTTCAGAAAGAAAATATTCTGAACCAGATTCTAACGGAAATGGTAAATGAGGAGCCTTATGCATCCCAATTAAATTATTTTAACCGTGATTCTCCGGTGCTTTCAATGGACGATTATGCCCAGATATTATTTGATAACGGAATTCAGGATATAGAAATATTTCAGAAAGTATATCCTATTATTGCAGATGATTACGAGGCTTTATACACCTTTATTTCCGGAACAGCATTGTTACCGTATTTAGAACGTCTTGAAGGAGAACAGAAAGAAAACTTCATCTCTGAATTTAAATCTCGTATAGCCCAAAGGTTTACGAAATATCCGGCTATTTATGCATTTAAGCGCATTCTGATGTATGGCCGTAAGAAATAGAAAACCTTAACACCCAATAAAAAACTGCCACAATTGTCATTCTGACGAAGGAAGAATCTCATTAAAACCAATGATATGAGACTCTTCATTACACTTCGTTTCATTCAGAATGACAAAATTGTGACAGCTTCTTCTTTATAGATTCTTTACTCTTTCAGATTATACAAAAACGGGCTTTTCCTGATAAACTCAGAATCTTCAATCTGGGAAGCTAAAAACGCTGCCAGATCTGCTGCACTGATACCTTCACCTTTGCAGTCTGCGAGGCTTGTTTCCGTTGGAAAATTCTCGTCTGTAAGATGAATCAGCGGCAGTCTTACCAATGTCCAGTCGAGGTTGCTTTCCAAAAGGAGTTCATATTCTTTTTGTTTATCAGTGGTAGTTTCAGGATAGTTCTGATACATCCATTCCGTAGCCATTTCTACTCTTTCATTTTTATGATCGGATAATGTAGTTACACTCAAACCTGTAGTTACAATATATCGGGTGATCCCATGTTGGTTCATTACAGAGATAATATTTTTTGCAGCATCACTGAATATTGAACGTTCTCCTTTCGGTTGACCTAAAGTACTTATGACAAGATCAGTTCCTTCAATCAATTGATAGATCGCGGTTTCATCTCTTGCATCTCCCTGTACAACTTCAATTAATGGATTTTGGAGGGTAAAATTCTCGGGATGTCTTAATAAAAGTTTAAGTTGATATCCTTTCGCAAGTAGGTTTTGTACCAGATACTGTCCGGATTTTCCGGTTCCGCCGATTACGGCAATTTTATAGGTTTTCATAATGATTTTTTTAGTATTAAATATCAATAATCAAAAGCAGAAAAAACCGCTAAGGACCTTTGATACAGCAAATAACACATTGTCTTTGCTTTTAAATATGATATAATAAATGTATAGGGTTCAGAAAATTGAACCAAAGATGTTCAGGTTAAAAAAGTAACCTGACTACAGTAATATGTATAACGAGATTTTAATGAATTAAAGTTACATTTTTTCCCTCATTAAAAAATCAAAAAAATTATGATTCTGACAACATTGATTAAAAGAGAAAGTTTTTAACTTTGATAACCTTCTTATTATCAGAATTTTCCATAAATAAACTTACACCAAATAAAATATTATAATATGGAACCATTTACTGTAAACATCCCCGAAGCGGTTATAACCGATCTAAAAAACCGTCTGCAAAACGCCCGATGGCCAGGAGAACCTGAAAACTCCGGCTGGAACTACGGAACCAACGAAACTTATCTGAAAAAACTGGTCCATTACTGGATTAACGATTATGACTGGAGAATGCATGAACAGCAATTAAACCAACATCCCCAATATATCACTCTGATAGACGGAATTTTGATTCATTTTCAATACGTGAGGGGAAAAGGTCCCAATCCAAAACCGCTAATTCTCACTCATGGCTGGCCGGACAGCTATTACCGTTTTCATAAAATCATTCCCTTACTTACAGAAGGAGAACAGAGTTTTGATCTGGTTATTCCTTCCCTTCCAGGATTTGGCTTTTCTGATAAAACTGCGGTCAGCAGCGAAAGAGTTGCAGACCTTTGGAAAAAACTGATGACTGAAGTGCTGGGTTATGAAAAATTCTGTGCTGCCGGAGGAGATATAGGCATGGGAGTGGTAAAAGCATTAACTTCGAAATATCCTGAAGTACTGGAAGCTGTTCACCTTACAGACGTAGGCTATCCTACCGGTCAGGAAGATCCTGCCACTATGAGTGAAGCTGAACAGGAATTTGCCCAGTTTGTCCAGCGCTGGTGGTACAGCGAAGGTGCATACGCCATGGTACAGTCTACCAAACCACAATCTCTGGCCTATGGCCTTAATGACTCTCCTATTGGTCTTGCAGGCTGGATCATAAGCTTTACCAATGCAGGAGCTCCTCCTGAAATGATTGAAACGGCATTCGGAGGAAAAGATGAATTGTTGACCAATATTATGATCTACTGGGTTACTCAGACTATAGGATCTTCTG
Organism: Chryseobacterium vietnamense; assembly: GCF_031454475.1. Classification (NCBI taxonomy): domain Bacteria; kingdom Pseudomonadati; phylum Bacteroidota; class Flavobacteriia; order Flavobacteriales; family Weeksellaceae; genus Chryseobacterium; species Chryseobacterium vietnamense. The sequence goes on along the minus strand of NZ_JAVDQX010000001.1, from coordinate 933,355 downwards.
CGAGAATGTACAAAGAAGATGCAGCAGCTTTATGGAGCGGCGCACAGGTTCATCAAAAAAGCAATGTTCCTGCGGGAGTGCTTGTATTTCCCCGCGAAGCTCAGTTTCCAAAAGAATGGGCAGAGCGTTTTGTTAACGTAACCAGCTTTAAAAAGATGAATGAAGGCGGTCACTTTGCTGCATTGGAATTACCTCATATATTTGCAGATGAGCTAAGATCATTCTTTTATTCTGTTACGTAAAAACAATTCATAAAGTAGAATCAGACCTTACTTTCTCCAAGGCCTTTTAATGATAAACTGTTAATCCTTCTAAAGCATTACTAAAATTTTGTTAATGGAGCATATATTTGTTGGCAAGTTTTTTATTTTAGCCAAAATTAATAACTATGAAAAAATTGTCCTTCACGATTATAGCAGCATTTCTGTTCTGCTCAGTGGATGCTCAGATACAAAATGCCGGTTTTGAAAACATGACCGATGGATTACCTAACCAGTGGAATGTAAAAAAAGCAGATTCATACGAAGGGAAAATAGATTACGCACAATATTTCGGAGGGAAAGCCTCCATGCAGCTTACAGGAAAGGCTGATAATGCCAAAAACTTTCAGTCTTTTTCTCAAAAGGTTCCTCTTGACATTCAGAAATTACAGAAAATAGAAATCAGTGCTTATGTAAAATCTGAAAATACGAAGGGAAAAATTAATCTATGGACTCAGGTTAAGGATGAAAATGGAGAAATGATTGACTTTGGAAATTCAGAATCACAGCAAAATGCTATAGCCGTCAATAAAGACTGGACAAAATATTCTTTGGTTTTCACTGTTGATAAAAATGTAAAGAGTCTTCTTCTCGGAGGTGTATTCTCAGGAAACGGAACGGTTTGGTTTGACCATTTTGAAATGAATACAATTCCATTTTCAAATGAAGAGCCTTCAAAAGCATCTGCAAAATATATTCAGGACTTTAAAAATATTGTAAAAAAGAATTCGATCTTTTCAGATAAATTAGACTGGCAAAATATTGACACCAATCTTCAGTATCTTTCAAAAGGCATGAAAACCATTGATGATACTACCCCGGCATTACGGTATATTTTGCAAAATCTAAGGCAGGCTGGTGATAATCATTCATTTATTTCCGGTAAAGAACGTTCAGAAAAGCAAAAGAAAAGCAATACCATTGAGGCAAAACCAGATTCAAGACTGATAGACCAGAATATTGGCTATATTTCAGTTCCCGGTTTTGGATCCTTAAACAAAGAGGTTGGAAATGATTTTGCCTTACAGATCCACAATATGATTAAAAAGCTGGACTCTGAAAATACAATTAAAGGCTGGATTGTAGACCTGAGAGGGAATACAGGAGGAAATATGTATCCTATGATCGGAGGTCTCGGAAGCCTGATTGGAGAAGGAACATTGGGGTATTTTGTTTATAAAGACCAAAAATCTCCATGGATTTATAAGGACAGAAAGTTTGGTGATAACAAAATTGCAGAACCTTATAGCCTTAAAAGCGGACAGGCTAAAATTGCCGTTCTGATAGGCCCGAATACGGCAAGTTCCGGAGAAGCTACAACAATTGCATTTATTGGAAAAAGCAATGTAAAACTCTTTGGGAAACCATCGGCAGGATACACTTCGGCCAACAGTATTTATCCATTAAGTGACGGAAAAAGCTTTGCCTTGGCTTCTTCTTATGAAATGGACCGAAACGGGAAAGTCTACTATGGGAAAATTGATCCGGACGTTCCGGTAGAATCCCAAGAGGGTCAGGACATGGATATTGAGACGGCAAAAACCTGGATTTTAAATTAACCCTAGACTTATCCACAAAAAAATGTGGATAACTTGTGAATTTTAACATTAAATTCATATTTCGTATTAAAATTATTACTACATTTACTATGTAATAAACATCGAAGTGGAAACTTTATTTGCTTTTCTTACTACTCTTGAAATTGCAATTAAATTTGAAATAAAAATTTAAGCACAGCATTGTCGGCTGTGCTTTTTATTGTTGTCTAATTAAAAAAATGAGATGTATTTATCTACTGGATCTGCCTCTAAAGGGCAGATTCTTTTATCCATATACCCTTTTCAAATAATTTTTCTTTCTCAAAAAGCACAAAAAATACAAGTATCCTTTCCCCGATCGCCATTCCTGTATTATTGCTGATTATTAAATAATTTGTATTTTTATGATTCAAACCCAGGCCTCATAGTTCAATGGATAGAATAGAAGTTTCCTAAACTTTAGATCCAGGTTCGATTCCTGGTGAGGCTACATAGCAGGAGAAATGATTATAATTATCGTTTCTCCTGTTTTTATTTTGTGATAATCCATTGTTAATCTGAAAGATATAGTGAGCTACAGCATTAATTCTTATGGTTCGATAATGATTTTTGTAAAATTCAAGTTTTTCAGGAAAAATCGAACCGATAATTTGTCGCTTGACTGCAATATCTCCTTCTGTATAGACTTTCCAGATATTTGTAAGCGTTTCTAATGCTTTTCCTAGTAGCTTTGGTATATCTACTTTATTTTCTATCGGCTTATCATTTAATTGTGTTTCCAGTTTTTCAATCTGCTCTTTATATTCTTTTTTTATTTCAAGATATTCTTCATCGGTGATTACTTCAGAAAGCAGTTTATTTCTCGCCAGAGAAATCCTTAAATTCAACCTATCTATCTCATCAGATATCTTCTTTCTTTCATCCTGTGGGGCTTTTATAAACTTCTGATAGTTATCCAGAAATACTTTTTCTATAAGCTTCTTTGCAGGCTCAGTCATTTCCAATTGCTTTAATCCTTCTTCAAAAACCGAATTGACCAATTCTGCTCTATGGCGGAATCCACAGGCTGCATTGCAATGATAATAGTAGTATCTGTTATTTCTCCCTTTCGAAGCGCTTGCAGTAATATTTTTTCCACATTTTGGACATACCAAAAAACCCCGTAATGGAAAATGCTCACCGGAAAGAATTTTAGTATTAGGTCGCTGAAGTCTCCTTTTACCATCCAGTATTTCTTGCACTTTGTTGAATAGCTCCTCACTAATTAAAGCTTCATGCTGACCCTCTACAAAATGTGCCTCTTCATCTTTGTGTTTTTCTAAAAATACTTTCCCATAGTATATAGGATTTCTTATTGCCACATGAAAAGATGTTCTGCTCACCTTTTTAATTGTTAATTCATTGACTCTTTTTCTGATTTGATTAGAGGCCAATACCCCTTTTGCAATCTCATTAAAAGCCCAGTTCATTGCTGATGCTTCAGGTTCTTGCAGTACAATATACTTTTCACCATTTTCCCTACTTTTATTAGCATAGCCAAATGGTGCTTTTCCCATAACCCTTCCTTCTTTTTTTGCCCTACGCATTCCATAAAACACGTTAAGCGCCCTTCTGTCATTTTCGACTTCAGGCGCTGCCAAATAAATTGCAAGCATCATTTTATTTTCGGGGATAGAAAGGTCTAAAGGCTGGTCAACAGCCTGTGGTTCTATTCCCAATTTTGCAAGTGTACTTATCATTTGATATGCATCCCCAGCATTACGGCTGAAACGGTCCCATTTAGTAAATAGAATAAGGTTTGTCTTACAACTTTTCTTTTTAAGTGTAGTTAAAAGTCTTATCCAGCCGGGGCGGTTAAATGATTTTGCGGAATGGTCTTCGTAGATTATTTGTCCAACAGAGATATTGTTAGATGAACAATATTTTTTTAACCGATCCTCCTGATCTCTTTGTGAATATCCTTTGTCTGCCTGTTCATCAGTAGAAACACGGATGTATAAATCTGCTACCTTCATAATTTTCATGTTTAGTAAATATTAGAGGATAGCTTTAGAAATAAATTATTCAGAACCGAAGTACTGTCTAATAACAGCCGAGGTAAGAGTGTACAGAAACTCCATGATCAATTCTGCCTCTTCCTCAGTTATTTCCACTCCTTCGTTTTGAAAGAATTCTATCACCTCCTCAATAGGCATTTTTTTTATTTTCTTATCCTCCAACACTCTGTATAAATTTCAAATAAAATTATTAGCGAAATTGAATAATAATTTTATTCGGCTTTGAAGGAATATCTATGTCTTTTAATGGCTTTATTTAAAAGCTAGTATTTTCCGTCCACAAAAGAATCGGAGGTTCCACCTTATGTACATTTCAATTGGATTATTATCCATCTACAGCCATGAAGAAATTTTAATCAATCTCTTCCTTTATTCTGGTAAAGTAAATTTCTCCTGATTACACTTATCATCTAATCAATAGTGGAGTCTCTTGCTTTATTCCCAACATTTCTCTAAAGCGTTTGTTTCTTCTCTTATGTATTTTCTTTCCATATCATACATATAAAAAGAACCCACGCCGTTGTATATACAGTAAGTATTTAGTGAGTGTTTCAAGACCTCACCCTGCGGGTGTACAAGCACCCTCTTATTTTTTTCTATCCAATAATTAATTCAATACCTGCTTTTGCAGCTTTGTATCTTATTTTGGTCTGCAACTCATAATAATTCCAGTTTCGAAGCACAAATTCATTATCTTTTGCAATACCGATTTTGTCTTCCTGATTTTTAAGAATAAGTGTTCCTGCCTGCTGTTGGATGCAGAAATCTATAAGTTTCCGACTGTACACATGAAGCCTATGACTTACATATCTGCTTTCCAAATTCTCTGTTTTATACAATGCTTTCTGTTTCCGTTTGGCTCCTTTTCCTGAACGAGCATAGGTTATACCATCTTGAATCCTTTTTTGACTTGCCTGAATGGCAAGCCTGCGATATAAAAACTCCTCTTTTGTGCCAATACTGATTCGCACATTGCCAGCTTTTGCTACAATAGGATGCTCCAAAGACAGGGAAGCTTCTGCGATGATTTCAGGTTGTAAAAGGTATTTTCCTTTTTCAAATTCAAATACTGCGAGCCAATAGATTTTCCCGTCTTTAAGTTGGATCTGTGATGTACAAAGCTTTATTTCACCCCTTAAAAAACGTTCCATTATCAGGCGTTTATCGGAGAAGTCTCTCCCTAAATACGTTTTAACCGGGATAGCGAACATATTGAAGCAAAACGCTTTCTTTTCAGGATCATACTTCATTTTGCTGATGCATTTAACCGGAAGTGGAATGGGAATATCTTTTTTAAAATTCCTCAAAGATTTTAAGCCCTGCCAATAGTCAGCTTTGTTCTTAGAGAAAACGGATTGAATCGTATTGTTCAGGCTTCCCAGAATATCGGTAGGGATTTCTCCTTTGAACCGGTCAAAAACCGTGCGTGCCGTTGTGCTTGTTTTCGAACGTGTAAATATTCCCATTTGATCTTTGTTTGCATCAGCCAGCTTGTATTGGATTTCTTCGGTGAAATAAAAGAAATCTTTAATCATTTCCTGAACATATAGATGGGAAACGATGAAATTAGCCGCCCTGAAACATCGGTTCTGATAACGGTAGAGTTTTTCCCACACCTCCTTTTTCTCAATGAGAGGAACATCGATCAACAGCTGAATTTTTCGGGTAAGTGTAATTGTTGATTTTTCCATTTCATAGAAGGATTTGAGAGGTATTTCGATTTTGTAGATATTGATAAGCATATAGAAACTCCCGATGGACCTGCTTTTCAGAAAGTTTAAGTTCCTTGGCAATTACTATGAAAGAAGATTTTTGTTCGACCCTTCTTTTCAAAATATCAAGTTGTTGACTACTGAGTTTTTCTGACTGTTCCTTGTTATCGAAAGCTTTTTCCTGTGGCTGTTCAAAAGAACTTCTATTAAGAATTTTCCGAAGATCATCTATCGCTCTGTTTACTTCATTACTTATGGCAGTCACACTGCTGCCCATTGCATCCGCAATGGATTTGTACTGAAATCCATATTCAAGGCAAAGCTTAATCAAGTGTCTTCTTTTGGGACTTATTACATTTAAAACCCTATTAACTTCATCAAAATCTTTTTGATCGGACTCCTGACGGATAAGATGCTCTTTATCTTGCATGGGATCATAACCGATAAGATAATCCTGATAATTCTCAAAACGTTCAAGGGAATCAACTAAGCGGGTGAATTTATTTTTTGGAGCATTGAAATAAGATATACAGTCTCTTTTCAAAACAAACCGTAAAAAGCCAAGAATATGATTGGGAGTTTCAATAGAATCACGGTGTAACCAGAGTTTAAGGAAAGTATCCTGCACAAGTGTCTCCACTACAAAATCATCCTCAAGCATTTGTTTTCCAATCCAGAAAAGAAGTCTTTTGTAACGTAAATAGATATGTTCTAAAGAGGTCGGATTACCTTTTTTCAGTAGTTCATATAGCTGATAATCGTTCAATATCCGGGTTGCAGAGTCTGTTCTTTTCATAGCAGTATATTTTAGCTAAATTATTGCTGGAAGAAACTGCTTAGATCAATAAGATTAATTCACTACATCACCCATAATACTAACTCACCACATTTTGCCCAAAAGAAAGGCGTGGAACTCAACTTATAGCATTAGAGGCACTGGTATACCCGTGTACGATAAGAGAGCCCACGCCGCGGTCGTGAGCAAATTTACTTATCTTCTCGTACACATAAAAATTACCAGTTTTCTAATGCGAGATTCTAAGCAATTGCCTCAATATTTTAATTCTATTGGAATAATTGCATTATATTATCTACAAATATACCAAAATTATTTATGTAATCCAAATGGATTACATAAAAGTTATGATTTTTTGCAAAATTGCATTATGGCTGGACTCAACGAAGAAGATATATTGCTAAAAAATAAAATTGCTGATAGAATTAAGTTTCTTCGAGCGAATACTGGTTTGTCTCAATCTGAATTTTCTAAAAAATACGAAATTGACAGGCAAATATTAAATCGTTGGGAAAGTAAAAACAATAAAAGGGGGTTGACAATTTATACAATAGCAAAATTTTGTCATCTCATAGGAATTTCTTTAAAAGACTTTTTTGATTTTGAAGCATAAGAGAATAGAAAATTACTCTTGAACATTTTTTTATAAGATGAGAGTATTTGGGATTTAAAGAAATAAGGTCTTTATATGATTCTCAAGGAAAAAATAATCCTGTGGATGTGTATTTTTCCAAAGAATTTGGAGCTACAAAACTAATTCCTCGACAACTAATTATATTTTCAAAAGAAAAAGGAAAAAAAGAAAGCCAAAATTCATTATAAAAGATTTTAAAAAGCAAGTTTATGATAAAAAATACTACCTGTAAGGTGGAGATTTTTTATCATATCCTTTGGACCTGAACTTGTCTTTTAAAAATCTGAAACAATACCTTTGTTTTCTTTTATGAATTTTTGCAGTCCTTCTTATGACCTCTTTATCTTTTTTCTTTTTTGCTGAACCGGGATATCTTCAGTATTATATTGCATTCTATGATCACCAATGCTCAATAAGGAAAAGATTTCTAAGCTGCTGTCAGGATTTTTAAATACCTCTTCCAGTGATGAAAAAGGAATATTATTTTTTTCAGAAACTTGTTTACAAATAACGTCAAGTATTGTTATAATTTTTCCCTTAGTTGTATCGAATAATTTTGGCTGTTTAAATTTTTCAAACCGTATGGCTTTTATAATGGTATCCTTCACTGAATTGAAATAAATCTCCTTTTCGTTCGTATATTCGGTAACGTTAGACAAAATAAATGACAGTTTGTTTTTTAATATTGATACTTCTTTGATTAACTCGATATTCTTTTGTTGAAGCTCAGTAATTATTTTAGTTTTGGATTGAAGAATTTCTTTATTTTTAAGCAGTTCTGTATTATATGACTTAAAAACTCTCTCGTAGTTTTCAATCGTTTTATCTGTTTTGATCTTAGTAAAGCCTAGAAAGTCATTTTCTTTTACAATAAGATCTTTAAACCTTTTAGAATTGAGCGTTGCTTTTATCTCAGTTATTCTATTGTTTAGCAACAAAAGTTCTTCTTCTTTTTTTTGAATTTTAAATTCTATGGCTTCAAGACGTACTTTAGAACCTGAAACACCTCTGTCCATTTCCAGACATTCAGCCGTAATATCCTGCATTTTTGAATAGTGAAAGGATTGATGCTTCAATGTTTTTCCAGTTTCTAAATCCTGCCAGTCGGCTACTAAATGAGCGTGATAATTGGGTTTCCATTCTTTAGAATCTTTATCATAATGTCCTTCATCTCTATGAATGGCAATTTGAAAAATTCTTATTCTCAGCTCTTCTTCAAGCCTTTTAGAAAGCTTATGCAAATCCTGCATTGTTGTATTTTCTTTAATTACGACTACAGCTTCACGAATTGGCAATGCATTTTTCTGTAATTTCCTGCCGGATTTTTCCTTACAGTAGGCTTCTATTGATTTAAGCCTATCTGGAATTTTATTTTCTACCCAATACTCATTTTTTCCGGTAAGATCCTTTTTTATATAATCGAAGGTTTTTCTTCTCAAATTGTGCGCTTCGGAACCTGTTTTCACAGCCTTAAAATTGATAGATGTTTTCACGACAATAAAATAGTTCACTAATCATTATCTTTAGATAATAAGACTTATGGGGCTTCGATTTTCACTCATTGGCTTAATAAACAAATTAAAAAATAAATCCACATCATGCAGATGTGGATTTATAGCTGATTTTTCCTACCTAATTGATAAAGTACTGTATAAATATTTATGGTATTGAATCAATACCATTAATATCATTAGAATTAAACAGAATAGATAATGTTTATATAACAGACTTTCTATTGATGTCAAATATGTCAATATCTTTTTCCTGAAATATATCTTCTAATGCAGATGTACCATTTTCCATCTTATATTCGAGTTCTTTATCAGAAATAGGAATACACAAAAGCCAATGTACTGTTTTAGTTTCAAGTTTTAGTGGTTGTAATTTGTCCTCCCATAAAAATGGTGATGTAAACATAATATGTTTCATTTCAGAAGTCTCAAAATACATTTCAACAATTCTCATAAATACTGAACCTGGTTGGCATTCCCACCCATTATTAGTAATATAAAATCCTGCTTTGGATAGAATATTTGACAACATTTTGAATTCTCTGTATCCACCAATTAAAAGCTCTATTGGAATGTCTTTAAAGCTATTATTATTCATTTCAATTTTATTGGGGTGATCAGATATTCCTATCGTACCGCAAATTTTTATTCTAGGATAAAGAGGATCATCACAGGTGAAAATATCGATAAAATTCTTTTTTTCTTTGTCATAATGACGATCAATTATTTTATTAATACCAACAATATTTGTAATATAATTAGCCAAATTTTTGTTTTCCATCGGGATTTTCTCAAAAATGAATTTTAGTTTTAAATTGAGAATTATTCTTCTTCATCCTTATGTATTTCAATATTTCCGTTTTTCATTATAAATCTGTATCCGAAAGGTATTGCCAAGTATTGTAAAATATCAGGACGAGCAAAAGCAACATGATAAAAATGAACCATTTTCAATGATTTAATATCGTCATTATAGTCGTCTGTGATAAGATACCAACCACTTTCGTCCTGAGGCGAATCATATCTGATTCCTTCAATATCCTTTCCTTCGTAAACACCATCTGATATGACAACTGATTGATTGAAGTTTGGAAAGAGAGGAATAAGATTCTGCTGCCAACATGCTTCACTTTGTTGCCTAACAACTGATATTGCCGTATCACAACCTTTATTAAAGTTACTACCGTCAGAGTTTGCCTCATATAGATCATAGCAGTTATCTTCATCCCATCTAAATTGTAAAAGCCATGAATAATAGCCGATATTTTGGTTTTCAGAAATAGCAGGTTTACTATCTACAATATAATCTATAATATATTTACTAACCTCTATATAATTTTCGGGTTGATTTTCACCAATTACAACTCTTATTTCTTTATCCAGATAAGTATTTAGCCCTTTAGTTTCAACATAAGTATTATCATTTACGATTATTTCAATTCCTTTGTATCTTATCATATTTTTTAATTAACTCTACTTTTTTAAGATAATCTTAAAATGAAAGTGTCTATTCTAAGACACTTTCTTTAATTATTAACTTAATAGTTTAAGTATTTCCATAGTTCTGGATATTCAATTATGCTTAAATTTCAGATAGTTAGTATTAATATCTTACTTATCCATAATTCTTCAACTCCTCACTCAAATCCTTAGAGAACTCTGTTAGATCAACCACGAATCCAGTTTTATCAAAAACTGGAAAGACATTAATTAAATAACCATGATCAGCAATAAAATCAATAATTTCATCTTCAAGATCATCCAAGTCCAGCTTTTTAACTTGACAATTTTCCCATCCATTAACCTTACAAAGTTCTGTATATTCCTTCGCACTCCATAAAGGAAATAATTCTTCGTCATCAATTTTTGATACTACGTAATCTCCAGTATCGTCTGTGAGAGTATAAAAAATCTCAGAATCAGCTACTTTTTTTATAAAGTACTTATACCTCTCTTTCGGCTCTAAAGCAATAACACTTTCAATCTCTTGTTGATTCATTAGAGTGTACTTAAATGCGTTTCAGAAAGACATGCTTCTTTATAATCAAGAGTATTTTCAGCAAGCATTTTCTCAAAAAAAGACTTTATACCGGCATAATCAATAGATGATGGAATATCTACTGCAATGATTTTCTGTTCATCTATTCCTTCCCATGAACAACCCATTTCTTCAATAGCCTTTGTTACATTTTTTATTTTTTCCTCATTAAAAAATACAATCTGTATAGTACTATGTTCTGAAGCTTGAATTAGATCCTCAAAATATAACTCTCCTTCATCATTCTCAACCGAGATAATATCATCATATGCTAAATTCGGTGCAAAAAAGGGTATGTTTTTTATTTGATATTCCAAATCACTTTTCTTTTCGACCCACAGCTTTTCTTCAGCTATCTCTTGATTAACATCGTAGTACACAACTGTTACTTTATTTTCCATTTTACTAATTTTTAATGTTTATCTAAATTACAACCTCTACACAATACCTGTCCATTATCTGGGTTTCCTCTTCCTCCTTCTCTTTTTCTTTTTATATGATCTACCTGAGTTTCAGTCTTCTCAGGAACTACACCTTTTTTAGACTGCTTTGCTGGTGTAGTTTCAATACCACACATTTCACATTTTACTTTTCCATACTTTAATTCAGACTTTTTGATAACGACTTGTTTACCTGCCTTTGTGAAATCCTTACCTTCTCTTCCAATCTTATTAAGTCTTGCTGCTCTTGCTTCATTCTTTTGAATTGCTTTAACTGATTCGAAAGCTCTTAAAGCAGGAACTTTTCCTCCTTGTACTGTCAACATTCCTTCAGGCCCACCTCCAATGGATAGGGCAATAGTACCCCAATCAAGGGCTCCATTTGCCACTTTTTCTTTGAAGGATTCCTTAGGAACCCCTGTAAGCAAAGTCAGTCCACCATCTCCATCAACTACATATTTATTCCTTACAGCATCATTCGAGAAAAAGTTTGCTGTTCTCACCACATTATTGGAAACAGCAGCCCTTAGACTATTAATACCTCCGCCAATCATCTCCGCAAATTCTACAGGATCACTTGGAAGACTAACCTCATTAACCTTTTTAGCCTCCAAGCCTTCCAGTTCCCTTGCATCAACAACTCTGTTTTCTGAGAAATTATAATGTGATTGATAGTCGTACTGTTCACTTAATGGATCAGCATTAAAGAACCTCGCCATTCCGGCATCATAGTTCCTCCATCTGTAAGAACTCCATTTAGTGTCAATCTGATTTTCCTGTCCTTGTGTAGAGTATCTATAGCTTGGGGTTACTGTACCATTAATATTTAGATCTCCCCCAAACTCAAGCCCGAAAGGATAGTAATGATTGGTCCTGTCTATTTTCAGGCTTCCGGAAGCATCTTTATAATACGCCAGTCTGATGTTTCCTACCTGATCAGTATAGTTGTAAATATACAGATTTTTAACAAAGTCATAATAGCCTTCTGCAGTAGGAACAAAGCTTAATATGTCATCAGTATATTGAAATCCATCCAGATAATCAGTTTTGCTGACGGCTTCCGTCTGTCCTCTTCCTGTTCCATAGGTATAGACTTTTCTCAGTTTGGCTCCGGCAGCATTATACAGGTATTTTGTATTGACATTGTAGGTCTCAAAATCATGTGTATTATATAATTTATTAAATTTTATATAGTTGGGAAGATTAAGATAATTATAGTCTATCTGGAGCATCCCCCTATCCTCATGGGTAATCATATTTCCGTTGCCATCATAAGGAATTGCGGTTGATACAGAAGCCGGATAGCCGGCATAGTTACTTGTAGCATCACTTACCGTATTCACCCTGTTTCCGGTATAAGTATAGGTGAGATCGTCAATCTGCTCTGCTCCAAAATTTTGCAACAATCTATTTCTTTTCAGACTTTGGATATTACCATTTACATCATAGGTAAGACTTTCATTAAAATAGTTATTCTTTGGAAGGGCTGCATTGGGTTCAGAATAAATTCCATTTTTGAGCCTGTCCAATCCATCGTACTGATAATTATATCTTCTAAGCATCCCACCATCAGCAGCCTGCCAGTCTATTTCTGCAATATTCCCATTGTATTTTCCGGTAGAAACCTCCGAATAAACAGGATTATGGTATTTAAGCTCATAGGCAAAAAGTTTTCCATTTAGGTTAGTCGGATCATTCACTTTCGATAGCCAACCTCGGATATTGTAAGTCTGGTCTATAGACTGTAAAGGAGTACCTGTAGTATTTCCTGTTTTTTTATTGGTAAGCTGTCCCAGATCATTGTATGTGTTTTCTACTAATAGTTCTTCTGTTAGACTGTTCACCTTATGATAGAGCTTCAGCAGTCTTTTCTGGTCATCATATACAAATCTTTCTTTGATAAACACCTCCGCATCTGCACTTCCTTTTTTGTGATAAGTATAGCTTTCATCTACCGCGCCGGAAAAATCAAGTTTAAATTCCTTTTTAGTATACCCCCCTAAATGATTCCAGCTTTTTTCACTTACTTTTTCCCCTTTAGTGTTGTAGTAGAAATAGGTTTTCGTCCAGTTATCATCTTCAATGTTTTTTACATAAGCTGCTGTTGACAAACCTTGGGTATTGGCACCTCCGTTCAGAGCCCTGTCTTCGTTCACTACATATTGATCAAGGATTTTTGCAGGTGGAAACTCTTTAGTATCCCTTGGGTAAGAGTCATAGTAATTAACCGTTAAAAGCGTCGTAAAGCCGGACAGAAAATTATTGGTGTAATATACAATGAAGCCATTTTTATCAAACCCATTGGCTGTCTGGCTTTCACTGACCACCTGAGAAGCAAGTGGACTTTGCATTGAAGCTCTTTCTCCACCTGTAATAAGTCCGGTATAGGCAACGCGACCAAATGCATCATACTTGGTCAGCAGCCACAGCCCTTTATTCTTCAGGTTCACATCCTGGGTAAGCACCGGGCGGTCGGCAGCATCGTACACCACAGATTCCCAATCGTCTCTTCCAGGCAGTCTTTTTTCAACCTGCCTGTCCAATCCATCATATCGGTACTGGTAACATAAAGTGTTTACAATATCTGTGGTAACAACATTGCTGTTTTGCTCAATTTTTTTTACCGCCAGAGGGGGAATTACAAATGCTTTTTGTCCGTATTCATTATAGACATAATAGGTATCAACGTTTTGTGTTCCGTCCGTCCGACGTACCAGCACCGTTTCACCACGTCCGTTCTGAAACTGGATAACCGGAGTTCCATCTTCATCGGTTACCGAATTTTTATATAATGTTCCAGCACCATAAAATTCACTGCCTGGAACTATGTATACAGAGGAAACAGTTTTTTTATCTGTTCCTACCGTTGTAGTTACTGTATTGGTGATAAATTTCTTTACTTCTGAGCCTTGATTTACTTCATATTTAAGCTTTTGGGTATGTCCGGATGCCATTTTCCATGGTTCACCCGGCTGAGCTACTTGTTTTACCCTGTCCAATGGAGAATTTTCAATCTCTTTTTCTGTATACGCATTGGTGACACCGTAATAAGAATTAGCCACAGTTTCATTCATAATCCCGGTATGAATGGCAGAATTGAGAGTATTGGCAGGAACAGGAAGAATATCTTTAACCTGTCTTCCAAACCCATCATACGTAATAGGAGTCACCAGATCCTTTCCGGTAGTGGTAGCTTTTACACTAACAATCTGCTTAGGTCGTCCCAAGCCGTCAAAATAGGTAATAGTTTCAGTTTTCTTACTGCAATCACCACTCAGGCAGGTTTTAGATTGGATGTAATTTTCGGTTGTGCTTTGTGCATAGGTCATCATCGCTGTAAACAGCAGACCTAAAAATTTTATTTTTTTCATTTGTGTTTACTGCTTATAGTTATACTTGAATTCTTTAACGACCTTATAGCTGTACGTTCCAGCGTTGTCTCTTTCCCTTACCTGAACCTGTTTCAATCGATTAGCAGTATCATAAACATAAAGTTCTCTTTTTCCTGATGGGGGTGTTATGGTCGTTACCCCTACCAAAGGATTATAGGTATATTTGGTCGTCATTCCAACGGGCTGAAAAGCATCCAGAGCCAATAAGAGTTCAGCTTCTTTGGTGGGATCAACAGCATCTTCATTGGATTTGGTTACAATAGTACTGATCATCCCTTCTACCTGGCTATATAGTGCACCTACAATTTTTGCAATCGGTCTGGTTTTGTTATATCCCCAAACTATACTTACCGGAGTACCGTCTTTCTCCCTGTATTGAAGAATATTTCCTTTTTCATCATATTTTTCATACGTGACATCCTTAGAGGAAACAGTAGGGTTTAAAGTATCATACGAATATTCAGACAGAGGAAGCATTAAGTTTCCGGTAACTGCGTGAGGCAGAGCCGTTGGATAAATAGTTTCTTCCCTGGAAGTCACTTTGGTGATGCTGTTTGCCGTCTGCTGTGTCTGGGTTTCCAATGGAATACCCACCATGTTTTTACCAATCATCAGCTGGTTGTTTTTCTCATGGGCGTACTGATATGTTTTGCCCGCAGAAGTCAGATCAGGGAAAATCGTTTTCTCACTGGTCAGTTGATGATGTTTGGGATGGGCGTAGAAATACTGGGTTTCCGTTTTCATGGCAGTCCCGTTCAGGTAATCTATCGCTTTCTGAGATTTCAGGTACTCAAAACGGGAAATATTCTTATACTGCATAATGTCAAGATTATCCAGTTGATCAGCATAAGTCATTACTGTTCCTATACCTTGCCCGAAACAAATATCTTTATAAGTGGCAGTTTGGTTATTAGCTCCGGGATTAATGCAGTTTTTATATCCGTCAAATGCTGTATAGTGATGTGAATGGCTGGCACTACAATAGGTGTAATCCATAGTTCTTACAACATCCTCTGCTGTGCAGGTTCTTGTTACATTTTGCGAAACCGGATTATCATAATTTTTTCTGATCGAAAAACCATCTACCTGATATTTGCGGCTGTCATCCTCTTCATAGTTCATTTCAACTGTACGAACCAGATTATTTCCGCTGTCCAAATATTTTGTCAGTTTCTCTTTTCCGTTATTCCATCCAAAATTGGTCAGCACAGAGTTTCTGATATTGTTTCCATAGATCACTTTACCAAAATCATCCGACTCTGTTGAATAATAATGGATGATATTTGATTTTCCCTCTACAATTTCCTGTACCGTTTTATAAAATACATTGGGATGGGTAGCAAAGAGCTGATTGATATTGGTTGAAGTGATGGTATAGTATGGGAACCTCTCTACTCCAGTGGGAAAGCCTCCGCCATTATTCCCCGGATTAGGAGTGGTACTACATGTCCTTGTATAGTACAGCTGTTCTTCAAATTGAGGCTCTCTTAATACAGTAGCTTCTGTATTCTGTTCACCCAGATCATGGTAAACAAAATTTCTGGTCGAAGCCACTCCGTTTTCGGTAGTGTCCACAATTTTAGCAATCCTTAACCCACCAATAGGTACCTCTCTGTCTCCTCTTACTTCAAGCGCTTCAGTATAGCTTGCTGCTGCCTCTGCCTGTACGCAGAGAAAAAGTGTTGTAAGATTTAGAGTGAGTACTTCGTTTTTGGAAACCATTGCATAATAGGCATAGGGGGAGGGAAATGTAAGGGAAGTGGTTGGGCTTGTCATCATGCCACTGGATGTTTTTTGATATAGCGTAACACTTTCTCCATTGGCACGTTTAAGATTAGCAACAGCTCGGTGTTTACCGGCAACCTCCCATTGGGAATCACAAGCATCACTATTGAACCATGCTCCTCCACCTATGGTGATCTCCTCATTTTTAACGGGTATAAACGTAGTTGAATTAGTTACCTGCGGACCGCTGCTTCCTTTCTCTGCTCCAATCTGAACACCCGTTTTCTTTTCAGGAATAAGCACAACATTCTTTTCTACGGATGTATTATTTTCGTAGAAAAATTCTGAATATCCTTTAGTCGGATACGTAATCTTTTGCAGTATTCCGATAGATGTTTTAGAAGGATTAACACTTCTCATAGAAGATTGGTAGCCGCTCCAATTTATGATTTCTATAATTGAAGGGATCAGATTGGTATTATTTGTAGCGCCATTGAAATACCCCCAGTCATCCCTGCCGAATGAAAGTCTGGGTGGGAATTGGTCAGGCTGGTTATATTGAAAACTGTATACACTGCCTGCCACACTATCAGAAACAGAATTCAGAAACAATCGGTTATTAGAGGTTAAGGTATAATTTAAGGTAACATCATTGATAATACTATTATTGATCTTTTTGGTGACTTTTTGCAATCGCTTGTAATCCGCACTTCCTCCAGACTGGAAGTAATCAAATATAATTTCGCCATAGGAAGGGTTATTACTGTATATTCTTTTAATCTGCTTACCATTGACCGTCTGGTTGTGGCTTATCAGTTCGCTGACCTGCGGGTATCTGATAAATGCAGGGTTTCCGCAGGAAGACAACATAGGTCCTCCATTAGGGCTCGTATAGGATAAAGTCTGTGACTGGCTCATGGTGGCTGTATATCCGCCATCCACATTTTCAATAAATACAGTTTCTCCGGTAGAGATATCTTCAATCTTTGTCAGATACCAGGCTGTGGTAGAAATACTGATCAAAGAATGTCCTGCACCAGCAGTACGGTTGGAAGTGGATTCTTTATCTGTAAAATAGTATTTGGTTCCATTATCAACAGTTATGGTAAATGAATCTCCACCGCTCACCCCTTCAATAATGACATCTTTTTGAGAATAAATAACAGGAATTCCTTTCTTGTCAAACACAAATTTGATTTGCATTCCACCAAAGTTAGCCATATATAAATCCTGCTCTGTATCTACATTATCATTGGAAGCATCCTGAAAAAATTGCATGGCAATAGGATTATTAGGCCCTATATCATCAAAATTGGTCGGAATAGAAACATTAGATAGATTGTTTTCATCCGGAAGATCACGGATGACTCGTGTAATCACTCCTCCTGAAACCATAGTCCAACCGAGTCCAGTAGAACCGTTCATATCATCTACTTTGATTCCATTGGAAAAATAATTAAGTCTGATGGGAATAGTAATATTTCCGGCCGCAAAGGACGTTACAGGAATATCTACATTAGCATTTCCTGTAAACAAACTTACCGGAAGGTTTCCAAAGGAGCCCAGTTTATAGGACTCCGCTGATGGTGGGATGATATTCGGAAGGGTGGATGATTTGCTTCCTGTAGTTTGTGCTAATGCTGTTCCAAGGGACAAGCAAAAAAACAAACTGGTTATATTTTTTTTCATTGTGTTTTTATTTCTTAATTAATTTGGCATTCGCCGTTTTATTGGTATCAGTTTTTATCGTCACCAGATAGGCTCCCTGCACCAAAGCTTGGGTATTGATCTTCGTGACTCTGTTTTTGGTTTTTATACTTTGAAGTTGTCTTCCGCTCATATCGTACAACAGAATATCAGCATCTTTGAAGTCAAATCCGATTTCCACGTAAGCATAATCAGACACAGGATTCGGATAGATTTTGATATCGTATTTTTCGATTAACTGGTCTACCTGTTTATCGCCCAGTTTTACAATTTTCCAGTTTTCTTTACCCAGTTCTTCTGCGCTAGTTCCGGCCAGAATAATTGAACCGTCTCTGTTGAGTTTCAGATCTGAAAGTCTTTCTTCTTTTTGTCTGGATTCTCCTTTTACATGTTTTCTCCACTGCTCATTTCCATTCTGATCAAGGTAGAGCATCCAGAAGGTTTCATCATCGGTTTGGATTCTTCCTTCAGCCTGGGTGTACCCCCCCAACAGAATGCCTTTAGACTTATCGCTTCCATCTTCCAGCCTCCCACTTACCACACTCATTCCCATCAAAATATCTCTGTTCTTGAAATTATAGGATTTCTGCCACTGCTCTTCACCTCTTTCATTGAGAGCAATCAGCCAAAGGTCTGTTCCTTCTTCCAATCCAACGGTTTTATTTCCCGATCTTTCTGATCTGGATTCTCCACCAATGATAAAACCCGTAGAGGTTAGTGCCAGGGTTCTCAAATGATCATCTCCTTTACCTCCGAAGTTCTTTTCCCATTCTACTTTTCCGTTTTTATCGAGTTTTACGATCCAGTAATCTCCTTCACCGTAATTGTTACTAGCCTTGGAATAAGAGTCGATCTTCAAACTGCTTCCAGCCTCCAGCTTCCCGCTTCCCGCCTTTACTTCAGAACTCCTTGAATAAATCCCCAGTAATGCTCCTCCATCTCTCGTTGGAATCATCTTTTCCAATTCATCTAAACCTTTTCCGCCTAAAATTAATTGGGAGAGTTCTTTTCCGTTTTTGTCTAATCGGGTAATTAAAACATCTTTTGAACCGTATCCTTTGGGTGAGTTCTGTACGTTTCCGACCACAAAGAATCCTAAATCAGTAGCCTGGATAACCGCTCTGGCTTCTTCATCGGAAGAGCTTCCTAACGTTTTCTGCCATAATTCATCACCGAATTCATTGATCCGGATCAGCCAGATATCTGAACCGCCTTTGGAATCGTCTTTCTTATCCAAACCTTTCCCCGAATACGAAGTACCTGCTAACAAACTTCCACCATCCTGTGTAGTAACGGTTGCTGACAGATAATCATGATTCCGCCCGGAAAAATATTTTTCCCACACTTCTTCTCCCTGCTGGTTTAGTTTTACTAAGTGAAAATCATAACCGTTGTTTTGCTTATTTGCTTGCAGAAGTTTGTCGCTCTGAATTGAGCTTCCCGTGATCACATACTGCTGATCGATGGTTGTAGTAACCTGGCTTAAAAAATTCTGGGTGGAGGATTTTATATCCTTCTGCCACACCACTTCCTGAGCAGATATTCCCAGGATTGTGCATAACATAAATGCACACTGATAAATTTTTCTCATTGATTGTGTAATTGACGTGTAAAAATATAGCTAATACTTAATATACGTACTCCGTAAAAAACCCATATTTTCATGAATTTTTCTTAACATATATAGTATTGCATAAATAAAATTGGATCATGGTACAAAGCTATATTAGCATGGCGTCAAACTATGTCGCATTAATAATAAGTTTTGTTGACTACACAGTTGAAGAAAAAAGAAAAAAGGAAAATGTATTTATAATTTATAATGAATATAGACTTGTACATACATTTATATTTGAAAACAAAGACAACAACATTAAACTTAATGTTATTGTTCTATATGATTTAAGTTAATACCATCGAATGGATCTATGGTATTAATAAAAAAGCATAAAATTAGTCGTACAATAAATAGTACTTAAAGATAAAGAAACATTATTAATATATGCTTACACTCATAATATCTAATCAAAATTTCTTACCGATTCAAAAGTCTCACAGAGCGAAGCAGCAACTTTGTTAGGACGTAAGGACTTTCAAAGTTGCGAATGAGCTCCTAACTTCTCCGTGTAGTTGTAAAATCGCACGCATTTTTAATAAACAATAGATTTGTTCTTAAAACAAAATTTAAAATAAATTACTTTTCACAAAGTACCCTTAATTTTGATTAATGGTTTAAAAAGCACAAACCTACTTTAAGGTTTCCTCCTAAAAGGTGAGTTTCTAAAAATAGGTATATACTTACTTGGCTACAACAGAAAAATTTTTAAGCTCAATCCTTAATATCTGCATCAATAAAAGGCTTCTAATTTTGACTTTCATTGACAATCGAAGCCAAATAGTTCCTCGCACTGCCATTGTACAGACATACCTCATTTTCAGGATTAATTTTCTGAAAAATGAAATTATGCTCCATAAGGAAACTGTCAGTAAGGAAATGTGGGAACTTCTCCAAAGGTTGATGAAAGATGAAATACTAAAAGATTTTAATCTCGTTGGAGGAACTTCTTTGAGCCTTCAAATCGGTCATAGATTGAGCATCGATATAGACCTGTTCTCCACTAAAGAGTTTGATGAGCAAGCCCTGCTAAAACATTTGACAGGCAAACATCCTACGGTGAAGGTAAGGGATATATTTAGCAATACAATCCTGCTTGATATAGGTGAGGTCAAGGTCGATATTCTAGCACATCAATATCCATTACAAAAAGCTTTTGAGACAAAGGAAGGTGTAAGGTTAGTATCACTAGAGGATATAGGAGCGATGAAACTTCATGCTATTTTTCAAAATGGTACACGGATAAAAGATTTCATCGATATGCATTTTCTCTTGGAACACAATCCGCTTAAGATTTATCTGGAATCTTATCAAAACAAATACAATGGCAACCCTGTAATGGCTTCATACGCTTTATTGTACCATGACAACATAGACATGGATGCAAAAGTGAATATACTGAAAGGAAAGAAAGTTGATATGGATACGATGAGTGAGCGATTAAAAAAAGCGGTCAATGATCCATTGCTAAAATTCGGAGAAAGGCAAGAATCTCCTAAAAAAAGCAGAGGATTTAGACGCTGAAATACATAATGTAAAGCTGAAAAATCGTATATTTATAGTATGGAATCAAGAGCAAAAATAAATAAAATTCCAAATCTCGACCGTGTTTTTTTCTGGGATTTTGACATTGATGCAATGGACTTTATGCAAGCCTATAAGACCATTATTGCCCGAATTGTAGAACGTGGAGGTCAACAGGAGATTGATGAGATCATCCATTTTTACGGGTATGAAAAAGTAATCACTGCTATCCGCGACGAAATTTACTTTCTGCCCAATTATGCTATCGAAAAAGCCCTGAAATTTTTCCCTGAACTTAAAAAAGAAGAAATGCATTGCTATCTAAATAGAAAGGGCAAACCTTATCACTGGATATAATTTTTGCAAACTTTATTCCGAAACTCAAAAGCAATCGTTTTTTGAGCTTTTATTGTTTAATTTTTTGTTATGGTACTAATAACCCTCATGAAAGGAATTTAATATTTCTTCAGTAAACATATCTATTAATAGATAATCAGAAATTACTTGGAATATTTATTTCTACTTAATAGTTTTCAGCCAACTTTGATAAATTGGAAACCAAACTCGATCACCATTTGACCCGTTGCATAGAATAATAATACCGTTTTTAGTTGGGAGATCCAAAAACATAGCCGCACTCCAGCCTGCATTTTCACCCGTATGTCCAATGGTTCTAAAACCTTCATAATTCATAAACCGATAGCCCAGGCCGCTTTCGCCTTCATTGGAGCTTGGAAGAACAGGTGTCTCCATTAACTTGATGGTGCTTGGCTTCAAGACTTTATTCAATTGATGATAATTAGGTTTGATAGACAATTCTGCAAAATGTGCCAGATCTTTAACTGTGGTCTGAAGTCCTGCCGCTGCTTTTTCAGTGAAGATCCGGTTTTTTATAGGATTACCATTCTCGTCATATGCCGTTGCTGAAGTAGCCATCATTTCTACTGTCCATTCATAATTGGTATGCTTCATTCCAAGCGGCATGAAGATATTATTTTTCATATATGTGGCAAAACTTTGGTTTGTTTTCTCTTCCAGAAGCAGTTGTGCAAGAGTATAGCCTCCCCCGGAATAGTCCCATTTAATTCCTGGCTCACTGATAAGATGTACGGTTTCACCATTCCGTTTGGTTTTTCCGTTCAGTGATTCTTCCAGACTTAGCAGTGGTATTCCTTGGTCCGATCCGCCGTAGCCGTGTACAGAAAGTCCTGCAGTATGGCTCAAGATCCGTCTCAGTGTTACTTTTGATCTGTCAAATTCAGATTCCGGCAGATGCCATCGGGTTAGATATTGATCAATTGGATCATCCAGCTTGACAAGATCTTTTTCACTAAGTTGCATAAAGCCCCAGGCAGAGATCAGCTTGGAGATAGAGCCAATATTAAAGATCGTTTCAGAAGTTACAGGTTTTTTGCTTGCAAGATCCGCATAACCAATCGATTGTAACCAGGCGACCTTTCCATCCCGGATCACAGCTACTGCAACTCCGGGAACTTTATTCTTTAAAGTAAGTTCATGACCTAACTTCTCAATTTCAACATATAGAGAATCTGTCTTATACGGAATTTTATTCTGTAATAAGCTTGCTGTCGAACAAGAAAAAATGATTCCCGAAAAAACAATTATAAAAGCACTAAAAAAACAAGTTTTCGAACAAATATTATTTCTCATTCTCCAATTTTCAGGTTTATAGACTATACTAAACATTCAGCAATTTATTAAAAATTACGATAGTACTATCTAATCGTTTTTTGAGATTCAGTTATATCTATTATTAACATCGTAGCTTGGCGCAGTTGCAGGCTGTTTTATTTTTTACATTGTTTGCACCATTTATTATTTCTAATTACCTTTTCTGGAATTGCTTCCCATTGATGATTATTTTCACAAATCCAATTTAGTTTTATTTTGTAACCCAGATATTCACTTGATATACATTTACCATTTTTGCTTTCAGCAATTTTATGCATAAATTCAATATCATATTTTCTTCTGCTCAATCCAGACTTATTTCTACCACAAATTGGACACCAATATCCAGTTGTTACATTTGATGGCTTTGATGAAAACTGATGTCCAAGTTTGCATTGCCATAAAAGATGCGTGTTATTGTTAATATATTTTTCAGATAAACATTTTCCTTCGAATTTGTTTGCTAAAATTTGCATATCTTTTATTGTTTGATTTCTACCTAAACAATTTGGACACCAAGAATTACTATTTTTTATATTATTTGCAGCAGCTCTCCATTTATGACCTTTTTCACATTGCCATTCTAACGGTTCAAAAATCCCTAAATATTGTTTTGATAACAACTTACCTTTTTTACTTTCTGCAATAATTGATAGTTCTTTAAGCTTGTTTGGACAATAAACATCTTTTAAGTCTACAATTTTTTGTTCAAAATTTTCAGGAATCATTATTTTATTTTTTAAGCATTCATCCTTAATAAAGGCTTTAAGGTTTTCAACTCCGAGTTTTTCTAGAATTGATGGAACTTGAATAAGAATTACGTTGTTTTTAGAGCAAAGCTCTAACTTGAGTTTGTCTCGGTTTAGAGTTTGTTGAAATTTTTCAGGCTTTGCCGAATAAAAAAAATTGATTTTCTTATAATGTTGTTCTCCCTGATGTTCAAATGCTATTTTTAGTTTTTCTGAAAAACCATCTAATTCCATCCAGTTATCTTTTTCAGTTTTTAGCCAACTTGGTCTAGCTTTTTCAAATTCAGTTTCAAACAATTGTTCAAAATATTCACGACATATTTTTTCGCCAATGCCTTGACTACATTTTGGACACCAAGCACCACGCTTAATTAAACTTGGCATTGCTTTCCATCTATGACCTTCGGAACATTGCCATTCTAATTTAGTTGATGAATTTTTATAAATAGAGGATAAACATTTTCCATTTCTCTCTTTTGCAATTAAATCCATTTGTAGAATATTGCCTATATAATTTCCAGCACAAAATGGACACCATTTGTTACTATTAATTACATTATCGGCTACTGCTTCCCAAATGTGACCATTTATACATTCCCATTTATATTTAGATTTGATATTAATGAATTTTTCAGAATTACAAAACCCTCCTTTTTTTATTGCGAAGTCTTTTAAATCTTCAATAGTATATTTAATTCTATTTCTTGCACAGTTAATAACTGCACAAGTCGGACACCAATTTCCACCATTTTTAATTTTATGAAATGAAGCTTTCCAAATATGACCTTCTGAACATTCCCAGTCATATTTTTTTTCTACACCTAAAAAAACATTCGACAAACATTTTCCATTTTTGGCTAAAGCAAATTCTTTCAAATCTTCTATAGAATATTTCATTTTTCTATTTTGCAAAAATTCAATTTTATTAATTTTTATACTTTTAGAAAAATTTGGCACTTTATTCTTCTAAAATTTATATAAATATACTAATAGCCAAATTGTTATTTTGGTTTTCACCTCTAAACTTCTTACTTGATTCTCTGGTAATCCAACGTTATTATTTAATCTTTTTTAGGATTTAATTATTGATACATTTTTCGTTTTGAAGTTCTTTAAGTAAAATAATCAGCTTTGAAAAACTATCATTAAAGTCCCGGTTATAATCTATAGCAAATATTTTTACTCCATATTTTAAAGATTTTTACGTTTTTGATTATCGAAAAACTGCGTTTTGGCTAGACCTTCTTTTCCTCCAAAAAAAATCTATGGGATGAAAATGTTAAATACCATTATATTCTATTGCAATATTTAGTTCTTTAATAAATATATCGAACCTCTGCCCATTTAACCATTCCGGAGAATATTGGCTAATAATTCTGTAAGTAGGAAATTCGATAGTAAGTAGATTTAAACTTCAATTGGAATTTGTAAAAGAACTGGAGTGTAAATATCCACATTTATATCTGATGTCTCAATTGTTACGATTAAGCTATAGCGAATTTGATTGGGGTAGCGAGCAAGTTGCTTTCTATTTTTCCACCATCCTCCTACGGGATAAATTGCAATTTTATTTCGCGTTGAAAGATCTATAGCTGTCCCTTCCCAAATATCTTTATGGATAGATCCTTTATCTCGAGCTTTTGAGCCAAGAATCCAATGCTCATTTCCTTCAGGAATATAATTGTCATCGCGGGCTGCTTTACTTACTCTTGCAGAAAATGCCTCTTCACTCTCGTTTGTATCAATCGTTTTTTGAGATTATTTTACAAAATAAGGTTCAATAACTAATGTCATAACTCCACCGTTATTTTCATTATCATCATCAGAAATAAACATTCGACCAACTATTTCAAAATAAAAGGTTTTAAAGTCTTCTTCCAAATTTGCACTATAAGACTTATTTCTAAGATTAATAACATCTCCTTTGCTTAGATTATATGTTGTTTCTAAATCTAATAAATCATATAGTTCAGTTTTAGATTTATCTTTTGATGAGATTTTCAGAAAGTAAATATTTGAATTTCCATTTATCGTTTTTTGAGATTTTAATAGCAATAGCAAAGTCCTTTGGCTTTGCGGGAGTTGAGGAAATTAAAATTGAGTTTGCTCGGCTGGACTAAACAACAGCAATTTTGCAAAACCATTGTTAGGCAGTTTTAGGTATTTTTCTCATTTATTAAAATCTTCAAATTTAATATTGAAATGGTAACTCATATCGTATTGGTCTTTTAAAATTTTTGCAATATGAGCCTTTCCAATATCCGTAATATTTTCCCAATCATTTATGGCATCAAATTTTTTTAAGGTTTCTATATCTGATGCCTCTAACAATACTTTTCTTTTTTCGAAACTATCATTCATATAAACATTAAAATTAGCTCCATTAAGCATTCGTAAATCTATATTCTCGCTACTGAAGATTTTTGCGAAAATTTCTGAAATATTATCAATCTTAAGTGATTCTATTATTTCATTTTTTAAAAATCCAAGTTTATGTTGGCGACTATATTCCAAAGTCTGTTTTGAAATTCTTGTGGCTAAATCACCATTAAACGGATTGATAGTTTTGTCAAAACAATTAACTATAGCTTTCATCGTAGCTTCTTCAAAGTGCTCTGGTCGAGTGTCCACAACATGAATTCCAATATTTGTTATTTCAAATTTCAGAAAAGTTGTTTTTCCTTTTATTCCTGAAACATAATTTGTAAAAAATGTTAATGTTTCATCTACAATTGATCTATGTCCAAAGTTGTAAGGAATTTGATTTTCACTTATGTTCCATAAAACTTCAGATCCATAATCAATATCGGACTTCTGCATAATTAATTCTATATGCGCATATCTATCGCTTCCGGTAAATTTTGCAACTAAACCTTTTCCTTCTATTGGTAATAAGTCCCATCCTACAATTTTTTGATTTATAGGGAATAAACTAGCAGATTGATAATTTCTTTTAAGATAAGTTTTCATTTATAGTCGATCGTTTTTTGAGATTTATATAATTTATAATCTCTCATTGAAGAGATTATATCTAAAATCTAAATCTTCCATTCTATGAATTTATACTAAAGTTGATAAATTCATACTATTTTTATTTTTCAACACGACTTCTGCATTATATTTATTGATATGTAGATCCTGCATAAATGCATTAGTATGAAGCAGGTAGCTATATCCTCCATAATAAAACTCGTACAATCTGTATTTTCTATGTAGTTCCAGATCTGACTCCATAAAGTGAAGTTTAGGATTATCCAACTGCTCCTGATCAATAAGTAAAATAGGATACCGAGGCTTTAAGTAATATAAAGGTACATCATTTAAATTATATCGTGAAAACTCCCTGATAAAATTAAACTCTTCAGAATGAGAATCTCCACAGATTCTTTCTCTTTCTTCTAAGAATATTTTATATATACCCCGCTTGAAACTTCTAGCAAAATTTTCTTGAAATTTGCTTTGAAGCTTATACTTCATTTTGATATTAATCTGTCTTCGTTGCAGATTTACCTTAAAATATTCTGAGCTGAACCTTTTGTAAGAAGAAATATTTTTACTATCTGAAATTAAAAATCTTGAAAGATTAAAAATCTCTTTGACTGCCAAATCCACAGATGGTTGAAAGCTTTGTTTTTTCCCAAACTCAAAGTTGCAGGAGTCACATACATTTAAGCAGATGTTTTTTCCTCCTAATGATTGAGGAAAAGTGTGTGCTAGAGTATTAAAATTTACATCATGATCATTTCGGCTACACCAAATACATTTTTTCATTTATTGTCATAATTTAAATTATGTAGTCAACGAAATAAAATTTCGTACTTTAAGATTAAACACTTACAAATTGTTCTTTTGAGATTTTTATATTTTCTATTACTTACATAGCGATGTATATTATTATTCATAAGATTCTGGCTTCCAAAAATCATTAAAGTTTTCTAATTCTGCAATCATCGTCTTTTCAACATCTTTCAATTCGGTTGAAGTAGAAATACCAATTTCAGTTAATGCATCTGTTATCTTATCAGTTTTTTTTAATATTAATCGTCCAGTTCTTGAATGAAAATCTCTTTTTAAATAAGAAAAATTCTTAGTATAAGTATTATCCCTTCCTATAATAATTATATTTTCTTTAACATTTGAAAGAACAACTTCCCAATTAATCTCATCGCCAATAGAATAATTAGGTGATGTCGGAGGATTGCCAATAAGCTTTCTTTTATGAGCTTTATTTAATATCTCATCAGTTGTATACAATAAAGTATTTAATCTTGTACATTCTCTTACCATATCTGTAAAAAATGCATAAACAGGATCTTTTTCAGGAGCTTCAAGTATCATATCCATAGCTCCAATAACCAATTTTCTTTTTTTATGATAATCACTTAATGATTTGACTAATTCTGTAAATTCTTGTAAGTTTTCTAAAAATGCACTCGGTTTGTACAGGATATTTGAATCAAGTTCAAAAGCCTTTTTCATTTCATTTATGACAACTTCTCTATTTCTTTCAAATTCTTGAATTATTTGATCAGTCAAAATAATTTTGTCAAAATGTTTCGCTAGTTCACTTAGTAATTTTATTGAATCTTTTTTACTTCTATAAAAATCTAAATAGATATTTGTATCGATGAGAATTTTTACTTTAGCAGATAGAGCTTCAGGAGTTTCTTTTTTTATTGCTTTCATAGTGTATAATCTTCAATTATAGCCGATGAAGCGTTCATTTTCACAGACTCAATTCCTATTTCCATCCCATTTTTAGATTCATACATCTGGCTGGTTCCGATGATTTCTCCACTAGATGCTTTTAGATTAAAATAATATCTACCATCTTTTGCAGATCTTCTTTCATATTTATCATCATTTTGAGAATTGAGCACAACAGATTCAATTCCTTTTTTACAACCTTCTTTAGAGGAATAGCCTTCACTCACCAAAATAATTTGACCATTAATAGCTTTTAGGTTAAATTGATAATCTCCTGTAAATCTTTTTGATATTACGAACTTTCCCATTTATTTCTTTTATTTTTTAAGATTTTATTATTTTATTATTTTATAAAATGTTGCTTTACTGCCTATACTAAAAGCTTTCATAATTTCCTCAATTGAAACATTCTTACTTTCATAAGAGCTCTTTACTAAAGGTGCGATTTTTTTATATTTTTCGGTCATACCCTTTGGTCTTCCTCCGTTTTTACCTCTTGCCCTAGCAGATTTCAATCCAGCATTTGTTCTTTCAATCAAAACATTTCTTTCGTGCTCAGCTAAAACACAGAAAATCTGGAAAATTAATTTTCCACTTGCTGAACTTGTATCAATGTTTTCAGAAATAGATTTAAAATGTATTCCTTTTTCGTTCAGCTCTGTCACAAACTGAATTAACCCAACTGTAGTCCTCCCAATCCTATCTAATCTCCATACGGTTAAGGTATCCCCTTTACGTACGAAATTTAATAAATCGTTAAGTTGCGGTTTTTCTGATTTAACACCACTAACTTTATCGTTTTTTGAGATTTAATTTTATCTAGAACGTTTCGGGGCTTTGCGATGGTGGGGCAATCGAAGCATAAATCTTCAATTTTGAACAAATGTTGAACCGAAGAAATACCGTTGAACTTTGCAGTTTCGCCTCACTATTGCAAAACCCTTGTTATAGGCAGCTCTTCTGTCAATCAACGTTACCATAGTTTCCATCTACTTTTGTTCTTTATCAATTCCTTTATAGTTAGTTTAGTTGTCGAACGAGGTTTTGTTTCTTCGGATTTAATTTGTTCGTCAACCGCCTGAATTATGTGGATGTCAAAATCCGCTACAAAACCAAACGTTGAACTATTTATGTCATACTTTTTCTGGACTTCTAAACTATCAGTTGTTTCAATTAGCTGAGCTATATGCTTATGTCGAATTGGAAGATACCATTTTACATTCGGTTTATTGTTCCAAATTGCAAAATTCATTACAAGAACTTCGGCATCTTCAAAGTCTTTTTTTGTCGGTTTATTCGATTGGTTTATTCTTGTTGTTGCAATTAAATTATGTCCATACTCATTATCTCTAATTGCTTCTAAAACAACTGCTCCACCAAAATTTCCGTTTTCGAGCTTAAAAGTCAAGCAGTCTCCTTTTTCAAAAACGGGCTGGCGAATTATTTTCTTTTTTCTTGATTTCGCTTTTGGTCTTTCTGTTTCTAAGTCCGCAAGAAATTTGTCGAGAACTACTTTACGTTTTTTAATTTCCTTTTCGTCAGCGTCAAGTTGTTGCCAAACTTCAAGTTCTGCTCCTGTTTCAATAATTGTTTTTACACGGTCAAAAATGTCTTTGTTGAGTTGTTTGCATTCCCATTGTGCTTTTGCCAACGCAAACCAAAAATTATTACAATCATCATTATCGCTGATGATTTCTTGATTTTCAGCAATTAACTTGTTCGAAATTTCTGCCACGTCAAGTCCATCATTATACAGGCCGAAAAACTCACTGTAAATGTCAGCATAGGTGTCATTAGATGATATTGCTGTTCCCCAAGTTCCCATATTCTCTGTGTTGTGTCTGTCTTTTAGAGTTGCCTATAAAGTTCAAATTTACGCATTATGTCAATCCAAACTATATGATATTCGCAAAGCCATTTATGCTACTAATATAAAATTTAATTTTGATCATTTTTTGAGAATTATTATTCAGTTAAGTCTAGTAATTTTTTGTCAATATTAATCATAATTCCATAGACTGTAATAAAGTAGTTAAGAGCCATTTGTTCCGAATATTTTTGTTGATATAGTTGAGAAAAAGTTGATGATAAAGTTGTTATTTTCTTTTTTTCTCCGAGTTGGATAGGCTCTCCTTTAATTAATGATTCTTTTACGTCATTTATATTAAACATAAATCCTGTGAAATTTTCAGGAGCATCAATTAGTATTTTTTTTATTTCTGCATGAGAGAAAGGATTTCGTATTTTTTGTCTTAATGCAGTAAGTATAACTTTTTCAGATTCCGTTATCAAATTTTGTTCTTCTGCAGCATCCAATGATTTAAATAAAATAAGATTATCGTACAAATCAATAGCCTCTAAAGTTTTTTGATTATATGTTTCATGATTTGAATAATCTAAGCCCAAAGTATGTTTTTCAATTAGAGCAAATTTTATCATCCTTTCCAAAAAATGGTTTGTTCCTAAAATTGCTGTTTGAAATAATTCAAGTTGTAAATTCTGTAAAATTTCATTTCTTAAACTTGTTAATGGTAAGAAATGACGGGGTTTATGTAAAAAATAAGTTTTTAAATTTCCATAATTTATTTCAACCATTTTAGTGTAATTAGGAATAAAATATGTTTTCATTGGCACCTTTTATTTTATTTATTAAGAAAAATATTATATCTAATTTATAATCCAAGAAGCAAGATTTCTGAACAGCTCGTATTTTGGAATCTAAAGATTTACTTATATAGCTCTTTAGTACGTTTTTTCCAATACTCATGTAATTCATACCGTGTTGTAATAATTAAATTTATGATTTCTTTTAAAGAATCTTCAGAGAACTGTATATACTCTTGTTCCATCCCATTACTTGAAATCTTTAAGTTTACATAGGTATAACCATCGTCATCAGTATTTTCCCAATCAGCATGTACTACAAGGTTTCGTAATCTCCCCGTCTCTCTTAGATCTGCTATTAATTTTTGGTAGCCTTCAATCTTAATAGCACAACCGAGATGAAAATCATCACTAAATCTTTTAAATAAATCTACCTTAGTAGCATATGCCATTTTATGTAATACAATTAGGCCCGTAGAATCTGATCTGTCTGTAAATATTTCACATATTATACTATCTAACGATTTTTCTAAACCATTAAAATACATTACTACTAGGCCGATAAGTGAGAGAGAACTATCCAAATATTTTTCTGCCTTTTCCTCATCTTCTATTTCATGATATAAATGTTGTACAAATACTTTCCTCTTTTGTTTCATAATATTGTAGATATTTCACCAAAAATATATTCTGTCTGCGTAATCTATTTGCGTATATTATTGTTTTTTAATTGCCATTTTCTTTATTTCTTCATTTGTATGATTATCAAGAATTTTAGCATAACGATAAAACGTTGCTCTAGTCAAACCAAGTGGCTTGTAAATCTCCTCTGGAGCCTTAGTTGGATCTTTATACACAGACCGCATAATTATTAACTTAGAAATTGTTTCTTTTGTATAACCTTTTGGTCTACCTCCCAATCTACCTCTCGCTCTGGCAGCTTGCAAACCAGCATTAGTTCTTTCTCTTATAAGTTCTCGTTCATATTCTGCTAGAGAAGCCATGAGGTTTAGAAATAATCTGCCATTAATAGTAGAAGTATCTACACCATCAACAAGACCTTTTATTATAATTCCTTTGTCACTTAAACTTAGCACAAGATCAATAATATTTTTCAGGCTTCTCCCCAGCCGGTCTAATCTCCAAACATAAAGTTCATCACCTTCTCTAAACTGCTCTATCATTTTATCAAGTTCAGGACGATTCTTTGTTGCACCCGAAATTTTCTCTTGATAAATTTTCTCACAACCAACTTTTTCTAAGGCTTCAATTTGTAAATCCAAATTTTGGTCTTTGGTTGAAACCCGTGCATACCCAATTTTCATATTTTGTTACATTAAACTCATACTCTATAAATTTATGAAACTTTGTTTAATGATACGAGATTTTGAGAAATTAAAATAAAAAATAAAGTGTTCCGAATCAGTCAATTGTAAAAATCTCAAAATACCACCGAATAATCTATGCTACATTATAAGGGGAAATGGTCTAAAATATAAGATTAATAATTGGGGTAATAAATAGTAGTATTAAGAATTTAACTTTACCAATATTTCCAAATCATCAACTAATTAATTCGATAATTGTTCATCTTGGATTACAAAAGCGTTGATTTTTAACGCTTTTGTAATTTAATAACTCCAAAATTCATTATTAAAAATACTCGAAGTATTTTTAGAATATGCACGAAATATGTACGAATCAATTTATTCAGATATTTTTCAGACATTTTTATCGAACCTTCTTTATGATGAAAGAGGTAATATTCTCAAAAGCGGGATTAATGTTCTTTCATTGAAGTTTTTACCTATATTTGCGTGGTTTAATTCTGCTGAATTTCAGGATAAAACCGCTGACTCTATCGTCAAATATCAGAAATTAGTTAAATAAATAATTATGAAATATCAAGCGATATTTATCGTTTTGTTATCATCTGTACACCTCTTTTTTGCTCAGGTACTTGATAATAATTTTGGAACCAATGGAAAAATGGTTTATGATATCAATGCAAACTCAAATCTTGAAAAAATAGGGTCGATGATTGCTGTGAGCAACAGTAAAATACTGGTTGGAGGTACTGACAATACCAGCGCTTATCTTGTGAGACAGAATTCTGACGGTTCTATTGACACTTCTTTTCAGAGCAACGGAATCAAACAGCTTCCGTTTAAATCAATTGAAAAAATATTAAAGACAAGCAACAACGAGATGATCATTCTCGGAACTAAGCTTGCCACCGACGGCTATTTTAACATCATCGTCTGTAAAGTTGATGAAAATGGAAATTATGTTACAAATTTCGGCACAAACGGTATTCTGGAAATCAATTTTGGCGCTCAATCAGATGACAATGTCTTTAACGGTGAACTGCAATCTGACGGAAAAATAATTGTGGTCGGTAACAAAAGAGGCACGAATGCATTTACAGAAGGTTACGTTTTGCGTTTATTACAGAACGGTCAATTTGATACTACGTTTAATAATACCGGACTATTCACTATTGCACCTGTTAATCACCGCCATTATTTGAATGCCGTAAATATTGCTCCAAATGGAACAATAGTTTGTTCAGGCTATCTTTTGCTGACGACAGGCTCCAACCAAGATAGAATGTTTATATTAAGATTGTTACCAAACGGAACTTTGGATACTTCATTTGCCACCGTAGGATACAGATATTTTAATGTTACGAATATAGGTGGCTCACTGTCAAATACCAATATTGTTTTAAGTGACGGAAGTATTTTATTGGGCGGAGAATCATTCTCATCAAGCAATAACAATGTTTCATCTAACTTTACAATAATAAAATTCAATGTGGATGGTTCTTTTGAAAATTCTTTCGGAACGAACGGTGTTGTACAGACACTTCTTCCAAGTATCGGAGGTCAGCTGAGAAATATGAAATTAGATTCTTCAAATAATATTATCGCAGTTGGTTCTACGTACTCGGCGACCAATGGTAATGAAAATTTTGCGATGATGAAATTTAATCTATCTGGGATTTTAGATACACAATTCGGAAATTCCGGTGTTGTAATTACAGATTTTTCAGGATTTCAGGATATTCCGTACTCATCGTTGGTTTTTGATTCAAAAATAATTCTTGCAGGATTTGCTTCTTCTTCAGATTTTCCCAGCAACAGCAAATTTGCACTTGCACAATACACATACAATAACTTAGGAATTGTTGAGCCTAAAAAAGCAGATAATTTCAAGATTTTCCCGACAGTTTTTTCAGACAATATTAATATAAAATGTGAAAAAGAGACCAAAGTAAGCGTTGGTATTTTTGATTATTCGGGTAAACTTATTTATGAAAAAGAAAATTTCAGATGCTCTCAAACTCCGGAACAGCTGCAACTGCCGATCTCAAAGCAAGGAGTATATTGGTCACAAATCAATTCAGGAAATAAAATTTCTGTTCAGAAATTGATAAAGAAGTAATATTGGAGTTGCTAACTTTGTTAGGACATAATTCTTATACTCTTTAACGTTAAGAGTATGAAAAAGATCAGAAAAAAGTACCATATTTCTAATTATCTATTCCACTATTCAAACTAACTTCTTATAACTGTAACGTTGATAAAATTTCAAAATCATCAAAGAATTGGTTCGAGATTTGTTCGTGGGGGTCTACAAAAACTAGAAGTAGCAACTTGGCTTCCTGTTTATTATACAAAATAACCATGGCATTTTAACCATTTTTCCAGAACATGTCTGACTTTTACACAATATATATCTTTGAGTTGTCAGCATCTGCTTACATTATCTATAAATATGAATGTCTTTTTATTATCGGTTCAAATCCATCTTTAAGATCTGTACTATTATGATCTTGCTCATATCATTCCTAAAGTTAAATTTCGAAATTTGATTTTCAACCCATACACCCATACAATATATTATGAAAAAATTATTTTTATCAATAGCAGCAGCAGGTTTCATTATTTCGGCATGTAAAAAAAAGGATACAACAAATAATGTCTCTGCTAACGACTCCGCTTACCCTCAGAAGAATTACTCTGATACTGCAGTTTCAACAGCTGGAGATACTCAAAGTATTAAAACAAGCAATGACAGTATTAATACAAAGACTCACGTCGGAGGAAGAAAAACCAGTAATAATAATACAGGTAATGGTACGGGCAATATCAACGCTGCAGTTTCAGACAGTGCGCATAACCTGCAGGGAAGATCCCGAAATGTAAACAAAAAGTAATTGAAATTCAATTACTTTTACATGTCAAAACCGATATAAAAAAACATTTTTTTATATCGGTTGTACTGAACCACACAAAAAGAATTACATTTTTAACCGCGCGGTTATATTTTTAACCCTCTAAATGGTGTGTATAATTGAGTTCAGAAAATAATACAATTATTTAATTGTTATTGTCATATTAGGTACTACGATGTCCCCTATTATCCCTGTATAACGCTGTGCAAATATTTCAATATAATCATTGGTGGATAATTCGGTTGTACCGTTGATAGGCACTACCACAATATCATTTATAGCAGCTCCTCGTCCATATACTTTATACTGGCTGATTGCAGTTCCGTTTTTTGCGATATAGATGATATAAGTTCCGGCAGCGGGCACCTGGAATGACACAGAACCCGTTACCTGGAAAATTCTTTTCTTTTTCCCGACGTACTTTAGTCTGTTAGGAACTCCATCCGTAGTAAATCTGAAAAGATTTGAAGAAGTAGAAACAGATGAAGCAGTACCGATTTTTACAATATTGCTGGGATTAGAACTGTTAAAACTCACACCTATTCCCGTCCCCACTGTATAATCTACTGAAAAATCTCCGACTGCATTGGTATCCGCTTCAGTAGGAAGTCCTGCCGCTCTTACCGTCCAGCTGTTATTAAAATTATATCCGGAATACGTTCCTGTAGTATAAGGCTTAACATACCCTGCTGTATTGGTTCCTGTAAATACAACGGATTCTATCACCGCATCTCCTGTAATGGTTAGCCCGCTTGTAGAAACATCAAAACCGATGGCTGAGCCATTGACCTGGCTGAATCCTCCCTGTTTTTCAACCGATGTAAAGGTTCCCGTAAGCTTTTCATAGGTACCTGAATTATTAGCCGCCCATCCCATATTGCTGAGCAGAAGCTGCCCGATATTATTATAGGTAATACCATTGCTGTTTCCAACAAACTGGATAATACTGAGAAACACCAGTCCAAGCCCTGAAATGGTTCCCACACTGCTCGAGTTTGCTACTACACTATCTCTGAAAATAAGGTTCTGGGTAGCAGTACCTGATATATTAAAAACACTTCCGGATGCTGCACTAAGGGTAACACTCTTAATGCTTCCACCTGTAGATCCTTCGAAAATATTTCCGGTGGTCCTGACAATAATATCATTATTGGTATCAAGCCCATGTACATAAGCATTATTAAGCTCTATCGGTTTGTCAAAAACTACCTGTCCATTAATTTCATATAATGTATCAGCATTCAAAAGGTACTTTGCTCCTCCTCCTGCACTTAGCTCCGCTGCGAGTACCGTGGCTAAAACATCAGTAGACGTTATGAGTTTAAAGTTTAATCTGTCGGAGGTATTACTTCCTACAGGATACCACGCTGCCGTATTGGCGGCATAATAATAAAGCAATTTGAGGGTAGTATCGTACACGACTAGTCCATCCGCAGGCGAAACAATAGCAATCCTCTGCGATGTTGTCAGACGGGGAGGCAGAAGCCCGCGGGTTGTGGAATTAAGATCTAAAATAGAGCTGGGGTGAGGAGTTGTTGTATTGATCCCAACCTGCCCACTAACTGAAAATACAGTAAGGAAAGCCATTAACATCATAAAAAGTTTTCCTGTAAAAGAAATTGTTTGCGTTTTCATATTAAAAGATTTTGGTGTTTTGGTATTGTTACAGTGGATGTTCAGGGATACGGTTCATCGGGATAACACTAATTTTGTGTTATCCAAGGGTTATCCCAAGTAAGAATCAGTAAATCGATAAGAGTCTACAGTACTGTATACTTTTCGTAAAATGGCGTAATCCGTGTTCTGACAATAATTAAAGATACCAGATCATTGGAAACCAAACAGGATATGGTCATCGTTTTGTACCATTTGTAGATCATAACTGTAATCCATCTGCCTTTATCAATCAGTCTATACATCTTTTTTTTAAAGTACATTATGACAATGTCTTTCCTCTTGCCTTTTAGTGAAAATAAGTCTATCATAATCTTTGGTAATTTTTAGTTTAACAAGTTTTTATGTTGTCCTTATTTCATGGATAGTTTTATTATTCCAAATATGGTGAAATAGTTAATACTTTCTTATGACGCAGATCATAAAAATTCATGGTTAGTTACTTTTTATTAATAAAATAATATTATGACTATATTCAAAATATATTGTCACCTAATTAACAAAAGAAACCGAGCCCTATTTTTTCATAAATTTTAAATGCTAATATATTTTTTAAGTACTTCAAGAAGATCCGCCTGCCTTATAGGTTTGGGAAGAAAATCATTCATTCCGGCTTCAATGCATTTTTCTTTTTCACCCAGCACATTTCCAGCTGTAACGCCTATGATAGGGACATGTTCATATCCCGGCAGCATTCTAATATTTTGTGTTGCCTCAATACCGCTCATTATCGGCATCTGTACGTCCATCATGATAATGGAAAACTGTTTTTTCCTGCATTCTTCCAAAGCCTGCAGCCCATTGACTGCTTCCGTTAGATGGATACCGGGAGCAAGAGATTTCATTATTCTGTTATTCAGGACCATATTCACGACGTTATCATCAACCAAAAGCACTTCTAATTCTGAGGCAAATACAGGCGAAACTTTCTCAGACTGATCCTTCGTAATTTCTACTTTATTACTTTGGT
This sequence comes from Chryseobacterium vietnamense, assembly GCF_031454475.1. Classification (NCBI taxonomy): domain Bacteria; kingdom Pseudomonadati; phylum Bacteroidota; class Flavobacteriia; order Flavobacteriales; family Weeksellaceae; genus Chryseobacterium; species Chryseobacterium vietnamense. The sequence continues at coordinate 895,770 of NZ_JAVDQX010000001.1, read as the reverse complement.
CTACCTTTTTTAAAGTTTTGTATAGATCATGTGATTTGATGGGTTTCAACAGTAAATGTGCATTTTCTATTTTCCTGACTGAACTAAGTATGCCCAGCTCTTCAGAGGAAGAAGAAAGTACTATAAACGGAGAAGTCTCATTTCGCTGATTGAACAGCCCCGTTATTTTATCTATTGTTTCCAATCCGGACATAACAGGCATATGATAATCCATCAGGATCACATCAAACCACTCTCCTTTCAACAGGATCTCTAAAGCTTCCATCCCATTGGAAGCTAAGGTAGACTTGATATTTTTATAGGTAAGCATGTGCTCAAGAATGATCCTGTTGGTTTCATTATCATCAACCACCAGGGCCGTCTTAATAGTTATTTCCTCCTCCTCTTTCAATTGAGGGATCTCGTAAGGAATCTCAATATCAAAGAAAAATACAGAACCTTTTTCCATTGTGCTGCTCAGCGACAAATGGCTTCCCATATATCCCAGGATATTGTTCGAGATCGTAAGCCCCAGACCCGTGCCACCATATCGTTTACTGATGGAACTGTTTTCCTGAGTAAAGGCATTAAAAATGTATTTCTGTTTCTCAACAGGAATACCGATCCCTGTATCCCTTACCGAGAAGCGCAAAGCAATGATGTTATCATCCATGCGTAATTTCTCTACTTTTAGCTCGATCTCACCCTTTTCTGTAAATTTTACAGCATTCCCCAAAAGATTAATCAAGATCTGTTTTAACCTTGCTTCATCGGTAAAAAGTATTTTTGGAAGACCTGGTTCAATATTGAGAAGAAGTTCGATATTTTTTTTCTGGGACTGATAAATAATAACATTGATTACCTGACTCAACATATCATAAACATCACATTTTTCAATCAAAAGCTCCATTTTTCCGGATTCTATTTTAGAAAAATCCAATATATCATTGATGATGCTCAGAAGATTTTCTCCTGACTCATTGATGTAATTCAGATATTGCTTCTGTGTTTCATTCAGTGGTGTTGTGAGGAGAAGATCTGAAAATCCAATAACTCCGTTTAAAGGAGTTCTGATCTCATGACTCATATTAGCAAGAAATTCGGATTTTGCTTTGCTGGCTATATCTGCTGTTTCTTTGGCATTTTTCAGCTCTTCAGTTATCTTTACAGCATTTGTAATATTCTGGATGGAAATAATTACGCCCCCTACTTCATCTTTTGTAAGATACCAAGGTCCGACTTTAAGGTCGTAATGCTGAATTTCTTCTTTTCCTTCCACCTTTAACATAAAGTCACTGTTGATGTATGTTTTTCCCAACAGCGCATTGTCATAGATCTCATTTCGTTCTTTGGGAATATTCGGTGATATTGTGAAAAGATTATTACCGATAAGATCTACATTATTCATATTAAATTCCTCTCTCCATCTGCTGCTTACAGCAATATAGTTAAGGTCTTTATCAAACATCGCCAAAGGAACAGGAACATCAGTGGCAAAAGACTTCATTATAGCCTCTTTCCGGGTAACCTCAAGAAACATTTTTTTGAAGGCATCAATGTCCTGAATGATTCCGAAAACCCTTTTACAGGTATCATCTTCAAATTCAGGAATACCTTTTACTCTTACCCAGATCGTAGCGCCATCATTACGCAAAAGCTGAAGCTCCTCATCAAAAGGAATTCCTTGTTGTATTGCCCTGTTAAAAAGATATTTTATTCTCTCACTACTCTTTCCTCTGTAAAATTCAAAAGCATTTTCAAAAGTAGGCTGGAAATTATTTTCTACTTTGTGAATTTCCCTTGTACTTTGAGACCAGAAGAGCTTTCTGGTCTTCATATTGGCTTCCCAACCTCCTACCTGGGCTACTGAGCCTGTTTCCTCAAGCATTTCCTTGGTATAAAACAGATCGTTTTCTAACTTACCACGCCGGATAAGGTCAGATTTTAGTTGTATATAAACAAAAACGGTTACACCAATGGCAGCAATGGCAGAAAAGATAATAAACAAAACAGTCCAATTGGAAGATTTGTCCAGATCTTCGTTTTTTATGGCAAGTTGAACTTCCTCCTGTTGTACAAATTTCTGAACGAGCATGCGGCATCTGTCCATAGCCTTCTTGTTTTGTACAAGTTCTTCCGGACTCACTACTATTCCTTTTTTACGGTTTTCAATAAGCAAGGCATATTCTTTCATCAACATTTCTGAAGTATGCAGCAATTCATTTAGGACATTAATCTGATCTTTATCTTTAAGATTAAGTCTATCTTTGTGAGAAACAAACTGCGGATATTCATTTCTGCTTTCATTGAAAGGCTCAAGAAAATTTTCCTGTCCGGTAAGCTGATATCCCCGATTACCCGTTTCAGCATCTAAAAGAGTATTTAAGATATCTTTTGCCAGGCTAATAGATTCCTTACTTTTTAATAAGTTTTCTCTATTCTCCATCTGCTTATGTATGCTTATATAAGATGCTATAGAACTAGCAATCAGAAGTATCAAAGAAATAACTACTCCTATTTGAAGATTTCTTATAATTTTTTTCGGCATTGAATAGTATTTTTGTAATAAAATACTAAAAATAGGTCATTTTGTAATATTATCAAATTAATTTAAAAATTTGTCAGCAGATATTGGAAATGAAGTGCAATTAAAGTTGCTTAAAGATGGATTTACCAACTTTACAAAAGCTTATTTTGAATGGTATTCTTAGTATTTTTCTCCAAGCAATCCTTTAGGACTCAAATTCAGGTTTCTAATACAAAGAACAATTAAAAATATTCTATTCCAGCTGCTTACATCCAGGAAAGGTAATGCCCTACTTCAATGAATATATTTTCGAACCAGAAGTAGAAAGCATAGCTGTTCCTAATTTTTCTGGGTGACTGCTGTATTGCTATACCATCTTTAATCAATTTTTGATACAGATCATCAACCTCATCCAGGTGATTTAAAATAAAACCTATATGGAAGTCTTTGGGATAGGTGGTATCTTCATTTTTACTGTTCATCAGGACGAGGGTAAAATTTTCTTTATTGCTTAATATAGCAATTATGTGTTCTCCTTTTATAAGCTCACAAGTGAACTCAAAATATTTCTCAAAAAAAAGAACCGATTTACGTACATCGGTAACGACGAGGTTCAAGTGATTAATTGTCATAGTATCAATTTAAATGGTTATATATTATCGAACATTCATTCGATTAAAAATTAAAATTTTTATGTTTGTAACGCTTTTGCGACCAGCTCGAAAGTTTGCCGTAAATTTTGGGCAGTTAATGAAAATGGCTTACCAGACATCGTAGCTTTATCAAGATGGAATTTGATGAGTGTATAAAAAGGTCCATAAGCGACAGTCCAAAACACTTCAACTGGTAACTCCGGTATCTCTTTACGCATCACAGCGTTTTTAACAAAGTCACTCATTATTTTCCTGAAAACAGTTTGCTGCATGCCCTTTGTATTGATTAGTGGCGAATTCCTGAATTGTTCATGGAAACGGTATTCCAAAGGATTTTGTAGGATATTTTCAAGTCGGTTTTTCCATTGAAGCCACAATCCTTCTTTAAACTTTAACTGAGCATCAAACCCGATCAATGCTTCCCTTTCAAATTTATTATGTACCTCAATATAGAGCTGATTCACCAGATCTTCACGGTTTTTAAAATAAACATAAATGGTAGATGGAGATATGGCAGCCTTTTTTGCCAGTTTCTGCATACTAAACCCATCAAAGCCATTTTCCACGATCATCTTTATGGCCTCCCGGCGAATGATCAGTTCTTTTTTGTCATCTTTCAATCTCACTCTGCAAATATAAACGAATAATCATTCGATTAAAAAAAATTAACACTTTTTCGTATATATACATCCGGGACCGCTGTTTTAAAATTACCACCTGATTAAATCTCTACAGCTATAATACAACTTTAAAAGTTATTCTTTTACTTTCAATTTTTTTATATAGAAATCAGGATCAATATCAATTTGATCAATAAATGTATTTCCCAAATCATATGACTGCCAGGAAGTACTTGGTGAAAGCCAGTCTTCAATACCGATAATCTTCATTGGCATTGAAAAATTATGAATACAATTTGTAAATCGATACTGCAGTTGATGGTCTTTTATAAAATATTCCAGTACTGGAATTTGGGTAGTTCTCAGATACTGATCAAACACAGCATTAAAATCTATTCCTGACTGACTATTGATATAATTTTCAATTTGTTTTGTGGTGACGACCTTATGATAAAATTGTGTATTTAGCCCATGTAGAATTTTTAAAAATTTCTCATCATCATTTATAATAGTCTTAATCATATGGAAATATTGGTTATTTTAAAACAGGAACCTCAACAAAACTATCATTAAACCATTGGACAATCAAGGGTTCTTTTGCATCGGCAATGGTTTCCGTGGTTACTGTTTTTCCGCTTCCGTAGTTCAGTTCTGAGAAAGGATTTTTGTTGACATTCAGCACCACTACCAACCGGCTTCCTTTCTGCAGCTGTTTGCTGATCAGGTGGGTATTTTCAAATATGATGGTTTCTTTTTTACCTGGGGTCAACAATTTTCTTTTAGTATTGTCTTTGCTATAGCTCGCACGGCCGATATAATAGGAAAGATGAAAATATTGGCCTCCAGGTGTGAGTTCATAAAGGGTAACTCCCAGATCTACATCTTTTTTGTTGATACTCAGTTTTATATTTCCTAAAAATGATCCGTTCACAATCATAGCATCCAGAGGGTCACTCATGAAAATATAACCGTTATCGGATACACTTTCCCGAATAACAGGATCAGGATAATAATCATTATTATTGATTGTACGATCTGCAAAATCTATTTTCTGAATCAAAAACTGATTGGGTTCAGGCTTATTTCGTCTTAGCAAATACTCATTATTGCTGACTTTATACGAACTTAGATAGAATTTCAAATAAGTGTTATGCATAGCCTCCAGTGAAGCTGCACTTCGCCATTCATCTGTTCCCATGACCTGATAATTGATTTTATCTTTCAGAAAAGCCGGTTTTTCTGTACCGTTCAGAATATAATCCAGCCACTGATATGTGTATTCCTTGATAGGGAATAAAGCATTTTTACTGACTGTATATCCATTGATAACTTCCTGTCCCCCCATTTGTGTTCCAAAGTGACCATAAGGCCCAATCACCAGATAAGCCGGAGTGTGAGGACTGTATTTATTGAGCTCGCGCAGATAATAAATTCCTGAATTCTGAGAATCATTATAATAACCGTCAAATGCCAATACGGGAATAGTAATCCTTGCAAAATCTTCTTTATACGGAGCCATATTCTGCCAATAAGAATCAAAGGCAGGATGACTTATCCAACGCTGAAAAAGCCGGTTTGGTGTACCATCAATACTGTCCATTTTATTGTAGGCTACTCCGGTTTCCCACCATCTGAACATCATATCACGGAACCTCTTCCTGTCATCCCCCGTTTTATTATCCAGATATTTATTATTGCTTACGTAAAAAGACCATTCGTAATTGGGATTGATAAAAATATTATTTTCCATGGGAAGTCCCATTCCCGGACGATTGGCAACGTAAGGAACAATCGTTTTCAGTGCAGGATGAAGATTTTTTGCTGCTGCCCATTGTGTGAAGCCATTGTAGCTTCCTCCATACATTCCTACTTTGCCATTACACCATGGCTGTCTGCTGATCCAGTCAATGACATCATAGGCATCTTTTCCATCAGTTTCATACGGATAAATTTCAGATTTGCTGAAGCGCTTTCCTCTTGTATACGCCATAACACCTACATAACCTCTATCTGCAGCTTCTTTAAGCGACTGCATATCGCGTCCCTGATCCCGAACATAGATTGTGAATTGTAATATGACAGGTCGTGGAGTATGGTCATCTTTTTTACTTACCACCATTGCAGAAATCTCCTCTCCATCTTTTGTACGGATCATTACACTATCCTGAATACTGTACAGACTTCCCTTTTCCTGCTGACTACCCCATACTGTTTGTTGAGCCTGTACGGCGGGTATCGGAAAAAAAATCAATAGAATCAGAATAAATGTATATACTTTCATGAGGTTATTGTTAGAGAATTAATAAATCTTTCTGTAATCATTAGTATCTAATGGTTAAGATGCTGGCTAAAGGCTTCATATTAGTTTCTGTTAAAACGTTTTCCATTTTATTTAACTCAATACTTTGCAGCCTGTGTAAGGATGGTTATATTATTTTAACTATATAATGAAGACAATTATCATCTCAAAACTGTTACATCAGAGTCAATTGCTTTTCCAGACTTCATCTGACCGTTTTTTAACAAAGTATCATAAGGTGAAAGTAGAAAATTTGGATCTAGTATATTCACAGGATCTGTGTCTACAGCCGCTTGAATATTGTATGGTCATCCATTTGATTTTTACCCTAAGTTATAAAAAGAAAAACCCCCGGACTTACCGGGGATAAAAAAACTAATAACCATGAAAACTCAAATATGAGATGAGTTGCTTTTTATGAATAGACAAAGTTTTCAACTTTGTTCATCAATTTAATACATTTTGTATAAGGGCTATTGATACTATACGCTGATTATTTCTTAATCACTTTCAGCGTTTGTTTAGAGCCATCTTTCTGGTGCAAAGTAATGAAATATCCTCCTTGTTTCAGATCTTCTAAATAAAGAACAGCATTGGGTTTATCTATAGTTTTGATCAGCTTCCCTGAAGTATCAAGGATCGAAATTGACCTTACTTTGGTACTATCTGAAATATGTAATGCATCTATGAAAGGATTGGGATATAATTTAATAAGGCTGCCAGCTTTTGAACCAGAAATTTCATTAGTAGCCAGTGAAGCTTCTGTAGTGATCTCAATAATGAAATTTCCCTCTTTTGCATCAGTATTACCTTCATTCTGGCCAACATTTATATAATATTTAGTTCCCGGTACAGTGGAAATGGTAAGTGTTTCAACTTTTCCTATACCAGATTGTATTTCATTATCTACTGTTTCTACACATACAAGATCATTACAATTTCCGGTATATACTCCTATTTGATGATCCCACTCAGAAAGAGTAATAGCTTTAATGGTTGTATTCTTTCCGTCTCCTGTAAAAGAATACCAAAGACCATCATTCATTGTATCCGGACAAGTATTTTTCAAGCCATCAGCTGGAGATGTTATTCCATCTGCCTGATCAAACGTATAGGGGAATTGGGAGACCTCTCCGGCAGTAGAACAGGTATAATTGGTCTGCCCGAAGCTTATCCCTGAAAATGCTAAAAGAAGCAGAAAATACAAATTTTTCATTCTGTAATAATTTTAGTTGAGATATAAATTAATGAACGATCGTTTTGATAAGGTACCTTTTATTATGGGGCAAATCTACAATGATGATTACTGTAGTCACGAAGCAATTCTGTAGATATAAATTATAGTGGGTGTAGATTTTAATGGTGCTTCTTATCAACCTATTTAGAATAATAAATTCTACATGAATGAGAAGTAATGCCCTTTATACATCAGAATTTAATGTATTATCATAAAAATCCCCGGATCTCTCCGGGGATAAAATCAAATCAATATAACATGAAATATGTTATTTCTTTATTAATATATGGACGTTTATTAATGTTAAATTATGTAACCGCTTTCAAAGGAAGTGATGAATTTTCATCAGTACTTTTTATTATGTGCAAATGTACAATGATCATTAAGGAAGTAACAAAGCAATTCTGTAGGTATAAAATTGCAGTCGTGTAGATTTTGTTTGTAAATTTCTCCGTTTTGTTTGATCCCTGAGGTGTGTTGTTGAATAGTACAATGTTTTGATCTGCCTATTTTTTATTCCACGTGAGGCTATAATTTAAAAGAAAAATCCCCGGATTTCTCCAAGGATAAAAAACTTATAAAAAAAAATTTGATTAACATTTCAAAATTAATAAATCTCTATTAATAGAGTTATGATTATGGTCATAAAAAAAAATCTGTACTTTGTAAGTATAGCTACCGATCTGCGCAAAGATTATTTATTTAATTTTCCCACAAAAAAACCTCCCGAATCAATGGGAGGTCATACTGTAATTTGTCAGAAATATGAAATTTTCAATGCCCAAATATAATTAAGTGTTGATACCACCGAATATGATTTCAATCATATGCCAGCTAAAAAGTATAAACAGGTTTATTATAAAAATCTTTAAACTTTGGCTGTAATTTTAATTTCCACTTTTTGTCCGGGAAGTGCCAGCGCAGTCACTCCCACTATGGTACTGGCCACGATGCAGGACTCACCATAAAATTCCTTTCCAAAAACTTTTCTGCTTTCAAATCCTTCCTGCATATCCGTGACATAGATGACTTCTTCTGTGACGTGGCCGGCATTGAGTCCAAACTCAATCAGCAACTTTCCTATATTCTGATAAGTCTGCCTGAATTGATTGTCCATTCCTTCTGCGAGATTTCCTTCCATATCGTGGCCTAATTGTCCGGAAATCCACACCGTGTCACCGCTTTTAACAGATTGTACATAGCCATATCCCTTTTCCCAGGGCATATCAAAAGTTCTGAATTCTTTAGTATTCATAATGTATTTATTTTTACAATACTTCAGAATCAATAACCAGGCGCCAAAGCAAAACAAACTGACTAATAAATATTTACAATACAAACCTATCTGCAAAAACGTACGAAATACCGTAGTTTTTTATATTTACTTTATCTCATATCAGTAATCTATCGGTATTGCTTCAAACTCAAAAAGAAAATTTTCCGATCCATGAAATGATAGTAAGAACTGAATTTATTGTTGCTTTTTAGAAGAAAATATCTCGTACTTTTCTTTATCATTCAATTTTTATCAAATTAAATTGTACATTTGCTTTTCTATTATGCAAAAATTTCTCAGAGTCTTTTTTGTTTTTTCTTTACTTCTGATATTTGTTTCAAATGTCAGCGGGGTAACTACATGTCTTGATCATGCCAGACACACCAAAAGTAAAGTAATCTATAAAAAGGGGTCAAAAGAAGAGAAAATTCCTTCCTTTTCACAGGACGACGAATGCCAGTGTGCCCTTCATATGCATATGGCTAATGTTCTTCTCCCTGAACCCTTAAATCTGGATTTTGCCATTGATACTACCAATGATAACGAAATGCCACAGCCAAAAGCCGTTTCTTATCGTTGTCTTCTCGATTTTTTCAGCTCCAGAGCTCCCCCAGCCTTATTTTCCGCGGTAGCTTAATCAATGCTGCCCTGATTTTTCGTTTACAGATTTCCTAGTCTGTACTGTGATTCAGTGGATACCTGTGTTTTCACACAATTAAAGATATCCTTTTATTAATGGGCATTTTTACTGCCCGTATATCCCTGTTCATGATTACCAGTAATTTTAATTATTCGGGAATAATTCATTGTATTTCCCCAAACTCTGCGAAACTTTTTAGTTTAAGTTTCCTCACCGCCTCTTCATTTCTGTATGCTCAGTCCCATTCTGAAGATTCCTTATCTACAGTGGTTCAAACTGTTGAGGTTATCGGAAGAAAGTCTAAAGATTATACTTCCGGCTACTCTTTCGCCGCTACTAAGATTGCGATGAAAAATAAAGATCTCCCTTTAACGCTCAATACCGTTACCAAGGAACTGATTAATGACCGCCAGGCTTTCCAGCTTGGAGATGTTATGAAAAATGTGAACGGAGTTTCTCCTTCCAGCTATTATAATCAATACAACATCCGTGGAATCAGCCAGAATGAAGAAGGCCAGATCATCAATGGAATGCGGACAAGACAATATTATTTTTTACAACCTATGACTTCCAATATAGAACGGGTGGAAGTTTTCAAAGGTCCGGCCAGTATTACCATGTCCAGTGTAGATCCCGGCGGAACAATCAATATGGTTACGAAAAAACCGTTATCCAATCCCCGTTACGAAATCAGTTTGTCAGGGGGGAGTTTTGATACCCACCGTATCACCACGGACCTCACAGGTCCTTTAAATAAGAGCAAAACCTTACTATACCGTTTTAACGGAGCATATCAGAATGCTCATTCATTCAGGGATCATGTTAAAAACAGTGGTATTCTGATCTCTCCTTCTATCACTTTTGTTCCTAATGAAAAAACATCCGTGAATGTAGAGATGATTTTCAATGATCTGTATGGAAATTTAGACCGTGGACAGCCTATTTTCGGTGCTGTTGCAGGAAAAACAGATTTGTACAGTACGCCTAGATCTTTGAATCTGGGAGCTCCAGACGATTTTTTTAAAACCAGGGAATTAATTTTAATGGGAAGCGTTGCCCATCATTTCAATCAGTCTATCAGCTTTAATGCTTCTTATATGAAACAATACTGGAGAGAAAACCTGCAGGAGCACAGAACTACCAATTCTTTTGTCCCGGATGTGGATAACAAACCGATTTCCAGCCTTGCCATGATGCAGTTTGTACAAAGGAATCAAAACTGGGCAACAGATAATATCAATGCTTATTTTAATTTTAAATTCAAAACCGGTTCAGTTCAGCATCAGGCTTTGATAGGCTATGACAGTCAGATCTGGGAAAAACGCAAAGGAGGACAGCAAAATGCAGCAAGAGGTTTTCTTTTAAAAAACGGATCTGTGGTTTCCACTTATAATCCTGCAAAAGCTTCAGATTATCAGACTATCAATTACAATGGAACAATCCTCCCTAAGCCTAATGTGACACCATTTGACCTGAATCCGGGAGCGGTCAATTATCACGGCACTGATTTTAATACGCTTAATGTGATCACTGCTCTGCCTTCTGCCCTTACTACCACTCATGCAGCGTATATTCAGCATCTTTTTACCTGGAAAAAGTTTACAATATTATCGGGAATTCGTCAGGAATGGTTTCAGGATATAACCAATTTCAAAGAAACGAATGAGACGTCTTTTAACAACAACAAACTTCTTTACAGATTCGGGATTACCTATAGCTTAACGGATTATATCAATGTTTATGGGACTTATCTTACAGGCTACCAACCACAATCCAACACCGTAACGCTGATGCCTAATACCTCCAGTCTTACGGGATCGGCAGCCAGATTCAAACCTTTAACTTCTGCTCTTAAAGAACTGGGAATCAAAGCACAGCTTTTGGGAAAGATTTCAATAAATCTTGCCGTGTATGAGATTAACCAGAAAAATATGATCATCAATGCCAATAACCCGTCTGAACCTGATGAACTTGTACAAAGAGGAGCTGACCGAAGCCGCGGATTTGAAGCTGAATTTTCAGGGCATATTCTTCCTCAATGGCATATCTACGGAGGCTACAGCTATATTGATGCTAAAATACTGGATGATACCAACAGTGATCTCGTAGGAAAAAGGAAAGAAAACACTTCTAAAAATTCAGTGAATATCTGGACACGCTACAATTTTTCAACTATTGAATTTCTAAAAGACTTTGGAGTCGGTGCAGGAATTTTATATCAAAGCTCTAAAGTTCCATGGTTTACAAGAAGTTTTGAACTTCCCGCTTATACTACATTCGATACGGCACTGTATTACACTCCGGCAAAATCTATCCAGCTTTCTTTTAATCTGAATAATATCACGAACAAAGTCTACTGGATCGGTGCTCAGAACTACTTAAGGCTGTTTCCTGGAACTCCGAGAAATTTTTTACTAACTGCTACTTATAAATTTTAAATTATGGCTATTTCAAACTTACAACTGATGGTGAGAAAAACCTGGCAGGATTTGTTTAAAGGAAAACAAAATCTCCTCACCACTATTGCTGTACTTTTATTCTGTATGCTAAGTATTGGCATAGGATATACAAAATACACGGACTCCTTTTCCAAAATAAAAGAATACCGGAAGGATGTACGGGAAAGCTGGGAGCACAGACCTGATAAGCATCCGCATCGTATGGCTCACTATGGCTATCTGGTTTTCAGAATCGGGCATCCTTTGAATATTTTTGATAACGGACTGGATGATTATCTTGGAAATGTGATATTCCTGGAAGCGCATAAACAGAATACCGCTAATCTTTCGGAAGCCGGAAGTTCGGGTACTCTGGTAAGATTCGGCGCCTTTAGCAGTGCCTTTATTCTGCAGAGTATTGTGCCCTTGATTATCCTTTTTTCAGGATTTGGATTAATTGTACAGGAGCGTGAAAATGCCACTTTAAAAATCATCAGTGTACAGGGAACTTCCGGAAGGGATATTGTCTGGGGGAAAATCCTGGGACTCTGGCTGTTTTCATTATGCTTCCTGATTCCGGTAATTCCTGTTGTTTTCATCGCTGCATTCCTGTCTGAGACCACAGATTCGACGGATATTATAGTACGCTTATCACTTCTGTTACCTGCTTATATGATCTATTACTTTTTTGTCTGCTCGTTAACCGTTGTCATTTCTGCAAATAGTAAAAGAACCTCATCAGCATTGATCAGCCTTATTGGTTTCTGGCTTCTTTTTATAATCGTTTTGCCTAAAGGAATTCAGTTTGCAGCACAGAATTTATATCCGGCCCCTTCCCGTATTGCTTTTGAAACGACCCTGGAAAAGGATATTTTAAAATCTGGGGACAGTCATAATCCTGATGATCCTCATTTTAAAAAGATCAAAGATTCTTTACTGGCAAAGTATCAGGTAAAAACAACCAATGAACTCCCTTTCAATTATGGTGGATTCGTCATGAAGGAAGGGGAAAAAATAAGCTCACAAATCTATATCAGGCATCAGAAAGAATTGCAGAACATTTACCATAACCAGCAAAATCTGACTGATATTTCAGGATTCATTAATCCCGCCATTGCCATTAAAAATTTTTCCATGATAGCAACAGGAACAGATTTCTTCTCCTATAACGAGTTTCAGAAACAGGCAGAAGAGTATCGCTATAAAATGGCTCAGCATTTAAATGATTTACAGATTGAGCATATCAGCAATATTAAACCGGAAAACGGCGGACCGCCAGCTGTCATTGACAAACACAACTGGGAAAAGTTCCCGGACTTTCAGTATCAGTATACTCCTGTTCTGAAAAGTTTACAACAACAGCCGATATCTGCTGCTGCATTAGTTTTATGGATGGTTATCTGCATCATTGCCATCGAAATAAGTGGAAGAAAATTAAAACTCATCTAAATGAATCGTTATTTATATACCCAATTTTACCGTAACAGGTCGTACATCATTGCACTCCTGTTTTTACTGATGGCCGGACTTATGGCTATTTATACAGGCAAAAAATTTCTGGACAGGAACGAAGATATCATCTCCAAAAGCGGAGCATTTCAGAAGGAAAGTATTGAAAGAAACACAAAATTTCATAAGGATGATCTGGGACTGGTCCTTTATTATATTAAGTTTAACCTGGTGAATGAAACACCAAGATTGGCAGCTTTAAATATCGGAATGCGAGATTTAAATCCTTCAATTCAGGGAGTAACCATCCGGAATCTGGAAGAACAGCGCTATAATGGAGATTTTTATAATCCCGCTAATGCTGCAGTTGGAAATTTCGACTTTAGTTTTGTCATAGTTTTCCTGTTTCCACTGGTAATTGTCGCATTCTGTTATAACCTGATTTCTGAGGAAGAAGAAAGGGGAACCTGGAAACTGCTTTCAGTTCAAAGCGGTAATTTACAAAAGCTGCTGGATCATAAGATGTTCATACGTCTTTTAGCTGTAACCATTGTTTATGTTGTATTAATTATCATCGCATCAGTTTGGATAAAAATACCGTTAGACTCCTACTATATTGCCTTTGTGATCTGTGGCTGGCTGTATATTCTGCTTTGGTTTACTTTGTGCAGGTGGATTGTTTCTTTCCGTAAATCATCAGCTCAGAATGCATTAATTCTTCTGATTGTATGGGTGGGCATCAATTTCATTATCCCGATGAGCAGTAATATTCTGATACAGAAACTTTATCCTGTTCATGAATCTCTTAAAGCAGTAATGGAACAGAGAGAAGGCTATCATAACAAATGGGATGAGGCTAAACAGCCTACTATGGAAAAATTCTACAAAGCCTATCCCCAATACAGAAATTTCACCGTGGAAGAAAATGATGCTTTCACCTGGACCTGGTATTATGCCATGCAGCATATGGGAGACCTGGAATCTGCAAAATCATCTGAACAATACACTGAAAAAATGCAGAAACGGAACCAGGCAGCAACTTACTTAGGGTACTTCCTGCCAAATCTACATACCCAGCTGACGGAAAGCCACTTAGCAAAATCTGACATGAATAATCATTTGCAGTATGCTTTAGCGCTCAGGAAATTTCATGAGAAAAAAAGGCTGTTATTCTACCCTCTTATTTTCTCAGGTAAGAATGCGGAATCTGTCAACTGGGCACAGCAAACCATAGAGGTATTCAAATTTTCTTCATCTATTAAATGGGTAAGAATGTTTCTGCCTTACTTCATCTTCATCGCTTTATTCATCATCCTTTCACAATACAAATACAGAAAACTATGTTAAAAACGGTCAACTTACATAAAAAATATAACGATTTTACGGCACTCCATTCCCTTAATCTGGAAGTAAAGAAAGGCGAAATTTTTGCGCTGCTCGGACAGAACGGAGCAGGAAAAAGTACAACGATCAATATTCTTCTCGGACTCATTAAAGCGACTTCCGGAGATGCTTTCATTAATGATATTTCGGTTCAGAAGGAACCTCAGAAAATTAAAAAGCATCTTGCTTACATCCCTGAAACGGTTCTTTTGTATCCCCATCTCACGGGAATAGAAAACCTTGATTTTTTCTCCAAAATTGCAGGATTTGATTATCAGAAAGATGAACTGTCTGCTTTACTTAAGCGTACCGGTCTGCAGGAAACAGCACACCAAAAAGCTTTGGGAGGTTATTCCAAAGGGATGCGCCAGAAAGTAGGAATTGCGATCGCTCTGGCCAAAGATGCCAAAGTACTTCTCCTGGATGAGCCTACCAGCGGACTGGATCCTATAGCAACAGCAGAATTTACCGAAATTGTAAGACAGCTGGGTAAAGAAGGCAGAACTGTTTTAATGGCAACTCATGACATCTTCAATGCGGTAAGTGTTGCGACTAACATCGGTATTATGAAACAGGGAGAACTTGTACAGAACTTACCTTCCAAAGCATTTACCGCACAGGAATTACAGGAGCTCTATCTGAAAACAATCTGATGATTCCGTTACTTCAGTAAGTAACTTTTCATATTAAATATCAATGGGTTGATGCCCGGTGACGATTTTGTTACCGGGCATTTTGCTTAACCTGCTATTTATGTCAAAGCTTTTTTATATTCGGATAAAGCTCTTTCACGGGCAAAGGAATGTTCCACTATGGGTGACGGATATGCTGATGTATTCCATTCCGGAAGCCATTTTTTGATATACAATAAGTCTTTATCAAATTTTTCAACCTGAGCTGCCGGATTAAAAACCCTGAAATAAGGAGCTGCATCACAGCCGGAACCTGCGGCCCACTGCCAGTTTCCATTATTTGCAGAAAGATCATAATCATTCAGTTTTAAGGCAAAATATGCCTCGCCCCAACGCCAGTCGATCAACAAATGTTTACATAAGAAACTCGCAACAATCATTCTTACCCGGTTATGCATATAGCCTGTCTCATTCAGTTCCCTCATTCCGGCATCTACGATCGGATATCCTGTAGTTCCGTCACACCAGTGTTTAAACTCTTTTTCATTATTCCGCCAGTGGATATTGTCATACTGTTTTTTGAAAGATTGATGAACCACCTGTGGAAAATGATATAAAATCTGCATAAAAAATTCACGCCAGATCAGTTCCGAAAGCCAGACAGCATTATGCTTCAGTGCAAAATCCACACATTTTCTGATACTGATGGTTCCAAAGCGTAAAGCAATTCCGAGTTGTGTGGTATGCTGTAATGCAGGAAAATCACGGTATTTATCGTAATCGTCTATAATGGAAGCAACCAAAATCGGCTTTTTAAAATCAAAATCTGTTTTTTTGAAACCTATTTGCTTTAGAGTCACAATCTCAGAATATTCCTGAGGAAAGAGATTTTTAAAGTCTGATTCAATGGTTTTATAATGTTCAGGAGTTAAGGCTTCCCGCCACTTCTTTGCAAATGGAGTATACACCGTATATGGCGAACCGTCCTTTTTAACAATCTGATCTTTATCAAAAATCACCTGATCTTTACTGGCTTTAAAAGGGATATTCTTTTCTTTAAAAAAATAATAGATTTCCTTATCTCTCTCAATCGCCTGTGGTTCATAATCCCTGTTGCAGAAAACACCTTGAATAGTATACTCTTCGGACAATTTTCTGAATATTTCCATAGGTTTACCCAAATAGGTATTAAGTTTTGAATGGTATTTCTTCAGTGAAATATTAATATCCGTCAAAGCCTGGTGGATATAATCTACCCTGCGGTCCTCTTTATCCTCGAGTTTTCCAAGAATATCGGTATCAAATATAAAAATAGGCATTACCGGAGCGTCAGACTGAAGAGCATGGTAAAGTCCGATATTGTCTTCCAATCTCAGGTCACGTCTGAACCAGAAAATGGTGATTGTATTTTTCATAGTAGCTTAATTCAAATTCATTGATCATTCCTGCTTTGGAATGACTTCATAACTAAGGATAAATATACAGATTTTAGCCCATAAATATTTTTAATAATTTGCATTATCCGGCGTTATCATTACAGTTTCCATGATGATATCAATTAAAATTTTCCGACATTTGCCGAGTTATAATTGAAATTTAAAGCATGGAAGAATTTGAAGTACCGGTAACCTATAAGGGTAAAGAACTGCTTTTCAACGGAAAGCTTGCCACGTTCTCTTATGGATATAAACTGTATGTGGATGTAGACGGAACTGAAGTCGTTATTGAGCGTGATGATCACGGAGACTTAAGAGCTCTTCTGCCGGATGCTGCTTCGGAGAAAAATATAGATAAAGGGCTTATAGAAGCTATTATTGAGGTATTTAAAGAGCTTCAGGTTTTATAATTCGTTTTCTGAATGCCAGAATTATTTGAAATTCTTTCTGTATTCACCAGGTGTTATTCCCCTATATTTCTTAAAAAGTTTGGAAAGATGGCTTTCATCACTGAACTGAAGTTCATAAGCAATTTCACTTAAACGTACACTGCTGTATTTCAAATAGGTTTCAACCAGTTTCAGTCTGTAATCCAGCAGATAATCCTGATAGGAAATTCCCGTCTGCTGTTTAAAATATTCCCCGAAATAATTCCCGGAAATCCCAAAATGATCAGCAATAACCTGAATTCCTGTTTTCTCACGATCTTTGATATGCTGTTGGATATAAGCAATAATTTTCATGATGGAGAAAGCCTTTCGGTTTTCCTGCAGGTCTGAAGTTTCACTTTGAATGATATTTCTGGCAATCAGGTTGAGAAGAATCGACATACAATTGCGGATAATAAGATAATCTTCCGCTTTATTTTTAAACTCATTCGTTATCTGCTGAATCAGGGTTTTGGCAAATTGTTCATCATTTGTATTTCTGAAGATGCAGCCTGCCCTTGCATGATAATTATGGCTGATGTATTGCAGCTTATATAAATTCTCGCAGCTCTCAATACGGTCTGCTTCCAAACGGATCTTATCAATAAACTCCACCGGACACTGAATACTGATAAACTGAGCAGTTTCACTCTCAAAACGGTACTCTTCCTGTTGAGGAATAATGAAAAGCTTACCCTCAGAAAAATTAATACTGCGGCCATCATACACAAGTGTACCATTCCCTTTGACAATATAAACGAATGAGAGGGAGTTTTTTGTTTTAAATACAATCTCTCCTTTCAAGTCCAATTCTCTTACATCAAGCTCTTCAAGAGGCAATCCTTTCATAATACACCATATTTTCCTCCAAAAGTACAATTTTAACAGAACACAAAGCGGGTAATTTTGCATAAAAAAATATGAATGCACATCCGAAACGCTGGCAGGCACTTAATTTTCTGATTGCCGGAGCTTTTCTTTCTCCCCTGGATTATTTTATTGTCAACATGGCGCTGCCATCAATTAAAAATGCATTCAGCGCCAGTGACCATCAACTTCAGATGGTTATCGCCATCTACGGACTTACTTATGCGGCGCTCGTGGTTTGTGGTGGACGTCTGGGAGATATTTATGGGCGTAAAAAAGTTTTTATTTCGGGGTTATATACGTTCCTGTTTTCATCACTTGCCTGTGCTTTTTCTCCTGATGTTACATGGCTGATTGTTTTCAGAATGTTTCAGGGGATTGGTGCTTCATTGCTTGCTCCTCAGGTATTAGCGTCCATAAAAGATCTTTTCAGCAGTCAGGAACAGCCAAAAGCTGTAAGTCTTTTTAGTTCAGTATTTGGTCTTGCTTCAGTGATCGGGCAGTTGTTTGGTGGAATTCTCCTAAGCATGCATTGGGGGCGTTTTTCCTGGGAAATGGTATTTCTTGTGAATGTACCGATTACAATTATCTGCATTCTGGGGATTCATTTTACGATGGATAACAGTAATAAGAAAGAGCAAACAGCAATAGATTTTATAGGAGCATTGTTATTAATCATGGCATTACTCCTACTCATCTGCCCACTTATTTTCGGGCAGAAGTTCCGCTGGGCGTGGTGGATCTTCGGAATTCTTTTTGCCGGAATTTTATTATTAATTTCATTTTTACAATATGAGACGAAACAACTTCAAAATAATCGTCCGATCCTTATAGATCCGGCATTGCTGAAGCAAAAACCATTTGCATTAAGCCTTATGATTATCTTCTTCTACAATTTCACTGCAGGATTATTCATTTGCTATCCTTATTATCTTCAGCAGTTTCTTCATCAAGACTCTATGCAGACAGGATTAGCTATTGTTCCTTACGGACTGGCTTTCTTCATGGCACCGTTGATTACCTCACGGATCCGTTTGAAATCTTCAAAAATAATCTACGGCGGATTGGGGTTATTGATAACGGGTTTTTTAACGGGTGCAGTAACTTTTTATTTTAAGCAAAAACCTTCTTTTATCACTCATGTTACCCTGTTTATAGCCGGATTTGGGCATGGTACTATTATGCCGGTTATGATGCGAACCGCTATTTCTTTGGTTTCCAAGGACAAAGCAGGACAGGCTTCAGGGCTGGTAAGCATAGGAATTCAGATAGGAAGCGTCACCGGAGGCGCTATTATTGGTACCTTATTTTTTAATCTGATATCCATTCTGGGATTCACCGAGGCATTTGCCGCAGCTGTTGGAATGATTGGTGCTTTTCAGGTGGCCGGATTATGGGCAGGAAGCAGATTAAGAAAGAGTATTGATGAAAAATCAATTTAATTTTAAAAATATATACATTTAAAATATGAACAATACAGAAAAAATCATTGGTGAAATTGAAGGATTTCACAGGAATATTGAAAAATGGTTTCAGGGGAAAACAGAAGATCAGGAAAGTCTTTATAAAGAATTATTATCGGGATTTTCAACGGATTTCAAGATGATTAGCGGAAACGGAGATACGGTTACATTATCTATGCTTGAAGACTGGCTTCCTTCCGTATTTGGAAAATTTCCGGAACGCAATATTGAAGTTGAAAATATAGAAGTACAGTATTCTGATCATCATGGTCTTGCCACTTATACTGAGACTCAGGTGACCGGAGAAACTGCAAATAAGAGACAGTCTTCAGCTGTTTTTCTATTAAATGAAGAAAAAGCGCTGTGGCTTCATCTTATTGAAAACTGGATATAAACAGTCTGTAAAAGCCCTGATCATTTTGCTGATGATCAGGGCTGTTGTTTTAACAATACCATTCTTTTTCCTATTCAGACCACGGAGAATGTAAAATACAGTCGCAGAAATTTTTCCTTTCAAAATTAGGAATCATGAAGGCACAGACATCTGCTTTTATATTCCCAAAAGTAGTTTCTGTTTTATGTTCAAAACCACTGAAAAAAGCCGGAATAATCTTCTTTTTAAAGTCATTTCTCGGAAAAGCTTTAATAATCTCTTCACGATGTTCCGTACTCAGGTTTTCATATCCTTCTCCCATTACGTCCAATCCTACACCGGAATACATTAAAGCGACTTCATTTTCTTTGTGTTCTGCAATTCCAATAGTGGTGTGAAGCGCAATAGTATCCCAAACCAGCTGAAGTTTATCCTGAGCAATACCATGACCTTTCAGAAAGTCTCTGGCTGCATTGGCTCCATCTACCTCAAACCTCAGATCAGGGCTGCTGTAATGAGAGACAAGTCCCAGATCATGAAATACAGATGCCACATACAATAATTCCGAATCATGAGTTTTATTTCCGCGCTTGGCATTTAATGATGAAAAGAGGAAAACACGCAGGGAGTGATTGTAAATAAATTCTGTTCCGTGTTCCAGCAGAAGTTCTGTGGCTTCAGTTGCAATTTTACTGTCCGGAATAGTGATTCCAGCCACTTCTTTCATACGATTTACTGACATATCTTATAATTTTATCCAAAGATATCCTGATTATTGAAGCCCCGGAATATCAATAAATACCGATGAGATGTCAAAATTTCAGAGAGGATTATATTCCGATATGAATGAATTTGCTGCGGTAGTGTACCGGAGATATTTCCGTATTTTTTTTAAAAAAATGACTGAACTGTTCCGATGTAGCAAAATTAAGCTGACAGGCAATGTCTTTTACAGAATAAGAACTGAACTGAAGAAGTCTTTTGGCTTCTGCAATGATCTGTCCGTTGATGATTTCTTTGGCACTTTTATTAGCACAACGTTTACACAATTCACTTAACCTTCTGGGTGTTATATTCAACCTCTCAGAATAGTCATTCACGGCATGAAGACTGCGGTACTGACTGCTCAAAAGCTCCAAAAATTTACGGTAAATAATATAATCCTGAGTATCAAAGGTTTCTTCTTTTACCATTTTTATATTAGCCAGCTTGATCATTATGATTTTTAAATAGGCAGCCAGCACATCCATCTGATTGGTATAAGAATCGGCATTGTATTCCGTCAGTAAGTTTGCAAACAACCTTAAAAATTCTTCTGTTTCAACCCCATCTGGTAGTAGCTTTTGGTTTGCAGCAGCGTTATTAAACAGAACAGCCTTGCAATTGCTGGCGCTGGAAGGCACTCTTTCCCAGAAACAGTCGCCGAAAGAGATATGATAGCCACAGACTGAAGCATCGTTCTCAAACCTGCAGATCTGACCTTTAGCCAATAAGAAAATTTCATGATCCTTTATATCAAAAGAAAATTCGTCTATCTTCAGAACTCCCTTACCATTTTCAATAACTATAATATGATGATAATTAAGCCTTACAAGGTCTCCTGAATATGGAATATCATTCTCAAGTCTTTTTATTGAAAAAGAATGATCAATGGCAGCTTCGGTTACAATTCCTGAGACTGGCTTCATAAAGGAAATTTTTTAATAAAGATAGAAAGATTTTAAAATGCAAGATTAACAAGGAATAATGAACCGGAAAATGTCAAAATCCTCCAAACACATGTCAAAATATTCTGAAAAAATGTAGTATTATTTTCTGAAAACCTTCATCTGACCTGCCATAATCGCCAGTAAAATTCCAAAACAGGCAAAAAGACCATAGGAATATCTGAGATCAAAGCTTTCTGCAATATATCCGATAAGTGGCGGTCCCATTAGAAATCCCAAAAATGAAATACTGGAAACAAATGACAAAGCAATACTCGGCGCTACCGTACTCACCTTTCCTACCGTACTGTACACGGACGGCACACTCAAGGAACTTCCAAGGCCGATAATCATAAAGGCAATAATGCAGATCCACAGTTCCGGGAAGAAAACGCTTAGAAAAAGTCCGCTGCTCATCAATAGTCCACAACATTGCAAAACAATCTTTTTCCCATATTTCTCAATGATTTTATTCCCGATAAACCTACCTAAAGTCATCATTAAGATAAAACTTGTATACCCCAGTATCACAAGGTTTTCAGGTGCTTTAACTATAGTTTGAAAATAAACCCCGCTCCAGTCGAACATAGCTCCTTCAATGGCCATACTCAGGAAGCCTATAATCCCCAATCCAAATAAGGTAGGATTCACCGCTTTGAATATGGACCGGGTCTGAGGTTCTGCTTTATGGATGATATTGGTAAGATTTCTTTTACTGTAGAACCAAAGTATTCCTACAAGAATGAAAATAAAAACAAAATGATAAAAAGTTCCTACATGAAGATTAATCATCAGCAATCCGATTACCGCTCCTGTAAGTCCTGCAAAACACCACGCTCCGTGATAGGAAGACAAAAGCGTTCTTTTCGTTATAGATTCTATTTCTATCGCCTGCGTATTAATGGCAATATTGCACAGGTTCCCGGACACGCCGAAAAAGAACAGAACAGCACCTAAGGTCCAGTAAGAAGGTGATAAACCAATCAAGAGAAGAAAAAAAGGATAGAGTAAAAAACATCTTTTAATGATCCCGCTGCTTCCGTAGATACTGATCAGTTTTCCAGCCAGAACCATTGTTGAAAGCTGCCCTATCGGCATCAAAAGCAAGAGTGTTCCCAATTGTGCTTCATTAATGGAAAGAGCCGTTTTAATGATGGGAATCCGGCTCGCCCAGGAGGAAAAAACAATCCCATGGGCAAAGAAAAGTAAAAAACAGGCGGTCGGCATTTTTGCATTAAAAGATTGGGTCTCGTTCATCATTAAAGGGGAATAAAAATTCTTTTTGCAAATTTAGACACGCTGTGCTATTAAAATGTAGTTCATTTTTGTCATTTTTATGCTACATTTTGACCAATAGCAAAAAAATACCCGGCTTAAAATGCCGGGTGCTTGTATTAATTGAAAGACTGCCTGTAGCTCAGCGGCGTCTTATCTGTTTTCTTTTTAAAAAGTTTATTGAAAGACTGTGGATGTTCAAATCCCAGGGCATACGCTACTTCTGATACTGAAAAACCTGTGGTAGTAAGATATTCTTTTGCTTTTTCAATCAGTTTTTCGTGAATATGCTGTTGAGCATTCAATCCCGTAAGGTTACGAAGCATATCACTCAGATAATGGGGAGACAGATTGAGTGTGGAAGCCAGAAATTCTACCGTTGGAAGTCCTTTATTCAGTGTTTCCTGCTCATTGAAATACTTTTCCAGCACCATATCCATTTTAGCCAGTACATCATTATTAACCGCCTTTCTTGTGATAAACTGTCTTTTATAAAAACGGTTGCTGTAATTGAGAAGAACATCAATATAAGAAACAATAACGTCCTGGCTCACTTCATCAATGGCTGTATTCAGCTCATTTCCAATGTTATCAAGCAGTCCGGTTATCGTTGTTTTTTCCTGATCAGACAAGTGCAGCGCTTCATTCGTATCATAAGAAAAGAAGCCGAAGTTTTTGATATTCCTGGCTAAAGGATAACTTCTGATAAAATCCGGATGCACCAGCAAAGTATACCCGCAGTATTCTGCATTTTCATCGGTGGAAAGAACCTGTCCGGGTGCCGTAAACATCATTCCTCCTTCATTGAAATCATAATATCCCTGCCCATAGCCCATTTTCCCGACCGTGGAATATTTATACGAGATCTTATAAAAATTCAGGATAAAGCTTCTCTTCAGCATATCTTTTTTGATGCTCATTTTCGTATTATCCACAAGACTTACCAGAGGATGAAGCGGCTTGGGCAGCTGTAACATGTCGTGCAGTTCTGATATGGATGAAATTTTCAAAGGAATATTATCTTTCTTTTCCATGATATAAAATTATAAATTATTTGGTGGAAAAGACAGTACAAATGCGATTTACTTTATACTGTCTTTCAAAGCCTGATTATATAAACTGTTTTCCAAACTGCTCTCTGAATGCTTCATCACCTAATTCAAGACGCTGTGCGTAGATGGCTTTAGCATCCTCACCTGCCACATATCTCAGCTGTTTTTTGCCGTCTGTAGCAGCCTCGTACACTACTTCCGCAATCTGTTCCGGTGCAGAAGCAGCTTCCATCATCCCTTCCATTTTAGAAAACAGAGAATTCGTCATATCTTCATACGCCGGACTGGATGCTGAGTCCAGAGAACGGCTTACAAAATCCGTTTTGATTCCTCCGGGAGACACCGTTTTAATGTCAATTCCCAATGTATTAAGCTCAAAAGCTAAGCTTTCACTCCATCCTTCAAGCGCCCACTTCGTTGCGTGATAAGTAGAACTCAATGGAAATGCTACCAGTCCTCCTATAGACGTTGTAGAAATGAACATCCCTTTTTTCTGTTCTCTGAAATAAGGAATAAATGCCTGTGTAACGCGTATAACCCCTAATAAATTCGTGTTCAGCTGTTTTACGATCTGATCATCAGAAAGCGCTTCCAACGGTCCTATTAAGCCATATCCTGCATTATTGTACACCACATCAACGTCTCCAAGTTCCAGTGCCTTCTTTACAGCAGACTTAATCTGTTCCGGGTTGGTAACATCCAGCGGAAGGACGGTTACATTCTCCAAAGCCGCAAGATCAGCTGCTGCTTCAGGATTTCTCATCGTAGCGATTACTTTCCATCCTTTGTTTTGAAATAATTGGGCAGTTGCTTTTCCTAATCCTGTAGAAGCACCTGTTATAAAAATTGTTTTCATTTTTCTTGGTTTAAAATTACAGGACAAAGTTCTGCATTAAAACAAACCGCAGAGTTGCCAAAATGGGGTAAGCTGTAGCCAAAACGGATTCTTCAATAGATTTGTTTTTTGTAAGTTTGTCCCCATCTATTTTTATGGCAGAATATATTCTTGACAACATCAATATCAGTACACTTTCCGTGTATGACCTGCTGAAACATACTTCAGACAGTGCATTTATCGGAATCAGGGATTTCCGTGAAATCTATCCCGTTGCTATTGAAAACAATACAGGAATATTTACTAAGCAATCCTCATTACAGGATTTCCCGGTAGTTACCATCAGTAAAATAAACAGCTCGCTGCTCTGTTCCTGCACCTGCGGAAATGAAAAGAATATGCTTTGTTCTCATCAGACAGAAATAATCCACTGCATTATTGAGAATAAAAATTATCGGCTGTTTTTTGATGAAGTACTCCGCAAAAAAACTTTTCTTCCTATAGCAAAAGGATATGGCCTGGAAAATGAGCCGGATCTGGATCAGTATTTTGAACTGGAATACAATGATGGTAAAATTGAAGTCCATCCCAGAATCAAGGAAATGCTTCCTGTAGATGCTGTGATGTTTCAAAGAGATCTTCTTCCCCAACATTCTTCTCAACTTGACCAGCTGGCCATGCTGGAAACAGGCAAAAAACAGATATTGGTTATCGGGAAGCACCGTTATTACAACCATATGACGTTTTCGCTGATGGAGGCAGAAATCACGCAGGCAGGAAAAATAAAAAATCCTGTTAATCCTGTAGATGCCATGCAGCTGATATGGAAAGCGGAAAAGCCTGCAGACATTAAATTTTATACTGCCATTACTTCTTTCCAGAATAATTACAATGAAGATTATAATCCGTCGGAACTGGAAGCTTTAAAGCTCATTGTACAGAATCCTTTGGAACTGGAAGTCTATTATCACGATCGGGAAATTGCAGAAACGGTGTTGGCAAAATCACTTTTTCAGGTTGAATTAAACACTTTAGATGCAGAGGTTCAATTATCTGTATTTAAGAAAGATCCGTTTTTTGAAATCACCGGAGAATTGCTGTTTAATGACATTTCCATTCCTTTTAAAAATATTGTTCTCAGAAATGAGTATTTCGTCTATAACCGAAACATTTTCAGCTTTGTAGACGATCCGGATATGCTCAGAATCATCCGGTTCTTTAAGGCTAATAATGAAATTTTACTGGTTCATTCCTCAAAATATGATGCTTTTATGAAGGATATCCTCTCTAATTTAGAGGAACGTATTCACATTAATTACAGCTATATACAACCCGCAACCAAAGTACAGCTTGAAGATAAAAACTATCAGATTGAAAAAGTCATTTATCTCCGTCAGCAGGAAAACTATATAGGAATTACACCCGTCATGAAATACGGTGATGTAGAAGTTCCTGTCTATTCCAGGAAGCAGCTCTTCGATACAGATCAGAATGGAAATCCGTTTAAAATAGAAAGAAACGAACCGGCTGAAGCCCGCTTTACTTCTTTAGTGATGCAGCAGCATCCTGATTTTGAGGAACAGATGGACGGCTATCAGTATTTTTATCTCCACAGGGATAAGTTCCTGAATAATAACTGGTTTCTTGATGCATTTGAAACCTGGAGAAATGAGGGAATCATCATCCTTGGCTTTAATGAATTAAAAAACAATAAATTAAACCCTCACCGCGCTAAAATCAATATCCAGATCACAAGCGGGCTGGATTGGTTTAATGCTAAATTAAAAGTGAGCTTTGGTCCTAAAGAAGCTTCATTGAAACAGCTTCACCGTGCCATCCGGAATAAAAGTAAATTTATTCAGCTGGATGACGGCAGCATGGGAATTCTCCCTGAGGAATGGATGGAAAAAATATCCGCTTACTTCCAGGCAGGAGAAATTGATGAAGAGCTTTTAAAGATTCCGAAAATCAACTTTTCGGAGGTAACCTCACTGTTTGAAAAAGAAGTGCTGAGCCAGGAGATTCAGGAAGAAATTGCCTCCTATTCCACAAAGTTTTCAAAAGTAAAAAACATTCCGGAAACGGCTGTTCCCGCTGAACTGAATGGTGAACTGAGGGATTATCAGCATGACGGTCTGAACTGGCTTAATTTTTTAGACAGTTTCAACTTCGGAGGCTGCCTTGCAGATGATATGGGATTGGGAAAAACCATTCAGATCATTGCTTTCATCCTTTCTCAAAGGGAAAAACGGGGTCATACCACCAACCTGATTGTGGTTTCTACTTCCCTGCTTTTCAACTGGCAGGAAGAGCTCAGCAGGTTTGCACCTTCCATAAAAGTATTGCTTCATTATGGTGCAGACCGACCGAAAGCAACGGCTCATATGTCTGATTATGAAGTAATCCTTACCACTTATGGAATGCTTCTTTCGGACATTCAGTTTTTGAAAAATTTTAATTTTAATTATGTGTTTCTGGATGAATCACAAGTGATTAAAAATCCCAATTCTGAAAGATATAAAGCAGCAAGACTTCTTCAATCGAGAAACAGGATTGTGCTGACCGGAACACCTGTTGAAAACAGCACTTTTGACCTTTACAGCCAGCTTTCATTTGCCTGTCCGGGATTATTGGGAAGCAAACAATATTTTAAAGATATCTATGCAATTCCCATTGATAAATTTGAATATAGCAAACGTGCTGTGGAACTTCAGCAAAAGATAAAGCCGTTTATCCTCAGAAGAACGAAAAAGCAGGTTGCCAAAGAGCTCCCGGAAAAAACAGAAACGGTAATCTACTGTGAGATGAATACGGAACAGCGCAAGATTTATGATGCTTATGAAAAAGAGCTTCGCGAGTTTATTGCCGCCAATGATGACGATGATCTGAACAAGAACAGTATGCACGTTCTTACGGGGCTTACAAGACTCAGACAGATCTGTAATTCCCCTGTTCTGATGAAAGAGGGATATTCCGGTGAAAATGCCGTTAAAATCGAAATTCTGATGGAACAGATCCTTGGAAAGTCCAAAGATCATAAAATTCTTGTTTTCTCACAGTTTGTGGGCATGCTGGATCTCATAAAGACAGAACTGGAGCGCCACAACATCCGGTTTGAATATTTAACGGGCCAAACGAAAGACAGAGGGGATAAAGTATCGAATTTCCAGAAAAATAAAGATATCCGGGTATTTCTGATCAGCTTAAAGGCCGGAGGTGTCGGCCTCAATCTTACCCAGGCAGATTATATTTATCTCGTTGATCCATGGTGGAATCCTGCAGCTGAAAACCAGGCTATTGACCGAAGTTACCGTATAGGCCAGACTAAAAATGTAATTGCGGTAAGGATGATCTGCTCCAATACCGTGGAGGAAAAAATTCTTACGCTGCAGAAAAAGAAAAAACAGCTGGCTCAGAATCTGCTTGCCGCTGACGGAAAAAAACTTCAGGGATTGTCTAAACAGGATCTTATGGATTTGCTGGAGTCCGGCTCATAGCACAATATATAAAACTATCAATCAGTCAATTAAATCATAAAAAAACCGACAGGTAAAAAACCTGTCGATAAAAAAACAAAAATTGATATGGATATGATTTAGATATGATGTGTCTATTTTTTAATAATCTTTTCTGTAACGGTTTTTTGATTCTTCGTCTGAATTTTAATCAGATAAGTTCCCGGAACAAAACTGTCCATAGAAACCGTCTTAGAGTTTCCTTCCTGCATCTTTTGCCCGGACATATTGTAAATTTCATATTTCGCCAGTCCTTCTTTCATCTGTATTGTTACAGAATTTGCTGTAGGATTTGGATATAGGGTAACAAGGCTTGATGCCTCTTTAGAAACTTCAAGGGTTGAAAGACTTTCAGGCTGAATATTTATGGTATAATCCTCTGCCTGACCGATAAACCAATCTGAAGGGCACGGAAGATTCTTCAAAGCTCCCATCCATGAATTGGATTCATAGGCTTTTACCAGTCTGAAACGGGTTTCTCCCAACTGTGCTCCTGCCGGAATGGTGATATTGCCTGTTGTAATCCCGGACTGCTGGCCAGGAACAGGATTGGAGTTATCCAGATAGCCCAGATTAAATTGCTCATAAGCATCAAACTGATTATTATGGTTAAAATCAATATAAGCATAGGCTGATACTGTATTCTGACCATGCGTACCTCCTGTTACGGTTATCGGATAACTATTTCCACGGTTAACATTGAAAACTGTTGCTGTGAAGTTTTCAAGTACATCAGAATTCCCGTCAAGCGCACTGTTTCTAACAACTCCGGCAAATTCTACCGTACTGATCTCACTCACGGTCAAACTTGTAATATTTTCTGTACCACAGTAAGGAGCCGGGAAATTTGGGGTATTCCCTATTATATTGACTGTATAATCTTCTGTCTGTCCTGCTCTCAAGCTGGCATCACAAGCTGAACTGATAGAATTAGCAGCTGACGGATTTGAATAAGCCTGAACATTGGTATTCTTAAGAACTCTCATTCTGGTACTCCCACTGGCAGCATTCGCAGGGACTATTATCGTACTATTGATTGTAAAAGCATTGGCCGGATTGGCCGCTTCAAGTCTTCCAATATAAAAGCTTTCTCCTGCGTCGTCGAAATTACCATTCTGATTAAAGTCTATAAAAACTACTACATCACTTGGAAAGGTACTGGATGGGCCTTTCACAGATATAGAATAGGAACTTCCTGACTGCAGATCTGTGGATATTGCGGTAAAGTTCTCATAAATCTGTACATTCGAAGACTGAACAGGTGATGAATTATTAATCGTTCCGAAAGTAACATTACTGATCATATTACTGTCAGCACCATACTGAAAGGTGGGCATACAGTATTGTAACTGCGCATTCATTACTGATGCAAGTACAATACCAGAAAGAGTAGTTATTTTTTTCATTTTCTTTGTTCAATTTCTTGTGACAAATTTATATTTATTTAGAATGAATAAAAATAACAATGTAATGATATTTATCAGTTTAATAAAAATAGAATATTTAAAGCGTGTTTAGCCCTATCAAATAATTTTATTTACTATTAGATAATCAATGCAATATCAAAAAAAAGCTCTTTCTCAGATTTGACTTTAAGAAGGAGCTTTTTTTGATTATAATTAAAATCTAAGGTATTTTATGCCTTTCAAATACTGTTTTCAATAAGAACTGCGGAAGCACCTCCTCCTCCATTGCATATGGCAGCAATACCATACTTTCCTTTTTCCTGGTGCAAAACATTCACCAAAGTGGTCATAATTCTGGCACCTGAAGCGCCAATCGGATGTCCTAACGCAACAGCTCCTCCATACACATTAACCTTATTCAGATCATAGCCGAGAATATGCTGATTGGATAGAATTACTGAGGAATAGGCTTCATTAATTTCGAAAAAATCGATATCAGAAAGGCTGAGACCGGTTTGCTTCAACAGTTTTTCAAGGGCTATGGAAGGTGAAGTGGTAAACCATTCCGGAGATTGTGCCGCATCTGCATAGGCCACTATTTTTGCCAGCGGTTTCAAATTATGGTTTTCTATAGCTTCTGAAGAGGCTAATAACAAAGTTGCTGCACCATCATTCAGATTGCTTGAATTGGCAGCTGTAAGCGTTCCGTCTGCCTCAAATGCAGGTTTCAACTGAGAGATTTTTTCTGGGATCAGCTTGTCAATATCTTCATCCTTATCAACAATTGTAGTTCCTTTTTTACTTTCAATCGATATCCGGATCAGTTCGCTATCAAACTTGCCGTTTTTTGCTGCTTCCTGAGCTCTATGATAGGATAATAAGGCATAATCATCAAGTTGCTGTCTGGTAAGTCCATATTTTTTCACCCCCAATTCGGCTGCACTTCCCATGTGGAAATCATTGTAGACATCCCATAATCCATCTTTGATCAATCCGTCAGTAAGGTTGGTATCTCCCAGCTTTGTTCCCTGGCGGATTTTGACATAATGCGGAACATTGCTCATACTTTCCATGCCACCAGTCATAACGATATGATCCAGTCCAAGCTGGATCTGCTGTGCTCCAATCATCGCTGATTTCATTCCGGAAGCACAGACTTTGTTAATTGTCGTCGCATCTTTATCAACAGGAATTTCAGCAAAAATAGCAGCCTGCCTGGCTGGTGACTGGCCAAGTCCGGCACTCAATACATTTCCCATATACACACTGTCAATGTGCTCAGGAGAAAGTCCAATACTTTCATAAGCATTCTGAATGGCCAAAGCTCCCAGCTGAGGTGCTGTAAATCCGGACAGGCTTCCCATAAAACCACCAACCGGGGTTCGTTTTGCTGCTACGATAAATACTTCTTTCATAGATTTTATTTTTATAATATACCGATCGGTACATTTTTGATTTAAAAAAATCCCTTTTATTTGATCAGGGAATTACAACAAAGATAACTAAAATATACCAATCGGTATATTTATAGATAAGAAAAAATCTTACTTTTTGGTAAGACTTTATTATTTATGCTCTGCTTAGCTGATCAAGTTTTTTTAATAATGCAGGAATTCTGTAAGCACCGTGCATCTGTTCTACTTTCGATTGAACTTCATCTACATTCATTCCTCTGGCAGTTACAAAAAGTGGCGTTTTGCTTTCTCCACGCACGACACTTCTTCGCTGGGAATCCGGTGTTGTAAATTCATTTTTTGCAATCCCCACTACAGGATACTTTCCTTCCAATTCTTCATAAAGGTGTCCACCCAGTCCAATTTTCCCATCATTATCCAAGGTAACATATCCGTCAACAATGATGATATCTTCTGGTTTTAATGTTATTTTCTTCAACAGGCTTACAATGCAGGGCAATTCTCTTTTGTAAAAGGCTCCGCTTTCATATTCTGAACTCACAGGAGTCTGTTCTATAAAAGTTTCCACTTCCTTTTCAGAGGTCCAGTCTTCAAATGCAATACACACGGTATTGGCATAATCCTCATAATAGTAGGTATCAAATGCGTAAATCATATTTCTTTTTTAAAAAAACTCACCGAAATGCCACAAAATCCCTGAAGGATCATGCACAAAACACTCTTTTCCCCAAGCCATCGTTCTGACAGGAGTGAGTTTTACATGTTCATATTTATCCGTAAGCCCCAGAGACAAAAGCTCTTTCCAGAATTCATCGGTATTGTCCACTTCCATAAAGATCATGGTATTGTCAATCCAGTCTTTTGTATAATAATCCTGAAGATAAAATCCAATTTCTTCACGGATAAACAATGATAATTTAGCTTCCAGAACAACTTCTTCAAATCCCAGATCTCTATAAAAATTTCTGCTGACATCAAAATTCTGTGCTCCAATAAAAGGTCTGATAGATTTTAATTTCGGTATCATAATTTTTTACTTTTCCAGTTTTCAAAGGTCATTTCAAATTTGATTTCTCCTTTTCCATGGATTCCTGTTTCTTTCCAGCCGGATTTTCTGTAAAAGATTTCAGCCCTTGTTTCAGGTGAAGTACCCAGCCATACGAAATCTTTATTTTGTTCAAAATACCAGTCGAGCATAATATCATGGAGTTTTCTGCCAATTCCGTGATTTTCAAATTCCGGATGTACAAAGAGTGCCCAGATATTATTTTCTTTCAGATCTGCAATGGAAAAACCAACAATCCGATCTTCAACCTCAACTACCCATCCTTTTCCTCTTTGAAAAAGAAATTCCTCACAGTCTTTATCTGTAACCAATCCCGGATCTGACAATGTATTTTCTTTCACCGAATTTCTTACAACCTGTATTTGCGGAATGTCTTCCGGTTTTGCTTCTCGTATGATGGTTTTCATGGTAATGGTTTTATTGTGCAAGGATTTTATCTCCGATAAAATCTGATCCTGTTGAAAGCGTCTTTAAACTCTTAATCCTTGTCAAGGTTTTGAACCTTGACAAGGATGATATCTGTTTATTTTCTATCCACTACAATTCTTTCTTCTCTGTTGGCGATGTCCCAGGCCGTTGTAAAAATAAGCTGGGTTCTTTTCTCCAACAACTGGTAATCAATCTTTTCAGGATCATCTCCCGGTTTGTGGTAATCTTCATGAATACCGTCAAAGAAAAATGCTACAGGAATATTATGTTTGGCAAAATTATAGTGATCTGAACGGTAATATAATTGTTCAGGATCATTTAAATCATCATATTTGTAATTTAGTTCAAGATTATTGGTTCTCTTATTCGCTGCTTCATTGATTACTTTAAGCTGAGAACTTAACATTTCAGAACCAATTACATAAACATATTGCTTTCCTCTGTTGGCAGGATCATCACGTCCGATCATATCAATATTAAGATCAACAACGGTATTGGCTAATGGGAAAACAGGGTTCTCTGAATAATATTCCGAACCAAACAGTCCGTGCTCTTCCCCTGTAACATGCAGAAACAGAATTGATCTTTTAGGTCCCTTACCTGCTTTTTTAGCCTGCTGAAATGCTTTAGCAATTTCCATTACGGCTACAGTTCCGCTTCCGTCATCGTCTGCCCCGTTGTATACTACTCCATTTTTTGTTCCTACGTGATCATAATGTGCAGAAACTACTACAATCTCGTCCGGTTTTTCACTTCCTTCAATAAAAGCTAAAATATTTTCAGAATCCGGCAGGTTCCCTCCTCCTCTTTTCTTCATGAATTCAGACGGTACTTTCTGATAGTAAGAGCCTAATGCTTTAGGGGCTGCAATACCCAGATTTTTATAGTAATTAATCATATATTCGCCTGCTTTTTTCTGTCCTTTGCTTCCGGTGTCACGACCTTCCATATCGTCTGCTGCAATGACATACAGGTTTTTCTTTAAATCCTCTGCATTAATCTCTTTATAGGCATTATTAAATGCTTTATTATGTTTTGTTGAAACAGGATGCGAAGCATTTCCGTCAGCTATTTTTGCCGTTCCACAACTGGTCACTACAGCCATTGCGAATAACGGAATAAGTATTTTTTTCATAAAGAATAAATTTCTTAAAAATAACAATTTTTATTGAATCCCCGCATCAATAATCACGAGGACAAAATAATATGCATTTCATTATAATTCTGACAATACATAGATTTTAAGTATAATTTTGATATTAAAATTTTATTATATTTGATTAAAATACAAAATAGATGGATAAAATTTACGGATTTACTCATTACTCCTTTTTTACGGAGATGTCGGAACTGGCAACCAGGCACGGAAGCTTTGATCTTTCTTTGGGACTCCCGGATTTTGATATTGATGAACGCCTCTCCGAATTTTTAAAAGAAGCTGCTGAAAAAAACACTTACCATTATGAACCTCTTGCCGGCAGCCCTCTGCTGATAGAAAGTATCATTCGTTTCAACACAAAACGGGCTCACAGTATATCAGTCACCAATAGGGAAATTACTATTGTTCCCTGTGCAACCTTTGCTTTATATACTTCCCTGAAATCAATTCTGAATCAAGGCGATGAAGTCATCATTATTCAGCCTTCTTATTATACTTATGGGCCGGCTGTTGTGATGAATGGCGGTATTCCAGTTTACTATGATCTTGATGGCGACTTTACAATCAAATGGGATCTTTTCAAAAAATGTATCACTCAAAAAACAAAAGCCGTCATTGTCAATTCTCCCCAGAATCCAACCGGAAAAGTATGGAAGAAAGAAGAATGGAACCAGCTTTATGAACTGATTAAGGATCACGATATTTATTTAATTTCTGAAGAAATATATGATACTTACTGTTATGATGAAGAAGAACATTACAGTTCTTTTATTCATCCGGGACTTAGGGAAAGGACTTTCTGCATTTTTTCTTTTGGTAAAATGTTTCATACTTCTGGCTGGAAAGTGAGTTATATGCTCGCTTCTGAATGTTTAACCTCAAGATTTCAATGTCATCAGCAGTATATTTCATACAGCGCGAATGCTCCGGCACAATATGCTATCGCAAAATATCTCGATGTATTTGATCCGGATATCAATAAAAAATTCATGCAGAAGAAAAGAGATACTTTTAGTGCAATGATTAAAGAAACACCATTTCTGATCGAACAGCAATCCGAAGGAAGTGTTTTTCAGGTGGTTAATTTCAGGACTATTTCTAAAAGCATGACGGATGTAGAGTTTTCAAAATGGCTGACGATTGAGAAAAAAGTTTCCTGTCTCCCGCTTTCTGCTTTTTATAATTCCAGAGATAATTCAGATTATATCAGGTTTAGTTTTGCTAAAAAAGATGAGCTCATTATTCAGGCCTTGGAACATTTGAGAAAGAGTCTTTAATCTTGTCACATATTTTTTCCCACAGATTGCACGGATTTTCACAGATGATGATGGATATTTTTGGCTGCATTTATTTTTTAGGACCTGAATAGATACGAAAAAGCACCGCCCGGGCGATGCTTTTATTATACTTTTTTGATTTTAAAGAGCGAGTACTCTTACGTCAATTCTTCTGTTTTTTGCTTTACATTCATCAGTGTCATTAGTTTCACATACAGGATGTAGTGACCCATATCCTTCTGCTTCTATTCTATCTGCTGAAATACCTAACTCAAGAAGTTTCAGTTTTGCTGTCTGTACTCTCAGATTAGATAATTTGATATTGCTATCCTCATTACCGCTATTATCTGTGTATCCACCCAATTTTATTTTCAGATCGGGATAAGCATTTAAAATTTCTGCCAACGTATTAAGCTGAAGTGCGGATTCTGCTTTCAGATCACTGGAACCTGTTTCAAAATAAAGGTTTTCAATGGTGTACCATTTATTAGGATCTAAAGCCGATTTATCTTTTTGTTTCACCACATTATAAAGCTGGTAAAGCTGGCTTCCATCACCAATAGCAATTGTTTTTCCTCCATCCAGTTTTATTTTCTGAATATTTCCTGTTTCATATACAAAGTCTCCGTTTTCATTAAGATGTCCTTTAACTTCTCCCGGAATGACCGTAATTATTTTAGAATCTCCATTTACAGTGGGTGCACTGCTTGAAATTCCTGTAAGACTTTCAATTTTTGCTTTTCTGTTAGCCTCAATTTTATCTTTATGTAAAACCGCCAAAGTAGGTGCAATCACCAGAGAAACAATTGACATTAGTTTGATCAGGATGTTCATAGATGGTCCTGATGTATCTTTAAACGGATCTCCCACGGTATCTCCTGTTACGGATGCTTTATGAGGTTCCGAACCTTTGTAATACGTCTGTCCATTGATATCAACTCCTTTTTCAAAGGATTTTTTAGCATTGTCCCAGGCACCTCCTGCGTTGTTCTGGAACATTCCCATTAAAACACCACATACGGTAGCACCAGCAAGAAATCCTCCCAATACTTCAGGGCCGAAAATAAATCCGATTAATAAAGGGGAAACAATGGCAATAGCACCAGGAAGCATCATTTTTCTGATGGATGCATCGGTAGAAATGGCAACACACTTCTCATATTCAGGCTGTGCTTTCCCTTCCAGAATTCCCGGAATTTCGCGGAACTGTCTTCTTACTTCCTCTACCATCGCCATGGCCGCCTGTCCCACCGCTGTAATGGCAAGTGATGAAAAGATAAACGGAATCATTCCTCCGACAAAAAGTCCGGCAAGAACATCTGCTCTGTAAATATCAATACCATCAATTCCTGCAATTCCTACAAAAGCTGCAAATAAAGCCAAAGCTGTTAAAGCAGCTGAAGCAATGGCAAATCCTTTTCCGGTAGCTGCCGTTGTATTTCCTACAGCATCCAGAATATCTGTTTTTTCACGTACTTCTTTGGGAAGTTCACTCATTTCAGCGATACCTCCGGCATTATCTGCAATGGGTCCGAAAGCATCGATAGCAAGCTGCATTGCTGTAGTCGCCATCATTCCGGCAGCTGCAATAGCTACACCGTAAAGTCCTGCACACAAATAAGAGCCATAGATTCCTCCTGCAAGTACAATAATAGGAAGTAAAGTAGATTCCATCCCCACAGAAAGTCCGCCGATAATATTGGTTGCATGCCCTGTAGAAGATTGTCTCACAATACTGGAAACCGGTCTTTTCCCCATAGCAGTGTAATATTCTGTAATAATACTCATTAAGGTTCCTACAACCAATCCAACCATTATCGCTCCGAATACTCCCATTTTCGTAAACTCATGTCCTCTCAGAACCATTTTTTCGGGAAGGATATAGGTTACCAGAAAATAGGACGCAATGGCAGTAATTACAATACTTCCCCAGTTTCCAAGATTTAATGCGTTTTGTACGCTGGAAGTGGATGACCCTTCATTATCATTAATTTTCACAAATAAAGTTCCGATCATTGAAAATATAATTCCTGTTCCTGCAATCAGCATGGGTAAAAGGATTGGAGCAAAACCTCCGAAAGCATCATCGGAAACAGTTTCCCTGCCTAATACCATGGTAGCCAGAACTGTCGCTACATAAGAACCAAAAAGGTCGGCTCCCATTCCCGCAACATCTCCTACGTTATCTCCTACATTATCTGCAATGGTAGCGGGATTTCGGGGGTCATCTTCAGGAATTCCGGCTTCTACTTTTCCTACAAGGTCAGCACCTACATCTGCCGCTTTTGTATAAATACCACCTCCTACTCTTGCAAAAAGCGCTATGGATTCAGCTCCCAGAGAAAATCCTGTAAGAATTTCAATTGTTCTTTCCATTTCATGGGAATCCACTGTAGCTTCAGGGGCAAAAATCTGTTTAATAATCAGAAATAACGCTCCCAAACCTAAAACAGCAAGTCCGGCAACGCCCATTCCCATTACAGAACCACCTGTAAAAGATACTTTAAGTGCCTTTGATAATGAAGTTCTTGCTGCTTCTGCCGTTCGGACATTAGCTTTGGTAGCTATTTTCATCCCGATAAAGCCAGCACATGCTGAAAATATGGCACCTACTGCAAAGGCGATACCGATACTCCAGTGGGAATTGGCATTCGTTGATCCCATCACTGCTAACAGAATGGCGACAACTACAACAAAGTAAGTTAAGATTTTGTATTCAGCCTTTAGAAAAGCCATTGCACCATCTGCAATATGGCCGCTGATTGTTTTCATTTTTTCATTTCCGGCATTCTGCTTGTTGACCCAGTTGCTCTGAAGAAATGTATAAAGCAAAGCTATGACACCAAAAATTGGCACTAACATAAATAGATCCATAGTTTATTATTTTATATTAAAAATTGAGATTAGTCTTATAAATATAATGAAATTATAAACACATAATAAAATTCACTAATAATAATCTATTATTTTGTAAATTTGTTTCTCACCATGATTTGAATTAATTATTTATGAAAAGGATACTATATACTCTTTTATTATCTGCAGGCATAAGCAGCTGTCACCATAAGATTCCACAAGAAAAAGCTGAGATCCTCTATTTTGGAGGTCCTATTATAACAATGGAGGATTCTTCTCCCCAGGTTGAAGCTGTAGCAGTAAAAGATGGTAAAATACTTTTTGCCGGAACAAAATCGGATGCAGAGCGCTTTTCAGAGCCAGCCACAAAATTGATTAACCTCAATGGAAAAACTCTTCTTCCCGGCTTTATAGATGTCCATGGGCATCTTACTTCAAGAGCCGGGATGATGGACGCTGTAGACTTATCGCCTGAACCTTATGGAACGGTGAATTCAATTAAAGATTTACAGATTACGGTTAAGAACTACATCAAGGACAATAAAATCACAGGTAAGCAGCCGATTATCGGAAATGGTTATGATGATGCCATTATGACAGAACATCGTCATCCTACAAAAGCAGAGCTGGATGTTATCAGTAAAACCAATCCTATTATTGTTATTCATGCTTCTGGTCATGCCAGCGTAGCAAACAGTGCGATGCTGCAACTTCTGGGAATCACAGAAGCCTCAAAAGATCCTGAGGGAGGACATATCGGCAGGGATAAAAAAACAGGAAAACTGAATGGTAAATTAGAAGAGAACGCAAGTTTCACTGCTTTACTGACCTTAACGGAAAAAATGAATAAGGGCAAAGATACCCAGGTTCACTCCATAAAAAATCTGATGAAAGCCCAGGATGAATGGCTCAGCTATGGACAAACTACTATTTGTGATGGAAGAACTATGGGAGAAAGTGTTGCTCCGTTAGAAAAAGCAGCGTCCCAGAATCTTTTTAAAGCCGATATCGTTTACTTTCCTGATTATGAGTATTTCAAAAAGGATTTCAGCCGTTTCAAACCAAAGTATATGAAGTATGAAAACCGCCTGAAACTGGCTGGGTTCAAATTTTCTGATGATGGTTCTCCACAAGGAAAAACAGCCTGGCTGACTCAACCTTATTTAGTTCCACCTGAAGGCCAGTCTAAAGACTACAAAGGATTTCCCATATTTACGGATGAAATATTGTATAATGATCTGAAAACACTATTCCAAAATCAGATAACCGCACAGCTTCATGTGAATGGAGATGCCGCAATAGATCAGGCTATACGTGTTATTAAAAGGTTAAAAGATGAAAATATATACAAACCGGAATTACGTGCCACATTGATTCATGTACAAAACAGCCGCCCTGATCATATTCAAAAGATAAAAGAATTAGGGGTAATTCCTTCTTATTTTTCTACTCATGCTTATTTATGGGGAGATTGGCATTACTCAAGTGTTTTTGGTCCTGAAAGAGCTGCTTTTATAAGTCCTGCTCACTCAGCATTAAAAGCAGGAATTACGTTTACCATTCATCATGACGCCCCGGTTACACCACCAGATCTGATCACTGGAGTATATGCCGCAGTGAATAGAAAAACACGTTCAGGGATGATTTTAGGACCCAATGAAAGAATCACTCCTCTTGAAGCCTTGAAAGCGATTACCATCAACGGAGCTTATCAACTGCAGGAAGAAAACAGAAAAGGGTCTATTAAAGCGGGTAAACTGGCAGACTTTGTTATTCTGGATCAGAATCCTTTAACGATAAGTCCTGAAAATCTTAGAAACCTCAAAGTTTTAGAAACCATCAAAGAAGGTAAAACTTTATATAAAAGAGATTAAGATGATGACTAACTGATCATTGACTATGAAAAAAATTATTATACTTATTTTGGGCCTTTTATGGGGAATATCCGCTTTTGGACAAGGTCACTA
This sequence comes from Chryseobacterium vietnamense, assembly GCF_031454475.1. Lineage (NCBI taxonomy): Bacteria > Pseudomonadati > Bacteroidota > Flavobacteriia > Flavobacteriales > Weeksellaceae > Chryseobacterium > Chryseobacterium vietnamense. The sequence continues at coordinate 856,112 of NZ_JAVDQX010000001.1, read as the reverse complement.
CACGGGTTCTTCATTCAACCCCAATGATTATTTTGCACCACATCCCGGATGGATTATTCCCGTATGGTACGGCTATGCCAACATGGACTATCATAATGCTTCCGGCCAAAAGTCTGACCAGCTTATTAATCCTGCTCCGGGAAATCCTACAGAATTGCATATCAAGCAGAATGTAAAGACTCATTCTTTTATTCTGATGGCCATTTATGGAGGAAAAGGAAAAATTCTAGGAGCCAACTGGGGAATGATGATCATCCCTACCCTGAATAGTCCTACCGCCAATATTGCACTGGATTATTACTCCAGCCAGACCGGATCAGGGAATTATGTTTTCACCAATAAAAGTATTGGGTTTGGAGATATGTACATTCAGCCGATATGGCTATCCTGGACCAAAGGAAAGTTTAGCTATGCTTTTAATTATGGAGTTTGGGCTCCTACAGGAAAATACAAACCTCATGATCTGGATAATGGAGGGCATGGGTATTGGTCTCATAATATCCGTGTAGCCGGAAAAATGAAGCCGACCTCTAAGACCAATATCAGTATTGCCACGACTCTGGAGGTCAATCAGTGGCAGAAAGATACCGATTTTAAAGAAGGAAGTCACTTTACAGTAGATGCCGGCGGGTCATTTGTTTTAGATTCAAGGGGGGATGAAGTGGGTATTTTTGGTCATTATACAACTCAGGTTGGAAATGATAAAGGAACGAATGGCGGCTTTGTCTCTGATCAGATCGCTGGAATTGGTGCCTTTGCTTCTTACTGGATTGTTCCTATGAAAATTGGATTGATGGGAAGAATCACTCAAAACTTCGCTGTGGAAAACAGGTTTGGCGGAACGGCTGTTCAGGTGGGTCTTAATTTCTTACTCCCAAGCACCGCTCATTAGTATTTCAAAAAAAATCGAAGATTATTTCAATGATATCAATCAAAAAGGCAGATGAATTTTTCATCTGCCTTTTTAGTATGTCTGTAAAGGAAATATTATCCTCCGAATTTATCTGCGTAGTCTGTCTGAGAAGCTTTAATCACTTTTCTTGCATGTTCAGCTCCATAAACTTCCTGAATTCTGCATTTTGCAGGCTCATCTGGTAAATTCTTGTACGTTAGAAAGTAGTGCATTAATCTTCTAACTTCTGCTTCAGGTAATTCAGCGATATCTCTGAAATGTCCGAAAGCATGGTCGTTGATCATTACGGCTACAATTTTATCATCAGCTTCTCCACCATCGATCATTTTAAAACCTCCGATTGGAATAGCTTCCATCAATAAACCTCCAGCATGAATATTGTGAGAACTTAAAACACAAATATCAAGAGGGTCATGATCTCCCATTGTAACATCCGTAGCTCCTGCTTCTACAGCAAGTTTCATCACTTCCTTATCACAGTATGTTCTTGGAACAAAACCATATAAAGCAGGGATGATGTTAGAAAATTTCTGCGGTCTGTCTACCTTTAAGTATCCTGTTTCTTTATCTACTTCATATTTAATAGTATCTGAAGGAACAATTTCCACAAATACGTTTACAACATTTGGCGCATCTTCTCCTGCAGAAATTCCGTGCCATGGATGTGCTTTAAAATTTGGAATCATTATTTATCTGTTATTTTTTTAAGTTATTATTAAAATTTCTTTTCGTAAATCTTCTATGGTTTCAGCAATATAATCATTGCTTTCCATATAGTTCATGATGAAAATCGTTTTGAATTCATCCAGCTGAACTTCTCCTTTCAACCCGTCATACGTTTTGTGAAGCAGTTCTATAATCGCATTTTTTGAGTCTACGATATTCTTCCATGAATTTTTTGTAATGTATAACTGCTGTGAAGAGTTATACTCAAATTCTTCATTGATTGCCTTTTCAGTCAGGTAAATAAACTCATGAACAGCTAATCCCCTGTCAAACCTCTGTATAAGGTTTGAAGGTTTCATTCTGTCCAGAAACAAGGTCATTCTTTCATAGGAATGTGCTTTGTTCTCTGAATTTGACTTCACAGTGAGTAATTTGATTTCCTGGTTTTTAAGCGTAATGTATGAGTGTACAAATTGTCTGAGCAAAACCAGAAAAGGAATTGCAATAATCAATGCAAATGCATAGGGTAAATATCCTGAGAGACTCGTCATAATTTTAGACTGCAAAATTACTAATTATTTTCCGTCTTCTAAAGAGTTTTTAAAGATATCCACTTTAGAAATTTGTATATAGACTAATGCAAGCATAATTATAAGATAAAAGCCAAGCATCATCCTGTTTACCAGAGACGGAAAAACCAAAAATCTCAACATAACAGCTCCATAAATAATAGCAAAAAACAAGAGCTGAGCCTGATTTTTTTTATTATAAAATGAAAAACGATTCGCCAAAATGATTACCATGAAAATCAACAAGATTGGAAAATAGGAAGAGTTGAATTCCAACATTATATTCCTTTTAATAAAATGAATATAATCTGAAAAGGAAAACGGATCGGGCTGTGACAGAGGATAAATCTGCACTTTTGTAAACTGATTCATAAAAAGTGTAGACCACAAAACCTGATTAAAAGCCTGTATTAAAAAGAAGGAAAGAAATACATATCCGTAAGATATCAATAAGGTACCTGTTTTAATCCGGAGATTATTCCTGTAAAAATAAATAAAGGCGTATAAGAATGAGTACAATATAAAATATTCCGGCCTTGTGAGGACACACAGCATAGCTAATATGCCTGCAAAAAAGAAATTTTTCCTCACTAAAAACACATAAAAGCTCAAAAGAAGCAACAGACATGATAAGGAATCTGCTGAAACATGGCGGGCCGACTCCGGCAAAGGTTTGAATAGTGAAATTAAAATAGTAAGGATAAAGGCCAGAGGATAATTTTTCAGAATTTTTATCAAAAAGATGAAAATGAGAATAAGTATCAAAGCATACGAAATAACTGAAATTAAAGAGATGGAGGCAGAAGCACTGAAACCAAGCTTAAATAATGACCAGCCGATAAAATTATAAAAAGGTTTTACCACAAAAAGCTGCAGCTCTTCTTCGTAGGCTTTGGGATTTTGCGAAATGATTTTATAGTATGTGCTCTCCCCTTTTGCTATTTCTTCAACCATTGGATCAACAGGGCCAAGTCCGGCAAAATCCGGATTCTTTTCCCTCAGCTCGTCATATACCTTCTGATGAATTTCTTCAATTTTCATTTCAGGATATTCCGTTTTATAAATCAGCCCCATATAGGCTTCCATATCAGTGTTGTAATAATGGTTGTTATACAGGTAGTATGACATAAAGCATACATACATTGAAAATATTAAAACAAGAATATTCTTCTTTTTTTCCATACACTGATATTATGAATACAAATGTAAAAAAACTATCTTTTAAACTTATATTCTTATAAAAGCTTTTATAATAAAGGATAAGCCTTAGTTAAAGTTCAAAGAGCGCCGGCCTTTGAGTTACTTCGTGATAGCACACACTATTTTCGTCAAAGAAATGATATACAAGACTTTTTCTCGTTCTGTTTTTATTTGTGTGAGGCTCTCCTCCGTGAAGAATATTGGCATGCCAGATTAGTAAATCCCCTTTTTTTGCTTTAAAAATTTCTTTTTTTAAACCTAATTCTTTTACTTTATCTTCAAGGAAAGTTTCATAAGCTCTGTAGCTTTTCTTTCCTATTTTCAGGGATGTCCCTTCATTATCGTAATCTGAATTCAAAAAATAAGGGAGTTTATGGCTTTTAGGAATATAGTGAAGAGCACCGTTACTTTCATCTACATCTTCCAGCGCAATCCATACTCCAAGTAATCCTCCCAATGGATATGTGGTCATGTGAATACTGTCAGAATGGGTTTTCTGCTGGCTTCCGTTGATGAAGTTGATACTTTGGAAAAGCTTCGATTTTCCATCCAGCAGAACAGATAAAAAGTCTAAAAGTTCTTTATTACTTCCTATATTTTTAATGATTTCAGAATGATGGATTGCAAACATCAGTTTTCCTCCATAGATAAATTTCAAAGTTCCATCCTCCATCAATTTATCAATTTCAGTATTGATCTGATCTGCTGTTTCCGGAGTGAGGTAATTCCTCAGAATCATATAGCCATTCTCATCATACTGAAGAGCACTTTCTTTATTTTCTTCAGAAAGTTTCTTAAAAAAAGGAGTTTCCTGCAGTTTTGTATCATCCAGAGTCCTTTCGCTGGCGGGAAGGTGGGCAAAATCTTTGCTTGAAATACTTGAAAAATAGCTCTTATTGATTCCGTATTTTTTATATAAGGGAATATTATGCTTTAATTTATTTTTTTTAAATAAGTTATAAAGCATGTATGACAATTTGTACTGACGAATCTGTTGTAACATAACTGTTTTACTAAGGATTTTATAAAGTTACGGAATATTACTTAATTAGAACCAATCTAAACAATGCTTTTCATCATAAAAAAGACCTTCCTCTTACTACAAGATATGCTAACTTTTTGAAAAGGTTCATTTTTGAATTTTCAATAATTCCGTAAGGTCTTAATTCGGGGCGAAATCCCCTGAAAAACTCTTCAATATTGGGAAGTTCTCCTCCTTCGAAATCAAAGATATGAGTTTCTATATTTTCTTTAATAACATGATCAATCAATACAGATGCTCCTGATAATCTGACATAATCTTTATCATTAAAATTCCCTAAAAGTGCTACCATATTACTATCCGAATACGTAGCAATCACATTAGCAATCTTTTTCTGATAGTAAAAAGCTGTGAATTTCAGATATCCGGACTTATAAAAGCTCTCGAAAATTCTCATGAATTCAGAAAGATCATGGTCTTTGTTCAGCCCTATCGTATTGGATTCAATAAAAGCTTTTGCTTTCTCATAAGGAATTGTTTTAATTTCTGATTCTTTTACAACAGCTTCATCTAACCGAAGTTTTCTTTTTCTTTTGGGTGAATATCTCGAATATACTTTCTCATAAGCCTCAGGATATAGTAAAAAGTTTTTCTTGATTCTGATCTTTGTACGAAGCTGATTGACATCATTGAAAGGATATGCCCTTATCATATAATTTTTTTCCAGATATTCTAAAAAAGCTTCATTAAGTTCAAGGTTATCTTTCTCAGAAAAAACACCAAGCTGCTGGCAAAGTTTAGGGTTATGGACAATTTTCATCCCATATTTTCTCACAAAAGGGACGGGCATCACCGCTTCATAATCTTTATAAACCAGAATATCCCATGGCATTGTAGAAGTAGTGTCCAGAAAATCTTTTGCTGCAGAATATTTTCTTTGTTCGGAATTTTCTAAACATTGAGCATATTTTGCAAAATCAATTTCATGGTATTTCAATCTTCTAATCATAATAATCCTGCGTCTGAGAAACTAAAATAAGAATCCTGCGTGACAATAATATGGTCTAAAAGCTGAATACTTAATGTATTTCCCGCTTCTTTTATTTTCTGTGTGATATTGATATCTTCCCGGCTTGGTTTTAAGCTTCCGGAAGGATGGTTGTGGGCAATGATAATACCGGTTGAAAAATGATCCAATGCGGCTTTGTAAAGGGTTCTTACATCTACAATAGACTGGCTGATTCCTCCCTGCGTGAGTTGAGATACATGAATTACTTTATTACTATTATTTAGGAAAATCGCCCAAAACTCTTCTGTTCTCAGATCGGAAAGCTGATTTCTCAGAATTGCATAAGCATCATGGCTGTTTCCGATAATTGTTTTTTCAGGAATTTCCTGTACAGCTCTTCTTCTTCCGATTTCTAAAGCTGAAATAATTGAGATGGCTTTTGATTCTCCGATACCTTTGAATTTCATCAGATCCTTGGCAGAAAGTAAGCTTAATTCATGCCAGCTATTATTGACGGAAATTAAAATTTTCCTTGCTAATTCCAAAGCGTCTTCCTCTCTATTTCCGCTTCCCATAATAATTGCCAGAAGTTCAGAATCAGAAAGTGAGCTTTTGCCTTTCTGCAAAAACTTTTCTCTGGGTCTGTCATCTTCAGCTAGGAGTTTTATGGCCATGGAAAAATATTACGAATATTATCAATTAATAGAAAGCATATAAAATGACAGGTTTTGTAGAACTATCAATATATTTTGCCGTTTCTTTGAGGGCATTTACAGAAAGCATAGGGCATCCTAAACTCAGACATGCAGGAGCCTGCGATTCTGCGTCAGGAATGCATCCGTAAGAATGAAGAACGATTGCTCTCTGCATGGCATTGCTGTTGGTAACATCCAGTCCTGCCAGGCGGTAAACTTTCCCAAATTTCCCCACATAGCTTTCTCCGATAGCATATTTTCCAAGGGATGACTGATAAGAGCCTTCAACATTACTGAATTTTAAAGCATCCGATTTTGGAATGACAGAACCTGAACCATGAGAAACTACAGCCTGCTGCAGAATTGTATTGTTTTTCAGGTTATAAACAAAATAACGATACTTCCCCGAGGGGATTTTAAAGTTGATAAAAACAGCCAGTTCCTGATTGTACTCTTTTCCTTTAATAAAATTTTTAATTTCCGAAATTCTTGTCTGAGGAATACCCAACGGATTCAACTGCTGGGATTCAGCTTTTGAACAGGAAATTAAAATTAAAAAAAGAAAAATAAAGTGTTTCATCATCTGGCGTTGTATAGTGCTACTCTATGATCATTCCGTCTTTCATAACAAGCTTGCGGTCTGTAATTTCTGCAAGATTCGGGTTATGGGTTACAATGACAAAAGTTTGATTGTATTTATCTCTAAGATCAAAGAACAGTCGGTGAAGATCATCCGCATTCTTGGAATCAAGGTTACCGGTAGGTTCATCCGCAAAAATGATTTTCGGAGAATTAATTAAAGCCCTTGCCACCGCTACCCTCTGTGCCTCTCCACCTGAAAGCTGGTTGGGTTTATGATTCAGCCTCTGTTCTATCTTCAGGTCTTCAAATAAAGCATAAGCTTTTTCAAGAGCTTCTCTTTCGTTGGCTCCTGCTATTTTTGTAGGAAGCAAGACATTTTCCAGCGCTGTAAACTCTGGAAGAAGCTGATGAAACTGAAATACGAAACCGATATTCTGATTTCTGAACTTCGACAGCTGCTTATCATTCATGTTAATAAATGACTCTCCTGCTATTTCAATCTCCGTATCATACTTACCGGATTGGGTAGGATGATCCAGTGTTCCTAAAATCTGCAACAGTGTAGATTTACCTGCCCCTGATTCTCCCACAATAGAAACCACCTCTCCTGTTTTGATATGAATATCAACTCCTTTCAGTACTTCTAAATTCCCATAAGACTTATGGATATTTCTTGCTTTAATCATGATTCAAAAATAGTGAATTGCCTGCAAATAAAAAACCGCTTTTTGAAGCGGTTTGTATTTTATTTTAGATTTATTAGAATTAGATTTCTCTGATCCATTTATACAGTTCTTTTCTATTAATTTTTTTAATTACTACAGTCTTATTTTTTATAAAAACATTTTTAATAGAGCTTTTTTCTAAACCTTTCTAAACCTATAAGGTTTTTGAAACCTTATAGGTTTGGCATTTATCATCATTTTCATTTACCCACAAAAACAAAAAACCTCCCAATTTGGGAGGTTTCACTATTTTCAATTCAGAAAATTACAGTAACAATGTTAATGGACTTTCTAAATATGTTCTTAATGTCTGCAGGAACTGAGCACCAGTAGCACCGTCTACTACTCTGTGGTCACATGCCAATGAAAGCTTCATGGTGTTTCCAACTACAATCTGACCATCTTTAACGATTGGTTTCTCGATAATTGCTCCTACTGAAAGGATAGCAGAGTTTGGTTGATTAATGATACTTGTAAACGTTTCGATTCCAAACATTCCTAAGTTTGAAATAGAGAATGTAGATCCTTCCATTTCGTTAGCCTTAAGACCTTTGCTCTTAGCTCTTGAAGCCATATCTTTTACGGATGCAGAAATCTGAGTATACGTCATCTGATCTGTATTTTTCAATACAGGAACTACCAGTCCGTCTGGGATAGCTACCGCTACACCAATGTTGATATTTCCTCTGTGAATGATCTTATCCCCTGCCCAGCTTGAATTTACCTGAGGGTGTTTTCTTAAAGCAATTGCAGTCGCTTTAATAATCATATCATTGAAAGAGATTTTAGTATCAGGTAAAGAATTGATTTCTTTTCTTGCTTCAATTGCCTTATCCATATTAATCTCAACCATCAGATAGTAATGAGGTGCGGAGAATTTACTTTCAGAAAGACGTTTTGCAATGATATTTCTTACCTGTGAATTTGGAGTTTCTGTATCTTCACCTTGTACAAAGCTTACTGCAACAGGAGCAGCACTTGCCGCAGGAGCTGAAGCAGCTGGTTTTGCAGCTGGCTGATAATTTTCAATATCTTTTTTAACGATTCTTCCGTTTTCACCAGATCCCTGAACACTGTTGATATCAACTCCTTTATCCTGAGCCATTTTCTTAGCCAGTGGAGAGATTGCCACTCTGTCAGAAGATGAAGTCTGAGCAGCCGGAGCAGCTTTTTCTTCTGTTTTAGCCTCTGCTTTTGGTTCAGCTGGTTTTTCCGTGGACTGACCCACTGCTTTTGGAGCACCTACAGCAGAAACATCTGTTCCTGCAGGGCCAATGATTGCCAATACGGAATCAACCGGAGCAGCACCTCCTTCTTCTACCCCCTGCTTCAATAATACTCCATTGAATTCAGATTCGAAATCCTGTACTGCTTTATCTGTTTCGATCTCAGCAAGAAGATCTCCTTCTTTTACTGTATCACCTACATTTTTGTGCCATTTAGCGACCTTACCTTCTGTCATTGTATCAGAAAGTCTTGGCATTGTAATAATTTCTACTCCTGCGGGAACTTCTGCAGCAGCAGGTTCAGCAGTTTCTGCTTTAGGCTGTTCTTCTGACTTTTTCTCTTCAGAACCTGCATTGGGAGCGGCAGCTCCGCCTGTCAATCCTGAAATATCTTCTCCTTCATTCCCGATGATAGCTAAAACAGAGTCTACAGCAGCAGCAGCACCTTCTTCTACACCTACGTATAAAAGGGTCCCTTCTATTTCAGATTCGAAATCCTGAACTGCTTTATCAGTTTCAATTTCAGCTAAAATATCTCCTTCTTTTACTTTATCTCCTACTTTTTTATGCCATTTTGCCACCTTACCTTCCGTCATCGTGTCGGACAGGCGGGGCATCGTAATTACTTCTGCCATAATTTATTTTAATTTGAAAATTTAGCAATCTGAAAATTTGAAAATTAAAAAAGGACATCATCTATCACATTTTCAAATTCTCAAATTGTCAAATTAACTCATTATCTTTTAGTTTTCTAATTTGTCTAGGAATGGATAATCTTCCTGAGCATATACATACTCATAGATTTTTTCTGTATCCGGGTACGGAGAGTTTTCCATAAATTCGATACACTCTTCAACAAAGTCTCTGGACTTGTTATCCATCACTTCCAATTCTGCTTCTGTAGCCCATCCGTTTTCTAAAATTCTATGTTTTATCAATTCGATTGGGTCGTCATTTTTATGAAGAGCAACTTCTTCTTTAGATCTGTATGGCTCAGCATCAGACATAGAGTGTCCTCTGTAACGGTAAGTTCTTGCTTCAATGAAAGTAGGTCCGTCTCCTCTTCTTGCTCTTTCAATAGCTTCGTAAGCAGCTTCTGCCACTTTTTCAGGATCCATTGCATCAACAGCAAGGCAAGGCATTTCGTATCCTAATCCTAATTTATAGATATCTTCGTGGTTGGCCGTTCTTTTTACAGAAGTTCCCATTGCATATTGGTTGTTTTCTACAACAAATACTACAGGAAGTTTCCAGTTCATTGCCATGTTGAAGGTTTCATGTAAAGAACCCTGTCTTGCAGCACCATCACCAAAGAAACAGATGTTTACTGCTTTTCTGTCGAAATATTTATCTGCAAAAGCAATACCTGCACCTAATGGAATTTGTCCTCCAACGATACCATGTCCTCCGTAAAAACGGTGTTCTTTACTGAAAATGTGCATAGATCCACCCATACCTCCGGATGTTCCTGTAGCTTTACCACAAAGTTCTGCCATGATTCTTTTAGGATCTACTCCCATCGCCATTGGATGGATGTGACATCTGTAAGCAGTAATCATACTATCCTTTGTAAGATCCATTGCATGTGTAAAACCGGCAGGGATAGCTTCCTGACCGTTATACAAATGTAAAAATCCTCTGATCTTTTGTTTTAGGTAAAGAGAACGGCATTTGTCTTCAAACCTTCTCCACATTGTCATATCTTCATACCACTTCAGGTATACCTCTTTAGAAAATTCTTTCATGTGTTAGCTCTTGCTTTTTTATGATGAAATAGTTGAGCAAAATTATGAAAAAAACTTTGTTTTTATTCTATACATACATAACTTTTCGATTTTTCTGCAAAATCTATTTGCGGGCTGTATGGATTATTCTTAATTTCCGACCCCTTGGAAGAATGACAAAACTGCGTTTTATCCTTTATATTCTTCCTGTCAGATCCCTGAAATCACCCTACCCATAATGCTTTTCTGAAAAAATATATGATTCTGAGATATTGAAATTCATTACATTTTGTTCTTCTATTTCATTCCTCTTTAATTATTGTTAATATACCTTTTGGTTATTTCAACAGCTTCTTTTCCGGGGAAAAATCTGTAAGTTTGAGGGTTCTGTCTTCAATTTCATTAACGAAATTCCCATATTGCTTTGCGGTTTTGGCTTTAATTTCCTTCCATTCCTTATCGGCCATAAATCTTTCCCAGGATTTTTTCATAGTAGCTTCATCTTTCCACTCAAGCAGATAAACAAATTCTGTTTTATCTTTAGATTCCGATTCCCAGATCGCCACAATGGTAAATCCATATTTCTTCATTATTCTGAGCGCATGATCCCGGAAACGATCCAGAAACACCAGCTTATTCTCTTTGGGAATTTCATAGATTCTTAATTGATGGATAGGTGGTAGCATAGAAATATTTTCAGTGGAAACCTTTTGACCAAAAGCCAAAGAGCCTGATAATATCAATAAGAATGTGAATAGATGCTTCATTATAATGATGATTAATACTGATCAATTAAAACTAAGCATTTCCCGCAAAATTTAATATGCATGTGTATAAGAAAAAATATTTAATCCCCTCAAAAAACACCTGACAACCCACCCACTTACCCATTGAATCAACGATTCCTTCTCGTGGTTTTCATTTGATGTTTGAGGTTATAATAGTATATTTGATTTTTAAATTTGATTATGGAAGAAAAACAATCTTCATTACTGCACAAAATTTCAAAAGTCATTTCTGATTTTTTTAATCCATTCGTCTCTCTGATCCTATTTTTTGTCTATATGAGTATCAGGGAATATTCTCTTAAAGATTCTATCTTATATTTTCTTCCTGTGTTATTAATGATCATCATTCCGGTTGTGATATGGCTGGTATGGAATGTAAAGACGGGAAGATATACCAATATGGATGTTTCCAACCGTGTTCAAAGGAAAAGCTTATACATATTTATTGCAGTCTGTGTGATCGCGTATCTTCTTTTTAATTACATCAGAAACGGATATATTGATCTTGTCATGCTGTTTATTCTGGTACTTCTTTTCGCTCTTCAGATCAGCAATCTTTTTATCAAAAGCTCTATGCATACGGCGTTCAATGTATTTGTGGCAGCACTTTTTTTCTCGTTTGACTGGAAAATGGGTCTTGGGTGGCTGGGCATCGCTATTTTGGTTGGAATCACCCGTATTATTTTAAAAAGACACACCATAAAAGAAGTATTTATGGGGGCTGGAATAGCTTTTTTGGTATCTTTTATCTATCTTTATTGCAATATTCAATTTCAACATTAGAATACTCTATGAAAATAAATCATCTTACTGCCGCAGAAGAAAACTTTATGAAGCTGTTTTGGAAAATGGAATCTTTCTATCTGAAGGACGTTATGGAGCAGCATCCGGAACCGAAACCACACCAGAACACGGTTTCTACTTATTTGAAAATATTAGTTGAAAAGGGCTATCTATCTACTGTAAAAGAAGGAAGAATCTTCAAATACAGTGTGCTTGTTCCTTTAGATGGGTATAAAAAATTCCTGTTAAAAGAGCTTTCGCACAACTTTTTTAATAATTCAGGGAAGGAAATCCTGGAGCTCCTGTTAAGTGAAAAATTAATCTCCCAGGAAGATATGAAAGGTTATTTTGATCTTAAAATCGAGATAAAGCCAGCCAAAATCGAAGAACCTAAGTTTGAATTTGCTGAAGAAATTTTAAGTCCGAAAAAAGAGAAAAAAACAAAGGGAAAGGATAAGGAGAAAGAAAAAGACAAGGACAAAAAGAAAAAAAAGAAAAAAGATTAATCTAAATCCCAAAAACACCAAATCATGAAAACAAAACTCCAGGAAACTCTAAGCCGGGCCAATGAAGTCATTTTCCGATATCCTATGGTTTTGGCAATGGCTTTATTAGCTGCTATTGGTGCCATATGTATTGTGGAAACAGAGCGCAGTGAAATTACTTCTTATATTAAATTCACTATTTGTTCATGTCTCGGAATTTCTCTGATGTTTGCATTAAAAATGCTGTCACAGAGAATCGGGAAAGAATTACTACTACACGTATCCGGTATAATTTTCCTTATAGGTTTTTATTGTGTCCTGCCTGATAAAAAAAACAGCTTTACGGAAGTGTATGCTTATATCATTGCTGTTACTGCTCTACTCTCTCACTTACTGGTATCATTTGTTCCTTTCCTGGAGAAAGACAGGGAGCTCAGATTCTGGCAGTACAACAAAAATCTTTTTATCAATATTTTTCTCACTGCCGTATTTACAGGAGTTTTGACAGGTGGTGTGGAATTAGCCATCTTAGCGGTTGATAAACTTTTTGACTTTAACTTCCATGACAGGATTTACAGAGATACATTCTTTGTCCTCGCTATTTTGGGGAGCAGTTTTATTTTCCTTTTATTTAATGATAAAGGCTTAAATAACCTTGAAAAAGATGGAACTTATCCCGTTGTTCTGAAGTTTTTTACTCAGTTTATATTAATTCCGTTACTCCTTATCTATGTAACGATTCTTTATTTCTATTCTGTTAAAATATTAATCAACTGGCAGCTTCCAAGAGGCTGGGTTTCTTACCTTGTTTTAGCTTATAGCATTGTGGGTATTCTTGCACTGCTTCTGGTTCACCCGCTGAAAGAAGAAAACGCAAAATCCTGGGTCAGGATATTTTCAAAAGCATTCTATTATACAATTGCTCCTTTGATCATTTTGCTTTTCACCGCTATTTTCACCAGAATTTTAGCGTATGGCTATACAGAACCAAGGTATTTCGTTCTCCTGCTCGCTCTATGGTTGTTAAGCATTGTTGTATATTTTATTTTCAGCAAAAAAGCTACGATAAAGTTCATTCCGGTCAGCTTATTTTTATTTGGAGCTTTTGCCTTAATTTTCCCTTACCTTAATGCATTCAGTGTGGCTAAGAGAAGTCAGAAAACAGAATTGATGAATATTTTAAATCAGCATCAGCTAATGAGTGCAGGCAAGATTAATTTTCAGAAAAAAGTTACTGATACTGTCCGTAATGAAATTGCTGATAAATTTGAATTTCTGGCTGAAAGAAAGCAAGGTGAATTTCTATCAGCTCTGCTGAACGAAAAAGATCAGACTGAATTAGCTGATAATATTGAAAAAGGCACCTTTTACAGTATCAATTATAGCATTCAGAATAAGTTTGCAAACGTGGATGTGACGGTAAAAAACAAAGCATATGAAATGAACAGACTCGCTCTTGTTCGTGAAGAACAGGCAGTAGAACTGGGGAATTATCAGTATTTAATTTCTTTCCATCGGTATAGCAGAGAGCCTCAAAAAGTGAATAATGACCAGTTTGAACTGACAGACGATCTGACAGAAAAATCCTCATTAAAACTAAGTTTAAATTCTCAGGAAGAAATAGATTTCGGGCCACAGATTATTAAATTATTCGAGGAAAATAAAAACAAAACCGGAAACGTAAAAGTTCCTGAAATTGCTATGGAATCAGATTTGGGCAAATACCATGTTAAGCTTATTTTCAGTGAAATCACAAGGGAGAAATACTCAGAAAATGACACGCCGAGTATTTATTACGAAAATGTTTACATCTTTATCAGATTAAAATAAGCATTTAAATAAAAAGAGACTACCTTGTGGATAGTCTCTTTTAGTTTTATCTAAATAGGTTGTTATCTATTAGTTCCTGAACTCCATAATGGAGTATAATCGCTATAGACAACTAAGTTTCCGTCATTTTGTACAGAAAGTTTGTTGGCTCCTCTGCGGGAAGTATTTGAGCTCCAAACTGCTTTATTATAAGAATCATAAACAACCAGATTTCCATCTGACTGGAATTCAGCTCTGCTTCCTTTATTATCTGTTCCGGATGCCCAGATAGAATCTCCGTTATCGTAGGATAAAACAAGATTTCCGTCATTTTGGAATGTCAGATAATAGCTGCCATTAGGAGAGAACACTTTTGTTCCTTTACGGAATTTGTACCCTGTACTTATATTTCCATTCCCACGGCCAAAACCATTGTCTCTTCCACTATTTTTCAAATCGCTTTTTGAAGCCCATAGCGGATTGTTACCGTTATAAATAACAAGATTCCCATCATCCTGAATGGTTAATCTTTCAGCTCTTCTACCATTAGTGTTAGAACTAAAAGCTACTCCATTTCCGGGAGTATACACTACTAAGTTCCCGTCATCCTGAAAAACAGCTCTTACTCCTTTGTTATTTGTTCCTGTATCCCACATGGCAACTCCGGCTCTGTTATATAAAACCAGGTTACCATCATTTTGAAAAGTTAAATAGTATCGGTTGTTACTTGCCCAGTATTTTCTGTTTTGCTCAATGTTCTGACCGGTATAAATGTTTTGTGCATTGATTAATAATCCACCAAACACCATCATTAGTGCTAATAAATGTTTTTTCATTATAATTATTTTTGATTGATTGATAATTTCTAAAATTATGCCAAAACATCATCCTATTCCAACCCAGTTTATAATTAAATGATTTACTGGAAATTAAATTCCATAAAAAAAGCGGCTTAAAAGCCGCTTCATATTTTTTACCAACGATTTCCGCCTCCGCCACGGTTGTTACCATAGCCTCCGCCTCTATTGTTGTTGTTACCATAACCTCCACCTCTGTTGTTATCGAAGCTTCTTCTTGGCTTCTCTTCTCTTGGCTTAGCTTCAGATACGTTTAGAGTTTTTCCGTTGAATTCTTTTTGGTTAAGAGCTTCAATAGCTTGCTTTCCTTCTTCATCACCCATTTCTACAAAACCGAAACCTCTGGAACGACCAGTTTCTCTGTCTGTAACGATTTTAGCTGATGATACATCCCCAAATTCTGCGAATAGATCGTGCAACTCATACTCTTTAGTTGCGTAATTGATGTTTGAAACAAAAATGTTCATTTTAAATAAATTAAAAAATTAATAAAAATTTGGTATATAAAAGAAAAACAACATAAATTAATGAACAAATATTGATTCCAAATATAAACGTATGCAAGATACAATTAAAAATTTCAAATCAAAGCTTTTTTTAAATATTTCTCACATTATGTTGAATCTCAATATAAAAAAAGCACGCAAAACAACTGTAACAGAATGAATACCAATCAATTAAACAAAATCATATTTTATTATAAAATTAGTTAAAGATTGAAAACAAATGCCAACGCTTATTCCTCAAAATCAAGTTAATATGGCACACGACATTCTGTTTATCAACGTCATTACCAACTTATTTTTCATAAAATTTTAAATCCTGAAACAAAATATGAAAACTTACACCACAAATTATACCAATACACTCATTGAAATTGCTGAAGACTGTCCGGCTTTCAAGGCACAGATTCCTCCTGAAAAGAAAGAAAAAACACTTGCCAATCTCCAATATGAGAAACTTATAAAAAGTCCTTATCAATATTCATCCGATGACATTATTTTTGAATGCTATGCTATTAAAAATGATATTTCAGAAAACGAAAAAGAGAATGAAAGGCAAAAATTCTTTTCGAAGGGTCAACCCTGCCTCCGATGTTCTCCTTTAGCAAAGAAATATGGATTTGGATTCCATCATAACAAGGAAGGAAAAGTAGCTCTGATCGCCATAGAAAGTGAAGAATACCAAACATTGCTGAATGATTCTTCAATCGCAAAAACCAAAGCCATGCGTTCCAAAAGAAAATGATTGAGAAAATGAATGATTCTTTTCAGATCAATAAATACTATTCTTTTGAAAAGATCAGCTTTTAACACTAAATTTGTACTGCAAATTATTAAAAGATGAACTACCATACCAGAAAATGGGTAAAACCCGAAGACTTAAACCCTAATCATTCACTTTTCGGAGGAAGACTTCTTCAATGGATTGATGAAGAAGCGGCTCTTTATGCTATCATTCAGTTGGAAAATACCAAAGTAGTCACCAAATTTATTTCTGAAATCAACTTTGTCAGCTCAGCCAAGCAAGGAGATATTATAGAAATAGGAATTGAAGCTACTCATTTCGGATCTTCTTCTATTACTTTAAGATGTGATGTAAGAAACAAAATGACCCATCAAACCATTATTACGGTAGAAAGAATTGTAATGGTAAATCTTAACGAAGAAGGCAATCCTGCTCCTCACGGCAAAACCCAGATAGAATTCGTAAAAGACAGGTTAAATAACAGCCTATGAAGATCTTTATAAAAAATATGGTCTGCAACAGATGCATTGCGGCAGTAGAAAATATTTTCCGCAATGCAGAGGTAGAGACAACGAATGTCTTATTGGGGGAAGTGGAAACAGAAGCTGAAGTATCTTCTGAAAAAATGCAGATTATAGAAAAAGAGCTGCTTGATACAGGCTTTGAAAGGATTATGGATTCAGCTCATCAGACAGTAGAAAAAATTAAAAACCTGATCATTATCAAAATAAGCGATCTTGATATCCCGGAAGACTTCCTGCTTTCCGAATTTTTAAGTTCGAAACTTCACAAAGATTACAGCGCTCTTTCCAAGACATTTTCTCAAAACGAAAATATTACATTGGAGCAATTCTTCATTCTTCAGAAAATTGAAAAAGTGAAAGAGCTCCTTTTATATAATGAATTCAATCTTACTGAAATTGCAGGAAAAATAGGTTATAAAAGTGTACAACACCTTTCTTCCCAGTTCCGGAATATAACAGGATTCACGCCTACTGAATTCAAAAAACTCAAAGAACACCATCGCAAAGCGCTTGACAATCTATAAATTTGAGTATTTGAGCGTTTAGAGGTAAAGGAGTTAAATATTCCTATTTCAATTACAAAACTCTCAAACGCTCACACCCTACAACTCACCAACCCTCTTACTCTTATACTCTCCCACTCTCAAACACCTTCACCCTCCAACTTAATTTTATAACTATTATCCTTAAATTTATAACAACCTTAGTTTTCCATTTTGGAAATTTGTACTATAAATTTAAGAATCATGGAACAACAGTATAAAATACTCGGAATGACCTGTTCCGGCTGCCAGAAAAAAATTTCAAATCAACTGAACAGTGTTGACGGTGTTAAAGCCGATGTCAATCTGGAAACCCATACCGCAACCATCACTTCGGATCATGAAGTGAAACTTTCAATATTAAATGACGCCCTGGCAGAAATAGGAAAATACAGACTTGAAGATCCAAATCATCCTGAAACAGCCTTTGTAAAACCTCAGGACCGCATATCTCCGTCTTCAGTATACTATTGTCCAATGGAATGTGAAGGAGATAAAGTATATTTCAAACAAGGTGAAAGATGTCCTGTCTGCAAAATGTATCTGGTTCCTATTGAAGAAAAGCTGGCTAAAGATCCTAATCACAAACCAACCTACTCATCAACCAACCTTCCTGAAAGCTTTAAAAATAGTATCGGGAAGCATTATTGTCCGATGTTTTGTGAAGGCGACAAAGTATATGATGAGAAAGGCAGTTGCCCTGTCTGTCATATGGATTTAGAACCGATTACGGAAGAACTTGCCGAAAAAGCAAATTTACACCAGCATCACTCTCATTCTCACAGCCATCATGATCACCACCACAGCCATAGTCATGAAACGCCTAAAGTAACTGATGAAATGGCAGGCAGATATTATTGCCCGATGTATTGTGAAGGCGATAAAACTTACGATTCCAATGTGGGATGTCCGGTTTGCGGAATGGATCTTGTAAAATACCCTGAAAAGAAAACCGCAAAATATACCTGCCCTATGCACCCGGAAATCATTCGTGACGAACCGGGAGACTGTCCGATCTGCGGAATGGATCTCGTAAGAATGCCCGACAGCGCTGATGATGATGAAGATGAAACCTATACTATATTAAAAAGAAAATTCATTACTTCACTGGTGTTTACTATTCCGGTTTTCATCCTTTCGATGGGAGGAATGTTGATCAACTTCCCTTTCTCTCATCAGATTCAGGGATTTATTGAACTTGCTTTAACACTTCCAGTGATGTTTTATTCAGGCTGGTTTCTGTTGAAAAGAGGATGGGTTTCCTTCAAAACATGGAATCTCAATATGTTCAGCCTTATTGCACTGGGAGTGGCTGCGGCCTTTATTTTCAGTATTGTAGCATTAATTTTCCCGGACATTATTCCGCATGAAATTCGTGGTCACAACCATGAAATCCCATTGTATTTTGAGGCGGTCTGTGTGATTTTAACTCTTGTCATTTTAGGTCAGCTGATGGAAGCTGCCGCTCATAAAAAAACAGGAAATGCCATTAAAGAATTAATGAACCTTTCACCGGATGAAGCCAATCTTATGATAAATGGAGAAGAAAAGAAAGTCCTGCTTTCTCAGGTGAAAATAGGCGACTTATTAAAAGTAAAACCAGGCGAAAAAATTCCTGTGGACGGAAAAATTACCGAGGGAAATTCTATTGTAGATGAAAGTATGATTACCGGAGAACCTGTTCCTGTTGAAAAAAATGTAGATGATAAAGTATCTTCCGGAACCATCAACGGTAATCAGGTATTCATTATGAAAGCGGAAAAAGTAGGTGATGAAACCCTTCTTTCCCAAATCATTAAAATGGTTAATGAAGCCAGCCGAAGCAAAGCTCCCATCCAGAAACTTACAGATAAAGTGTCAAAAGTATTTGTCCCTGTAGTTATTCTTATTGCAGTACTTACTTTTGTTCTTTGGCAGTTTTTCGGCCCGGAAGGAAAAAGAACTTTATTTGCTTTTGTGAATGCGGTTGCCGTTTTGATTGTGGCTTGTCCATGTGCCCTTGGGCTAGCAACTCCAATGTCTTTAATGGTAGGAATAGGGAAAGGTGCCAAAAACGGAATCCTTATCAAAAATGCCGAAGCTCTTGAACAGATGAATAAAGTAAATGTTCTGATCACAGATAAAACAGGAACTTTAACAGAAGGGAAACCTTCAGTAGAGCATATTGAAACAATAAACGGAGATCAGCATCAGATTTTAAAACTGGCTTTTTCTCTGAATCAAAATTCTGAACATCCGCTTTCCAATGCTGTCATAAAAAGAGCAAAAGAAGAAAATCTGACGGCGGAAAAAGTAGATCAGTTTGAAAATATATCCGGAAAAGGAGTGAAAGGAAATATCAATGGCAATACAGCTTATCTGGGAAATGAAAGTCTATTGACCTCACATCAGATTGTGATTCCTGAGAACTTAAAACAGAAAGCAGTAGAAGTTCAGTCGAAAGCCCATACGATTTCGTATATCGCACAGGATCAGCAGGTGCTGGGATTCGTAAGCTTTACAGATAAAATCAAAGAAAGCTCTAAAAAAGCGGTAAAACAACTGATGAGCGAAGGGATAGATGTCATCATGATGACCGGGGATAATGAGCATACAGCCAAAGCCGTAGCTGATGAGTTAGGAATCAAACATTTCAAAGCCAATTGTCTTCCTGAAGATAAACTGAACGAAGTAAAAAAACTACAGCAACAAGGCAAGATCGTTGCTATGACCGGAGACGGAATCAATGACTCTCCCGCCCTTGCACAATCTGATGTTGGAATTGCCATGGGAACAGGAACGGATGTAGCCATTGAAAGTGCTGAGATCACCTTATTAAAAGGAGATATCTTAGGGGTAGCCAAAGCTAAATTACTTAGTGAAAAGCTTCTCAAAAACATTAAAGAGAATTTGTTCTTCGCATTCATCTATAATGTTCTGGGAGTTCCGGTTGCGGCAGGATTATTGTATCCATTTTTCGGAGTTCTGTTATCACCAATGATTGCGGCTGCAGCAATGAGCTTCAGTTCCCTGTCTGTGATACTTAATTCATTAAGATTAAACTCTGTAGATCTGGATATAAAATAATAACATGACAAAAGAAAATCTTTACATAGGGTGCTCGGGATTTTACAATAACGACTGGAAAGGGTCTTTATATCCTGAAAATGCCCAAAGTAAAGATTTTCTTTCTTTATACTCAAAAACATTCAATGCTGTAGAGATCAATTCTACTTTTTATAGAAAACCGACCTCCAAAACATTATTGAAGTGGCATGATGAAACACCTGATGATTTCAGATTCTTCATTAAAATTCCAAAATCCATCACGCATCAAAATAGGCTTGAAAATTCCAGAGACGAGATTGCTCTATTCTGCAATCATATTCAAAACGGCCTGAAGGATAAACTTTCCGGATTTCTATATCAGCTTCCTCCTTCCTTTACCAATACAACAGAGAATATAGAACGGATCATCAACAATATTGATCATAGATTTCTGAACGTCATTGAATTCCGTCACAGTTCATGGTGGCAAAAAGAAATATTTGAGTTTTTAAAAAAGCACAATATTGTTTTCTCAGGTGTAAGTTTTCCCGGCAATCTTCCCGAAGACCTTATTATTAACCATGCGGAAATACTCTATTACAGACTTCATGGGAAGCCCGTTCTTTATAAATCAGAGTATAGCAAAGATTTTATGGAGTCACTGGCTGAAAAGATTAAAGATAGTAAGCAAACCTCATTTATCTTCTTCAATAATACCTGGGGAACTGCAGCTATTAAAAATTCTCTGTATTTAAAAAGCATTTTAAAATAACGATTTTATAAAAGTTTCAGACTTTTTGTTAAAATCAAATAATTCCCCATTCCATGAGGAATATCAAAACACCAACATATATAGAAGAAAACTATTAGTTTCTCATTTATAAATGTTAAATAATAAAGAAAAACAAATCATAAATTTACTATTCATCAATCAATGGAAATCTATCTTATAATAAAGTTCTTAAAATAAACTTAAAAAGAAAAAACACTGCACAGCTTGGCATATAATTTGTTAATTTTCACCTGTTATTTTTAACGATTTTTAACAATTTAAATTCCATTATCTTTATGAAAAAAATTTTTGCGGGAAAGTCAAAAAATATGACTTTTCTTGGGATGGTTGCATTGATGAGTGCAACTTCGGCTTTATTGAACAGCTGCAATTTCAAAAATGAAGTGAATAATGACCCCGTCGTCAGTTCACAGGAACATCCTTCCGCAGAAATAATCCCCAATCATATGGATGATGAAAACGTAGACCCGGATAAAAGAGTGATCTACCTTACTTTTGATGACGGCCCTAATCAGGGAACAGAAAACCTTTTAAAAATTCTGGACAAAAGAAATGTTTGTGCAACTGCCTTTCTGGTGGGTAAGCATGCTTATGGAAGTAAAAAACAAAAAGATGACCTGCTCCTGCTTAAGCAAAATCCTCTTGTAGAACTGGCCAATCACAGTTTTTCTCATGCTCACAATAAATACACAGATTTTTATAAGAATGCACAAGCTGTAGTTCATGATTTTGATATCGCCAAAGACAGCCTGAAGCTCACCGATAAAATAGCAAGAACTCCCGGAAGAAATATCTGGAGACTCAACAATATTAATGTAACAGATATCAAAAGTTCCACTGTAGCAGCAGATGGCCTTAAAAAAGCCGGCTACAAAGTAATTGGCTGGGATCTTGAATGGAGACCTTCTCAGAAAATGACTCTAAAAGGAAGTCATGAAGCCATGATCAAGAAAGTAGACAGTATTTTCTTAAACGATCTTGAAAAAACTTCGAGACACCTGGTATTCCTTACCCACGACCAGTATCTGAGAGATGCAGACTCTATCAATGAACTGGATATGTTTATTGAAAAACTGCAGAAGAGCAACAAATTTGTGTTCAGAAAAATCTCTCAGTATCCAAAGATCAATGAGGTTCTGAATTAATTTTACCATAAAAGTGTCATGTAAAATGTATTCATAACTGGCAACTGTCAGGGAATTTTCGGAAATTTGCATCCATGAGTATTAAAGAAAATTATAAAACTATAAAAGACCAGCTGCCATCCAATGTTCAGCTGGTTGCTGTTTCAAAAACACATCCGGCTTCTGCAATAGAGGAAGTATATGATCTCGGGCAAAAGGTTTTTGGAGAAAATAAAGTACAGGAACTGATGGAAAAAGCCCCTCTTCTTCCTCAGGATATCCAATGGCATCTGATTGGTCACTTACAGACCAACAAAGTGAAGTATATTGCTTCTTTTATAGATACCATACAAAGTGTGGATTCTGAAAAATTATTAACAGAGATCAATAAAGAAGCAGGAAAGAATAACAGAATCATTAAAGTTCTTCTGCAGGTAAAAATTGCAGCTGAAGAAAGCAAGTTCGGGCTTGAAATTTCCGAAGCAAAAGATCTTTTCCAACAATTTATTGAAGGTAAGTTTCCGCATGTTGAAATTACCGGCCTGATGGGAATGGCAACATTCACCGATGATGAGCAGCAGGTTAGAAATGAATTTTTAACACTGAAGAGGCTTTTTGATGAATTAAATCAATCAAAAACATTAAATACTTTATCAATGGGAATGAGTGATGATTTCCCGATAGCAATCGAGTGTGGGGCTAACTCTGTGAGGGTTGGATCTGCCATTTTTGGAAGAAGAGACTACTCAAAATAGAATATTTAGGTACAGTTTTTGCTAATAATTGAAACAAAAAATTTAAATTTGCAACTATGCAAAAAATCCTTATAGTAGAAGACGAAAAAGCAATCTCGGGGGTACTTCACAGTATTCTTTCGGATGAACTAACCGATTATGAATTTGTTATTGCCGAAGACGGCCTTGAAGGTTACAAACAGGTAGAAAAAGAAGATTTCGCATTGGTGATTTCTGATATCAAAATGCCTAAGCTTTCAGGAACAGAGCTTTTGAAACAAAGTCTTGCATTAAAACCAGAAACTACTTTTATCATGATCTCAGGACACGCAGATATTGATTCCGCTGTTTCCTGTTTGAAAGAGGGCGCATATGATTTTATCTCCAAGCCAATTGATATCAACAGATTGATTACAAGTGTGAAAAATGCATTGGTGAAAGAAACCCTGAAGAAAGAAAACAAAAATCTCCAGACTGAAAATAAAACCTTAAAGAGAAAAGTAAGTAAAAAATACCAGATGATTGGTACCTCTCCTGCTCTTCAAAAGATTCAGGATATGATTGAAAAGGTAGCTGCTTCCGACGCCAGAGTTCTGATTACAGGGCCGAACGGTGCAGGAAAAGAGCTGGTAGCTCATGCTATCCATAATCAGAGTGACCGTGCAAGAGGTCCTATGATAGAGGTAAACTGTGCTGCTATTCCGTCTGAACTTATTGAGTCTGAACTTTTCGGACACGTAAAAGGATCTTTTACAGGTGCTATTAAAGATAAGCAGGGAAAATTTGAGCAGGCCAATGGTGGTACTATCTTCCTTGATGAGATTGGAGATATGAGCCTTATTGCTCAGGCTAAAGTATTGAGGGCACTACAGGAAAGTAAAGTTTCTCCTGTGGGAAGTGATAAAGAAATTAAAGTTGATGTGAGAGTAATTGCAGCAACCAATAAAAACATGCAGAAAGAAATTGAGGAAGGAAAATTCAGAGAAGACCTTTATCACAGACTTTCTGTTATTGAAATCTATGTTCCGCCGTTGGATGAAAGAAAAGAAGATATCAAATTATTGGTTGAGCACTTTTCAGGAATGATTGCTGATGAGCATGGTACTTCTACGAAAAAGTTTGATGATAAAGCTATTGATGCTTTAAAAGCACTTTCATGGACTGGAAATATCAGAGAATTAAGGAATGTTGTCGAGAGGTTGATTATTCTTGGTGGAAACACAGTTTCTGAAGGTGACGTTGCAAGTTTTGTAAGGAAATAATAGCTTATTATTTACTATATTATAAAAATTTGCAGTGTTACCACTGCAAATTTTTTTTTTGACCCAATTTGAATTATAAACTATATGAATCTTAAAATATTATGAACTTTTTAAACAAAAATTATACAAAAGAATGCCTGACTTTGGCTCTGCCTGTGATGCTTACCCAGGTGGGGCAGGTTTCGGTAAACTTATTCGATAATATTATTGTCGGAAAACTATTGGGTGCTGATGCGTTGGCATCCGTTTCATTAGGGAATGCGGTGTTTTTCTCCATATTTGTATTAGCACTGGGCTTTTCATTTGCCATCCCGCCATTGGTTTCGGAAGCACATTCAAGAGAGGATCATGCGACAATTAACTCTGTTTTCAGCCATGGGTTTATCATCAACATGTCTGTTGGGGTAATTCTGATGGTCATTCTCCTTTTGGGGATGCCGCTACTCTATCACTCCGGGCAGCCGGCCAAGATTATTCCTGATACGGTAGGTTTCTTAAGTATCATGGTAGTCAGCATGATCCCATTTATGGCATTTCAGACCCTTCGTGAAGTTTCTGAAGGTTTGTCCTATACCATTGGAGTTACCAAAGCAACTATTATTGCCAATATCATCAATATTGCCTTAAACTACGTCTTTATCAAAGGGCTTTGGGGAATTCCTGCGATGGGAGTACAGGGCTCTGCTTTGGCAACGTTGATTTCCAGAATTTTCATGGTGGTTTTCCTTTATTTTGTCTTGGTGAAAGAAGAAAAAACAAGACGTTATATCAAAGATTTCTCTTTAAAAATCAAGGATTTCTCCAAGCAAATGTTTGATAAAATGGTGAAACTGGGATTGCCTACAGCTTTACAGATGTTCTTTGAAGTAACCGCTTTTGCAGGAGCTGCATTTATCTGCGGATTGATTTCTGCACATGATATTGCATCCCACCAGATCGCCTTAAGTATGGCTTCTTTCACCTTTAACTTATGTGTTGGGTTTAGTGTTGCTTCTACGGTAATGATCGGTAGAAAAGTGGGTGAACAGAATTTTGTGGAACTTAGAAAGGTAGGAATCAACAATCTGAAAATCGCCTTTATTTTCATGTGCATCTGTGGATTGGTATTTATTTTAGGAAGAAATATACTCCCTACTTTCTTCACGAAAAAAGAAGAAGTGGAAGTGATTATGCTGGCGTCAAAACTCATGATTATTGCAGCACTGTTCCAGCTTTCTGACGGAATTCAAGTAACCGCATTAGGAATGCTGAGAGGATTACAGGATGTGAAAATTCCATCAATTTACACCTTCATTGCCTATTGGGTCATTACGATTCCTTTAGGATATTTCTTCTGTGTTACTTTGGAGATGGGTGCATTCGGAATGTGGATCGCACTTGGACTGGGATTAACGGTCTCCGCTGTTTTCCTGGTGAAACGATTCCTGAATATGTCTGCGAAAAGAATTAAGCAGAATTCATAAAAAAATAAAAATCATAAATATTAACGCAGAGCTCAACAACTCTGCGTTTTTTATTTAACTTTAGTTATGAAAATATAAGTCAACTATGGATTTAACTAAAGAAGACCTTCGAAACGATGCTCTGAATTATGATTTTAGCTTCGGAAGATTAGAAACTATTGTAAAGGGGCTCAAGGAAGCTATACACTATTTAAGGGGTAGTGAACTTAGTATCGACTGGTGGGGAACTATGGATGAAAAATATGAACATGAATCCATATATAATCTTGCAATTCTTTCTTTTGAACATTATTTAAAAGCAGTAATAACAGACTATAAACTAGTTAATGAAGAAGATAGCACACAACTTTACTATTCCGATCCAGATATTTCCTTAATTTTTGTTCTGGCAAAATACATAAAAAATGATCTGGAATCACCCCAAAAAGCTTTAAGTTATTATAATTTAAATATTCATGATTACCCCGTGTACAATGGTATTATTGCCCTAGACCCTAAAAAAGACTTAGATGAAATTTTAAATCAAATAAAAAAATGGAGAAATAAAATTATTACTATGTATTATGAGGAATAAAAAAAGCTGTTTCAGTATTTGAGACAGCCTTTTTTATATTCATTAATTTACAACAGAACTATGCATATTTTCTAAACACAAATTAAATTCACAAATAGATACAAGATGATTTCTGCTCAATTTAATCTATTCTCTTTCCTAAAATTTTCAGACTTCTCTCTACACCATCCAAGATAGCTACATTAGGAAGACTTCCCCAATCTTCAAATCCAAAGTGTCTGAACAGTTTTAAACTTGGCTCATTATGAAGGAAAATAAGTGCTACAAGGTTTTTTACTCCAAACTTTCCAGCGTTATCAATGCAATACTGAAGAATAGTTTTTCCATACCCTTTTCCTCTGGAGGTTTCGTCCAGATAAATGCTCACTTCTACCGTACCATTATAGGCTGCTCTTTCATGGAATGAACTGAAACTTACCCAGCCAATGGTTTGCTCCTGGTCATCTTCAACTACCCAAAGAGGTCTTGTCTGAGGATTGTGTTCTTCAAACCACTTCAGTTTGCTTTCTACAGAAACTTCTTCCATATCTGCAGTGACCATTCTTGAAGCAATGGTTGAGTTATATATGGCTACGATTTTATTTAAATCAGCCAACTCAGCATTTCTGAACTTTAATTTTTCCATGAATATTGGATTCAACTTATTCTCACGCAAAAATACTAATTTTAAAAAACACCCCCCTAAAAACATGTTTAATTTATTATATTTTTATATTTAAAGCAACACACCCCTAAAAACACTATTATTTTTTTTAGAACACGCAAAGACGGAATAAAATTGAAATCTGGAATATTTTTAAGACGCAAGGATTTTATCTCCGATAAAATTGAATTCTAATGATTTTCTTGCTCGCAGATTATACAAACTTTACAGATTGTTATGGAAAAATCTGCGCAATCTCCTCAATCTGCGAGAAAACTACCCGTGATTTCATTGGCATATTTAACAAAATTATTTCAAATCTTTTAAAATTCTATTTAGACTTCTCACCGCAATTCCTAGATACGCTGCCATATCCTCTTTGGAAATCTGAATATTCTGTTTAGACTGCATTTGCAGCAATTGTTTTAAAGTATGTTCTACTGTATAGAGTTGTTGATAGGATGCCCTGCTGGATGTATTAATAATCCGTTCTGCAAAAGATTCTAAAAGAAGATTGTTCAGTACAAGATCATTTTTAATCAAAGATTTAAAAGAAGGAATCTTTACAGCGTATACTATAACTTCCGTGAGCGCTTCAATACTGCATAAACAATTTATATTTTTGATAAGCTCCACCTCTCCTATTACTTCCCCACTTCCCAGAAATTCTACAATGTATTCTTTTCCGTTCTCTTCAACAAAATAACATTTGACAATACCTTCTTTAATCAGCATAACATGAGAAAGCTGATGATCCTGTATTAATAATTTATCCCCTGCAGAAAAAGCTTTTAGTGTGATATCATCACCATCATTCTGCTTTTCATACAGCTCATCGAGATAGTTTAAAAATGTATGATTTGTTCTTAACATATTTCACCCGGGACAAATGTCCTTTTCTTATTGAGTTTTTATATTGAATTTTGTGGACAGAAAATTACAAAACAAAAATGAATAATCATATTACTACGATTGCCTTTGATGCAGATGACACGCTTTGGATCAACGAACCTTATTTTCAGGAAGCAGAAAAAGAATTCTGTGTGCTCCTTGAAGATTATCTTCCACAACATTCGGTGTCACAGGAATTGTTTACAACAGAAATGCAGAATCTCCATCTGTACGGCTATGGAGTAAAAGGATTTATGCTGTGTATGATTGAAACCATCAGTAGAGTATCTAATAATACCGCTTCATTGGAATTAGTCAACAAAACCATTCAACTGGGTCAGGAGCTTCTTCAGAAACCTATTGAACTGCTGGCTGGAGTCATGGAAACTCTTGAGAGTTTAAAGGGAAAATACAGGCTGGTTGTTGCCACAAAAGGGGATCTTCTCGATCAGGAACGTAAACTGAAAAATTCGGGATTACAGGATTATTTTCATCACATTGAGATTATGAGTGATAAAAAAGAACATGAGTACAAAAAGCTTTTGAAACATCTGGACTGCCAACCTGAAAATTTTCTGATGCTTGGAAATTCTATCAAATCTGATGTATTACCTGTATTGGAAATTGGGGGATTTGCAGCTCATATTCCTTATCACGTAACCTGGAGTCATGAGCAGCATGATGTAAACCTGGAGCATCAGAATTTTATGGAACTTAAAAGTGTTGATGAAATCTTAAAGCATCTTTAATAATGTAAACCAAAGGTTTATTAAGCTGATAAGATTATGAAGAAGAGCTTCGCTTTAAGTATTTGTATCTTAAGCTTTTAATAAACATCTTTACTTCCTTATTATATTTTTAAATCAAAAAAAAGAGACTGTTTCCTATAAACAGTCTCTTTCTTTATTTATTTCTTCAGGCACTTTTCAAGGAACTGATCCTGTTCCCATAAAACGTGTAAGATATTTTCTTTCGCCTGGTAACTGTGGGCTTCTTTTGGAAGAAGAACCATTTTCACCGGAGCACCCAGGTTTTTCAGTGCCTGGAAGTATCTTTCAGTCTGCAATGTAAATGTTCCCGGGTTGTTATCTGCATCCCCATGAATCAGAAGAAGTGGTGTTTTCATTTTGTCTGCATGCATGAACGGAGACATTGTGTTGTAGATTTCCGGAACATCCCAATAGTTTCTCTGCTCACTCTGGAATCCGAATGGTGTCAATGTTCTGTTATAAGCTCCACTTCTTGCAATTCCACAGGCAAAAAGGTTAGAATGCGTCAGAAGGTTTGCCGTCATAAATGCACCGTAAGAATGCCCTCCTACAGCCACTTTCTTCCTGTCAATATATCCTAAATGATCTACCGCATCAATGGCAGCAGCTGCATTGGCTACCAACTGAGGGATAAAGGTATCATTAGGTTCTGTTTTTCCTTCCCCAACAATTGGGAAAGCTGCATTATCTAAAACAGCATATCCTTTTGCCGTCCAGTACACAAAAGATCCATACGTAGGGAACGTAAAATCATTATCATTTTGAGTACTCTGTCCTGCAGTATCCTTATCTTTATACTCTCTTGGATAAGCCCAGATTAATAAAGGTAATTTTTCTTTCTTTGCCTTTCTATCATAATTTGCAGGTAAATAAAGGGTTCCCGTTAGGGTAACACCATCATTTCTCTTATAAGTAATCACTTCTTTATAAACGTCTTTGATACTTTCAAAAGGGTTTGCAAAGTTGGTTACTGCTTCTGCTTTATTGGATTTAATATTCTTTTTAAAATAATTCGGATACTGGCTTGGCGACTGCTGCGTTGTCAGGATTTCTCCTCTTGAAGGGTTTAAAATATCTACAATCCCTTCTTTAGCATTTTTCAGATCAGAGGTATAAAGTCTTTTCTTTTTCAAAGATTTAATATCCATTTCGTCGATAAATGGATGCTGTCCATCTTTGGTAAATCCATCACCAATAAGGTAGGCTTTTCCACCCTTCATATCGACTACAGATTTTCCGTATTGATTTTTCGTTGTATTAAAATGTCCGGGATCACTGTAAACATCCTGGTAATTTCTGTCATCGAAAACTTTAGATTCTCCGTTGTTAAGATCCAACAGGTAAGATTTTGTATTTCTTGTATCATACCAGCCTTCAGAAACAATAGCATAATGATCATTAGTCCACACCACGTCCTTATATCTCTGCTTTGTTTTGAAGAAAGATTTCGGAGCCGCTGTAAACGGAGCTTCCCAGATAAATATCTCGTCTCTGTACTCTGCTGTTTTAGACTGATCTCCTCCATCCAAAGCTTCCGCATAAGTAAGGGTAGCCGGAGCATCGCTTCTCCATGCCATTTCTCTTTTTCCGGTTCTTACAGAGGAGAAACCTTTTGGCATGATTTCATTCAAAGGAACATCATTTACCGTTTTCACAGTATTTCCATTCATATCATACACCATCGTTGTAGATGGAAATCTGCTGAGTGGTACAATATAGGAGAATGGCTTTTTAATAATTGTGGCCAACAGGTACTTTCCGTCCGGAGATAAACTTAAGCCGGCATACATATCCTGGTCTTTCAGTTTCTTAAGATTTCCTGTAAGATTTACATTATAAATTTCAGAAGCAGTAAGGGTCTCAAAGTTTTTTTCATCCTGAGGATTCTTCAAAAGGTCCTGATAAGTTCTGTTCTGGGAAACCTTACCATCTGCTGTTGAAACAATCGGGCCTGTCGGAAGGTCTTCGTCTGCATTTATAAGAGCTGCTCTGTTTTGTGGAAGAGTTCTGATCAGGAAGCTTTGAGAATCGTTATTCCATAGATACGGCATTCCTAAATTGGCATTGAGATTATCAGCTGTAATTTTTTGGGCTGAAGCTGTTTCCATATCCACTACCCAGAGTTCTACCCCTTTAGCGGTTGTATTGGTAAAGGCCAGTTTCTTTTCATCCGGTGAAAACGAAATGTAGGCAATTTTTGAATGGGAAGGTAAATTTTTTACCTGAATTTCATTTTTATCATGGAGCTTTCTGATCTTCAGATTATTGGAGTAGATCATGCTGCTTGAAATATTAGTGACCGGATTGATTCTAAGTCCACCAAGCTTCATTTCATTCTGACTGAGGTCTTCCAATGTTTTATATGTAGGGCGATACGTAAACACTACCCAGTCTTTTTTGCTGTTCATCAGAACACTTGGAGGTCTTTCATAATCTGCAAGTTTTAAAATCTCCGCAGAAGGTTTCTGATAGTTAATATTTTCCTGTGCATCATAAAAATTGAGAAATGCCAATAGGCAAATAGTCAGTTTTATCTTCATTATAAATTCATTTTCTACGAATGTAGTGAATTTTAAAAGAATTTTAACACTTAAAATAAGACTCCTTTTAGTGTCATATTTGTTTTTTTATTACATTAGTCTTACAAATTAAAATAATATGAAAAATTTAAAAAAATTATCAAAAGGACATTTAAAAATGATTAACGGAGGAAGCGCTCCATTATGTGATTCAGGCTTTATGGCTTGCAGAGTAAGGGACGAAAACGGAGCCCTGATCTGGGAATGCTTGCCTAACTGCAATTATTAACAACGAAAAAGGCACTTCATTTCCTGAAGTGCCTTTTCTATTTTATATTCTTATAAGATTACCAGTCTGAAGCTCTTTTTCTTCTTTCAATCATATGATCTACTGACACTTTTCCTGCGCCTATCACCATAAGTAAAAGATAAACGGAAAGATAGACAAGTGCCATTTCTCTTTTTTCGAATGGATCTGCTCCATGCACTACAAAACCTGCAATAATCATGGTAAAGATTAAAAATCCAAGAGCAACTCTTGTAAAAAGCCCTAATATAAGAAGTATTGAACATACAAATTCAGCAAAAACCGTAAGGATCAATGATACTTGCGGACCCAATCCCATAAAATCAAAAAACTCAATTTTACCACCTGCCAATAGCATCTGAAGCTTTGGAAAACCATGAGAAAGCATAGCAAAACCAACAAACACTCTTACGGCCAGTAAAATAATATCTTTAAGTATGGAGCCGAAATTTGAATTATTATAGTTCATGTACTAATAAATTTATACTAAGGTAATAAAAAATCTGTTAATACAACGGGATTACAGGCTATTTTAGTCTATCTGTAACCGAAATTCTTAAGATCTCTGTCGTTCTTTCTCCAGTCTTTTTTCACTTTTACAAAAAGGTTTAAGTGAATTTTTTTGGTGAAGAACTTCTCAAGGTCTAATCTGGCTTCAGTTCCAACTTTTTTAATCGCTTCTCCTTTGTGCCCGATAATAATTCCTTTTTGAGTATCTCTTTCTACATAAATAATAGAGTCTATAAAGATAATTCCTTCTTTCTCTTTGAACTGTTCTGTCACTACTTCTACAGAATATGGAATTTCTTTATCATAGTTCAAAAGAATTTTCTCACGAATTGCTTCATTAACAAAGAATCTTTCAGGTTTATCCGTGTACTGGTCTTTATCATAGTACGGCGGATTCTCAGGCAGTAAAGATTTTATTTTAGGTAAAATAACCTCTGTATTAAAGGCGTTCAATGCAGAAATAGGCAAAATTTCCGCCTTTGGAATTCTGTTGTGCCAATCTTCCACCAATTTTTCAAGGCCTGCCTGATCCGTCTGATCTACTTTATTGAGAAGAAGAAGTACGGGTACAGGGATTTTATTCAGTTTATCTATTAAAAATTCTGATGGTTCTGCTTTATCGGTAACATCTACAATAAACAGGAAAACGTCAGCATCCTGTAAAGAATCCTTTACAAAATCCATCATTTTTTCCTGTAGTCCGTATTTTGGATCCAATACTCCCGGAGTATCAGAAAATACAATCTGAAGATCATCTTCATTATAAATACCAAAAATTCTGTGGCGGGTTGTCTGAGCTTTCTGCGTTACAATCGCCAACTTCTCTCCCATCAATTGGTTGAGTAAGGTCGATTTTCCCGCATTGGGCTTTCCAACTATATTTACAAATCCAGCTTTGTGCATAAAAATAATATTACGAACTGCAAAGTTAGTAAAACAAAACTGGTCTTTACAGTTAATCTTAATTTTTAAAGAAAAAAGAGAGTTATATTGTGAAATATAGGATTGTAAAAGTAAACTATCTCCATCAAAAATTCTTTGAATTTTCGCTACCCTCCTGTGGTGGGGAATTTTACTCTTTCCTTTGTAATATTGATACTAAAAAAATTGGATTCGGAATAATTTGATCCGATTTATCCCAAGATTTCTGATAAAAATTACAGGATAATTTTGTATTGCATTACTTAAAACTAATATTTTTGAATATTAGAATTCATCTTTATGAATATAGACCAGATTCTTGATAAGGTTTACCTTCTTCCTGAGGCATCAAAAAACAGTTTAAAAGAACATATTACGGAGATTTCCTATCCTAAAGGCTTCTGTCTGATGGAAGCCGACAAAGTGATTCCTTATCTGTATTTTATCCGAAAAGGAATTGCAAGAGCCTATTCTTCAACGGCTGATAATGATATTACTTTCTGGTTCGGAAGTGAGGGACAATGTATTCTCTCGATGAAAAGTTATGTGGAAGACAAACCCGGCTATGAAAGCATTGAATTACTGGAAGACTGTGATCTGTACAGAATGGAAACAGAAAATCTAAAAAAACTGTTCAATGAAGATATCCATATTGCCAACTGGGGACGAAAGCTGGCAGAAGCAGAAATGATAAAATCTGAAGAACTGATTATTTCCAGACAGTTCAAAACTTCTCTTGAACGTTATAAAGATATTATGGCTTATCAACCTGAGCTGCTAAAAAGGGTTCAGCTGGGGTATATTGCGTCGTATCTTGGGATTACGCAGGTAAGTTTAAGTAGAATAAGAGCTGAGATAAAGTAAATTTTCAGTTTAAAAATTGAGGAATTGAAAGATTAAAAAATCTTATGTTTTGGCTAAAGCCAAAGGAATGATTGTTTATATTGAAAGCGGACTAAAGTCCACTCCTATTGATATGAAGGCAGCCTTCTATTCAAATCCTCCATCTTCCAGCTCCCAGCTTCCTTCCTTTAAAACTATTCTCAATTTCATTTTTTAACAATTGTAAAATTTTTTCTCCTGTCAAATTCTGAACTTTGCAGTAGAAAAATTTAAAAAAATGAATTGGTTACTATTAGTTATTGCGGGATTATTTGAAGTTGCCTTCGCATCATGTCTGGGAAAGGCAAAAGAAACGTCAGGGACTGAGATGTACCTGTGGTATGCCGGTTTCCTGATAACCATGACTATCAGTATGGTTTTATTAATTAAAGCGACCCAAACCTTACCTATTGGTACTGCTTATGCCGTTTGGACGGGAATTGGAGCGGTAGGAACTGCTTTAATGGGAATTATCTTCTTTAAAGATCCTGTAAGCTTTTGGAGAGTTTTCTTTATTGTAACACTTATTGGTTCTGTAGTAGGCCTGAAAGCCGTGTCTTCATCACACTAAGAGACATAAACTTCTATCTATATTTAAAAATGAAACCGTCTTCGTAATGAAGGCGGTTTTTTGTTCTCAATTTTGCGCTTTATTATCCTGATCAACTGACCGGTAGGAATGAATTCTTTTTATATCTTTACCGGAAACTTTTAACTTATGAAGAAATTACTATTCCTTTTAGCAGGTAGTTTACTGACTGCCCAGCAAACTTCTGAACTGCTTTCCAATAATTGGTATATTTCCAAGATGGTGACCAGCAGCGGCCAGACAACCAACACGCCTTTAATAGATAATGGAGTTCCTGCTACGACCTTTAATTCTGCGGGAGGAACAAGCTATGTCATTAACTCCAGATATTATAACACTTCTATGATGAGTTTCGGGGTTGTACCGGGAGGTAATAATCTCATCAAAACAGCAAGCTCTTGTACTCTTTTATTTTATAATGGAGGAAATGCAGGACCTGTTCGTGCCTACGATCAGAAAAACTGTGATGCGTATGTTTTAGGTGCTTACGGATCTATATACAGTTATCAGATCACAACCAACGGTAATGTTAAAACGCTTATGATCACGGATCCTTCAGGAAATAAGATATATTATAACAACAGTGCACAGCTAAGTACTAAAGAAACTGAAACAGCGACAAAAACTTTTAAAGCGTATCCAAATCCTGTAAAAGAGGTTTTGCATCTTGAAAATATTGAGAGAAAACTTCCGCTTAAGATCTATGATCTATCAGGGAAACTGGTATTTGAAACCACAACAAATGACATTAAAATATCAATTGATACAAGTCGTTTGCAAAAAGGGCAATATATTTTAGTTTTGGAAAATTATAAAGCATATCCTTTTACAAAAGAGTAATAGGGAAATAAAAAAACCGTCTTCAATAATTGAAAACGGTTTTTTATTTTATTTTTTATAAACTACAGGCAAGATTTCATTGTGTCTTAACCCGAATTTTTTTATTTCTTCTTCAGAGAATGTCTGTGAATAGAAATTGGACTCTACTTCGAAACCTGCTTTTTTTAGACGGTCGAAATAATCCATTCCATACCAACGAACGTGATCATATTGTCCGAAATGTTTCTGACGTTCTTTGGGATCTTTAATCGTGAAATCTTCGTAGGTTTTCTCCAATGAATTTTTCATCGGAACCTGAAGAATCCCCCATCCGCCGGGCTTCATTACTCTGTACAGCTCGCTCATAGCTTTTGCATCATCTTCAATATGTTCCAGAACGTGGTTACAGAAAATGATATCAAAACTGTCATTTTCGAACGGTAAATCCAGAATATCAGCCTTTACATCTACAATAGGAGAATACAGGTCTGCCGAGATATAGTTCAGGTTGCTCATTCTCTTGAATTTCCTTAAAAATTCCTGTTCGGGAGCAATATGCAGAACTTTATAATTCTTAATGAAAAAATCAGTTTCGTTCTGAAGATACAGCCACATCTGACGGTGTCTTTCCAAACTTAACGTTCCCGGAGAAAGTGCATTTTCTCTTTGTTTTCCGTATCCGTACGGAAGAAATTTTCTGTAAGATCTTCCATCAATAGGGTCAAAGAACTGATCTCCTTTGAAAAACTGATAAATAAGCGGTCTTGCCCAGATGCTCATTTTAATAAGCATAGGGCGTGGAATTTTATTCAGTAAAAGCTTGGTTACCTTTTTCATTAAAAATCCAGTTGGAACTGCTTTTCTTCATCACTTACGATCCCTAAAGCTTCGTATACATAATCAAATGTTGAAAGCAATACCGGCTTACCATTGATTACTGCTACATCATGTTCGAAGTGAGCAGAAGGCATATTGTCTAAAGTAGTTACTGTCCAGCCATCGTTATGAAACTTCACTTTTTCAGTTCCCATATTAACCATCGGCTCGATAGCAATTGCCAAACCGTCTTTAATAACTTTTCCGCTCCCCTGTCTTCCATAATTCGGAACCTGTGGATCTTCGTGCATTTTTCTACCTAATCCATGGCCTACAAGTTCTCTTACCACTCCATACCCTTCTTTTTCACAATGTGCCTGGATAGCATGGGAGATATCTCCTATCCTTTTTCCTCTGACAACCTGCTCAATTCCTTTGTATAAAGATTCTTTGGTAACCTGCAGTAATTTTTTAACCTCAGGCTTCACTTCCCCGATTTCAAAAGTATAGGCATGATCTCCTACAAAACCGTTCAGAATAACTCCACAGTCTACAGAAAGAACATCTCCTTCTTTCACTATATCATTGTTTGGGAAACCATGAACTACCTGCTCATTCGGAGAGATACAAAGGGAATTTGGAAATCCTCCGTATCCTAAGAATGCGGGTTCGGCACCATGATCTTTAATAAAATCATGAGCCAGTTTATCTAAATATAAGGTAGTAATTCCCGGTTTAATTTCTTTTGCCAACATTCCCAATGTTTTAGAAACCAGTCGGGCGCTCTCCTTCATCAGACGTAATTCGTCTATCGTTTTTAATTGAATCATTGTTGTATAGATATTAGATATCAGATGTTAGAAGCTAGATTACAGCGTGATGTGTATTTCTATATTATAACAATCTATAAACTTTCTCTGATCAAAAAACAGAAGCTTTGATTTGACATTAAAAACTAATTTCTAATATCCGGCTTCCCGTTCTATCCTACCAGAAAAGTCCTTTTTTCTTTTCTTTTTTAAGTTTTGAATAGGCAAGAACTTCTTTTCCTTCTACACGGAATTCTATTCTTTCCTGAATAATATTGTAGATCTCACCCCATCCTGGAAATCCTCCTAAATTCCTGTCGTCAATAAACCAGTCTGCATCTAATTTTCTGGACTGATTTTCGGGGTCAAAAACTTCTCCTTCAAAGCTTGAGTTCACGGAATAAAATTCTATTCCGTTTTTTTTACAGAATTCTACAGCTTCATCTAATGTTTTTCCGTGTCTGTATGTCCAAAGTATCAATCTGAAACCTTCAGATTGAAGTCTTTTTAAAGTTTCGAATGCAAAAGTTTTCGGTTTTCCAATGGCCGGGTAAGCATCATCAACAATAGTCCCGTCAAAGTCAACAGCAATCTTTTTATTATTTAACATTTTGTTTTTTTTTAGCTTTGCAAAGATAAGAAATAAAAAGAGTGCCCAAAAGA
The DNA here is from genome assembly GCF_031454475.1 of Chryseobacterium vietnamense. Lineage (NCBI taxonomy): Bacteria > Pseudomonadati > Bacteroidota > Flavobacteriia > Flavobacteriales > Weeksellaceae > Chryseobacterium > Chryseobacterium vietnamense. The sequence goes on along the minus strand of NZ_JAVDQX010000001.1, from coordinate 818,669 downwards.
AAGGCACTCAATACTTTTATATTTTAAGATCTTATTAGCTTTTTACCCAGCTAAACTGGAACTGAAGATCAGGAGTAGACACTCTGTCTGTAATCTTCTGTAGTCTTGCAGGAAGCTTCATCAGGTATTCCTGTGCTTTTTCTGCTTTCTCTGTAAGTCCTTTTACGTGCTCAATTTTCCATTCATCTAAAAGGTCTTTCATGATATTGATATAATCCTGACCTGTGTAGACCATGCATCTTTGCGCAGCATCTGAGAAATGTCCCCAAAGTTCACCGGCTTTCTGTCCGGACTGTCTCATTAAGTGAGCAGGCATTACAATTTTCTTACGCATCATATCTTCGAATGCAAGAATCATTTCTGAAGGATCTACCTCAAGGATTTTTGCTACGAAATGTTTGTATGCTTTAGCGTGTCTTGCTTCATCTGCAGCAATTACACCACACATTTTTGCCAGTTTTCCGTTTCCTGATTGTTTAGCCAATGTACCAACTCTTCTGTGAGAGATATTGGTAGCGGTTTCCTGGAAGCTTGTGTAAATAAAGTTTCTGTATGGATCCATGCTGGTTCCTAAATCGAAGCCATCATTAATCAGGTATTGAGTGGTAATTTCCACTTCTCTCATGTTTACTCTTCCGCACAGATAAAGATATTTGTTTAACAAATCTCCGTGTCTGTTTTCTTCAGCAGTCCATGCTCTTACCCAATTGGCCCAGCCTAATTTTTCTTCCTGATTGATGCCATCAACTCCCATTAACCAAGACTCATAGGAAGGAAGAGCTTCTTCTGTGATACAGTCCCCAATCAATGTTACAAAAAGATCGTAAGGCATTTCACGGGCAAAAGTCTGGATTTCTTCCAGGTCGTGTTTAAATTCTTCGCTTGAAGGATCTGGTAAATAATCGGAAGGCTGCCATATTTTTTCAATTGGCGTTAAAAATTTATCAAGAAAAGAACCTACTTCCTTTTCCAATAATCCCATTACTTCTTTCCTAACAAGCTTTTGATACATTTTACTATTCAGTTTTAATTTACAAAGATATAATTTATTTATTATTTAGCGCATAATAAAGTATGCAAGTCATACTTTATCTGACATAAATCATAAAAAAAATGCCGCTGCTAAAGCATAACGGCATTTTTTTAACAATATTGTTGAATTTTAACTAACTAAAACTTCTCCGGTCATTGCTTCTGGTATTTCAACACCCATTACATCAAGGATAGTAGGCGCTACATCACCCAGTTTTCCTGGCTTCAGATTCCATGTACGGTCTTTATCCATTACGATAAAAGGAACCAGGTTTGTAGAGTGCTGAGTATTTGGAGTTCCGTCCGGATTGATCATTACATCTGAGTTTCCGTGATCGGCAAGGATGAAAACAGCATATCCGTTTTCATAAGCAGCTGTTGCTACTTTTTCAATACACTGGTCTACAACCTCAGCGGCTTTTACAGCAGCTTCAAAAACGCCTGTGTGGCCCACCATATCTGTATTGGCGAAATTCAGACAAACAAAGTCAGCCGTTCCCTGCTCCAGCTCCGGTACGATTGCATTGGTGATATCATATGCTGACATTTCCGGCTTCAGATCGTAAGTAGGAACATCTTTCGGGCTTGGACAAAGCAGTCTTCTTTCTCCTCTAAACTCTTCTTCTCTTCCTCCTGAAAAGAAGAAAGTAACGTGTGGATATTTCTCTGTTTCTGCAATTCTTATCTGGGATTTTCCGTTTTTTTCAAGAATTTCACCCATAGTTTCTGTCAGAACATTTTCATCAAAAACTACCTGTACATTCTGGAATGTTTTATCATAATTCGTTAATGTAATATAATACAGGTTCAGTTTTTTCATTCCAAATTCCGGGAAATCCTTTTGGGAAAGAACTTCGGTGATTTCTCTTCCTCTGTCTGTACGGAAATTAAAACAGATTACCACATCATCTTCAATGATTCTTGCTACCGGCACTACATTTCCTGTAGCGGTTGTTTTCATCAAAATGATTGGTTTCAGGAATTCATCGGTAACATTATTATCATAATACATCTTAATGGTTGCCAGAGCATCCGTTGTCTGTTCTCCTATTCCTTCTACAAGGGCACCGTACGCTAATTTTACACGTTCCCATCTTTTATCTCTGTCCATGGCATAATATCTTCCCACCACTGTTGCCAGCTTTCCGGTAGTTGCTTCCATATGCTTCTGAAGTTCATCGATAAAGCCTAATCCTGAGTGCGGATCACAGTCTCTACCATCAGTAAATGCGTGCACAAATACATTCTCATTCAATCCGAATTGTTTTGCGGCAGTTAATAATCCTTTCAGGTGATTGATATGTGAGTGCACCCCTCCATTGGAAACCAGTCCGATAAAGTGTACTTTTTTATTTTCTTTTTTTGCGTATTCAAAGGCATCCTGAATCACTTTCTCCTGACCCAATGTTCCATTTTCAACAGCCATGTTCAGCTTTACCAGGTTTTGGTATACTACTCTCCCGGCTCCCAGGTTCATGTGTCCTACTTCAGAATTTCCCATCTGGCCTGCTGGTAAACCTACAGCCAACCCACTTGCTTCAAGCGTAGTATGGGGAAATTTTTGGTAACAGCTGTCTATGAATGGTGTATTTGCTTTATCTATAGCAGAAACGTTAGGGTTTGTTCCCAATCCCCATCCGTCAAGAATGGCCAGTATTGCTTTTTTCGACATTTTGTAAAACTTTTGTTAGACAAATTTACCTAATTTCCTATGAATAGAAGAATTTGAGGTCTTGAATTTTATGGACTGCTGATGATTAGTCAATTACTTTTGAAATTTTAACCGTGTCAAGGTTTAAAACCTTGACACGGTTCGGGTAATGATGATCTATTAAATTGCCAGTATTATTCTTTAAAAAAATCTTCAAAACTGCTATTATTTTGCTTCACATATTCTCTGATATACCGATCCAGAAAACCACTGTCTTTCAGAAACAGAAGAGGATTCTGGATATTTAAAATATTATAGATAGCCTTATGCTTGTCTGATTGTTTCAAGAAATAAGCCTCAGAAATTTTATATCCCATCCAATACCCAAGATCATTAGGACGATCATCTTTTTTACTGGTTCCATAAAGCCAATCTGTAGGATCATTCTTCTTAAGGACAGTTACAAATTCTTTGTACAATTTATCAGCATTGGCTTCTCCATATTTATAAAACGGACTGTTATTGGTTTCTCCTGATACCAGCTCACTGAGAAAATCAGCACTCCCTTCACTTAATGTGTATTTTAAAAGGTTATCAGTTCCTTTGATATCCTGTTGAAAGTGAATCGTCTCATGTGAAACAAGTCCTGCAATGCCATCCAGATTCTGAAGAGTTTCAGTGCCGATCATAATTCCGTCTTTAGAAAATGTTCCTCCAGTATTAAATCTTCCATATACAAAATATATAGGTGGAAATTTTGCTTGCGGATACCAGTATTTTAATGCACTGTAAACAGCTCTGATCCTTCTTCCTTTTTGATTGATCCCTGCCAGAACATGACGGCTTTTCAGATAGTCCTCTTTTCTCTTTTTGACCATGGTATACAATGAATCAGCATTAATGATCCTGTATTCCATAAAACCTTTTACGCCTTGAGATCCGTTGTTGATATAATCTGTAAAAGGGTTTTCTTTTGAGGCACCCATTTTATCAAATGCTTTCCAGAACCGGTCTGTATCTTTAGTTTCAAAAACTGCACTCAGTGGATCGGTGGAGAAATTTGTCTGTGCTTTTGCAATTCCGGAAGCTAAAAGAAGACATGTAAAAATATATCTGGTTTTCATATTAGTTTTTTAAGATATCTTATCAAACGGTTAAAAATATAAAAACTTATACAGAATCGAAATAAACACTGTTAAAGTTTTGAACCTTGACAAGGTTAGAAAAATTGAAATTTCGTTGATTATTTCCCTTCATTAATCCGTAAATCTTTTTAATTTTGCGTTATGGATTTACGAGATCAATTGAAGAATCTTTTTCCTGATCATGAAGAGCAGGATTTCGAGATGCCTGAAGAACAATTCAAGCAGAAAGAGCCTTTGGTGTGCAAATTTGAGAAAAAAGGAAGAAACGGCAAGCCTGTAACGATTGTTGAAGGCTGGGAAGGCAGTGAGGAAGACCTGAAAAAAATCTCAAAGAAAATAAAAACCACCTTAGGTATAGGCGGCTCTGAGAAGGATGGAACGATTATCATCCAGGGGGACAACCGTGATAAAATAATGAATATCCTTAAAGAAATGGGATATAAAACCAAACGTGTAGGCGGATAGTTCTAGAAATAGATCTGAGTTTCCGGCAGTAAGGTTTTTAAGTTTTCAATGGCAGATTTTTCTATAGGATTTCCTGTAAGAATCAATGTTTTCAGATTTTTAAGCTGCTTGATTTCTACAGGGATATCTTTCAGATTATTATTGGCCAGATTCATGCTGACGATATTTTTCAGCCCTTTTACTTTGGGTGACAGTTCTGTAATATTATTTCCGCTTACATTCAGAAATTCAAGATTTCTTGCTTTAAAAAGATTTTCAGGAAGCCTGATGATGGCATTCTGCTGCAGTTCAAGGTATTTTAAATTTTCAGGAAAAGACAAATTTCCAAGGTCATTGATCTGGTTGTCTGAAAGATTGAGAAATTTGAGGTTTTTGATGCGGTGCAACCTGTCTGCTATAAAGCTGATCTGGTTTCCCTGAAGATTTATTTCTTCCAGAGCCGGAATTTCCATAAGGGCCTCGGGAAAAGTATTCAGATTGTTGGCATCAAAATGGACAACTTTGAGGTTCTGAAGCTTTGCAAGGTTAGGATTAATGCTTGTCAGGCTATTCAGATTCATTGAAAAAGTGGTCAGTTTCTTCAGATTACTTACTTCATCGGGAATATATTTAATACTATTTTCATTCACATTTAATATTTCCAGTTCTTTTAAGGCAAAGAGTTCATGATCCATTTTCTCAAGCTTATTCGCCATGATATTCAGAAAGAATAATGAATCCAGTTTCACGATCTGAGGAGGAAGATTAAACAGTCCCTTTTGCCTGAAGCTCATACTGTACACTGCTTTTTTACTGCTTAGTGCCTCTTCAATATTGGTAAACGTCGGATACTTCACCGGATCAATCTGTGCTTTGATTTGTGAAAGCGATAGTATGGAAATAAGTAAGAAAAGCTTTTTCATATACATAAAAAGGTCTGCCAGCAACAGAAGTCACTGACAGACAAGAATTATAAATAATTTATTTCTTTATAAGTTTAACTGTTTTCTGGAATCCTCCTTCAGCTTCAATATTTAAAACTAAAACCCGTGATCCTTCCAACTGTTGTGTGAAATTAAGATCCAATACTTTATTGGTTCCATTGAACTTCTTCGTGTAAACGATTTTCCCGTCCATGCTGTAAGCTGTTACAGAAATATCTTTCAATCCTTTTGCAGAATTAATTTTAACGATTCCTGAAGTTGGATTTGGTGCTACCGTTATTGTATTTTCTGCAGTTTTGGTATCAATAGTTCCTAAAGTTCCTTCAGTTCCAAGGTTATTTTTAAGGGCAATAACGATCGTTGCTGATTTTCCTTTATAATCAATCGTATTTCCTGTTGCATCTACGTCTGTAGAGATTGTTGAATCCGGGTGCTGAATAGAGAAGAAACCGAATTTATGATCTGGCGTGAACGTAAGACCTGTAGGCTCTGAACCAGCCGGCATAGAAGCAAATAATCTTACTTTCGGGTTGGCCTGTGTGTGATCCGGAGCAATGACCCAGATATAGTTTTTACCTCCATCCTGAAGTACCCAAAGGTTTCCAAGTTCATCGAAAGTAAGGTTGTCGTTTCCATCTCCCCAGGCTTCAGACTTCATTCCCTGAGCCGTATTGAAAGAATATACAGAAGAACCTCCACCTACAAATGTTTCTACCTGAGAAGTTGTAGTTCCGTTATCCTGTAAACGGTATACTCTATCTAATCCTTTTGCTGTAAAATAGATTTTTCCATCCAGCGGACTGATATCAACATCTTCTACTCCATTGAATTTTGTTCCGCCTAATGACAGGGCGTTGGTGTTGGTATTATTCTGGTCAACTTTAGTTTTGTTAGGAACCTGAATCCATGTTCCTGTAGTTCCTGCCGGATCTCCTGCTGCCGTTAGTCCCTGATCGAGTTTCAACACATAAAGATTTCCTGACGAAAGATCATTTGGAGTATCCATTACGTATTTGTATACCATGTGAGTTCCACCATCTTCTCCATAATACGCTATAGTTCCTGCATTATTGATCACTACGTTTTCATGGTTCATGATTCCCATCTGCCAAAGTTTTCCTTTGGAACCGTCAGTATTTTTAGAAATAACCTGTGCTGTTGCAGGATCAATTTCTACTAACCAACCGTAATCTTTGTATCCATCATTGTTAACGTCATTGGAAGTCACAGACTCTTCTGCTGTTACCACGGTTCCCCATGGTGTAATTCCTCCGGAACAGTTTCTGATGGTTTGTACCAAACTTGGATCTGAGAAACTTACCGCTCTTGATTTTGTCAACTGCCAAAGTTTTGAAGTTGCGTTATAGTTAATTTCTGCCATGGTAACTCCTCCGGGATTCGTTTCATGGTTTACAGAAAGATATCCGTTGGTACTGCTTCCTGTTTTTGGAACATAAGCGGTAAAGTCATTCTGACCTCCCACTAATCCTCCGCCTTCAGTATAGCTGTCTCCTTCTTTTAAAATAAGCTGGTATTTGTGTTCAGCGGGAATAATTAACTTATCAGTCTGTGCTGTAGGAACAATAGAAGTAAAGCAGCTGATATGCGTTCCGTTACAAGCAACAGGAATGGTTGTATTAGATGTAGTTTTCAGGTAAGCATCAATTCTTAAATCTGAACTGGTTGTGCTTCTGTTATGCAATTCTATTGAAAGTCTGTTAACACCGTTTACAAATTTTGATTTCGGAATAGTGAACAGGTTGTAAACACTTTCTGCCGCTCCATCAATAGTTGTAGATGAAAAGGTATTGAATGTAACAGCACCTGCAGGCATATTGTCTCTTACGACTTCCTCTCCGTTTAGGTAGACGATAATACCGTCATCTCTCATTATTCCCAGCTCCATAGTATCGGAAAGCGTAGAAAGATCTACTGTAAAATCTTTAGCAAAATAAGCTGTAGTAAGCCCTGAGTTGATGGTAGTCGTTACCGGATCTCCGTATCCTAAAGGACCGTTTCCTACTGCCCATGTTGAAATATCATAGGTTTGGGCATTCCAACCGGCCGGTTGTGCCTGGTTGTTATCTTTGTAGCTCCACGACGCATTCTTATTGAATATCAAGGTCTGCGCCTGAAGACCAGAACTGGCAAGTATAGCCAAGGCTCCCACTGTAAGTAGTTTTTTCTTCATTTTATATTTGATTTATTAGACCTTGCAAAATTATTTTTTTAGCGCTTTCTCTCTGTTAATAGGATTTTAAATCTAAATCACTGAATATTAACTTATCAAAAACCTAATGTTAAGGGGATTAATTTTGTGTTAAATGACGCAGGGAAGGTAGGGTTTGAGTATGGGAGAGTTTTAGGGTTGAAGTTTCTGAGTACAAGTGGCGAGGGGCTAGATTCGAGATTTGGGATGCGGGATGCGGGATTTCGCGGTGTGGGGTTCAAGTCGATAATTGATAGTTGTGGGATTTGTTTTTTGATGTATTGATGTTTATCGTATTGGTTGATTAATTCTAAAAATACTTTGATCAATAAGATAAAAGAGAAATTTTTATTCGAAAACCTGAGTATTTTAGAAGATAATTTATTTTCAAAACGAGCTTTATTCTTATCTCCTAAAACTTTATATTTGTTATTATGATTGACACAGCCATGCAAAATAAAAAAATACATCAGGGCAGAAATATCAAACGTTTCCGTGAAATACTGGGTATCAAGCAGGAAGCTTTAGCTTTTGAATTAGGTGACGACTGGAATCAGAAGAAAGTCTCTCTTTTGGAACAAAAAGAAATTGTAGAGTCTGATGTTTTGGCACGGGTAGCTCAGATTCTGAAGGTTCCGGCAGAAGCAATTGAGAATTTTGATGAAGAACAAGCGATAAACATTATTTCTAATACAGCCACTTTTGATAATTGTCAACAACCAGCCTTTTTTAATAACCAACCCACTTTCAATCCCCTTGACAAGATGATTGAACTTTATGAGCGTATGCTAAAACAACAGCAGGAAATGATTGATAAGCTGGAAAAGCTGATCCAAAATAAATAAACAGACAGGTTGATCCGATCTGTAAAACTTTAGGCTAGATTCTGAAACAAGCGTAAGTCACATTACACAAGTTCAAAATTTAGCCTATTTTTATTAAAACCATATCATTCCTACCGAATCTCGGTCCTCACAAACCCGTAATCCCGAACCCCGTAACCCGCCTATTTCGCTTTACTCACATCCGTAAGAGCATTCAGAAAGGCAATGATCTGTTTTATTTCTGTTTCGGTGAGGTTTAATTTATCTGGGGCGAGGGTTTGGTTTTTCATTTTCAATCCTAATCCTTCTCCTCCGCCTTCGTTATAAAAATCCAGTACTTCTTCCAAGGTATTGAAAGCTCCGTTATGGAAATAAGGTTTCGTAAGTGCACTATTTCTTACCGTTACCGTTTTGAATGAATAATCATAAATCCATGATTTTTCCTTTTTCACCGGGCTGTTTCCTCTTCCCAGATCCTGATCAAGCTCTACAGGAAGCTGTTTGATCGGTCTGGTGGGTATTCCCAGCACTTCAGATTCATTTTCATTAAAAAATGGTGGGACTAATCCAGAAAAGGTGGGCGCAAAATGACAGGTTGCACAATTGGCTTTCCCCATAAACATGTTGAATCCTTTTTTCACATCATCAGAAATATTCTTTTCGTTCCTCATAAAACGATCAAAATCGCTGTCAAATGAATACAATGAAGCAACATAAGAGCTTAGTGCTTTTGAAAAATTTTCTTTGCTGATCTTCCCATCTTTAAATGCATTTCGGAACGCTTTCTTATATTCTGGTTTTGTTTTTAGTTTCTGAATAATACTTTCATAGCTTGTATTGAATTCCTGTTCATTATAAATAACGTGCTCTGCCTGCTGTTCCAGATAAAAAGCCCGAAGATCATAGAAAAACCTCTTGGCAAAAACCGCATTATATAAAGATGGAGAGTTTCTCAATACAGTTTTCCCTTCTACATTGCTTTGTGATTTTGTTTTAAGGTCTGTAAAAGCATTTTCCTGAAGGTGGCAGGTTGCACAGCTCATTTTACCATTGCCACTTAAGTTTTGGTCATAGAAAATGGATTTTCCAAGGCTGCGAAGTTCCGGTTTATCTTCCGAGGACTTCAATAAGGTATAAAAATACGGATCTAAAAAATCACTGCTGAAAAAATTCTTACTTCCAACATTCCAGCCGGAAAATTCTTTAAGATCATCAGGCCTTCCGTCCCATTTTCCCAATTCTTCATACAAAGGCTGCACATATTTTTTATAAAACTCAATCCTGTCAAAGGTTTCGAAATCGGTGTTTTTTGAAAGATAATTAATTGCTTCGGTTAAAATTTGATTGGCTTTCTGACTGTTATAATTTTTAAAATAAGGATCATCATTAATATACTTCTGCATTCCGGAAAGAGCATGGCGTGTCTCCTCAGAAATATTAAGAGATCCTGGGGTATCAAAGCCAGAAACGCCAAGGGAATAAATCCTGATCAGCTCTATGCGTAAAGGCAATGTTTTGTTGTTTCCTTTGCTCAATCCATTTTTTAAAGCACTCAGATAAAATCCGGAATAGCTGTTGTATAAAAAGGTAGTAATGGTTTTGATCTTTTCTTTTTCATTTCCTGCTTCATCTGAAAATATCAGTTCATCCAGCACCTGCAATCCTTCAGGAGGAAGTGTATAGGCTGATGTTCCCGCAGCTTCAATGTGAAACAAAGGCGCTGCGTTAAGGTGGGTTTTGGTAAATTCCGGATAATGGTAAGCAATGTAGAATTCAATTTCTTTGAATGAATTTCTTGTGCTGCTGAGTGATTTCTGTAATTCCTGGAGTGAGATACGATCTTCTGAGAACTTTTCAACATCTGATTTCAGCTGCTCAAGCTTGGTTTTAAAGTCGGACAACCCTTTATTGACAAATGTATTTTCGCTTTCTCTTCCTTTATAAACAGGATTAAAAGACATTACTGCAAATCCTATCAGAAGGACGATTACAAGCAGTGGATAAGATCTCATGAATTTTTAGTGGCAAAAGTATCGATCTGATGTTATGTCAGTTTTAATAACAGATTAAATAATGTTTATATTTCTGATACAATATTTTTCACTAATTTTAAACCCCGAAATCAAATTCATTATTCTAAAGAAACGGTTTTTCGAAATACCGGTAAAATAATGGCGGGAGATTATTGGGAGAGGATTTTTTTAAATTAAATTCAACACATCAAAAAAACTAAATAGGAGTATGAAAACAAAACTATGGTTTGCTGTTGCGGCAAGTTTCCTTTCTGTGACTGCATTTTCCCAAAAGAAGAAGCAACCGGAAAAACAGGAAACAAAGCCACAGGAAATGGCTGTATATGCCGAGAAAAGAGGATCTGATTATTATTTGGTCCGCCTGGAAAAAGATAAAAACATTCCCAATGTCTATGTACATTCCAATGGGGTAACCAAACCTTATAAAAACTATTCTGACCTGAAAGATATTGTTACAGAATTCCCCGGAATGATGACTTCCAACAATTCAACAAAGGAAGAACTGATTTCTATTCTTAAAAAAGATGATCACTTCTACGAAATCACTTCACAGAGGAAAGATCCTAAAAACATAGAAAAGACCGTCATTACTGTATATGAGGTAATGAATGGTCAGAAAAGGATTGTAGAAGAATACAATGACATCTACGAGGTAATGGCCTCTCCTTATAAAGAAGCCATTATGATTAACTAAAAAAAATCAAAAAAATATACATATTATGCTAAACAAACTCGCTGCCTCAGAACTTGTTCTGAATGAAGACGGAAGTGTATACCACCTGAATCTTTTACCTGAAGATATTGCTGACAAAATTATCCTTGTGGGCGATCCGGACAGAGTGGCAAAAGTTTCAAAATACTTTGATACCGTAGAAATCAAAAAAAATAAAAGAGAATTCTATACCCATACAGGAACGCTTCGCGGGGAAAGAATTACCGTAATGTCGACAGGTATTGGTACCGAAAACATTGATATCGTGATGAACGAGCTGGATGCTTTGGTGAATATCGATCTTCAGAATAAAGAATTTAAAACCGAGCACAAAGCTCTTGAACTTTTCCGTATGGGAACCTGCGGAAGCGTAAACCCTGATGTACAGGTAGACAATATGCTGGTTACTCAGAATGTTGTTGGTTTGGACGGATTAATGCACTTTTATCAGGATTACAACTTCGAAAATGAGTTTTCGAAAAGTTTCTTAGAAAAATTCCCTTACGAAAAAATTAAGCCGATGCTTTATTTCTCAGACTGGGCGGAAGAAATGGGAGAATACTACAAAGATGCCAAATACCATGGAAACACGGCAACATTCCCGGGATTCTATGCTCCACAAGGAAGACAGCTTCGTTTAAAGGCCGTAGATGATCAGTTCTTAGAAACATTGAACGACCTTGGAATCACCAATTTCGAGATGGAAACTTCTGCAATCTATGCCCTTTCAAAATTATTAGGACACAAAGCTATTACTGTAAATAACGTTATTGCCAACAGAAGACGTGGAGAATTCTCTGCAGATCACCATGCTTCTGAGAAAAACCTTATTGAATGGGTATTGGAAAGAATTATTAAGTAATTATTTATTGATATAATAAAAAACCTCCGGAAACAACTTCCAGAGGTTTTTTTTATAGGTTTTGGCTAAAGCCAATGAAACTGATCTATTTTGAAAACGGGCTAAAGCCCGTTCCTAATTGAACTTTTATTGTTGAGTTTTTAAAGGCCAATAATCAATGATACAAATGCCATGATTACAAATGAAAAGTTTTAGGATCCGGATATTGAAATGTATAATCCAGTTCTGAAACCAACTTTGAAGACATAACCTTCTTTCCTTTCACCTCAAATTCTTCATCATCAGGAATATTTTTCTGTGCATTGATTACCTGGCTTTTTGCCGGATGAATGGGTGCCGTTACATTGTATAGTTTTGACTCAGTATTCTGTTCAATCATTTCGGAGATAATCCCGCTGATATCAATATAATGAATGTGATTTACCGCGTGATCCGGATTACTCACATTGTAATTTTTCAGAAGCCTGTTGTCTCCCATGAGGCCACCAAGCCTTAGAATATTAAGTTGGGGATATTTATTTCTAAGCATTCTTTCACCAGATACTTTTTCCAAAGGCATATCTTCTTCTGTAAATTCTTTCGGTAGATCAGGATAAACACCTGTTGAACTCATCAGAAACATTTGTCCTTTAAAATCCCCGATAAAGGCTAACAAATTCTGAATCCTGTTATACAATGAACTCACACAGCAGCTTTTTTCAGAAACGGGAATGGTAATAATCAAAACATCCATATCTTTAATCTCAGACCATCGGGAATAAGGTTCTGTAAGCTGATAATCCGGAAAAGAAGCTAGTACTGCATGAATTCCTTTGCTGTTAATATCATCTCTTTTCTTATCTGTTGTCGTGGTTGCGGATATACTATACTTTCCGGACAAGGAGGACGCTATTCTTTCTCCCAGCCAGCCATAGCCTATAATTCCTATATTTTTCATATCTCGATAGAAATTTTCATTTTTTAATGATACAAAAGTAACTTATTTGCAGATGTATGATATTTTAATATGAAAAGAAATTTCAATTTAAACCTGTATATATGCATAATAATAAAAAAAGGACTCCCAATCCGGAAGTCCTTCACACCATATCAACTATAATAAAAAATATTATTTAAAATTCATTGATCATCACATAAAAATGTCCGGAATACAAGCTGTTGGCACTTCCTGAAATATTAGTGAGATTAATTGTAATACTGGAAGTGGAAGTCAACCTTGGATTTGAGATTGAAAAAGAGGCATTCCCCTGAAAGTCACCTGCCGGAGAAACCACAACTACAGCTCTTGTAGAGCCAGGCTGGTATTCTGCCGGAACCGGAATATCAATGGTTGTAGATTTTCCCGGTTGTATATTGTTGATAGATATTCCAGGCCAAGCTTCAAAACTCATCTGATTTTTCTGTACACTGCCCTTTTCTCCCAATTTAAATTGTCCACTTACATCCAGTTTCGCGGAGACATTTGGAGCACTTGTTCCAATGCCTACATTAGCATTGCTGTTTCCCAGAATGATCGCATTGGCTTGTGAAGTAGAAGCTCCGTATCCCACTGCTGTTGAGTATTGTCCCAATGCATTAGCTTCTGAGCCTAAAGCAGTTGAGTTCTGACTATTGGTTACGGCATTATATCCCAAAGCCGTTTCACTATTTGTATTCGTTTTTGCATTATATCCCAATGCAATAGACTGAAATCCATCTGCGGAAGAGTTATTTCCTACAGCTACAGATTCATTACTGCCGGTCTGTGCATGAAATCCTATTGCTGTAGATCTGAATCCTGCTGCTGTAGTTTTATTTCCTACTGCTAAAGCTTCATTTCCGGAAACTACTGCTGCACTTCCAATAGAAATTCCCATAAATGCTGAGCTTGCACTTCCCAAAGCAATACCATTCTGCCCGGCGGCCGATCCTATTCCAAGGCTTACTGAATTATCAACCCCCAATCTTCCGGCTGTTAAAGCGTTTACTTTAAAGATCAGATCATCATATGTTTTTGTTCCTAAAGCCAGAGTTGTATTGGCGGCTCCATAATTCCCTACATTCGTTCCTGTAAGATTCCAGTTGGCTCCATCTTCTGTTTTAGTGGTATTTCCGCCGTTTGCTGAAATTTTGTTCCATTTAGATTCAAACCAGTAATAAAATCCAATATCTGTAAGGGTGGAACTTCCATTATTCCATACAATAAGTCCGTCTGCTGGTGAAGGTACCGTGATATTATCCGTTGTCGCAGTCAAAGCAACACTTGGGAGAAGCACTCCTTTATTATTTGCATTTACATGAAGCATTGCTGAAGGTTCTGGACTGGATATTCCTATCCCAACCTGAGCATATATACAACAAGTAAATAGCAGTAAAAGTAAAGTGTATTGTAGTTTATAGTCTTTTGGCATTCCTCTATTTTTAGGAGGTGCAAATATACGAATTTTTAACAAATCACCGGTTTTATTAAAAAAATCATAATTAAAAACACAATATAGTGATTAAAATAAAATTTAATCACAAAGCAATGAAAAACGTTTAATATCAAATACTTACCAAACAAGCATTCATTAAGCTTTTTCAGGTATCGCTTATCTTGCGTTTAAATTTTTTAATTATATAATTGACAATAAACTTCACTAAATTCTGAATAAAAACAAATTACTTTTTCCTGGTAAAGCATTCTTTTATATGGTCATTGACCATTCCTGTAGCCTGCATATGGGCATAAATGACTGTAGATCCAACGAATTTGAACCCTCTTTTTTTAAGTTGTTTGGAAATAAGATCAGAAATCTCTGTTGTGGCAGGGACATCTGATAGTTTTTCAGGATTGTTATCCATTGATTTTCCACCAATGAAACCCCAGATATAGTTGGAAAAGCTTCCAAACTCCTTTTGAACTTCTATAAATTTTTGTGCATTGGTTACCGCTGACAGAATTTTGAGCCTGTTTCTTATAATACCAGGATTATTCATTAATTCCTCAATCTTTTTATCAGAATAGGCAGCCACTTTTTTATAGTCAAAATGATCAAAAGCCTTTCTGAAATTTTCCCTTTTAGACAAAATGGTATACCAGCTCAGGCCCGCCTGAAAGCTTTCCAGAATCAGAAATTCAAATATTGTTTCATCATCGTAAACAGGTCTTCCCCACTCTTCATCATGGTACTTCCTGTAGAGATCGTCTTTTTCACACCAGCCACAGCGAATTTTTTCCATAATTATCATATTTTACAGGTTAAAGTTACTACTGATTTTGAAAGATATAACAAAATATTATGAAAAGTTTAACAGAGACTTCCTGTTTTAGGAATGGTTATTGTTTAATTACCATTACCAAATTAAAATTTATACTATTATGAACAATTCAGAGTACAACAAAGCGGAAAATGCAGTCAATAATGTAGAAAATTCTTTACAGAATGCAACGGACAAAGCCAAATGGAAAATCGATGAATTGGCAGACAAGGCTAAGGATTATATCAATGAGAAGAGGGATAATGATCAGGAAGCCAGCCAAGAAGACTGGCTCGACAGGGTAAAAGCTAATGTATCCGATGCATGGGAAGATATCAAGGATAAAGCAGATGAAGCATGGGAAAAAACCAAAGATGCAGCAGAGGATGTAAAGGCAGAATGGAATAAGAAAACCAATTAGTATTTCAGTCATATAAATATTTTCAATAAAATGGAGTCTTAAATTGATAAGGCTCCATTTTTTATTATGCCATAAGCACAATTATTGTTACATTTGTATTATAATAAACATTAAAAAATTATGTCATACGGTTTACTTAAAGGCAAAAAGGGAATTATTTTTGGAGCCCTTAATGAACAATCTATCGCATGGAAAGTTGCTGAAAGATGCCATGAGGAGGGTGCTGAATTCATTTTATCTAATGCTCCTATTGCTTTGAGAATGGGAGAACTTAATGGTTTAGCAGAAAAAACAGGTTCTGAAGTAATAGGTGCTGATGCTACTTCTATAGAAGATCTTGAAAAACTTTTTGATGCCGCTGTTGCAAAATTTGGAAAAATCGACTTTATCCTTCACTCTATCGGAATGTCTATCAACGTAAGAAAAGGAAAACATTATACAGAAATGAATTACGACTGGTTGGAAAAAGGCTGGGATATTTCCGCTGTTTCTTTCCATAAAGTAATGCGTGTAGCTTGGGAAAAAGACTGTATGAACGAATGGGGAAGCATTTTGGCGCTTACGTATATTGCAGCTCAAAGAACATTCCCGGACTACAATGATATGTCTGATAATAAAGCGTATCTTGAAAGTATCGCAAGAACTTTTGGAAACTACTGGGGAGAAAGAAAAGTACGTGTAAATACCGTTTCTCAGTCTCCAACAATGACTACTGCAGGTAGCGGTGTGAAAGGTTTCGGAGGATTCCTTGGATATGCAGAAGATATGTCTCCACTAGGAAATGCTACCGCTCTTGAATGTGCAGACTACTGTGTAACTTTGTTCTCTGATCTTACTAAAAAAGTAACGATGCAGAACTTATTCCATGATGGAGGTTTCAGCAGTTCAGGAGTAACTCAGAAAGTAATCAGTAAATACGATGCTGAATAATAACGAACTGACACAGTTTCGTTCAAAATAAATAAACCCCATGAAAATTTCATGGGGTTTTTGTTTTTATCATTCTGATCTTCATGATTCACCATAAAACCGGCGGCCTCTTCGAGGCCGCCGGGTCTGTCAAAAATAATATTAATATGTAATATGAAACTATAAAATTACGGTCTGTATAGAGTGTGCAGGAGCATTCAGTTTGGCAGCCTTTCCTTCTATCCATAGATTGGTTTCAATATCATTATCGGAATCGTTCATAATAACGGTTACCAACTGTCCGTTTTCATTCATAAAAGCAGAAGATGTCAGTGCTGCTCTGTTAGAAGAACTTCCGATTCTTTGAGCATTCGGTTTGATATATTTTGAAACGTGGCCTATATAATAGTATTCATAAGTATAGAATACCTCTCCTGTTTTGGTGTCAGCAATAATTGGGGCAAAGCAGAAGTTTCCTTTGTGGTTAGGTCCTCCGGTTTCATCCAGTAGAATATTCCAGTCCGTCCATAAAGCATTTCCTTTATTGAAGTCGTTCAACATGTTTTTGCTATACAGCTCTCCCAAACTTACATCATAAATTTTATCCATATTGAACTGTTCCTTACATCCTTCGGTAAAGGCAAGAAATTTATCTGGAAAGGCTCTGTGCGTTTCTGCTAAATTATCAAAAAGCTGGGTTTTATTGTTCCATGTTTCATACCAGTGATATCCGATACCGCTGGCATATTTTGAAGTTTCAGGATCGCTTAATGTAGTAGTGGCTCTTTGATAGATAAGGTCTCTGTTGTGGTCCCAGATCATTACTTTTTTGTCTTTATATCCGTTTTTCCAAAGCGTTGGCCCAAGATTTTTTTTCAGGAACTCTCCTTCTTCTTCAGCGGTGTAGATGCATGATTCCCAGCTTTGGGTAGCCATTGGCTCATTCTGAACTGTTAATCCCCAGATATTGATACCTCTTTTTTCGTATTCTTTGATGAATTTGATATAATAATCTGCCCACGTCTGGTAATACTGATTTTCCAGTCTTCCGCCTTTATATAAGCTCTGGTTTGATTTCATCCATGCCGGCGGGCTCCATGGAGAGAAATAAAATGTGAAATTATTTCCTATCGCTTTCTGAGCTTCTTTGATCATCGGAATTTTATACTTCTCATCGTGAGCAACGTTAAACGTCTTTAGAGAAGTATCATTATCCTCTACATAGGTATAAGAATCACTGGAGAAGTCACAGGAGTTCATATTGGTACGAACCACAGTATATCCTAATCCGTTTTTTCCAAAATAAGCATCCAGAATTTCCTTCTGCTTGTTCTTTGGCATTTTATAAAAAGTTTCTGCTGATGCATCTGTGATGGCACCGCCAATTCCTATCAGTTTCTGATATTTAAAGTTGGGAGCTACAAAAATACAGGCTTCCGTTTCCTTAGGCTGACCAAATTGTTCAAATTTAACGGCTCCTTTATCCGCCATCTTCTCATTCACTTTCGAATTGGTAAGAATTACTTTAGCTGTTTTTCCTGCATTTTTTTTCCAATAATTCTGAGCATTGACATTAACAGCAACACCTACTACAAAACAACTTACAATTAGTTTTCTCATGATTTTTTTCTGTTTCCGGACCCAGTGGTCCTCATTTTCATTATTTATTCTGATAGACTCTTACGTAGTCTATATAATACTTCTGTGGAAAAACAGCATCATCAATACCTTTTTGTCCTCCCCACATTCCACCTACAGCGAGGTTTAAAATGATAAAGTAAGGTCTGTCAAAGGGCCATGCTTCCTTGTTTTTCTCTTTATTCACATAGGTGAAAAACTTTTGGTCATCAATATAAACATCTATTTTTTCCGGTGTCCAGTCTGCTTTATAGATATGAAACTTTTCGCTTGCATCTTTTACAAACAGCGTATCGGTTTTCTGGGTTCCCTGGATATGGTTGTACTTTTTAGTATGAACAGAAGCATGTATAAATCCCTGGTTATAACCAACATGTTCCATAATATCCAGCTCACCATCATCCGGCCATTTCTTCATATTTTCGCTCATCATCCAGATAGCAGGCCATGTTCCGCGGCCTTTGGGAAGCTTTGCTCTGACTTCTACTGTTCCGTACTGAAAGGAGAATTTTCCTTTGGTTAAAAGTCTGGCAGAAGTATATTTATTGTTTTCCCAATTTTCTTTTCTGGCCTCAATGATCAGGTTTCCCTTTTCCATTCTGGCGTTCTCAAGCCTGTTTTTGGTATAAAACTGAGCTTCCTCATTTCCAAAACCTCCACCTCCTACATCATAATTCCATTTTAATGAATCCGGAAGACCTTTCCCATTAAATTCATCATTCCAGATCAGGGTTCTGTGAGCATCAGGTTTGTGCGAGGCACAGTTCAAAACAGTAAGGAAAAAAGTTCCTGCTGCGCATATTTTGATGATATTTTTAGCTTTGAGATTCATATATATTAGAGTTTTAAGTTTTGGCTAAAGCCAACTTTTCTGATGTTTTTAATGAGCGGGTTTAACCCGCTCCTATTGAATTTATTTTGTCCAGTTGATTCTTTTGGTCTGTACATGTTGAGAATCAGTTCCGATCATAATATCAAACTCTCCACCTTCCCAGTCAAAATTCAGCTCATCATCAAAGAATTTCAAGTCTTCAGGAGTAAGTTTAAAATCTACTTTTTTACTTTCTCCTTTTTTGATGAATACTTTCTGGAAGCCTTTCAACTCTTTTACAGGTCTTACTACTTTTCCGAAAAGATCCCTGATATAAAGCTGAACGACCTCCTCGCCATCATATTTTCCTGTATTGGAAACGGTAACACTGATATTCAGCGTCTGATTTCCTGTAAGGCTTGTTGAACTTAATACCATATCGGAGTATTTGAAATCGGTATAGCTTAAACCATATCCAAACGGATATTTCGGATCATTATCAAGATCTATATACGCTGAAACATAGTTTCTGTCTGTATTATTTTTTGCAGGTCTTCCTGTATTATAATGATTGTAGTATACAGGAATCTGACCTTCTGTTCTCGGAAAGCTCATTGGAAGTTTCCCTCCGGGGTTTACGGTCCCGAACAGAACATCTGCAATAGAGTTTCCAGCTTCGGTTCCCAACCACCATGTGTACACAATTGTTGGAATATTATCTGCCGCCCAATTGAAAATCAGAGGTCGTCCTGCATTGATCATCAGAATGATGGGCTTCCCTGTTTTGGCAATTTCTTTTAATAAATCTTCCTGAACGCCAGTAAAACCAATAGTACTTCTGCTTTTTGCTTCTCCACTCATCGCATGGCCTTCTCCCAGTGTCATAATGACAACATCAGCTTTTTTCGCCGTTTCTATAGCTTCTGCAAACTGGCTTTTATCCTGATCATCTACATTGCAGCCTTTTGCATAGAGTAAAGTAGAATTTTTATCCAGTTGATTTTTAATTCCGTCAAATTGTGAAATGATTCTCTGGTTGTCATCTTTGAATGCAACAGACCAGAAACCATGGTTGGCTACTGTTTCTTTACCGAAAGGACCAATCAGAGCTACTGTTTTTGTAGTTTTTGAAAGCGGAAGAATATTTCCCTGATTTTTAAGAAGAACAATACTTTTTGATCCGAATTCTCTTCCAAATTTTCTGTTTTCCTGATTATCGGTCTGTTCTTTCTGTCTTTTTTCATTACTGAACCTGTAAGGATCATCGAAAAGTCCCATTTCAAATTTCTTGGTTAAAATTCTTCCCGCTGCATCATCTACCAGTTTAGGATCTACTTTCCCTTCTTTAACCAGTTTTGGAAGTTCTGCCATATAGACACGGCTTTCCATATCCATATCGCTTCCCCCCTGTATTGCTTTTTCAGCAGCTTCAGCACCATTTTTTGCGTAACCGTGAGGAACCATTTCTCCGATGCTTCCCCAGTCTGAAACTACAAAACCTTTATAATTCCATTTTCCTTTTAAAAGATTTCTCTGAATATATTGATTGGCTGTTGCAGGAATTCCGTTAATATCGTTGAAAGAGTTCATAAAAGTAGCTACTCCTGCTTCTGCCGCAGCTTTGAATGGCGGAAGGTATGTTTCGTTAAGCTGTCTGAGACTCATATCTACAGAATTATAATCTCTTCCACCTACGGCAGCTCCATATGCTGCAAAATGTTTTGCGCAGGCCATTACAGCATCCAGACTTCCCAAACCTCTGCCCTGAAACCCTTTAATCCTTGCCAACCCTATTTTTGTTCCCAGGTAAGTATCTTCCCCGGAACCTTCCATCACTCTTCCCCATCTCGGATCTCTGGCAATATCCACCATTGGAGCAAATGTCCAGTGAATACCATAAGCGGCGGCTTCTGTTGCAGCAATTCTCTCTGATTTTTCTATCATTCCAAGATCCCAGCTTGCTGCCTGTCCTATATTCACAGGAAATGTGGTACGGTATCCATGGATAACGTCCTGCCCGAACAGCAAAGGAATTTTCAGCCTTGACTGCATCGCCAGTTTCTGAAAGGCTCTTGTTTCTTCCGATCCGGCAACATTCAGCATAGAACCTACTTTCCCTTTTTTAATTTCTTCTAAAACAGCAGCAGAGTTGGATTGCTGTGGTCCTGTAGCATATTCAAAACCACTATATTGTACCATCTGCCCAACTTTTTCTTCAAGGGTCATTTTAGACAGCAACTCTGTTACTTTCTGATCAATTGTTTTTTGTCCGTAAGCATTCAGTCCAAATGCGGAAAATGCCAGTAAGAAATAAACTCTTTTCATAGTATCAAATTAAAAAATATAGGTTGCTGTAGAACGTCCTGAAATTGTTACTGCAGCGGTTTTGCCAGCAAATTTAATATTAAAATTCTCATCTGCCTGATTATCGTTCTGTACAATTAAAACTATTTTCCCAAATTGAGTCTTAAAAGCCGCCGTGGAAAGTTTATCCGTCTGTGTGGAAGCGATACGTTGAGAACCTGCAGGAATAAATTTTGAAGCATGTGCAATAATATAATAGGAAACGTTTCTGGTGAAATTCCCGCTATCGGAAACGGTTATTGCTCCTTTACATTCCGTACATCCGCCATCTGTATGAGGGGCAAACTTCAGATCGTTGGCTAGATTCCATTCCAGCGCAATTTTACTCCAGTTTCTCATAGATCCGATGATCACGTTTTTTGTATGCCAGTTCAGATCTTCGGTAAAAGTTCCTTTGGAACCTGTCCATTGTTCAGTAAAGTATAAATTCTTATCCGGGAAAGCATCATGTACCGTACTTAAAGCAGAGATATCTCCTTCGTACAGATGAAAAGCAGATCCGTCTATGTATTTGTTTGCTTCGGAATCCTTTAAAATATCAATCGCATATTCAGGTTTGTTGCAATTGTGATCATACACAACAATTTTGGTGGTAATTTCATTGGATTTAAAAACCGGACCCAAATGATTTTTGATAAAATCTCCCTGTTGCTCAGAAGGCATATATAAACTTGGGTTATTACCAGGATGTAAAGGCTCATTCTGAGGAGTTATAGCATCAATGGTGATCCCTTCTTTTTTCATTCCCTGAATGTATTTTACAAAATACTCAGCATATGTTTTATAAAATTCCGGTTTCAGACTTCCTCCTTTTGATTTTCCGTTGTCTTTCATCCAAACAGGAGGAGACCAAGGTGCTGCAATGATTTTAATGGAAGGATTAATCGTTAGAATTTCTTTCAGCATTGCAATCAGGTTTTTGTCCTTTGCAAGGCTGAATTTTGAGAGAGCAATATCTGTTTGTCCTTCCGGCAGGTCATCGTATGAAAATACTTCGCCATCAAGATCGGAAGCACCAATACTTAATCTTAAATAGCTGATAGAAATTGAATTTCTATCATTTCCAAAAAGTTCGTTAAGCAGTGCTTTTCTTTTGGAAGGCGACAAACGGTTGATTACCTCAACACTTCCTCCTGTTAATGTATATCCAAAGCCATCAACATATTGAAACTTTTGAGCATCATCAATTTCAATATTCTGAAAGCTGTTGGTGTTATTTAAAAATTTAACAGAGGTCTGCTGCTGTAATTTTACACTTTCATCTCCTTTTGTAAGCCAGTACTGTACTTCATTTCCTTTATGGGAAGCCATTGATGTACATGATAAAGGAAAAAGGGCCACACCACTAAGTAGTGCGGCACCTCTAAAGAAACTATATAAGTTGTGAAACTTCATATTTTAGTAACCAGGATTTTGTTTGATCTTCGTATTAAGAAGTTCATTATAAGGAATCGGTAAAAGCTCATTCTTATTGGGTTTAAATCCTCTAGATGCTAATTTGGAAGGTGCTTCTTCCCATCTTACGAGATCAAACCATCGATGCCCCTCACCAGCCAGTTCACGTCTGCGTTCATCTTTAACAGCTTGCAGTGTTACTGGTACTGAAGGCAGCCCAACTCTGGCTCTTACTGCATCCAATAGAGCCTGGGCTCTTGCACCAGAGCCGTTTAATGCTTCGGCTTCCATTAAGTAAGTATCTGCCAGCCTGATTACGATATAATTCCTGCTGTAGTTAAGCTCCGGAGCTCCGGGAAGATTGGATACCTCATCTCTTCTGGGAAGATATTTATTCAAAAAATAACCGGTATCATTATGAGCGGGTGAATATTTGATCTCTCCGCTTGCAGTCAGTTGTTTTGCGTTCAGGATCGTGGCATTCACTCTCGGATCGTCCTTCAGGAAATTATAAAGATCTTCTGTTGCAGTATTAAATGCCCATCCTGAAACAATATCAGGTGCTGTAGTCTTTAATCTATCATATCCTCTCGGTCCTATCATTATACAGATAGAGTTTCCTTCATCCTTTCCTTGCCCCCAGAAGCCCCAGTCTGAATTTCCTTTATTGGTATGCATCACTTCCAGAATAGATTCTGTGGTGAACTTGTTGTCCTGTCTCCACAGGTCATTATAATTGGCAATTAATTTATATCCGTACTGACTGGCTTGTCCCGGCGTTCCGTTCACTTCTGCAAATTGGGCTGCAGCAAGATCTTTCTTATTGTTATACAGATAAATTTTTCCCAGGATAGCTCTGGCTGTCCCCTGGCTTATCCTTCCTACCTCAGCTTTGTTAGTAGGTGCAATAGATAGCGGAAGATCATTAATGGATGCTACAATATCTGATTCAATCTGCTCATACACTTTCTGGGTCTCTGCCTGAGGGATATTATAATAATCATCGGTTGCTGTAATAGGCTGTAAGATGAGAGGAATATTTCCAAACATTTTAAGCAGCTCAAAATAGTAAAGTGCTCTCAGCGTTTTAGCTTCAGCAATAAATCTTTTGCGTACCTGATCATTCATTTTAGCACCCGGAATTCTCTGAATAAGGAGATTTGCTCTTGCAATTCCCTGGTAGAAATCATTCCAGTAGGTTTTGGGAACAGTGATCTGATCAATAGAATAGTTGGAGAAACTTTGTATTCCGGTACCGTCTGTAGGACTTCCGCCGCCGGAATAGAAATCATCGGAAGCTGCGTTAAAGAAAGTGACCGTATTTTCAAACCCGCCAGAATATTTTCTTAGCAGGTCATACACTGATACCAGCGCACTAAAAGACTGCTCTTCATTCTGGAAGTAGTTATTGGAGTCAAAAGCTCCTTTATTCTGCACATCTTCAATGAACTCATCACCACAGGATACGGAACTGAATCCAATACCTGATGTAAGTGCGATCAGTACTATTGCTTTATAGAATCTATTTTTCATGTTTGTTTTTTAAAATTGAATGTTAGCACCAAATATGAATGTTCTGGCCTGTGGATAATATGCCCTATCTATACCATAGGAATCATTAACTGCAATTTCAGGATCATATCCTGTATATTTTGTAAAAGTGAAAAGATTTTCTCCTGTTACATAAAACCTTACCTTACTGGCACCAAAGCGTTTGGAAATTTCTACTGGCAGCGTATATCCCAGCTGAACCAGTTTAATTCTCATAAAATCTCCTTTCTGAAGATAATAATCGGACATTTTGGTGTAATTTTCATTTTTATCATCGGCATCCAATCTTGCCACTGTATTTGAAGTACCTGGTCCTGTCCATCGATCAAGAATTGTAGTTTGGTAATTACTGTAGAACAGATCAAGTCTTCTGAGACCCTGGAAAATCTTATTTCCTCCCTGACCTTGTAAAAACACCATCAGATCTACGTTCTTATAATTAAGATTTAATGTTAAACCATAGGTAAACTTAGGGACAGAACTTCCCAGATATTCATAATCATCCTGATTGATTCTGCCATCGCCATTTACATCAAGTCTTTTGAAATCACCAGGCTTGGCATTAGGCTGTATCAGGCCACCACTGGCATTTCTATAGGCATCAATTTCTGCCTGTGTCTGGAAGATACCCAGATTCTGATATCCATAAAAAGCTCCGTAAGGTGAACCCACCTGGAATCTTGTTACCGGTCCCATAGACTGGAAAGATGCAAAGTTTTCGTAGATTTTATCATCTTCAAGTCTTGTTACTTCATTCTTTAAATAAGAGAAGTTACCATTTACTGAAATTCCGAAATCAGACCAGGTCTTTTTATATCCCAGATTAACTTCAACACCAGTATTGTTCATATCCCCCACATTTCTCCAAGGTCTGTCCGGTGCACCTACATATCCTGGAATATCCACCTGGCGAAGAATATCCGTTGTTTTCTTCTTAAACCAATCCACTGTCAAAGTAAAATCATTTAAGAATTTCAAATCGGCAGCAATATTCAACTGAGAAGTCTCTTCCCAGCGAAGATCCGGGTTTTCAAGAGTAGTTGGAGCATATCCGATAATGATATTATTATCACCATAAGTATAATTGCTTCCTGATTTAAGGAAGTTTGCAAACCTGAAGTTTTCAATAGCATCATTACCTAAAACACCATATCCTCCCCTGAACTTCAAAGTGTTAACGATCTTATTCTCCGGCCAGAAATTTTCGTTGGAGACATTCCATCCCAAAGAGAAGGCAGGAAAGTTCCCCCAATGTCTGTTTTTTGCAAATTTAGAAGAACCATCTCTACGGATTGTACCGGTAAACAGGTATTTATCTTCATAATCGTAAATCACTCTGGCAAAATAAGAGGCCTTGTGGGTTTCAACCCCGTCATAAGCTGATGTTGAACGGTTTTCCTGGGGAACATCAAAATTAAAGGACGCGTCCTCCCAGTTATTAACCGGCAGGTTGATATAGGTGGTATTATTTCCGGAACCTATATTATAAAAGTAAGCTCCCTGTCCGATTAATACACTCAAATTATGATTTCCCCATTTATTCTGATACGTCAATGTATTTTCCGTATTCCATTCCAGCTTTCTGTTGCTTTCTCTTAAGAAGCTATTAAATACTGTATTTCTTGAATTGGTATTAAGATAAAATTTAGGGGTAAACTGTTCTTTTCCCCAATAAGATAGCTTTCCGTTAAGGGTAGTTTTGAAAGTAAAATGTTGTAAAAACTTTAACTCTGCAAATATATTCGCCACAAAATCATCCGACCAGTTGTATCTTCCAAGCTGAGTTTGTCTGAATGCCAGTGGGTTTGTCATCTCATTCTCTACAATAGTTGATACACCATACGGATTTCCGAAAGCATCTCTAATCAGATAAGGAGAAATACCTGCATTATTGTACGGGCTTGTATTCAATAAGGCAGGATCTGTAACCACTACCTGTGTTATAGGGTCTAAATTGATCGCTGAACTTAAAGGACCTCCGAATTCGTCATTCGCATTAACTCCTTTCGTCTTTTGGTGAGTATAGGAGAATGTTTGTCCAATGGTAAGGAAATCAAAAACTTTATGGGTAGAATTCAACCTTACATTCATCCTTTTGTAATTTGAAATATCTTTCAGGACAATTCCGTCCTGTTCATAATACCCGAAAGAAGAATAAAAAGTAGATCTGTCATTTCCTCCACTCAGACTGAATTCGTGAGACTTTCTTTCAGCAGTGTTGAATACTACATCCTGCCAGTCTGTACCGGCTCCAAAAGATTGAGGATTAGTAAAACGCGGGGCCTTTCCGGCATTAGTCAGAGCTTCATTAATAATAGTTCCGTATTGGCTGGCATTCAAAAGATCCAATTTTTTTGATGCCGATCCCACCCCGTAAAAACCATTATAGGTTAAGTTCATCTTTCCCTTTCTCCCTTTCTTGGTTGTTACAAGAATAACACCTTTGGCTGCAGAAACCCCATAGATCGCTGCAGAGGCACCATCTTTCAGAATTTCCATATTTTCTATATCAGACTGGTTGAGCCATGCAATATTATCCACAACAATTCCATCTACAACCCACAAAGGATCATTACTTCCTGCACCAAAACTTGTTACACCACGAACCCTTACTGTAGCTGCAGACCCAGGCTGTCCGGAATTGGTCACCACAGAAACACCTGCCGCCCTTCCCTGAAGGACCTGTTCAGGCTTTCCTGAAGGAATATCCTCAATATCCTTCGCCCTTACACTGGAAATAGCTCCTGTCACATTACTCTTTTTCTGAGTACCGTAACCGATGACTACCACTTCGTCTATTTTGTTTTCTTTCGCAAGTGTGTCCTTCACCTTGGTGGTCTGGGCACTGAAGTTGGCCGTAAAATAGAGGACGGCAACCACTCCTACGCTTCTTGATATTCTTACATTCATATACAGTTATTGTTTAATTCTCAAATTGAGACAATAAAAATATATTTTTTTTTAATTAATTAACATTCTATTCATAAATATTTTAATTTTTCTTTTATTTTTCAGGGTTAGAAGCCCTATCTTAGCATCAATATTTCATAAAATTTCATAAAAAATTAATAAAGTTATCTCCCAAAATGATCGTCAAGCCTTCAAAAATTTCTCTTCCGTTAAAACTTACCTTTCTCATTTTTTCAATGGTTCTAAACTGTATGGGACTGGTGATTCTGCAGTTGTCAGAAGAGAAAATCACCTATGGAGAACTGGGGCTTTTAGAATCTTTCAAAGATTTACCTATTGCTTTTATTTCGCTTTTTGCAGTGAGCTTTATCAACAAGACCGGACCTAAAAAAGCATTGATTCTGGCCCTGGCTATTGTTGGATTCTGTTGCTGTCTTCTTCCTTTTGTAAAAGTTTTCTGGTTTTATAAATTGTGGTTTGCAATTATAGGAGCCTGTTTTGCTATCGGTAAAATCTGTGTTTTTGGAATTATTAGGAATAATATTTCGGATGAAAAATCCCTGGCAAAGACCATGAATAATGTTGAAGCATCTTTTATGATCGGGATTTTCGTTGTGAATACAGGTTTTGGATGGGTGATTTCCAGCCAGTACTCGGAATTCTGGAAGTTTGGTTTCCTGTTGATTGCTTTATTATCTGTACTGACTATTTTTCTGCTTTCGAAAATAGAAATAGTAGAGTCAAAACCTATGGAAAGTAAAAGTATTCTCTCAGAATTATCTGGGTTTACCACCCCTGCAGTTGCTTTGTTTTTAGGAGTGGTCTTTTTTATCGTCTTTGTGGAACAGGGATTCAATTCATGGCTTCCTTCTTTTTATAAAAACCATCTGAAAGTCAATTCTTTTTTTGCGCTTCAGGCCACTTCTTTTCTATCTATTTTTTCTTATGCAGGCCGAACAGTTACTGCCAATATTATCAAAAAATTTTCATTACCCAGATATTATATTACATGTATGGTACTTATTATCACCTTACTGTTCATGATAGTGGGCATTCAGTATTTTGATTCGGAAGATTCCAGATTCTTGCTTTTTTTATTTCCGGTTATTGGCTTGTTTCTTTCACCCCTCTATCCTGTGATCAACTCAAGAATGATTGCGCAGGTGGATAAAGATAAAATCAATCTTTTCACCTCTCTTATTGTTATTTTTTCCTCCCTGGGCAGCTCTGTCAGTTCTATTATTATGGCCGTTTTGTTTGAAAAGCAGCTGTTGAATTATTATCCGTTATACATCTTATCTTCTGTAATTCTGCTTTTTGTGATTAGTTTTATATATTTTACTGTCACAAATAGAAAATAGTTTTATTTTTACTGCCATGAAAATCAAAGACACAAAAAGTAAAGAAACGCTACAGGAACTCATTGACACGAAAGATTTCGTAGCGCATATTTCCGTTGACTGCACCATATTCGGCTTTCATAATAACATTCTGAAAGTTTTGCTTTTAAAATATCATGATCTGGATCTATGGTCACTTCCGGGTGGTTTTGTTTTCAATGATGAAGACCTGAGAGAAGCTGCTGAAAGGGTTTTGTTTGAAAGAACACATCTTAAAGGGTTATTTTTGAAACAGTTTCACACCTTTGGAAGAATAGACCGTACAGAGAATAATGTACATCAGATTCTCCTTAAAAATAAAGGAATAACCGTTCCTGAAGATCACTGGATTTTCCAGCGGTTCGTTACAGTAGGATACTGCAGCCTTATTGATTTTTCGCTGGCTGATACCTTCCCTGATGCTTTCAATGAAAGCTGTGAATGGTTTGAAGTCAACAACCTGCCTAAAATGGCATTCGATCACGACAGAATTATAGAGACAGGTCTTGAATATCTGAGAATGAATATCAATACAGAGGTTGCAGCAAGTAACCTGCTTCCTGAAAAGTTTACCATGAAGGATCTTCAGGCCCTTTATGAAACTATTTTAGGACAGAAATTCAGAAGAAATAATTTTCAGCGAAAAATTTTAAGCCTAAATATTCTGGACAGAATGGAAAAACTCTATGATGGCTCAGCCAATAAAGCACCCTATCTGTATAAATTTAAAACTGAAGTTCATAATTCTACCAATCAGTATCCCATCTCTAATGATGAGGAGTCATAAAAATATAAATTTAACCAAAATCATAAATAAAATAGCAGTACACCCCTGAAAATCAACAGTAAAACAAGTTTTTAAAAAAATTTCTCAGACACCACGAAAAATGCTATTTTTAACAAAATCAAAAAATCATGTCATATTATCCTCTTACAAGCATCCCTGATTATTATGGAATTGATGCTTTACTTACTGAAGAACACAAACTCATCCGCCAATCTGTAAGAGACTGGGTTGAAAGTTTTGTAATGCCGCAGATAGATCAGGCCGCTCAAAATCATACAGATATTCCTAATCTTATGAGAGAATTGGGGAAAATCGGAGCACTGGGACCGTATATTCCGGTTGAGTATGGCGGTTCAGGATTAGACCAGATTTCTTATGGTCTGATTATGCAGGAGCTGGAAAGAGGAGATTCTGCAGTACGTTCTGCTGCTTCGGTACAAAGTTCATTGGTGATGTTTCCTATCAACGAATTCGGTTCTGAAGAACAGAAAAAGAAATATCTTCCAAAACTTGCTGCCGGAGAAATGATCGGGTCTTTTGGATTAACTGAACCTAACCATGGTTCTGATCCAGGTTCTATGGAGACTTATTTTAAAGATATGGGAGATCACTATCTTTTGAATGGAGCGAAAATGTGGATCACCAATTCTCCTTTATGTGATATCGCTGTGGTATGGGCAAAAAATGAGGAAGGAAAAGTACAGGGATTAATCGTTGAAAGAGGAATGGAAGGTTTCACTACTCCTGAAACGCACAATAAATGGAGCTTAAGAGCTTCCAAAACAGGAGAGCTTGTTTTTAATGATGTAAAAGTTCCGAAAGAGAATCTTCTTCCTGGAGTAACAGGATTAAAAGGACCTTTATCTTGTCTGAACTCTGCAAGATATGGAATTTCATGGGGAGTAATCGGTGCTGCTATTGACTGCCACTGTACTGCTGTTCAATATTCTAAAGAAAGAAAGCAGTTTGGAAAACCAATCGGTTCTTACCAGCTTCAGCAGAAAAAATTAGCTGAATTCTTAACAGAGATTACAAAAGCTCAGTTACTTTGTCTTCAGCTGGGAAATCTTAAAAATGCACACAAAGCAACGCCTGCTCAGATCTCTATGGCTAAACGTAATAACGTGCATATGGCCATTGAAATAGCCAGAGAATCCAGACAGATCCTTGGTGGTATGGGAATCATGGGTGAATTCCCGATGATGAGACATGCCGCAAACCTGGAATCTGTAATTACTTATGAAGGAACACATGATGTTCACTTGCTGATCACCGGATTGGATATTACAGGAATCAACGCTTTCTAAAAAGATAAAAATATAAATGCAGAGAGTCTGGCCAATGGTCAGACTCTTTTATTTTACTCACTTTGCAGAGATTTTATATTCAATGAATAATTATTAATCTTCTAAAGTTTTTGTTGTTTTATTAAATTTATTACTTTAATACCACACAAAAACAAACAATATGAAAAAAATCACAACTTTTTTACTAAGTCTTACAGCTCCATTTTACTTTGCCCAGCAGGCTGGTGATGTTGTAAGTGCCGAACAGAAACTGGATTTAACACCTCAGGGAGTCATCAATTTTATCGCCAATAATCTTGGTGATCAGGATGCTCCGGAATTTGCAAACTACCTGAACAGCTTCAATCTCGGGCTGAAAGGGTACAAAATCACTTATTACACCAAAAACGAGAACAATGTTCTTGTAAAAGCAACAGGATTACTGATGTATCCTAATGTACCCTTCAAACTCTCAACAGTAGTATCGGATCATGGAACTACAGACAGCAGACACAATGTTCCGTCTAATTTTAAAGGAGCTTTAACCGCTGGATTTGTTGTTGAACTATCCTATGTACTCAACGGTTATATTTTGATGGCACCCGACTACGTAGGGATGGGAACTGGGGACGGAACTCACCCATATGTAGATTATGCCACAGAAGCCGGAGCTACAATAGATTTTATAACAGCCGCAAATAAAGTATTGGCCCAACTGAACATTAAACGTTATGATGAATATTTCCTGGCCGGCTATTCACAAGGCGCTCACGCTGCTATGTCTACATTAAAAAGATTAAGCGTTTCAAACCCCACTCAGATAAAATTTAAGTATGCTTACATGGGAGACGGACCTTACGATTTCTCCGGAGTAACGTTAAATAAAGGAGTCCTTGAAAAAGATTTTTATCCTTTCACCTCATTCCTGGCAAATGTCCTTCATACCTGCAACAATACAGGATATAAAACGTATAATAATGATATTTCAGAAGTTATATCTGCCGAATATCTGGACAAATACAATTATCATGTTGTTCAGGATAACGGCGGACTTCTGTGGGGTCCTGTTATATGGAGAAAGCTCTTTACAACCAGCTTCGTTAATGATGTTACTAATAATCCTAATAACAAGCTCAGGCTATACATGAAACCTAAGGATGTCTACGACTGGTATAATAAAACACCAATGACACTGGGACATTCTACCATAGATTTAGCTATCCCGCCAGAAAATACGTCCAAAACTATTGATGTTCAGCGTGGCTACTATCCATGGTGGGATCTGAATAAATATAAACTGGATTCTTTTTACTGGGGACCATTAGGACATGTGGGAGGAATTCTTCCTTTTACATTAGCTTCCAATGCTAAATTCAATACGCTGAGAAGCGGCGGGTTTCTTAATGAATGGGCTATTGCAGGGGCAATTTTCGGTAAGCAGTCAGCAGAGAAAGCATCTGAAAGGCCTTCCCTTCTGTCTTCACAGATCAAGCCTGATCTGGGCAATATGCAGCTGGTTGAAATTACAGATTTCAATAAAGAAAAAACACAGAGCAGAACAGCCAACACCCAAAATTTATCGGCTTTAAAAGACGGAGTCTATCTATTAAAAGTATCGGAAAACAACGAAAATAAAATAATTCCATACATCAAAAACACACCAAAAGAAGTTGCTGAAAACGAAATTGTACAATCTGCAAGCTCATCAGTTTTGCAATTAACAGTAGATCAGGAGGAACTTACTGCTGTACATATTTTTGATGAAAATAAAACCCTGATCAAAAGTATTTCCCAAAAACAATATCGTGAAGCCGGAGGAATCAACATTCAGGATCTGGAAAATAAAGACTATACATTTGAAGTAGTTACGCCTTATTATAATCTTCAGTTCCGCAAGGCCGTTGGAGGAACAGTGTCACCAGAAAACAGTACTGATATTTATACTCTGAAACAACAAATTATAGTGAAATCCGGTAATGATATTAAAAACATCAGCATTTACAGTATTTCGGGTGCTCTGATCGTTCAGCAGGAAGTTAATAAACCAGTGTTTGAATCCAGAAGCTTAGAATCGGGAGTATACCTTGTACAACTCACATTTTCTAACGGAAAAACTATCAGCAAAAAAATAAAAGTGTAAACAATCACTCTTCATATCTCATTTCAAGTTAATTTTTGGCACTTCAGCAATGAAGTGCTTTTTTTATCGATGAATAACTCCACAAAAAATAATTGGAGATAAATTTTATTTTAAAAACCTTAAAATTACATAATCCATTATTATTTATCATTTTACAATATCCATTTTCAACTTTTAGCAAAAATTATATTAAAATAGCACAAATGATTCTTGTCATTTATTTTGAATTATTCTAAATAAAATTAGTAAACTTCTACTGAGCATGCTACTTTTGCCGAAAGAATAATGCCAGATGGTACATCATGACTCCCGCTTTCCTTTGAGGCTTCGATTTTTCAGTTTTCTTATTTTTATCATTACGATGACAGCCGTCAAGGCACAAAACCTAGAATTCATCATCACTTTTGAAATAAAAAGCAAAGATCCGGACTTAGTAAAAGGTTCTGAAATTAAGATTTCCAGTGAAGAAACTTCCTATTCAGTATTTACCGATGATAAAGGAACCGCACAACTCTCTCTTGTGCCTGGAAAATATAAAATAGAAGCCTGGAAAAACGGGATTTCAGTATATACCGGGAAGATATTTGTCACAAAGACAGAAGTTTTTACGCTACACTTTCAGGAGAAACTCAACACCATTGAAGAAGTGGTCATTACGGCGAAAGAAGGAAAAGGGCTTACCTCTTCCTCTATCATTAATCAGCGAGCTATGCAACATTTGCAACCTTCAAGTTTTTCCGATCTTCTGGAACTTCTTCCAGGCGGAAGATCCAATGATCCGGTTCTTAATCAGACCAACAAGATCAGTCTCCGTGAAACCGGAAGGCCTAATACTGATTACGATACTTCTTCGATGGGAACTACATTTTTGGTGGATGGTGCTCCGCTCAACTCTAATGCCAACCTTCAGTATTCTTATGATTTTTTAGACAAAACGAATAACGGACTTAAAAGAAGGCTTAATATAACCAGCGGTGTAGATATGCGAACGATCTCTACAGATCAGATTGAAAGCGTGGAAGTTATTCGTGGAATTCCTTCTGTAATCTATGGAAATCTTACGTCAGGAATTGTAAAAATCACCAATAAATCCGGATATACAAAATGGAAAGCCAGATTCAAAGCAGATGGTTACAGTAAGCTTTTTGCCGTAAGCAAAGGTTTTGAAAATAAAGAAAAATATCTGAAAATCAATGCCGGCCTGGATTATCTGAACGCAAAGACGGATCCAAGAGACCGTTTGGAAAGCTATAAAAGAATTACTACTCATTTAGGTATCATTAAAGAAAAAAAATATGACTATGGAACGGCAAAATGGCAAAGCAATCTTAGTTACACAGGTTCTCTGGATGGTTCAAAATCTGATCCTGACATCGATTTGTCCGAACTGAATTCTTATGAAGTGAATACTCATTTCCTGAGTCTCTCCAATGTATTCAATTATACTAAAAACGAGCCGTCATTCTACCGCTCCACTGAAATTCAGGCAACGGTTAACCAGAGATTTGACAAAATAAAACAAACCAAGTTTATCCAGCTTGAGAATGCAACGGCCTTTCCTCTATCTGGAACCGAAGGTGAATATGATGGCTACTACCCTGAACCACGCTACATTTCAAATTATACGGTGGACGGAAAACCTCTTGATCTGTTTGTGAAAATGATTAATAATTTTCAGCTTAATTATCAATCAATGACCTATGAATTCAATGCTGGATTCGACTGGCAGATGAGTAAAAACTGGGGAAAAGGACAATTATTTGATATTTACAGACCTATTGATCCCAAAGCCACATTCAGACCTCGTGCCTATCGGGGTATTCCTTCTTATATGACTTCTGCGTTGTTTATGGAGTCTGTCAACACATTAAATGCGGGCAAACATAAACTTACACTGGCATTAGGACTGAGAGGAAACACCATGATGAATTTACCTTCTTCATTCAAAATGAATGGAAAATGGTATGCAGATCCAAGAGCCAGTTTTCAATGGGAACTTCCTTCATTTGATTGGATGCATAAAAAAACAACGATAGCTTTAACTTTAGGATATGGTAAACAGAGTCTGTTCCCCGATCTCAATATTCTGTATCCTGAACTTATTTATAAGGACATCCAGCAGCTGAATTACTTTCATAACAATCCAAACTACAGAAGAATCAATTATAAAACACTGATTTACAATCCACAGAACCCGGATATAGAACCTGCCGTGAATGAGAAATTTGAAGCAAGGATAGATTTCAGTCTGGGAGCACATCAGCTTTCAGTCACTGTATTTAAGGAAAATATGCGCAATGCTTTTCGATCTATGAATGAATACGCCTTGTATCAGTACAAAAAATACGATACTTCGGGACTGAATCCTAATGCCATCACTTCCCCGCCGGATGTGAACACACTTCCCTACCAGACAGTGAATGAAAACTTTCTCTATACCACACAGCGAAATGGCAGCAAAGTAGACAAAGAAGGGATTGAATTTCAATATTCTTCCAATAGAATCCCGGTGATCAACACAAGGTTTACCTTAAACGGAGCCTGGTTCCGGACAAAATACGGAAACAGTCTGCCCGTATACAGAGGAAGAGATTTACTGATCAACGGAAGACCTTATCCTTATCTTGGATTATATGAAGGAATGGAGCCCAATTCCGTGAATGAGGTTTTGAATACCAATCTGATGCTGGACACTTATATTCCCCGTCTGGATCTTGTTTTTTCTTCATCATTTCAGTTTTCCTGGTATTCTACGAGGCAAATTCTTCCTATGAGCGGAATTCCAAGCCATTATGTGGATCAGAACGGTACTATATTTCCCTATCATCCGGATTCCGTAAAGGGAACTATTCTGGAAAGTCTGATCATCGCTCAGAATGAGGATGTATACAATACCACAAGAAGACCTATGGAAATGAATCTCAACCTGAAAGTAACCAAAAGTTTCAGAAATAAAGCGATTGTAGTCTCCATGTTCGCAAACAGACTATTCAGCTATTATACTCCTTACACTATCAACGGATTTACCATCAACAGAAAAGGAGCTTATGATCCTTACTTCGGAATGGAAATCAATTTCAATTTATAAACAATTTCAATTCAATAAATTATGTTAAAACATGTATTAAGAACACTGTTCGTATTATGGGCAGCTTTTGCCATTACAGCCTGTTCTTCAGATTCCAATGAAGCTCCTGAAGCAAAAACCTCATTAAAACTGGAGCTTAAAGTAGTTTCTGACCCTATTCAGGTTAAAGAATATAAAAATATTTCTATCATTTTCAAAGAGTTAAATTCAGGATTTACCATTACCCAAGAGCTAAAAAACACCAATGTTCTGCAGGTTGTTCTTCCTTCAGGAACATATAATATCACTGCAGAAGGAAGCATTATGTACGGTGACAACTCCGGATCGGTAGAAGCTAAAGTTGCCGGTGTACAAAACGGAATCGTTATCAATGGCAATGAAACCAGCAAAACGCTGGATCTCTCTTTGAAATCAGGTAACAGTAGTGATCTGATCTTAGAAGAAGTCTTCTTTACCGGAACCAAAACACCAGAGGGAGCCATGTATTTCGGTGATCAGTATTTTAAAATTACCAATAATACGGACAAGACCTTGTATGCAGATGGTATGCTATTAATACA
Source organism: Chryseobacterium vietnamense (assembly GCF_031454475.1). Classification (NCBI taxonomy): domain Bacteria; kingdom Pseudomonadati; phylum Bacteroidota; class Flavobacteriia; order Flavobacteriales; family Weeksellaceae; genus Chryseobacterium; species Chryseobacterium vietnamense. The sequence continues at coordinate 782,355 of NZ_JAVDQX010000001.1, read as the reverse complement.
ATCCAGCTTCATGACGAATGAAAAACAGGATTACAGCCCCAATATCATGGGAACTGTTCTATCTGCAGGTGCTATCATCAGAATTCCCGGAAACGGAACGATGTATCCCGTAAAAGCCGGAGAATCTATTATTATTGCCGAAGATGCTATTAATCATAAAGATTTTAACCCTTCATCCATTAATCTATCTAACGCCAGCTTCCAGATTTTCACAGAAGACTCAGATGATATTGATAACCCAGCCGTTCCGAAAATGGTGAATGTCTTTGAAAAAATGGTGATCCATACACAAGGATATTATGCTTATGCCCTGGCACGGATGCCACAGGGGATGACTACCGAAGCATTGATTGCCCAAAACTCCTATACTTACACTTATAACCTTACCATTAACGGTGATGTATATCCAATGGACGGAACTGCTGTTAAAATTCCGAATGAATGGATCACAGATGCAGTCAATTTAAGTGTACAGGATTCATTCCAATGGCTGGTAACCTCACCTTCTTTGGATATGGGATGGACTTCCGTAACTACTTTTGACGGAGATAAAAACCGTTTCGGAAAAGCTGTCCGCAGAAAAGTAACAGGAAAAACAATGGAGGGTAAAAATATCCTTAAAGACACCAATAACTCCACAACAGACTTTGAACATGGTGTAAAGCCATCTTTATTCAATTAAAATGAAGTATTTTCTTTCCATATCTATTCTGCTCACTTCCTTTTTGGGAATAAGAATGCATGCTCAGATTAATGACACTATCATAGAAAAAGTACGTGAGGAATACAGCTTTGAAAGACTTATTAAAAACAGCATTACTGTTAACCCGGCCAGCTATTCAGGGGCAAGGAAATACAGCAGTAATAGGTTTACTATATTGACAGAAAAAAGTAACACTCCCAACCAGCTGCAGCAAAAAGGAAGGGGAAAAAACCTATGGGGTGCGGAGGTCTACAGCTTACAGAAACTCAATGATAAAACATCCGTCTGGGGTAATGCTTCTTACACACAAGGAAAAAATAAGCAGGTGGTATGGAACGAAAATTCAGATTATGACCTCATTTACCCTTATGTGGCCGCCGACAGTGTGGGTGGTGATATGAAGTTTGAAAACTATAGCTTTTCAGGAGGCTATTCCAGGAAGGTAAACACTTACACTTTAGGAATTGCAGGAAGTTATCAGGCAACATTGAGTTACAGAGATATAGATCCCCGACCCAAGAATACAGCCGCTTACTTTTCTTTGGCAATGGGAGCCGATAAACTGATCCTGGAGAAGTTCAGAATCGGAGTGTATGCAAATGCTGAAAAATATACTCAGAAACATTATCTGAGCTTCGTCAGTAATCAGGGATATCCGATGATTTATAACATGAGCGGACTGGGAAATTACAATGAGCTGCTTTCCGGAAAACTTCGTCAGGCCTATTATGAAGGCTGGTCTTACGGCGGAGGTTTACAGATCTTTGAAGCAGACAACAGAAACTGGTATCTGAATATAGGTCTTAAAAAGTTTAATCTTGATAAACTCCTGACAGAATATACAGATCTCAATGCCTCAAAAATTAATGAACAGCAGTTTACCTTTTCAGTCGGAAAATTCTTTGATTCAGGAAAAACAGTCTGGGGAATTTCTGCCGAAGGAAACAGCACAGAGAGAAAAGGAACAGAAAACCTCTTCCTGAATGAAAACTCAAGAAATTATATACAGATCGGAAGTGTGGAAAAATACAACCATAAGATCAATACTATTATTTTCAAAGGGCTTATACAGGTGGGAAATGAAAAGGCAAAATCGTCTCTGCTCCCCTTCTTTGGATGGGTCCAGGAAAAGGAAAAATACAGCAGTCCATTATCAAGAATAGAATTAAGTAAACTGATATATGGTGCGGATTATCAATGGCTGAAAACTTTCGAAAATCTACAGACATTATCTGTTACAGCAGGACTTTTAGCTGCCAATGTCTATCAAAAGGACGCTCTTTTCAACAATTCCGGAAAGCCATCTATCAATGCTATGCTTCAGGAAAATTATGCCTTCCAGTCTTCGGATTTCTGGCAGGCAAAACTTGACATTCATTTTCATTTTAGCTTTCCTGTAGTGAAAAATGCTTTCGTGGGAGGTAAGGTGATTTACAGTAATTTTAACAATAGCAGCAATACTTTATTGGCTGTCAGCATAGGAAGTATTTTTTAAACACATGATGATAAAATTTTCAGATATTAAATTAGTCGTTGTTCTGGCAGGAATTTCCCTGTTTTTTATGCAGCACACCCTTCAAAAGTACCAGGTAGATTATGGAGAGGCTGTAGAACAATATAAAAAACCTGTAAAATACTGGCCAAAACCTACAGTGGATGCTGGGGTCAACTGGAAAGAATTTGAAGCCATAGAATGGGATTCCAATTATTATGACACGCAGGAGTTACCCGAAGTTATGCTTGGGAAAAAACTTTTTTTTGATCCCAAATTATCATCATCCAGCCAGGTGTCCTGCAGCAGCTGCCACAACCCTGAACTGGGCTGGGGAGACGGCCAGGAAGTGGCACTGGGAACAGATCATTTGCAGGGAAAAAGGAACACACAGTCGCTTTTCAATATTGCAGACCGTCATTCCTATTTCTGGGACGGAAGAGCCAAAACATTGGAAGAACAGCTTGTAGGACCTATTTCCGCTCATAACGAAATGAACATGAAACCTGAAAAACTGGCCGGAAAACTATCAAAAGTGAAAGAATACAGACAGATTTTTAAAGAAGTCTATCACACTGATAAAATAACATTTGATAAAATAGCTAAAGCGCTGGCTACATTCCAAAGAACAATCAGAAGTCAGCGCAGCAAACTGGATAAGTTCATTAAAGGCGATTATAAAGCCATGAGTGATAAGGAAATCTACGGGATGCATCTCTTCCGTACCAAAGCAAGATGCATGAACTGCCACTATGGAAAAAATCTTACCGATGAATCTTTCCACAACATAGGACTCACCTATTACAAACGGGAGTATGAAGATCTGGGACTTTATCATATCACCAAAAACTCAGATGACACAGGTAAATTTAAAACTCCCTCGCTGAGAGATCTTGATTATACTGCTCCATGGATGCATAACGGATTGATGGATGATATGCATGGCATTGTCAGTTTATACAACAGCGGTATGCAGATGATTAATCCCACTCCGGAAGAAAAGAAAGTTGACCCTAATTTTCCGGTCACTGACCATCTGATAAAACCTTTACATCTGAATGAACAGGAAATGGATGCCATTGTTGCATTTCTAAAAAGTATGTCCGGAAGCTATTACAAAATGCCAAGACCGGAAATCCCAAGAAAATAGATTTAAAACAGAATAAATAACTGATCCTAAAAACAGTAAATCCTTTTACCTAAAGTGCCTATTTAGATAAAAGGATTTTTTTATCTTTTTAACTGATCTTTAAAACTTGAATCCTATACTGAAATAAATCCTTGAAAAATCTAGCTGACTGTTTCTGGAAATATTCAAACCAATAGGACCGATAAGAGATTCGTAACCAAGGTTCAATCCGTACCCAAACATATCAAAACTATCGTTAAAAGGAGAAAGTTCTTCGCTTACCTTTCCATAGCTGAACGAAGGGGTAAGATAGAGTTTTTTCATAATTCTGTACTGAAATGAAATGGCCGCCTTGGCCACCGAAGTCATCGGAAGCTCTTTCTGACGAAGACCATTGAATTCAGGGCTTAACAGATCATAATTGTATTCGCTGCCTCCAAGGTTATACTTTTGATTCAAAAACAGATACGGAACGCGATCATCTTTCTTTGATCCGAAACTTGCTCCCAGAAATACATTAGCCTTTACTGTAAGCCTTCTGGTGATCGGATAGAAAAAATTCTCATTTAATGTGAATGAAACAAGGTTTTTAGGTTCGGAATAATAAGATTCTTTCGGATTCAGGATCAGATACAGGAGAGGCTGCACGGTGTTCAGATCATAAAGTTCATACTGATCTCCGTAGTAAAATCTTGTACTCACCTGAAGATGATTCCCTTTTGTTGTAAAATATCTTTTATTAAGATTATTCTGTTCAAATTTCAGGAAAGTATTGAAATTACTGTGGTTATACAGCTTCTTGCTGTAATTATCTACTTTCGATTGATCTACCTTATCCAGTAAGCTGTACATTCTTTCCGTACTGAATTCTGTTCCCAGAGATAGATAAGAATTGGGGTTGATATTATAATTCAATGCAATCTTTCCGGTTATGTTACGATACATATGGTTAGGAAAACGGTCACCCCCATCTTCATTTATATCATACAATCTGAAATTAAGGTCGTTACTTTTAAGATGAATCATCTTAGCTTCCAGATCCAGCCATAGACGCTCTCCACTGTCTAAGAACTGCTGATAAGCAAGTTTAGCTTTGAAACGTTCGGAAATATCCACCGTAGCCAGGAATCTTGATCTGTTCAGGAGAATGTTTCTATATGTATAATTGACAATAATCCCCACAGACTGTTCCGTATCATAGTGCAGTGCCAGTTTAAATGCTCCTTTTTTCGCTCTTTTCACAAATACATTCATCACAAGCCCATCATCTGCATTGGTATAGGTATAATACACCTTTACATACTGGCGCATTCCAAACACACGGTCTATGGCTTCATTCACAGTTTTTGCATCATAATACTTCCCTTCTGTAAGCCCCATTTGCTTTTTCAGTACTTCAATTTCTGCCGCATCAGTAATAGGCGTCCCGTCTTCTTCGTTAAAAGTAAATTTTGTGGTAGGCAATTTTACCTCTTCAATCATAGTATGTTCATATTGGATTCCGGCTTTTCGCTGAGCTTCTGCCAGAGCAACAAACTCAGGAAGATGTTTTCTCGCTTCAGCCTCTCCTATTTTGATAATCTTTCTGAATCTGGCAAAATCCTTCGTGGTAATTTCTCCCAATGGATCTACAAAGTCTACGAGAATATCAGAGAGTGCTTTTTGATGTTTAAAGTCTTCCACGGAGCGGATGGCATGAGTCTGATAAATCATCTTCATCGGATTTTCAATCTCCTTTTTTGTAAAAAGCCTGAAACCAGTGTAGCCTCCTATCACAAAATCAGCACCCATCTCACGAACTTCATTAGCGGGATAATTACGATCCAGACCTCCATCCACCAGAAGCTTCCCATCAATATAAACAGGAGCAAAAGCGGCAGGAATTGCCAATGTAGAACGAATAGCCAACGGTAATGACCCTTCTTTCTGCATCACAAGCCCTCCGTTTTCAATATCGGAAGAAGTAAGCTGCACCGGGATTCTTAGTTTACTGAAATCATTGATATGTTTTGCGTTGAAAGTTAACGTATTAAGCACTTCTCCCATGTACTGCCCTTCAATATACGAGCTTGGGAGAGTCGGAAAACCTTTGACTACAGGAAATTCGAGGATGTACTTATCATATTCGTCTTTCTCACTGATATTGACTTTATTATAAGGAATTTTATTGCTTAAAATCCTGTTCCAGTCCATTTTATAGATCGTATGCTTCAGCTGGTCAGCATTATATCCCATTGCATATAATCCACCCAGAATTCCTCCCATACTGGTTCCTGTAATATAATCAACTTTGATTCCCAATGAGTCAATCATTTTCAAAATCCCGATATGTGCGAACCCTTTTGCACCGCCACCACTGAGGGCAAGACCAAACTTTGTGTCTTTGGTCACATTCTGAAGGGCAATATTCAGGGAATCGTTCTTTTGCTGAGATTTGATAATAAGAGAGAAAGCAATAGCTAAAAATATCAGGATCTTTTTCATTGGAGCTGCTTAATGTATCTGATTTAAACTTTATAAGTTTTTAATAAGTAGTAAAGATACACAAAAAGTTACCTGCTTTATCACTGCATTTCGTGAAGTAAACAATTCTAACCCAGCTTATTTATTAAGAATAAAAAAGAAAAAAAACATAGTAATCCTAAAAAAATTTTAATACGTTTTTATCGTTTCCACGAAATTAATATCCGGATTTAGGATTTCAAGGATAAGGCTTTTTACAGATTTCATGGCATCATCAATATTTCCTTTATCAAACTGTAATGAAACCATTCCCTTTTTAGCATCTGCAAAACTCCATATTCCTGTTTCAATGGGGAATCCCCAAAACTCAGGAAGGTGCTGAACAACGTAATGGTAAATACAAAGCTGAAGGGCCTGCTTTCTGTCGCTGTTATGAAAATATGCATCTACATTATCCTGATCAATCTTGACAGTAAGATTTTTAATTTTGGCTGTTTTATAATCGATAATCCTTAGAGTACCGTTCAGTTTATCAATCCGGTCAATAAACCCGAAGAAAGAAATTTTATCATTCCCCTCAAGAGGAAAATCTATATTTTCGAACCTTCTTTCAATATCAATGATCTCCAGTTTATTGCCCTGCCTGATAAGTTCAAGATCATGATTCAATACATTCTCAATGACCTTTTTAGCAATGGCCTTATGGATAAAATTCATTCCTTTTTCGTAGAATTCCGGCTGATGTTTCAACTTCTCAATAGCAATATTTATGTATTGATCTATCGCTTTAACTGAATTCTTTAAATCGCTTTCTTTTAAAACCTTACCCTTTAACACCTCATACACTTCTTGAAGCGAATAATGCACCAGATTCCCGTAATTCTTTATCGATAATTCTTCTTCAATCTCATCTGTTTCCGAAGTGTTTAAAATCTTGGAAAGGTAGAAATCAATAGGATTATAAAGGTAACTCGTCAGGTGGGAAGCGGATACTTTTTCCTTCCATTTTTGAAGGCGCTCCTGTACGATCTGTGTCTTCGCAATTTCTATGGGTTTGGTGGTAATAGGCTCTGAAGAATTTTCAATAATGAGATGTTCGATGTCATGAGAACTCTCCATTTCGATCTGTGTAATGAAACGGCTCTTTTCTCCGGTATTGACTCCGGAACTTAAAGCATTGTACAGCAAATGTACGTTCTTCGCATCCTGAATCAGTCTGTAAAAGTGATAAGCATAAATGCTGTCATTTTCAAGAAAAGTATGGAGATCAAAGAATCTTCGGATATCAAAAGGAATATAGGTATTCTGTGAGTTTCCAAGCGGAAGTTTTCCTTCGTTCACAGAAAGCAGAATCACATTTTCAAAGTTCAGGAGACGCGTTTCCAGCAATCCCATAATCTGAAGCCCTCTCAGAGGTTCTCCCTGAAAGTCGATACTTTCAGAATTGATATGCTGGTTGATCAGGATTTCCAGCGTTTCCATTTTGATCTCAATATTGTAAGGAGTCAGCTGGTTTTTAATGATTCTGAATGCATTTTCAAAGTGAGAGACATTCTCATACTGAATATCATCGATTTCGAGCCATTTTACCTGCTGGCAGAACTCAATAAGCATATCCAGATAACCGTTGGTTCCAGTTGCTTTTTGAAGAAGACCATAATAAGACAGCCCGCTCAGGAGTTCATGTAAAAGTTTCCTGGAAATATACACAATATTCCTCTCTTCTACTTTGGCTTTAAAATCATTAATAATCTGTTCGTCTTCTACAGATTTCGGCAGTTCTTCCAAAATAGGAAAAACATCTCTGTAATAATAAGACATTTTATTTTTTTCCAATTGCTTCTGCAGGTAGAAAAGACGTTTCACGGCATTGGAGAAAGATAAATTTTTCAATGGAAATCCCATTGTAATATTCAAATTATCGACCCCATGCATTACATCAAGACTGGCAGGAAGAAGATTTTCATCCAGCAGTACCACTGCTGTATTGGAATAGGTTTTATTATTGATCTCTTTAAAGATCTCAGGTAATACTTTGGTCTGGGTTACATTCCCGGACACTTCGTACACCTTAATTTTTTTAGGTTGATTAAAATCGTCTTCTATCCATTGAAAAGCTCTGCCATCATCAAATTCTTTCCAGGTTTTATGATTTCTGAGAAACTTTCCGGCTTCCTGTCTTTCATCATTGAAATAATAACGGTCTGCCTGAAAGAAGCACTGCGCTTTATTCCACTGCAAAAGGCTTCTTACAAGCTTTTCCTCTACCGGAGTAAAGGCATTGAAACCACAAAAAACAAATTCTTCCCTGGTATTTTTAGCGAAGTCTGCAATCCTGGCTTTAGCCGCCTCGTGAATCATTCCGGAAGTTGCCCAGTTTCTTTCCTGCAGTCTCTCCTTGAGTACAGGGAGAAAAACGTTCATATTCTGCCAGAAATTAAGAAACTTTTTTCTCGGGACATCATCGTCCTCTCCAAGATCCTGAGCCCATTCTTTGATCCTTTCCTCGTCAAACATATACTGCAGAACCGCCTGATCGCTATCTGAGAATTTGAGAATATCATCCCAGTCTTTCTGTAAGGTGGGAAACCATTTCAGAAAATCTGAAAAATCATCTCTTGGAATAAGGTTCAGGCTTCGGTACACATCAAAAGAGAAAAGCCACAACGGAATCCCCTGAATAGTCTGTTGATCAGCAATTTTATTGATGAGTTCCTCTATCGTAAAAAAGTTGGGAAGAAACCCTGAATAATTATTTTCTTCCAGGATCTGTCTGATAAAAACAATGGGACGTTTTCCGGGCAGAATAATATTAAACGCAGAAAGGTCAGTGTTTTGTGCCAGCAGTTCGTGGATGATTTTATTGAGGAATTTCAAAGGGTTTGGTAGCTTTTTAAGTTATCTAGTTGTTCAGAAATCGACTGATTATATTCGGTTTGCTTTTCTTTATCTATTCCATGACGGGTTTCTCTGTCATAGGCCATCTGAAAGTTTTTATAATCAGCGGATATCCCATCATAAATTGCTTTGAAATATCTGTTGTAGTCTCCTGAATTTTTGATTTTTTCAGCGACTGCTTTTCTGAATTTTCTCACAAATAATTCTGCAATATCGAAATGCTTTTGCTCATGAAGGAGAATATAATCATCCATTTTTTTGACATCTTTCCACGATTTATCCTCATGAAACAGGGTCTTAATGGTAATCTTGACCGGAGCCTTCGGATCAGAAGATTTTTCAGAATAAAATTCCCAGCCACAATGGGTGTATGCTGCCACGTCAGGATTCTTTTTCCTGTTAACTGGGCTTCTAAAGTTCTCCCACGTCAATTTTCTGCCTTCTTCCCAGATAATTTTCTGTCCGGATACAGCATGTGCTGCCAATAAACATACTACAAAAGTCAATCTCATTATTCCACTACAATTGTTTTGGTAATCCAGTTATTTCCTCCATTCCAGAATTTAAAAGTATAAGTACCTTTTCTTTGCGGACTGAAATTGATTTGATTGGCTCCCACGTAATTTCCTTGTGTACAAGGGCCGTTGGTAATGTATTTATAAGAAGTAACCGTTCTTTCGAGATTGGTATTATAAACATAATCATATCCGTAAAAACCCTCACATTGAGACGGATACGTGGAATAAGTTTTGATGCTCTGCATGGCAAAAACATCCATGGTATCATTGACAATTTTTACGCTGTCTATTTTGATTTTACCGATAGATTCAATGGTGTGATAATCATCATCATTACACGAAACCAGAAGCACGCCCAATACGAATACTGAAAGTCCAATATTTAAAAGTTTTTTCATAACCTTTACTTTTCTGATTATTAACAAACATTAGCAAAAATTATTCCTTATTTACATAAAAATCAGGAATTAAAATTACCTTTTGATACATAAACTACTTTCTTAGTATCAAAAAATTCTTCATCAAAATAGTGTTTGAGATTAAAAATTTCACATTTAAGTCCGGCAAGCTCTTCAGCAAGATCACCGCCTTTCAAATATAAAATTCCGTTATGTTTTGGATTAAACTGTTCTTTTTCAAACTTCCCTTTCAGCCATCTTAAAAATTCAGGCATTTGGGTTACCGCTCTGCTGACCACAAAATGGAATTTTTCTTTCAGCTTTTCTGCTCTTCCATGGATAGCCGTCACATTGGTTAATCCTACTCCTTCTGATACAGCCTGTACCACACTGATTTTCTTACCGATGGAATCAATCAGGGTAAATTCTGTTTCAGGAAACAGGATCGCCAAAGGAATTCCCGGAAAACCACCGCCGGTTCCGATATCCAAAACCTTGGTTCCCGGTGCAAATTCCATCACTTTTGCAATTCCCAAAGAATGCAGAATGTGCTTTTCATACAGGGATTCCATATCTTTTCTGGAAATTACATTGATCTTTTCATTCCATTCATTGTACAGATTTTCCAGTTTTGAAAACTGTTCTTTCTGTTTTTCAGTAAGATCCGGGAAATATTTTAATAGTAACGATGCAGACATGTGAATTATTATAAAGCGCAAAAATAAGTTTTATTTCTCTTGTATTCAAATCTACTTTTTCTGATCAGGCTGTAAGTTCTGGTTTTCAGCAAAATCCATCATTTTGCAATTCCCGGTATAACAGGTACACTCAGATTTCCTGATGAATTCACGCTCTGTACAGCAAAAATATAATTGTCTTTCGAAAGCGGAACCTTCATAGAAAGCTCCGTTGTAAACATTTTTTTCTGCCACACCGGACTGTCCGTTTCCCTTGCCAGCACATAATAACCTGCCGGTATTCCGGATTTTGGTTTTTCCCAATGTAAAGTTGTTGAATTTGTCAGCTCTTTCACATCCATTTCAACTTTCTCCGGTTTTGAAGTAGATTTTGCAAGACTTGCCAATACGGCAATATTGGCTGCAACATTTTTTTTCAGATATTTAAAATCGATAAACTCGGGAAGATCACCGTACTGCTTACCGTTTTCAATTCTTATGTCCTGATGCTGATGATCATAATTTTCATAATATTCAGTCAGTCTTACAGAAGGAAATCCGTTATTCACAAAGCTGGTATGATCTCCTCCCCGCAAGAACCTGTCATTTCTGTAAATCAGTTTGATTTCCAATCCTTTTACATATTGCTCTGTAATTTCTTTGATATAACGGGCCAGCTGTCTGGACTCACTATCGTTTTCAAAACCAAGATTTCTGATTGTCATCGCTTTTTTATCCAGATCTTTGTAAGGCAGACCTTCGCTGAATACACGAAGTACACGGTTGTTGACCTCCCCCGTTTCTCCTGCCTTGGGATTGCCGATCATGTCATTATTCAGAACCGCTTCCAATTGCCAGTTTTCTTTTTTGACTTTTTCAGCCAATTGTTTAGAACCCAGCAATGATTGTTCTTCTCCGGAAAAGGCCACAAAAATAACAGAGGCCGAAAATGAAGATTTGCTCAATATTCTGGCCGATTCTATCACAGCACTTACACCACTGCCATCATCATTAGCACCAGGCGCTTTGGAAGTTCTGTTCATTACATCAGTAACTCTTGAATCGAGATGTCCTCCGATCAGGAAAACTCTCTTGTCGTTTGGATCTGTTCCTTTCAGAAAAGCAACAGCATTGCCAAGATTTACCGCTTTATCAATTCGTTTTCCATCCGGCTGAAGATCTTCCTGCTGAAGATACACCTCCATTCTGCCGCCGGAATTTTTAGCATAATCACTGAATTTTCTGATCACCCAGTTCCTTGCTGCACCTATTCCGTTCTTTGGATCATCTATCGAACTTAAGGTATGTCTGGTTTCAAAGCTTACCAACTTTCCGATGTATGATTTCAATGAATCCTCATTCACCTGTGAGACATATCTTTTCACTTCATCATCTTTTGAATGCCTTTGGGAGAACAGAGAACACGAAATCAGCAATAAAAAAACAGAATATTTCATAGGACAGATCTTAGATGGTTAAAGATACAAAACACTAAGCTTCAGAAGGACTTTTTTTATTATTTATGACCTCCTGTTCAGATTACTTTTATTTAACTACACCTATTTACTAAGAAATTGAATAAGTTTCCAACATCGGAATTTTGTCAAAACCTGACAAAAATCTTTAAAGTACCCTTATTTTTATTACCTCCAAAAGACGTTTTTATTATATATTTGTTAAAATTCAAAAAAATACAATGGATAAACTTTCAGATAGAGTAAAAAGATTAGGATACTCCCAGACATTTGTAATGTCTAACAAAGCCAGAGAAATGAAAGCCAGCGGAATAGATGTGATCAGCTTAACTCTTGGCGAACCGGATTTCGATGTTCCGGAAAACATCAAACAGGCAGCATTCGATGCCATTAATCAAAACTACAGCCACTACTCTCCTGTTCCCGGATTTCTGGAACTGCGTGAGGCTATTGCATATAAATTAAAAAGAGATAATAATCTGGAATACAAACCTACTCAGATCTGTGTTTCCAATGGAGCTAAGCAGGCCATTATCAATGTTCTGGCAGCTATTATCAATGATGGTGATGAAGTTCTTCTTCCTGCACCTTACTGGGTAAGCTATGATGAAATGGTAAAAATGATGGGCGGAACATCTGTAATGCTTCCTACCTCTTATGTTACTGATTTCAAAGTGACTGCAGAACAGCTTGAAGAAGCTATTACAGAGAAAACCAAAGCAGTCCTTTTCAGCTCACCGTGTAATCCGTCAGGAGGATATTATACTTATGACGAATTAAAATCTATCGCCAGAGTAATTGCCAAATATCCACAGATAACAATAATTTCTGATGAGATTTATGAGTATATCAATTATGAAACTAATACCACTTCGATTGCTCAGTTTCCGGAAGTTTATGAACAGACAGCTGTAATCAACGGAATGTCAAAAGCATTTGCTATGACCGGATGGAGAATCGGGTATTCTGCATGTCCGGAATGGCTGGCAAAAGCATGTGAAAAAGTACAGGGACAGATGACCAGCGGGGCTAATACGGTAGCACAAAGAGCTTCTATTGTTGCCCTGAAAACAGATCCTTCCGAATACAGATACATGATTGATGCTTTCAAAAAAAGAAGAGATCTTGTCTATGAACTGATCAAAGAAATTCCAGGATTCAAAGTGGTCCTTCCAAAGGCTGCCTTCTATTTCTTCCCGGATATTTCGTATTACATTGGAAAAACACTTGATGGAACAGAAATTAAAAACTCTGACGACTTTGCTATGTTCCTTCTGGAAAATGCTCATGTTGGATGTGTAGGTGGATTCTCTTTTGGAAGTCCGGAATGCATCAGGTTCTCCTATGCTGCTTCTGAGGACGATTTAAGAGAAGCAATGAAACGAATTAAAGACTTATTGGAGAAATTCAATTAATAAATTAATAACCCAAAATAAAACATAACAGCAATGAATCTGTTAAAAAAACTAACCATCGCTACAAGTATTGCTGCTGCAAGTTTCGCAGGATATGCTTTTGGCCAGGATTTCCAATGGAAAGAGGCTACTTCCAATGGCTACAAGTACAAATACGTAACCAATGACCCTACTTCTGCAAGGTATTACACTTTAAAAAACGGACTAACGGTTATTTTAAGTCCTACGAATAAGGATCCAAGAATACAAACGTATATCGCAACAAAAGCAGGAAGTAAAACCGATCCTGCAGATCACACCGGTCTTGCTCATTATCTGGAGCACATGCTTTTCAAAGGGACGAATCAGTTTGGTTCTAAAGACTGGGCAAAAGAAAAACCTATGTTAGATCAGATTGATGCTCTTTACGAAAAGTACAATCAGACCAAGGATGAGGCCAAAAGAAAAGAAATCTATAAAGAAATAGACAGGGTTTCCGGAGAGGCAGCAAAATTTGCAATCGCAAATGAATACGATAAAATGATGGCGGGTATGGGAGCTGATGGAACTAACGCCTTCACTTCTTTTGAACAGACCGTATATACAGAAGATGTACCTTCCAATGTTCTCGACAAATTCCTTGCTGTACAGGCTGAAAGATTCAGAGAACCGGTTCTGAGACTTTTCCACACAGAGCTTGAAGCGGTATATGAAGAAAAAAACAGATCTCTTGATGATGACGGAGATAAAGTTTTCGATACCATGTTTGCCAACCTTTTCCCTAATAACAATTACGGAAAGCAAACCACCATCGGAACCATTGAACACCTGAAAAACCCTTCTCTACACGCTATCAGAGAATATTATAACAATTATTACGTTCCGAATAACATGGGAATTATCATGTCCGGAGATTTTAATCCGGATGAAGTGATTGCAAAAATTGATAAGGCTTTCTCTTATATGAAGCCTAAAGCCGTTCCCGAATATAAAGTCGGGCAGGAAAAACCTATCACCTCTCCGGTTGTAAAAGAAGTAGTAGGACCGAATCCTGAAAACGTAATGCTTGGTTTCAGATTTCCGGGAGCTTCCACCAAAGATGCCAGAATGCTGAATCTTGTTGGAAATATGCTTACCAACGGACAGGCAGGATTGATTGATCTTGATCTGGTAAAAAAACAGAAGCTGCTGGGTGCTACTGCCGGAGCATATGCCTTGAAGGATTATTCCGTTCTGCTTTTACAGGGTAAACCCACTGAAGGACAGTCTCTGGATGAAGTGAAAAATCTTCTTCTTCAGGAAATTGATAAATTAAGAAAAGGAGACTTCTCTGATGATCTTATTCAGTCTATCGTCAACAATGAGAAGAAAGGTATTATTCAGAAAGATGAAAAATATTCTTCAAGAGCAAGCATCCTGATGGATGAATTCACTTCGGAGGTTGACCACAAAGCATCGCTTGAGTATGTTGATGAGATTTCAAAACTGACGAAAAAAGATATTATGGATTTCGTATCCAAATACCTTCAGAATAATAATTACGTTGCAGTTTACAAAAGAAAAGGTGAAGATAAGAGCATTGTAAAAGTTGATAAGCCAACCATTACTCCGGTTTCCGTTAACAGAGAAGACCAGTCTCCTTTCCTTAAAAAGATTGATGAAATGCCAGAAAACCCTATCGCTCCGGTATGGTTGAATTATGACAAAGATATTGCTAAAAACAAATTGGCTGCTGTAGATGTACTTTCTGTAAAAAATACAGACAACGCTTTGTTCAGAATGTATTATCACTTTGATTCAGGAAAATGGAATAACAAAATCCTTCCATTGGCGGCAGAATATCTTCAGTACTTAGGAACGAAAGACAAATCTTCGGAAATCATCAGTAAGGAATTCTATAAACTTGCCTCAAGCTTCAATGTGAGTGCAGGAAACGAGGAAACTTACGTATCACTGGAAGGTTTGAATGAAAACTTTGATAAAACCATTTCTTTATTTGAAGATTTGATTAAAAACTGTCAGGCAGATCAGGCTGCTCTTGATGCTTATAAAACAAGGCTGAAAAAAGCGAGAGCCAATGCAAAACAGAATAAAGGAGTCATTATGGCCGGATTGAGAAGTTATGCTCAATATGGTGCTCAGAATCCTTTCAACAATGTACTGAGCGATGCTGAACTTGATGCCTTAAAAGCAGAAGACCTGATCAATGTTCTTCATGATCTGTTCAATTTCAAACATAAAGTACTGTATTACGGACCAAAATCAGGAAATGAAGTGGTAGCAGCTTTGAAACCTATCCACAAACTTCCTGCCACCCTGAAAGATCTTCCTAAATCAAAAACTTTCGCTCAGATCCCGACTGATAAGAACAAAGTATTGTTTGCTCATTATGACATGGTACAGGCTGAAGTGTTCTGGGTAAGAAATTCTGACCAATACAATCCTTCTACGACTCCAACAGTAAGTTTATTCAACAACTATTTCGGAGGCGGAATGGGATCTATCGTTTTCCAGACCATCAGAGAATCCAAAGCGCTGGCTTATTCTACGTATTCTTATTTTGCACTTCCAAGCAAGAAAACAGATAAGGACATGATTATGGCTTATGTAGGAACACAAGCGGACAAATTCAATGAGTCTACAACGGCTATGAATGAGCTTTTAACTACCCTTCCAAAGTCTGAGCAGTTATTCGAAACAGCGAAAAGCGGATTGAAAAAATCAATTGCTTCTGAAAGAATTACTCAGGACGGAATCATCTTCTCTTATCTGAAATCTCAAAAGCTTGGAAACAACTTTGATATGAGAAAGAATGTTTATGAACAGGCTCCTAAATTGTCTTTTACAGACATCAATTCTTTCCATGATAAGGAAATGAAGAACAAAAACTACACCTACTGTCTTGTTGCCTCTCAAGATAAAGTGAATGAAGCTGATATGAATAAATTAGGCGAAGTAAAAAAACTTAATTTAACTGAAATATTTGGTTATTAAAATAAACAAAAAGCCCTGTTCTCAGGGCTTTTTTATTTAACAACGCACCAAAAACAATTATAGATTTTATTTATCGATTTTAGTTTGTTCGATAGACAGATCTTTTATATATTTGCATAAGAAATTTAAATATAAAAACAGAAAAATTATGTCTTTAGTAGGAAAAAAATTCCCAAATTTAACAATTGACGCAATGTCTGAGATGGGTGACGATTTAAGAATCAACATCCTTGATGAAGCAGTAAACAACCAGCAAAAAGTTCTTTTATTCTGGTACCCTAAAGATTTCACTTTCGTATGTCCAACTGAGCTTCACGCTTTTCAGGAGGCTTTAGGTGAGTTCGAAAAAAGAAACACTAAAGTAATCGGTGCATCTTGTGATACTAACGAAGTACACTTCGCTTGGTTGAACACACCAAAAGATAACGGAGGAATTGAAGGAGTAACTTACCCACTTTTAGCTGATACTCACAGACAATTGGCTAACACGTTGGGAATTGTTGATCAGGATTTCGAATATGATGAAGATGGAAACGAAGTTTTCACAGGTTCTAACGTAACTTACAGAGCAACTTACCTTATCGACGAAACTGGAAAAATCTTCCACGAAGCGGTAAACGATATGCCTCTTGGTAGAAACGTAAAAGAATTCTTAAGATTAATCGACGCTTACACCCACGTACAAAAGCACGGTGAAGTATGTCCTGCAAACTGGGAAGAAGGAAAAGACGCTATGAAAGCTGACAGAACTTCTACAGCAGAATACTTAGCGAAGAACTAATATAATGTGCTAATTTGAAAATGAGATAATTGGAGAATTATCAAAAATTATCTCATTTTCTTCTTTACAAAGCATTAGTACATTTCAAATTAACAAATTTTCAAATTACAATCATGTACACAGAATTAACCGAAGATACATTACAAAATATAGTTAACGACAACGAAAAAGTAGTTGTTCAATATGGCGCAACATGGTGCGGAAACTGCAGAATCATGAAGCCGAAATTTAAAAAATTAGCATCTGAAAATGATTCTATTCCATTTTTGTATGTAGATGCTGAAAAGCTTCCTGAAAGCAGAAAATTAGCAAAAGTAGACAACTTACCTACTTTCGCCATCTTTAAAAATGGAGAATTGGTCAACCAGGTTCAATCTAACCAGGCAGAAAGTTTAATTAACCTTTTTAACGAATTAGCATAATGAAATTACCCGTAATCAGACAGTTTTATCAGAATCAGACTCCTGAAAACCTTGAAAAAACATTGGAAGTACTGGAAAGTTTCTGTGAATTCAGAGGAACAAGTGAAGAAGATCTTAATGTTGCAGGAGAATTAATCACCAACATCTGCGGAGCTTTGGAAGTTCACGCTAATGTACAGAACGGAATGAGCGAAAAAGATGCTTTAAACTCTTTTGCTCAGAAGGTTTTAGGATCAATCGACAAATAATATCTTGCGATTATTCTGATCAAAAGATTAAAAAAACACAATATACAATACCTGAGGTTTTCCTCATTACTATACTTTTTTCTATTCTTTAGAATCTTTATTTCAACTGTAAAATGTACTTCAGAGGACTGTAACCGGTCACATGAGGCTGGAAGTTGTATGAAAAATTGTAAAGAATAACCAATTAAAATCCGGGTGATATTTTCATCAGGATTTTTTGGGTTTTGGTTTAAACCACTAATAACACAAATGTTTTTGCACAAATTTCACAAATAAATATATACAATCATCTGTGTCAATCTGTGAAATCCGTGGTTAAAAAATATTTCTAAAATTATTATAAGTTTCGGCTAAAGCCATTGGAAAAGATTCATTTAAAGTCAAACGGGCTTCCTTCGTCTAGGCTCAGGATTACTTCCCGTTCCTATTGATATTATTAAATTGTGTTTATTCGTCAAAACATTAGTGACATTTGTGTTTAATTTTTAAACACAAGTAACACAAATATCCCTTCACAAATAAATATATACAATCATCCGTGTCAATCTGTGAAATCCGTGGTTAAAAAATATTTCTAAAATTATTATAAGTTTCGGCTAAAGCCATTGGAAAAGATTTATTTAAAGTCAAACGGGCTTCCTTCGTCTAGGCTCAGGATTACTTCCCGTCCCTACTGATATTATTGAAGTCGTGTTATTCGTGAAATCATTCTTGCAATTAGTGTTTAATTTTTAAACACAAGTAACACAAATATCCCTTCACAAATAACACAAATAAATATATACAATCATCCGTGTCAATCTGTGAAATCCGTGGTTAAAAAAATATTTCTAAAATTATTATAAGTTTCGGCTAAAGCCATTGGAAAAGATTTATTTAAAGTCAAACGGGCTTCCTTCGTCTAGGCTCAGGATTACTTCCCGTTCCTATTGATATTATTAAATTGTGTTTATTCATCAAAACATTAGTGACATTTGTGTTTAATTTTTAAACACAAGTAACACAAATATCCCTTCACAAATAACACAAATAAATATACACAATCATCCGTGTCAATCTGTGAAATCCGTGGTTAAAAAATATTTCTAAAATTATTATAAGTTTCGGCTAAAGCCATTGGAAAAGATTCATTTAAAGTCAAACGGGCTTCCTTCGTCTAGGCTCAGGATTACTTCCCGTTCCTACTGATATTATTGAAGTCGTGTTATTCGTGAAATCATTCTTGCAATTAGTGTTTAATTTTTAAACACAAGTAACACAAATATCCCTTCACAAATAAATATACACAATCATCCGTGTCAATCTGTGAAATCTGTGGGATATTCATAAGTTTCTGCAAAATATTCGTTCCTATTTACATCATTAAATTGTGCTTATTTGTGAAACCATTAGTGCAATTTGTGTTAAAAAAAGAAATCCCGATGAAGAATCACCGGGACTATATTTTAAAAAGATAAAATCTAATGATCAATTAGTTTCTTCTGCTCATCAGAATACTTAGAATATACCAGAATAAAAGCATAATCGAAGCAAAAAGCTGCAATGCTGCCCCTACATATTGGTTAGTTCCATAAGAGTCTTTTAATTTGCTTGTCTGATACAGAATGGTAGCTGATGCTAAAATCACCATTCCAACTGAGAACCACAATCCAAGGTTAAAACCAAAGATCATTCCTCCCACAATAAGTCCAATGGAAATAAATCCACCGATTACAATGATGTTTCTTAAGAAGGAAAAATCTCTTTTAGAAGTGAATGCCACTGCGGAGATACCAGCAAACATCGCAATCGTTAAAGTAGCCGCCTGGAAGATTACGTTTGAGCCACCTGTCATATTGGTTGCAATAAAAAGCAGAGGCAAAAAGATAATTGCTTCCAATAAAATATAAAATCCTAATCCCAGATACTGAGTAGATTTACTTTGTGAAAGTGACCATTTGGAGGCTAAAACAGAAGCCAGCCAGAAGACCCCGATAATCAGCAGCCAGATATATCTCTGTGCAAACATCATTGCAATAAGCTCTGCCGGAACAGTTTTTAATAATATCGTTTCAACTCCAATAAATGCAAGAATAGATAATGCAACATGCAAATACGTCTTCTTGTAAAAATTCGCCTTCTCCACGTCCGAAGAATGAGCGACTAAAACATCTGTCATCATAGTTAATATTTTTTAGTTAATCGAAAATACATTTGATCTATTTCGCTGGCAGCACACCCAGAATTTTACCATCATCCTCAAATACAGCGGTAATAGCCTCTTTCGAAGATGACTCTCCCGCATATTTATATTTGATACTTGGATGATTGGTGCCATCCATCGTTTTATAATATCCTGCTTTTAAGATTTCAAGCTTTTTATTCGGATCAATACCCTCTTTGACTTTTTTAAGAACATCATCCGTAACAATTTCCTTCACTTTTTCAGAAAGTAATCCATCAATGGTTGTACGGTCGGAAGCCTGTAAAGCCTCAACAAACTTAAGGAAGTTATCGTTATATAAACTAAGCTTCTCCTTGCTTATACTAGCCTGCTGCTCTTTTTTGGGACTGCTTTCAACCTTTGCACCTGTTACTTTCTGTGCAAAAATCAACTGTCCGCCCACAAGAGCAAGTCCCAGCAATAATTTTTTCATAGTATTCATTTTTGTTCTGGTGAAATAAGTGATGGAAGATACGAAAATCAGACCAGTTCTAAAAATTTCATTGTATCCACATTATCTGCATAGGTATCAAGCCCCGGATTTTGTGCTTCTCCAAACGGAATTGCATCAAACCCTACCTCTTCTTTTGCAACGACACACTGAATATTTTCCTCATTTTCAGCGATGAAAGTTTTTACATCATCCAATGATTCATATCTGCTGAAATTGATTACAGAAAGTGGACTGAACAGTTTGTCATCCTCTTTAAGCATTACAAAATTATTATCCCAGAATTTATCCTGATTTAAAAGATAAACGGCTCTGTTATAATCATAATTGTTGGCATATTTATTATGATTGATAATATCCTGGAATCCTAGAAAGTTTTCAAACAATCTGTCAATAACAAAATCCTGCGGAATGAAAATTCTCGTCACATTTCTGCATCCTAATCCAAAATACTGGAAAATATCTTTTGCCAGAAGCTGCAGTTCTTCATCCGTTTCATCTCCCTTCAACACCGCCACAGAAGTTCTGTTCTTACGAATAATATTTAAATGATTTTTAAAATAATATTCTAGATATCTTGCCGTATTATTACTTCCGGTAGCAATAACTGCATCAAAATTCTCTAATTTTTCAACAAATTCAAAAGCTACATTCTCATTGGAAAACTCATTCCACTTCTTTAATAAAAACGGAATCATATACTTATCCTTTGAAGACAGCTTAATGACAGGAATGTGATTGCTTAAAACAACAGACATGACATCATGAAATCCTACCAAAGGGATATTTCCGGCTAAAATAAGTCCAACTCTTTTAGAAATTTTAGAGATTGAATAATTTCCAAGCCAGTTTTTGATATTTTCTTCAGTCAGAAGATCTGTCCATTGCTGCAAAGCAAATTTCTGATTATCAATAGTAAACCATGGATTCTCTATTTCAGATCTTTTTAATAATAATTCAATATCAGAATCATCTTCATTGTGATCCTCTGGTTTCTTCGCTAAAAACGCTTTTATATAACCACTTAATTTAATAAGTCCTAAAACTTGATTTTCGGTATTCATAATTACTTTAAAATTGGGTAAAATTTTGTAATTTTGTGCAAATTTAAAAAAAATTAGCGATGGCTATTAAAATAACTGATGAATGCATTAACTGTGGGGCTTGCGAACCGGAATGCCCAAACAATGCAATATATGAAGGAGCTGTAGATTGGAAAGCTTCTGACGGTACGGCTCTTCAAGGTACTATTACGATGCCGTCAGGACTTACTGTAGATGCCAATTCACCACAGGAACCCGTAAGTGATGATGTATACTTCATTGTAACAGATAAATGTACAGAATGTAAAGGATTCCACGAAGAACCTCAGTGTGCAGCTGTATGCCCTGTAGACTGCTGTGTGCCTGATGAAGATCACGTAGAATCTGAAGAAGCTCTTCTTAATAAAAAAGCATTCTTACACGGCGAATAAAAAAATTCCGTCTCATGATCTGTGAGGCGGCTTTTTTTAACCCAAAATCCAATTAAATCAAAATAAAGCAGAAGGATATTTCAATTCCCGAAGCACCCAAAAAATAAAAATATGAACAAAAAGCACAACTTCAGCGCAGGACCATGTATTTTACCACAAGAGGTTTTTGAAAAATCAGCACAGGCTATCCTTGACTTTAACGGTATTGGATTATCTCTTCTTGAAATCTCCCACAGAAGTAAGGATTTCGTTGCGGTAATGGACGAAGCGCGTGCCATTGTAAAAAGATTGATGAATCTTGGTGATGATTATGAAGTACTTTATTTAGGAGGTGGTGCCAGCCTGCAGTTTGCAATGGTTCCTTACAACCTGATGAAAGTAGGAGGAAAAGCAGCTTACCTGGATACGGGAACTTGGGCGGCCGGAGCCATTAAAGAAGCAAAAAAAGTAGGAACAGTAGAGGTAGTAGGTTCTTCAAAAGAAGAAAACTATTCTTTTATTCCTAAAGATTATACGGTAGGTGCAGAATACGATTATTTCCACTGTACTTCCAACAACACCATTTATGGAACTCAAATGAAATCTTTCCCGGAAGTGGATACACTGATGGTATGTGATATGAGTTCTGATATTTTCTCAAGACAACTTGATTTTTCTAAATTTGACCTGATCTACGCCGGTGCTCAGAAGAATATGGGACCTGCAGGAGTTACTTTAGTGGTTATCAAAAAAGAAATCCTTGGTAAAACAGGAAGAGAAAATATGTTTTCTATCCTCGATTACTCTCAGCATATTGCTAAAGAATCTATGTACAATACACCACCGGTATTCCCTGTATATGCTTCTTTACTTACCCTTCAGTATCTTGAAAGAAATGGAGGAATTGCGGCTGCAGAACAGAGAAACGAAGCTAAGGCAAAACTTTTATATGAAGAAATCGACAGCAATCCGTTATTCGAAACGTTCTGCGTAAAAGAAGACCGTTCATTGATGAATGTTTCTTTCAAAATTACAGACGAAAGCAAAAAAGAAGAATTTGACAATGCATGGAAAGCGGCAGGAATCAGTGGATTAAACGGACACAGAAGCTTAGGCGGGTACAGAGCTAGTTTATACAATGCTTTACCTATCGAAAGTGTACAGGTTTTGGTGGATGTAATGAAGTCAATAAAATAGCTTATATTAGGCGACCGAAAAAATAAAAAGATATCAGACAACAGATGTCGGATAACAGACCTCAAAATCTAGCTTCTGACATCTTCAATCTAACATCTGTAATAAAATACTCATGAAAGTTTTAGCAAACGACGGAATTTCAAAAGCAGGAGAAAATACCCTAAGAGAAGCCGGAATTAATATTCTGGACAATAGAGTGGCTCAGGATCACGTTATTAATTTTATCAACGATAATAATGTGGATGTTCTTCTGGTAAGAAGTGCAACGAAAGTGAGACAGGATCTGATTGATGCATGCCCTGGCCTTAAAATCATTGGAAGAGGCGGTATCGGAATGGACAATATTGATGTAGAATATGCCAAAAGTAAAGGCATCAAGATAATCAATACCCCTACAGCATCTTCAAAATCAGTGGCAGAATTGGTTTTCGGACACTTCATTTCACTGGCAAGATTCCTTCACGAATCTAACAGACTGATGCCTCTGGAAGGAGAAACTCACTTCAATGCCATGAAAAAGTCATTCAGTAATGCGTATGAACTTTCAGGAAAAACATTAGGAGTAATCGGCTTTGGAAGCATTGGCCAGGAAGTCATAAAGATAGGAATTGCTTTAGGAATGAAAGTAACCATTCTGACAAGAAGCCCGAAAACAGAAGTTCTTACACTGAACTTTTTCGACGGACAGTCTGTGAACTTTGAAATCACCTCTACCAATGATATGGATGCATTCCTTAAAGAGGCAGATTTCATCAGTATCAATACGCCGAAAACGAATGAGTATATCATAGATACCCCTCAGTTTGAAAAAATGAAAGACGGGGTCTATATTGTAAATACCGCAAGAGGAGGTGTCATCAATGAAGTGACCCTTATCGATTTTATAGAATCAGGAAAAGTTGCCGGAGCTGCATTGGATGTTTTTGAAAACGAACCCAACCCGGAACTGCCTTTACTGATGAACCCTGCATTATCACTTTCCCCTCACGTAGGCGGCAATACTGTGGATGCGCAAGAAAAAATCGGTATCGAACTTGCTGAACAAATTATTAAGCTACAAAAAGAAACTATAAGATAAATATGCCTGTTTTTAAACCTTTCCGTGGAATAAGACCTCATAGAGACTTTGAGAGTACTTTCCCTACCCATCCACTGGATAATTTCACCCAGGAAGAGATTGCAGAGAAAGCTCAAGTTGAAAATACTTACATCAATATGATTAAACCCTATGTTGTAAGTAAATCTAAAGATATTGACCGGAATCTGCGAAAGATCCGTTCTACATTTGAAGAACTTCTGGAAGAAAAGAAATTGGTCCAGGACAATTCAGCCTACTATCTTTATGAGCAGATCTACCCCAACAAGCAGATGTTCAGAGGACTTCTGGGATTGGCAAGTATTGAAGATTTCTGGAATGGAAAAATCAAGAGACATGAAAGTACCATTCCACAGAAAAAGGAAAAACTGGCCCACTACCTTGAAAAAGTAAACCTGCAGGCAGAACCAGTACTTCTTACCTACCCTGCCAATTCAAAAATTGAATTGCTGATGAACCATGAGGAAAAAAATGTTCCTATCTTCAATCATGTAGATTCTATGGGTATCAGACATAAAATCTGGAGAATAGACAACCGTCTGAAGCTGCAGCAGTTTAAAGAAGTGATTGATCAGATTGATTCGTTTTATATTGCTGACGGACACCACAGAATTGGTTCCACGGCAATCAACGCAAAATACCATAAGGAGAAAAATAAGAAACATAATGGTACAGAGCTTTACAACTTTGTATACAGTTTTATTGTTTCCAACCAGTCAATAAAGATTCATGACTACAACAGAATTTTACATGACCTGAATGGTATTTCACCGGCAGATTTCCTGAAAGAACTTGATAAATATTTTCTGATTCACGAAAAAGGAGAAGCATCCTACTACCCTTCTCAGAAATTCCATATCTCAATGTATATGGATGGAAAATTCTACTCTCTTCACGTAAAGCATGATCTTCGTTCCAAAGAAATGTCTCTGGATAATCTGGATCACCATCTTTTAGACAAGTATATTTTCAAAAGTATCCTTAAAATTGAAGATCCGGATAGCTCTGAACTTATTTCTTACGTAAAAGGAACTTCCAACATTAACGGAATCAATCTTTTAAAAGAAAAAGTAGACAACGGAGAAGGTAAGGTCGGTTTCGGAATTTATCCTGTAAGTTTTAATGATATGATTAAAATTTCAGATCTAAAATTAAGTATGCCTCCAAAATGTACATTTATTGAGCCGAAATTAATTACAGCCCTTTTAATGTACGATATGAAACCTTAATAAATTCCTATTTTTTCCCTACTTTTATCAACGGAAAAGATAAGTAAATAAAAAATGAAAAAAATATTCATTATACTTCCACTCTTTTTGAGTGGATTTTTATTTTCTCAAAAAAAACCACAAAAAAGCCCGGCAAAAAAAGGAACTGTTGCCAGATTCAATTATCATGATGAATTCAGAAAAATTTCAGATGAAATTATGACCAACGGCACTGCTTATGATAACCTCGGGGAACTTACCAAAAGAATTGGTCCACGGTTTAGTGCAACTCCCGGCTATACCAAAGCTGTAGAATGGGCAGAAAAAAAATTCAAGGAAATTGGTATTAATATGATCTGGAGACAGGAGGCCAAAGCACCTGTCTGGATCAGAGGAAAAGAATCTTTACAAATCAGATCCGGAAATGGAGATTGGAAAAACATCAGAATGCTTTCTTTTGGAAACTCGGAGGGAACAGGCGGAAAGGATCTGGTAGGGGAAATCGTTTTAATCAATTCCACCACAGAGCTTAATGCCATGTCAATAGGACAACTAAAAGACAAAATAGTTTTCGTAAATATTCCTATGGACCCGAAAATTATCAATACAAGCGATTCCTATTTGCAGACCGCAAAATCAAAATTAATTTCCGCCTCTGTAATTGCTAAAACAGGTGCAAAAGCATTAATTATAAGATCACTCACCACTGCTAATGACGATACTCCACATGCTAAGATGATTTATTACGAACCTGATGATAAAGTTAAAATTCCGGCATTATCAATTGGAGTAAGATCAGCAGATGAATTGGAAAAAACCTTAAAGAAACAAAAAGTCACAGCAAAAATCAACATGACCGCCGAATCTAAAGGCGACACTACAAATCCCAATATTATTGCTGAAATTGGCGGCAAAAAAGATTCTAAAGTAATTGTTTTAGGTGCCCAGCTTGATTCATGGGATATTGGTGAAGGGGCAGTGGATGACGGAACAGGAGTTGTGCAGTGTATCGAAGTGCTAAGAACGCTCAAAGCCCTTGGATATGAAAATAATCACACCATACGCGTCGTCTTGTATGCCAACAGCGAAAACGGAGGACAAGGCCGTGAGATGTATGCAGCGTACGTAAAAAAGAAAGACGAAAAACATGTATTTGCCTTAGGAACTGATGCCGGAGGATATTCTCCACGAGGATTCTCTTTAGATATGTCACCTCAAAGACGAAGACTGGTATATCCCTGGAAAGAATATTTTCTTCCGTATGGCGTTTATGACTTTGACCAGACAGAAGCTATTCAGGATATTTCACCTTTAAAAAAACTGGATATTCCTTTAGCAGAACTTGTAGTAGACACTCAGAGATATTTTGATTATCACCACTCTGAGCAGGATACTTTTGACAAAGTCAATAAACGGGAACTTCTTCTCGGAGCGGTTGCCATCACACAGATGATCTTTATGGTTGATAAAAACTGGTAACAATGAAAAAGATACTAAGAACTTCATTATTGCTTTTTGGACTGGCTGCTTTTGGGCAGTCTAAAGAAGATTCCATCCAGTTCAGAAAAATTTCCACTGAAATCCTGAACAACGGAAAAGGATACAATGAACTGAGAGAGCTTACCAAAACGATAGGCCACCGTTTAAGCGGATCTGAAGCCTATGAAAAATCGGTACAATGGGCAGCGCAGAAACTTCGTGATGCCGGAGCTGATAAAGTATGGCTTCAGGACGTGATGATTCCGGTCTGGGTAAGAGGAAAAGAATCTTTACACATCAGAACTTCTGCCGGAAATTGGAAAAGTATAAAAATGCTTTCCCTTGGAAACTCTGAGGGGACAGGAGGAAAAGATGTTTCCGGAGAAATCATCATGGTAAAATCGCTGGAAGAATATGACAAACTTCCTGCTGAAAAAGTGAAAGATAAAATTGTGTTTTTCAACTATTCTTTTGATCAGGGAAATGTGCAGACTTTTATTTCTTACCGCGATGCAAGCCCCTACCGAAGGACTACAGCTTCATTAACAGCTAAAAAAGGAGGAAAATTTGCCATCATCAGATCTCTTTCCTCTGCCTTAGACGATGTTCCCCATACTGGAAGCATGCGCTATGACGAAAACATTTCCAAAGTACCTGCCATAACAATTGGAAATACATCAGCCGATGAACTTGAAGCATTATTAAAAAAACAGAAAGTCACAGCAAAACTCAATTCAAACTGCGGAATGAAAGGCGAAAAACTTTCCCATTCTGTTATTGGGGAAATCACAGGTAAAAAAGACCAAAGCGTTATTGTTGTTGGTGGGCACCTCGACTCCTGGGATGTTGGTGAAGGTGCTCATGATGACGGAGCCGGAATTGTGCAGAGTATTGAGGTATTAAGAACTTTTAAAAAATTAGGAATTCGGAATAACCATACTATCCGCGCCGTCTGCTTTGCCAACGAAGAAAACGGAACGAAAGGCGGAAAACAGTATGGCAAAGTTGCCAAAGACAACAATGAGAAGCACATATTTGCTATAGAATCAGATGCCGCAGGTTTTTCACCGCGGGGAATTTCCCTTGAAATGGATGATACCCAAAGAAACCAGGTCAAAAGCTGGATCAACCTGTTTTTACCTTATGGAGTTTATAATTTTGAAGGTAAATATTCCGGATCCGATATTGCTCCGCTTCACGAAATGGGAGTTCCCACAGCTGAACTGGTGCCAGATTCACAACGCTATTTTGATATTCACCATACCGAAGAAGACACTTTTGAAAAAGTCAGCCGAAGAGAACTTTTACTGGGTTCTGCGGTAATGACACAACTTATTTATATGATTGACAAAAATTGGTAAACAATGAAAAAGATACTAGGAACTTCATTATTACTTTTTGGAATGGTCGCTTTTGGCCAGTCTAAAGAAGATTCTATCCAGTTCAGAAAAATTTCCACAGAAATCCTGAACAACGGAAAAGGATATAGTGAGCTGCGAGAGCTTACAAAAAACATAGGTCACCGTTTAAGCGGATCAGAAGCCTATGAAAAATCGGTAAAATGGGCAGAACAAAAACTTCGCGAAGCCGGTGCTGATAAAGTATGGCTTCAGGAAGTGATGATCCCGGTATGGGAAAGAGGAAAAGAATCTCTGAACATCCAGACTTCCAATGGAAAATGGAAAAGCCTTAAAATGCTTTCTCTTGGAAACTCTGAAGGAACCGGCGGAAAAGATGTTTCCGGAGAAATTATCATGGTAAAATCCATGGAAGAATATGACAAACTCCCTGCTGAAAAAGTGAAAGATAAAATTGTATTCTTCAACTATGCTTTCAGCCAGTCTTTTATAGAAACTTTCAAAGCCTATGGTGACGCTGCAAAATACAGAACAACAGCCGCTTCTTTAACGGCTAAAAAAGGAGGAAAATTTGCCATCGTAAGATCTCTGTCTTCTGCTTTTGATGATGTACCTCACACAGGAGCAATGCGCTATGAAGACAAGGTTTCCAAAATACCTGCAGTAGCGATCGGAAGTACTACCGCAGATGAACTGGAAGCTTTACTGAAAAAGCAGAAAGTTACTGCAAAACTCAATTCCAACTGCGGAATGAAAGGAGAAAAGCTTTCCCACTCTGTTATCGGGGAAATTACAGGTAAAAAAGATCAGAGTGTAATTGTTGTCGGTGGACATCTGGATTCCTGGGATGTTGGTGAAGGTGCTCATGATGACGGAGCCGGAATTGTGCAAAGCATTGAAGTATTAAGAACCTTTAAAAAGTTAGCTATTCCAAATAACCATACCATCAGGGTGGTCTGCTTCGCTAATGAAGAAAACGGGGTAAAAGGTGGAATTCAATATGGAAAAACAGTAAAAGAGAAAAACGAAAAACATCTCTTTGCGATAGAAACAGATGCCGGAGGTTTTGCCCCAAGAGGAATTGCCCTGGATATGGATGATGCCAAAAGAAACCAGATCAAAAGCTGGTCAAACCTTTTCCTTCCTTACGGAGTTTATAATTTTGAAGAGCGTTTTTCAGGTACAGACCTTTATCCTCTTCACGACATGGGAATTCCTGCTGCTGAGCTGATGCCGGATTCTCAACGTTATTTCGATATTCACCACACGGAAGAAGATACTTTTGAAAAGGTGAACCGAAGGGAGCTTTTACTGGGCGCCACCGCTTTGACTCAGATTATTTACATGATCGATAAAAACTGGTAACAAATAAAAAAAACCGTCTTTAGAGGCGGTTTTTGTTTTTTAATGGTGCTTTTCATTATTTCAATTCAATAGGAACGGGCTATCATCCTGAGCCTAGATCAAGCGAGCCTCGTTTATCTTTTATGATTATCTCCCAAGGGCTTTAGCCAAAACTTATAGTGATTATTTTTTATAACCACGGATTTCACAGATTCACACAGATGATTGTTCCTGTTTTTTGATAAATTGATTGCTACGATTCTATTTGTGAACTTTGTGCGAGATATTTGTGGCATTTGTGTTTTAAAATTAAACATGATGATGCCATTAATAAAATATATCCTACAAAATTATCCTTTGAGATTTTTAATTTTACGTTTACACAAAAAATTTCTCCACAAAAAGTTTCTCCAAACATGATGTATCCCACCTCCAGATTCCCAATTGACATCAAATTTCTCTCCTTCTAATGCATATCCAGGCATTGCAATTTTCGAATGAAACCTCGGAGGATCATTTTTTATTGCAGCAAAGTAATCAGCATCAAAATTTGATTTTCTGTAATATTGAATTTCTAATATAGTTTCTTTTGTATTTGCCCGAAAAATATACAGAGTAACATCATAAAGATCATTAAACTCTTTTTGTAAAATCTCCACTGCTGAATCTAAAGTGAGTAAGTTTTTTGAATTATTTGCCCTATTCCGGGACATATTATGTTCAGTGGAATTCACTCCTTTAAAATCAGACAGAATGAAAAACAAGTTGGGCGAAATACTATTCCAACAATTAATTTTCGCCAACCCTAAAAGATTGGTTATACAGATATTGATGCTGTCTTTTAAACTTTCCCGATGCACGTTCTAAGTAATTTTAAAGTATTTTAAATATATAAAAAATAATTGCACCGTAATATTTTCTTTGTTTAGAACAACTCACCCTTAAAAACAGAAAATTTTTCTTTGTTTAAGGAAATAACAGAAGAAAAAACGCATCACCACTGATCTCATCAATCCCGTGAAACAAAGTGTTAATCGCAAATTCCGGACTTTGGCATGATATTAGCATGTTATTTCTCGAGAAAAAATTAAAAAAACACTAAGGATGAGAAAAAAGGTTTTCTGTGGATTTTCAGTTTTTCCACTGATTCAAGTTCATATCTAGTATATGAATCCTTTTTTTTCTACGATGCCGTAAAAGATACGGGTTCGTGATTAATTAACCCCCGTTAGTTTTTCACTGCACTTTTGCACCCCGTATCTGACTGGTATCACAATAACAGGAATCTTTATTGATTCAAAAAGAACAAAAATATCCCGGACTTTCAGCCCGGTGTTATGATATAAATAAATGGCAAAGTCATCGTGAACCTTAGCCCAGTAAAGGAATTTATTCTTTTTACCGTGATGAGTGCGCCTTTATTCTATTAATTAATGTATAACCCTTAAAATGTTAGTAATGATGAGAGCCTTTTTTGAAATGATTTTTAAGAGAAATGAAGATGCTGCAAAATTGAATGTATGGAGCCTATTGCTGGTGTTAAGTTTTGCTGCATTTTCAGTGTTGGTATACGCCTTAAAACCAAGCTTTAACAGCTTAATTATATACCTGACGGCATTTGCCGCTTATATCGGGTTTGGCCTTGTATTCATCAGTTCCTTAGCCGGAACGAGTATGAAGAAAAGATAACAGAACATATAACTTTCAATTTATTTTTACTGAAAAAACCGCCCTGTTTGGGGCGGTTTTTTGTTTACAATTCTCCCCCAATTATTACATCTCCAAAAATAACATTCATTACTTCCAATAAAAAAGCCACTCCATCCGGAGCAGCTTCCGATAACAAAGTTATCTTAACATCGTAAAAACTTATTCTTTAAACAGATCCTTCATCATTTCTTCGAGGATCTTTTTTGTTTCTTCTTCAATCATCTTTCCTGATTTTTCAACGAGATCTTCCCTGAAAGGTTCACAGCAGGCTTTTATTCCAAAACCTTCTTCTGTTTTTACAAACTCCGGATGCATACCGTGTTCCTGGCAAACTTCGGATTCTATTTCCTTCTTTATCTGATCGTAATTCAGGTCAAACATATTCTTTTATTTGTTCTTTTAAGTGCATGATAAAGATAGAATTAATAAAGCCTTGCCGAAATCCGTATTTCTACGGTATTTTGAGGAAACAAAAACCGACTTTTCACGACGGTATTATTCTATGAAAAATTATTACTTACTCTTTTAGAATTTGTCCAGAATTTTCTTAGGTAAGATTTTTACCAGTTCTTTTTTATATTCCTTTTCAAGAATTACGAACTTCCATGCCTTTTTATTTTTTGAAACCGCACAGGCTTTCATATTGGCATTGATGAGATACGAACCTTCATTGGCCAGATATTTCACATTATTTGCACCATATTTAGCTGTTAAAGCACTGTTCATTTTCTTTTTCATGTCATCGTTTAATGAACTGACATTACATTTCAGCTTCAAAAAATAATGGGTAATAGAAAAATATTCCCCGGTAATGAGTTCAGGTTTTTCAATATTTCCAAACTTCAGATCCTGTACTTCAATTTTCATGAATGGATTATTGTAGGTCATATTCAAAATCTGCGTCATCTGCTCTTTTGAAACTATCGTGAAAAATTTTGGATATATGCAGCTTACCGCACGATCTATCTGTTTGGATTGAATGCTGTTGACAAAATAAGTAAGTGATTTTTTGATTGCTGCATCGTCAGGATTTGCTTTGGTCTGGGAAAAAGCCATCAACGACAGCATAATGAACAGAAAGAGGAGTGATTTGGTTTTCATGATTTAATGGTTATTATAATTTGAAGATTACTTTACTGGAAAACAGTTAATCTTTCCAGATCATAAAATGTGTCGTAACCTGTACGCCAATCGTTACAGAATGTATTTGAACCAATAAAAAAAGCCATCCTTACGGACGGCTTTTTGATAATATCTTGAAGATTCAATTATTTTACTTTTACAAGCTCAACATCGAAAACCAACCATGAGTTTGGCGGGATCACTCCTCCTGCTCCTCTTTCTCCGTAAGCCATTGCAGGCGGGATCAATAATGTAGCAGTTTCACCTTCTTTCAACAACAGAATACCTTCATCCCATCCTTTGATTACTCTTCCCATTCCGATTGGAATTTCGATAGGCTCGTTTCTTTTGAATGAAGAATCAAATTCGGTTCCGTCTACCAATTTACCTGCATAGTGAACAGATACGTTGTCACCAGCTTTTGGAGCTTTACCGTCAGCTGTTTTTGTGATTTTATAGTAAAGACCTGATTCAGTTTTTTGCATACCAGCTTTTAGGTTTTCCACCATTTTCTCCTGGTTAGCTTTGAATTCTTCTTCTCTTTTCTTCTTTTCAGCCTCTTCTTTAGCGATAAAAGCTTTATTATTTTCTGCGATTTTAGCTTTTCCTTCATTGAAAGTTTTAGCTGCATCGTAGTGTTTGTATTCATCACCTTTGCTGAAAACAGAAACTTTTTCTAAAACGATATCAGTTTTAGGTTTATCCTGGGCTCCTTTTTCAACGTTAGCAATAGCATCAATTACATCGTTTCCTTTTACTACTTTTCCGAAAATTGTGTGTCTTCCGTCTAACCAAGGTGTAGCAACTTCAGTGATGAAGAACTGAGAACCGTTGGTATTTGGTCCTGAGTTTGCCATAGAAAGAACACCTTTCCCTGTGTGTTTAAGGTCGTTTCTTTCGTCTTCGAATTTATACCCAGGATCTCCCATTCCAGTTCCCTGAGGATCACCTCCCTGGATCATGAAATCTTTGATTACTCTGTGGAAAATAGTTCCGTCATAGTAAGGAACTCCTTTAGCCTTAGCTTTGTTGTCGATTTTCCCTTCTGCAAGACCGATAAAGTTGGCTACAGTTACTGGTGCTTTCTTGTCCTCAAACTTTACAATTAAGTTACCTTTTGTAGTTTGAAGATTGGCATAAAGTCCGTCATTAAGACCTTCGTAAGTTTCTTTGTCTACGTTCATTTTTTTATAAATTGGGGTACAACTCATCAGCGAAATACTTGCCGCTGCCAGAATTATATTCTTGTTAAACAATTTCATGTATTTATAAAGCTTTTAATTTTATGATTAATGGAATGTCGTTGTCTATTTTTTTTTCGTCTCCGTAAGTTCCGTAGGCTAAAGAAGACGGTACCAAAAGAGTTACTTCCTCTCCATCATGTATAAAACGCAAAGCGTTCTCCACTGCTCTCAGTTCATCAAAGTGCCCGAATCTGGCATCTCTTCTCTCAAATGGCTGATCATAGATTTTAGTCTGGTCAAAATCATACAGATCATAAGAATAAGAAATCAAAGTCTCATCTTTCCTTTTTTCTCTCTGATCATAGCCTTCCACCGTTACCCAATAATTAAGCTGCGTAGGATAATACTTCACAGACTGACCGCTGATCCAATCCTGAATCTGCCCTCTTTCTATGACATTCAAATTTTTCATCCTGTTCTTAGAAACATCCAGATCTTTTTGGCTTAAAACACCGCCTACAGGAGGATGGGCCGTCTGTGCATTTCTGTTGCAGCTCAACAGGCTTATGGCTGATATGAAGAGTATTTTTCTCATAAACTTTTGCGAAAATACACATTTCGTGAATCAATTACAAAACTTGACACAGAAATATGTGAATGTTGTAAGGTATTGATCTCCGCCGAAACGCTTCGTATATTTTACACAAATACATAGATACGAAAAAGCCGGGGAAAACCCGGCTTTCATATCGTTATATCAACACTATTATACTGTTTCCAAAGCGTGATCTACCATCACTCTCCATCCGAACGGATCTTCAGAAAGGTTGTTTTGAAGGTCTACCAGATCTTTCTTAAGAAGAGCTGCATAGCTTTCTTCATCAGATAATCTTGGAAGCTCAAGTTTTTCACCTTGATATCCTAACGCCTGGAATTGAGTGGTTACTACAGCTGTACCTACTCCCCATACTTCTTTAAGCTCACCGTTCTTTAAAGCTTCAATAACTGTTTTCACAGGAATCGGCTCTACTTTTACTTCAATACCTCTTTTCTTAGCTAGCTGGATAAAGCTGTCTCTTGTTACTCCGTCAAGGATCTTTTCAGATGTTGGAGGGGTATAAATGGTATCGTTAATTCTTACAAATACATTCATTGTACCACTCTCTTCGAAATATTCGTGAGTAGCATCATCTGTCCAGATGATTTGCTCATATCCTTCTTCAATTGCTAACTGAGTTGGATAGAAAGAAGCAGCATAGTTCCCTGCAGCTTTTGCAGAACCTACTCCTCCGTTTGCAGCTCTCGAATAGTGATCGGAGATTTTCACAGATACCGGCTCAGAATAATAGCTCTTTGCAGGTGTTGCAACAATGGCAAACATATATTTATTAGATACTCTTGCTTTCAAAGCTTCTTCAGTAGCAAAAATCAAAGGTCTGATATAAAGCGACATTCCTTCCCCCTGTGGAATCCACTCTCTGTCAATATCTACCAAAGCTTTCAATCCGTCTAAAAACATTTCTTCAGTCACTTCCGGCATGGCAAGACGCTTCGCTGACTTGTTGATACGTTCAAAATTCTTTTCAGGCCTGAAAAGGAAAACCTGCCCGTCTTTGTCTTTATAGGCTTTCATACCTTCAAAACAAGCTTGTCCATAGTTTACTCCCATCATGGCTGGGGTAAATGGAATCGGACCGTAAGGAACTAATTTTACATCACCCCATTTTCCGTTTTCGTACTCACAAATGATCATATGATCAATAAAAGTACCACCAAATGAAAAATTGTTAGGGTCAAATGTAGAAATTCTGGAGTTTTCAGTTTTTTGAATTATCATTTTTTAAAATTTTTACGATGTTCTACAAATTTAACATAATTTTCTAAATATAAAAATTTTAGAGTAAATTTGACAAAAAAATAGCTTGAAAAGAGAAATAAAGACCACCAACGACGGTAGCAAAACATTGTTTATCAATGATTTAAATGAAAACTACCATTCTCATCACGGAGCCCTGCAGGAAGCCGAACACGTGTTTATTAAAAATGGACTAAATTTAATAAATGATTGCGAAATTAATATTTTAGAACTCGGTTTTGGAACAGGTTTGAATGTTTTGGTAACAATTAATGAATATTTAAAAACTGACAAAAATCATGTCATCAATTATTTTTCGCTCGAAAAATACCCCATAAATGAATCCGAAGTTAAGGATTTGGCTTACTTTGAACTTTTCGATAACCCTGAGTTTAAAAATATTTATCAGAAAATTCATCTGGCAGATTGGGAAAAGTCAGTAGAAATCATTAGTGGATTCAATCTAAAAAAGATAGAATGTGACTTTTTCGACCTGAAAGACATTGACTTGCCAAAAATCAACCTTGTTTATTTCGACTGTTTTGGAGCCCGAGTACAGCCAGACTTATGGGAAAAGCCATTATTTGAACTCGTTTCTGACAAAATGGCCATTAATGGATTATTAACCACCTACTCTTCTAAAGGCAGCGTAAGGAGAATTCTTCAGGAATTAAATTTCCAGGTGGAGAAAAAACAGGGACCTCCGGGAAAAAGAGAGATGATTAATGCAATTAAATTGTAACATGGAAGCTTGAGGACAGAAGCTGAATGGTTAGAACCAGCTGCTTAATTAATTTTGATTTTTTATTTTAATAATAATCAATTAAGATACGTTGAGCAGTATTATTAAAAATAGATCGTATTAACTTCCAGCTCCATACTTCCTGCTTCCAGCTTTTTCTCAACAAAATTCCTTACATTAGCTATACAAAATATTATACATTATATATATGATAGATAAGATCAACATTAGAGTGTATGCGTGTGCGGTAAAAGACAAACAAGTTCTGACCCTATTTGAAGAATATGCCGGCGAACCTTTAATGAAATTTCCGGGCGGCGGATTGGAATACGGTGAAGGAGTACTGGAATGTCTGCATCGTGAGTTTGATGAAGAACTGAATGTAAAGATCAATATTCTGGAACATTTCTATACTCAGGAAAACTTTCTGGTATCCCGTTTCAAAGAAAATGAGCAGCTTCTTACCATATATTATATAGTAGACATCCTCAACGAGGAAGACTTTATTATTTTGGATCCCTGCATTGAAAAAACAGAATGGATTGATATCGACAGGCCAGACAATCCTTTTCCTCTGCCAATAGATAAAATTGTATTCGATAAATTAAAAGAAAAATTCCTGTAAGATGACTTACAGGAATTTATATTATTTCTTTACTTTAAAATCATTGGCTCCGGGATAAGGTTGCAGATAGCCTGAGTTCCAGTTAGATTGCAGTAATGATTCTATAAATTCATCACTTCTGTTAGTGTGAGGATCATAACGTTCTTTCAGATCAATATCAGCCATTTTTCCCTTTACATTCCACCAGAAAGCACTCCATCCTCCTCTTAATTCTTTGATAATTTCAAATACATTTTTTCCGGTTGCCCTGTTCATCAGCTTTGCAAAAACCTGTCCTTCGGTAGTAGTAAGATCTCTTAGTTGCTTTTCATATTGATCTGCAAGCATATTCTGTCTTTCTCTTACAAACTTTCTTTTGGCCTTGCTGTCCAGATCAGTCATATCTTTCTGGATATCCCTGTACTGCTGCAATGCGGTAACAAATAACGGATATACCCTGTAAAGTTTTTTATTCAGAAAATAATAGTAATTCTTATCCAGCTGGTTATTAAATCTCGGTTTATTCACTAAAACCAACTCATCCAATACAACTACAGGCTCCCCATTGATTTCATACACCTTAATCTTCTGCTGTTCGTCATAATAATACTTATTGCCAAATTCATCCACTTTCAGGGATTCAGGCGGATATTGGTTGAGTGGTTTTGCCACTATACCATCCTTCTGGCCAAAAACACTG
The DNA here is from genome assembly GCF_031454475.1 of Chryseobacterium vietnamense. Taxonomy (NCBI): domain Bacteria; kingdom Pseudomonadati; phylum Bacteroidota; class Flavobacteriia; order Flavobacteriales; family Weeksellaceae; genus Chryseobacterium; species Chryseobacterium vietnamense. Next base: position 745,057 of record NZ_JAVDQX010000001.1, on the reverse strand, counting down.
ACCCCAAAAAAGAAAACAAAAAGGCAGATAATCTTACTAAAATTCATTATTTTTACACTTATAAGAAGAAAAATTAAACGCAAAAATCATTCCTTTTTATGAAATTTGAAAAGAAATCTTTGAAATTTTTAGAGAAATATTTAAACACTTCATCACCAACAGGTTACGAACATAAAGGACAGGAAGTCTGGATGGACTACATCAGACCCTATGTGGACAAAATAGAAGTAGATCATTACGGGACCTGCTATGGGATCATCAATCCGGAAGCTGAATTCAAAGTAGTGATTGAAGCCCATGCTGATGAAATTTCGTGGTATGTCAATTATATTACGGATGACGGATTGATCTACGTGATCAGAAACGGAGGCTCTGATCAGACGATTGCTCCTTCAAAAGTTGTGCATATCCATGGTGAAAACGGAATTGTAAAAGGAGTATTCGGATGGCCGGCTATTCATACAAGAACCAATCAAAATGAGCCTACTCCAAAAATCGAAAATATCTTTATCGACTGTGGTGCTACTTCTAAAAAAGAGGTGGAAGAAATGGGGATCTATGTAGGATGTATGATTACTTACCCGGATGAATTCTTTGAAATGAACGACAGATATTTTGTCTGCAGAGCCCTGGACAACAGAATCGGGGGTTTCATGATTGCTGAAGTTGCGAGACTTTTAAAAGAAAATAAGAAATCTATCCCGTTCGGACTTTATATTACAAACTCTGTACAGGAAGAGGTAGGTTTATATGGAGCAGATATGATCGCTGATACCATCAAACCGAATATTGCTATTGTAACCGATGTTACCCACGATACTACCACTCCGATGATTGAAAAGAAAAAAGAAGGAGATCAGAAATGTGGAGCCGGGCCGGTTGTATTCTTCGCACCAAGTGTTCATCATACCATCAGAGAACTAATTATTGACACTGCAAAAACCAAGAAAATTCCTTTCCAGAGAGCTGCAGCCAGCAGAGCTACCGGAACTGACACAGATGCCTTTGCCCATTCTAACGGCGGCGTACCAAGTGCTTTAATTTCCTTACCTTTGCGTTATATGCATACTACAGTTGAAATGGTATCTAAAGAAGATGTAGGTAATGTGATCAAACTTATCTATGAAACAGTTCTTAAGATCAAACCGGAAATGAAACTGAAGTATCATTAATAAAAATGAGAAACGTCTTTTATCATCTGATCCGGAAACCAACTTTTATATCGGTTTTAACAGCTGTCTTTTTTAGTTACATCATTTTTTTAGCTGTATATAAAATATTTGATCCTCCCAAAATAGGGTCGGCATATAATATGATCCTTGAGATGTTGGTAATTGTCAGTATTGTGCCTTTAGGATTATTTATAATTGACAGATTATTAGTTATTAAAATTAACAATATCAAATTAACAATCATGGAGGCTATTGTATTGGGAGGTATTTCCCTGTATTATTTTTTGGTTGTTAATCCATTTTAAAGAAAGAAATCTAAGTAAAAGTATAAAAAGTAAAAATGAAAACGAAGCTTATTGCTCCATCCCTATTATCGGCAGACTTTGGGAATCTGCAAAGAGACATTGAAATGCTGAACAATTCTCAGGCCGACTGGTTCCACATTGATGTCATGGACGGAAGATTTGTTCCTAACATTTCTTTTGGTTTTCCGGTAATGAAAACCGTTCAGCAGCATGCTAAAAAATTTGTAGATGTTCACCTGATGATCGTGGAGCCTGAAAAATATGTTGATGAATTCATCAATCATGGTGCTGATCTTGTTTCTGTACATTATGAGGCATGTACTCATCTTCACAGAACCATTCACCACATTCAGAGTAAAGGAGCAAAAGCTGGTGTTGTTTTAAACCCTTCTACTCCGGTATTAATGCTTGAAGACATTATTGCAGATGTGGATCTTGTATTGTTAATGAGTGTAAATCCAGGATTTGGAGGACAGAAGTTCATTGAAAATACCTACAAAAAGATTGCAGAAACGAAAGATCTGATCTTGAGCAATAATTCAACAGCGCTTATCGAGATAGATGGTGGAGTAAATCTTGACAACGCTTCTAAATTATTTGAAGCCGGTGCTGATGTTCTTGTTGCAGGAAATGCTGTTTTCTCAGCTGAAAGTCCGGAAAGAACAATTGAACTTTTAAAGATATAAAAGAATCAAAATACTAAACAAAAGGCAGCCAATGGCTGCCTTTTCTCTTGTTTGGAAATTTAAGTCGTCCTGGTTATAATCTTTTTTCAATGTATTGAAAATGCTTAAAATTGTCTTACTAACTACACAAAGATCCGAATAAAACCATACGTACACATCCGTAGAAATACTTAATTTATTAGTAAGTATTTTCACTTAATCCATTATATTTTCATACTTCTCTGTTCCAGATACAGGCGCAGACCACAAAAATGATAGAAACTACTGAAAATACAGTTCTTATATTATTCAAAAAATTCCATCTGTTTTCAAAATTATCCCGCAACTGCCTGATGGCTTCTGCTGTAGAGCCGGATATATCAAACTTATCCAAAGCATCATTCATCGGAACATTTCCGGCAACGGTTACTCCAAAAACACCAATCAGATAAGCTAGAGTAGCCAACAGGAGAAAAATAAAGACAGGCTGCTGCCCCCGGAACAAAAACGTAGATAAAGGAAGAAGAATAACTGTTCCCATAAAGCTCATAAAGAAAACAGGGTTCAGAATTTCGCGGTTGATATTCTGCATCGCTTTGAGATATTCTGTATCAGAAAGTTTTCCCAGGCCGAGAACAACGGAACACGAATAAGCATAGAAAAGTCCTCCTATCAGAGCAGTAAGGACGGCGGTAATGATCAATATTAATGTTGTCATTTTCATATATTTTGATTTTGGTTATCAGAGAATAGAATTAATAAGGATTCCATTTTTTAATAATATTCTGGGCTGTAAGGATCATTTCGGAGTCCCAGTTTTCTGTTTTAAAATAATGAAAATCCTGATCTTTGACAGTTTCCACTTCTGCATTATTATAAAGAAGCCTTGTAAGTTTCGACTGTTCTTCATACAAAAGCAGGTCTTCCAAAGGTTTCTCCGGAAGTTTCATTTCCTTTTTACACCAATTGCTTTTTTCTTTCAATTTCAAATCTGAAGTTTCAATTATTGTTCTCACTTTATTAAAATCTTCCAGAAAATTATTTCTTTCTTCTTCCGTTTTTAAAGTATGCCCGAGTCTTTCAATAATAATATATTCCAGATTTGGACATTGCGCCATGACTGAGGGAAAAACTGAAAGAATTTCTTCAGGAATAATATCATCATGAGTATCCCTCCTCACCTGCTTCTTTCCATATACACTCTCTTGCCAGCTTCCTCCTGAAAGATGAATTTCTTTTACCTTATCCAAAGGATATAAGTCAATTATCTCCTGCATTCCTGCTTCGAAATTACAGGATTGGCAGTAAATATTATGAAGATCAAGAATCAGAAAGCCGTTTGTATCTTCCGTCAGCTGATCAAGAAATATTCCCTGTTCTTTAACATCTTCTATGGAAAATGAAAATGCCAGATTTTCTATTCCTACAGGAATATTTACAGTTTCCTGAAGTCTGTATAATCTGTCTTTTCCTATTTGTAAAGTTTTGGAATGTAAAGATACCGGCAACGGCACTCCCTGATGGAAATTCTCAGTATTCATGAAGCCAAAATGTTCCGTTATATGGTTGTATTTGCGCAGACTGACTTCTTCTTTAAGTTGTTTCAGCCATTCTTCCTGTCTTTCCGTCCATCTCGCATCAAACAAAGAATAATAAACACCATGTCCTATTAAGCGGCTATTTTCAGCGTAGAAATTCAACAGATCCCGAAGCCACTCCGGTTCATGGGTATGATAAAGAGTATCAAAAGACCATTCCATCACTTCGATAGAATTATTCTGCAACAATGGCAAAATAGCAGAAACAAAATCTGCCTCTGCCATCATTGATACTCCTAACATTGGCTTTCTCATCTTCTACCCCATTCCGCAAGCCGGACAGCCATGCCCACGGAGTACAAGTGTATCTTTTTTAACAACAGGCTTGGGTGTTCCTGGTTTTTTCTTATCCACCGTATCTGTAGAAGTGGCTTTCTTTACTTTTTTAACTGGCTTTCCGGTTTTACCTTCCGGCTTAGTAGTCTGTGCGGAAACACCTACCGCTAATAAACTCGCCATTAATATTGCTGGAATTTTCATAATTTCTCTTTCAGATGAATTTTACAATAAACGTTCCATTTATAAAAATACAATAATAAGAAACGTTTTGATAACAATTATCAGTAAATATTAGAAACTATTCTATACTATAATGCTTTCTTTATCTATATTTAATGGTAAAATAAATCTATATATGAAAAGTAGTCTGATTAAAGCTGTTTTCCTTGGATTAATATTATCTGCACATAGTATTGATGCACAGGTTCAGACAGTTGACAACAGCAAAAAAATGGAATGGTTTAAAAATGCAAAACTGGGTGTTTTTATTCATTGGGGAATCTATTCCGTCAATGGAATCTCGGAATCATGGTCCTTCTTCAATAATTATATTAATCACGAAAATTATATGAAGCAGCTGAATGGTTTTTCAGCTTCAAAATATCAACCGGAACAATGGGTCAATCTTATTAAGGAATCCGGAGCAAAATATGCTGTCATTACAACCAAACACCATGACGGAGTTTCATTGTGGGACTCAAGAGCAGAAAAGGCCACAACCATTCCTAAAAATTCTCTTGCCAAAAAAGATGTTTTAAGTCCATTTGTTTCTGCGCTTAAAAAATCGGGATTGAAAACAGGCCTTTATTTCTCATTGCCGGATTGGAGCCATCCTTATTATGACATCAATACCAGGACAAAAAAACGCTACGAACTTAAAAATGATCCAAAGCGCTGGCAGAATTTTATAAGCTATTATCAAGGTCAACTCAATGAGCTTTCTACCCAATATTCTCCGGATCTTCTTTGGTTTGATGGCGACTGGGAACATACTGCTGAAGAATGGAAAGCTTCTCAAACCCTGGATTTACTCAAGAAATACAATTCCAATATCATCATTAATTCAAGGCTTAACAATCACGGAGATTACGATACTCCTGAACAGGGTATTCCCGTAGTTCCGCCACAAAATCCATATTGGGAGCTTTGTTACACCATGAATGATTCGTGGGGATATCAGCCTTTTGACAAAAGTTATAAGACACCCAATATGATTGTAAGAACACTGGCAGACGTTATCAGCATGGGAGGAAATCTTCTTCTTGATATAGGTCCCAAACCAGACGGTACCATTCCCGAAGAACAAATTGAGATTTTAAAAAACCTGGGGAGATGGACCTCCAAAAATGAACATGCCATCTATGAAACCACCCGTGGAATTCCTTTTGATAATTATAAAGGGAAATCTTCTTTGTCAACCTCTAAAAAATCTTTATTCCTATATCTGGAAGAAACAAAAAATTTTGCGAAAATTTACGGATTGGCAACCAGACCTCTTTCAGTAAAAATAATCGGAGAGCCATCTGCTGTTGTCAAAAGGGATTATAACGCTGAAAAAACACTGACACTGAATTTCACCCATGTAAAATTTGACAAAGATGTCACTGTGGCAGAAATTACTTTCGACACACCTCCTGTATTTCTAAAAGATTTTAAGAAAGAGGAGCATCCGCTTCCCGAAATACTGGAAAACAAAAATACTCAGGAAGCAGCCTATGATATTGCCAATGCGCTGAACTATGATCAAAATTTACTTACACAGGACGGCCTTACCAGTGATGGCCTTGAGATGAAAATAAAAAAAACGTCTAAAACAAATCCGGAAACTATAGAATGGATAAGCAAACATGCAGAGGCTTTATTTGAAACAGGAAAAGGTCTTCCGTCTGGTCATTACTCAGGAATGAGCGCTCTGTCAAAAGACCAACAGACTCTTTACCTTTTTGTGGAAGGAGTACCTACCGGCCCTGTTGCTCTGAAAGGGATAAAAAATAACATTGCCAGAATAAGAATCGTAGGAGAAGGCAGCATGCTTAATCATACGATCTATAATAAACTTTACTGGAGTGACCGCCCAGGAATTATTTATATTGATATTCCCAAAGAAAGACTGGATAAACAAATGACGGTGATTGCAGTTTTGCTTAATAAACCTGTTGAACTGTACAGAGAAAATGTGGGAGCCATTGAAAATAACCTTTAATCCATATAAAAACAAAATCCGGAGAAATTCTCCGGATTTCTTATTTTGTAAGATGATTTTCTTAGAAAATCTCTCTTCCTGAAAAATGGAACTGAGCTTCGATTAATGCATTCTCGTCAGAATCTGAACCATGAACAGCATTTTCTCCGATACTTCTTGCAAACATTTTTCTGATAGTACCTTCTGCAGCTTCTGCAGGGTTAGTAGCACCAATTAATGTTCTGAAGTCTTCAACTGCATTGTCTTTTTCTAAAACTGCTGCAACGATAGGACCAGAGCTCATGAATTCTACCAATTCTCCATAAAATGGTCTCTCAGCATGTACTTCATAGAATTTTTTTGCATCAGCAACTGTAAGCTGAGTTAATTTTAAAGCTTTGATCTTAAAACCTCCTTCAGCAATCTTACCCAATATAGCACCGATATGTCCGTCAGCAACAGCATCAGGCTTAATCATAGTGAATGTAATGTTAGACATAAATGTATATTTTTTTAATGGCGCAAAATTACAAAAAATATCTTTGATTTTTATTTTAATTTTTTTTTAACATAAAAATAACTTTTATTAAGAAATTGTAACACAAACTTTGGCACAGTAATTGTTTATTCTATTGCGATTCTCATGTTTAATTTGAGTTTTCATGGTTATTAGTTTTTACCCAGCTTCGGCTGGGTTTTTTATTTTCAAAAAATAGCATTATTTTTTATTAATTATATAATTTTACAATTAATATTGGATCATATTTAATGATTTTCTCCATTTTGTTTCAATTGGTGAAATAATTTCATTTTCTGAAAATCCAATTATTTGATGGCCCAAAATGTGACAAAAGTGGAGTTATCTGCCAAAACTGTAAAAGTGAAAAGTAGAGTTATCTAAAAACGAATATTTTTTTATTTAAAAATCAAAAAAAATAATTACTAGAAATAAAACATCCAGAATACATTAAATTAATCTTTAAAAAAATAATAACAGTAAATATTATCCTGTAATAGTAAGAAAGCACCTTTGCCAAGGTTTAACATCTTGATAAGGGTATCATTTTCAGTAATTTTTAAAACAGAAAAGAGACCATCCGCAGACAGCCTCTGTATTTCTAACAAAATATGTACTAAAAAGGTTTTATTAATTATTTTTGGGAGGCTTCTTCTGCTTCATCCATCAATTTAATATAAGTTGCATAGCGGGAATGTTGAATCTCGCCTGTTTCAAGAGCATCGATAACGGCACATTTCGGTTCATTGATATGAAGACAGTTGTGAAATTTGCACTCTTCTCTCTTTTTGAAAATTTCAGGGAAATAATGCTGCACTTCTTCTTTTTCAATATCAATCATTGCAAATTCACGGACTCCCGGAGTATCAATAACGTTTCCGCCAAAATGCCAAAAGTGCATCTGGGCAAAAGTTGTTGTGTGCTTTCCTTTCAGATGCGTATCAGAAATCTCAGACGTCTTCAAATTCAGTCCTGGCTGCAAAGCATTCACTAAAGTAGATTTTCCACAGCCTGAATGGCCAAAAAACACCGAGGTTTTATCTTTAAGAATTTCCTGAAGCTGATCCAGATTCAATTTCGAATAGGAAGAAATTTCCAGGGTATCATATCCAATTTCCTGATATAAGAATTCAATGTCTTTTACAATTTCAATTTCTTCTTCGTGTAAAACATCAATTTTATTAAAAAGAATCAGTGGGGTAATGTTATAGGCTTCACAGCACGCCAGGAACCTGTCCAGAAATCCTAAAGATGTTTCAGGATGTTTCAGGGTAAAGATAAAGCATGCCAAATCAATATTGGAAGCAATAATATGAGCTTCTTTTGAAAGGTTTACAGATTTTCTGATCAGATAATTGGAGCGTGGTTCTATTTTTGTGATCCAGGCTATATCATCCTGCTCCAGTTGAAACTCAACAAAATCTCCTACAGCAAGTGGATTGGTAAGTCTGGTTTTTATTAATTTGAATTTCCCCCTGATTCTGGCCTCGAAAATTTTATTTGTTTCCAATTCCAAAACCTGGTACCAACTGCCTGTAGATTTAATGATTTTTCCTTTCATAGATAATGCTGGTGCAAATATACGCAATTAGGGCTTAGCATTCAGGAAATAGGTTTAAAAACACATGTTTCAATTGCCCTACATACTGATGACTAAGCCCTGATTTATTTTTTTTCTGAATATATAGTAAAAATGATGCTTCTCTTACTATTATCCATAATTTATCTTTCGATCATAATATTATTCTGAACTTCAATAGATTCTTCGTGAATCGCTTTGAATACTTTTTCAATAAACTCCTGAGACATTCCTGTTTCTTTTGCTTTTTGAGTTGCATATTCCGTGATTACTTTCCAACGCTCAGGCTGGAAGATCGCGATGTCATTCTCTTTTTTAAGCTTACCGATTTTCTCAGAAATTTTCATTCTTTGAGAAAGAAGTTCAATTAACTGGAAGTCAAGATCTGAGATCAAAGTTCTGTGTCTTCCCATCTCTCCTTCAAAACCTGCAAGATTAGAGCTTCTCACTTTCAGATTTCCGATAAGGTCTGCAAGAACTTCAGGGGTAATCTGCTGGGAAGCATCACTCCACGCTTCATCAGGATTGCAGTGAGATTCAATGATTGCTCCCTGGTATCCTACGTTAAGGGCTTCCTGTGTAATATCTGCAAGACCGGTTCTGTTTCCGCAGATGTGAGAAGGGTCGATTAACATTGGAATATTTGGGAACTGGCTCTTGAAATCAAGGGCAATCTGCCAGTTTGGATTGTTTCTGTATTTTGTTTTCTGGTAGGTTGAAAATCCTCTGTGAATGACTCCCAGGTTTTTAATATCCTGTCCTAAAAGTCTCTCCAACGCTCCGATCCATAATGCAAGATCCGGATTCACGGGGTTTTTCACGAATACAGGTTTATCAGTCCCTCTTAAAGCCATTGCAATTTCCTGTACTGTAAATGGATTCACTGTAGAACGCGCTCCGATCCAAAGAACATCAACGTCTGCTTCTAAAGCTGCAAACACGTGGTGTGCATTAGCTACCTCAGTTGCTGTTTTAAAACCATATTCTTCTTTTACCTTTTTCAGCCAGTTCAAACCGATCACTCCTACTCCTTCAAAACCGTTGGGTTTGGTACGGGGCTTCCAGATGCCGGCACGGAAAACTGATACATTAGCATTGGATTCTTTAATTCTCCTGGCCGTTTCAAGCATTTGAGCTTCACTTTCCGCGCTGCATGGTCCTGCAATCATTAGAGGCTGTGTAAGCCCATCGATCCACTCATTTTTTAAATCATTTAAATTCATTATTCTAAATTTTTATTGTTTTTTTATATTAATTATTCATTGACAGCAATAGCCCTTTGGATTATAAAATTTAATTTATAATTCTTTTCAAAAAATGCCGTTCAAAATTGTTTAAAGGAATCAGGAAAATAATAGGGCTCTACTTCTCCTGTATTTTTTGGAAAGAAATTCAGTTAACAGTACCAATAAAATCGGTAATACGTTCTGAAATTTCTATAATAAGAAGCAGAAAAACTAAAATAACCGCTAAAAAAGTAATTAGCGGGTGCAAAGAAAGACTGATATGTTTTAGTCAATTTTTCCATTTTATTCTGGAAATGTCTTTATTTAGCGTTTCTGGTTGTAATTTGTTTTTGTCAAAAATTTATTTTCGACAGAAATATTTGACAAATATATAAAAATTATGTCAAATCAAACTTCATTAAATCATCAAGATCTTTCAAAAGTGGATTTTTTTCTATAAATTTTTCAAACATCTTTCTTTTCGTCACCACCTCAATCTTCAGATTTTCAACGTCTCTGACGTATTCTACCTCGATACTATGATTCTGAATTTTTCTTTTAAAATGATTAAAAAATTCTCCACTTATTTTATCAAATTCTACTTTTGCAGAATCTGAAGGGAATAAAACTTTGATTTTATGCTCTTCAGCTTTTACCAGTTTGAAGGTCTTTACGGCATTAAATACAAAATTATTTTTTACCTGAAGCTGTTTAAGCATAATTTTCCATTCCATCTGCAGGTCTGTGTCTGTAAAATGGTTCTGCGGAAGATGATCAGTTCTTACCACAACATCTTCTGTGGTTTCTACTTTATCTTCTTTATTCAAAAAGGAATTGATGCTGAAACCGGAAGAAATTCCCGGTCTTGATAACGGTTTGTTTGTTTTTGTCACTGAAACTTCCTGAACTATCTGGGAAGCTGCAGGTTGTGATTCTGCTTTAACTTCTTTCTTTTCCGGAGCTTTTTCCGGCATCTTTACCTCCTGTTTCTCACTGAGAAACGGGGCCAGTATCAGGAATTTTTTTTTTTAGTATCGCCTAAATTAGCTGTCAGTGAAGCCAGCTGCATTAATGCAATTTCAACCGTAAGTCTTGGGTTTTTTGAATTCTTATAATTAATATCCGCATGATTACAGATTTCAATACCGTCGATAAGCTGCTGGGCGGCCCATTTTTGGCCTTGCTCTACAAATTTGGCCTTGGTTTTCTCTCCTACTTCAATGAGTTCCATGGTGGAAGCATTCTGCGCCATCATCAGATCTCTGAAATGATTTCCTAATCCGGCAATGAAAATATGAGGATCAAAACCTTTCTTTACAATCTCATTGAAGGCGAAAAGCACGTCAGGAATTTTGTTTTCCTTGGCGAGATCCACGATGTTCAGATACTGATCATAGTCCAGAATATTGAGTACTTCAGCGGCTTTTGCCAGGGTAATATTTTTCTGGGAGAAGGTAGAAAGTCTGTCGAAGATAGAGAGCGCATCTCTTAATGCACCGTCGGCTTTCTGAGCGATCAGGTACAATGCATCATCTTCATACTGGATATTTTCTTTTTGGGCAATGTTTCTAAGATGATTCTGAATGTCTTCAATGACAATTCTTTTAAAGTCATAGATCTGACAACGGGATAAAATTGTTGGAATAATTTTATGTTTCTCCGTTGTTGCCAAAATAAAAATAGCGTGAGCAGGCGGTTCTTCCAGCGTTTTAAGGAAAGCATTGAAAGCGGCAGAAGACAGCATATGAACCTCATCAATGATATATACTTTGTATTTACCAACCTGAGGTGCAAAACGTACCTGATCTATAAGTTCTCTGATATCATCTACAGAGTTATTGGATGCAGCATCCAATTCATAGATATTGTAAGCAAAGCCGTCTTCTGAAACCGAGCCATCTTTCTCATTGATCTTTCTTGCAAGAATTCTGGCACAAGTAGTTTTACCCACACCACGAGGACCGCAAAAAAGTAATGCCTGAGCTAATTGACTTTCTTCAATTGCATGTTCTAAAGTATCCGTAATATGGGATTGTCCTACAACCGTATCAAACTCCTGAGGACGATATTTTCTTGCAGATACTATAAAATTTTCCATTGGTCAAAAATAAGAAATATAGTTTTAATTTGAAAATTAAAAGTTTTCAAATATCAACAAAAACATATTTCTGTTCAAATCGGAAAACTTTTAACCCTTACTTTTTTTTACTGTATGCAAAGTCAATCAACTCAACGATAGCGCCTTCAATCTCTTTTCTACCTTCTTCAGTTTTCAGGTCAATACCGCAGAACTTGTTTGCGTTATATCCTGTATAAAGGTTAAGATAGTAAGCACCGGAAACAATAAGAGCCATAATTGCTCTATGTCTTGTTGCTACTCCTTCACCAAAGTAAGGATCTGAGATGTTTCCAAATAAAACTTCTCCTACTTCTTCACGTTGTTCAACTAATTTCTTAAGAATAGGCTTACTTTCTGAAAGTTCCCAAAGGATAATCTTCTGAAGTTCTTTATTTTTCTTCAGGTTTTCGAACTGGTTTAATACCACCATTTTAGTAAGTTCGTGCCCACCGTCTGAGAAATCCATATCAACGTCCTGGTTGACCTGGCTCCAGTAATCCTGAGATTTGATATACTCATCGATCAGTTTATCAGTACTTCCAAAGTACTCGTAGATCAATTTTTTATCAAATCCGGCAACGGCAGCTATCTTGCTTACTTTTAGTCCGGAATATCCTTTTACTCTTAAAATTTTACCAACTGCAGCAAGCAGTTTCTGCTTTGTTTTTTCTTTGTCCCTAATGGGGCCCTGCACTACTTTTCTAGGCATAATTATTATTTTTTCGCAATATGCAATTTTTTATTAATATCATCAAACGCATTAAGCGTTTTGTCGAGATGTTCTTTTTCGTGTCTTGCCGTTACACTCATCCTGATACGTGCATCTTTTCTTGGTACAGCCGGGTAAAGAATCGGATTGGTATAGATTCCTTTTTCTATTAGTAGTTTTCCGGCTTCTCCTGTTACATAGGGATCTCCAATTTTTACGGGAATAATTGCAGAGCATGTAACGCCTGTATCTAATCCTAAGTCGTCAAGTCCTTTTTTGAAATAATTGATATTATCCCAGAGTTTTTCTCTCCAGATAGGTTCTTCGTCAATTAAATCAATGGCTTTAACGATTCCGGCGGATGATGGTGGAGCTGTAGCTGAGAAGATCTGCTGGCGGGAATGGAATCTGATGAATGCAGCTATTTTTTTATCTGCAATGACATATCCTCCCAGATTTCCAAATGTTTTGCTGAATGTACCTGTGATGATGTCTACTTTATCCAATAACCCAGCCTGTTCCAAAGTACCTCTTCCGGTTTCCCCAAGGATGCCGACACCATGTACGTCGTCTACCATCAGAAAGGCATTATACTTTTTCACAAGGTCATAGATCTCATTAATACGGGAGGTATCACCATCCTGGGAATACACTCCGTCCACAATAACGAGTTTCGTACGGTACAGATTTTCAGATACCTTCAAAATGTGTTCCAAAGATTCCAAATTATTGTGAGGAAATGTTTTTTTATTGGTAAAAGCACATCCTTCATGCACACTGGCGTGTACAGCCATATCTAAAATAGCAAGATCTTCTTTCTGCATTAAACATTGTAAACTCGCACTATTGGCGGTGTAACCTGTTGTAAATACTACAGCCTCATCTTCTGTTCTTTTAAAGAAGCTTGAAATTTTCTTTTCTAAAGCATTGTGGTAGTCAAAATATCCACCGATAAGAGGAGTTGCTCCTGTACCGGTACCATATTTTTCTATTCCCTCAATAGCAGCTTGTTTTACTTTAGGGTGCTGCGTAAACCCTAAATAATCACTGGATACAAAACTAACAAATTCTCTGTTGTGGTTTGCAATATTTACATTCAGTATTGCATTGGTCCCTGAAGTATTCTTCAGTCTGTAATTCATGTGTCCATTAGACTTTACATAGTCCAAATATTCATAAAAAATTTCAGCCCTTTGAGCCATATCATTGTCTGGTATATTCTCAAAGTCTTTGATAGTTGCTGTTGTGAAATTGATGCTCATCCTTAATCTTGTTTGTTGTGGTTTAAAAAAAACAAATATATAACTATTTAAAGGGCTTAAGCTCCCATATTAAGATTAAATATTATTAAAGGCACAATAATTTATTCTTATTCTCTGGAAACCAAACTTAATGCTCTATATAGGTTTCTTTTTAACATTTATCCTTTTTGAATTAATTAGTTTTTTCTTACCTAAATTTAATAAAAAAAGTAAACAATAAAGAAATATTAATAGAAAAATAATAAAAAAAGGCAATTATTTTTTACAACCATCTCATTTATAAAAGATTATTTTGCAGTAATTTTAACATTTTAATTCACTAAATTACCTTTTACAGCAGGTATTTCAGCACGATTAAATCCCTACCCAGAGACGAAAATTCTCTCCAACTTCCTTCAGTAGCAATTTTAAAGAAAAAAAATAGTCAGTTTAAAGCGTATGGAAATTTCTGAATTTTCCCGGAGTAAAACCGGTCATTTTTTTGAAAAATTTTGAAAAATTAGATGGGTCATAAGTAAAAATACGCGCAATTTCTGCTACCGATCTATCGGTAATAATAAGCATCTGTTTTGCCTGTTCAATAATTTTTTCATCATAAAAAAAGCAAGGGTGCTGCCCTGTTTCTTTTTTGATCGTATCAGTAAGATGTTTATGGGAAACCGCAAGTTCTCTGGCGATTTCATTGAGCTCCAGAAATTCAGGGACATTTCCTGAAATAATCTCATGGATATGTTGATCTAAAAAGGCAAAATACTGATGGGTAATTTCTTCACTTCTTTTCATCATGTAGGGTTCTTGCTAATCTGTATTCAAGTTATAAAATTAATCATAAGATACAAAATAACACGGTGAACTTTCCGGATGTTTCAAGATGAATATTTACGAAAAACTGTCTTTAAAAGCCTGGGTAGAATTTTTCACTTTTAACTTTTCCAAAATATTCTGACGGTGTCTGTTTACTGTATTGATGCTGATAGAAAGAAGACCTGCAATTTCTTTACTGGCATATCCCTCCCCGATAAATTTTAAAACTTCCCATTCTCTTGGGCTTAAAATATTTTTATAATCAAGTTTATCTTTTACCACCACTTCCCCTTTTATTACATTAACAATCATAAAATCAGGAACACCAGGTGAAGTAAGAGCCATATTATAAAGACAGAGAGCTAATCTCAATCGGCCGTTATCAGGTGAATACACATAAAACATACGATGTTTTACCCATCTGTAGGTATCATTTTTATCTTTCATCCTGATTTTTGAAACCACACTATATGCCTTACGTTCCTGGATTTCCAGCGTATCCAGTAATCTGAAAAAGCGGAGCTCATGAATGTATTTTTTCAAACGGTCATCAGGATGTATTTTTTTCAGCATCTCTTCTTCCCAGATGGAGTTTATTTCTGCCGGATTTCCATCTATCTTTAAGCCAAGTTCGTCTGCCGCTGCCGATTTATAAATAAAACTCTTGTTCTCCTGCATATCACTCAGCACAACTATTGCACCTTCCATCTGAGCATATGCCAATGCGCTCTGTTTATAGATCTCTATATTAAGCTGGCATTTTTTCGAGACATTATCGAGTAATTTATCACTAAGCTGTTCACGGATTTCCATAATGGTTATTTATCAGTATTGACGCAAATAAAGTTTAATAATACTTTTGCTAAAATAATAATTTACCCTTAGAACTTACCCCAAAGAAAATGAAGAAACTGATTTTCGGCTTTTGCACCTTATTCCTGGTTCAAAAGTTTTCCGCCCAGAGTCTTGAAAAAATGACCTGGTTTAATGAACCTGAAAAATGGGAAATCAAAAACAATAGCCTTTCTATGTTTGTAACGCCACAGAGCGATTACTGGAGGATTTCACATTATGGATTCACCGTAGATGACGCTCCTTTCTATTACGCTACCTATGGTGGTGAATTTGAGGCAAAAGTAAAAATAACCGGCAGTTACAAAACAAGGTTTGACCAGATGGGCCTTATGCTGAGAACAGATCAGGAAAACTATATCAAAGCCGGAGTAGAATTTGTAGATGGCATATACAATCTCAGCACTGTGGTGACCCACCATAAAAGCGACTGGAGTGTCATTACACTGGAAAAAACACCATCTGCTATCTGGATAAAAGCAGTGAGAAGACTGGATGCTGTTGAGATTTTTTATTCTTTTGATGATAAAAATTATATCATGATGAGAAATGCTCCTCTTCAGGACAACACCCCCGTAATGGTTGGATTAATGGCAGCCTGCCCGGACGGAAAAGGTTTCAATGCTGTATTTGAAAACTTCACGGTAAAACATCTTCCGGATCAGCGCAGACTGAAGTGGCTTGAAAGCCATCAATAACGATTGAATTACACTTCAATATACAGTCAATTTTATTTCACCTCCCCTCATTTCCGGGAGTTTTTTTTGCTTAAAAGGATATTCCGGAATTGGGTAATAAAAAAGAGACTGTTTACTTTAGTACAGTCTCTTTTGTGGTTGAGATAAAAACCGTTTGTGTTCTTAGAATCATTATTTTAACAATAAATCTTCTTTACTTGTTATGAAAATATTTTTGCAAAAATATGAATATCCATAGGCACAGACAAAGTTATCATGTAGAATAAACCGTCATTTTTTTGTCAAACTTTTACTACAAAATCAATAATTGAATAAAACTTCAACCATTAATTAAAGAAATAATAAAATTATTCAGGCATAACAATATTTCTCATTGATAACAGTTCTAATACAAACCACAAATCCAGTACAATACAGATATCTGTAAAAGATAATTTAAAATGAATGCTATATAAATTTATCACTTATTATTGAAATATGATAATATTTTGAAAAATTTCGAATGACTTATGGTCCGCAATACATGATAAAACTTAGGCAAAACAAAATACGCAATACTAATTTATCGTTATAATTTCACTATTTTTACGCAATCAAAAAATATAAAACACAAAAGACCAGAAAACTTCAATGATAAAAATTTATTTGCAATCGTTCCTGCCCTTTAAAAAAACTTTGACTTGTACAAATACTATTATTAACCGTCTATTGCATTAGCAGCAGATATAGATCAGTTTTGCACATATATGAGAGTTTGGGCATTTATTTTTGCTTGCATCTATCTAAACATTTCCGGGCAGCACTATACCTCTACATGGTACAATATAGACAATGGACTTCCACAAAGCAGTGCAAAAGCTATTGTGAAAGACAAATATGGCTTCATCTGGATTTCTACCGAAAACGGACTGGTAAGGTATGACGGAAGTTCTTTTATTACCTTTAATAATTTCAGGGTAAATAATCTGCATTTTGGTGAATTCATCGGAGATCCGTGCCTTGACAGCATAACGGTTCTAAATAATTTCCAGGAAAATAAAATCATTATTAAAAACAGATTTCCAAAAATCGCAAGTCTTACTGCCGGTGACAAAATGACCTACTCTAATGGTACCGATATTCTGCACCGTATTGCGAATAACATTATTACGTCGGATTTCTATAATGACGTTCAATATTTTATTCAGCTTAGAAATTCTGTTTATCATTTTACAGAAAAGAATGCCATCATTTACAAGGAAGGGAAAAAGGAAATAAAAATTGATCTCCCTTTTACCAATAAAGATCTGAACTACATTTTTGTACTGAATAATCATCTGTTCATCAATGATCTGAAAAAAAGAAAAACCTACTCAATCTACAAGGGACACCTTTCTGTTTCTGAGAAACCTACTCTTTTTAATCACCCGGACACTAAAATCTATTGGCAACAGATTACCAATCAGACTTTTATTATCAACCATGACAACATTTACCTTTTAGAAGGAAATGAAAAGGATCTCCGCCTGAAATTTCTTGTCAATTTTGAAGAAATCGGTAATCACTCTTATTGCTCTATGTATTATGATGAGAGTTTCAACAAATTGTATCTGGGGACTCTCAATAATGGACTGAACGTACTTCAGTTTTCCAATTTCTATGTTTCAAGAAAAGAGGCTGATTTTTCCAGCAATGTATATTTCGCCTCCCTTCCTTTCAGCCGAAACACAATCATCACCGAGGATGGAACAGAATTCGGGAGAAACGGGATTGTCAACAACCATCTTTTCGGAAATAATGATAATTATCTGATGACGTACGATAATTCCGGAAATATTCTGATCAAAAAAAGAAACAGTATCATCAGGTTTTATAAAAATTCAGGATATAAAAAGAAGGACTCCACTTTTGTAAAAAAAGGACTTGAAACATTTATGAAAAGCGGAACTCTTTATGGGACCACTTTTACAGATCTTTCGGGCACCCAGTTCCATTTATACAAAAAAGATATATTCAGCCAGCCGGATTACACCTATACTTTTAAAAGTTTTATTAATACTTTTTATCAATACAACAGGAATGAAATTCTGACTGGAAACAGCGATGGTCTTTATTCCATAGCACTGGGAAGCAATACCATAACGCCTTTAATCAAAAACATTCATGTCAAAAGTATTATCAGAACAAAAGATAACCTGATATGGATAACTACGGAGAAAAACGGCTTCTATCTTTTCAGGAATCATAAGCTTATCAAGATGCCCAATGACATCAATGATTATTTACAGTCTGCTCATTACATTCTTGAAGATCAAAAGGGATATTATTGGATTTCTTCGAATAATGGAATGTTTAAGGTCTCCAAAAAACAATTACTTCAGTATGCAGAAAACAAAAATACTCCGGTTTTTTATTACCGCTTTACCAAAAAAGACGGTTTTCTGACCAATGAATTTAATGGAAGTTCAGAACCTAATGCTTACGCTCTTGAGAATGGGGATTTTGTGTTTCCTTCAATGGACGGTTTTGTATTTTTTAATCCTGAGAATATTCATACTTATTATCCGGGGAGAAATAAAATTTACATTGAGCGGGTAAAAATCGGAAATTCCGAGCCTCAGTATTTTCATCAGATTCTTGATCTGAAAAACAATTACAAAACAGCGGATGTCTTTATTGATATTCCTTATTTTTCCAATCCTGAAAACCTTTATATTGAGGCCAAAATATCAGGAAAAGAAAACACTGAGTGGGAAAAGATCACAGCAGGGAAAGAATTAAAGTACACCATCAGCAATCTTTCTCCCGGTGATTATACCCTGAGTGTAAGAGTATTGATCTCTGCAGATGGGAAATATGAAGAGAAGACAGTACGTTTCAAAATCCAGCCTCTTTTTTATCAGACATTGCTATTCAGGGTGTCTGCATCCATTATTATCCTTACCATCATTATCGTGATCGTTCAGTTAACGACCAATTTTCTGAGGATTAAGAATAAGGCTTTAAAACAGATTGTTCATAATAAAAATTCTGAACTGAAGGAAACCTCCCTTCACCTGGAGGTCGTAAAAAATAACCTGCAGAAAGAAACTGAATATCAAAAAAAGCTGGTGGAAACCATCAGCCATGATATCACCACGCCGATCAGATTTATTGCCATGCTTTCCCAGAAGCTACACGAGTCTGATGATGTGGAGCTTCAGAAAAAGTATTTTGACAGTATTTATAAATCTTCAGAACAGCTGTATCAGTTTACTCTGAATTTGAAAGAGTATACTGAACTTTATAAGGCTGAAAATATTTTTGAAGAAAAGGAATATCCTATCAATAGAATCCTTGAAATCAAGAATAAATTATTCTGTGAAATTGCAAAAGAAAAAGGAACCACAATTACCAATCTTACTGAAGGGATCATCTATTCTAAGGTAAGTGAAAGTATTTTAACCGCTATTATTCATAACATTCTTGATAATGCGGTGAAAAATACTTTTGAAGGAAATATAACCCTTACAGTTAAGGAAAATCTGCAAAAAACCACCATAATAATTACTGATACAGGAACAGGAATGTCTGAAGAGCAAATTTCTGTTTATATGAACCTGTTCAGAAATCCTAAACTGGAAACCCCTAGTTTTAAAGGAAAAGGGTTGGGTCTTCATATGGTTATACATCTTGTAAAAAAGATCAATGCTGAAATGAATTTCAGACAAAATCATCCTAAAGGAACTGTTGTGGAAATAACACTCAATAAAAACTACTCTCTATGAATGAAAGAATTTTAATCGCTGATGATCATTATGTGGTAAGGGCAGGAACCTCTTTGGTTCTTGAAACAGCTTATCCCGCACTGAATATAGATTTTGCTGAAAATTATGATCAGGTGAAAAAGAAGCTGGAAAATCAACGGTATGACCTTATTATTTTAGATATTGATATGCCGGGAACCCAGTATAAGAAAATGGTTCCTGAACTTAAAGATATACAGAATGACCTTAAGATTCTAATCTTCTCAGGGTATGACAAAGATGTAGCGATCCAGTACATCAGAGAAGGAGCTGAAGGCTACCTGAATAAACAAAGCAGTGAAGAAGAAATAAAAAATGCCGTGAAAACTGTCATTGAAAAGGGATATTTCTACCCTGCAGAACTAATTGGTCTTATCATTCAGAATAAAAGAAATAATCCCGTAGAAAAGTTATCATCCAGGGAATACGAAATTTTCAAACTTCTGGCGGATGGTAACGGTAATCTGGAAATTGCCAACAGGCTCAATATTCAGATGTCTACTGTAAGCACTTACAAAAAAAGGATTTTTCAAAAACTTAATGTCGGTAATATTGCAGAACTGATTAAAGTCTATGAAATGATGCATTAAGAAAACGGGGCCGGAATTTAATAGTATTCCTGCCCCGGAAAAAACACAAATCTCCTGAGATTTTAAATAGCTAACCCCGTTGATTTTGTAAACTTTTATATCATTGTATTTTTAGAATCATAAGACGGTTTATTAGTACAACCTCTGTACGGAAAGGAACAGTTCTCTTGTGTTATCAGATGTATTGGAATCTGTGGTTGTGGCATCACTGCTTCCCATTGCAGATTTATTATCAACACGGAATGCATAATACACTCTGTACCATCTTGGCTCCGGTTCCTGTATAGTAATATCAAAGGTTACCGTCTCATTATGGGTCTGAGTAAGGTAAACACCGTCATCAAACTGCCTGTAGGCTCCGGGGGATAGTTTAATATTTCCATTATCAGAATCACCGGTATGGGTAGACATTTCCGAAACCCATATTTTCACATCTGAAGTTCCCACATTATAAAGTCTTGGATTAAAAGTGGTAGCCGCTCCGGTTCCTGCTGAACTACTGTTAAATTGGGCATCAAGTCTCAGGAAACCACCTAAAACAGGAAGATCGGTAAGATAAGTACTGGCTAAGGTGTTTGCACCGGAAGTACCAGCAGGAATGCTTCCGTGATAGTAAATCAGGTCTCCAATGGTAATGTCGTCATCTTTTCCTCCGAAAGCAAATTTCCAGGTAGTTCCGTTGAACATATAATAACCGGCTTTGTCTACTTTTGCTGTTTTTACTGAAGGAGCAGTTACAGCCTGAGTGACATAAACCAAAGCTCCGGTCTGTGCTGCCAGGTAGACATCATCTTTAGCTCTTAACTGATCTCCTGTCATTCTGGGAGCCATCACTCCATCAGCCACAGTAGTCACGTCCGGTTTTCCTTCTACATGCAATGTTACCTTAGGAGAATCTGTATTGATCCCAACCTGGGAATATGCCGCTAGTGAAAAACACATCATTATGCTGGCAAGAGGTAATTTTATTTTTTTCATTTTAGTATATTTGTTTAAAATTTTGTTGATTTATTTAAGAATTGAATAAATCATGCGGGGTCAATTGACTTATCATCAATCAGCCTTTGTTGAGCTAGCTGGTGCAAAGTTATCCGCATTGATAAATCAAATTCATCCATAATCAATGAAAAACAGGAAACCACTCACAAAACACAAACAATTAACAATCAAACATTTAACCCAGTCATTTTCTAAAATATGACTGTTATGCGAACAAATTGGAATGATTTAAAATTACTTTCTGCCACAAATGACCACCGAAAAAGACATAAAAATTGAACAGTACAAAAGACAGCTGGTGTATTATTATAATATTCTGATGTCTGTTATTCTTGCCCTATTTGGTTTGATATTTACTTTTATCATTCCGGATAAAATAATGGCGTGGTATCTTTTCGGAGGGCTTTTTTTACTGGATTATACTTACCTGATTGTCCGTAAAACCTATTCGGTGAATGTAATGGTGCATTCCTATATCATTATTGCAACACTTTATAATTTTTATATCATGCTGGCATTCTGGAACAACTCTATAGCGAGTTTTGTCTGGCTTATTCCGATCCCGCTGGCAGCCTATGTTTTCTTTCAGAGGAAGTATGTTTATATTTACAGTGTATTTGCTTTACTGAATATTGTTGCAGGATACCTTATTTCCAAATCCTTCAGCTTTAACTTTCCAATACACAGGCCGGAAGATGTAAGACTTACAGATACCATCCTGATGATCTCCAATGTAGCTGTGATTGCACTCCTGCTCTATTTTAAGGATAAAATAAAGCGTGTTGAAATTTACCATGAAATTGAGGAGAAGGCTCAGAGTACAATAATACAGCCGGTTCCTACACCAGAAAAAGCACCTTTTGCAGATGAACTGTTTGATAAAATTGAATCTGTGATGAGAGAAAAACAGCTGTATAAAGATGTTAATTTCAATATTTCTAAGCTTTCTACAGAAATGGAAATCAACAGTAGTTATATCTCGAAATCAATTCGTGCAAAAGGATATCCCAACTTCAATAATTACCTGAATATGCACAGGATTGCATGGGTAAAAAAACTGCTTAATGAAAATGACCTTGAAAAAGTAACCCTCATGTATATTTATACTGAGGCAGGATTTTCTAACCAATCTACCTTCAACAGGGTTTTCAAGCAGATGGAGAATATTACCCCTTCCGAATATATCAGCAGCCTACAATTTCACTGATTTGTTTCACCAATTAATATCATTGAGATTATGATTTTTTAATTCGGAAAATAATCAGGAAATTTACAGCGCTTAAATTTTCTGTACAACCACTGCATTGTAATTGCAAAAAATCATGGAATCATCTGAAAAAGCCATTCAGGGAAGCTCACGTTTCCGATATATAAAACTTTGTATTTTCTTTTCAGGACTTTCGGTTTTTGCACAACTCTATCTTTTCCAGCCGATGCTGCCTATGGCCGCAGAACAGTTTGGGGTATCTGTAGGCGACACGTCCCTTTTGGTATCATCATCCACGATAGGTATGGCATTGGGATTACTGTTTTTTGCCTTTAAAGCTGACAGCTATTCCAGGAAAAATCTCATGGCGTTTTCGTTGATTTCATCTGCCATCCTTACTATTATTTCTACCTGGATTCCCAGCTTAAGCCTTCTGATTGCGATTGGAATACTGAAAGGTTTTGTTGTATCCGGCGTTTCCGCAGTGGCCCTTGCCTATCTTACGGAGGAAGTGGATGCTCTGGCAGTACCTGCTGCCATCAGTATGTATCTCAGTGGAAATACAATTGGAGGGATGAGCGGAAGAATAATGGCCACTTTGTTTGCAGGTGAATTCGGATGGCGTAATGCTGTTCTTCTGATTGGCATAGAAAGTTTCATTCTCGGCGCTGTATTCTGGAAACTGTTTCCGGAATCAAAGTTTTTTAATCCTCAGAAAACAGATTACCACCTTAAGGTAAAACAGATGAAGTTTTTTCTTACCAATCCTTATATGCTCCGTTTATACTGTACTGCTGCATTGCTGATGGGCGTTTTTGTGAGTGTTTATAATTACCTTACATTCAGATTGGAAGCAGCACCTTTTTCATTAAGCCATTTTATCATTGCCTTTATCTTTCTGATGTATATTTTCGGTGTTTTCGGAACGATGATCGTTGGCCGTCTTTCCAGAAGGTTTCCGATGAATACTATTTTGAAAGGCTCTATCCTGTTTATGCTTACCGGAGCAGCCCTGTTATTATCTGAAAATATTTATATTCTTATTTTTGGGCTTGGCCTTTTCACTCTTTCATTCTTTGCTGCCCACACTATGGCCAGCCAGATGACTGCGTTGTATGCCAAGCGTGGAAAATCTTCAGCCACTTCCATTTACTGGCTGTTTTACTATTTCGGTTCAAGTATTCTGGGAAGTGGTACCGGATATCTGCTTCATGCTTTTTCATGGAATATTTTCATCGCAGTTCTTCTCCTATCGGTTATTTTAGCTCTACTTCTGACTACTTTTAATACAGTTCCAAAAGCAAGAGTAAAAAACTAGTACCACATACATACCACATCCTATATTTCATGATCATGTGACAAACCCTTTGCAGACGTACTATTTTAACATATCATTAATTTTTTATAGTAAAAATTTAACCTAATCTTTCCCAAAACTAGGCTTGATACTACAATGCCGGGCATACTATTTGCTGTTTATCTGAGACCATATCATCAACTAAAAACCAAAATATTATGAACGTAGCAGATCTAAAAATCAAGAACTTAGTCGAGTATAAAAATCAGATTTATACGATTACTGAGATCTTTCAAAATCCTGAGCAGGCTTATTTTGTTAAAATTGAAAATGATATTCAAAGTATTTCAGTTCCGGCAGCGTCCATCAAACCTATTAAGATAACTGAAGAGTGGCTTGAAAAGCTAGGCTTCTCACGAACTTACAGTTCAGAGCAGAGCATCCGATATGAAAGACCGGAATCGTTTATAAAATATGATATAGACCTGAGTTCCAGAAAAATACTGGAAGGTCTGAAAATATACGGGAACGCCATAAAGTGTAAATACATCCATGAGTTTCAGAATATTTTCTCAAGCTTATTTGGAAAAGAAACTGTTTTACATTATGGTTATTTGAAAACAGAATCGTAGTTAAATAGTTCTTAGTTGAGGAAGACCACAATTTAGCCCGTAAATTGTGGTCTTCCTATGTTTGGATGGGAAGAGATTATTTTATTTTCTTAAACTCTATTTGAGTAAAATTAGCTCCTGAAAGCACAAACCCAGAAATACTTTTGTTGTTGCCATAGGTAAAACCCAGCCTTCCAAAAATTGATTTATAAGAATACATTTCCGATTCACTCAGGAAACACAAAGGAATATCAGGATTGATAGCATGTCTGGCAACCAACTTATCATTCTCGATAACCAACTGGTAAATGGTATTAAATTCTTCATTTCTATAGAATCCCACATATTTATTAAGATCAACTTTGTCTTCCTTCAAGGGCTTTAATATTACTTTTTTACAGATAAATGTAAAGTCACCAATCCTGTACGTTAAATTCCCGGGATGAAATGTGAAGCTTCCGGTGGGAAGAAAAGAAATGTCAAATTTATAATCTCCTGCGGCCTTTAAAGGCGTTTTATTATTGTCCCAGTACAGGTTTCTGCCATCTGTTTTAATATCCAGATAATTTCCGGGATTAATTTCATAAGTTCCTTCAAATGATTGTAGTTCAGCTGCAGTGTAAGCTAATTTCTTTGGAGATGCCGGGAGAATCTGGTGGTCTTTCAGAAGCACATCTACCAATCCGTAGGCAACCAGCAATCCGTCAAAAGTACTCTTATTTCCAGCTAATACAACAGACAGGTTATAAGCAGGAATATGCAGAATATAGGATCTGTAACTGGCTGTTCCTCCTCCGTGAAAAACAATATCCAGCCCTTTATACTTTCCGGTTTGCAGTCCCAACCCGTATCCTATCTGTTCTCCATTATTTAATAGCGTATTTTGCTGCATCTTATCATACATCTCACGGCTTCCCACCAAGGGTTTCTGGAAATTGGCAGCCCAAATGCAAAGATCATTCAAGGGCATAAAAATATTGGAAGACCCATTTTCCATTTGGCCAAGGGGAGTTTTTATAAAACCGGAATGGGCTTCCTGATAAGATTCTGCTCTGTTAGGAATAATTTTCACCGGATCATCTACCGCCATCGAGTGATTCATACGCAGTGGATCGAAAATATACGCTTTGAGCAGCTCTGCAAAATCTTTTTTATAAACTCTGCGGAGAATTTCAGCTAACAGCATATAGCCTGTATTATTGTATCTGTATTGATCTCCAGGTTTAAAATTAGTCCTTTTAATAGCCAAAACTGTTTTTACAGCATCTGTATTAGTCACGCGAAACTCGTCTCCGAATCCCTGAAGTCTTTTGATAGTTGTAAAATCCGGTAATCCATGGGTATGATTGGCCAGCTGTCTGAGGGTAATTTTATAAGGCAGATGCTTAAGTTCCGGCAGATAAGTTCTGATATCATCTTCCAACGAAAGTTTACCTTCTTTTTCAGCCATAAGCGTTACCAAAGCCGTAAACTGTTTTGATACGGATGCAATATCAAAAGCTGTAGAATCCGTTACAGGAATCCTGTCTTCGAGATTCGCCAGCCCATAAGTTTTTTTATAAATTATTTTTCCTTCCTGTATAATACCTACAGCCATGCCCGGAGCATGGGATCTGGAATAACTGCTCACTAAAGAATCTGCTTTTAGGATTTTTTCCTGCTGAATCAATTGTCCGAAAAAGAATCCGGAATTCAGGATTGTAAAAAGAAACAATACCCATCTGATTTGTGGTTTCATCTGTTTAAATTTTAATGATGAAGCAAATCTGAAACTTTACATGGATTTAAATATCCGACTACCGGAAACCGGACTCTTTTTATCTGAAAAATCAGTCCGACTTAAAATCGGACACTTTTTAAACTATTGATTTTCTGTAATCTGTGGGAGTAACCCCTGTTTCTTTTTTGAAGGCTGTATAGAATGATGATCTGGAATTGAAACCCACTTCATACAGAACTTCAAGCACTGTAAGTTGAGGCTGCTCTTTAAGAATAGTCTTGGCTTGATTAATTCTGAACTCATTAATAAAATCAAAAAAATGTTTACCGGTATGCTGATTGATCAATACTGACAGGGGCTTTTCCTGCATACCGATCAGCTTTGCCAGTTTTTGTAAGGTAAGTTTATCATCCAGATAAGGTTTTTCGGTTTCCATATAATTCAGAAGGGTTTTTAACTGCTCCGGATCTTCTTTCTGAAGCTTTTCTACAGATTGTACAGGAATCAGGTCTTTATTGATTCCAGCCAGAAGATTGGGACGATATAAAGCATTTAATACAAACGAACTGATAACAAATAATACAAATACTGAGTTCAGTGTATATAAATATAAAAATGCAGTTTCATTATCTTTCAAAAACTCCCTGATCAACACAAAAGTGTTCCCGATCAGGAAGAGAATCGTTGTCTGCATCAGCCATTTATAAGTAAGGTGATGATTACTGGAATAGTTTTCCTGATACAGTTTTCTGAATGTTCTCAAAACCAGAAATATGGCAACAATATAAAAATAATACTGTACAGTGGAAACGACATCAAATGCCTGATCTTTTTGCTCAGAATCCCCTGAAATACCAAACCATACCAGAAAGAACAAAAACGGTACTGCGTGCAGAAGATGTTTGGTACGAAGGGTAAAATTATAATAACAGGCCGCATTGACATACAAATAATATAAAGGCATCTGCAGCAGGACACTGGCCAGTTTGAATCCTTTGATTATTTTGTTATCTGGCGGTGGCAGAAAAAACCCGGAAAGATCAATGACAGAAATCAACAGAAAGGCTGCAAATAAATAATTCGGTAGTTTTCTTTCAGATTTTGCTGTAAGAAGGAAAACACTTAACAGCAGAAACAGGAAAAAAATAATTTTACCCAAGTCGTTGATGAATGACATATTCTCTATTTTCATGATATTCACAAAACTACAAATAATAGTTTCTTGTTGAGTATTTTAAACCAATAGATGGATATTTTTTCAAAATTACATTGTTCCGCTCTGCAATAGTCTCATCTTGTTATAATCAAAAGGTTTTTAATCTTATATTTTTTATTATTTAAGTAAATTTGCAGCTTATATACTTTCCCTGATCATCATCCCAGGAACAACCCTATTTCACCATGGAAACAGATCCAATTCTTTTACAGCTGATAGAACATTTTAAAGAAATAGTTACTTTAGAAGATCACGATATTGACCGTATTACTTCCAAATTGGAAATCATTCAGCTTAAAAAGAAAGATTTTCTGCTTCACGAAGGACAGACTTCAAGACACATGAGATTCATTGCAAAGGGAAGCCTGTTTGCTTATCATATTGATGAAAAAGGAAAGGAAAATACCACTCAGCTTGGTATTGAAAACTGGTGGGTAAATGATCTTTACAGCTATCTTAGCGAATTGCCTTCAAGAATGTTTATCCAGGCTAATGAAGATACAACGATTGTACAGATCAGTAAAAATAATCTGGAATTATTGTACAAAGAAGTTCCGGCTGTGTCTGAGTTCTGGCGTCTGAAAATGCAGTCGGCCTATGTTACTTTACAGGAAAGAACCTTTGAACATTCCCGTGTGGATGCCTACACCAAATACAGAACATTTGTCACCACCTACCGCAATATCGAACAGCGTTTCCCTCAATACATGATTGCATCCTACCTTGGAATAACGGTAGAATATCTGAGCTATCTGAGAAAAAAACACCTGTCTGACGTTTCTTAAGATTTCTTAAGTTTATTCCATTCCCGCCTGAATAATTTTGCTTACAGAATTTTAATGAGTGAAATATGAAGGCCAGATTCATCGCCATAACAGCCCTTGCATCAGTTTCTCTGAATGCGCAGAAACTTTCCTATACCCCGGATATTGTTTTAGGGCATCGTTCCTATACTTATATGCACAATGTCAATTATCAGCTGAATGAACGGTTGAAATTGAACAATCTTACCTTATTTGATACAGAATATACCAAAGACAAAGAAAATATATTCTTCATCAGAAATACCCTATCCTATATGCTTACCAAAAGGTTTAGTGCCAATGCGGCATTTGGAATGAAAAATCCCGGAGCATTTTTCAGTGCTTACCTGCAATATAAAATTATTCAGCCCGCTTACTCTCTGTCTTACTCTATAGGAACCACTTATCAGAAAGGATTTTCTCTTGAACAGTCCATTTCATTTGAATATACTCCTTATCTGACAGAAAACTTTAAGGGATACTTCAGTGTATTGGCAATTGGAAACCTTGATGACAGTGGATATCCCAGAGGTTTGCAGTTTATCAGACTAGGCGTAAAAAGGGATAAAATGATGTACGGACTTGCTTCCAATTTTGATCAGTTTAATAACGGAAAAAAGACCCTGGAAAATATCGGGGCATTTGTAAAATATAATTTTTAAATAATGATAAGAAATGAAAAAGAACATTGATTTAGGAATGCTGATTACAAGAATAGCAATCGGGTTTCCCATGTCTGTTTATGGAATCAGTAAGTTGATTCACGGGATTGGGTTTATTCAAGACATGATGACCATGCACGGTTTACCATCATTTTTTGCCTACGGTGTATTTGCGGGAGAAATTATAGCTCCTGTACTGCTGATCATAGGATTCCGGGCTCGTCTGGCAGGACTAATCTTTGCTGCCAATTGCTTTACGGCTACCATATTGGCACAAACAGCCAATATTTTCAAGCTTAATGAATTCGGAGGCTGGGCATTGGAACTGCTTGTGATTTATATGCTTGTAAGCCTCAGTTTTTTCTTTACCGGTGCCGGAAAATATGCCGTTTCAACCCAAAATAAGTGGGATTAAATCCTCAGAATTTTCTATTCCCTATTGATAAATCAGAGTCTCAGGATTCTGGTTTATTTTTTTTATGAATAAAAAATTCTTTATCTTTCCTACTCATTATATTCTGAGCTTACTATTCATCTTTTACAACAACGAAAGTGGAAGATAAATAAAATACCTCCCGATCAATAACCGGAAGGCTTTTTTAATTATTAATCATCTACCATATTGAGACAAACATCTGCTTTTCCCATAAGGTAAATATTAATCAGTGCATGCCTGTTGATCTCGATATGAGCACCATTGGTAATTTTATATTTCTTCTGCAACAGCTTTTGATTAAAATAAACCGCATCTGAACCAAGCAATAGGTTCAATTTAGAGGAAGAGAGACCTAAGCAGGTCCGGAGTACTGTTGAAACTCTCATATTAAAATCAAACAGAGACTGTATTTGAAACGAGATTGTTTCATTCTTCATATTGATAAGATCTTCTACCGTCAGGTCCGGATATATAATTTCATAGTGTACACTTTCCCAGTCGGCTTCCACATTATTTTTTCCCATCATTTCCCGCGAAAAGGCATATTGCCATGCAATTTCCGTATCATTTTCTGAGAATTTGTTGAATATTTCTTTACTGACAGATTCTGTTCTGATTCTTGAAAATACCGTCATATTATAGGTGTTGTTACATTTTACACATCGGTAAATCAGCCATATATCAATATTCTTTTTCTGAGCATTCAGTCTGAATTTATCGCTGCATTGAAATCTGTCGCTGTTACATTGATTGCATTTCTTTTTGAGTAAGGGAGTATTTTTCGCTTTTATCTCCCAGATATGTTGGGTATTCATTACTTATAATTGTGCTTAGTATTCTTTGTTGGATTTTTTCCATACTATTCACGCATTACAAGGGTTATATATATCCGGATTATGGCTTAAAGATTATTTCTTAAGCCATGGTCTTGCTGTATATTTCGGTTTTGATCAATACTCAAAGGAAAAACAGCAGATAAA
Organism: Chryseobacterium vietnamense; assembly: GCF_031454475.1. Taxonomy (NCBI): domain Bacteria; kingdom Pseudomonadati; phylum Bacteroidota; class Flavobacteriia; order Flavobacteriales; family Weeksellaceae; genus Chryseobacterium; species Chryseobacterium vietnamense. The sequence continues at coordinate 714,805 of NZ_JAVDQX010000001.1, read as the reverse complement.
GTCACCTTTAGCAGGTAATACGATAAATAATATGATGAAATAAAAACCTGTTCGGGTAGAATTACCCAAACGAAAGAACGATCAGCCTGTGGTTACTGAGACTGATACTAAGCGAAAATAAGTTTAAGAGTCGTTCTCAAAACGATTTATTTACTTGGTTATGATAAAAGTAGTCAATTTTATCGAAGAAGAGAACCTTTTGACATTTAAATTCAAAAAAATAAAAATTCACAGCCTTTAAAATGAACCATACAACAAAGAAAAATTGAACTGTACAACAAACCTGTCTTTTCTCTTTCTGCCGAACTTTGTGGTATTAAAATCATCAAAATGATACAGATTAATAAAATTTACATCAACGGCGAATTTGTTACGCCAAAAGGAACAGAAACTTTTGATCTTATAAGCCCTGTTACCAATCAAAAAACAGGAGAAGTAATTCTGGGAAATGAAGAAGATACCCGAATAGCCATTGCAGCAGCGAAAAAAGCTTTCAAAACATTTTCAAAAACAACAAAAGAGGAACGAACCAGTCTACTTAAGAAACTACACGAAGCCGTAAGCAAAAGAGAAACTGAACTGGTTTCTGCTATGGTGAATGAATATGGCGGAACATTGCAATTCTGCAGAATGAGTGTTCAAAATGCAATTTCTGCTTTTACAGCCACTATCAATACTTTAGAATCTTATGATTTCGAAAGAACAGTGGGACATTCTAAAGTACGTTTTGAATCTTTAGGGGTCGTTGGAATTATCACTCCATGGAATGCCAGCAACAGCTTCATCTGTAATAAACTTGCCACAGCTATTGCTGCCGGATGTACGGCTGTCATCAAACCCAGTGAAATGAGTGCAGTACAAACCCAACTGCTTACCGAATGCTTTCATGAGGCAGGTCTGCCGGAAGGTGTTTTCAATATCGTTAACGGATTAGGAAGTGTAGTGGGAAACGAAATTACGCTGCATTCTGATATTGCTAAAATATCCTTCACCGGATCTACACTGACAGGAAAAGCAATTGCCAAAGGAGCGGTAGACACCATGAAAAGAGTAACCTTAGAGCTCGGAGGAAAATCTCCCAATATTATTCTCGAAGATGCTGATCTTGATAAAGCAATTCCTATGGCTGTTTTCGGGGCTTATATGAACAATGGCCAGGCATGCATTGCTCCTACCCGATTGCTGGTTCCTCAAAGCAGACTGGAGGAAGTAAATGAACTTGCCAGAAAGGCAGCCGGACAGGTAAAAGTAGGAAACCCCAATGAAGAAGATACCCTTGTAGGCCCTATGGTAAGTGCCAGACAATTTGAAAGAGTACAAAGTTATATCCGTCTGGGACAGGAAGAAGGTGCTGTTCTGCTGGCAGGGGGTGAAGGCAAACCGGAAGGTCTTGAAAGTGGCAATTTTGTAAAGGCAACCATCTTTACCAATGTCCGTAATGATATGCGTATTGCGCAGGAAGAAATTTTCGGGCCTGTATTGTCTATTATTCCTTATGTTGATGAAGAAGAAGCCATTGCCATTGCCAATGACACTACGTATGGTCTTGCAGCTTATATCAGCTCTGCTGATCAGGAACATGCGGAACGTGTGGCCGCACAGATTGATGCCGGAAGAATCTGTATTAACGGGTTTGCCCACGATCCTTATGCTCCTTTCGGAGGCTTTAAACAAAGCGGTATCGGGCGTGAGTTTGGAGTATTCGGATTGGAAGCGTATCTGGAACCCAAAGCAATTCTGGCTTAATATGATATTCTTCACAGCAAAATATTCTCATGATTGTTTTGCTGTGAAGATTCTATGATCCTAAAAAAGTTTTGTAAGTTTGAATAAGAATTGATCAAGAAATACCTGCCTGAGCTATGAACGAAAATAATATTCCTTTTCCCATCAATTATTCCTGTCATTTTTCAGAATTCAGGGAAGGAGAACAGTTTGCGCGAATTCACAGCCTCGGTCTTGTGCTTTCCGGGGAAATGGAACTGAATGACGGGATCACAAAAACGATATTTAAGGAAGGAGAACTGTATTCAGCAAGAAAAAACAGTTTATTGAAATTCGCAAAATATCCTCCTAAAAACGGAGAAATCAGAACCATATCCATCTACTTTGATGATGCCATGCTTCATGATTTCAGCCGCGAGTATGGCTATCAGGCGGAGAAGAAAGACAATGTTCCTGCCTATATAAAACCGGAGCAGAAAGCATTACATTCTTTTATGTACTCATTATTACCCTATGAAGATCTTCCTGCTTCCGAAGAAATCCTTCGGCTTAAGCAAAAAGAAGCTCTCCTCCTGCTGTTGAATTATGATCCGGGTCTTAAGGATATTTTATTTGATTTTTCTGAACCTTATAAAATAGATATTGAGACTTTTATGAATAAAAACTTTCATTTCAATGTCAATGTAGAGCGTTTTGCTTACTTAACGGGGAGAAGCCTGTCTGCATTCAAAAGAGACTTTCAAAAAATATTCGGAGTTCCGCCAAGACAGTGGCTTCAGCTTCGCAGATTAAAGGAGGCCCATTTTCTGCTTACCCAAAAAGGAAAATCTGTTTCTGATATTTATCTGGATCTTGGGTTTGAAAATCTATCCCATTTTTCATTTGCATTTAAAAAACAGTTTGGCTACCCGCCAAGTGCTTTACAGGCAAAATAGCTTAGATCTCCTCTAAAAAGAAGTATCTAAAAGCAAGAATCACCAGAATAACGACTGCTATTGTAATGATTTTCACTTTCATATCATTCTTTAGATTTTCCGGAGCATAACGCATTGTTTTTTCATCAAGATAAAAGTCTTTGTATACTTCAGGATTGATTTTCAGATCCGGACGAAACACGTGCACCCCTTTCAGGAAATGTCCAATAAGATCATATCGGTTTTTAAGCGGAATCACATCCAGACTGACCATTTTCTTCTGAGGGTTTCTGTTTTCATCTTTTTCATGAACATACAGATTCTTTCTGAAATCGCTGTACTTTCCGGAAGCTCGGGATTCTGAAAATATATCTTTTGTATAAGGATTGTCACTTTTTACCAAATCATAGTATTTGATTGCTGACAGCACTTTATCATTCCTGTTGAGAAACAGAATTCCCTGATGATTGATAAGGAGACCACTGATTTTTTCGTCCTGATTCTTCATCATTTCATACACCAGCCAACCTGACAGCGAACCAGCAATAAGAAACAGCAAAAAGAAGATCATATCAGAAGCTGTATCCATAGCAGGATCTGAAAGGGCATCGATAAAAAACTTCAGTAAAACAACAGCAATGGCAGCAAAAAGAACCACCATACTCCACCTCAATCCGGCGATGTATTGAGGGTTATAGGTTTCCGATCTCATTTCAGGAAATGCTTCTTTCATGGTTTGAATGTATAGTTTATTAGTTTGATAAGCTTTTAACATGTATTTAAAAGATAACATGTCAAAATTTGCCGAGCAGCAAAAATAGAATATAAAAATGAATAGAATATTATTTTTTTATGTTTTAATCCTTTGAAAATAACAGATCGTGCCATGAAAATCATAACACGATCTGAATTATTGAATCTAATTATTTTAAAAGTTTTCTAAAGTGCATATTCTACTGAAGCTTCTTTTGCTGCTGCAACCATTGCGATTAAAGCTTTTTCAGTTTCTTCCCAGTGTCTTGTCTTCAGTCCGCAATCCGGATTTACCCAAAGCTGGCTGGCAGGAATGACATTCTGAGCCTTTCTCAGCAGTTCAATCATTTCTTCTTTCGATGGTACTCTTGGTGAATGGATGTCATATACTCCGGGGCCAATTTCATTCGGATATCTGAAATCTGCAAAAGCATTCAGCAGTTCCATCTGAGAGCGTGAGCATTCTATGGTAATCACGTCAGCATCCATATCGGCAATGTTTTCGATAATATCATTGAACTCAGAATAACACATATGAGTATGTATTTGGGTAGCATCTTCCACTCCGCTTGCTGAAATTCTGAAAGCTTCTACGGCCCATTTCAGATAGTTCTGCCAGTCTGTCTTTCTTAGTGGAAGCCCTTCTCTGATCGCAGGCTCATCAATCTGAATAATTCTGATTCCTGCTTTTTCCAGATCCACCACCTCATCACGGATCGCCAACGCAATCTGCTTACACGTTTCTGAGCGAGGCTGATCATCACGTACAAAAGACCACTGTAAAATGGTAACCGGACCTGTCAACATTCCTTTTACCCATTTTTCAGTCTGGGATTGGGCATATTGAGACCAGTAAACCGTCATTGGAGTTGGGCGGGAAACATCACCGAAAATCACAGGAGGTTTCACACAGCGGCTTCCGTAGCTCTGTACCCATCCGTTTTTGGTGAATACAAATCCTTCCAGTTGTTCTCCAAAGTATTCTACCATGTCATTACGCTCAAATTCACCGTGAACTAATACATCAATTCCAATGTCTTCCTGCCAGCGGATTGTTCTCTGCGTTTCCTCTTTCAGCAAGGCATCATACTGTTCTGCTGTAAGTTCTCCTTTTTTGAATTTGGCTCTCCAGCTTCTGACCTCTGTGGTTTGTGGGAATGACCCGATTGTGGTGGTTGGGAATAATGGAAGCTGCAATACTTCCTGCTGTTCTTCTTTACGGATCTTGAATTTATTTATTCTTTGGGCATCCTTTTCAGTGACAGCATTTGCTCTTTGCTTTACCTGGTTATTATGAATAAGAGGAGAAGTTTTTCTGCTCTCAATTGCTTTTTTATTTTCTTCGAACTCTTTAAGAATCTGTTCATTTTCTGTTCCGGAAGCAAGTTCTTTAAGTGTTACGACTTCTTTTACTTTTTGTTTAGCAAAAGCCAGCCAGTTTTTAATTTCCGGATTAAGATTGGTTTCAAAATCAAGGTCACAAGGTGAATGAAGCAATGAACATGATGGTGCAATCAGAATCCTTTCAGATCCTAATTTTTCAACTGCTTTTCTGATGAAAGACAATGATTTTTCATAATCATTTTTCCAGATATTCCTACCATCAATTACACCTAATGAAAGGCTTAAATTTTCCGGAATACCATTCAGAATTTCATCCAGCTGTTCAGGATTTCTCACCAGATCAACATGCAATATATTTACAGGAAGGGAAACGGCAAGTGATGTATTATCCTTTAATCCGTCGAAATACGTAGCCACAATAAATTTCAGTTTTGGAAAACGTTTTCTTATTTCCGCATACACAGAAAGGTAGGTTTCTTTGGCTTTCTCATTTAAATCCAATGCCAGAAAAGGTTCATCAAACTGAATCCATTCCGCACCCTGATCCTGAAGTTTGGTTAAAATCTCTGTATAGACTGGAAGAAGATTTCCAGCCAGATCCAGCTTATCAAATCCTTCTTCTTTTTCTTTTCCTAATAACAGATAAGAGACCAGCCCAATAATAACCGGTTTCGCATTGATTCCAGCCTGTTTTGCTCCGGCAAATTCATTGAAAATTTTATCTGAACTCAGTTTAAACTGTTGATTTTTATAAAATTCCGGAACGATATAATGATAGTTGGTATCGAACCATTTGGTCATTTCCATGGCGGTAATGTCCAGTCCGTCTTTCTGATATCCTCTTGCCATCGCAAAATAAAGGTCCAGCTCCGTATTGTTCTTTTTCAGTACCACTTCATGGTAACGTGTTGGAATGGCTCCTACGACAAGGCTCATATCCAATACCTGATCATAGTATGAAAAATCATTACATGGGATAAGATCTATCCCTGCTTCTTTCTGAATAGTCCAGTTTTGGTTGCAGAGCGTTCTTCCGGTATTCAGAAGTTCTTCCAAAAGGATTTTACCTGACCAATACTGTTCGCAGGCTTTTTTGAGTTCTCTTTTGCTACCAATACGCGGATAGCCAAGGATGTGAGTTTGCATTTTTTTAAACTTTTTAATTAAACTTATTGGGAAAGTCCTTTAAAATGCTTCGTTATGTTTTACGGAAGAAGTTTCAGGAAAGTAGTGATATAGCAGACAGTGCATTTCCTTTCAGGAGAAAACACAAAAATCTGATATACCATCTGTATGACCTAAAGCTTCAGCCCGCGAAAGCATTGTCAATTCAGTAAAGGCAGGTCTCCTGACTTGTAACAGTTTCCGTCATCCTTCCCGCTTGTGGCAGTGGATCTGCAAGGACAAAAACCTTTGGTGTGTTACTTACAGTTGCGCGACAGCTCGTGATTTGCACACGATTCCCTATTAATCTACCTTAAGTAAAACCTTTCCTGTCTGATGAAGTATTTGTAAAGAACTGTACTTTTACCTTTAACTATTGTCATCAGTAAAAGTTTTTAATTTTGTGTAAAATTAACAATACAGAATAAAAATACAATTAATGTTTAAAAATTAAGCAAATTAAACTTTATAAAACACCAATAAAAGCATATAATTCTGTACATTTGATCGTTTTAATCATTTAAAAGAATAATATTCTGTGGAACAACTCGATGATAAGGATTTACAGCTGCTAAGGCTGCTCCAGAAAAATGCTAAACTCACTGTTAAGGAACTTGCGAAAGAAGTAAACCTTTCTACCTCACCGGTTTTTGAAAGGGTAAAAAGGCTTGAACAGGAAGGTTTTGTTAAAAAGTATGCAGCTGTTCTTGATGCTGAAAAACTGAATCGCGGATTTACGGTTTTCTGCCAGATCAAGCTCAAAATTCACGACAGATCGGTGGGTTATGATTTTGTAAAGGAGATTTTAGAAATTGAAGAAGTTGCCGAATGTTACAATATTTCCGGGGATTTTGATTTCCTCTTGAAAGTTCAGGTACGGGATATGAAACATTACCAGGATTTTGTATTCAATAAGCTGGGATCTGTGGATTCTATAGGGAGTACCCACAGTACTTTTGTGATGGCTGAGGTAAAAAATAACCATGGGCTTACCATTTAAAGGAATAAAACCGGAGAACCTGTTTATTCTTCAATCCATTTTCTGAAAGCAGCTGTATTGCTCTGGCTTGTGACAAGATGATCTTTCTGCCCTTTTATCTGAACGGAAAGTGTATTTTTATTGTAACGTTCTATCCTTTCAATATGATTTTTCTGAACAAGCTCACTCCGGTTGATCCTGAAAAAATCTGAAGAATTGAGTTGGGTTTCAATTTCTTTTAAAGTAGATTCATTTAACAGGTGTTTTTTTCCTGCTGTATCAAAAGCAAAGACAACTCCTTCTTCTGCCCCAAAGAAAGAGATCTCTTCCGTATTGATAAAATAGAGCCCCTGATGTGAGCCGACGGTGAATCTTTTCTTATAATTTTTCTCTGCAAGTCCGTTATTGATCATTTGTTGAAGTTTTTCCAAAACCTGCTGAGATTCTGAAGGTGCTTTTCTCAATAAAAGAAATTTGTCCCATGCTTTTTGGAAACGACTCTGTGAAAATGGTTTTAAAAGATATTCAATTCCATTGCTTTCAAAAGCATTCATCCAGAATTGATCATATGCTGTGGTAAAAATAACCGGACATGAAATATTCACCTGATCATAGATTTCAAAGGCATTTCCATCCAGTAATTCAATATCGGAAAAGATCAGATCAACTGTTGAGCTTTTTAAAAAAGTAATGGCTTCTTCTACAGTGCCTGTTTCCGCAACAATTTCAACAGGACTTTCCAGTTCACTGATGAAACGCTTTAATTTGCTTCTTGCAGGAATTTCGTCTTCGATGATGACAACTTTTATCATATTTTATGTGGGAATTACGGGAATAATAACTGAAAACTCAGTTTCTGTTTTTATAATTTCTACCTGCTGATCCGTTAACAGGTTATATTGCTCTTTAAGGTTGTTCAGCGCCCTTCCTGAAGTTTTTTTTCGGTTTCGTTTAGGGATTACATTATTCGAAACGGTTATTGCCTTATCTATTTTTATTGTGATCAGGACAGGTTTATCAATAATACCGAGGTTATGCTGAACTGCATTTTCAAGCATCAGCTGTAATGAAAGAGGAATGATACGACCGGATGATTTGACAGGATTTATTTTTAATGAATAAGCATTTCCGTATTTGTATTGTATCAGCTTAAAATATTTCTCTGCAAAGGCCAGTTCTTCTTCCACAGACACTAATTTTTTATCAGAAACATCCAAAACATAACGGTATATTTCGGCAAATTCATTCAGGAAATCTGAAGCCTTATGTTTGTCTTCTTCTATCAACTGATCAAGGACATTGAGATTATTGAATAAAAAATGAGGATTAAGCTGTGTTTTCAACTGATTAATTTTACTTTCAGACAACGCATGATCATACAGAGCCAATTGCTTCTGATATTCTGTATTTCTTTTGTAATAACGGTAGGCCAGAAAAAAACTTCCATAAATAAAACCTCCTATCAAATCTGAAAAAGTAGAAAGAATAACAACTTCCTGATTAAAATTTTTCTCAACTTTTCCAAAAATAAAAGCAATTACAAAACCTATTATTTTCATTACCAAAAGGTAGGTCAGCAATGAAACACTGAATATTTTTAGAACTTCTGATACGCTGAACGTTGATGATCTCTGCCAGTTTTTAATAAAAAAATCGATAACAAAAAACAGGATGCACGCACTGATGAGGGTAACAACCGCTGCTTCAGGTGTAAAAATATACCAATCCAGCGTTCTTCTGATACCTATTCGCGTATGAATAGACTGTACATAGGCAAACAAGAGGATAAACAGCAGAAAATATCTGTTTTGATTAATCTGTTTTAAAATGGTATTCATCAGCTTTTATGAAGGATCAGTTTTTTACAAAAATAGCCCTATATTTTTACAGGGCTGTTTTTTGCAGTATTATTTTTTATTATCAGGAAATGATGCGGTAACAGTTCCGTTATCATCTAAAAAGTCCAGTTTTGCATCATTATTTTTATCTACACAGAATCTGGCTCTTGGCTTTCCTTTACTGTCAAATAAAAACAGTCCGTTATATTCATCTTTGGTTTTTCCAAGCATCATTCTTGGTGCTCCTCCAATGAGGCCCTGCTGTTCATATTCTTTATATTTTTTCTGTGCCGCTACAGGATCTTTTATCTGATTCAGTTCCGCAAAGATTTCTCCTGTTTTGATTTGCGATTCTTTGGAAGGACGGTCATTAAAATAAAGCCCGCTGGACACTACTCTTTTATCTCCTTTCTTATAATCCTGCGTTAAAAGCTGCATCACCTGATCTCCGTCATACTGATCATACGTCAGAGATAAGCCTGAGCTATGACCGTTTTGATTTTTCTGTCCGTCATAAATAAAACCTCCGCATTCTATTCCTTCTTCATTGAAAAAGAGCATACCGGAACGTTTCTTTCTCGTTTTATTGGTGGGGCTTCCGTTTACTTTTTCTTCTCCCGTAGGAAATTTCCCGACATTGGTAATGATCATTTTAACAGTCCCGTCTTTTTCAACGATATTAATTCTTTCCACATCTATTTCTGTAAATCTCTGATTTCCGGTTGTTTTAAAGGCTGAAGCTGTTAAAAATATAATTCCAATAACTGCTGTAAAGGCAAATGTTCTTAAAAAAATGAGTTCCCTGTTCATAATATTATTGAGTTAATTGTTTTGACAGGTCAAAGCTATGATAACCCCATCTGCTATTCAATCAGAAAACAATGAACTAAGGAAATAAAGACATCAATGAAGGATTTTTGCCATTGAGCATTCTTTACCAGGTCTCTTTTCTTACTTTATCCGGTAAATAAAAACATCCATCAAGAAATGACGGATGTGATATGACGGTAATTTTTATCAATTAATTGGCGGCCGGATCAATAAGTGCCGTTGTTAAACCTAATAACTTTAAAAGGTTTTTGCTGTCGAAAAACAGTGTTGCATAATGTTTTCCTTTTTTAAAAACCAGTTTTGACCCACCTGGAAATTCACTGTCAGCTCCTAACTTTTGTATTTTAGCATGGTATTTACTGAACTTATTTTTGCTATCCTGTAATGTACTTTTATTCAGAACAAGGCCGAAAGGAAGCCCTTCCACCACTAAAGATTTATTGTCTGCAGTTGCGAAAAAAATTTCATTAACAGTATTATCTTTTTCAAGACCGCAATAAAGTTCCAGCCCTGTTTTCATTGGCCATTTTGCATATTTTTCTCCATTGGCATCTTCATAAAAAACGGTCTTTACATTCAGTGCTTTTGATATTTTATCAGGGGTTTGTGGGAATACAAATTCTGAGTTTTTGTCTAGTAAAGAATTTAAAGCGGCTGTTTTTTGTGAAAAAGCTGTCACATTTAATACAAGAAAAAAGAGGGCTGCAATAAAATTGAATGCTTTCGTCTTCATGGAATAATTTAAAATTTTAATGATTTAATAGCTAAGGTATTAAAATTATACAATTCGCTTACTATAATTTCATAAAGAGCCTACTCACCACATCTTACTTTTACTTCTTTTGCTGCAAATTGAACACTGTACCAGCAGGATCAGTAATCCAGTGCATATTTTCAGGTAGCTCTTCAATCTCATCACAGGTTTCCACACCGTTTGACTGCAAATATTGGGTAGCAATTTCTACATCGGGGACAGTAAGCTGTAACCAGGTTTCGGAATGAGTATAGTTGTCGACACAGTCCAGCCAAATAATATTATTTCCGAACTTTACCTCGTGAGTTCTTGAAACCGTAGGGTTATCAATTGGTTTTTCCTCAACTTCCAATTTTAAAATATCCCTATAAAAAGAAACGGTTTTTTCGTATGTACTTTTTGGAATTTTTATGGCAATATTTATTCCTGCTTCAAATTTTGTATTCATCATCAAGCTATTTTAAAAAGTTATTCAGATAGTTCAGAATCATTGCCGTCTGCATCATCAGACTTACATGGGTTTGCCCAGGAGCAATAGCCAGCTGGGATTTTGGTAATTCGCCCATATCGGCAAAAACGTCACCTCCCAATAATTTATAGGTTTTTGAAAGCTCTGTTTTATCCAATCCGTCATTATCCCCGGCAATGATTAAGACAGGTACCGGAATTTTAGAGATATTGTCTTCACCAAGGTCAAAAGGCTTTCGGGCAGAAGCCATCATGTGTTCCAGAAATGGTGTCCATTTTGTTTTATCCGGTGCAACGGCGTCGTAGGCAGTATGCATAGGGCTGTTTGTAAAGAATTCGGGTTTCATTCCTTCAATGGCTTTATTGACTTCAGGCAGCCAGCCTTTGCTCTTATAAGTTGAAGAAATAATAACCAGTCTGTTCACTCTTTCCGGACTTTGTATAGCCAGCTGATAAGCCACTTCTCCTCCAAAACTGTAGCCTGCAACATCTGCTTTATCAATTTTCAGATAGTCCATTACCTTTGTAACATCACTGGCCAAAGTAGCGTGTGATAATTTTCTTTCCGAAAACGGAGTATGCCCATGCCCCTGTAGTTCAAGTGCTATTACTTTCCTGTTTTTGGATAATTCCGGGATCAACTCACCCCAATTCATATCAATCGTCATGAAGGCACCATGTAACAGTACAATAGGTTTTCCTTTACCATAGACTTCGTAGTAAACTTTGATCCCATTTACGAGTGCATAACCACTTTCAGAAGGTTTTATTTTTTGTCCATATGCCTTCGATGCTGTAAGAAAAACAGCTAAGACCAATAATGCAGAGAATTTGAATAAACTTTTCATAATATTATCAGGTTTGGTGAATTAAACTTTTAATCAAAATTACCAAGTCAATCTGAAAACGGACTTGTCACAGGGCAAGATTTTATTAAAATGAAATCAACTCTTTAAGTACAGATTTCAAGGCTTTTTCTGTAAAACAATTTTACTTAATTCCATGAAATAATTACAAAACATCCTACAAGTAAATAATTAAAAAATAAATATTTTTACAATAATTCTACAATAGTTGATAAAATTTTATTAATTTCGAATTGAACTAAACGTAAAAATTATTATGAAAAATTTAAAGAAAATCGAAAGACAGGAATTGAAAACAATTAAGGGAGGCATTGACTGCAGAGGTGGTCAACTATGTTTAATCGGTGGTAAGTGGCAATGTATGCCTTACGACGGATGTGGTGGTGGAAACCAGCCTTAATCTTAAGTTTAACGCAATTACTTGACTATGAAAAATTCTAAAAAAATTTCAAGAGACCAATTGAAGAGCATTAATGGCGGAGCGGTAAGCTGCTCTGAAGCATGCTGTCCACCTCCGGGAATTAAAAGATGCCCGTGGGTAATCTGTATAGCACCATGTGAGATTTTAAGTTAAAAAGACTTTATGCTCAAAATAAACCCTGCAATTCACAAGATTGCAGGGCTTTTTATATTTTTAAATAAATAATTCAAATGGAAAAGATTCTAAACCTTCTTTTCCAGAATGGTAATTTTATTTCTTGAGAAAATCTTGCATTTTGTAATGCTCAATTGCTTTTTGTTTCAAAGGGTTTATACTCCATTCTTCCCATTCACCAGTATAAGGATTATAACCACATTTCAAAGGTTTAGATACATCCAGCCCTTCATTCTTTATGCTTGTTTGTTCAGTATAGGCTCTACAATCGGTACAGATATAACGGAATTCGCAATCTTTACAGACTTCAATACTATCTTTAGTTAAGTTCCAATATTTTTTAAATTCAGGATGATTGAGAGCAGTTTCTAATGTTGTTTCGTGTATGTTCCCAAAACTTTGAGACATGGAGGGACAGTTTTTAATGTTGCCTTCTATATCTATTGCTATTTTTTTATGAAGACAGGAATTATGCTGTTCTGCTTCTAGATAAAAGTTACGATTAAGATTGATATTTTTTAAATCAATCAGCCCACAACTTAATGGGATACTAATTTTATTTTTAATCACACTTAGATGAACATGATCTAAAGTTTGAAAAAACTGTTCCTTATAGGAATGCAATATAAAATCAATAAACTTATTTGAAATTTTGTAATGATTCTCTTTGATAAATGTAACTAATTGTAAGTCATAACTTACAACAACGGACACTTCATTAATACTGGAATCATTCAACAAATTTAATTTACCTATTACTTTTATTACATCATTTAATTCCAGTTCTGAAAATCTGATCTGTAAATATTTAATTTTCAAATCATAAATCTGTTGTATCAGTACATCATTTAAAACACCAGAATTGTTCACATCCAAAATCAAATAGTCAACATATGATGGAGTTTCTCTAAATTCTGAGGTACCCTGAAAAGTCAACAATTCTTTCAGAGAATTTACAATAATACCTAGTTTATTATCTAAGATAAAATGAAGATACTCTTCTAATGTTTGCAATCTCACACTATCTAATTGTTTTTTTAACACAGCATAGTTTTGATGTTCATTTGATAATAAATCAAAAAAAGCAATCGGAATGAATTGTAAAAATCCGCTGCTAGCATCTAAAATAATACAATTTTTTGCACCTCTAGTAATTTTAACTGAGTCAAATAGCTTTAAAAACATGTTTAATATAAAAGGGAATAATGTTTTTGTGAACGAAAAATCTTTGTCTTTCTACTTTGCTTATCTTTATTTTCGGAATATTTAACCAGAGACACACTGTTACTTTTCTTCCATTCTTGTAGAGAATGTTCAATTCCTTTTAAGTATAGCTCTTTTTTTTCTTTCATAGTAAATCTGCAATATGTTTTTCTATTTGATAATTTCCATAATAGCTCACTTGATGAAACTGTCCTAATGGATTCACTTCTAAAAAATAGTACTCTTCATCAGATTTTAATAAATCAACCGTTCCACACTTTAAGGCTAGTTTCTTTGCTAAGATTAAAATTTTCTTTTTTAGCTCTGGTGGTAGTATAAGAGGAAGATACCTTTTGTCTTTCTCCTTTATGTTCCTAATATCAACACTGCCTGAAAAATCAAATGTAGCTATTGCCCAAACCTGCTTCTCAAAAAAAAACACCCTTATTTCATAAAGACAATGAATTTTTCTCTGGATTAATGAAGGTATAATATTTTCTTTTTTATTATGTATATTATTTACATCTAGTTCATGTGTGTAGTTCAAGTACAAGCCATATTCAACAATAATAGGCTTCATTTCGGAGATTGCTTTGGTAATATAGGCCTGAGACATATCGATCTGTTTCAAGTCATTCATCTCTGATAAAATGTAAGTATCGGGAATTTTTAGGCCTAAAGATTTTGCTAGAAATAAAACTTCTAATTTATTAACTTCTTTTGTCAAAAGGTTTCCAAAGATACGAACCCCATTTACCCTGAAATAATAATAGATAAACTCCGATATGGATTTAAGTTCTGAATTATAAAAATCAACTAAAATACTATCAATATCCCCAGGTATTGTTTCATAATAAATTCCTCCATTTCTATAAAATACCGAAGTGAAGTCTCCTAATTCGTACTCAATGGCTCCAATAGAAATTTTGAAAATATTATTTTTAAAATCAAAACAGACCTTGTTGATATGTTGGCTCTCACTTAAGCGAACAAATTGTTTATTTTGATAAGACAACCAAGTACAAATTTCATCGGTAATGGTGTCATTGTCAACACTAATGATTAATATCATCTAACTTTAGCAAATACTTCTTAAATGACTCAGCATCATTATTATTCTTAAACTGAAAACCTTCTATAGTAATGCTTGTAAAAACATAATCTTTATTATTTAAAAAGAATATACTTTTTTGGATTTCTTCTTCAGTGGATGTCAAACCTATTAATTTTCTTTTTCTATTAATCTCTTTTATTTTAGTATTTACTTCTGCAGCTCTCTTTTCTGGTAAGATTGCTTCAGATATATAGCAACAGTCTGTTTTCTCACCCTTAACAAATTGATAAATTTTAAAAAATGAGTAATTCTTTGTTCCATTATTTAAATCAAACAGTTGCCCTGCTACATCCGGAGTAACCTTTCCATTATTTAAAGCCTTTACTATTTCATTGGAAAAATTAACTTTCTGGCTGCTATAAAGATTAGTTGCTAATTGATGCCAAATAATGTAATAAAATTTTTGATAAAACATCTTATTTGCAGAATTCAAACCTATATTATATTCATTAGGAAATCCTTTTTTTTGAATCAATTTGAGTAATTGTACAGATGCAGTACTGTCACTTTTAGTAAGTTCCTTTTTATAAGCACCATAATTTCCTCCCGATAATTTTCTGTAGTATTGGTCAATCTCATATAATGAATCCAGGCTTTTTTTATATTGTAAATCAATCTTATTCTCACAAGGTTTTACCTTATATAAATCTAAATTTTTAAAATTGTCAGCCGCAAAATCATTTTCAAATTCCTTTCCTAAACACTTCAAAGATTGATAGTAGTGATAGGCAGTTTGAAAATCTCCAATTTTTATAGCTATATTCATGCTGTTTTGTAAGTCTTTTGCATGGGGATACTTCAACTTTTGAAAAGCTTCTTTATATAGTTTGTTTGCAACGCTCAAATCATTGGTAATAATTTTATTCTCAGCTCCATTTGTTAACTCATAATACTTAATAAGATCCTGATTTATTAATTCATAATCTTGAGCATGAGCTAAAAAATTGATTATAATAAACAAAAAAACTAATATATTTTTCATTGATGTTCATTTATAATAAATGAGAAGCAATTTTACTTCCCATTTATTTTTAGTTCTAGGGATTACAAGACTTATCAATTGGATAGGTTCCATTGTATCCCATTCCTCCATTATGGAAATCCAAATCACTTGTGTACCCTGTACATACGCACGCACCTCCAGGACCAGAAGGCAATTCAACTTCCCCGCCACCTGTAACACTTGGCTCTATAGATAAAAATGATTTTACAGGTTTCCCCTCTCCCCCTAAAATTTTGCTTAGCATCTCATTTTGAAGCTGAAAATTTTCCAGTTTTTGTAATAATTTTGTTTTCATCAAATAATTTTTAAATTGTTTATATTTTTTATAAGATTCATCACCGATACAACAATCAACAAATGAATCACACAACAAACAAACAGATTCCTTGAGACAAAATCAAATTTTATTAGATCTTTTTAAAAATTATAGTTTTTCCAAATTATATAATATATTAACATAACCATTCACAATAGTTTAGATTTTATAAAAAAACAATGCGACTGCTATTTCATCAACTAACTGATCTGTTTTTTGATTTAAATTTTAAACTATTGTGAATGGTTATGTACAAACTGTTCTTATTAAAAATAAACTATTTAATCCGTAATAGTAAGAACTCCTTTCATGATAAATTCCTATTTCTAAAGAAAAATAGGATGTTATTTTTAAGGTATGATCAAAAGAGATTCAAAATAGAAAATAATAACAACTTATTAAAGCTTTCGAGATGATAACAGGGATAAGAATTTGGTTGTATTCAGAAAATTCTTTTTTAAGTAAGCACTTCTAATAATTATTTTGAATATTTAGAAGTGCAAACAGGAAGAAGGAAAAACAAAAAACCTACTGATATAATCAGTAGGTTTTGTTGATACTTGCGGAGAGTGAGGGATTCGAACCCCCGGACCTGTTACAGTCAACAGTTTTCAAGACTGCCGCAATCGACCACTCTGCCAACTCTCCTTCAACTCCGGTAGTACCGTTGTTTTCAGTGGTGCAAATATAGAAAGTTTTTTATTACTGACAAAATATTTTTTCAATAAAATTCGTATTTCTGGTGTTTTAAAGAGACAGCAATGCCCTTAACCAAATAAAATTTGAATATTAAGATCTCAACATCAGATATTTAAACTCAGGGATGAAATATTTACGGTTCAATATTTTTTCACTAATTTTTTAACCATAGTAATACTCGGTAGTCACGTCTCCGCTAAAAGTTGGGTACATATCCTGTTTCTCCATATGTAACTCAAATAATCTTTCGCCGTTTTTACTTCCTCCCCGTATTTTTAAAGAATGCCATCCGTTTTCCAATGATAGCGTAATACTATTTTCCTCATTAATTGTAGTAATATCTTTTAAATAGCCGATTCCTACAATTTTCACTTCATTATTAGCCGTCTGGAATACCCAGCCTCTTGATTCTACTTCCACTTCATCATCATTCAGGATTTTTTCCTCATTCACAGAAACCCTGAATGCATAATAGTCTTCCTCTACTCCTATGATTGGAATAGCAATTCCTGATTTTGTTATTTCATCCCCGTGTTCGTTTTCTACAAAATACTTTAAAATATTATTACCTGAAAGATGATTTTCTTCCAGATATTTTGCTAACAGCTGTGGACTAAACACCACGAAACCTTTAAGTTCTGAGAATATTTTCTTCATATATGGATTGGATTTGGATTAAATTTCGTCTACCTTTTTAAATTTGACAGGCGGATCCGTCATATCATTAAAATAGGAGGTTCGGTATTAGCTGATCATATTTTCCTCATTGAATGCTATAAAATCATTTTGCGAAATGTTGTCAATACTATCTATAAGTCTATCTTCTGCAGCTATTTCATTATCATAAAATTGTTCAAGATATTCTTCACTTTCTTCATCATCTCCATCAGGATTATCTGTAAAAAACTCTTCAGATTTCAGGTTATTGATTACATCTAAAGTATAATCTATTGTTGATTTTATCTTCGACTCCTCTCCTTTTACAATCTTTATGATATTGGTTGCAATCATGACAATATTCACTGCAATTGCGGCCTGATAACTACTGTATTCATCGTCTTCAGGAGCTAACTGATCCAGATTATTAAACCTCTCAATATCTGAATAATTTAGCTCATTACCCATAAAAACATGGTTGAAAACATAGTCTGAAAACTCAGTAAGCAGCGTACTCCCATTCTTAAAACGCTGAGCATAATCATAATCATCATCTTTAATTTCCTCTTCAAAAAGTTGATACAGGTCTTTAATTCTTATAAGTGATGACAGATTAAATTTGATTTTATTTTCTTTACTAAGGTTTAATGATTTTTCTTTAACTGAATTTTCGCTCATGTCTGTTTATTTATATTTTGGTTGATATTTTCCTTCAGGAATGTGGTACTTCCCTCCTTCCTGTCTATTTTTACTAAACTTACCTGTTGTACCTTCTTCAAATTTAACATTATTATTGTTCATGTGATGCTCACAATCAATACAAATTTTCGTGCTAGGTTCAATTTCCTTAATTCCTTTTTTAGCATTAATTAAAGCTTCCTCAGCGTGAACATTGTCTGCTTTACTTTGTATCACAGTAACTCCCATTTCTTTTGCCCATTCTTTTATCTGTCTTGGTACATATTTCTTACTTGAAGAAACATAGTAATTACCATTACCATCCGTTCCTACAGCCGTGACACTGAATCCTTTGGCATCACCAAGAGTACTGTGGGCATCCTTAACTAACTCCTGTAAAAAGTTAACAGGATCATTATGTAGACCAAAAACATCTACCCAAGTATTGCTGTCACTTACAAAAGCATACATGGTATCGTTATTACCCAGTAATCCAATAGGATCTTTTGATATATACGTTCCGGAAGAAGAATCATAATATCTCCATCTGTTATAATAAATCCCTTCCACTTCCTGATCTGCATACTGGCCAAGTTGACGGAATGGAATAAAATACAGGTCTCCTGTACAATCTCTGAGGTTTCCATAGATATCAAACTCAGCCTTCCAGATCAGCTCTCCTTTTTCATTATAGGACTGCATGGGTCTTCCAATATAATCTGAAACGATACTGAAGCGCTCTCCATTTATAATTTTTGCACAAGGACAAAATGCGCCTCTTTCGTATACCCACGTTACGATATTTTCTGTTACTTCATCTTCTTTTTCCCATTCACCTGCATCAGTGATGTGGGTTTTAGGAATTTCTTCTATATCATAACTCCATTCATGTAAAAGGACATTAGCATCCCATACAAATCGGGTTACTTTATTTTCTGTGATTTTTGAAATTCTCCGTCCAAGTGCATCATATTCAAAACGTACTTCTTTACTATTGGGACGTTTTACTTTTGCCAGCATTCCGTTGGCATTCCACGAATACGCCCAATCTCCGGATTCCCATTCTGGATTCTGGATTTCTTCTGAAAGGCCAGTATGTACATCAGGCAAATCGGTTTCTTTCAGTATTTTTTGATTACTAAACCAATCTGAAGCTATGGGTTTGTAATAAGGATGAATATTTTCCTGTTTTTCGGTAGGTTCAGGTTTAATATTATTGATCGGCCGCTTACTTTTTAAGAGTAAATTTCCCTCTTCATCATAATGATAAAACCAGTTTTTATCCCGCATAAGCTTTCCACCTTTGTCGTAAATACGGTCATTTCTTCTGGCACTTTCATACAGACAACCTGTTTCATCAGGGTTTTTATACTGTACTTCGCCGTTGGAATATTCTGCTGCCACCAGGCTTCCGAAAGCATCATAGTCGAATCTTGTTCTTCCTCCCGTAACTCTGTCCAATACATGTAGCAGACGGCTTCCAGCACTCCAGTCATAATCTTTATGGACTTTGGTACTGGTTTTATTCACCACTACTTTCTGACTTACAGGCATTCCGATGTGATCAAATTCAAAGGTACTTTCTACCCCACCAGTCATTTCGCGGGAATACATCTGTCCGTTACGGCTAATTTCAAGATTCATATTCCAGGGTAGATCCGAATTTTGACTGGACGCTGCTACTGTTATTAGCTGATCAAAATCATTATAAGAATAATCGATTTCTGCACCCAAACTGCTTTGTAAGCTGATCAGATTACCATGATTGTCGTATTCATACTGAATGGAATGCTCACCTTGCTGCTCACTGGTAACCAATCCCAGTTTATTTCTCCGGAAGAGAACGCTGCTGCTTTCATTATCTGCCCTTATCAATAATCCTGAAGTATCATACTGATAAGCTTCCCAGGTTCCATCCGCATAATGTGCCTGGGTCAATCGGCCAGCCAGATCATATTCATAAAACACATTTTTTCCAAGAGGTGTCCGGCTTTGGCTCACCAGGCCGTCTTTATCCCTTATATAGAATTTCTTCTGACCGTCAAAGCCTGTTTCGCCAATGATGTCATTGTTATTATTTCTTTCAAAAGAATAGCTTTCTCCTTTTTCATTGGTAATGCTCATTAAATTTTCATACGCATCATATCCGAAGACTAAAGTTTCTTCTTTTTTATGGGTCTGTGCATTGCGTCGCACCTGACGTTTCAGGCTTCCCATCGGCGTATAACTCATCAGCCATTCTGCATGCCCGTCTGTAGCATATACAGGAAGGTCATAAGCATCATAACTGACTTTTAACGGCAATTGCCCCTGTTCATTCATTTCTATAACCCTTCCTATTTTATCTCTGTTCCAAAGAGTTTTGTTCAAAGGTTTTGGACTATAAATCAGAAGTCTGCCATAAGCATCATACTTCCAGTACTGCTCTGCTCCGACATTATTCGTCAGCTGGATTAGCTGGCCTCGGTCATTATATCCATAGTGGGTAATTATATCTCTTTTAAAACTTCTTTCAGGCACTTTCCCTCCGTCAGGATATTCATAGCTGATAGTTTCTTCTGTAGGATCGGTGTAACTTAACAACTTTCCATCCTGATCATAATGCCATATTTCTGAAGCTCCTGAAGGGGAAAAGCGAGCCGTAACCTGTCCGTACTCATTGTAATGGTAATGATATTCTTCTCCATCTGGAGTATGGTAAATTTTGATATTTCCCATCTCATCATAAGTATATCCGTGAACGCGTCCTTCCGGAGTTCCCATCATCTTCAGTTCATTGTGGGCTGTGTAATCATACCAGGTTTCGCCTCCTTCTCCATCTACCTTTTTGTAAACCAAAAAGTTTTCATCATAATGATATTCTTCTGTTTTATTATTTTGCTTTGGGTATATAACTTCTGTGAATCCCTCGTCATCATGGTAATGAATTTTTCCTTCCATATACCCATCCAAACCTTTGGTATGCACTACTCTTCCCTTTTTGTCATATTCCCACTGATAGCTCATCCCGTTTCGGTTGGTTCTTCTCACTACTTCGTTTTTTCCATTATATTCAAAAGCAATTGCTTTTTTGTGAATATCCCAGACATGAGTAAGATTTCCATGCTCATCATAATCATAACGAACCTGCAGATCTTTCTGCTTTTTATAACAATAATAAACTTCCGTTATTTTTTTATATTCAGGATGGATTACAGTTTCTATACTGAATCCGCTATTAACGTCTTTGATAGTTTTCAGGACAATATTGCGATCTTCATAATCATATTCCCGAATTGTTCCGTCACCAAATTCAATACGAGTTACTTTATATATGGCTCCTTCCGAAATATGATGAAAACGTCTATAAGTATAGACATCAATCCCTTTGCGTATCACCCAGATACTGCTGTTTGGTCTGTACTGCCATATTTTCTGATCTCTGAAATAAGCCATTTCTTCTCCAATCTCAGGTGCAGGAATCAGCATGGCTATATTTTCATCAGGATGCATCCAGCCAGCCAGCTTATTATCTTCTTCAGGCAGAATAAACAGATCATGATTATTGAAAACGCCATTTCCAAGAGGTCCAAAGTCATAAGGCCGGTCGCTGTGCCAGATATTTTTCCAACTTAAGGGTGTACTGCCCTGAATAATAAAATCATCCCATTCGAAAACCATGGCGCCAGTTGCAAAATTCACAGGTTCAAGTCCGAAATGACATAATTTTTTGGATAAGGCGTTTGCAAATTTGAATTTATTGAACGGAGCTTTTTTAAGGACACTGTTATTGAGTTTTTTTAAACCGTTAGCTCCCAGTTTTCCAATTTTCTTCGTTAAACTTCTCATTAAAAACATCCCTGCAAGACGCATCAGCATTTCTCCAGGGGTATAGGTATGCGGCACAAAGGCTCCTCCCACCAATACAGGCCCTCCCGTATTGATCTGGATATACATACTCGAAAAGTTATTATAGAAAGCAAAATAGGCCAATGGATTTTTCTTTGGTTTATTTGGCATTGCAGGCAGCATGGTCATTCCGAAAGGGAATCCCATACAGGTTAATACCTGCTGGGGCTGGTTTCCACTCATTTTACTTCCCTGTGCTAAAACAGTCTGTGAGCCATAATAAACCTCTCCTTCGTGTGGAGCTTCCTGAGGAAAAGGAATGATATACACAGGAATAAGTGATGTAACGTGTCTGAATGGAATAACAACTCCCATTACACTGGTTGTGGTAGTAGCTTTATGTCTTCCATGAACATATATTGAACCTCCCATCGGAATACTTTCCGGAAGAGAGGGCATCAGATTTCTTGCAAATTGCGGAACTGGAATTTTGATCGTAATATAATCCATAATATCAAAAACAATTCCGATAAAAGGATGTGGCAATGGCAACGGAATAAGCATGAATGAAGGTGGCGGCGGAATGAGAGTCCAGTGGATATCAATGGCCAGTACAATATCAAAATGCTTACTCGTATGCTGAATAGCAGTAGAAGGCATTGCAGGATTATTGACTTTAATCAGTTTCACTTTGCTTTCCGGAGCCGCTATTTCTGCAGTCACAGCACTGTCTCCACCTCCGCCTCCACTACTTTTAGCTGGCTGATCAGCATCTCCTCCTGCTATGGATTTAACCATGGAAACAGGATTCAGGGAATCAAAATTATTTTTCATTCCGTTCTTCCATCCCTGTGTAGTTTTATCCCAACTTACCGAAGTAACGTCTGTGTTTACCTTCAAAGAGCGATCCGGGTTCATGTCCGGATTCGTTACCTTGATTGGTTTTACTGTTTTCTTATTCAGATCTGCCATGATTCTTTTAATTTGAGATTACCCTGCTTTTGGTTTTTCTACACTCACCTTCCAGTCATCACCAAAATAAGTCTTCATTTCATTGTCCAGTATTGTTTTTTTGTTGGTATCGCCTTCATATTTGAGAATAAGCATTGAAGCTACAAACCTCAGACTGCTCTGTTCTCTTGCCGAAGATTCCATCAATTTTGCTATGTCCAGACATTTTTCAAAATACCGGATCATTTTATCTTTTGTCAGAACCGTATCATTCAATGTAGCAATGATTCTGTAACACTCAATCGCCATTGCATATTCTCCTATTTTCTGAGCGGTTTCTGCGGCTTTTTCAAATATTTTTTCTGCTTTGGACTTTTTGGAGTTCCCTAACAAGTAGCTGCCATAATTCATGTACATCTGAACTTCCAAGGGTGTATCCGGCTCTACTTCTTCTAATATCATCTGATAGGTATCTTCCGCTTTATCTTTCTTCCTGTCTGCCGTATAAGTCTGTGTAAGCATAAAATAGGCAGAGATTTCTCCCTGTTTATTCTTTTGTTCTTTGGCAAGCTTCACTGCTGTTTTCAAGGCTTGCTCTGCTTCTTTGAATCTTTCCTTGCTTAAATGATTACTTGCTATAAGAATCTGCTGTTGAAAGTCCGTATCCGGACTATTCTTCTTTCGGTTGGTATGAGCAGCCGTATTCTGCATTAACTGATGAATGTCTACCTCTATTCTGAAGCTATGTGCTGAAGAGATCTTGGGCAAAGTTCTGTAAGTGTGATGCTCAGCCCAGACCAGTTTAATATCTTTATTTCCCGTTCTTTCACAGATACTACACCATTCTTTCACCCATAAAGCAAGTTCTCCGGTATCACTAATTCTGAGCGGAGCAATGTAGAGGTATATTTTAGCATCCTTAATATTCGGGAAGTTTTTCTTTAATTCCATTAAAGGATAAAAGGCTTTGTAAGCATCTGTTTTAAATTTTTCTTCCGGGTTTTTCAGCTCCCATTGCGGAATATTCTCTTCGCTTTTCTTCAGCATCTCGTAGAACTCAGTCCATTCATCCAATAAGGTTTGTCCGAAAGAGGCCATTCCTTTAAATTCCTGATAGTGCAGTAAAAAAATATCATTTCCATCCTCATCTTCAGAAAGCTTCGATTTAATAAATCCATCAAAAAGATCGGTTTCATGTTTTTCTCCCCAACAGATCAGCATGGGTTTTTCTTCATTCTTCGAAACAACTTTCTGCCATTGTCTTTTTAATTTAACCAGCTCCAAATCTACAGGATTCATTAATTCAGTTTTACAGTTCCACTTACAATATTCGTTTCGCTTCCCCCGCCGACATTAATTTTGCCTCCACTGCTAAGATTGGCTTCAGTATCACCTCTCATGGAAAGCGTATTGGTTCCGATATCCAGGGTATCAGATTTGATTCCAACACCGGAAGTAGGCTCACCGTCTTCAGGTCCTACTCCAACACCAATACTCGTTGTTCCACCAACACCAATATTGACTCCCTGTACAAATATTTCTTTTCCTTTAATCTGGATATTCCCATCTTTATCCATATAGATTGAACTGCTTCCGCAATTCAGCGTAATGGAAATTTTGCTGTCTATGCTTATATTTCCTGCTCCATCCAGAAAAACAGAATTCTGATCTTTATCTTTCACGGTAATTCCACCAGCATCGTCCAGACTCATTGTATGTCCGCTTTTACTGCTTAAGCTTTTAATATTATTTCCGGCACCGCCGCCACCGCCAACTCCGCCATGGAACATTCCTCCCATCACAAACGGACGGTCAGGATGCTGGTGTGCAAAATTGACTACTACCTGATCTCCTTCTTCCGGAATTGCCATGAAACCACGGTTTTTACTCACTTTTTCGCTTCCGCCGCCATCCGGAGTCATTACCCTGATATATTCTGTGGTGGTAGAACCGTTTTGCCAGTCGAACTGAACTTTAACCCGTCCCTGATTTAAAGGATCTGCATTGGAAATTACTTTGGCAAATTGTGCATCTGCTTTTGGAGTATGAAACTCCGGGCGCGGAATAAATCCAGTATCAGAAGCTATAGCCTCAAAAGTTCCGGTGTAATATCCTCTGGCATCTACCTCATGATGCATATCTGTAATCATCAGTTTGGTAAAATAGGTCGTTTCACTGCTTTCAGCTTTTCTCATCTCAATATCTGCAATACAGCCAGGATAAAGAAATGGCACTGTGGTAATTCCTGAAATAACAAATACTTCAGCAGCCTTACTTCCGGCTGTTCCTTTCTGGGAATTTTCCACATCCATAAAAGACACCGCTTTTATGGGAGCTACCCTTAACGAGGGAGTTGTAAAAGTTTTTCCTGAAATTTCATACGCTCTTTTGGCTATATCAGAGGTATGATTAATTTTTGAATTCCCTGCAGTCAGCTTTTCATTTTTACTGCTGTTATAACCATAAAATGAAGGATTCACATGCTGGGCTTTCATTTTTATTTTAACATCGCTCACACTGCTGCCATAGGTGAGCTTTACAGGCTTTTCCTGAGGAGGAAGTTTCCCGAAATGCAATACTTCACCATCATAATAGAACTGTTCACCATAGGCTTCTGCAATTCTGGCCAGATAGTTATAATGGGTCTCTTCATATTGTGAGCTGTAGGAAACGTTTCCATGGGCGGCATCTACTCTAAAATCAAATGTACCTTGTCCCAGACCTTCTTTGATCACCTGATCTGCAATACTGTTAAGACTGATTTCCTGCGTTCCGCCAAAACTTTGAATATGAGGAGCTGCATCTAAAAGCACTGTCGGGCTTGATCCCGTAAGAACAATATTTCCCAGACTTCCTTTTTCCTGGCTAAAACCAACCTCTGTGATAACTCCTACAAAGTTTCGTTCCGGACCGTCTTCAACATCTTTATACCTGAAAATTACAGTAATTCTTTTTCCAAGAAAGTTTTGAGCTTCTTCCAGGTTATGGTTTTCTGAACTTCCTAAAGTATCGTGAGCAAGCATCAAGTCGAATTCATGATGTTTTACTGCACTTTGTTTTAGCTGAAAATGCTTGAAATGTTTAATTACTTTTCCGTCAATTACGATTTCAAGTTTTACCACACGATTGATTCCTGCCACCTGGTTTCCCGGTATCGTACTGGCATTATAAATTCCTGAAGTAGGCTGTTTAGCCCATACTTTATCTTCTACCAGTGTGGGAGGGTTCGGTTGTTTAACCTGGTTCATAAACATTTGGGAGCCGTTTTGAGCCATTCCGGTATATGCCTGAGCCTGAACCATTTTTTCTGTAGCTTTTTTAACAGTTTTGCCCGATTTTTCCTGTACCTCCTGCGCAGCTTTGCTAACTGCCTGATCTGTCAAAGTTTCTTTAATATTCTTTACAGCTGAGATTTTATCTTTGGAAACAGGCATTTTGGGTGAATGATCGTCCTGAAACATAATTGTAATATTTTGATTGATTGGGTGTCAGATTTTTTTAAGTCTGAAATTGATCCGGACAATAAAGTTCAGATACATTTTCGTTACCCGCACTCCATCAGTAAAGAGGATTCCGGATATTAAGGTCAGCACAGGGCAGAAAAGGAAAAGCAGAGTAGTAAGTTTACTTTATATCCCTGTTGAAATTCAAGATATCTCTTGTTTTTATTGTTGTAATATGCAGATTTTAATCATTATTAATTTTTTGTAATCGGATTGGTGGTATTACAAAGATAAAACGGTAATTGCTATTCAGAAAATTTTCAACAGCTAATCTGAAATTTTGTCGTAGTTCTACGACTTTTCATCAATAATTCCAAAATAAATGAGTAAAAAAAAGAAATAAATACCTCTTTATCAACCAAATATTTAACAATTTTTAATAAATAAAAACAAAAAATTTATCCCTTATCATAGAAATAAATTAAAACATAAGAGCTGTTAACAAAGAAAAACCAGCTGTACATTGGCAGCTGGTTTATTTTTTAATCATCTTATGATCTTCAGTATTTTTTCTCCTGCAATTTCACACTTTTTTCCTGTACTTCTTCTGCAGAAAGTCCATAAATCTGGGGTGTTTTTACATCCAGAAGATTCAGATAGATATATAATTCTGCCCTGTGATGAATTTCATGTTCTATCATGGCACGAAGCCATTTCCATACAGAAATTTCACTATTAGCAGGAGTAAGGCATTTCCTCATAAGATCTTCGTCTGACAGTGCTTTGATAATTTCAAGGGTCTGTCTATGCATTTCATTGAAAAACTGAACTGTATTTTCATAGCCGTCAGCGAGATCTTTACCACATCCCGGATAAGCGCTTTTCCTTCCTGAAATAGTTTCTCCATACATATACCTTTCAATAGCTGCAATATGTCTTATCTGATCACCAATGGTAAATTTCCCGGGTTTATAGGAAAAATCAAGATGTTCAGGAGGAATAACTTCGATAATACGGTTGGTCCTTTCTCTTATTTTCCCATAATAATCAAGAAATGAATCCACAGTTTTTATTTCCATATTTTTTGCTTTATTTTATTTAAAGTGAATATAAGAAATCTAATGATATTGGATTCAGGGTTTTATTATAAATCATTCATAAGGTTGAAAAAATCCCCAAGAAGTGAAGATAAAATTTGGAAGCTTAATAAATAACCAATATTTTAGTTAAAAAATAACCATGATGAAAAGAGGAATTTGCTTGTGTATTATTCTGTTAAGCTTTAAAAATCTTACTGCCCAATCCGTAAAAATTGATCCTGAAAAGCTTCTTGAATATTATGAAACACAACGTTATGCTGATGCAGCCCAATATCTTCAGGGCCTATACCCCGGAGATACACAGGATATAAAAGCCCTTTCACAAATTGCTTATTGTAATATGATGGCCGGAAAATTACCGGATGCAGAGAAAAACTATCTGAAAATCAATACTATACACCCCAACAATCTGCCTACTTTATTCAGTTTAGCAACTATCAACTCCAGAAGGGGAAATGTTTCCAATGCCAAGAACTACCTTCAACAGATTATTCAACTTGACAGTCTTAATTTCAGTGCTTATAAACAACTTGCGGCTTATGCAGAAACCCCTGAATCCAGACTTAATTATCTTAAAAAAGCCAATATCCTGAACGCTACCGATCCTGATGTAGCTTATGATCTTTCCACAACCTACAGTGGTCTCAAACACTATCAGCCTGCTTATGACGTATTGAAAACAGCGATTGCTGCTGATCCTGAAAATTTTACTTTACAGCAAGCTCTGCTGCCCGTTGCCAACCAGCTGACCAAATACCCGGAAGTGATTGAAATTGGTGAAAAACTACTGAAAAATCATGCTGATGTCAATGTAATGAACGATATGGGACAGGCGTACTTTTATGTAAAGGATTATCAGAAATGTATAATGTTTTACAAAACGATGGAAGATATGGGGGTACAAAATGAGGGTACCTTATATTTTATGGCACTGAGCTACCGTGAACTGAAAGATTATAATAATGCTGCCCTCTATGCACAAAAGACTATTGATGAAGCTATTTCAGATCATACCAGCCTTTACTATGCAGCGCTGGCAGGTATTTACGAAGCCAAAAACCAATATAGCGATGCGGTGACAGCTTATAAAAGAGGACTGACTTTTGGGACCAGCAATATTATTTATTACCGTTTAGGCCTTCTTTATGATCTCAACCTGAAACAGCCTAAAAATGCAGCAATATATTATCAGATGTACCTCAAAAACAACCCGGATCAGGAAAAGGAAAAAGAGCAGATTGCTTATGTAAAAGAGAGAATTCCTGTTTTAAAGTAATTCAAAAAGAGATAAAAACACTTTGTGATTATAGTCACAAATGGAATGTTCAGTGAACCTTAATTTTGTATTGAACAATAAAAAAACATTTATGGACAATACATATCAAAACGTAGCAGAACAGTTTATTCAATATTTAAATGAGGAAAATTTTGAGAAGGCAGAAAGCTGCCTCGATCCTGATTTTACATTTACAGGAGTATTGGGCAAAAGAGAGGGAGCTTCTGTTTATATGAAAGATATGAAGCAGATGAAATTTAAGTATGAAATTCTGAGAGCCTTTACTTCCGGTGAGGATGTGTGCTTTTGGTATAATATCAACATGGGAGAAAAAACTATAGAATCTTCAGGATGGTATCACATTCAGGATGGAAAAATTCAAACCTTAAAAGTTCTGTTTGATCCAAGACCTTTACTGGATAAATAATAATCTGATAACAGAGAAGAAGATGGCTGTATTTCGTTTAAGGCAGGCTGAAAGAAAGATTTTAAAATACATTAAAATGCTGTCCCAAAATAAACTGGCGGATAAAAAAAATACTTTATTACCGGCTCCGGACGACGCCAAAACTGTAAATTGAGGTTCGTGAAGTTATGAAAACAGATCAGTAAGATTGATGATAGAAGATGGCAATTATTGCGGTTTAAAATGAAATCTTTTCATGCATTAAATCCATCCTGTTCTTTTTCTCCAGTCCATATATTCAATGTCTTTGCTGTCAATTTCCGGAATATCTTCGGATTCCGGAATTCTGTTGATATCTGATTCGGACAGAGCCCGAAGATTTACCTTTTCACGCTCTGCATTTAGATTTCTTTTGCTTTCTACCGGATAAATTGTTCCTTCAGAGGTCAATTGTGTCCCATACTTTTGAGGCTTACTCTGAAAAACCTGAATCCGATCGTATAAATAGGCTTTATGTAAAGGATTAATATCATGAGAATGCTCCTCCATCAAGTCATAACATGCTTTCATAAATTCAGGTTCACTAATAGCGTGCTGGATAATTAGCCAGGCTGCATCATTTGCTTTTTCGCCTACTTTTGAGATGGTGGGATAACCGATTTCTGCTATTATTTCCCTCAGCCTTTTTGCATTGGTTTTATGAATATTTTCCATTTCAGGATGGTAACCTCCGGATAATTCTCCGGCCAGCAGCAGCTTTTCCCGCAAGGCCAGGTCTTTGTCAGCCAGTTCGATGAGTTCTTTTTCAAAAGTAAGATTGTTCATATGATAGGTGGTGATTGATAATTGATAAATGATAAATGGTGATTGATAATTGAGGGATGATGGGACGTTTTAGATAATTGTATCAAGGATAAAGCGGGCTCTGTTTTCTACTGAAATTTTTGGAATTTCTATGATATTATAATCATATTCAAGATAAATTTCTTTCATACACTCAAAAGTTTCCACTGCTTTTTCAAAGGTCTGTTTTCTTTCAGGATCGTTTTCATAAATATCTTTCCATGGCGGAAGCATAAAAACATTGTTATGATAAACCATTTCTCCTGCTTTTAATGCCATAGATGCCGGAATTGAAATATTTTCAAGTTTCATATAGCCCAACGTGTCCAATATCCCTCGGTCAAAGAAAACAGGTTCTGTATTCACCATCTGGCTTATTTTCAGGTAAGTTTTTACAGATTCTTTAAACATCAGTTCTGCAAAAAGTTCTTTATCAAGCCATGGAAGACCTTCGCCACCGGAATTTATCTGTTCTTTAATGATTTTCCTTCCTTCTTCAGGTACGGTTATCAATCTGTGCCGGTTTAATTCATTCAGCAATGTTGTTTTTCCAGCTCCGGGACCTCCGGTAATGATATAGAATGTTGAAATATTCTGCTTCATGGATTTGAATTATAGTATAAATAAAGTTCCATCACACAACAGAAATCTCATACTGTGGAGTTTATCTGTTATTTTTAATGATACTTTTATAAGTGTTAATGCGATCCTCTTCCCGGTGCATATTACACAAGATCAGAAGATCATCTGTATGGTACTTTTGGGAAATCTCCTCCAATCTCTGATGAACAGATTGTGGCGTTTCTATAATAATTCTGTTCAAAGTAGTAAAGAATTCTTCTTCATCCTTTGTTCCCAGAACTTTCTGTTCCACTGCTTCCGGAGAAAGAACAGCATCAGGACTGACTAACTGCCTGGATTGTAAAAACTGATAGGCCATTCCGTAGGCGTTCCGTGTGGCATCTTCAATTTTATCTGCTACTGATACAGCTACCGTAATCTGTAATGAAGGCTGAGGAAAATATTGCATGCTATCAAATTCTCTGAGATACGTGTCGGTATTTTCGTTCCCATTTTCACGATTCATAAAAGCGGCAAAAGAATATCCGACTCCGTGTTTGGCGGCTTCTCTGGCAGAAGTCATTCCTGATCCCAACCACATAATTTCCGGAATATGCTGTACATGAGTTGGCTGCGCAATAAGTCGGTCATATACCCCTTCTTCATCTTTTATGAATTGAATGATCTCCTCCAGTTTTGTTTCCATATTGGATAGAATTACAGGTTTATGATTGTTCAGTGCCATTACAGCATCTTTTAATCCTCCGGGAGCTTTTCCCAGTCCAAGCATAAAACGCCCAGGATATAGGGTTGACAGCATTTTGGTCCACTCTGCGATTTTGTAGGCAGAATAGTTTCTCATCATGATTCCTGCTGTTCCTACTTTGATCCGGTTTGTTTTACTGAGGACAATTGCAGCTAAAAGTTCGGGACTGGAACTGGCATAGGCTTCTACTCCATGATGCTCAGAATACATAACACTGTGAAATCCTGTTTCTTCAGCCAATACAGCAAGATTCAGACTATTTTTCAGTGCAGATGCTGCACGATCTCCCATTGCTGTAGGTGACTGATCTAATATCCCTAATTTCAGCTTCATACTGTTGAATCAATTTTATGTGAAGGTATGAAAAAAGGTGATGTAATAGAGTAATGTAAACTTATTATTCTTTGGGTGGAAAAACAATTCCCTCATCCTTAATCAAGTCGTAGCCAAATGTCATAATGGTCTCTATCACAGGAATAGATTTCTTTCCTTTCTCTGTAAGGCTGTACTCTACTTTCGGGGGAACTACAGGAAAAACTTCTCTGTGAATCATCTCTTTAGCTTCCAATTCGCGCAACTGGCTCGTCAGCATCTTGTCAGTGATGTGCGGAATATCCTTTTTAAGCTCACTAAAACGGAGAGGCTTCTCCTGTAATCTCCACAGGATAGGCATTTTCCAGGTCCCACCAATATGACTTAATGCGAATTCAATCGGAGTATAGTACAATCTTTTATCATGGAAAAATTGAGGCATAGCTTTGTTTTTTGTATTAACACTTTCAAAAAGGTAAGTATAGAACTAAAAGGTAAGTATATAGCTTTATGATAGTCTATTCTGCAAATTTGCAAAAAAAATAATGAAAATGAATAAAAATCTTTATGTACTGGCACTTGGGGTTTTCGGAATTACCACCACAGAATTCGGAGTAATTGGCGTCTTACCGGAAATTGCTTCTACATTCCGTATCTCCATTGAAAAAGCAGGATGGTTACTCAGTATATTTGCAATGATTGTTGCTGTTTTCGGCCCTTTTATGCTCTTCTTATTATCATCATTCAGAAGAAAAAATTTATTGATCGTTTCCTTACTTATTTTTGTTGCTGCGAATATTCTGTCGGCATATATTTCAAATTTCCATATGTTGCTTATTGTCAGAATGCTTCCGGCATTTTTCCATCCTGTGTACTGGTCCATTGCCTTATCTGTTGCCGGTCAAAACTCAGATCCTCAAGAAAAGTCAAAAGCTGTAAGCATTATTTTTTCAGGGCTTACCCTGGCAACTGTTTTAGGAGTTCCATTGGCAACTTTTATGTGTGATCTGTTCTCCTGGCGGTCTTCTTTTTTACTTACAGCTTTCATTAACGGGATCGCCCTGATAGGTGTATGGATCTATTTACCATCAATTCAAAATACGGGAATATCATCCAATAAATTCTCCATGAAAGTATTTCGGAATAAACAGTTGTGGAGCGGGCTTTTCCTCGCATTTTTTATCATTACAGCCATGTATTCAACTTATGGCTATATGGCCGAATTTTTAAGAAGTGTTACCCGAATGGACGGCGAACAGATCAGTATTATGCTCTTCCTCTTTGGAACAGCAGGAATTGCAGGAAATAAAATTGCGGGGAAATATATGAGTAAATTTCCGTTCCAGACAACTTTTGTATTTTTAATTTTACTATCGGGAATCCATTTACTTATTGGATATTATGGAAGTCATTTTGTACCCATGGTACTGATCGTAGGTTGCTGGGGATTGGTTCATTCCGGAGGATTCCTGATCAGCAATATTAATGTAACCTCTTCTACTTTAGATGCATCAGAATTCATCAACAGTATTTTTACTTCCTGCGGAAACTTTGCAGTCACAGCCGGAACTCTGCTTGGAGGAGCCTGGATTGCCAATTATGGTATAGAACACATTATTTGGTCTAGCATTACGGGACTAGCTCTCGCTGTTATGATGGTGTTTATCAAAAAGAAGTATACAGAAACTAAGCTTTAATATAAAAAATAAAACCTTCCGAAATAAGGAAGGTTTCTTTATAAAAAATGATTATGCACATCTGATATCAGCACAACCGCCACCGCCTCCATTACCGTTTTTGTAATAACATGCTGAAGTTGGACATCCACATGCTATACACTCACTCTCTGCAGGCGGACGACCTCCTGTAATTGTTTTTAAATTTTGCCTTGCAATTTTCTTTAGATTTTTCATAATAAATAAGTTATTAATTTGCAGTGACAAAATAGTCAAAAAACCGCAAAATACCTTTAACACAGACTGTTAAATAATAATAAATTTACGATCCTGTTTTTTAAATGTAAAATAAAGAATCTCCCGTTGCTTCTACAAGGGGAGATTCTTTATAAATGTAATATTTTAGTGCCGGATGCTATTCGTGCATTATCTTTTTAACTTCATTAAATTCACTTTCAATCAAAGGATCAGGCTTGTAAGTTAATAAAGAAACGATCACATTGGTTACCAGAGAAAGTACAAATCCAGGGATGATTTCGTACCAGTCTTTCAGTGGATGCTGAAGATAGACCCATGCTAATACAGTAATTCCTCCTGCCATCATCCCGGCAAAACCTCCCTGCCATGTCGCTTTTTTCCATAAAAGAGACAGCAGGATCAGTGGTCCGAATGCAGAACCAAAGCCTGCCCATGCATTTCCCACAAGATTAAGAATACTATCCTTGGGATCCAGGGATAAAAGTACCGCAATGACAGCTACGAGTAAAACAGAAAGCCTGCTTGCCATTAATAATTGTCTGGAAGTTGCTTTTTTATTGAGAAAAGCTTTGTATATATCTTCTGTTAATGAGCTTGAAGTCACCAATAATTGCGAAGAAATAGTACTCATTACTGCTGCCAGAATTGCAGTAAGTAAAAATCCTGCAATAAACGGATGGAATAATATACGGGAGAAATAAATGAAAATAGTTTCCGCTTCCGTCTTTGATCCGTCAAATTTCATCATAGTATTCATATCGAATTTTTGCAGATAAGCAATTCCTACCAATCCTATGGCCAGTGCTCCGGCAACAGTAAATATCATCCATGTAATCCCAATACGTCTAGCTTTGATCAGATCTTTTGGCTTATCAATTGCCATAAAACGTACCAGAATATGGGGCTGACCACAATACCCTAATCCCCAGGCCAATAAAGAAACAATGCTTACGGTTGTTGTTCCTCTGAACAGGTCCAGATATTTTGGATTTTTTGCTTCAATCAGAGAAAAAGTCTCTCCCACACTTCCAATTTGGGTAATCGCTACAATCGGAACAATCACCAATGCCAGTACCATGATGGTTCCCTGCACAAAATCCGTAAGACTTACTGCCAGAAACCCACCTAAAAATGTATACAGCACTACCACCAGACTCGTCAGGAGAAGGCCTACAGTATAGTCCATTCCGAAAGCAGATTCGAATAATTTTCCTCCGGATACCATGCCTGCAGAAGTATACAGGGTAAAAAATACCAGAATGAAAACAGACGACGTGATCTTCAGAAGCTGATTTTTATTTTTAAACCTGTTTTCAAAAAATACAGGCAGTGTAATAGCATTCTGTGCCACCTCTGTATAAATTCTGAGTCTTGGTGCTACAATAATATAATTGAGATAAGCACCGATTGTTAATCCTATCGCAATCCAGGAACTTGAAATTCCGGACAGATACATTGCTCCCGGAACGCCCATCAAAAGCCATCCGCTCATATCAGCTGCTCCTGCAGACAATGCTGTTACAGCAGCTCCCATTTTTCGGCCGCCAATTAAAAATTCTTCTGAATTACTTGTTGATTTTCTATAAGAATATATGCCTATACCTATCATTAATAACAGATACAACCCCACAGAAATCCCTTCATATACTTGCATATCATTATTTTTACGAAGCCGAATATAACCTTTTTTTGAAAAAGGCGGAATTCCCTTCCATAAACAGAATCTTATCAAAAATCCAAAAAAATCAGAAAATCAATAAAATTTTAACACATTAACAACAGTAGCATCAAGGATAAAAGAAATTTACTTTAATATCTTTCTTATTAAATATCCGTATACGAAGAAACTATTGATTGCCGGTTTTAAACTTTATAAGAAGTTTTTCATCTTTCAGAAGATGACCTTCTTTAGAAATAAAGCCTTTATTGGTAAGGACAAACTCATACTCTTTATTAGGTTTAAGACCTACCAATACCAGCAAAGTTTTATTATTGTTTTCCATCCCTGCAATTTTGGTCATTGGATTATATTCTTTTCCCTTATCGGACAAATTGAAGGAATATTTTCCAGGAACCATTTCCTGTGAAAAAGTAATCCGGAGTTCTTTGGTATCAGCACTGACGTCTTCGGAACCATTGGCTGGCTCTATTTTCACTACATAAGGTAATTGATTTTGATATTCTTTGGCTAGCGTACCGACTTTTTCTTTAAAAAACATCGATTTGTCCACGAAATCGTCAACAGCTTTATTATCACTATAGTTCAGTTCAATAATGTCTTTGATGGCCTGTTTTTTATCTTTTGTATTCTGGTAGTACATTTTACTGATCACATATCCTACGTAGTATCCTAAGTCTGCTTCCTCTCCTTTTTGTCTTCCATTATAAAACCAGTTGGCAAGATTACCGGTAAACATTTCTTTTTTAAACCGGGCTTTAATTTCAGCTTCATGAGCCATTCCGTAAGAAATATATTTTCTTTGCGCAGATTCATTCGTCACAAGTTCAGCAATCAGATCACATGATCCTTCCTTTATGGCCTGGTTTAAGACCCTGTTTTGATTTCCGTTTTGCTGGGTATGAATATATTCGTGAATATTCAGGGAAACGATATTATCCAGCGACTGATTGGCAAACATACCCTTCAGCCATTCATCTTTAAATTCCGAGACCTCTGTAGACCCAATTCCGGTGGCAAGCTCAGCACCTACCAACACCATATTTCCGCTCACCGTTCCTCCAGCGTTAAGTCCACCGATTGTAAAATACATTTCAGCATCTTTAAGTTCAGGATACAATTGCTTCAGCCTGGCAACACCGGCTTCCAACTCTTTGGTTTTGGTTTTTATCGTTAAGGTATTCGGTCTTACTGAATTCCAGAATTCAGGATATTTTTCTATAGCTTTTACATACACACTATCGTTATAATCTCTGGCATTCATAAAAGCTTTTAAGCCTTTTGTTGCTTTATCAGTATAAAGTCTTTTAATAAGATCAAGCTTTGTGGAATAATCATTTGTTTTTTGAATGCTGTCATAAGCCATCCAAAAATTATCAATATCTGAAGTAAAAATTTTGGTTGATTTCTGTGAAAAAGCGGTTACAAATACGAGTGAAAAAATAATGGTAGTAAAACGTTTCATGGTCATTTTTAATACGACAATTATACATACAATTATTGTATTTCACAACTATCTTTTACCTTATAAACACTATAGATTTTAAAAGAACAGGAGATAAAGGCATCGTATAATAACTCCAAAAAAGCGAAGCCAAAACAGGTGTTTTATTATTTATTTATATTAATTCCAAATAATTTTAATTCTTTCCATTTTATTGTCACAAATATTTAATACTTTAGCTTAATAATTTGAACGAATGGGAATAATCCTTAAACCAATTGATATTGTAGATGACATTTCACAAGAAGATTTCCGTGAAAAATATCTAAAGCCATGTAAGCCAGTGGTAATCAGAAATATGGCAAGAAAGTGGCCCGCCTATCAAAAGTGGACGATGGATTACATGAAGGAAGTAGTAGGCGACGTTGAAGTTCCCCTTTATGACAGTTCCAAAGCAGATCCTGCAGCTCCTATCAATACTCCGACTACGAAAATGCCATTTCGCGATTATGTGGACCTTATTCAGAGAGAGCCTACTGATCTGAGAATTTTCTTCTTTGACCCTATAAAATTTGCTCCCAAACTGCTGGACGATTATGTTCCGCCAAAGAATCTTATGGGGGGATTTTTAGATAAATATCCAAGTATGTTTTTCGGAGGTAAAGGTTCTGTGACTTTCCTTCATTACGATATCGACATGCCTCATATTTTCCACACTCACTTCAATGGAAGAAAACATGTCCTTCTATTTGAATACAAGTGGAAAACACGTCTGTATAAACTTCCTTACGCTACCTATGCACTGGAAGATTATGATATTTCCAATCCTGATTTTGAAAAATTCCCTGCCCTGGATGGTATAGAGGGAATTGAGTGCTTCCTGGAACACGGTGATACATTATTCATGCCTACAGGTTGGTGGCACTGGATGAAATATCTGGATGGATCTTTCTCTATTTCACTGCGTGCATGGGATAAAAGCTGGGCTGTAAAAGCACATTCTCTTTGGAATCTTGCTGTGCAGCGTAATTTTGACAATTTCATGAAAGCCCGATACAAAAAGAGGTATATGGACTGGAAAGAAAGAAAAGCTGTAGAAAGAGCCCATATTGCACTGAAAAAAGGGCTTCCGAAGAAGTAATAAAACTTTTTAAAATAATTAATGAAGTGGATGATTTACCCTGAGTCATCCACTTTTTATTATCTTTTGAGATGTATTGCAAAAAATAATTAAATTGCAAACGTTCCCTAATACAAATACACATATATGTTTGAAAAATTAATCGATAGCTTTGAAAAGCTATGCCTGCAAATCATTATTGAAATATTGTTAGTTCCGGTAACCATCTTCAAGTTGTTTCAGGACCCGCGACGTTGCTATGATTTGTCTGTTCACGAGATGGAAAAAGAAGAGACTGAACGTTTTCACGACTACCTCTCTCCTATCAAACTTTCGGTTTATACATCGGTAATCGTTTCCGTTATTTTAATGGATTATGGTGGTGAGCACAATATTATTTCGAAGATCAAGGGACTCAGCATGGTAGAAAAAGCGCTGTTTATATTTTTAATGAATAATATTACTTCTGTTATATTTTCTGTTGCTATATTATGGTACAAAAAAGAGAAAGTGAATACAGTTACCTTCCGGACGTTATTATTTTCTTTTATTTATACAACGGTCTACACATCTACACCTTTTTTTATATTTATCAGCTCAGCTATGTTTCTGGGACAAACTTTGAATGCCAATGCTTATCTTGATCATTTGACGAAGGTAACTAAGCATGGAACAAGAGATTATTTGTTTTTTGTGGCCTTTCTGGTTTTTATCATCGTTGGAATTATCGGAATTTTCAAGCTTTTCAAAGCGTTGCACTACATCCTGAAGAATAATTTCAGCTACCATCCTTATATCGTATGGTTTTTCACCGTCCTTTTCTTCACTATTCAGCTTTATTATACTATGGGATTTATTTAAAATTATACTTTTTTCAGACATACTGGTCCGTTTATTTTCTACATTTGTAAAAATTTTATTTCATGCCCAAACCTCGCGAAAGAATATTAAATACAGCAATGGTTCTATTCCATAGGCAAGGTTATAACAATACGGGTATTAATCAAATCATCGATGAAGCTGAGGTATCCAAAGCAAGTTTTTACCAGCACTTTAAATCTAAAGATGATCTTTGTATTGAATTTCTGAATAAAAGATATGATTACTGGGTGTCTGAACTGGAAAAATTCACCTCAGAAGTAGAAACACTGCAGGAAAAGTTTCAGAAGTCCTTTGATTTCCTGATTGACATGAATGAAAGAGAAGACTTCAGAGGATGCAGCTTTCTGAATATTTTGTCGGAGATTCCTGCAGATAAGGACGAAATTCACAAAGTCATCCGTGATCATAAAATTAAGTTGAGAGAATCCTTCAATGAGGACATTCAAAATGATATGGTTTCAGCACACATCTATCTTCTTTTTGAAAGTTCCATTCTCACCAGCCAGCTTTACAGATCGAATGAATTAATCGAAAAGTCTAAAATTATCGTGCAGGATCTATTGAGTACTTCTCACTAAACGGAAATTCCAGGATTGGGCTAAGCCATTAGAATTATTTACAATATGTAAGGCGGGCTAAAGCCCACCCCTATTGAATTTTAACGACAAGATCTTTCATCTTTCATCTTTCATCTTTCATCTTTCATCTTTTATCTTTTATCTTTTATCTTACAAAACTCTCTATATTAACAATTCTTAAGAAAACCTTAATTTTCTCTTCAACTCTTTTACCAAACAGACGTTTAATTTTGTTGTGATTTTTATCTAAAAGTAAGAAAAGTGAGAAAAATTTTTACATCTGTTTTATTTTGTGCTTCTATTTTTTTCTATGCACAAACCGGCTCTTTGTCCGGAAACATCAATGACGATTCTAAAATTGCCCTGCCAGGAGCCAAGATCTCTCTAAGCCCGGGAAATATATATACAACCTCGGATGAGCACGGAAATTTTGTATTTCTGAATGTTCCTCCGGGAAGTTATACCATGAAAATTGATTATCTCGGTTATGGGGTGCATGAGTACAATGTGACAGTAGAACCAGAAAAAAACACCCGTCAGAATATTATTTTCGACAAGAAAGAAACATCAATTGCGGCTATTGTAGTTTCGGGAGCTACGCTGAAAAATCAGGCAAGAGCTTTAAACAAGCAAAAAAATAACGCCAATATCACCAATGTGATTTCTTCAGATCAGATCGGACGTTTTCCAGATGCCAATATCGGGGATGCTTTGAAACGTGTTCCGGGAATTACGATTCAAAATGACCAGGGTGAAGCCAGAAACCTTATCATCAGAGGGCTTGCACCTAATCTTAACTCAGTTACCCTGAATGGAGACCGAATTCCGTCTGCTGAGGGAGATAACCGCAACGTACAGATGGACCTGATTCCGTCTGACATGATTTCCACCATAGAAGTTAACAAGACTTTAACTCCGGATATGGATGCCGATGCCATCGGAGGTTCTGTCAATCTGATTACCAGAGCCTCCCCGAACGGACAAAGAATATCTGCAACCGTTGCCGGAGGCTACAATCCCATCCGTGAAAAAGGAAATTACACCGCCGGATTTGTCTATGGAAACCGATTTCTGGATAAAAAATTAGGCGCTGTATTCAGTTTTTCCTATAACAACAACAATTTCGGTTCTGATAATATAGAACCTGTATGGAGCCAGGCCAATGATCTTGCCCAAACGGTTTACGTGAGTAAAATGGGAGTCCGCTATTATAATGAACACCGTATCAGACACAGCTTTGATCTTAATATGGATTACGAATTTAACTCCAAAAACAAGATCTATGCTTCTGCAATGTACAACTTCAGAAATGATAAAGAAACCCGGTATGCCTTAGGATATAAAATAAAGCCAGTCTACAATGCTGATGAAACTGAGATTACAGACTGGAAAGGAAGCATTACAAGACAGAATAAAGGTGGCGATGCTGATAACGACAATACCCGTCTGGAAAAACAAAGAGTTCAGAACTATGCTTTAAGAGGAGAACATTTATTAGGATCTAAAGTGGATCTTGACTGGTCCGTCAACTATGCCATAGCCAGTGAAGACAAGCCTCATCAGCGTTATATTGAGTTTGAAAACAGCAAGATGAACTTCTCTCCCAACCTTAGCAATCCTGAAAAACCGATGTTCAATCTCCTTGCTGCGGATAACCTGGGAAGCTATAAACTGAGTGACCTTTCGGATGCCAATAGCTTTACACAGGAAAAAGAGCTGGGAGCAAAAGTGAATGTACGTTTTCCGTTCTCTGTGATTGATGGTCAGAAAGGACGTCTTCGTACCGGTTTCCGTATGCGTTTGAAGAAAAAGGAAAGAGAGAATGATTTCTATGCTTTTACCCCTGTCAACAATATGGGAAGTCTCTTATCTGTACCCACAATACATCTTGACGGTCAGAACTTCCAGCCGGGAAATTATGTTCCGGGAACATTCGTTGATCCTTCTTTCCTTGGAGGGTTGGATTTATTTAATCCTG
Source organism: Chryseobacterium vietnamense (assembly GCF_031454475.1). Lineage (NCBI taxonomy): Bacteria > Pseudomonadati > Bacteroidota > Flavobacteriia > Flavobacteriales > Weeksellaceae > Chryseobacterium > Chryseobacterium vietnamense. The sequence goes on along the minus strand of NZ_JAVDQX010000001.1, from coordinate 673,804 downwards.
CGTTGTTTAATGGTAAGCTGAAACCTGAAAAGTATCTTTCCAGCAACTACAATGCAAAAGAGCAGATTTATGCAGGCTATATCCGTTGGGATCAGGATTTTAATGACAAACTATCCATGATCGTGGGAGCTCGTCTTGAAACAACACAAATTGATTACACCGGAAACTATGTGATGAATGAAAAAGATCTGGTAGGGAAAATCAATAATACCAATACGTACACAAACGTACTTCCGAATATTTCCTTTAAGTATGTTCCAATGCAGGACCTTGTCCTTCGTGCAGCATTTACTACCGCTCTTGCCCGTCCGAATTACTACTCATTGGTTCCTTATCTGAATGTTATTTCAGAAGATGAAATTGTTGCAGCAGGAAATCCTCATCTAAAGGCAACCTATGCTTATAATTTTGATTTCATGGCTGAAAAATATTTCAAGTCTGTCGGAATTCTTTCCGGAGGATTTTTTTATAAAAACCTGAATAATTTTATTTATACCTATTCGAAAAGAAATTATACAGCCAATGATTTCGCTAATGATTTTGCAGGACAGACCAACCCTATTCCAGCCGGAGAGAACAACTGGAAATTTACGCAGCAGCGTAACGGAGACAATGTAGATATTTATGGTTTTGAAGTTGCCTTACAAAGACAGCTCGATTTTATTCCCGGAGCTTTCTGGAAAGGACTGGGTGTTTATGTCAACTATACTTATACAAAATCCAAAGCAAAAGGAATTACCAATGAAGAAGGGATTGAAAGAACAGATGTAGGATTTCCGGGAGCTGCCCCTCATATGTTCAACGGATCTTTATCGTGGGAAAACAAGCGTTTTTCGGCCAGAATCTCCATGAATTATGCTTCTCATTATATTGATGAGCTCGGTGGCAAGGCATTTGATGACCGTTATTATGATAAACAGTTTTTCCTTGATGCCAACGCTTCCTACAAGATTACGAGCAAGCTCAGAGTTTTTGCAGAAGCCAATAATCTGACCAATCAGCCGTTAAGATACTATCAGGGAATCCCCAGCAGAACCGCTCAGGCTGAATATTACAGACCGAGGTTTACGATGGGAGTGAAATTTGATTTTTAAATAAGCATGAAAAACATACAATATATACTGGCTCTTTCAGTTCTTCCTTTTGTGATCAACTGTACAGGGCAGAAAGAAGTTACGGAAAAATTAAAACCTACTGTTATCACGGAGACAGTGGTTCATGATACAGATGACCCTGCTATATGGATTAATCCTCAGGATGCCTCAAAAAGCATCATCCTCGGAACAGATAAAGATACTGATGGAGGATTGTATGCCTTTGATCTTAACGGAAAAATCATCAATAAGGTTTTAGGATTAAAACGTCCCAACAACGTTGATCTTGAATATGGTTTTATTTTAAATGGAAAGAAAACGGACATTGCTGCCGTAACGGAAAGGGAAACGAACAAAGTAAAATTATATTCGCTTCCCGACCTGAAAGAAGTGGGAGAAATCTCTGTATTTGACGGAGAATCAGAACGTGGCCCAATGGGAATTTCTCTCTATAAAAATCCTGAGACAGATGAAATATTTGTCATTGTGGGAAGAAAATCAGGCCCTGCTGACGGCTATCTATGGCAGTATAAGCTTTCTGAAAAAAATGGCTCCGTCACCGGAAATGTTGTGCGCAAATTTGGAAAATACAGTGGTCTGAAAGAGATTGAAAGCATTGCTGTAGATGATGAAATGGGTTATATTTATTACTCTGATGAACAGTTCGGGGTTCACAAATATTATGCTGATCCTGAAAAAGGAAATGAGGAACTGGCAGTTTTCGGAAAAGGCGATTTCAAATCTGATGTGGAAGGAATTTCCATCTATCCTTCTGCTGAAGGGAAAGGCTATATTCTGGTTTCCAATCAGCAGAATGATACTTTCAATGTATATTTGAGAGAAGATCAGTCCAAAGGAAGAATTGCAGAAATTCCTGTTTCTACGCTGGAAAGTGATGGGTCTGAAGTGACAAATGTTAACTTAGGTCCAAAATTTCCGAAAGGAGTTTTTGTTGCAATGAGCAACGGAAGAGTATTTCATTTTTATGATTGGAGAGAGGTTGAGAAAGCCATCAAATCTGCGGTGAAAGCCAAAAAATAAATACATTTTAAACCATTAAGGCTAATAAGGTTTTAAGAGTATTAAGTTGAGTTACAAGTATGAGATTGCTTCACCTTTGGTTCGCAATGACAGGTTGCTCTTCTTAATGCTCTTCTTTTGTTCTTAATTAACAAGACTTTAGAATTCTTCAACGCAAAGGTTATTTTGCAGTACGTATTATTTTTAGGAAGCTAAGAAAGAGTCGATTTTCAATCGGCTCATAAAGCAGAAGGTTATTCATAGCAGCTTTGTGACTCTACTTTCGTTTCTATCACTACATTTTTACTGCACATGTTTCCTTAAAAATTCTGCGGTGAATGATCTTTTATTTTTTAACAGATCCACCGGAGTTCCTTCAAACAATACTTCACCACCAAATTTCCCTGCGCCGGGTCCCATATCAATAATCCAGTCTGCCTGTGAAATGATATCAAGATTGTGTTCGATAACAATCAGCGTATTATTCTGATCCACAAGACCTTTAAAAAATGTAAGCAGTTTTTGGGTATCACTTGGATGCAGCCCTGTGCTGGGTTCATCAAGAATAATGATCTGATTGGTATTTTTCAGTTCTCTTGTCAGTTTCAGGCGTTGTCTTTCGCCTCCGGAAAAGCTGTCCAGCCTTTGTCCTACAGTCAGATAATCCAGTCCCAACTGTATCATCAGATCAAAATTTCTGAGCACAAATTCATCCTTAAAAAAATCAGTGGCTTCAGAAACCGTCAGGTTCATCACTTCAGCAATTGTTTTTCCATGGTATGTAAATTTCAGTACATCGGGATCAAATCCTGAACCTCCGCAAACTTCACAAGGCTGCTCGATATCATCCATAAAAGCAAGATCAATTTTTTCTATTCCTAAACCTTTACAGTTTTTACAGGCTCCTTCACTATTTCTGCTGAACAGTTTATCAGAAACATGATTAGACTGCGCAAAAAGCTTACGTACAATATCTGATATTCCCAGATAAGTAAGCAAATTGGAACGGGCACTTGCAGCAAACAAAGATTGATCGATAATGGTCACATCCGGATAAAGTTCCGGCAGAATACGGTTAATCAGAGTACTTTTGCCGGATCCTGCGACTCCTGTTACGACGGTCATTACTCCGGTCGGAATATTTACGGTCACATTTTTAAGATTATACCTATTCGCATTTTTAATTTTCAGGTAACCATCCGGCTTTCTGAATTTTTCGTTGATGGAAGGTTTCTTTGCGAAATAAGAACCTGTTTTACCAGCCGAATTTTTTAAGTTTTTAAATGTCCCGTCATAGACCACTTCTCCTCCATTTCTTCCTGAACCTGGCCCTATATCAATAATATGGTCTGCCATTTTTATCAGATCCGGATCATGCTCTACGATTAAAACAGAGTTTCCTTTATCCCTTATCTGCTGGATGATGGTGATGATATTCTGCAGATCTTTCGGATGAAGACCAATACTGGGTTCATCAAATATATATAAAAGATCTACCAGACTGTTTCCAAGGCTTCTTACCATTTTGATACGCTGAGACTCTCCTCCGGAAAGCGTGTTGGTACTTCTGTCAAGAGTCAGATACTGTAGTCCGATCGTGATGATATTCTGCAGTTTTGCGGAAAGCTCTTTGATGACAACTTCATATTGCTTTGAATCCAGTGAAGTAATAAACTCAAGCAGTTCATCCACGGAAAATTCCATACAATCAGCAATATTTTTACCTTCGATCTTACAGGACAATATTTTTTCATTTAACCGTTTTCCGTTGCATGATGGGCAGGTCTTGGTGATCACAATATTCTTCAAAGCATCTTTTCTTGTGATGTTTTCTTTAGAATCTTTTTTCAGAAATGCTTTTTCGATTCTTGGAACAATTCCTTCATATTTTACCGTTTTCCCCCATTCTTTATGAGGATGTCTAGGCTTGTGCTCCGGTGCATACAACAGGGTTTCCCATTCTTTATCGGAGAAATCTTTCAGCTTCTTATCATTATCGAAATACCCTGACAAAGTATATCTTGTTAAGCGCCATCCTCCAGGCTGAAAAGTTGGGAAACGGACAGCTCCTTCATGCAAAGATTTGTCACGGTCAATCAAGGTATTCACGTTCAAAGTTTGCACAAATCCTAATCCTTCACACTCCGGACACATTCCTTGAGGATGATTAAATGAAAAAACGTTAGAATATCCTACAAACGGCTCTCCCATCCTCGAAAACAGCAGTCTCAGGGAAGCAGACACATCCGCAGCCGTTCCCACCGTAGATCTTGCATTTCCGCCCAGCCGTTTTTGATTGATGATGATAGGAACATTAAGGTTTTCAATTTTATCTACATCCGGAACTCCATAATGCTGCAGACGGTTTCGGATAAAACTGTTCTGCGTCTCATTAATCTGTCTCTGTGCCTCGGCTCCTATGGTTTCAAAAACCAAAGATGATTTTCCGGATCCTGATACTCCCGTAAAAACCACGATCCTGTACTTTGGAATTTTTATGGAAATATTTTTGAGATTATTTTGCCGGGCATTGGTAATTTCTATATTTTCCATATTTAAAATGCTTAACTTTGTTAATAATTAACTAAGTTAAGTATATTTATCATGAAACCTATTGAAAAAGAATTTTTTAACACATTTACGGATTTCCAATGTCTCATTCTGGCACACATGAACCGGGGCGATATTAACGGAGTCACTGCAGCTCATTATAATATCATTGAATTTATTTTAAGAAAAGGAACAGCCACGGGAGGAGAAATATCTACTGCATTTAATATCAGCCAGGCAGCCATTTCAAAACAGTTGAAATTTTTGATCAGCCATGATTTTATTATCAGAAAGCAGGAGAAAACAGATCATCGAAAATTCAATCTTTCAGTAACGGATAAGGGAAGATTTATCATAGAAAATTCAGAGACATTCCGTAAGAATATTACACGGCAGACAGCTTCTATCCTTAGTTCTAAAGAACTGGAAAATTTTAATTATCTGCTGGGTAAAGTTTTGAATGAAATAAAACTGTAATACCCTGCTCTTACTTATAGGTTCCAAATATTCTGTCCCAGATAGATGTATAGAAACCGAAATTTTTACTTTCATCCAAATGATGCTGATTATGAAACCTGGTTGTACCCACAAAAAAGCGGTCAAAAGAAGCCGGAAAAAATTCCCTGTTCAGGTGCCCTATGGTTCCCCAGATAAGGTTCAGCAAAAGATAAATGGAAATAGAAACTATAGAAAAGTTATATCCTACGAGTAAAACCAGCAGCATCAGTCCAAATCCTATGGTTTCCAAAGGATGCAGAACAAAAAGGCTTAAAAAATTGGTACTGATATGCTCGTGGTGCTTTCGGTGCAGCACTTTATAGAGGAAAGGTAAATGCGCTGTAAAATGGAAGAAATACATCAGAAGATCCATTAAAAGCAGTAAAACAGCGACTTCGGTTATTATTCCAAGTACGGATTGTGTCTGTCCAAGCAGTATCCATCCGTTTTTCCATAAGAAAGCTCCCAAAAGCATAACAAAGCTGTTACATACTATGGTAAGAAAGCTGAGATAAAAGTCGGATCTGGTAACAGGATGATTTTTTTCCTGCAACTGACTTTTTCGGCAAGTTTTTTCGATAAAAATATATAAACCTATAGAAAACAGATATAGACAAATATTAGCGATCAGGCTGAATATAATCCATTCCGGCCATGAAAACTGCCAAAACATCTGTAAATAACCGGAAAGTTCTGCCTGAGTAAAATTCATAAGTCCTTCATCGTTCTTCTTGATGTTATAAAGGTATGAATTTCACTGTAAAATCAACTGATAAACTACATTCCGGTCTTATTTCTGTCTTGCCTTCCTTCTGAGCTCGCGCAGCCTTGATGTAAGTTTTTTCCTCAGATCGTTATGATAGGCGCGGTAATTTTTGATGCTGTTTTCCAGATTTTTTTTATTAAGCAGATATTCCTCGTACAGATGCCCCAGTTCTGAAATCTGGGTCATCACCTCCGAAGGGTGGCTTTCAGGATCTTCCGCAGCTTCTATCAGCAGACGGTAATATTCAATACGGCTGGTCAGGTTCATGTGAAGTTTTGGTTCTATTCCCTGCATGATTTTATGATTTTATGGTGTTTCTGAATAAGTAAAAGGACAAAAAGGTTTTATCCTTTTACTATTCGATATATTATTTTTACTATTAAATAAATCTTTTAATTTTTTTTCTTGAACCATTAAGACGGTATTAAGGTGCTAAGATGATGAAGATAAGCTTCGCATTAACTTAAAATCAGAATGATTGGTCTTAACTGTACTTTATTTCTTCAAGCTTCTTAATGGTTTAAAATATTGACATTCATTTTCTTTCTTTGTCTTTTTCATTCAAATTATTTTTCCATCATCACCGGGGGCACATCACTCTGATATACAATCTTAACTTTTCCATTCTTTTCGTACCCTGCCGATTTGAAATAACCTCCGTTAAGAGCAGAATAAATAAGGGTTTCATTAGGATCCCCCAAAGGTAATAAGGGAAACTCTGCATATTCATTAACAATGATCTGCGGTGAAATTCCACTGCTGTATTCTCCGGCTCCGCTGGCATTAAATACTTTATAAATAACCGGATGAATCTGCCACGAAATTTTTCTGGGTTTACGTTTATCTTCCACTACAAATCCTGCCATATCTTTCCCCAGTGTGGTATCTCCCATTTGAATCACCTGCATATACGGTTTCAGATTGTTCACCACAATTTCAGCGGCAGAAGCTGTACTGTTCGATGTGAGAATAAATACTTTCTGTAATCCCAATGCATTAGTACGCAACGTTGTAAAGTCCAGCGCTTTGGGATCATAGGCAATTTGCTGGGCAAAAGTTCTTTTTACTTCACCTCCATTTTTATTTCCTTTAAAAATAATGAATGGTGAACCGGATGATAATCCTGAAGGAATCAATGAACACAGTGTCGCAGCTGAAGACACCGAACCTCCATAATTATAACGAAGATCGAGAATCAGTTCCTGTACTCCGGCCATTTTGAATTCCCCGAACTTTTGGTACAAGGTCTGTGTCATTCCGTCAGGAAAATCATAGATGTACAGATAGCCCACTTTTTTACCGTTTTTTTCAAAGATTTTGCTTAAAACTGGCTGTTCAAAAGAGAAACCATAGTAAACGGTAATATTTTTTTCATCTGTAACGCCACCGTTTTGCCACTTTCCAACGGTAAGTTCTACAACGGTCTGATCTTTAATAGATGAAGCCATTGCTTCGGCATTAGCAGCGGTCATTGCTTTTCCATTCACTTTGGTAATGATCATTCCTCTTTCCAGCCCTGCATTGAAAGCTGGAGAATTTTGAAGCACCAGCTTCACTACAGTAACCACTTCATTATTAGCCAGCTGAACAATGGTATAATCAAAACCGTACATATTCCTTATGGAGCGTGGATACGAAGAAGAATCTTCAGTATTTACCATGAAAGAAAACCGATCTTTGGAAGATAGCAGACTTTTGAAAAAATCTTTTACAGGAAGCTTATAATCCGGCTTTGCAGGCATCTCATCTGCCCAGTAATAATAGCGTTTCATGCTGTCCTGAACCCATAGATTTACACTTTCTGTACTTCCTTCCGGAAAGACGGGTGCATTTTCGTCATTATTATTCGTACACGAAATAAGAAAGACTGCGATAGCAATACACTGAAGTTTTAAAAAGATTTTCATACGTAATTACAGATATTCTGATACATCAATATCTCCTTTTACCACCCATTCTCCGTTTTCCATTTTTTCCTGAAGGACAATCATATTAGCTCCTGTGTGCTGTTTTAGTTTCACCTGAATCATCTTAGATCCTGCATAAGGCTCTGTAGTTCCCGGCTTGTATAATTCGAGATATACAGGAGCTGTTGAGCTGAAGAAACTATAGATTTTCACTGTCGTAAAATTATCTTTTCCAATGGTATCGAACTCAGCAAGCACTACTCCATTTTCTCTTTTCAGAACACCTTTCACATCTTTCAGTGGCGTTCCGGAAAATTCGCCAAGATTGGGAAAAATAAATTCAAAACCTACCTTCCCGAGATTCACCTGGGGTTTTACCGCATAGGTCTGCAGATAAATTCCGGGGAGATTAAAGAAATACAGGTTTTTATAATCATTTATATTGTCATATGTAATATTGTATTTTGCAATTTCAGCGCCTGTTTCATTATTGTAGACAGACAATTTATTGATTTCTCCCTGATCCAGAACAAACTGAAGCTGGGTTTCTATTTTATTGGTGTAAGACGTTTTTCCATCAATAGATACAGGTTGTCCGTTAAACCTCAACTGAATGACATCAGGTTTGGAAAATCCTTTGATATTAACTTCTCCGGGTTTCTGTACAGTATCATACAGCTCCATCGTATTGTTGTCTGTACATGAGAAAAGTACAGTAAAAAACAGTAGTAATGCGAAGATTTTATTCATCTTTCTTCAATTATTTCTTGTAAAAACTTAAAAATATTGCCCGGCCCATGAGCCGGGCAATATATAATTATAAAAAAACTAGTTGGATATATCTGGATAGCCTTTCAAAGAGTATCCATTCTTTTATATTAAAATTTCATGGTGTTTCTAAAATCAGATTCTAAGGGGATAGAATGATTATTTTTTAATAAACTTCAGCCTTTCCGTAGTCTTTCCATCTGTAATTTCTGCAATATAAGATCCGGATATAAGACCAGCTATATTAATACCTTTAGAATACTGAGAGTTTAATACTTTTTGTCCTGCTGCATTGTAAATAGAAACTGACGTCATGTTTTCTTTCAATGCCGGGTTAAGCTGCAGCTGTAAAGATTCTCTTACCGGATTTTCTGCTATTTGTGTTATAATTTTGTTGTTTTTTACATCCTTAGTTCCCAAAAATGAAGTAGCGTAAATTCCTATTTCATCAATATTAATGTTCTGGACATTATTTCCACTTGTTTTTCTGTTTGACCACATTCCGATATAGATCTTTTTCCCGGCAAAAGCAGAAAGATCAACAAGGGATTCTACAAACTGGGTTAGATCAGCCGGAAAAGGATTGGCTGAATCACCTACCTGTATTTTATACATACTCTGAACATCATTTCCCTCTGCATCTACTGTCATCGCCTGAAAGTCCGACAACGTAGGAACTTCTTTCTGCGGTATGCTTACATAGATAAAAAGCTCTCTGGCAACAATCGTATGAGTAGATCTCTGTCTCCCGATATAGGCGGCCAGCGTAACGGTTCCTGCAGTATTGGTAAGATCAATCTGAGGAGAAATAATCCAGTCATTTTCGGTAGCAAATCCAGTAGCACTTCCACTTGGGACCAAACTTATAGAATGGCGTAAAACGCCGGCAGTTCCATAGGCTAAAGCAGTTCCGTTGTGATAGATGTTCTCTCCTTGTATCCATCCATTGCCATTGCTGTTAAGGTCATGAAAGGTCCATCCCTGCAGATCGGCAGGAGTATCAAAAGAATTTCCCCATACCAGAGACTGTGCTGCAGCCAGGTGAGATAAAAACAGAACAGATGATAAAATTATTTTTTTCATAATACTGATGATTAAAATTTTGAAGTAAAAGCAAGGAATCAGCATAAGCTGTTCCCTGCTTTTTAAAGTTTTTTATTATTCTACAATAGAGAAATTGTATTTTGTCCAAAGTCCCTGGAAGTTTCCACAGTTTCTTGGAGATACATTCCAACCACCTTCGTTGAAGAAAGGCTGGCTCATACCCCAAAGAGATGCAGGAGTACCAGTCGCCAGGTTAGCTGCAGGGATTCCTGCTGTACCTGTACCCGTAACTGAAGTCGTAAATCCATGAACCTGAATTGTGCTGTATGCTGAAGCCGAAGAAAGTTCAGAACCTGTTCCTTCCACTTTGATTCCTACAGGATATCCTGTAACTACAGCGTTATTTAATGTTAATCTTCCGTGTCTTCTGATATGGATACCGTTTTCATACAAAGCACCTTTAGTAGAGTTTTTAGAACCAACAATCGTAAGGTTGTTGATCACCGGATGAGTCAACAATGTTGTAGAAGAACCTTCTGCGTTGTTATCAAGCTCGATACCGTTAGAATCAGGGCTTGCTCCGCTAAGACTGTGTGTAGAGTTGTAATCTGCCAAAGCTAATGCGCAAGTAATTGTTCCTGTATATCCGTTATCGAAGTCGAAGTTATCATCATCTGCAGCAAAAGAAACAAGGTTTGAAGCGTTTACAGTACCTCCGAAGAATTCAAAAGAGTCATCTTTTCCGAAAGAAACCTGAATATGATCCAAAGTAGTTCCGTTTCCTACTCCTCCTAACGTAAGACCGTTGATTTCATTACCTGAATTCGGAGCTAAAAGATCGTATCCCGCAAACTCGATACGTACATATTTCAATGTTCCCCCGTTATGAGAAGCATTGGTACCTCCGTAATAGAAATCAGAACCGGATAATCCTTCAATTGTTTTTGTGAAAGGAGTGTTTGTAGGCGCATCTCCTAATATAACAACACCACCGAAGTCTCCAGGAGCCGCTGTTGTATCTTCGTTTCCGTCTAACAATTTGTAGCTGGTGAAAATGATCGGCTGAGCTTCTGTACCCGCTGCGTTGATTTTTCCTGTTTTAGAAATTACCAAAACTCCTGTAGCTGTATTGTTTGTGCTTGGTTTGGCTTTAATGAATGTTCCAGGCTGAATTGTTAATGTAGCACCATTTTTTACCGTTACAATTCCATCTAATTCAACTACTCCACTCCATGTAGTATTTGAAGTAATAGCACCACTTACGGTAGTTACCGGAAGAGCAGAAGCTGTAAGGTACTCAGCAGAAGTAGATTTCATTTCGAATGGAGAAGATGAATCTGCCAGTTGATCGTTTTGACAAGCTGTAAGAGATAATGCTGCCACTGCAATTAGAGTTAGTCTTTTCATTGTTATAATTTTTAATAAATCCGGTTGTGTTATTTTTATACCAGATCAGTTTTTTATTCAGGAATATCTTCCTCTCTATTCCTTCGATTTGTTTTTTGGTGTTCATCCCATCGCTGCAGGAGGAGCTGCATTGCGGGAGTTCCCATAAGGTCCGTTAATGCCTGGGAAAAGCTGTTAACGTCCGGTTTTTTCAGAACTGTACTGCTGTGCGCATCATCAGTATCTTTCAGTTTTGATCAGGTTCCCGAAACCTGTACGTTTCTATAATTAAGATATCTTTCTATTGTTGTACTGGGCATATTCTCTGTCTAAAACATATAGTTCACACTGAGGCTGAACATTCTTCCGCTGTAAGCCCGAAACATAATTTTATCAATATTCTTATCATACCTGTCTGTTGCACCAGGCAAAAGTCCCCAGGCTTCGCGTTCCGTTCCGATTGCACTACCCAATCCCAGCGGTATTGCGTAGGAATTGTAATTATTATAATATTCCTTCACCCTGTTGAATAAGTTTCTTGCATTGAATTTTAATTCAAGGTTTTTATTCCGGAGAAATTTATAGGAGATCTGTGCATCTGCTACGGCGTAAGGGCGTTGTATTTCTTCCCCTTTGTACGCATACCCGACGGTAATGTACTGGTCGCCTTTTGCATTGTATAAAAAGCTCAGTCCCAAACGGTCGCCATCATAGGTCAATCCAAGATTATAGGCATAAGGAGTCTGCCCGAACAGAGGACGTTTTACTTCATAGGTTTCATCATTGTCACCCGTTTTATAGATATCCTTAAAGGCAATTACTTTAGTATGATTATAGGTAAAGTTTCCGCTTATGAAAAGTTTTTCCAGAAAAGTTCCTCCAGCAATAAATCCTAAATTCTTTCTAACCTCTGCCTCAACTCCTGCAAGCTTTGCATTTTTTGAATTACCGTTATAGAGATATAGATTCCCTTCACTTGAAATATGCCCTTCGCGTTCTATGGGTCTGTCTATATTTTTATAGTAAAGTCCTGCCGAAAATATTTCTCCAAGGCCGGGAAACCATTCGAATTTGAAATCATAATTATTAATGACAGAAGAGGTCATTTCTGTATTATAAATCAAACCGTTGGCAACAGGGTCAAAATAAGGAAGTCCTGTTCTTTCATTAAACTGCGGACGAATTACAGATTTATTATAGGCAAGCCTGAAATTGATTTTATTCGTAGGGCTGTAAGTAAAATTTACAGAAGGCATCCATTGCCACGGTTTATCTTCAATGGCCGCCCTTTCAACGTTCTTTGTATCACTTGGATCCAATTGCTGGGAAATAAGATCATACTTAAAATATTCTGCACGAACTCCCCATACCAACCTTAATTTATTTTTCCAACGGTTATCAAACATTACATAAAGAGCATGCTGTTTTACTTCTCCTTCATATTTATCATTTTTATACAATGCCTTGGTTTCCCACCCAATACCTCCCGGAATATAGTGAGATCCATTGAACCAGTCCGCAAGCGTACCATACATTGTCAGGTAATTTTTTTCACTATTCGGAACATCACGGTTTTCGTCTACCCTTAAGAAGAATTTCTGCTGCTGGTTGGTATTATTCTTTAATGTTCCTGCGTATCCTGTTTTCAACGTATTTTTAAAACTTCCGAAATCCTGATCCCACTTCACTGAAGCTCCGTAATTGTAATCGGTTTCTTTATTGGCGATGTATCCTCTGTAAAAATTTCCTCCGGTATTATAAATCTTGTGGTACGTAAGAATTTCACTTCCAATAAAATCATAGAGAGTAAGATACTGTGTATAATCTTTTGTATCAGAGGTTATCCCGGTTCTGGCTGCAAACCAGCTGACTTCTGTATTGCCTATTTTATGGTTTCCTTCCAGTTTATTCTGCAAAAGGGTCTGAAAAATGGGATAATTGGTATTATCAGTATAAGGTCTGTCTAAATTTTTGATCTGAGCAGGATCATTATTGGGGATGATTCCGTTATAAAAATAATTATAGGCCAATTCTGCATTGGAAGCCATTGAACTTCCAGTTGTATATTCATTCCAGCCGGTAACTCTTGTTAATGTATTATCAAAAATATGGGTGTACGAATTACGGAAGGAAATTCTGTTCTTCCCTAGCTGTAGTCCAAAATTGAGCATCCCCGCCAACGTAGAGTTATAATTATAGGAAGCTCCCTGGTTTTTAAAATTATAAAATGGTATTGGAGCTACTCCTTTTGTTTCCCAGTCGGCAACATAAGGCCCTGTGGTATCCAGCCAGTTTCCTCTTCCCGTATGGTCGATCTCCAGTTTATTTTGCTCATTTCTGATGACAAATGCTCCGGCAAAGCCCCACTTATTATTGTTTTTAAGGGCGTAAGTTCTTCCTAATGCCAGCTGGATATTAGATCCCATATCCCCTCTGGTTTTATAAGTACTGAAATTATCATGGGTAAACTGTCTTGATTGTTCAAAAAATCTTGGATCTGTCCAGTTCATCGGCTCAAGTCCTTTGGGAAAATCCCTTGTTCCGTCATCATACCCGAAATAGTCATACTTTCCTCGTTGACGGGTCAGAAACTCTTTGAATGCTGACTGGTCATTATAAGAAGTTCCCAATGTTACGGTTGTAAAATTTTCGTTGGGAATATCCTTGGTTCTTACTTCTACATAACCTCCTGCAAAACTGGCATTCATATCGGGTGTTGCAGATTTGCTGACCACTACACTTTCTACCATGGCGGTAGGAATGATATCAAATGAAAAGTTCTGATTATAGGCTTCTGTACTTGGCAGGTTGATCCCGTCCATGGCGGCGGTGTTCCAACGCTCTCCCATGGATCTTACCACTACATATTTATTGTCAATGGTAGTGATTCCCGTTACCCTTTTCAAAGTTCCTCCCACATCGCTGTCCGGTGTTTTGGAAATCTGCTCTGCGGAAATACCATCACTCATCTGGGCTGCCTTCTTCTGCTGGGCAAGAAGTCCTGCCTGAGTATCTGCTTTACGGGCTGCCGTAATTACAACTTCTTTGATATCTGTAATTTTATCAGAAGCCTTGTTTAAAGCAAATGAAACAGCATTCGTTTCTTTGTTCGTAACGGATATTTTTTCTACTCTCAGCGTATTATATTTAGGAGCTTTTATGGTCAGATTATAAGTTCCCGAAGGAAGATCGATGGTAAAATCGCCGTTATTGTCTGTGATCACAGTTTTCTGAGCAACAGTAATTTCCGCTCCGGTAATGGGATTTCCTACTTCATCCACAATTTTACCGGAAATTTTTCCGTTTCCCAGTACGGAAATAGTAGAACTTTCATATTTTATCGAAATAAGGTCACCATGCAGCCGGTACACAACAGGAAGTCCGTTGGTAATATCCTTCAGACAGTTATTGACAGAAGTATTTTCGCATTTCACTCCTCTTACCTTCAGCTCTTTAATATCTACCTTGGAATAAGCCAGTCTCATCCCCGTCTTTCCGGCAAACTCTTCTAAAACTTCAATTAACGGTCTGTTGGCAGGTACAGAAAATGTTACTTTCTGAACCAGCTCCTGAGCTTCTGCGGCTACAGTAAAAAATAAGGCTGCTATGGTAATCCCACATTTCAAACTTTTCATACTTAATAGTGTTCTCTTGATTATGATTATTTAATTTTTTTTGAATAATGATTTATTTCTTAAGGATATAGGTGTTTTCTTTTTTCTGTACTTCCAATCCCAGGATGAAGGCCAGTGATTCAATATTCTCACCAACAGTGCCGCCAGTGAAATCAGCAGTAATCTTCTTATCTTCAGCTTCCTTAGGATACTGAACCTTTGTATGATAATTGCTTTCCAGTACTGCTACTACTTCTTTCAGAGGAACATCGTTAAAGCTCAAAGACAATATTGCGGAAGCTTTGTTAACTGAGTTTTTCCTAGGTTTCAATGAAATAATTGCTGTAGTATGCGCAATTCCGAAATTCGTCCACTTCTGATTCGGCTTGAGGAAAGAAACAGGAACACCCGGTGAAGAAACAGCCACCTTCCCTTCATAAAGATCAACCGCTTTTTTCTTCCCTGACTGTGAAATTTTAAATACCGTCCCCAATACTTTGGTACTGAAACCATCCGCACGGACAATGAAAGGGTGTATTTTAGATTTTGCCACAGAGAATATTGCATCTCCTTTCAAATCCACAACTCTTGTAGACGAAGGAAAAGATTTTTCTACCGTCAGTTCTGCCCCTGGCAAAAGAGTAACTGTAGATCCATCTTCAAGATGAACAATACGGTTTACGGATTTTGCAAGATAAACATCCGGCTTAATGAACATAGTGTAGGTAAAAATTCCTCCCAATGATAAAAGCAGAATAATAACTGCAGCTATTTTATATAGATGTGTTCTAAAGCTTTTTGCCGATTGGATAGGAATATGGGCTGGCTGAGAAAAGTAATGTTCCAGTCCGGATAATATCCTCTCTCCCGATTCTTTAAGATGAAGAATATCCAGATCTTTTTCTGCAAGATTCTTCCATTGTTTTAAAAGTTCATTTTCTTTTTCAGAAATTGAGTCTTCCGTAACTTCCCGTTCCCAAAGTCTGAAAACAAAGGCTTCAATATTTTTAGATGTTAAACGTTTTTTCATAAGGTCTTTCATGTATTCACAGATACTTCTATCTATAAGACAGTGAAAATGAAAAACTTCCCCGCGGTATTCTTAACGTTATATTCACATTACAACCAAATTGTTAATAATTTTCATCATATTTCACATTTACTCAACATTAACATCCCATTTGACCCCTGCTTTTCAGAAATATTTAATCTTATCATACCCAAAGTTCACAAAAAGTTAATTTTCCTTTAGGTAATTTTGTATCACAATATGAGCCCAACAGACTATATATTATTAAAGAAAATAAAATCAGGCGACCGTCCTGCATTTATGCTGCTGTATGACCGGTATTGGGATAGTCTGTATCGCTTTGTTTTTATACGGACACGGGATAAGGAAGCCTCTGAAGAAATCCTCCAGAACCTATGGATCAGGATTCTTGAGAATACGGATGCCATACAAACCGATGATACAGAAAGTGCCAAAGGCTACCTTCTCCGTCATCTTCATTACCGGATTATTGATTTTTATAACAGCTACAAGAAAGCACCTCCTACTTTGAGTATTGACGAGTTTGATATTCCGAATGAAATTGAAATAGCAGATTCCGATTATTTTGAAATCCTTGAAGAAAATGAGATCAGTACTTTGTTAACCATGATTGATGAAGTAGTTTCCCGGCTTCCCTCAACGGAGCAGCAGGTCTACGATATGAGAATCAGGAAAAATATGTCTGTGAACGAAACAGCAGAAGCCCTGGGAATAAGCAACAAGACGGTGAGTAATAAATTAAGCAAAGCTTTAGGAGAAATCCGTGAGCAACTGAATCCGGAATATCAGTCTTCCAAGAAACTGGTCTCTATTCTGTTGTTGATGGAGGTTTTGACGAGGTATTGAGAGCGGGGTTCGGGATTCGGGGGTTGTGTTAATCATAAAGTATTAAAATTCACAGCGAAACGGATTCACTATTCTCCAAACACCGTCAGTAAAGCATTTTCAAAGTTCAATATTTTAAAGTCAGCAAGATCAGAATCAATGCTTTCATCATCATTGGTGAAAATTACAGTCTGCATTCCGGCTTCTTTTGCAGCTTTTAATCCCGATGGGCTGTCTTCAATTGCAATGCAGTGTTCCGGGGAAACTCCAAGATTTTTTGCAGAACTAAGATATACGGCCGGATGAGGTTTTCCCTGAGTTTCAAATTCTGATGAGTGAACGGTATCAAACAGATCACGAACCTGCAATTTTTCAAGAACCACATGGGCTACCCGCAAAGGAGCATTGGTAGCCAACCCTATTTTATATTCTTTATTCTTAAGATTTGTAATAAACCCCTGCACACCAGACATTGTACAGTCCTGGTCTTGAATCATTTCGATTACTCTTGTAACCACTTTATTTTCCAGATCGGATGAATCAAAATTTTCCCAAGGGAATCTTTCATACCAGAATTCCGTAACTTCCTGGGTGGTCATATATTTGGTTTGTGCCGCAAGATCATCCGTAACCTTAACGCCATAGGATGAAAATACATCCAGTTCTGCCTGAGTCCAGAATTTTTCTGAGTCGATCAATACACCGTCCATGTCAAATATTACTGCTTTTAAAGCCATCTTTTGAATAATAATTTAGGTTATGAAATCATGAATTATTGACTGATTTTATAAACACAGCGCTGCCCTCCGGAAATAATATGGTCTATTCTTTCCACTGTGTACTCCTTTCCTATCAGCGATTGGAAATTGGACAGTTCTGCACGGCAGAAACCCTGGCATTCTTTTGCGGCTGCACATATCGGGCAGTGGTTTTCAATCAGAAAATAGTCTTCACCTTCTTTTTTCCATTCTGCCATATAGCCTTCTTCACTACGGACTTTTGAAAGAGATTCGAGACGCTGTTCCAGTGATTTTGCCTTTGAAAGTACTTTTTCATACCGTTCATGGGTATTTTTTTCCCTGTCACTGATTAATAAATCCAATGCATTTTCACCCAAAAGATTTTTTACTGATTTCAAAATCTGAACTGTAACATCGGCGTGGGTATCAGGAAATTGGGCCAATCCTTTTTCAGTAAGCGTATAGTATGTAGACGGACGGCCAACTCCTTCGCTCTTCACCGAAGACCAGATCAATCCTTCCTGAGCAAGATTCAGTAAATGCTTCCTTGCCCCTTCTTTGGTGATGGACAATTCTTCAGCTATAAGAAGTGATGTAGCCTCACCTCTCATCTTTAAAAACATCAGAATACGATCCACAGCCGGCTTCTTCATTTGACAATATTTTGGTTGTTTTATTTTTCAACAACAAATATAGTCATTTTCTATAACCTCAAAAAAACAAAGGTTAAAACAAAGATTTACAATGGTTTATTTATTCCAAGCACGAAAGCAATAAAACAACCTAAAAGTTGTTTTATTAAAATATATTTCTACCTTTGTGTCATAGTAATCAAAAAAATATACGATGAATCCATTTACATTACCACAATTACCTTATGCTTACGATGCTCTGGTTCCTTTTATAGATACAGAAACAATGACCATTCATCATCAGAAACATCATCAGGCTTATGTAGACAATCTGAATGCTGCATTGGCACAAACCAATGAAGTTAATCCCGACCTTGATTCGTTACTGCAGAGGATAAGTGAATACAGTCCGGCTATAAGAAACAATGGCGGAGGTCATTATAACCACTCTTTATTCTGGGAAACTCTTTCATCTCAACCTAAGCTCATTCCTGAAGGTATGCTTCATGATGACATCACAGCTACTTTCGGAAGCCTTGACAATCTCAAAGCAGAAATGAAGAAGACAGGTTTGTCACAGTTTGGTTCCGGATGGGTGTGGTTATTTGTAAAATTCAACGGATCGCTGGCCATCAGCTCTACCCCTAACCAGGACAATCCGATGATGGATATTCTCTCGATGAACAGAGGTTTCCCGATTATTGGAATAGATGTCTGGGAACATGCTTATTATCTGAATTATCAGAACAAACGTGCAGATTATCTGGATGCTTTCTGGTCTGTACTGGATTGGTCGGCAGTTGAAAGAAAATATGAAGAAGCTTTGTCAAAAGTAAGATAAGTAACACTGAAAGTAAGTAAACTATGACTGAGGAAAATTTTATCAATAAAGCAAAGGCTTCAGGCATTATTGCCCTTGACCTTTCAGACTACAAACCGACTACGGAAATTGTAGAACTGGATATCAGAGATCATCTTTTCATGGGAATGATTGTGAAGGAGAAAGAATTTAAGGAATCAATTGCTACAGTGGATTTTTCTGTATACAATGAAAAAGCAGTAGCAATCATCTGTTCTACGGATGCGATCATTCCACCCTGGGCCTATATGCTGATTATGGAAAAATTGTCTCCTTATGCGTCTTATGCAGATTTAAACAATGCAGAAACGGTACTCCTTGATCTCTGGAAACGCCGTCTCATCTACGCTGACCTGAAACAGTATAAAAATCAGAAAGTGGTTGTCCGGGCAAGTACTCATCATGATCCTTCATTGTATTTATTGGCGGCTGGATTACTGAAACCTCTGGTCAAAACACTGATGTATGGTGAAATAGGATTACCCAAAGTAATTTTTAAACAATAAATAATGAAAGCAATTATATTTAACGGGTCACTGGAAAGAAGAACTTTATCTACTTCGGGACTGATTTCGGACTATTTTTCGGAACGTATGAAAATGCTGGGAATTCAGACTGATATTTTTACACTTGCTGATTCGGGCATTCCTTTATTCGATGTTACCCTTACAAAAACACCTCTTGCGGTAGAACGAATGACCCAAATGTTCACTGATGCTGATCTGCATATCTGGCTGGCTCCTCTTTATCATGGAAGTATTCCGGGAGTGATGAAAAACTGCCTGGACTGGCTTGAAGTAACCGCCAACAGGTACGAGCCTTATCTCACTGATAAAACTGTAGGACTGGTATGCTGGGCAGATGGTCTGCAGGCCATGCAGGGCATCAATGCTATGGATTCTATAGCCAAATCATTACGCGCCTGGCCACTGCCATTCAGCGTTCCGATTGTGAGGTCATCATTATTTAATGCTGATCAGTCCACTCAAATTTCAGATCTGTATTCCGGTAAGTTTGATAAGCTTATCAGCATTGCAACTTCTAAAAAAATCACCATTATTGACTGAGGATTATGGAGAATGAAATTACCATTACTGTTATAGACCAAAGCGGTACTGCACACACTTTACTATGTCCGTTAGAAATGGGGCTTACCCTTAAAGATATCTGCAAGGCCTACGAATTGCCTATGGAAGCCATGTGCGGAGGAATGGCTATGTGTGCCACCTGTCACTGCTTTATTCTGAGTGAAACGATTCATCTTCCGGAAAAAAATGATATTGAAGAGGCTTTATTATCAGAACTTTTTACTTCCAAAGCTACCAGCAGATTAGCCTGTCAGATTCATCTTACAGCCCAAATGGATGGTCTGTCGGTAGAAATTGCTGCAGATTAATGATTTAAAATAAAAAATAGCACACTTTATGCTGCTTATTTTCAAGGAACAGTGTTGAACTGCTGTAATTAAGTTTAGCAGGGATTTCCCAATCGTTTACCGTTGAAGAAATCCCTTTTTTAAACCCTTTAAATTCAAACAATATGGCTATAAAAATAACAGATGCCTGTATCAACTGTGGAGCCTGCGAACCTGAATGCCCCAACTCAGCCATTTACGAAGGTGCTATCGACTGGCGCTGGAAAGACAAAACAAAACTTTCAGGACCAACAATATTTCCTGATGGTACGGAAGATGATGCCGATGCTTATCATCCGGCTGTCTCAGATGAAGTGTATTATATTGTATCCGGAAAATGTACGGAATGTAAAGGCTTTCATGAAGAGCCCCAATGCAAGGCCGTGTGCCCTGTAGACTGCTGTGTGGATGATCCTGATCACAGGGAAACTGAAGAAGTATTATTGGACCGGCAAAAGTTCATGCACAGTGCCTAAGTACCCGATTGAGTAGTCTGATTAACGATATAAAGCAGGAAAACGACTAAAAATTTCTATCTTTTATATTTAATTTTCAATAGAGGCGGGTTTTAACCCGCCTTCTTATATTTCCCTTTCTTTCGGGGTTTAGCCAAAATTTATTTTGCCTTAATCTCAGTATAGATTTTCTGAGTGAAAGGAGTTTCTACACCTGTTTCAGAACCATATTTCAATACAGCACCTGCAAATAATTCCAGTTCGTTACTTTTTTTTCCTGAATGGATATCAAGCTGTAAGGAAGTTGGGGTTTCAAAAGGAAATGTAGAAGCTTTATCGAATGTTTTATCAATGATATCTTCCTGAAGATAGATGCCTTTTTTATCTGCGATCTGTTTGATTTCTTTCATAATTTCAATCGCTTCTTCCTTCTGTTGCTCATCTTTGCACAAAGTTCCAATAGATGAATTGTGCTTAGCTGTTACCAATCCGAAACTGGCAATGAAAATAAATTTCGTCCAGATATCTGATAATGAATCGTCTTTAAAATCAAAATCGATTTTACTTTCACTCAATAGCTCTGTAATCCATTCCACAGGTGCAGAAAAATGTTCAGGATCTCTTCCCACAATCATTTTTCCGGCTTTTCCTTTATGTTCCACTACTCCTTTTTCTTTGATATGGGAAGCCACGTAGATACAGGTTGGAAGAATGGTATGATCAGGAATTATTGTACGGATTCTGTCATAGATATCCGCTCCGTTCATCATCGGAAGTAGGACCGTATCTTTATTAATAACCGGCAGTAATTGTTGACAGACATTTTCAAGATCATATTCTTTTACACAAATCAAAACCAGATCTGGATTTTTGATCTCACTGATATTCTGAACTATATCATCAGGATGGCTCTGTGAATTGGAATGCTCGGGAGATAACAAAGTCAATCCGTTTTCTTTTACTTTATCATAAGTTTCTCCGCGCGCTACAAAAGAAACAGTATATTTTCCTGTAGTTTCATTGGTTTGATTGATTTTAAAACCGAAATAACCGCCTACACCACCCAATCCTACTACAACAATATGTTTTTTGTTCATGAAATTATTTTTAAGCAAAGATCAGTGATGCACTGTAAAATATCACTTGACAAATGAAAAGAAATCACATTTTGTGAATATCCCTTCTGATACGGCTCAGCGAGCTATCTTTAATCCCAAGGTAAGAAGCAATCACCTTCAAAGGGACATGTTGAAAAATATCAGGATCTTTCTTCATCAGGTTACAATATCTTGTGGAAGCCTTCTGGCTCGCCATTTCGATCAGGCGATCATGAATATTATAGTAATTAAGAACAAAAAGAAGCCTGCTGAACTCTCTGAATTCAGGGATATTATGGAAATTATGCTGTACATTTTCCAATCCTGTCTCCCAAAAAACACATTCGGTGATTGTCTGGTATATTTCTTTGGTAGGCTGTTGTCTGAAAAAGGACAAAAAATCATTAACGAAGCAGGGAGCCGTATAAATATTGGTGGTAATCTCCTCATTATCTTCATTCAGAATATAGGATCGCACATACCCTTTTTCCAGAAAATAGGTTTTGGTACTGATGGTATCTTTATCCAGCAAAACAGTATTCGCTTTTAACTCAAAATGGCAAAATTTTTCTGTAATTTTTTCAACCACTTCAGGTTTGATACTGAATAAAGAATGAAAGTAGGTATTAAGTGATGATTTGTTCATAAAATAGAAGCTGCAGCATATTTACTTTTTACATCTGCTCAAACAAAAATAGTCTTTATACACTAAAATAAACCATAAACTTTTTTAATAGATCAGCGGTAATTTTGTAATTTTCTTCTTTAAAAAATTATAATATTAAGATGGATACTGATTTCACTTACCATTTCATCGAACCTGATAAGCAGATCGCGGATTTTGTTGAAAATCTGGGTACTTTTCAAAACCTTTCGGATGAAGCTAAAGAAGTGGTGATCATTCCGGATGGAAGAATCGACTTATTCTTCTCGTATTCGGCATCAGAGCCTTTTCATATTACCCTTCTCGGGCTGGAAACCTATCCTGAACAAAGATTTATCGCTCCGCATATGACTGCTTTTGTTGTAAGCTTCAAACCTCTTGCTGTTGAATATATTTTAAATACCTCCATCGCCGATTTATTGAATATCGGAAAGGAGCTTTCTCCTGATTTTTGGAATTTTAAAGCTGACGATATCACTGATTTCAGCCACTGCTGTACGAAAGCAACTCAAAAAATAAAAGAACTGCTTCCTCAAAAAATAGATGAAAGAAAAATTAAACTTTTTGAACTGGTTTATGCTTCAAAAGGAGAAATGAGCGTACAGGAACTTTCTGAAAAAACAGGCTGGAGCAGCAGACAGATCAACCGGTACTTTACCAGACAGCTTGGGTTGTCATTAAAAGCCTACGCTACCATTTTGCGTTTCAGGGCATCATTGGAACATATTGCCCAGGGAAGACTTTTCCCGGAACTCAATTATACAGATCAGAACCATTTCATCAAAGAAGTAAAAAAATTCTCCGGCGTTGCCCCCAGGGAATTATCTAAAAATAAAAACGACCGATTTGTACTATTATCCGTGTTGAAAGGAAGATAAATTTGCATTGTAAAATTTAAATTAACAATGCTGATAGACAATAAATCAATAGCAATCGTTGGTGGCGGCCCGGCAGGGCTTACACTGGCAAGACTTTTACAATTGAAAGGTGCAGATGTAAAAGTATATGAAAGAGACTTTAATAAAGATGCACGTGTACAGGGTTCTCCTCTAGACATGCATGAAGATTCAGGTTTGGCTGCTATACGCAAGGCAGAACTTCTGGAGGAGTTTAAACAAGCCTTCCGTCCGGGTGCAGACAGAACACTGATCATGAATGAAAAGGCAGAAATATTTTTTAATGATCATGAGACAAAACCTGAAGAGGATTTTGGACATGAACATTTCCGCCCTGAAATAGACCGTGGCCCATTAAGAAACATGCTTCTGGAATCTCTATTTCCTGAAACAGTAGTCTGGGACAGTCATTTTCTTTCTATGGAACGTCAGAATGAAGGCTGGCTGCTGCATTTTAAAAACGGGAGGTCTGTGTACGCTGATATGGTCATTGCTTCAGATGGCGCCAACTCTAAAATCCGTCCTTATCTCCATACTAATACACCTGTTTACTCCGGAATCATTATGCTGGAAGGAAATGTTTCAAAAGAAAATGCTCCTCAAATCGATTCTTTGATCAAAGGTGGAAAAATAATGGCATTCGGAAATTCTCAAAATATTTTACTGGGACAGAAAGGCAATGGAGATCTTGGATTTTATGCGAGTTTTAAAGCCGATGAAAACTGGCCTTCCTCCAGCGGTCTTGATTTTTCTGATCGAGCACAGATGCTGAAATGGTTCAAAAAAGAATACTCCGAATGGGCGTCTATCTGGGAAGAATTGTTTGAAAGTGCAATGACTCCTTTTATCCCACGTCTGATTTACTCTATGCCCTTAGATCAAACCTGGGAAACTCAGCCCAATCTCACACTGATTGGGGATGCGGTGCACGTAATGCCACCATTTGCCGGAGAAGGTGCCAATATGGCAATGCTGGATGCCCTTGAACTGAGTGAGCATTTGACAGACAGCCGTTATACTACTTTGCAGGAAGCTGTTTCCGCCTACGAAAATACCATGCGTAAGAGGGCTGCCGCTGCCACAAAGGAATCCCTTGAAAATGGAGAACGGATGCATTCTGACAAATCATTAGCTACAATGCTTGATTTTTTCAACGGCCACCTGACTTCATAAGCAAAAACAAAAGGCTGCCTCAACCAGAGACAGCCTTTTTAGGTTTAATAAATTCTTTTTCTCTCCGCTTTTAGATCCGGGTGCGGAGATTCATTTATGTTATTTCTTAATCAATTTGGTATTATAAGTATTTTTATCATCTTTTATTGTTATTACATACATTCCCTTGATCAGAGAAGCAACATTAATTTTTCCGTCAATCTTACCTTCCTGAACCAGTCTTCCATCTGCACTGTAAATTTTATAGTCACCTTTACCTTTTAGGTTTTTCACTTCTACAAATGTATCTGCAGGGTTAGGATAAACGGAAACTTCTGATGATTTTGTATCTGCAGATTCTCTTACAGCAAGGGCGCCAGCTGTAATTTTAACCGGAAGATCCATAATACCTCCTGCCTGACTTGCCAGTTCGCCACATACATCATTCAGTGCGGTATTGGAAAACTTACCTACAATCCTCATTCTTAACAATTTATCCCCAGAATAGGTATTAGCTGGAACTGTAAAGTTAATATTCCCCATTCCAACGTTACCGGCAGGAGATGCTCCCGACGTCTGGGCAACTCTCTCTGTTGCTTCGAAAACTCCGTTTCTGTTGTAATCAATCCAAACGGATAGATTAACCTGCATACCAGCCTGCAGTAAGTTTCCTATTCTTGGTGAAATTGTATAGGTATTACCTTGTGTTAAATTGACAATCTTAGTCGGATCTTCACTTAAATCTTTATAAGACCTTGCCGTAGCATCTGTATAATCAATATTGGCAACTGCTACTTTCAAAATTGAACCTAAGTAAGGTGAACCTGAATTTAATATACAATAATCAATTCCTGTCTTTAATCCTTTTGTTTTAAATGTATAATTATTAGAGAAAGTTCCGGGAACTGAGTTAACTACAACTGCTACCTGTACTTCATAATTGGTTTCATCTTCTAAATTATTCAGCACTACAGAATTGACCTGGCTCACAGCATTAGACCAGTTTCCTGTTCCTGTTTTTCTGTAATTAACAGAGTATGTAGCTCCAGGAACACTGTTCCAGGATACCCTTGCTGTTGTTTTGAAAATCTCAGTATCTATTGTAGAAATACCTGTAGGTGCTGATGTAGGAGAGGTAGGCGCGCTACCCACAGTAATAGCTGGAGATACCGCATAAAAAATATTTCCCACCGCTGATACTCTCAGCTTTACTGGTCCGTTTATATTTCCTGGCATTTGTGTGCTATAGCTTCCGGTATTAGGGGTTGCAGCAACAAGATTTGTCCAGGTTGTGCCATTATCTGTAGTATAATCAATTTTCACACTTGCTGTATTATAAGGAGCAGCATTCGTATTGGCAACATCCCAATAGATGGTGTTTACAGCATCATTATACAATACTGAAGATGAAGTAAGCCCATTGAATTTGAACGGTCCGTCATTCGCTACAGTCACTGTCGTTGTTGAGCTTGAAACCATAGGACGCTGAGCATTTTGATCTCTTACCGTTACAGCATAATTCAATGTTCGGGGGATATAAGATACCGTTTCCCATGTTTGTTTGTCTGTTAGATTTCCATTCATAACACTTGCTAACTTTGGAAAATACCGTCTTCCGTTTGGAGTACCAGGAACAGATCTTGTTAATGCTCCTTTTGGATTGTATCCCCATCCGCTATCACCAGAGATGGTAGAAAACTCATCGGTACTGTCATTCTGTTCCCAGGTATAGTTTACAGCATCATTCTCTGCATCAGTGGCTGAAGCATCAAGATAATAAGCAGTTCCTTTAGGAATATTATAAGCAACCAGTGGATTAATGGCCGGTGCAGTATTATTGTTTATATTTTGAGAGGCTCCGCAATTAAGTTTATTTTCTAAATTAGTTAACACCTGATCAATGGATTTATAATGGAAATATCCATCAGCGTTAGCCTGCACATTATCATAGGTAATCCCGGCATAGCCCATAATAGTAGTACCTCCTCCCGGTTCTACGTTAGCTCCCTGATTGGCATCTGTAACAGAAGTATTTGAAAATGTATGATTAGCTCCAAGCTGATGTCCCATTTCATGTGCTGCCGTAAAATCAAAAACGTCCCCTACAGGAACTGGTCCCTGGGTGTAAGCGGAACCCTTTTTTATTTCAGTATTAGTGGCCGGATCTACGCAAACAATTCCGATTCCTCCTGCATTTCCACTTCTTTCAGCATTCTGATTAAGAACATGGCCGATATCATAGTTGGCATTTCCAACAACGTTGGTAAGAGTCTGTTGCAGCTGAAGATTTAAATTATTAGAGTAAGGATCTGTTGCAGGATCAAGATAGATGATACCCGGAAGATTCTGAACCGTCAGGTGAGCACCGAAATCGCGCTCAAAAACACCATTTATACGGGTCATAGTATTATTCATGGCAGCCAGTACTACGCCTTTCTTTACGTCGTCGGTCGCATTGGCCGGAGTTCCTGCTGCTGTTAACTGATATTGGCTGTATTCTCCTGTAACGGACAATGCCATTCTGAAATCTCTGTATTTTGTATTCGTAGGTCTGCTGGCAATGCCAACTCCAGAAAGCATTTTTTTACCATTCTCTACCAATTTATTAATATCCTTAAAATCACGTTCTCCGGTATCGCATTTAAAACCATGTTCTCCTTCATTCTTTGTTTTATAGAATACTCCATAAGTCTGTTTATCAGCACTTATTGGCTCTATAAACTGGAATATACCATTTTTAATGATCATAGACTGCATATCATTTGGAGACGTACTGAATCTTAGATACTTGGATGGATCATCCACACCTAATCCCATATAAGACCCCAGCTGATATTTATCGGCCAGAGATTTATCTAGCACAGGATTGCTATAGACAGCAAACTTTTCAATCTTTCCATCCACAGTAGGTAGAGAAATAATAACAGGTGTTGCACCTTTCCCTGTTTCTTCAGCATTTCTCAGTATTTCACGAAGTGATTTCAGATCCACCCTATAAGAATGCTGTACCTCTACTCCTTCTCTTATCTGTGAAGTTTTCTGAAAGACAGTTTCCCATCTCTGAGCATTAAAAACCGTAAAACAAGATGCTAATGCACAAACGAATAAAATTCTTTTTTTCATAAATTTATTTAAGATTACTTTGGTTTTATGATCATATATTGCTCATTTTTTACCAGGAGATCATTTAGAATTTTAATTTATACTACAAATAAATATTATCATTAATTCAACAAAACGAAATCAATAGCGAAAAATTCACAACAAATCACTTCACAAAGCTTGTATATTCTGAATAAAAAACAAAAATAAATGCTACTACACGTATACAGCAGCATCCACAATTGATTAATTATCAATTAATTACATTTATTACCGAATTTTATCTTAAATGATTCCGTTTTAACATATAAGTATTATTAAAAATTTCAACTTCAAAAACAGATGAAAAATAAATTAAAAATCAGAGAGAAAATAATACGTAAATGCTACTTAAATAACATGCAAAAAGATACATTATAAAAAATATGGACTAAAAAAATGAAGCAATTTAGAATCGCGGTCTCTTTTTTCATAAATAATTGTTTAAAACACACAAAGAAAACAACTCACTGTTTACCAATGTTTTAAAAGCACAAATACATGATGTAGTACCCATGTAGTAGAGTGTTTTTTCTTGTTTCAGTTTAAAATTTTCATATTTGACCACTGAGACCACTAAAAAAAACCGAGTGGTGAAAAGAGAATATTTTCGAGTACTGTCTGACCTGATAAATCAGACAGTTTTTTTTTGGATTATTTTAAGGTATCAAAGAAATGATAGATATCTGTTTCTCCAGGAATATTCAATTTTTTCCTGATCCTGTATTTTTTCTGCTGAATACTCCTATGCTGAACCATCGTATAATTGGCTATCTCCTTAGAGGTAAAATGTAGTTTAAGCATTGCGCAAAAAATCAGTTCAGAATTTTCAAGATTGGGACTAATTGTTAGAAGCTGGGCAATAAACTCTGGGTAAGTTTCTTTAAAACGATTCAAAAATTCGGGATCATTCCTTTTACCGAGATCTATAATTTCTTCCTGCTTATTATCATTCATTCTTATTTTCAGATTCTCGGCTTCTATAGCAAGAATTTTTTTCCGTTTCCTCAGGGCAATAATAATTCTCCAGGCATATAACCCCAACAGAACAAGGCCTATACACGACAGGGAAACGATCCAGTATATTTTACTTTTATGATGATTGGCATCCTTCTGAGTTACGGCAATAAAAGACTCCATATCCTGATTAATGGTAGCCAGTAAAGATGTATTTGTTTTGTAAAAAGCATCTGTATAAGCTTTCAAATAAAGATAAGCCTTCTCTTTATCCCCGGTACGTTCATATAAAACTCTGAGATCATTATAAATATACTTGGCATAATAAGCATAAATACGCTTTGTTTTTTCATTGATTTTCAAAGCCTTATTAAGAGCTATTTCTGCTTTATCATACTGTTTATAATTTAGAAAATATTCTCCCATAATCGTATTGGCATAGAGGGCTATTCCGTCTTCCTTACCACCGATATTGGCTTTGTTGTAGGCTATCGTTATGTATTTATATGCTGAATCTTTATCTTTATGCATATACACATAATCACTTATCGCACAATCTGCAAGCCCGGTATCATCTAATTTTTTTGCTTTATGGAAATATTCAAGTGCTTTTTCGTATTCTTTTTTTTGGATGAGATAAATAGCCTGTCTTAAGTAAATACTGAAAAGGATATCGTTTTTAAGCTCTGAATTATCACTTTTCTTTATAAAACTCATTGCTTCATTATTATATTGAAAAGCTTTATCAAGTCTTCGCAGCTCTATATTAAAGCGGCCATAAACATTATAAAACCTGGCTTTGTGTAAGTTATCCTCAGAATCATCCAGAATCTCTTTTGCATTATCAAAAAGAATCTGCGACTTTTGAAAGTTTTCCAGTGATATGTTCAGTTCTGCCAGATTGATATAACACAGTGCCTTTCCGTCTTCATAATTCATTTGATCGGCCTGTTTATAATATCTTTTATTAAGATTAATCAGCGAGTCATACTCTCCACCTAGTCTGAACTTTTCATTTTGTTTGAGCAAACCGGTGTCAAATTTCTTTTCGGCCTCTTTCTTTGTATGAGAATGGCACGAAACTAAAACAAAAAGTAAAACAGAAAGAACAATACGCATCATATGTTTCTCGGATTAAGCTAAATCTCTATATAAATTTGTGATTAACAATGATCTTCTTAAGATAACAATTTTGTATCATTATAAATTCTCAATGGTTATTTCGGATAAGATCAACAGTAAAATCTCTTCATAAAACAGAATCCTTCTGCTTTTATTGTGATCTAATTCTTTATTCTGCCAAGTTTTCGAAAAAGTCATAAATATCTGTTTCTCCGGGAATATTCAGTCTTTTTCTGATCCTGTATTTTTTCTGTTGAACAGACTTATGCTGTACAAAAGTATAATCTGCAATCTCTTTGGATGAAAAACGTAATTTCAGCATGGCACAGAAAGCCAGCTCCGAATTCTCAAGATCCGGATTGATTTCCAGAAGCGACCTAATAAATTCAGGATAGTATTCTTTGAATTTCAGCAGAAAAGAAGAATCGTTCTTTTTAGCGAGCTCAATGACTTCCTGCCGCTGCTTTACCCGGACATGGTTTTTCAATGTATCAGTTTGCTCTTTTAAAGTGTTTTTCTTCTTTTGTAACCGATTAATTATCTTCCGGACATATACACCTGAAACAGTAAGTAAGGTGATAGACAATGCAATAAATAACGGAAGATCATTTTTATGCCAATCTGATTCCTGTTTCATTTCTGAAATAAAATCTTCAGTAGCTTTATTCATGACAGCAAAGCGTTCCGCATCAAATCTGCCTTCCTCTTCCATATATTTCTTCAGATAAAAATAGGCCTTACCGCCATCATTTTTTTTCTTGTATAATTCTGCGAGTGCTTTGTAGACTTCTTTGATATGAGAAGAATAGGTCCGTCTTGTCTTAATATTGATTTCCAGTGCTTTTTTAAGTGCTTTTTCAGCCTGTTCACTATTATCAATTTCATTATAGTAATATCCCATTGTATAATACACCCAAAGAGATTCCACATCCGTTGTTTTCTGGCTGATCATTTTTTCATCTGCCCTGGCAATGTATATCCCTGCAGAATCAGGTTTATGGATGAACAGATAATATTGTGCCACCATACAATTGGTATAAGCTGAATTTTCAAGCATATTTGCTTTTGTAAAACATTTTAAAGAAGTTCCATACCATCCTTTCCATGCATAGTAAATTCCTTTGTTTACATAAAGTCTTGGCAGAAGTTTTTGGGTAAGTTTTGTTTTTTTTGCCTGTTTAAGATAATAAGAAGCTTTGTTATTACATGCTATGGCCTTATCATTGAGTTTAAGGTGAGAATAATACAGACTGTAATTATCATAAAAAACTGCTTTATGGTAAGCATTTTCAGAATTGAACAGATCTTTTTCTGCTTTATTGAAAAAAAACCGGGCTTTTTCATAATTCCCTGCGGAAACATTGACCCCTGCCATATTCAAATAGCACAGACCTTTTCCTCCTGTATACCTGATTTTGGCGGCTTTCTTCAGATATTCTTTATTAAGCTTAACAAAAGCTTCATATTCACCGGACAGCTGAAGCTCTGAACTTTCCGTCAGTAGAGATACATCAAAGTTTTCTTGATCTGTATTTTGAGATTCCCTGCGGCAAGAAAACATAACAAGAGATAACCCCATGCAGATTGTAAAGGCTATTATTTTCTTTATACCTTTTGAGTGTGTCTTTATATTTTTAAAAATGATTAAGTCAGTTTTTCCCATCACCACCACTTTTCCCTATATATCTACATATCTACCTATTCACTTATTTGTAAATAAGCTGATAATTTTCTACCGTTATTTCAATATTATTCCCCAATGAGTGTTATAAATATACATAATTTAT
Source organism: Chryseobacterium vietnamense (assembly GCF_031454475.1). Taxonomy (NCBI): domain Bacteria; kingdom Pseudomonadati; phylum Bacteroidota; class Flavobacteriia; order Flavobacteriales; family Weeksellaceae; genus Chryseobacterium; species Chryseobacterium vietnamense. The sequence continues at coordinate 642,365 of NZ_JAVDQX010000001.1, read as the reverse complement.
TATGTTCATTGTGAAATAAACGGATTATTTCGCAAAAATGTAACATTGAAATAAATTATGTAAAACCTCTTTTAAACAAAGACTTTTAAAATTAACAGACTGCTTTTAACAGCTTTCTGATCAAAATATTATATTTTGTTTATAATAAGACTATCGCAAATGAAAATTGTTACAAATTGATGTGACCGTTTTAAAATTTTAATGAATTATTTAAAATTCCATTGTCAGACAAAATTATCCTGATATTTGTATATTGATGTAAATGAAAAATCTGATGAGCATGAATACGATCAGCTATCGAAAACTTTTTCCCGAAGAAAGTAAAGCATACCGCACAATCCGTCTGGAAAGTCTGAAACAGTTCCCTGAATCATTTGGGGCCAATTATCATGAAGCACTGAAAACTGAAAAATTTCAGCTGGAAAGCGATATTGAAGAACAGACTGTTGGAAGGTTTGTATTAGGTGCATATGCTGCTGATGTGCTTATAGGCATATGTACTTTTATTAAAAGTGACAAAAACTCGGGTACGATTTATCAAATGTATGTCAAAAGAGAGTTTCAGGGCAAGAACATTGGTCAGGGATTGCTTGAAGCTGTTATTCATGAAGCGGGCAGACAATTCAATGGTATTGAAATTCTTTTGGAAGTTGCACCCGGAAATGACAAAGCTTATCATTTATACAGAAAGACAGGATTTTTGGAAGTAGAAAATACCTCTGTCCAGGATTTCAGCCATTGTATTATAATGAAATATATGCCTGAATAAAAATTGAATAACAATCAAACTACGGATACAGAAACCTAGTATTGCATAGTTAAATATTATAATGGAATTAGGGTATTTGCTAAATTTAACGGAGAGAAAGGATACAGCTATATACAACGTATCATTAATTTTTAAGTTAAATCAAAACATGAAAACGGAAAATTTTGAAACAATATGTGAAGACGGTATACAGCTTAAAGGTATTCTACTTATTCCGGATCATCCCAAAGCCGTCATTCAGTTTAACTGTGGCACCGGAACAAGAAAAGAATTTTATTTGTCTTTCCTTACCTATCTCGCTGAAAATGATTTTCTGTGCTGTCTTTGGGATTACCGGGGAAGCGGAGATTCTTCTTCCGGAAACCTGAAATCCTGTGATTTTACCTTTTCAGATTATGGAGTAAAAGATATGCCCGCCATCAAGGATTTTCTCAATAACAGATTTCCTGATCTTCCATTTATGATTGTGGGTCACAGTGCGGGCGGACAGCAAATAGGATTTATGAAAAACCTGGACAATGTAAAAGGAATGATCAATTTTGCTGTATCAGCGGGCTATTACATGAATATGCCTCTTTCCTACAGAATGAAGGCGTATTTTTACTTTTACATTTTTGCACCAGTAAGTGTTTTCATGATAGGCTATGTGAAAGCCAAAACCTTTGGATTAATGGAAAATCTTCCCAGGAATGTAGTGTTTGAATGGCGTACCTGGCTTGAAAAGAAAGATTATTTTTTCGATGCCCAGTTTTATGGTACAAGTGTCCCTATAGGGCATTTCAAGAATTATGCATTCCCTATCCATTTATTCTGGACTACAGATGATACCATTTCAAGCCAGAAAAATACAGAAACGTACTGGCAGCATATTGACAGTAAAAAAGGTATCACCTTTACAAAATTAATTCCTTCGGAATTAGGATTGAAAAAAATTGATCATTTCGGGTTTTTTAAAAAAAATATGAAAGACAAGCTCTGGGGGAATGTGGTAGAAAAATTAAACGGTTTCCTTTAAACCGCTTAATTCTGATCATTTTTTTAGACTCTGTACAAATTTCTCAAACTTGCGGTCTGTATTTCGTAAGACCGGTCCATGCCCAAAGCAGATAACAGCCGGATTCAACTCTGCCAATTTCTGAAGCGATGCAATATTTCGCTGCTGATCTGTGGTGAACATATTCGGAGGAAGCCGAAGCCCTGGCACTGTTGTAAGAAGGTTCATATTTGTAGCTGCATCCCCAATGATAAGTACCCCGTCCTGCTCACGGAACAAAGAAATATGACCTCCTGAATGTCCGGGTGTTTCTATTACCTGAAAATTTCCGATCTTATCGTTTTCAGCAATTGTCTGTTCTACTTTATGTCCCTGCCCTGCCCAGTATTTTTGCTGAAGCTTTGCAATCCAATGCTGAGGAGCCGGATAATCATTGGTTACCATACCTGTTTCAGTTCTGAAAACTTCATTGGGATGGCAGAGCAGAGGTATCCCGAATCCTGCGCATATCTGATCACTGCAGCCCTGGTGGTCTGCATGGGCATGTGTCAGTACATGTTGATCAACAGGGATTTTCTGAAGGACTTTTTTTATAGTTTCATACGAACTTCGTATTCCGGAGTCTACTAATGTTCCTTCAATAATATAGCAGTTGATACTGTTTCGCGGCATCAGTGGAATGTGGAATACTTCAGGAGCAATTGGATGTAGCATAATTTTTTTATGCAAATCTACATTGCTGATCAGAATGACATAAGGACATTTGTCCTATAACACATTAGGTTTATGTATTTGTCCTTTCACCCGTGTAAGTGATCGTTGGGTGATGCCCAGGTACGATGCCAGATCCTGCGTTGCTATGCGCTGAACAAGCATCGGTTCATGAGATAAGACATGACGGTATTTATCCACGGCAGACCTGTTATTGTAATTCAGCATATAGCGTTCTTTTTGGTTATACTCCTGCTCTATTACTGATTTTATAACTCGGTTCAGAGCGGTCACCTGACCAAGCAGGTGCTGATAGTCCGGGTAGCTTATCCTATAAATTACACTATCTTCTACTGTTCTGATACTTCTTCTGGATTTTTCCTGCATCATAAACTCGGGAAACGAAGTGACAAATTCATTTTCAAATTTGAAGCAGGTTATATTTTCCTTTCCTTCGTCATCGATGGCATATGCTTTTACAGCACCACTGACGATAAATCCAATATGACGACAGATTTCGCCTTCGCGAATAAAAAAATCACCTTTTTTTAAGTTAAGCGGTTTGAAGAACTGCGCAGATAAGTTGATTTCATCAGCTAACAGCCCTCCTGTTGAGGATAGATAATTTTCAAATACATTAGTCATTTCGCACTCTTTTGCTCTTTTATTTTCTTTTTAGCCATCTATGGATTACCATCAAATCCAGCATTCAAAACTAGTAATTATTATACAATCAAAAAAACAAACTTTATGGGCCATATATTCAACAATAGTTGAGGCATTACAGAGGAATTCCTTCTGAAAATTCTTTTGCCAACAAAAAATTGTGATCGCATCGGATCTTAAGAAACTTAGTTATACTGCTTCTTCTCAAGACTTTTTATATTAATTTCTTATTAATCTAACAATCAGCATTTGTTTTTCTCAAATAAATTCACTATATTGATAGTATGAAAAAAAATGAACGTCAGGACAATATAACACACGCTGGTAAAGTGAACGAGCGGACAAAAGCATTAGAAGTGCTTGAACAAGCGAAAAAAGTACAAGGAAAAATTACATTTCTGCGGCAAGGGGCTGGGAGAAACTTTAAACCGAAAAATGAAAAATAAAGAATTTTTCTGAATTTTAACCACAATTAGAAAAAGTACAGAAAAAATAATTCTAAAGATCATAAGAATAGAAATGTGAGATCAAAGTATAAAATCTTAATAACCTGATCATAATAATCTGTTCAAGTGAGACGATTACTCAGAATCTACAACTGATCCGTCTCAAAATTTTAGAATGTTTTTGAAAACTATAGCAGCTGCTATAAATAAAATCCCTGCAAATCAATGATTTGCAGGGATTTTATATTTTTTGATGCTTTATTTGAAAACTTTATTTTCGCATCTTGAAAATAGTGACCCGGCTGGGATTCGAACCCAGGACCCATACATTAAAAGTGTATTGCTCTACCAGCTGAGCTACCGAGTCGGTCAGTTACTTTTTTAAGTAAATCCCTTTGTTTAAGGGACTGCAAAGATAGAAACTTTTTCTTTATTCACAATACTTTCCAGATATTTTGTTGATCAAAATATGTTAACCTTTACAAAATCAGAGATAAAAATTTATACTCTTCAGCAGGTCTGCTATTTTGAAACTGAAATACTATAAATGAACAAGAACTCTAATCTTAATTTAAAAATGGACTGCTCAATTGAGTACCCCATTTTACCTGTGACCCGGCTGGGATTCGAACCCAGGACCCATACATTAAAAGTGTATTGCTCTACCAGCTGAGCTACCGAGTCGGCCACTTACTTTTTAAGTAAATCCCTTTGTTTAAGGGACTGCAAAGATAGGAAAACCCTCTTTAAATCCAAATTTTCCCAAGCTTTTTTATAATAAAATTCACAGCAAAAAAGTCAAACATCTGTTTATAAATTAATTACGCTTCATATTTTCATCAATGAAATTACAGGATTAATAAGAGTTTCAGAATATATTAGTTTTTTAGCATCAAAAATTGTTTGGTCACATCAAAAACAATATATATCTTAGCAACTAAGATAATTAGAAAATAATTAAATTAATGACTAAAGATAATATTCAAAATTTTCGCGAAACCAGCAGAGCCTATTCTGACGCATCAATCTTCATGCACGAAGCCATAGCAAGAAAAGCAGGACTTTCCAGTACTGATCATAAATACCTCGGGCTTATTCTGAAGTATGAATCCATTACCGCTGGTGAAATATCTAAACTGACAGGCCTTACTACCGGGGCTGTCACAGGCTTAATTGACCGTTTGGAAAAGAAAGAACTTATTAAAAGACAGTTTATTAAAGAAGACCGCAGAAAAGTAATAATCATCCCGAATGTGGAAAACAGTATGAAATTACTCGGTCCTGTTTTTGAAGAACTGCAGCAAAAAACCCTGGCACTTATTTCCGGTTTTTCCAAAAAGGAAATAGAAACTATTGAACGGTATTTCAGGGAAGCTACCGTTCTTATGAAAGAAACAGCAGATCATTTAAATAACCCGTAAACCAATACAAGATCATGGAAAGTTTAACAGCTACTTATGTAACACGTGCAGAAATATGGCTATGCATTACCACATTGCTTTATTTTCTTATGAATGGAGCGCAGATCTTCGAAACCCTCATATTTGTACCCAAATGGGCCTCTTCCCCACCCTTTACGTTTAAGCTGCTTCAGGACGGAAATGGAGTAAGTCTGAAGTATTTTTGGATCATCCTTCATTCTTTGCATGAAATTGCCTTTATTCTTGCAGTTATTTTTTGCTGGAAAATAGATCCGGTAAGGAGCTGGCTTTTAATTTTGTTTATTATTCACACGGCTGTCAGGGTCTGGACATTAACATTTTTTGCTCCGAACATCATACAGTTTCAGAACCTGGCAGCCAATCCTTCTGTTCCACAAGAAATTTTAATGAGAATATCTTTTTGGAAAACACTTAATTATGTTCGGGTTGCTATTTATATTGCCATTTCAATAGGCCTTATTCCTCTATGTATTAAACTTTTCAGCTTTCGTCATTAGTTATTTATTCAAAAAAAAATCGCCAACTGTAAAAGCCTGCGAAATTTTTAAATCAAACTATTTTTCTATTGCGGAACATCAGTTTTACTATTCTGATATTCAAAAATCTTTACGATGGTATCAACAATTTCCTGCCCCAGATGTTTTCCAATAAGATAGAGAGCAGCATCAATTCCGGCTGTAATTCCAGCAGTAGTAATCAGCCGTTCCTGATCAACATAACGTACATTCCGGAGAACAGTGGCTGTCGGATTATATTGTTCTAAAGCATCCAGCAGCATATTATGAGTTGTGATATCGTGACCGGCAAGTATGCCCGTTCCGGATAACAGCATGCTTCCCGTACATACTGTAAACACAACAGTTCCGGTATTATAATGATTTTTAATCCATTTCACCACCGTTTCCTCAAAATCCTTATCCTGAATATATTTCATGATGTGGTCAGGATTTGCTCCGGGAATGACTATCATATCCGGTTTTGGACATGTCTGCAAGTCATAAGTGGGAATAACAGCCATCGTATTGGCTTCCGTGTATACAGGTTCTTTTGTTTTTCCGACTGTAAAACAATAATAGCTGTCGGGCTGTATGACATTTGCTTTAACAAAAACATCCAAAGGACCGTTTAAATCAAGTACTTCAACCTGATCATAGACTAAAAATGCTACATTCATTGTTTTACTGTTTTGTTCGTGTTTCATAATTCTATTATTTTAAGTTGATAATTATGCTCATAAGGGCATAGTTCTTCCTTACTGATAATTGATGATCATCAGTTTTTATAGTAAAAAAGAAAGAAAAAATGATTATTCTGTACGTTTAAATGTTTTCCGGTATTGCGCCGGAGTAAGGGAAATATTCTTAAGAAACAGACGGCGCAGCGAAAGAACACTGCCAAAGCCGCATTTATCAGCCACTATTTCTATACTCATATTGGTATATTCAAGCATATTTCTGGCCTGATCCAACCTCATCTTTTCAATGAACCTGCCAGGAGTTATTCCTGATTCTTTTACAAATACCCGCGAAAAGTTGCGGGCACTCATGTTCAGAGATTCAGCAATATATTCTACTGTTACAGTCTCCCCCAGCTTGTCTTTCAACAGATCCCGAACCTGTTTTGTAAAAGGAGACATGTTTTCATATTCCGGCAATGCGTTTCCAAACTGAGACTGCATTCCGGGTCTTTTTAGATGCAGAACAAGATGACAGGCGACTTCTGCTGCCAAAGCTTTACCAAAATCCTCTTCCAACATTGCCAATGCCAGATCCATACCTGAAGAAACACCTCCTGAAGTATAGATAGGTTTGTCACAAATGAAAAATGGATTAACATTAACCTCCAGCTTTGGGTAAGATTTCTGCAGTTCATCAGCAAATTTCCAATGGGTAGTTACCTGTCGCCCATCCAGCAAACCTGCTTTGGCAAGAACAAATGCGCCTACACATACTGACCCCATCCGCCTTACTTGTGGTGCTATATTTTGAAGATAATGATAAACATCGGGACTAATTTCATCCAGCACACTCAAAGTGGTACCAGCCACCAGTAAAGTGTCTACAGAAAAATCAATATCATAAATGGTATGACTGCACGATAGCGGCATTCCCGAACCGGAATAGATTATTTTCTCTGATGTGCCGGATACCAGATAAACATGATAACCGGAATCCTGTCTTTCGTTATTCAAAAAGCGGTTTGCAGATGTAAAAACATCCCACGGTCCGGCAATATCAAGCAGCTGTACCTGTGGCAGTGCCAAAAGCACTATGTTTTTCTTCCCGGTATCCTGTACTTCTTTCTTCATATCTCGTTCTGTATGAGTGCAAATGTAGAGAGAAAGCGGCTTGTCTGCAATGACAAAAAACATACAGTTCCGGCCAAAATATTTTTCCTGCAATAACAAAAGAGACTGCCTCATCAGACAGTCTCAGCACTCTACTATAAAATTAGCTAATAAGCTATACTTTTTCTATTATTACAATTATGCAGGTGATAATCTTCGGGATTTCAGATAAAGGGCAGTTCGGTTGAGATATGGGAAAAGAAAAATCAACAGCAATGAGGCAGCAAGAAGCCACACCATCATTTCATAATAATCCATAGCAAAACGCACATGATCCTGCACATTTATTCTTCCTATCAACAATTTATTGGCTGCTTTTACCGCCTTATCTTCAGACATTCCTCTGGAAATCAGTTTAGCCGTCTGCTGATGAAGAAAATGTTTGACTTCCGGATCTACAGCACTTAAATGATCCTGAAAAGCATTATAATGGCGGCTTTTTTCAAACAGTTCAAAAAAATTGATCAGGGCAATACTGATACAAAATCCGAGGTAACGTATCGCCAGTGCTATGGCAGCCGCTGACGGACCAATTACAGCAGGAACAGAAGAAATAATATAAATAATCGTCGGAACCATAATCAATCCCACTCCCAAGCCCTGAATAAATAACGGAATGTAATAATTAAATTCATCAGCCTGAACATCAAAAGAATAATACATTAACCCATGGAAAATAAGCAGCATTAAAAACCCCGGTCCCCAGATATACCGTATATTTTTCTTCTGCAACACCATGCAACAGGCAATAATGACTCCCGCAACCAACCCTGCAAGATTGAAAATATTAATATAAGAAATATGAAACGGATCCAGATGCAGCTCTGCAGCAAAGTAATTATTGACAATCCCTGATGCAAACCGACAGATATACATCACAAAAAGGATCAGCAGACCTACTTTAAAATTTCTGTATTTGAAAACACGCAAATCGACATAAGGTCTTTTGATCGCCTGCTGCCGGAATATTGATATTCCTGCCAATCCAACAATCCCGATGATACTTCCCAGAATCCTGTTATCCTCAAGCCAATAGTATTCCTGACCAAAAATGGTTATATATCCGATAAGGACCAACATAGCGCTGAATAATCCAAAGCTTTGCCAGTCGAGTTTATAGAGATGAAATCTTGCATGGGTTCTGTAGTTGCTCATTGCAAGAGTCAGGAAAATAAGTCCCGGAAGGTATGAGAAAATCGCAGTTTTATAAACAATATTAAAGTTGTAGGAATCAATAAGATCTGCGGTAATCAGATTATTGAATGGTAAAGCACAGATCAGAATCCCGAAGAAAACTGAAAAACTGATTTCTCTCCCTCTCTCGCTGTTCAGTCTCGTAAAAATAAGAGTAAGCGAAAGGTTTACATTCCCGGCAAACAACATTCCCTGTATAAAACGGATAGGAAATAAAATATAAATTTCACGGGTAGAATAACATATCAGGCAGGCAAGAATCTGTAAAGTGGTAAACAGAAGAAAATATTCCTTTGCAGCCAGAAAACTGAAAAACCTTCTTTCCAGACTATAAAATCCTACATAACCTGCGTAAAACAATGCTACAGAAAACTGAATATCCGCAGGCTCGCTTCCGTAATATCCGGCAGCAGCATTCACATTGGCCAGCGGAAGAAAAAATATAATAATTCCCGGCAGCGTCATTGAGAAAAGAATGATTTTAACAAGCCATTCCGGAGCCCATTTTTTAAAATAAGGCATCTGTCTTTTAACCATTGGAATGCTTTTTATCAGCGTATACATTCACATTCATTCCTACCTTCAGAACATCGATTTCTCTTCTTTGTCCATCGACTCTGATTCTTACAGGAATACGCTGTACAATTTTGACATAATTCCCGGTGGAATTATCAGGAGGAAGCAATGAAAAGCTTGATCCTGTGGCAGGAGAAAGGGAAATAATTGTTCCCTGGAATTCTTTGTCCGGATAGGAATCTGCTACAATTTTCACGTGGTCTCCAATGTGCATATCTCGGATCTGAGTTTCTTTGTAATTGGCTACTACCCATTTATCCGTTTCATTATTGACAATAAATGCCAGCGTTTCCCCTGCATCAATCATCTGCCCTACTTCTACAGTTCTTCGTCCCATTCTTCCGTCATAGGCCGCTGTGACTGCTGTATAGCTGACATCCAGTTGGTGACGGTCCAGCAATGCCTCCAGTCTGGCAATTTCTGCCAGAACCACTGTTTTTTCTGCACGGATATCATTAATTTTAGATACCGAAGCGGCGTAAGTATCCTGTGAAGACTTGTAGTCACTTTCATTGACAGCCAATGTTGCTTTCACATCTTCAAGACGCTGTTTAGTCGCAGATTCTTCATCATAGAGCTTTTTATACCGGTTATAATCAAGCTGCTGTTTCCAGACTTTTGCTTTACTGGCATCTACCTGGGCCATTGCTGCTGCTGCTTCCTTCTCTGTTGTACCTGTAGTACTTTCCAGCACTTTCAGCTGGGCACGGGCTTTCTGAAGAGCTGCCTGAGTCTGCTTTTCCTGAAGGATATATTCACGGTTATCAATAATCAAAAGAGTATCCCCTTTTTTTACTTCCTGATTTTCCTCAAACTTTACCGCTACAATAAATCCTCCGGCTCTTGAAATAATAGGATTCACATATTCCTGCACCTGTGCATCGTTGGTCTGTTCATAAGCATAGTAATTTTTCAAGGTAAAACCGCCCCAGACAGAAAGTGCGGCAACGATGACAACTGAAATCCATCCTGTGATCTTCGTGATCATTCTATCGGTGGGAGTATATTTTTTTTTCATTGTATTATAAAACGCCTGTAATGTTTTGTAGTAAATAATAATTGTTCTGTGCCATGATTTTGGCGGCTTCCAGCTCAAATTTTGTCTGAAGCAGCTGTATATCTGCATCCAGCAGTTCTGTAATAAGTGAAGTCTGGCTGAAGTACGTATTCCTGATAATACGTGCATTTTCTTTTGCCTGAGCGACATTAGCTTCTGCAACTTTGATCTGTTCCAAAGCTTCCTGATATCGCAGATAAGCTTCTTTTACCTGTTGTCTTACTTTATCCTCCGTATCCTTGTGAACTTCCTCTTCTTTCTCAAACTCCAGCCGGGCTGCCTTTACTTTATGGGTATTGTGGTAAAGGGAGGAGATGGAAAATGAAGCTTTAATCCCAACGATTCCCAATGAATACCAATAAGGATTGTAGGGATAAAGGAAAATCTGTGGATTGGCATAATAAAATTCACCGTACATCCCAATTTTAGGCCTTACATTAGCTTTTACCTGTTTCAGTTTGATCATACTCAGTTCTGTCTGCTGTTCAGAAACATGGTAATCAAAAGAATGTTCTAAAGCCAGTTTGAGATAGTCATTATATGTTGTATTCTCATTCCACTGATTAAAAGGTGCTTCAGGAATAACAGTCTGCTCATCCGGAATTCCAAGAATAATATTCAGCTTCTGCATCGCGATAAGGATATCATTTTCTATGGTCACCAGAGCCATTTTTCGTTTTGAAAGCTCTAGCTCAATCCTTAAAACATCACTTTTTAAAACCACTCCGTTTTTATAAAGGGTCTGTATTTCTTTCAGCTGTGTTTTCTGATCAGTGATATCCTGTTTGATAAGATCTCTGAAGATTAATGTTTTCTGTAATTCAAGATAAAGCGCTGCCGTTTTGTAATGAATATCTGAAACAGATTGTTCTTTCTGAATATCCTTAATTTTCTGAAGCGTCTGATTTTCCTTAATCTTAAGGTTCAGTTTGTTTCCGTTATAAATATTCAGGTAAAAATCCGCTCCGGCTCTGTAAAGCGTATGGATGACTTCATGCTGGGTGGGTTTGGAAAAAATTCCGTTTTCATAGATAGGAATGTTGGAAGCTTTTTCTGCAGAACCTTTAACTTCAATTTCCGGGAGACGTTCTCTTCTGGCGTCTTTTACTTCGGCTTCGGCAATGTCTACATTGATGGTATTGATTCTGATATGACGGCTGTTTTCTTCCGCTTTTTGCCATGCGTCTTTTAGGGAGAGTCGTATGGTATCCTTTACTGGATTGCCGGGCTGGGCTGATATCGTGGAGGAAATTCCAAGCATCAGCAATCCGGCGACATAAATTTTCATTTGAATTTTTGAATTATTGCACTGCAAATTTATTGGCAATCCGGAAATTTTATTTATCTAAAATAGTCAACTTTTACATGATTCCGGCCAAATGATTATATTTGTATTTTCATTGGTATTCTAAACTTTTGTATGGGACTCATTGCTGCACTTCCTGATATTGATAAAGATGACAAAAGTGTATTTGTCATGCACGAAAAATCCGAAAAACTGATTCCTTTTCACAAACACACGAAAGGACAGCTGAGTTATGTGGAAGGTGGTATCGCCTATATTACGATTGATAACAGAACTTATGTGGTTCCGGCAAGGCACTTCTTCTGGATTCCGCAGGGAATGGAACATATTTTAGAGATCGGACATACAGCAACGGTTCTGCGCTCTCTCTATTTTTATGCTCATGATGATGCTTCAGATCCTTTCTATGGCAGACTGGGGATCTATCCTGCCTCAGAACTTCTGATCCAGATGATTAAATATTCTGAAATCTGGGATGAAAAACATGTTACTGCTCAGGATGAAAATTTCGAATTTTTAGTTGCTCTAAAAAAAATCCTTCCAAAAACCCATCAACAGCCCTTACCTATTATTCTTCCGGCAACCCATAATAAACAGATGATGCGGATTGTATCATATCTGGAATGGAATATCAGTGAGAAACTTACACTGTCTAATGTCAGCAGCAGATTTGGTTTGAGTGAGCGTTCTCTATCCCGTCTTTTCAAAGCTGATATGGATATTTCTTTCCTTCAGTATTTAAAAACATTAAGAATTATCAAAGCCATTGAATTACTTTTGAATACAGACAAACCGATCAATGAAATTGCCGATGATGTGGGCTATAGCTCTATCAGTGCCTTCAGTGATACCTTTCATGAATTTACCCAATCAAGACCATCAGATCTTAGAAAAAGTAATAAAGCTACCCAAAATATGATAGGCTAACCCTTCTGGATGATCTTCATCAGATTTAGAAAAAATAAAAGACTTATTTATCTTTTATTAAAAATATCTTTCTATCTTTGTCACATAAAACTCAGTACAATGTTTTCAAAAACCTGTGAATATGCCTTAAGAGCTTTAATCTATATTGCCCAGCAGTCTAAAAATGACAGCAGGGTCGGGATTAAGGATATTTCAAAAAGCATTCATTCGCCGGAACATTTTATTGCCAAAATTTTACAGGACTTAAGCAGAAAAGGTTTTGTGCAGTCTGTTAAGGGACCGAACGGAGGTTTTTATATGGATCAGAAAAATCTGAACACTTCCATTGCTGATATTGTTAAAGAAATTGACGGTGATAAGCTTTTCTCCGGTTGCGGACTTGGACTTGAACAATGCTCGGAAACGCATCCATGCCCTCTTCATGACCAGTTTAAAAGCATCAGACAGGATCTTCGTATTATGCTTGAAACTTCAAAAATACAAGCATTTGTAGATAACCTGGACTTAAAACTGACCCATTTAAAGGTGTAAAAAAAAAATTTAAAACAATAAAAGATAAAAAGGTATTTATATATTAATTTAATCATAAAGTAATGCATACAGAAAATATTGAAAAAATGTCCGGACACTGGTTATTAGCCAGAATTGGTAAAAAAGTTTTACGTCCTGGCGGTGTTTTCCTGACTCAAAAGATGTTGTCGATGCTGGACATAACACCTGCTGATGATGTAGTGGAATTTGCGCCTGGTCTCGGTTTTACAGCACATCTTACGCTCGAAAAAAATCCTCACTCTTATACAGGGATTGATGCTGAACAAAATGCTGTAGATCATCTGAACAAAAAATTTAACCATACTTCTGCCCTGTTTCAACTGGGAAATGCAGCACAGAGTTTTTTGCCTGGGCAATCAGTCAGTAAAGTGTATGGAGAAGCCCTACTGAGCATGCATGCAGATCACAGAAAAGCAGAAATTATTCAGGAAGCTTACAGAATTTTGAAACCGCAGGGATATTATGCCATTCATGAGCTGGCTTTAAGACCGGATCATCTGGACAGTAATGTTAAGCTGGATATTCAGAAAGAGTTGGCATTAGCCATTAAAGTCAATGCCCGCCCGCTCACTGTTTCCGAATGGACAGGCTTATTAGAAAAGCAAGGATTTACTATTTTGAAAGTTGAAACTGCCCCCATGCATCTCTTAGAACCTGATAGGATTATAGATGACGAAGGGGTCACCGGAGCCATTCAAATAGCTAAAAATATATTATTCAATCCCTCTATCAGAAAGAGAGTTTTTCAAATGAAAAAAATATTCAGAAAGCATGAAAAAAATATGTGCGCAGTCACTATTATTGCAAGAAAAGAATAATTTTTGAAAGTGAAAAAATAAGGTGATAAAAGTCAGAATAAATAAAGTCAAAATACTCTTTTTTCATAAAAATAGATTCTATATTTGTACTGAAAAAAAGAATTAAGTACTCAAAACCAATACATTCTGTTGGTTATCTGCAATTCAGAATTGATGTAATTGCATACCTATTGTAAGTATTAATCACAACAATGTAAAAGACCTTTCTCATTATTGATTTTTTAAAATCAATTCAATAAAAGATAAAAAGGTATTTATATCCTAATAATAAAATAATGAAACTGCATGTAAAAAATCCTCTTGTGCTGATGATGCTTTGTCTGATGACTGGTATTTTTATCACCATCAGTTTTCTGGAAACACCTATGAAGTTTCAGGTCACCGGAATGACTCTTCCTGTAGCGCTTGAGCTGGGAATGATGATGTTTGGAATATCCACCAAAATACAGTTCATTTTTCTTATTCTGATCACTGGAGTAATGTTCATCAGCCGGAAAAGTTATACAAAAACAGATTTTATGATGGTTCTCCTTGTATTGATTATTTTGCTGCTGGAAAACTTCTGGTTGCTCCCTGTTCTTGACACACGGGCTCAGTTGCTATCCGCAGGAAAGCCAGTTCCGTCTTCAGAAATGCATAACTATTTTATCTATGCAGAATCTGTTAAAGCGCTCTTTCTGTGTATCATTATAGCATTGCAATTTACCAGACAAAAAGCAAATGCTGAATAAATTCTGATGGTATTTATCCGGCAAAAAGATTCAAATCATTAATACTCGCATTATGAAAAAGACCCTATTATTTACCGCAGCTTTATTGACGGTAATAACTCTCAGCGCCTGTAAACAGAGTTCTTCAGGAGATACCTCCGATATCACCAATACCGAAAACATCAAAACAGATGGAACAAGTGAAGAATTAAAAATGCCAGCTCCACCCTTGGTTCCGGCACCTGTAGGAAACCGCGCGGCTAAAAAAATTATTGTAAAACTGGAAACAATAGAAAAAACAGGTGAACTCGCAGATGGAACAGAATATAATTTCTGGACTTTCAACGGAACAGTTCCGGGAAGTTTTATCCGCGCAAGAGTTGGAGATGACATCGAACTTCACCTTAAAAACCACGAAAACAATACCTTCCCACACAATATAGACCTTCATGCCGTGAATGGACCTGGTGGCGGAGCTGAAGCAACATTTGTAGCTCCCGGCAAAGAAGCTGTTTTTAATTTTAAAGCATTAAATCCCGGACTGTATGTTTATCATTGTGCTACGGCACCGGTAGGAATGCACATTGCCAACGGTATGTATGGACTCATTCTTATAGAACCTGAAGGTGGTCTTCCAAAAGTAGACAAAGAATTCTACATCATGCAGGGAGATTTTTATACCAAAGGAAAATTCGGGGATAAAGGACTGCAGGAATTTGATATGGATAAAGCGATTGCTGAGCATCCCGAATATGTAGTCTTCAACGGCAATACAGCCTCCCTTTTAGGCGATAAAGAACTCCAGGTAAAAACAGGGGAAACAGTAAGGTTTTTTGTGGGAAACGGCGGCCCGAACCTGACCTCCTCATTCCATATTATCGGGGAAATTTTTGACAAAGTGTATATAGAAGGAGGCAGTAAAATAAACGACAATGTACAGACTACCGTTATCCCTCCCGGAGGAGCATCAATAGTAGAATTTAAAGCAACAGTTCCCGGAGAATATGTGATTGTAGATCATGCCATCTTCAGGGCATTCAACAAGGGAGCTTTAGGTAAGATTAAGGTAACCGGACCGGAAAATCCGGCAGTGTATAAAAAAAGTCAGTAATGAATTGAGATTCATTGGATTTCAAAAAAGAAACAATGAGAACTGTTGCAATTATTTTATGTTGGTTTATTTGTTCAGGAATGATATCCTGTTCTGAAAAGATGAAAAATCCTGAGGGTAAAACCTATGCACAAAAGCAATTAAACCTGATTGTCAGCCAGAAAAAAATGATAAAAATACAAGGTGGAACCTATAAAGCATTCGTAGGAAAAGATTCAGGAAGGATTGTAAAAGTACAGACTTTCTATCTGGATGACAGCCCTGTTACAAACAGGGAATATCTTGAGTTTCTTAAAGCAAATCCTCAATGGACAAGAAGCAAAGTAGTAAGACTTTATGCAGACAGCAATTATCTGAAACACTGGAAAAGCGATTATGAAATTCCGGAAGGAATAAGTCCGGATGCTCCAGTCACTAATATTTCATGGTTTGCAGCTGAAGCCTATGCAAAAAATACTGGAAAAAGGCTCCCCGATATTGATGAATGGGAATATGCTGCATTAGCTGATCAAAAAACGACAAATGCCTCTGAAGACCCTGCTTTTACCGATTATATTCTGAAAGCCTACCAAAAAAAGGATAAAAACAAACAACCTATAAAACAGGAACCACCCAATTATTATGGAATCTACAATATGTACGGAATGGTTTGGGAATGGACTTATGACTTTAATTCAGTAATGATGAGTGGAGAATCCAGGAAAGACAATACGGTGAATGACAACCTTTTCTGTGCCGGAGCAGCAGTAACTTCTTCTGATTTAAGAAACTACGCTGCCTTTATCCGGTACGCATTAAGAGGAAGTATAAAAGCAAATTACTGCCTTAATAATCTCGGATTCAGATGTGCTAAAAACAAAAATTGACCTTTATGAAAAATATAACCCTGATAGTACTGGCCCTGATCATGATATCGTGCGGTAAGAAAAATGAAGAAGTAAGCCCTGATTCTATCTATAATGTACAGACAAACTGGGAAAAACAGGATGGTAAAAACATTAAATTCTCAGATCTGAAAGGAAAAGTACTGGTAACCGCAATGATTTTCACTTCCTGCAAAACAGCCTGTCCGAAAATGACCGCGGAAATGAGAACCATTTCCCGGAAAGTAGGAAAAGTAGATCCAAAGGATATTCAATATGTATTAATCTCCATTGATCCGGAAAATGATACTCCAGAAGTCATGAAGAGATACCTGTATATGAACAGGTTTGATGAAAAAGAATGGACTTTCATCCGTGGTAGTGAAGAAGATACCCGGGAACTGGCCAATATAATGGCTGTAAAATATAAACAGATCTCTCCTATAGAATTCTCCCACTCCAATATCATTACAGTGTATTCAAAAAAGGGAACTCTGGCTTTTCAAAAAGAAGGTTTAGATAGCAGTTACGAAGCTATTGTACACGAAATAAAAAAACAAATACAACTTTAAATGGATAAGATTATGAAAAAATTACTTGTAACAGCTGCGCTGTTTTCACTTGCTGTAACTTCATGTTCAGATAAAAAAGATACAGATCCCATTCCTCAGGCATCAGAAACCAATGTAATGCTGGAAGAGCCTAAACCTCAGGAAGCAGCCCCGGCAGCCGCTCCTCTTTCGGGAGCTGATGCAGAAATCACAGAAGGAAAATCCCTTGTAGAAGGAACAGACTGTTTATCATGTCATAAAATTGATTCAAAACTTGTTGGCCCCGCCTATCAGGAAGTGGCAGCAAAATACAAAGAAGCAGATGTTGATATGCTTGCACAGAAAATTATTGACGGCGGTAAAGGCAACTGGGGAGAAATTCCTATGACACCTCATGCAGGATTAAGTAAAGATAATGCCAAACTGATGGTAAAATATATCCTGTCCCTTAAGAAATAGGTAAAAAAATTTAAAATAATAAAAGACAAAAAAGTATTATATTATGAATACAAGAACAGACTTTATAGGAAATATGGTTGCTGAAGATTTCAGAACGGCCGCAATTTTTAAAAGACATGGCATTGATTTCTGCTGTAAAGGCGGAAGAACAATTGAAGAAGCCTGCAGCAATAAAAAACTGGCTCCGGAAAAAATTTATGAAGAACTGGAAGCCCTGCCAAAAAATGAAGGTTCTTCAATTGACTTCAACAGCTGGCCTCTCGACCTCCTGGCTGATTATATTGAGAAGACCCACCATCGTTATGTAGAAGAAAAAACTCCCATTTTACAAGCTTTTCTTGATAAATTATGCAAAGTTCACGGAGACAGACATCCTGAATTATTCGAAATCAATACCATCTTCAATGAATCTGCACAAGATCTGGCCGCTCACATGAAAAAGGAAGAATTGATTCTGTTTCCATTTGTAAGAAATATGATCAAGGCAAGAATATCCGGTGAAGCTCTGCCCCAGCCTGCTTTCGGGACCGTTGAAAACCCTGTGAATATGATGAAACATGAGCACACGGTGGAAGGTGACCGCTTCAGAAGAATCGCTGAAATTACGGATGAATATCTGCCACCTGCAGATGCCTGCAACACCTATAAAGTAGCTTTTGCCATGCTTCAGGATTTTGAAAATGATTTACATCAACATATTCATCTTGAAAATAATATCCTTTTCCCAAAAGCAATCCGACTGGAGAAAGAATTTGCTGTTGAATCTTAAAAACTAATACAGAATGACACCTAAAAAACTTTGGATATGGCTTGCTGTAGTAATGGTTGCTTCGTTTGCTGTTCTTATTTTCTATGGAACTGAAATTTACAGAAAAATCCCCCCGATTCCTGAGAAAGTAGTAAGCACAGACGGAACTGTGATCGCTACCAAACAGGATATCAAAGACGGGCAGAACGTGTGGCAGTCTATTGGAGGACAAACGGTAGGAAGTATCTGGGGACATGGTGCTTATATTGCTCCGGACTGGACGGCAGATTACCTTCACAGAGAATCTGTTCTGCTGCTTGATGAGCTGGCGAAAAAGGATCATAAAGTTTACAAAGAACTTCCGGATGATGAACAGGCTAAATATCAGGTATTGCTTAAAAAGGAACTTCGTACCAATACCTTTAATGAAAGTAAAAATGAAATTGTATTCTCTCCTGAACGGGCAGAAGTACAGAAACAGCTTTCACAGTATTATTCAAAATTATTCATGAATGATACTTCCATGGCTCAACTCCGTGATCAGTACGCCATCCCGAAAAATACCATCAAAGATACTGATAGAATGGCTAAGATGAATGCCTTCTTCGCATGGAGCACATGGGTATGTATCACGGAAAGACCAGGAGATGATGTGACCTATACCAATAACTGGCCGCATGATGAACTGGTAGGAAACGTTCCTCCGCCCTCACTGCATTTATGGTCCGGGTTCAGTGTATTGCTCCTGTTGGGATGTGTGGGTCTCCTGGTATTTTATCATGCAAGAAATAAGGAAGAGGAAATCAGTGAAACACTTCCGCTGGAAGATCCGCTGCGAAATATGAAGCCTACTCCTTCCATGAAAGCTACATTAAAATACATCTGGGTGGTTGCTTTACTTATCCTTGTTCAAATGCTTGCAGGAGTTGTTACCGCTCACTATGGTGTAGAGGGAAGCGGGTTTTATGGCATTCCTCTGGATCAGTTTTTACCGCAGTCGGTTTCCAGAAGCTGGCATGTACAGCTCGCGATATTCTGGATTGCTACCTCATGGCTCGCCACAGGACTGTATATTGCTCCCGCAGTTTCGGGACATGAACCAAAGTATCAGAAACTGGGAGTGAATATATTATTCGGAGCCTTACTGATTGTTGTATCCGGATCTTTAACCGGGCAGTGGCTTGGTGTTATGCAAAAGCTTGGGCTGGTAGACAATTTCCTTTGGGGACATCAGGGGTATGAATATGTAGAACTGGGAAGAGTCTGGCAGATCTTGCTGCTGGCTGGCCTTATTCTATGGCTGGTTTTAATGGTTAGAGCCCTTCTTCCGGCATTAAGACGTAAAGATGATGACCGTCATTTATTGACACTGTTTACCCTTTCAGCCGTAGCTATTGCATTATTTTATGGAGCAGGATTAATGTATGGCAGACAAACCCATATGGCTATTGCAGAATACTGGAGATGGTGGGTAGTTCATCTTTGGGTAGAAGGTTTCTTTGAAGTATTCGCAACCGTAGTCGCTGCATTTTTATTTACAAGATTAGGATTATTGAGATTAAAACATGCCACCAATGCGGTATTGTTTTCTACCATTATTTTCCTTGCCGGAGGTATCCTTGGAACCTTCCATCATCTGTACTTCAGTGCAACGCCTACTGCTGTATTGGCATTGGGAGCCACTTTCAGCGCCCTGGAAATTGTACCGCTTGTATTGATTGGGTATGAGGCGTATCAAAATTATCAGTTGAGTAAATCAACGAAATGGATTCAGGCCTACAAATGGCCGATCTACTGTTTCATAGCCATGTGTTTCTGGAATTTTCTGGGAGCGGGAATCTTTGGATTTGCCATCAATCCTCCTATTGCATTATACTATATTCAGGGATTAAATACCACCGCTGTACACGGTCATGCTGCCTTGTTCGGTGTATATGGAATTCTGGGGATAGGATTAATGATGTTTGTTCTGAGAGGACTTTATCCCGACAGACAATGGAACGACAAATTAATTGGCTGGGCTTTCTGGATGATTAATATCGGACTGCTGGTCATGGTAACGATAAGTCTTCTTCCAATCGGTATTATGCAGTCTGTAGCCTCTATAAAAGAAGGTTACTGGTATGCACGTTCTGCAGAATTCATGCAGACAGACATTATGCACTTCCTGAGATGGATGCGTGTTCCGGGAGATATTTTACTGGCTGCAGGTGAGCTGCTTCTGGTAATTTTCATCATCGGACTTAAATTGGGTTGGTCGTTGAAAGAAAAACGTTAGCATTCTTTATTCAAGCCTCATGAGTTAACTTGTGGGGTTTGATTATTTTAAATAAAAATTCATGAAACGTAATGAAAATATTGTCCCCCTTTCCAAAGATCATCATTTCGGGCTTCTCTGCAGCTGGAAAGTAAGACAGGGACTGAAAAAAGAAACTGAAGTTTCCCGGATCAGAAATTATATCCTGTATTTCTGGAAACAGCATCTGAAGCAGCATTTCAGAGAAGAAGAAGAAATTCTGTTTCTTTATCTTGAAGATGAATATACAATTCGTATACAGAAAGAACATAGAGAAATTGAGGATATTATTTCAGCAATGAGTTCCTCAGAAAATACAGATCTTATCTCAGATTTTGCAGACCTTCTGGAGCAGCATATCCGTTTTGAAGAACGTGATTGGTTTCCCCATCTGGAGGAAAAACTGGATACTTCTGCTCTTGAGAAAATAGGATCCGGACTGCAAGAAATTCATAACAAAGAACAGGACGATTATGAAGATGAATTCTGGAAATAAACCTGCAGTATATTAAAAAGCCTTTAAACATTAAATTTAAAGGCTTTCTCATTATTATTTATTGTGTTACACTGATCATCGCATCTCTAATTTCAATTTCTTTTTTCCTTGAATATGCAGAATCAAACGGCTCCATGACATTGAATAAATATTGATAAAAAGGAGCGATCTGGCGTACGTTTTCAGCTGCCTTACCCGCTTTTTCTTTGCCCATCTGTTGAAGTCCCTTTATAAAAACACTGAATTTCTTATCTACAGGATCTATTGATTTTAAAAGGTAAGCATGGGCTTTTTCATTCTGACCCAAAGTTTTATAAGCATCTGTAACAGCTGCAACAACAAGCGCATACTCCATCGGTTTTGATCTCATTTGTCTTTTGGCTGCTGACTTAAATGAAGGAGAAAGATTTTGATAATAATCATATTCTTCAAATATTCCTTTTTTGAGCTTTTCTGCCAACTGAAGTCCTTTCTGTTCCTTTCCTGCAACAATATATCCGTTCACCATAGCACTTAATGAACGCGGGTCATTGTATTTCTCAACAGGGATTTCTTTTGCGGCAAGATCCAGTAACTCCAGCGCTTTAGCTTTCTGCCCGCTTACTACAAGTGCTGATACGGCCCTGCTTACTGACGTTCTATAGCCCAAAATATTGGAAGTAGCCGTTTCATCATAATGAATACTCAGATCTTTAAAATTTCCCCATCTGAAATTTTTCACCACCTGGTAAAGAGAATTGGGATCCACCCTTCCTTTATCTCCATCCGGACTCTGAGGAGTATGAATAGGAACCAGCCTGTAGCTGAAGCCATCAAACTGAAGATATTCATCCAGATAAAAGATATTTTCGCTGTCATACATTCCTCCTGACGAGAAATTGACAGGCCGTTTCCACTCGAAATTGGCCAGCATATCCAGCATCATCAGATTGCTTTTGTAAAGAGTATTGGCTTCATAGTTGATCATAATCCTGTCTACTGCTTTTGGAAGATCTTCCTGGGTAATAATTCCCGATTTCACTGCATTTTCTTTGTTGACTGGAAGGATAAATTTGCTCACCGGAAGAATGTTGTATTTTTCATATTGCTTTTCTCCAAAATACATCTTCAGCAATTCATCTTTTTCGGATGATTGTAATTTCAGGAATTTCATGGCATCCTTCAGGGTCATTGAATCCTCAGTCAGGTATTTTCTGAATTCCTGGAAAGCAGTATCCGGAGCTCCCTGTTCTTTCAGCATCTGGAAAAGTCCTTCCCAATCATCTTTTTTCATCAGATAGACCTGATCATTAACGCCATCTCTATATTCTTCATGCGTTAATTCACCCGGAATTCCCATGGCATTGTAAGTTCTTCTTTTCATCTGATCAATATTCCATGGAGTGGCTAAAAGGGTAAAGTTGACCGTTTTCACATCATCCCTGAATCTTTCTGTTTCCTGAATGGCCCAGACCGGAAAAGTATCATTATCGCCATAAATAAAAATAATATCATCTTTAGGCAGCGATCGTAAAAATGACCAGGCATAATCGCGGGCTGCTGTCTTCTTGCTTCTGTCATGGGAAGTATAATTCTGGAATCCCATCATAAAAGGAATTCCCAGCAATACAACTCCCAGCATTATATTGACCGCATTGGATTTAATCTTAGACTGAGCAAGCCAAAGTATTGCTCCTGCTCCCAGACCTATCCAGATGGCAAAGGCATAGAATGAGCCTACCATAGCATAATCTCTTTCCCTTACTTCAAACGGTTTTACTCCGGTGTAGAAAACAATTCCTATACTTGTCAGAACAAACAGCGAAAGCATCGCATAAAATCTTCCGAAGTCTCTGTTCAGCTGGAAAAAGAAACCAATCAACCCCAGAATCAATGGTAAAAAGAAAAATCTGACGGTACTTTCATTTTTAAATTGGGCTGGCATACGATCCTGGTCGCCCAGCAAAGCATTGTCAATAAAAGAAAATCCTGAGATCCAGTTCCCATTGGTATTTTCCATATGTCCCTCAAGATCGTTCTGTCTTCCTACAAAATTCCACATCAGATACCTTACAAAGTAATATCCGTTCTGAAATGATATAAAATAATCCATATTCTGAGCAAAAGACGGGCGCTGCACCTTGATCAAATCATAAGGTTTCACTTTCAGATAATCTTCTGCCGTGATAGAATCGCCTTCATATTTTGCTCTCAGTTCTTCGAAAATCCTTTGTG
Source organism: Chryseobacterium vietnamense (assembly GCF_031454475.1). Lineage (NCBI taxonomy): Bacteria > Pseudomonadati > Bacteroidota > Flavobacteriia > Flavobacteriales > Weeksellaceae > Chryseobacterium > Chryseobacterium vietnamense. Next base: position 619,112 of record NZ_JAVDQX010000001.1, on the reverse strand, counting down.
CTTCCGGATTGTCTGCAACGTCTTCGTTATCGTAATTGAAAGTAAAATCTGGAGCTCCGTACAAAGAAATATAGTTAGCCATCACCTCTTTATCTTCATTGAACATTCTTGGCATAAAACTGATGTGAGACTTATTAAAAACATAATTGAATCTTTCTCCGGTTTTTCTGTAAGTTCCGGTTTTTTCATCTTTTTCGTAAATATCTCCGGTGATGTCTCTTTTGTAACTTCCGTCTTCATCTTTTTCCATTCCGTTTTTATCAAGAAATGCGGTGTAATTCTGTCCGTACATGGTAGGCCAGTCACCGTATTATGCTCTGTTATAGTAATCTCTCATTCCAATGGCTGTATCGGGATCATTAAGGTTCATTGGAGGATTAGCATTAGCTCTGATGGGAATTACGAGCCAGCATGAGAATCCAATAATCATATAAACAAGGGATAAAACTGCAGTCTGGTATATCTTCTTTTGGGTTTTTCCAGCATACTTAATAAGGAGATAGCTTATTACAGCCATAACAACAAATGCCACAATTGTTCCTGAATGGAAAGGAAGTCCCAGCCCGTTCACAAAGAAAATTTCAAGCTTTCCGAACATTGTCATAATCAAAGGGAAAATAATCTTGAATACGAAGGCCAGAATTCCAAGCGTAATCAAATTCGCCACTATAAAACCCTTCCACGAAAAAGTATAATTTCTTGCATAATAAATCAGACATATGGCCGGAATAGCCAGCATACACATCATATGCACTCCCACGGAAAGCCCAATGATGAAGAAAATAAGGATGATCCATCTCTCATTGTCAGCTGATTTATATTCATTTTCCCATTTGGTAATGAGCCATACCAGCAACGCTATAAACATAGAAGCCATTGCATAGACCTCTCCTTCTACTGCTGAAAACCAGAAAGTATCTGAAAAAGTAAAACATAAAGCACCAATCACTCCTGCAAACAGCACCGATATTTCCTGATGTTTTGTAATTTGTTCAACATCTTTATGTAAAAGTCTTCGTAAAAAATGGGTAATTGTCCAGAATAGAAACAAAATAGTAAAAGCACTGAATAATGCTGACATGGCATTGATTACAATAGAATAATTTTCAGCATTTCCCAACGCAAAAATACTTGCCACAGCTCCCATAATCTGGAATAAAGCGGCTCCCGGGGCATGAGTTACCTCCAGCTTCACGGCTGAAGAGATATATTCTCCACAATCCCAAAAGCTTAAGGAATGTTCTATTGTTGAAAGATAAGTAATAAGCGCAATAGCGAAAAGAAACCATCCCAATACGGTGTTCCATTTTTTAAAAGACCAGTTTTTCATATCATATTTTCCAATATGTATATGACAATTGAGCGAAAGGGTTTATTACATTTATCTTATTTTATTCTCAAGTCACAAAAGTCTTAGTATAGTTTAATTAAGTTTAAAAACAATGCTGCAAAAAGTCGATATAAGGAGTAAATCAAAGATTTCAAATAACTTAAGTGTACTTTAACACTCAAAATAGAAAGCTTAGAAACAAATTCAAAAACTTTTGTAACTTTTGTTGTTTAAAGGAATTTATATTTCTTAAATGGTAAAATTTTAATACGTATTATTCAATCCTCCATCCAAAGGAATACTTGTTCCGGTAAGATAATTTGAATATTCTGAAGCCAGGAAAGCCACCAGATGACCATATTCTTCAGGCTGTCCGAATCTTTTCATCGGAATCTTATTTTCTCTAGCCTTTTTTATTTCCTCTGCTGCTGTACCACTTTGCTGAGCTTCATGAGCAACGAGTTTTTGAATCCTTTCAGTATCAAAATATCCGGTTAGAACATTATTTACCGTGATATTGTGTTGTGCAATTTCATTGGAAAGCGTTTTTGCCCAGGCGATTACTGCGGAACGGATAGAATTGGACAGGGCCAGATTTCCGATGGGTTCTTTTACGGATAAAGAAGAAACATTAATGATACGCCCTTTTTTCTGTTGGATCATATGAGGCAAAGCCAGCAATGTTGTTTCACAAACCGTTTTAAAGAGAAGATCAAATGCTTTCTGATAATCATCTGTACTTTTATCCAGTGCTAAACCAGGTTCAGGACCATTGGTATTATTAACCAGAATATCTATCGAATGATCATTGAAAAATCCCGCTATAATTTTCTTATAACTTTCAAAATCCGAAAAATCAGCTACCAGATATCCATGTTCCTGTTCGGGATTGATGACCGGCAGTGAAGAAACGAAATCTTTAAGTTTGGCTTCATTGCGGGCCATAACGGTAACATTAGCTCCACATTTTGCCAGTTCGAGGGCAATTCCGGCGCCTATACCTTGTGTAGCTCCCCCTACTAAAGCATTTTTTGAAAAAAGTTGAATGTTCATAAGACCTTTGGATATAATAATTGATATAGATAAATGTAAGAAAAAACCTCCGGATTATATTTTGAAAATTTAATTTTTAAATTCATTGCTGACAGAAAAAAGCATTAAAATACAAACGGATACACCTCGCTTAATTGAGGATGAACAGTATTCAGGGCTTTATCAAACTCCTGCCGAACCGGTTCCGGGATATGGTCGTATTCATCCAAACAGTCATCCAGCTGACGGATAATGAACGCCATTTGCAGCCATTCTTCAAAATTAATAGGCATCGGTTTCAGTTTCTCATCATCATGATCATAGAAAAATATCTGATGATCTCTGTCCATAAACCATCGGTCACCTTGTCCGTTAGCGGCAAAACACCAGTAATCTGGTAAGTTACTTTCTTTATTTTCATTGACTGCATCTACTGAATTATACAGAATAGTCTCAGAAGAAATTTCCATTGTTTTTATTTGAGTAACCAAAGTTTTATACCTTTCAGAGAAAGGAAACACTATATTCTTTGGAAAATTCTGCACGCTGCTTTTTTCTTTCAGGATTTCAGTTTCTATTTCTGTAAGAGCAGGCAGGATAAAGGGAATCATCATTGGATTGCAAATTATGGCTTTTGGTTCAACAGTTCATCAATCTGTTTATAAAATGAATCTTTACTGTAATCAGCAAGTCCTTTATGATGCAGACGGATTTCTCCTTTTCTATCCAGTACAACGGTTGTTGGTAAAGATCCACTATACAATACATCAGGAATATTTCCAGCTGGTGTAAGAAAAGGAACCGTAAAGCCCTTCTCTTTTAAATACGATTTTCCCAGGCTAACATTATCATCCAGATTTACGGTAAGAAATACCATATCCGGATTATTTTTGTATTGATCATACAGTTTCTGGACAGACGGAAATTCTGCACGACACGGAGGACACCATGATGCCCAGAAATTAATAAAAACCACTTTATTCTGTAATGCAGGAGAATCTATTATCTTTCCTTCCTCATTTTTCAGCATAAATCCGGCATAGGAAACTTTAGCTGAAACATTTTGCGTTTCTTTTGACTCTGATATACTGGAATTAAGGAATCCTGTAGAAGCAACCTGCCTCATCAGCCATGCCTTTGCATCCTTATTTACTAAAATGATAATAAACAATAGTGTAAGTACTACAGTAGAGCCATTTTTTCTTGACCAGGTCTTCATATTTTCCATATTCTTCCGCTTAATTCCCTGCCAATATAAGGTTAATATTTTGATCAAAAGCCATAAGAACAGTTTTTAAAGCCATAAGCATTAATCCCGGGGATTTAAACAACAATAACCTGTAATTACACCCTGTTAGTAATAAAATTCACCAGACAACCGTTAATAATTTAGTTTTTAATATAATCAATGAAAAACAAAGAGATAATTCAATATACTATGCATAATATTATCTTTTATGCAACATACTTATTTTTTAATTGCTCTTTACATTTTCAAAAATCTGATTTTCTAACGGATTTATTTCATAATTAATACATTACATGTAACAAATCCCCTATTCATCCAACTCATTGAACATCTTTAAAATATTAACTCATAGACCAGAGATCTACTACTTTAAAATAAACTAATGCAAACATCCTTTCTAAAAATTACCGCTGCCACCGCTGCGCTCTGTTTCAGTACACTGGCAATGGCCCAACAAACGTATTCTGTAAGTGGAACCGTGAAAGACAAAAAAAACGGTGAATTGCTCATCGGAGTCTCTGTAAAAGTAAGTGAAGATCCCTCCATCAATGTTGTTGCCAACGAATATGGGTTTTATTCTCTTTCATTACCTGAAGGAAATTATACCCTGATTATTTCCTATCCGGGATATCAGGATTTTGAGCAGAAGATCAACGTGGATCAAAATATAAAACTCGATCTTCCCCTGCTTCCATCAGAATCTGTAGAAAAAGCCATTGATGAGGTGGTGATAACCGGCATTAAAAAGGATAAAAACTTAACATCAGCTCAGATGGGAGCAGAAACGTTAAGCATTAAAAATATAGAAAAACTTCCTGTTCTATTCGGAGAAAAGGATGTTATGAAAACCATACAGCTTTTACCAGGTATTAAAAGTAACGGTGAAGGAAGCAGCGGGTTCAGTGTAAGAGGTGGTGCTACCGATCAAAACCTGATCTTACTGGATGAGGCACCTGTTTATAATGCCTCTCACCTTCTTGGATTTTTCAGTACATTCAATAGTGATGCCCTGAAAGATGCCAGCATCATTAAAGGAAACAGTCCCGCACAATACGGAGGCCGCCTTTCTTCTGTATTGGATGTTAAAATGAAGGACGGAAACAACAAAGACTATAATGTAAATGGAGGAATTGGTCTGATAAGCAGCAGACTGAGTGTAGAAGGTCCTATTCAAAAGGAAAAATCATCATTCATTGTTTCAGGAAGAAGAACGTATGCCGATTTGTTTCTTAAAACCAATAAAGATTACAAAGACAACAAATTATACTTTTACGATCTGAATCTGAAGGCCAATTATCAGATCAACGAGAACAACCGTATTTACCTTTCCGGATATTTTGGAAGAGATGTTCTGGGATTGGGAGATACTTTCAATACAGACTGGGGAAATACAACAGCAACTTTGAGATGGAACAGTATCATCAGTAGTAAATTATTCTCCAATACATCATTCATCTACAGCAATTATGATTATAAAATCAGTCTGAAGAATGACGATACCGTATTTGATTTAAATTCAAAAATCCGTGACTGGAATCTTAAACAGGATTTTACCTGGTTTGCAGGAAACAAGCATTCTGTACGTTTCGGTCTGCAGTCTATTTATCATACCCTTACCCCAAGCAGTGCTTCCGGTACCACAGTGAGCAGTTTTGCTAGAAATCCGAGATACTCATGGGAGAATGCTGTTTACATCAATGATGATTATAAAGCAACGGAAAAGTTAACTATCAATTATGGAGCAAGACTTTCCATGTTCAGTGTACTGGGAGGCGATACATTCAACACCTATGAAAATGGTGTGCTCACCGACAATAAATTCTTAGAAAAAGGAAAATTCGGGAAAACCTATGTGAATATTGAACCTCGTATCAGTGCCAACTACCGTATCAACGAAGTAAGCAGTGTAAAAGGAGGTTATTCCAGAAACACCCAGAATCTTCACCTTTTGAGCAACAGCAACAGTGGAAACCCTACCGACCAGTGGATAGGAAGCAGTTACACGGTAAAACCGGAAATTGCAGATCAGATCAGCTTAGGGTACAGCAGAAACTTCAACAACAATAATTACGAATTGAACGCTGAGGTTTATTATAAAGACATGAAAAACCAGATCGACTTCAAAAATGGTGCTCAGATTGGTTTTGATACGGGAGCAGATGTAGAAAGCGAGCTGCTGTTCGGAAAAGGAAGAGCGTATGGGCTGGAACTTATTGCCAAAAAGAAAAGTGGAAGACTGACAGGATGGATTTCCTATACCCTTTCTAAAACGGAAAGAAAGATCAACGGCATCAATAATAATGAATGGTATAATGCCAGAATGGATAAAACCCACGATTTATCCATTGTTGCCACCTACCAGCTTAATCCGAAATGGAGTTTTTCAGGGCTATTCGTTTACAGTACAGGAAATGCTGTTACCTTCCCTACCGGAAAATATGAGCTCAACGGCCAAACCATATTCCAGTACAGCAACAGAAATGCAGACAGAATGCCGGCCTATCACAGAATGGATTTGAGTGCTACTTATGAACCAAGTACCAATAAACGATTCCGTGGTTCATGGACCTTTGGTATTTACAACCTATACGGTAGAGAAAATGCTTATACCATCAACTTTGAAAACAATCCTGATCGTCCCGGAACAACACGCGCAATGCAGACCTCTTTATTCCGTTGGGTACCTAACATCACTTATAATTTCAAATTCTAAATCATGAAAAATACATTTTATATCATATTATCTCTCTTTGCATTAACTTCTTGTGAAAAGGAGATCGATCTTGATCTGAATGATCAAAGCGGAAATATCGTCATTGAAGGGAATGTAACCAATCAGTCAGGGCCTTATACAGTGAAAATCACAAAATCAGTCGGGTTTTCCGAACCCAATCAGTATCCGGCAGTCACCGGAGCTCAGGTGGTTTTAAGCGATGATACAGGCCAGACTGAAACACTTCATTATACAGGAAACGGTATCTATCAAACCACCACTTTTGCAGGAACACCCGGCAGAACGTATACATTGAAAATACAGGCAGAAGGAAAACAATATACTGCCCAAAGTACAATGCCTGAGGTGGTCTATTTTGACGGCCTGGAGCAAAGTTCTTTTAAATTTGGTGATAAGACCACCTATACCCTTTTACCGCTTTTTACAGACCCAATGCCTTTAGGAAACCGTTATCTTTTTAGTTTTACCATTAATGATCTGCCTAAAAAATACATGAATACTTTTTCAGACAATGTAAATAACGGCCTACCAAACCAGCAGCCTCTCATTCTTCCCAATGACGATAACAAAGGCCGGGACCATGAAGTAGTGCCAGGAGACAAAATCCATGTGGAAATGCAGTCTATCGATACCAATGTCTTTACTTATTACAGTGCATTACTTCAGATTTCTGGCGGTAATGGCGGAAGCGCTACCCCAGCCAATCCTCCGAGTAATATCAGCAACGGAGCATTGGGGTATTTTTCAGCCCATACAACAGATACGGAAACTTTTGTGATCCAGCCTGTTACTCCATAAATTTAAAAAGGATATTCGCAACAACGGAATATCCTTTTTATTGTATTTCTATCTGAATTTTCTTTTCAAAGCGTAATACCTGTAAAGGAACTTATCATACCTTATTACGCCAAACAGTAATCCTGCAGTCACAAGCAGTGTTTTGAGCTGAATTATGCTATAAACTAAACCACCAATCATACCTCCTGCAAAAAAACAGGCAATAATCACCAGTTTCAGAGTAATATTTTTTTTAAGCTGCTTCTTTTCATTTTCCCTTTCTTTAAAAAAGAGTTTTGAAAGCTCTATTCCCAGATCAGTAAATAATCCCGTAAGGTGAGTCGTTCTTACCACAGATTGTGATACTCTTGTTACCAGAGAGTTCTGAACACCCATTGCAAAAAGTAAAAGCCCTGCAACTGTGTTAGGAGATATTGCGATTTCCAATCTTTCATCACCTGCTATTCCCACAAAACCTAATATCAGAATTTCGGTAATCAAAGGAATGAGATGGGGACGGAACATTTTATGTCCGGATGAAAACTCAACCATGAAACTGGAAGAAAATGCACCTCCCAAAAAGCAGATAATGAAGATAAAATAAGTGAAAGCTTTGCCATAATGATCGAGTAAAATTTCCTCTGAAAAGAAAGCAAAATGTCCGGTTATATTCGTCGTAAGGACTTTCACAGACAAAACACCGGCAATATTCACTATTCCTGCAACAAATGAAAGTACTGATGCAAGCTTAAGGTTGTGAAAATAGGTTCTGTTTTTTCCTCTGTGTCTGAACATTGTAAATTTCTGTAAGAACTTAACCTTCCAGGAAAAGGAACAGCTGGATACAATAAATAAGTAAAAAAAAATAATTAGAAATGTCAGCGTCAAACTGTGAAAAACATGTCCGCTTAAATATTTATCCAGTGTTCTTTATAGATCTACTCTTTCCCCTTTAACGTAAAATCCTATTCCCGTAATGAATGATTACCCTTAAAAGACATCTACAGACCTTAATAAATTGGTCTGTTTCTTATTTCAGAATCAATTTTATTACTTTTGTAAAAGTAATTCGTTCAGGAAAAAAATCTTGTGATTTAGATCGGTTTAAAATGTGATTTAAGTTAAAAAACTGAGCGTACATCCCATACCCTGTATAGAAAAATTATGATCTCAAAATTTATTTTTAATAATCAGTATCTTTTTGATGAACTCCCTGAATATGATAAAAACCTGCTTACAGGAGCTATGAAAACCAGGAACTATCGTAAAAATGAGCCGATATTTACTGACGGAACAAAACCAAATGGCGTTTATTACCTTAACGAAGGTAAAATAAAGAAATACAAGGTTGATAATGATGGAAGAGAGCAGATTATTTACATATACAGTTCCGGCGAATTTTTCGGATATTCTGCTATTCTGAGCAATGAATCTTACGGAGATACGACCTCAACCCTGGAAAATTCTGTCATCTCATTTATTTCAAAAGACAGTTTTCTGGATATTCTAAGCCAATCATCAGTGCTTTCAGGACTGCTACTGAAATCATTGAGTCATGAATTCAGTGTGATGGCCAATCTTATTGCGGTTTTATCTCATCGTACAGTCCGTGAAAGAGCAGCCCTCAGTTTACTGATACTTCATGATAAATATAAATCAAATGATGCCTCTGATGATGAAGTATTCATTTCTCTTTCCCGTGTGGATCTCGCCAATATGGTAGGAACTGCGAGAGAAACTTTAGCCCGTATCATTAATGATTTTAAGCAGGAAAAACTGATCAGATCTGAAGGACGGAAAATACAGATCACAGACTTTAAGCGTTTAATTCATATTGCTAATTTTTATTAGTACAGTCATTCAGAATAAAATCAATCATTTCTGCTGACAGCCTGTTGTCACATGTACCCATTATCTTTGTTTAAAATTAGTTTAAACAAATAAGCATCCTTATGAAACTTACCTCATTAAGAATTATCAGCAAAGACATTAAAGCAGCAGTAGCATTTTATGAACAGATCATGGGTATAACTGCCACATGGTATACGGAAGATTTCGCAGAACTCTCTACGGGTTCTATCACAATCGCTATAGGAAGTACCCGGACTATGCAAATGTTTTCGGAAGGTCTTACAAATTTCGCAGGTTCAAAGTCAACCATTATTGAGTTTATGGTTAAAAATGTTGATGAAGAATATGAAAGGATTAAAAGTATAGCTTCCAGAATTATTCAGGAACCGACAACGATGCCCTGGGGAAACAGATCTCTCCTGTTCTGTGATCCGGATGAAAATATGATTAACTTTTTTACTCCTGTAAGCGAAGAAGCTGTGAAGAAATTCAGCTAAGTTCCGATATGAGTAAAAAAACAAAGGCTCGCTGATGAACAGCGAGTCTTTTCGTTATAATTTTTAAGAACTCAATTTATTTCCCGAGGAATTCTGTAGCTTTCGCAACAAATGTATCGTGATACTGATAAAAAGAAGCATGTCCTGAATCCGGGAAAATCACCAGTTCTGCATGGTCTAAATGCTGAGCCATATTTTTTGCATTCTGAACAGATACGGGAAGATCATTTTCACCATGCACAATCAGTACCGGGTTTTTGATTTTTTGTATTTCTGTAAGGGCATCAGCATTAGGTTGAGCCCAGCTCAGTACCGCAGTAAACTGGGCACCGGATGCGGCATCACTTAGCGGAAGATCTCTATCCGTCATACGAAGCTGAACCCTTGCAAAGGATGCTTTTCCCTCCGCAATACTTTGAGCAGATTCTGTAAAACCAAATTTCAGGAATGAAGCCTCCGGACTTAAGCCAGCTGTTCCGGCAATAATATTAGGCAGATTAGATAACCCTATTGCTCCATGAGGACCTGTACCCGTTAAAATCACTTTATTGATCAGTGACGGATTGGTGAGCACTATTCTCTGCGCGATGAACCCTCCCATAGAAAATCCCATGATATTCACTTGGGTCAGATGTAAGGCTTTAATAAAATCTACTGCATCATCGGCCATTGCCTGAACAGTATTAGGGGTTGTTCCTTTTGAGGAAGATACACCTTTATTATCAAAGATAATGACTTTATAGTTTTTAGCCAGTCCATCGGTTACTGCAGGATCCCAATCATCCATAGAGCCCCCTAATCCCGGAAGGAGAACCAAAGGAATCCCGTCTTCTTTTCCTAAAACACGGTAAGCTATGGCATTTCCTTTTACGGTTATGAATTGGGTTTTGGCAGTTTGATGACTTCTGTTTTGTACCTCCTGCGCCGTGGGAGGCTCATTTTCCTCAGTGCAGGAAACTGTTACTACAGTAAAAAGAGTTAAACATAATAAGCTTAAGGCTGAGATTTTTCTAATTGTTTTCATTGTTGTTTATTTTTGTATGATTATGATGCAAACATAAAACACAAAAATTCGCAGAACACTTAAAAGCTGTATCAACAGGACATTTTAGCAGCTCAGATAGACATTTTAAAAGGTGAAAACAAAGAGCGAAAAAAATTCAAAACAATTTTTAAAACTGCTGAGCTGATCTCAAGGAAAAAAGGGCTTTCATCGCTCTTTCAGCATCTTTTTCAGCTACAAAAATATGATCGTGAAAATAAGCAGCTACCACATTACAACTGATATTCTCCTTTTTCAAGGCATTGGCAAAAGCAGCAGTAAGTCCTACGGCTTCCAGAGAAGAGTGAACCGTCAGGGTAATCCATGAAGAAATATAATTGTAATCCATATTCCATTCATCTGCTATTGTTTTTTCTACCACAATGGTAATGGCTTCATTTTCCCGGAAAAAAAACAGAACCTTTTCTATATCCGGTATTCCGCCTAAAGTTTCAACAGTACAGAATACATATTCTCCGGTATTCAGTACTGGTTCCATATTCTGAATCAGTAGCGCTAAGTCTTTTTCTCCTGACATCTTTTTGATACAAAACTAAGAGATAAATGCCAGCATTTGTTTATCAAATGATAAAAAACACAAAAGGAGGCTTAATGCCTCCTTCTTGTGTTTGTACTGTAACCTATCAACTGAACCTCACTATATGTGTTTGTGTTTTTTTCTGATCATTTGGCTTTTTTAAGAAGTCCGTTTAAGGTTATTCATACACTTCTTTAATTTCATCAGTGTTTATTAATTTTTCATCATTTGTGTTTCTATAACTATAGTTTATTATTTGTATAGTTATCATCATTTGTTGTTTTGTGTATGAAACTTCAGAAATTAAAAAGCATTTCTCAGTTGCTTTTTCATTACTTAAATTTCACATTACAAAGGAACAACATTTCCACATAAAATCTTCTACAAACCCCATCGATACATGTCGATCGACTTATAGATATTTATCGATGAAATATAATACGCTGACAATATGAAGTGGAGAACACCTTTAAAAAACACTATAGTTTATGGTGGGTTTTGACAAGGTCAACAAGCTCAACCATATTTTCAATCTTTAGTTTTTCAAAGATATTTTTTTTGATTGTGCTTACTGTATTCTGTTTGATATTCAAGCTGTTTGAAATTTCCAGATTTCCATATCCTTCCGCATAGAGCTCTGCAATCTGCATTTCTCTTTTGGTTAAACTGTTGAGCGGACTTATCAGATCCGGGTTGTAAACAAACTGTACCAATAGGTTACGTAAAAGATCGGAGAAGTACTCCCCTTTCTCAATGAAGGTGGCAATCGCTTCCCTTACCTCCTCCTCTTCACTCAGTTTACTCAGGTAACCGTCAGCACCTGCTTTAATAAATTTAAGGCCATGCAATTCTTCTTCAAGTCCTGTAAAAATCAAAATTTTAAGATCAGGATTTGCATTTTTCATCTGCGGTAAAATATGAAGACTGTTGCCGTCCGGGAAATGGGCATCAATGACAGCCATCTCGATTCCTTTTGATTCTATCAGTTCCAATACCTGATGTAAGGATGAGGTCTGATATACCTTAGCGTTAGGAACAATATCACTGATAACAATCTCCATTCCCTGGCGTACAATGCTGTGATCGTCTGCCAGAAGGAATATAATCTCTTTATTTTGTATTCGTGTTTCCATTATTATTACGATTTAAATTGATCCTGAATGTCACTTTAGTTCCTTTATGTAATTTGCTTTCTACCGATATATTGCCATCAAAAAGCTCTACAATTTCTTTTACGAGGTTCAGCCCAAGCCCTGCTCCCAGATTATCTACTTCATCAGAAACAATACCCTGATAATAAGGATCAAAAATTTTACCAAGATCTGATTCTGATATTCCTACCCCGGTATCTGCTACCGTTGTGATAAGGCAAATTGTATTTTCTCCAAGGGATTCTGTAGCCAGTACAAGATCAATCTGCCCATTTTCTGTAAACTTATTGGCATTCCCCAGAATATTCATAAAAATCTGATTGATTCTGATATTATCTGAATATACCACCAGATTTTCAGGGATTCTGTCTGTAACCACAAACCTGTTGTTTCTCGTTTCCAGATATGGGGTAATCACCTTTACAATGGAACTGATTTCATCTTTAAGATTGAAAACTGACTGTATAAGCTCTTTTTCAGCATTTTCGTTTTTGGTATATTCCAGAATCTGGTTAGACTGCAGAAGCAAAGTACTGTTGGTAAATTTGATGGATTTAAGGTAATCCTTTATCGTTTCATCTTCAGTTGTTCTGTGGATTTTATCAATGAAAATATTGATGATTTTCAAAGGTGACCTCAAGTCATGACTGAGCATTCCCAGAATTCTGTTTTTGAAATTAAGATTCTTTTTAATCTCTTTATTGGCAGCATCCAGTTTTTGTTCATAGACAAATGCCATTCTTGTAAAATACATGATCAGAATAGAAACAATAAACATCAGAATCATCAGCCCTAATACCAGGTAAGTCCTTATCTTGTTATTATTGGAACTCTGTTCATTGTACTCTCTTTCCAGTTCAGATTTAAAATCGTTGATGGCATTTTCGTATACTTCTATTAAATTATTACTATATACCAGCAGCTTACTGAAATTGCTGTAAAACTGTAAATTATTCTTCTGACTCAGGGCTGCAAGTAGCTGAACCTTTTTTACCTCAGCTGCATAATGCTTGTCCATAGATTTTATGGTATTATCCATTTTGGTTTTTACCTGAGAAAGATCCAGGGTTTTGTTATTGGTCATCGTGATTACAGTACTCTCCTTCTGAACATCCACTTTCCCTGTTACGGCATCTTTTAAACGTCCGAAAAAACCTTTCTTTTTTACAGTATCAGCATAAGTACGGGTTTGAATCTTGAAATCTTCAAAATCATTTTTATACTTGGCGGGCTCGTATTGATTATCTTCAATTTTTGTTGGCGGCTTCAGAGAAGTCTGGTACACTGAATCTATTAAAGTCTTCAGTTTTGCATTCTTTAAGGTATCCTGACTACGGAGAGCCAGATTTTTTTTCAATCTTGGACTCGTATTTTCGTATTCGCCAATTTTATCAAAATTAGTCTTAAGCTTTCTCAACGACTGGAAATAGAGCTGCAGATCTTTATTATCCTGAGTAGCCATATATTTCTGAAGATGATCCTGTGCATCCATGAAATCTTTCCTGGAATTATCAGTCAAACCTCCCAATGCACGGCTTTCCTCAAGCTGATCTTTAATAAATTTCAGCTTCTTCCCGTTGACAAATTCATTGTAGAAAAATATGGCAATAATGACCTGTATCAGTAAAATACAAAGGATCAATGAGTAATGAACAAGTTTTCTCAATTTAAAATTTAAGAATTTATTTTTCATATTTGTTTATCAGTTAAATTAATTTCCTGATGACGTAAGTCCATTAGATATTAGCCTTTAACAATATAGCATTATTTTCAATAATTTCATAATAAGCATATATCATTCAATTGGCAAAGTTAAAGTAATTTTTGTCTTCTTATAATAATGAATATTTGATTAAACTCACAGAATTTATTTTTTTTTACTATTAAAAAGCCTTGTACACATTCAGTTTTATGTATGTAAATCTTTTTTTTTAGATCAATTGCAAAAAGTTGAGGCTCAGTAAAATGTTCTTCTCCTGCTCATTTTATAGAAATAATGGATAATAAGCCCCCAAAAATGAGTTGGAAATCCAGAAACCACTTATTCTTTTCGCTCTTCTTCATTGTTGAAACTACCCTCCGGATATGGATTTTCTGTCATTCCGTATTTCTACTCAATACCACATTTGGTAATTTACACTCTAAGAACATATATGCTCTTGTTTGTTACTTTGAAATGCTTATTAATAGTGACAATATTCAATGGAAAACCAGAATATTCACATGTACCGGAAGATTCGTCTCTATACTTAACCTATCGTAGCAATAAGTACAGAGTATTAAAATCAGTAATGATGGTACATTCCTTCATATTGATGTCTTTACTTTTCTGTATTTCTTCTTACGAGTATAAAAAATAAAACAAATAACCTATGATTACAGAAAACTACGACGTAATCGTCATTGGCGGAGGAGCTATAGGTCTGGCTACGGCTTATCATCTTGGCCAGCGTCAGGCTAAAACTTTAGTACTGGAACAATATACTTTTGTGAATCAGCTGGGCAGCTCTGCAGGAGTATCACGTCAGTTCCGGATTCCGTATCCGGATGAATATATGGTACAAATGGCTCTGGATGCAGAGCCCTATTGGAATGAATTACAGAAAAAGACAGATACCCCATTGCTTGACAAAGTAGGCACACTCTGGTTTGGAGATCCTGAAGTACACTCCACTGAAGGAAATATTGCTGAAGCAGAGAAAGCATTACAGGCTTTAGGCGTTCCTTATACTACTTTAAAGTCAAAGGAAATTGAAGAAAAGTATCATTTCAAAAACCTGCCGGATAATTATACCGGCCTGTTTCAACCCGATGGGGCAAGCATTAATTTCAAGGCAACTATTGAAACACTTTTAAGCCTTTGTCAGAAAGAAGAAACCGTAGAACTCAGAGAAGATTCCCCAGTACTTGAGATTAAACAAAACGGTGATCTTTTTGAGCTTACCACTCCGAATGGAATTTATATAGCTAAAAAGCTAGCCATCATTCCCGGACCTTATATCAACAGTGTGATCAATCTTCTTGATTTTAAAATAGAAGCCACTTACTGGAATATGTCTTCTGCTTATTTTAAAAAGACAGATCCGGCAATACAATATCCAACCTGGTTTGTATTTCAGAACGCAACGGGAGACAATGGTAATCAGTTTTATGGTTTCCCTTCCGTGGAATGGGATCACCCGGAATACATCCGTGTAGCACCGGATTTTGTGATCAAACCTTTGGAAGAACCAAGTGACAGAACATTAATTCCCAACCCCCAGGAACTGGCCTACACTTCCGAATGGATAAAAAACCATATGACCGGCCTCAGCATTGTTCCGGAATATACTTCAACATGCCTCATCGCTTTAAGTACCATCCCTAATAAAGAACTGCTGATTGATTTTGCACCGCCTTATGTACCGAACCATAAAAATATTGTGGTGTATGCTACAGGATGGGCTGCCAAATTCACTCCTTTCTTAGGTAAAATCATGTCGGATCTTGCATTAGACGGGCATACTGATTTTGACATCACTCCATTTCGATTAGGATATAAATATTTCTTAGCACTTTAAAAATTATAAAACCATGAATCAAGAAAACGTCAATAAAAATACACCGCTGTATCCAGGTATGCAGCCCGACCTTAAAGTAGAAGTAGCCATTATAGGTGCCGGAACTTCCGGATTGTACACCGCTTTTCGCCTGGTAGCAGACCAGAAATACAAAGGTCATGAAGTACAGATCTTTGATATGAGTGACAAATTAGGTGGAAGACTGGAATCCGTAATTATGCCGGGAATGAATTTCTGGGGAGAACTTGGAGGAATGCGTTATCTGACTTCTCAGGAAATTGTAACAACCCTGATAGAAGGTTACCCCCTGAAAGAAACAGATCTGAGCAAAAGAACCCCTGTTCTGAAAGATAAGATGACTCCTATTCCATTCCATATGGGAGAACCTGAAAAACTGTTGATGTACATCAGAAAAGAACGTTTCAAACAAAATGCATGGACAGAAGAACAGAAACATGATAACAAACTGATTACCCGCTATTATCTGAATGAAGGGGATGAAGGTTTCAGTTCTGATCAGTTATTCAATAAAATCATTTATAATGTTTTAATGGCAGATACATGGGTAGCTGAAAATTATAAAGAACTGATTACTGCAGATCCTAACGGATATGATTATACATTTAAACTGACCAGCCGCGACTGGGATGTAATAAAACCAAGGCTGATGTACAATTTCCCTGGTTCTCCTTATGACAAGCGTCTGGTAAATGATATCGGTTTCTGGAACTTAATCAAAGATCAGGTTTCTCAGGAAGGGTATGAATTCTTAGCGAACGCCGGAGGATATTATTCCAATACCATCAACTGGAACTCTGCAGAAGCATTTCCTTACATGGTAGGAGACTTTTCTGCAGACACAACCTACAAAACCATTGAGGAAGGCTACGACAGCATTGCCTATGCAGTAGCCAACACGTATATGGAATATGAAGGAGCACGCATCTGGTCTGAAAACAAACTGATTACTTTTACCAAAGACCATCACTTGACCGCTACTCATAAATACGAATTGACTTTCCTGAATATACAGAGTAACACTACCTGGAAAGTATACGCCAACTCAATCGTATTGGGTATGCCGAGAAAATCACTTGAACTTCTGGATCAGAATAACTTCTTTTTTGATGCCAACAGACACCAGAAACTGAACGAAAATATCCGTTCCATCATCATGGAGCCCGCATTTAAAATTCTTATGGGCTTTGAACGTCCCTGGTGGAGAGATCTGGGGATTGATTCCGGACATTCCATTACAGACTTACCTATGAGACAGTGTTATTATTTCGGCACTGATACTGAGACCAAAAATTCAATGTTGCTGGGAAGCTATGGTGATATGGAAACAGAAACATTCTGGAAAGCACTTTCTGATGACAAAGTGCTGTTTAAGGTAAGAGCTGCAAGATCTGCCTCACTGGAAGAACTGCATAAGTTTGATGATGTTCAGGCTACAGAATTCATGGTGAATGAATTGATGAATCAGCTGAAAGAATTACACGGAATAGATATTCCTCAACCCTACGTAACCTATTTCAGAGACTGGACAGATGATCCGTACGGTGCAGGATATCATGCATGGAAAGCAGGTTTTTCCGTAAAAGAGGTGATGCCTTATATGAGAAAACCGTTGATGGATGAGCAGATTCATATTATCGGGGAAGCGTATTCTGATCAGCAAGGCTGGGTGGAAGGAGCCTTCTGTGAAGCGGAAAAAATGCTTCAGACCCACTTTAAATTAGACTGGCCCTACTGGTTAGATCCTGAATATTATTTAGGATGGTAACCATGTATCCATAGTAAGGTGATGTATATAGTAAGCTCCGGAATCATCCGGAGCTTTATTATTCCCGTATTTCCAGTAAACATTCCCCGGACAATCTTCTGTGAGATCTTCTATGACATTGTTTTAAATACAATTAAAATTTTAATTCAATTCTTTCTTCATGGTAATTATTAATTTATTACATTTGTATAACTAGTTATATAATCAATTATACTTATGGATTTATTTGAGAAAACAGGAAAGATTGCTTTGGGGAGCCGGTTGCGGTTTATGGCTTCAAATATTACAGAAGAAGCAGCAAAGATTTATGAACTTTATGGTGCTGACTTTTCACCAAAATGGTTTCCCGTATTCTTTGTCCTCTCCGAAGGTGGTTCAAAAACCATTACCGAAATCGCTGAAGAAATAGGACATTCTCAGCCATCAGTAACCAAAATTATCAAAGAAATGACCACTGCAGGATTGGTTAAAGACAATCAGCAGTCAGATGATAAGAGGAGAAATATTGCCGTACTTACAGAAAAAGGAAAAGAGCTTTCTGAAAATATAAAAATCCAGTGCACAGATATTGATCATGCTATTGATGAAATGATTGACCAAGCAACTCATAATCTCTGGGAAGCACTTGCAGAATGGGAACACCTTTTTGAACAGAGATCCTTGCTTTCAAGAGTAAAGGAACAGAAAAAAATCCGCGAAAGCAAA
Source organism: Chryseobacterium vietnamense (assembly GCF_031454475.1). Lineage (NCBI taxonomy): Bacteria > Pseudomonadati > Bacteroidota > Flavobacteriia > Flavobacteriales > Weeksellaceae > Chryseobacterium > Chryseobacterium vietnamense. The sequence continues at coordinate 600,860 of NZ_JAVDQX010000001.1, read as the reverse complement.
AATGTAAAAATCGTTGATTATGATCCGAAATACCAATCTGCATTCAAAGCACTTAATGAAGAGTGGATCTCCGCTTATTTTGAAATGGAAGATGCCGACTATAAAGCATTGGATAACCCTGAAGAATATATCTTAAATAAAGGAGGAAAAATACTGGTCGCACTCTATAATGAAGAACCGCTTGGAGTCTGTGCTCTTATCAAAATGGAAGATCCGGATTATGATTTTGAGTTGGCAAAAATGGCTGTATCACCCAAAGCACAAGGAAAAAATATAGGCTGGCTGCTGGGACAGGCAATAATCAATGCTGCTAAAGAATCCGGTGCATCAAAAATATATCTTGAAAGCAATACCATACTGAAACCCGCCATTAATCTGTACTACAAACTGGGTTTCCAGAAAGTATCCGGACGTTCAACTCCTTATCAGCGCTGTAATATTCAAATGGAATTAGATCTAAAAAAGTAAATTCTACAAGACTATTTAAAATGTACAAATCTTAATTTGTACATTTTTTAATATCAATCTATGGTAAGAATACTTTCAGAGTTTATCATAACAGCCTATTATATTCTTATTCCGTATCGCAATCATTAGTATTTTCTATTTCTCTAAGGGAATCTTAAAATGATATTTTCCTAACTTTTCAGTTTGAAACGAATTAAAGAATACTTCAGACAATTCATTCTATTTTCTGAATATTCAAAAGCAATTAACAGCAAAACCGCTTTATCATCTTATGACAGATAAAAATTTTAATCCCGGAAAAGGCTTTATATTCAGTAAACATGTGCCGGAGGAATTATCACATTTTGACAGGGTCTTTGATGTTTTCAAAGATTTGCTTACCCATACCTCCGGAGATATTGAAGAAGCCTTTGAGTGGCTGGACATGCTTGATCAGGAATATGATATTTTCAGTGATGAATATACCCTTCAGGATTTTGAAGAAGATTTGAAAAAACGAGGCTATATCAGGGAGAAAGATCCTGAAGAAGGCAATATGGGAAGTGGAAAAGGTAAAAATATATTAACCCCCAAACTGGAAGCTGCCCTTCGTGAATATGCCCTGGATCAGATTTTCGGAAAACTAAAGAAAAACGGAGCCGGAAATCACCGCACCAACAAAACAGGAATCGGGGATGAACGTGATGGCGAAAACCGTTCTTTCCAATATGGAGATGATCTTGCAGCCGTGAATATGACGGAAAGTTTAAAGAATGCACAAATCAACAACGGAATCTCAGACCTGCGGCTTACGGAAGAAGATCTCATCGTAGAGGAGACCAAACATAAGGCTCAAATGAGTACTGTTCTGATGATTGACATCAGCCATTCTATGATTCTATATGGTGAAGACCGGATTACTCCAGCCAAAAAAGTAGCCATGGCACTGGTAGAACTCATTAAGCGCAAATATCCGAAGGATTCCATTGATATTATTGTTTTTGGAAACGAGGCATGGCCCATCAAGATCAAAGACCTTCCCTATCTGAAAGTAGGCCCTTATCATACCAATACGGTAGCAGGTCTGGAGCTCGCTATGGATATCCTTCGCAGAAAAAGAAATACCAACAAACAGATTTTTATGATCACTGATGGAAAACCCAGCTGTATTCAGCTACCCAGCGGTGAGTTTTATATGAACAGCTTTGGTCTGGATGAAAAAATTGTTAACCAATGTTTCAACAGAGCAGCACAGGCAAGAAAACTGAAAATCCCTATTACGACCTTCATGATTGCTCAGGACCCTTATCTGCGTCAGTTTGTGGAAGAATTTACAGCTCAGAACAAGGGAAAAGCCTTCCTCACCGGACTATCCGGTTTAGGACAAATGATTTTTGAAGATTACGAAAAAAACAGAATAAGAAGAATATAAAGATCCGATTTTATATCATTTAAAAGTAAAAATCAGATTGTATAAATAGTATTACAAGACAATGAAAAACGATATTACATTCAAAGAATTAAAAAAATCCGGTTATACTCATAAAACAATTAATGAGGAAATTCAGGCCAACTTAATTGCGAGGATTAAAGCTAAAGAACCTGTATTTGAAGGCCTTTGGGGATATGAAGACACGGTAGTGCCCCAATTGAAAAAAGCAATTCTTGCCGGTCACCACATCAATTTATTGGGACTGCGCGGACAGGCAAAAACCAGAATTGCAAGAAGCATGGTTAATCTGCTTGATGAATACATGCCCATCGTAAAAGGATCAGAAATTAATGACAGTCCGTTTCATCCTATTTCAAAATATGCCAAAGATCTGATTGATGAACTGGGTGATGAAACCCCAATTTCATGGGTACACCGTTCTCACCGTTTCTACGAAAAACTGGCTACTCCGGATGTGAATGTTGCAGATTTAATTGGCGATATAGATCCTATTAAAGCAGCAACCTTGAAACTACCCTATTCCGATGAACGTGTTTTACATTACGGAATGATTCCACGTGCGAACCGTTCTATTTTTGTTTTAAATGAATTACCGGATTTACAGGCCAGAATTCAGGTTTCCCTGTTTAATATTTTGCAGGAAGGAGACATTCAGATCCGTGGTTTTCAGCTAAGAATGCCGCTTGATATTCAATTTGTCTTCACAGCAAATCCGGAAGATTATACCAACAGAGGAAGTATTGTAACTCCACTGAAAGACAGAATCGGATCTCAGATTTTTACCCATTATCCGAAAACTATCGCGCTTGCAAGACAGATTACAGAACAGGAAGCATTGATTTCAGCTGAAGATAAAGCACAGATCCAGATTCCTGATCTGGCGAAAGATCTTTTGGAAGAAGTTGCTTTTGCTGCCCGTGTCAGCGAATACGTGGATGCAAAAAGCGGTGTCAGTGCACGTCTTACGATCAGTGCTATGGAAAATTTAATCGCAGCAGCCAAATTACGTTTGATTGAATCCGGTGCAGAAAGAACAACGGTACGTCTGCTTGATTTTATGTCGATTATTCCATCCATCACAGGAAAAATCGAACTGGTATATGAAGGAGAGCAGGAAGGTGCAGATTATGTTGCCAAAATATTAATTGATAAAGCGGTAATGACCCAATTTGAAAGCCTGTTCCCACGTATTTCAAAACTGGAAAAAGAAGGAATCAAAACGCCGTACACTGATCTGATCAGATGGTTCAACAAAAATTATTTAGAGCTTAATTACAATGATACGGATGAAGAATTTTATGCTAAACTTGATAAGATTGAACCATTAACCACTGTAGTGGAAGAAAATACCTCCGAGCTGAGCAAAGAAGACCAGAATTTCTGCAAAGAGCTGGTGCTATGGGCACTAACCATCAGTAATAAAATTGACAAATCTGAAAATCAGAATGCTTTCACTTTCGATTCTCCTGGAATTGGTCAATTCTTACGCAACTAAAATCAGTAAGATAATATAAAAGTAAACCTTCAGTTCAGCTGAAGGTTTTTTATTTTGTTTCTGAAAGACTTCGTCTCCAGAAATCAGAAATCAAAAGTCTCATAAACTTGATTATCAAAACGATTATTTTAGACTTTATACCAGATTGTCATTTTTAAGCACAGCAGAACCGAAAGGGTTGTCCACCAGCCATAACCATTCTCCTTCTTCATTTCTTTTCATGATACAGGAAGTATTGCCTGTCATATGAAGAGGATGTCCATCCGGAGCAGTTCCTGTCATTTCCCACTGATCCTGCCACATGGCCAGATCATTTACAACAGTTATATGGGGAGTTTCGCCCTGGATATCCATTTTTAAGCGGCAAATCTCATTCATAGCCAACGCTATCTGATCAAGCCCTCTCAGCTCTCTCCCATCCCTGTCAATGTAGACAGCATCAGGATGAAAACAGCTTAATGCTCCCGCAGCATCTCCATTTTTTATACAGTGACGGAAATAGGCTACGGCACCTGCTTCTGTTTTTCTGTCAAAGTTTTGCATTTATTTTAGATTTCTGGAGTTTAACTCTTCGTCTAGCTGTTTTTTATTTTTATTCCAGCGGCTGGCAATAGAACCTATAAAAAATAATGGTAAGACAGTCAGAAACCCGAAACCGTCAGTTATTGTACTGTAAATCGAAATACCAACCATTACTCCCAGAAGTACAGCATTGAGAATATTGCCGGATTTAGCTTCTTTTTTCTTTTCTAATAATTCCTGGTCGGTTAATTGTGATAATTCTTTTTCCATGGTTTGTTTCAAGTTTTTTAGTTGTTTTTTGTTTTTAAAATGGTAAAAATTATGGTTTCCGGATCTATTTTTACCAGAAGCTAAAATACAATTTTGCTGAGATATTTTTTTATTTCTTTTATTTGTAATGAATTTCAGACTTTATTTTTCTGAAAACTTCAAGCGTATGGAAGACAGCCTGAATTGTATCTACAGAGTTATCAATTACATGGAAAAGAATTATGACCACCCTGTTTCTGTAAAGGAACTGGAAGATATTTCACATTATTCTTACCGGAATATCCAGCGTATTTTCAAATACAGCTGCGGAGAAACAATAGGTGCTTTCCAGCAAAGGTTAAAAGTGGAAAATGCCTATAAACGGATTCTGTACACTCAGGAAAATCTTACCTCCATTGCCATTGAAGTGGGTTTCGCCAATATCGCTTCCTTTTCCAAGGCTTTTAAACAACATTTTGGGATTTCCCCTAAAACTGCAAGACAAAGTAAGGAGCAGCTCCTTTGTGGAGATGCAATCCTCCCCATTACCTCAGAAGTAGTACTGAAACCCGAAATTGTTTATCTGAAGCCTGTGCAGGTATATTATCAGAGCATAAACACCTATTATAACAATGAAGAAATTGAAGTACTGTGGGAAAAATTTATGGAAAATGATTTCTCTGGCACCGGAGCAGAATATTTCGGGGTCATAGCCGACGAACCGTTAATAAAAACAGAAATCAACTGCCGTTATGACGCTTGTTCATCTGTTCAATCCGAAACTAGAAAGTTACCTTCAAAAATGATATTCGGAGGCAAATATGCCCGCTTTACCCATTCCGGAAGCTATGAAACAATAGACGATACCTATACAAAGATCTATGCCGGCTGGATTTTTAATTCAGGACTTGAATTTTCACACACTCCTATCATCGAAAAGTATGAAAATCATGCTGAAAACGAAGATGACCAGGAAAAACAGCTGACCTATATTTTATTACCTTTGAAGTAAGTTGTCAATTTGGGACAACTTTAAGAAAAACAATCGATCTAATTTTGCTCTGTAAAAATAGATCAGTTATGCAAAAAAAGAAAATCATGTTCCCATTATTACCTCTTCTTCTATTATCCTGCTCATCAGCGGACTTAACAGAATTACCGGGTATGGTACATCCGGAAACGACTGTTTACAAAATGCCTGAAGAATCAGCTCCCCATGAAGGAACCTGGCTTCAGTGGCCACACCAGTATCAATATGGAACTACCTACAGAAACCGTCTGGACGCCACCTGGGTAGCAATGACCAAAGAGCTTGTACAAAGTGAAAAGGTTCACATTATTGCTTATGACGGTACTGAAAAGAATCGTATTACAGGGCTTCTCAATACGGCAGGAGTTCCTCTTACCAATATCAACTTCAGAATTTATCCAACGGATGATTTCTGGGTAAGAGATAACGGTCCTATTTATGTAAAAGACCAAAACGGACAGTTATTTATTCAGGACTGGGGATTTAACGGCTGGGGAAACAAGGCCGATTACAGCCAATGCAATACAATTCCTTCTAAAATATCAGCAGATACCAATATTCCAAAAATCAATCTTAATTCAGTCATGATCAATGAAGGAGGAAGTGTGGAAATTGACGGAAACGGAGTGTTGATGGCCTGTAAAAGTTCTATTCTGAATAATAACAGAAATCCGGGTATGACCCAACAGCAGGCAGAAGCTATATTTACTAAAAATCTAGGGGTAACCAAATTTATCTGGTTGAATGGAAAAGCAGGTCTTGATATCACAGACATGCATATTGACGGGTTTGCCCGATTTGCCAATTCATCCACTATTATTACAATGAATCCTGATGATCTTGCCTACTGGCAGGTTCCTGATGGAGATATTGATAAACTGTACGATGCTACCACAAAAACCGGAGCGGCTTATCAGTTTGTAAAAGTGCCATTAACAAGAAATGATGTGATCACTACTTACGGAAAAAATGTAGGCCGCGCTTCATACATTAATTATTATATCGCCAATAACCGTATACTGGTTCCTAATTATAACGACCCGAATGATGCGGTTGCCAACAACATCATCCAACAGCTGTATCTTGGCAAACAGGTAGTTGGAATCGATTGTCGTAATTTATTCGCCAATGGAGGAATGGTTCATTGTGTAACCCAGCAGCAACCTCAATAAAATAACAGAAAAATAAAGCCTGCTGAAAATCAGCAGGCTTTACTGATTCGGGGCATCAGTCGTCAAAAAATAGCGTAAATTTGCTTTATCCATCTTGAAAAAGATGGTTTTCTATTATAAATATTATGAAAAAAACAGCACTTTCTTTATTGGTTCTTCTGAATATTGTTTGCCAGGCACAAAATTTTGATGTAATTCCCTTAGGAATATATGGTGGTGAGCAGGAAGACAATCTATCAGCCTATCTTGTAGGCGCTCCAAAAGACAATGCATTTCTCTGCCTTGATGCCGGTACTGTAAATGCAGGAATCCGAAAAGCGATTGAACTGAAAAGCCTTCAGGGATCAGCAGAAACGGTTTTAAAAGATCAGATAAAAGGATATTTTGTATCCCATGGTCATCTGGATCATTTATCAGGGCTTATCATCAATTCTCCGGCTGATTCCAGGAAAGATATTTTTGCGATAGCTTCTGTGATTCAGATTTTGCAGAATCATTACTTTATTACAGATACCTGGATCAATTTTGCAGATCAGGGGCAAAAACCAATCCTTGGGAAATACCATTATAATGAACTTCAGGAAGGAACTGAAATTCCTGCGCCTAAAACTCCGTTTTTCATTACAGGCTATGAACTAAGCCATGTAAATCCATATAAAAGCAGTGCTGCATTGGTAAGAAGAGATGACCACTATCTGCTTTATCTGGGAGATACTGGTGCAGACCGTATAGAAAAATCTGACCGTTTGGATCAACTTTGGAACATGGCAGCTCCTCTTGTTAAAAAAAGACAGCTCAATACGATATTAATTGAAGTTTCTTTCCCCAACAGCCAGCCGGAACATCTGCTGTTCGGACACCTTACTCCTGATCTGCTGGTTGAGGAATTGAGTAAACTCAAAGAAAAAACCGGACAAAACAGTCTTGAGGGGCTCAACATTGTGGTTACTCACAGAAAACCTACAGGTGATAATCCTGAACTCATCAAAAAAGAGTTACTGAAAAACAACCCTCTAAAAGTAAATTATATTTTTCCTGAACAGGGTAAAAAAATCAGTTTACCATAACTAATAAAAAGATGAAGCAGTAATAAGCTTCATCTTTTTTATTGCATGCGTTATTACCTATAACAAATATAACAAACTAAATTACAGATACTTACATGTAATTTATTAAAATTTTGGAGTTTTTTATTGTTTAATTGATTTATCATCGTAATATTGCAATATAAAAATAAAACAATGGGAGTTACTAAAACAGAAATTTATACTGAAGAACAAAATAAGCTGGCATCTCTGCTTAAAGTTTTGGGACACCCGGCAAGAATCGCTATTTTACAATATATCATCAATCAAAAGGCATGTATCTGTAATGATCTTGTTGAAGAACTTGGCTTGGCACAGGCAACTATCTCACAGCATTTAAAAGAGCTGAAGAATATTGGAATCATCAAAGGTTCCATTGAAGGAAAGTCTGTATGTTACTGCATCAATGAAAGCACCTGGAAGCAGTTTCAGAATGAATTCAACCTGTTTTTTAATCAGGATGTTACTATTAAACAATGCTGCTAAGCATTTTTTTGAGCTAACACATCGTAATATTGCAATATAACATTACAAAATTATAACACTAAATTTTACTCTACTATGAAACTATCAGAAATCAAAGAAATTCTCCCTACACTGGAAAATATTGAATTTCAATTAGAAAACGGAAATTTTGTTCCTGAACATTTCCATGTAACAGAAGTGGGCCAGATTGTAAAAAACTTCATTGATTGCGGAGGGGTAATCAGAAATGAAAAAGTGGTCAACTTCCAGCTGTGGGATGCAGATGATTATGAACACCGTTTGAAACCAGAAAAACTACTTCATATCATTCAGCTTTCTGAAGAAAAGTTAGGAATAGAAAACTCGGAAATTGAAGTTGAATATCAGGGGGAAACTATTGGCAAGTATGATCTGGAATTTAACGGAAAAAATTTCATACTGAAAAACAAAACAACAGCCTGCCTTGCCCAGGAAACCTGCGGAATTCCTACTGAAAAACAAAAGAAAAATCTTTCTGAATTACCTGTAAGCCCAACATCAGCTTGCACACCGGGATTAGGATGCTGCTAATTAATTGTATTAAAATCTTATGTATCCAAAATTATTAAACACGATTCAATCTCTTAAATGGGAAAATATAGAGAGTCATAGAAAAGAGATTCTGGCACCATTGATTCATTTTATCCAGCAAAAAGTGGATGACAACACAGAAATTAACCTGAATTTTATCTGCACTCACAATTCCCGCCGAAGTCATCTGGCACAGATCTGGGCACGGGCAGCAGCTTCTTTCTTTACGATTCCACTAGTTCACTGCTATTCGGGAGGAACGGAAACAACTGCATTATTTCCTAAAATTGCAGAAGTCTTGACAGAACATGGCTTTTCAGTTTTCAGCATTGCTGATACAGCCAATCCTGTATATGCTATAAAATATGATGACAATAGTCTTCCTATCATTGGTTTTTCAAAAAAATATGAGAACCCATTCAATCCTATATCCGGTTTTGCAGCAATTATGACCTGCTCACAGGCAGATGGCGGATGCCCTTTTATTCCAGGTGCGGAAAAAAGAATTCCGATCACATTTGAAGATCCTAAAATTTCAGATAATACCCCGGAACAGACTGCAGTATATACTGAAAGAAGTTTACAAATTGCAGAAGAAATGTTGTACGCTTTTTCTCAAATCAAAAGATAATCATGCAGCCAAAATTAAAATTTCTTGACCGTTATCTTACCTTATGGATCTTTCTGTCTATGGGGATAGGGATTGCTTTGGGGCATCTTTTACCGTCTATTCCTGACTTTATCAATTCACAGTCGGTTGGAACTACTAATATTCCTCTCGCAATCGGACTCATCTTGATGATGTATCCACCACTAGCCAAGGTCGACTACACTCTTCTGCCATTGGTTTTTAAAGATAAAAAAGTAATCGGTATTTCTTTATTGCTCAACTGGATTATTGGTCCGGTTCTTATGTTTGGTCTTGCTATCCTTTTTTTAAGACATGAACCCGATTATATGTCCGGATTAATCCTCATTGGACTGGCGAGATGTATTGCTATGGTGATTGTCTGGAATGATCTCGCCAAAGGAAACAGAGAATATGCCGCTTTGCTGGTTGCTTTAAACAGTATCTTTCAGGTATTCACCTATAGTTTTCTGGTGTGGTTGTTTATCAATGTACTTCCTGGTCAATTAGGCCTGGCAAGCTTTAATGTTAATGTTTCTATGCAGGATATCACAGAAAGCGTATTGATTTACCTTGGCATACCTTTTCTGGCAGGTTTTATCACCCGTTATGTCATGATGAAATCAAAAGGTGCTGAGTGGTACAACAGAAAATTTGTACCTAAGATTTCTCCTGTGACATTGTATGCTCTGTTATTGACCATCGTACTGATGTTTAGCTTAAAAGGCTCTAAAATACTGGAATTGCCAATGGATGTCATTAAGGTAGCAGTCCCCTTGGTTATCTATTTTGTTTTGATGTTTTTTGTAAGTTTTATGATCAATAAAATACTAAGAATCCCTTATGATAAAAATGTATCTATAGCTTTTACCGCTACGGGAAATAATTTTGAACTGGCTATTGCCGTTGCCATCTCAGTTTTTGGTATTCATTCGCCGCAGGCATTTGTAGGAGTGATAGGACCATTGGTAGAGGTTCCAGTGCTAATACTGCTGGTAAAAGCAAGTCTATTCTTGAAAAAGAAATGGTATCATTAATCTCATTATAAAATAAAAAGCATCGCCGAAACAGGGATGCTTTTTTATGGATATCAGTTCTTAATCAATTTATAATTTCCACTGCCTTCATCTTTAGTTATCACATAACCATCTGTCAGTTCCAGGGTCCATCCGTCACCGGACACTTTTTTATTTTCCGTTTTCACTGGATTTGATATTGAAATTTTATCCCAATTCGGGCTCATTAATGCCCCGTTTTCAATTGTAAGAATACCCCACAAATCAGTAATCCGGATATTGGGGTATACCGTCCCCTTATCTTCTAAGGGCACAATATTTCTTGGATCAAATGAAACATTCATTTTTTCAAATTTGATTTCAAAATGAGGTTGTTGAATGAATTTCAGTTTATATTCAGCAATAAGCCTCTTAGTCTGTTCTTCTCTTTCGGTTTCCTCCTTTATAATTGATTGTCCGTTATAATGATCAGATCGTTTTTTAACTTCTTTTTGCAGGTCAGCCTCAATTCTTATATCGAATGCTTTACTGAAATAGCTGGCCAAGTCAGTTTTTGCATCAATTGTTTTATTCCAGTCCGGATCTTTTTGATACAGCAAATATCCATAAACAGGTGTTGTATAATAAGCAAATGAACGTACAAATGTGGGATTTTTCATAAAACCATCAATGCCATTCAAAAGAGATGATCTTGCCTGCTCTTTATTTCTTCCGCTCACAATGAACCCCGTAAACTCAGCAATTCCTTCATTCAGTTCCAGGAGGTTTTCTGTAGTCTCAGAACCTTTGTAAAGCGTATTCCTGTATTTTCTAAAGATCAATGCATCGGTAAGGTGCTGCTTCATATCTTTTTCTGAGGATGATCGGAGCGTCTGCTTTAGCGCTTCCAGTTCAAGACGTAGATAAATCCTGCCCTCCTTCTGATCCAGATGATTATTTTCCGCATTGTTAAGCGTAAATCCCAATGAAGGCTGAATGCTATGAAAAGATTCATGAGCTAAAAGATTAATTCTGTTTTCTTTATTTTCAGAAAGGGGGAGCATAACCATTGCCCATCTTTTTCCACCCCAATTGACTGCAGTATTGGCAATATTGACAGCAGCAGGTAAAATTCCAGAATAAATAGTGCCATTACCTTTCAGAATGCCCTCCGAATCTGGCTCATTGGCAAAAAGCTCTCTGGTTTTCGGATCAATTAAAATCATAGGACCATATAAATCTTTGTTCCAAAGTCCGATATTCTTCTTTGAAGCTGTTTTTAACTCATCGAAAAAAATAGAAACAGTATCAGGGGAAATAGATTGCTTTTGTGCTTTTACACCCAATACAAATAAGAAAAAGAAAGCTGTAGCAACGGTCTGCTTCATGGTTAAATTCTTTATGGTTAAGTTTTTCTCTAAAATAGATGGCTGCATCTACAATAATACGCACATGATAAATGCAAATTAAATACTTTAGAAAGCTAATATAATGAATTACAGCAATCAAGAACAATTACAGCCCCAAAAAACATCTGTAAGAAAATGGCCATCCGGTTGTGGAAAAATTATTACAAACCGGAGAACGAAGAAATAAATATTTATTTGTATAAAAATAAATCAGAGCCCATTAAATGTTGTATCGAATTATGGACAAATAAGGACTTTATCTCAGAAATAGATTATCTTTATAGGGAACGAAATTTTTATTAATAATGAAGTTAGAATTATATCAGATAGATGCTTTTACAGAATCTGTTTTTCATGGAAATCCTGCCTGTGTTGTTCCTTTAAAAAACTGGTTACCCGATGAAACCCTTTTAAAAATAGCCCGTGAAAATGCAGTAGCAGAAACCGCTTTTTTCATTGATAACGGTGATACCATTCATCTGAGATGGTTTACCCCCGAAATAGAGATGGATTTATGTGGCCACGCTACCCTTGCTACTGCCCACTGTCTTGTTTCCATCCTCAATTATCAGCGTGATAGAATCATTTTTGACACCAAAAGTGGTGACCTGACAGTAGATGTAAAAGATGGAGTTTATTATATGGATTTCCCTTCCAGAATGCCCGAATCCTCTACTCTTCCGGATATCATATCCAGATCACTGAATATACAGCCTAAGGAAGTTTTCAAAGCAAGAGATTATGTTCTGGTATACGATTCTGAAGAAGATGTAAAAAATATCAACATTGAAAGATCCGTTTTTGATCTTATTAACCTGGACCCGGGCGGTGTTATTGTGACATCAGCAGGTACTGACAGTGATTTTGTATCAAGATACTTTACCCCGCAGTCCTCTATTCTTGAAGATCCTGTTACAGGCTCTGCACACTGTTCACTGATTCCCTTCTGGTCATCAAGATTAGGGAAGGAAAAGCTTTTTGCACGCCAGGTTTCAGAAAGGGGCGGCCAGCTCTATTGTGAAAATAAAGATGAAAGAGTAATTGTGGCTGGGAAAGCCCAAACGTATTCTGCAGGGCATTTCTGGATAGAATAGATTTTCTGGCAGTTGCCGGATATGCTACAATTAAAGATCTTGAATCATTCGATTTAAAGATTTAAGTTAATCTGCCCTTTCAAAAATTATAAAAAAAATTGGCTGCTTTTTAGCAGCCAATTTTGTAATTATTTTTCTATGATATTTCAATCATTCTTGGAGGCTTCTGCTTCGCATCTTCTTTTTTCGGGATGGTTAACATTAAAAGGCCATTTTCATATTTTGCATTAATGTTATCCTGATCCACCACATCTTTTGGAAGCTCAAAACTTCTCTGGAAGGATTGGTAACTGAACTCTCTTCTTGTGAAATTGTCATCTTTTGACTCTTTTCGGTCTTCCTTCGTTGATGAAATAGTAAGCAGGTTACCATCCAGTCTGATCTGAAAATCATTTTTATTCATACCTGGTGCTGCGACCTGAACTTCGTAAGCATCTCCATTCTCCTTTATATTTACCGATGGTACGGTTGTACTGGTAGATGAGTAATTGTTATTGCCCCAGTTAAAAAGTTCACGACCAAAAAAATCGTCAAAGACATTTGAAAAGCCCAAGTTGCTGTTTCCGTTTTTTCTTATTAGATTATTCATTGTAATCATTTTAATTAAGTTTAACAATCATTAAAAACACGTCAGCTGGCCAGCTGTATATAAAAAATTACAAAAAAAATACCATTTGACCGAGTGTGAAATTTTTTCCGGTTTTATGTCATTTTTTCAGTACCACTGACACAAAATCGTGGTACTGAGAACATTCACCACCCGTTTGTTTTTTATTCTTTATTCTAAATACAATTTTTTTTTACGAAATCTGAAAAATGTACCACAACTGATCCATATTGTGGACAATAAAAGTGATAAGCAGGTAATACCCAGCCCTGCTTTATAGAGATCGTACTCTACCATACCGGTTTTGTAAGCAATAGAAATCGCCAGTATTCCGAATTCACCTGTTTGAGAAAGCAGAGCGCCCCCATAAAAACTATCCTGCCATTTAAAATTCAGCATTCTGAAAAAGAGAGCAGACATAATACTGTTGCTTATCAGGACTATTAAAGTTCCTATTGTGATAAGCTTATAATTGGATAACAGATAATTGATGTCCAGCCGTAAACCAATGGACACAAAAAACAGTGCCACAAAGAAAACCTTAAATGGAAGCAGAGAATGTTCCAGCCATCGAAATGCCTGAATTTTTCCAACTAAGACCCCTGCAATAAAACTTCCCAGGGCAGCACTCATACCGACGGTTTCTGCTATAAGACCAAAGCCAAGACAGATCAGTAAGCCGGAAAATACCTGAAGCTCATGGTCATTTTCAAGAAATGTACTTGAGAATTTAATTTCCTTGAGATGTCTGATTTTCCGGAATATCAAAAAAATACCGAGACATATGGCAATGGGAAGCATCATATTCCATACACTGAACTCTTTGCTATTCCAGAATTTTAACACCGTGAGCACCGGAGCCAGAAGAAGATCCTGTAATAACAAAATATTGAGGATAATAATTCCAAAGGCAGTATGCAGCGTTCCGTGCTTCTTCAAGAACTCGACTACAACTGCAGTACTATTGAACATAAACAGAATGGCGATGAGGAGCACACTTTCAATATTCAGATGGAGTAACTCACCCACAAAATACGCAAATATACAACTTAAGAGTACTTTCATTCCCTGAGCCAATAATGGCTTAATGATAAGGCTCTTTTTATTGGGAATATTGATTTCAACTCCTATAAAAAACATCAGCAGTAATATTCCTATTTCGCCAATCGTTTCTATTTCTTCCGGTTTGTTAAATAGCTTTAGTACATAAGGACCTAATAACACCCCGGCAATAATATAGGCAATAAGATAGGGCTGATTAATTTTTTTCAGTACAAACATCAGTCCTAAGATAGTCATACACAAAATACATACAGTCCAAAGCATATTGATAACGTTTTAGATTGAGATAATTTCGTTTTTTAATATTAGTTATGATCTGTTGTCTTATTATTGAATGATGCCGGATTTCCTCTGACTTCCTGTTGGAAGGCTATTGAACCCAATACTACCCTTCTGGTAAACCATCAATTCAACTCTACCGTTTTTAATTTGGAAAAAACAAAGACGGTCGCCATCTTTATTGCACATGGCTTCTTTAGAAAAAAAGCCACCATATTCTACATCGAACTCCAGTAAAAAATTTTCATTAATTATCATAAAAAATTAATAATAATAAACTCTAACTTATTACACATTCTGGTTATTAATTATTTTCAAACCTGAATACAAAATCCAGACCAAGCTACCCGGAAATATAGCCGACAGGAAATCAAGCAATAACTGTTTAATTTCCTAAACTAAAGTGTGATGCATTGTATTTTTATATTTCAAAAGTATTTTATCTTCATTTTATTTGTAATTTAACAATCTGAGCTAAGTATCAAATATAGAATGACTTGGTGCAAACTGAGATATATCCATATTGCAACAGGAAAAAAGATACTTAAAAGATTGCAATAAAATAATACCATGCTAAAATCTGTCAATATCAAATTGTTATTAGTCCTTCTTGCCATTGTTTTTGCATTTGATTTAGTATTTATAGCTATGGATCATAGTTCTTGGCGGTTTTTTACCAAGCCACTGTTGTTACCTATTATTATCTGGTTTTATTTTACTTATTCTCAACAAAATGTCTTTCGGATCAACCAATGGTTTTTGTCCGGATTAATTTTGAGCTTTTTGGGTGATGTGTTTTTATTATTTGAATGGGGATTTATGCCTGGTTTGGGAAGCTTTTTGTTGGCTCATATTTGTTACATTGTTTATTTTTTTAAGATCAAAAAGAAAAATGCATGGAGTTGGCTACCCTTTGTTTTTCTATATTTAGGCTCATTTATTTATTATATATATCCTTATTTAAACGACATGACGATACCCGTGGTGATTTACGGAATTACCATTGCTGCGATGCTGTATTTTAGTATAAGTACTTATTCTTCATTATTAATCCTGGGAGCTATTTTATTTGTAATATCAGATTCTGTATTGGCCATTAATATGTTCGTAAAGCATAGTACTGAGAAAGAACTTGTTGTGATGATTACTTATGTTTTAGCCCAATTGATGTTGGTGTCGGGAGTGGTTGGTATTGAAAAAAAGAACAGAATTATTCAATAAAATGAAGGCTTATGAAAAGAAAAGATAACCGATTTTTTCATAGTATTGCCCTATTCTGTCCATTGGATTTTACTGATCCTGTTACGTATTTTATTCCTGTATTTATCTTGTTGATAGCAGGGGAAATATTTTTGTATCAAATTCCTCAAAGAGTATTCACCAAAAGACTCATCAAAGATAATGTATCGAGTATAGGATTGGGGATTGGGGCGGTAATGTTAGACTTTGGGATGAAAGCTATTTCATTATCCTACTTTTTTTGGATTTACAATCATTTCAGACTTACCGATATTTTCGGGATCAGAGATTTCAATAAATTCTTCACTTTAAAATGGCATGCAGATCACTGGTGGCTTTGGGTATTGGTTATGATTGTTCAGGATTTTGGCTTTTACTGGCATCATCGGTTGAGTCATAAGATCAGATTATTCTGGACAGGTCATGTCAATCATCATTCGGCTACTCATTTGAGTCTTGCTATTGCATTGCGTCAGGGATGGTTTGAAATCATATATCGGGACATTTGGTATATCCCTTTTATCATTATTGGTTTTCATCCTATTATGATTGCAATGATGCATCAATTTAACTTGATTTTTCAATTCTGGCCGCATACCAATGCTATTGGAAAATTAGGGTGGTTCGATAAAGTATTCAATTCTCCATCCAACCATCGGGTGCATCATTCCCGAAAAGTTGAGGATTTAGATAATAACTATGGGGGCATTCTGATGATTTGGGATCATCTTTTCGGCACGTACAAAGCGGAAGAAAAGAAAACGACGGATTACGGAATCTATCATAACATTCATACTTATAATGTTTTTCATATCGTCTTTGATGAGTTTGGAAATATGATAAAGGATATCCGGAATGCACCTACATGGAAAGCGAAACTGGGGTACATATTCAATGCTCCGGGCTGGCATCATCGTGATAAAGATGAGCGGATTTCTACTTTGAAGCGGGAATTAGAAGAAAAGATGAATTGACCGGAAATCAAGCCATTTAGGACATAAAAAAAGGAGACGTTAAAAAATCAACGTCTCCCTAAGCGGAGAGAGAGGGAGTCCTGTCGAACTCCTAAT
The DNA here is from genome assembly GCF_031454475.1 of Chryseobacterium vietnamense. Classification (NCBI taxonomy): domain Bacteria; kingdom Pseudomonadati; phylum Bacteroidota; class Flavobacteriia; order Flavobacteriales; family Weeksellaceae; genus Chryseobacterium; species Chryseobacterium vietnamense. The sequence continues at coordinate 583,989 of NZ_JAVDQX010000001.1, read as the reverse complement.
ACCCTTTTTGAGTTTTCTTAGCAACATTAAATAACTGATTTACTTACATCTTAATTCAGTAAAATACCAAATCTTTTTTTAATATAACACAATTATTACATATACTTATAGGCTCATATTTGACGTGCTTATTAAAGAATAATTGAGACGCGATAGGTTCCAACTACCTCATCATATAAATTAAGACAATCAATGTTGTGGCTACCCTTTATGGTATGTCTCAACAGAGAAACAACGAATATTCGACGAATATGTGTTGTGACTACCCTTCAAACTGTGCTATGTCCCAACTTGATTTAATGCAAAGGGAATTTTTCATGTATTGTGAATATCTTTCAAATTGTGATACTTCCCAACACACAGATAGTTATTATGCAGATGAATATTGTTGTGAATACACTTCAAACTGTGATATGTATCAACTTAATGATGTTTTAGCATGGGTACCAAATTGTTATGAATACTCTTCAAACTGTCATACTTCCTAACTAAACAAAGCAACTTTAACCAATAAATAATGTTGTGATCATCCTCCAAACTGTGATATGTCCCAACAGATCATTCTGCGTCAAATTATAAAAAAGGTTGTGAGTACCTTCAAATTGCGATATGTCCCAACCCGGAAAATAACTTAAACTTTTTATCAATGTTGTGAATATCCTCTAAACTGTTATGTCTCAACATTTGCGAATAATTTATGAGCAAACATATAGTTGTAACTACCTGCAAAATATGATACGTCTCAACTTAGCGATATTTTCGCATGGGTACCGAATTGTTGTGAATACTTTTCAAGCTGTAATACGTCCCAACATTTCAAACAATTAAATCAAAAATATTATGATTGTGAATACCCTTCAAACTGTGATATGTCCCAACTGTTGAATTACCAAGCACAGATGATGAGTGGTTGTGAATACCCTTCAAACTGTGATATGTCTCAACGCCTGCGATCTAGTCCAAAATGAACAGCAGGTTGTGAGGTACCCTTCTAATTGTGATACGTCCCAACGAAAACAACGCACTCAAAGAAGAGTTAATCGTTGTGAGTACCCTTCAAATTGTGATACGTCCCAACATTGATATGATTAATTGTTGTTGAATTACATTGTAATACAAAATTTACCTATATCATCACCTTTTTAAATTCATTAATCGCATACTTTGTAAAATTCAGGTAAACTAATGCTACAGAGGGCTCGTCTGCAAATCCATATTTAGCCCTAATATAAAAATAAAATTCTTTTGCCGGAAGTTGATTGTGAGCAAATTTATTTCGAATAGCTGTCACTAAAAAAGCCAATTGTACCAATTCAGACTTAGTTTCTAAAACATCTGCATCAAGGTTATTAAAATCGGCATTGTATTCAAACCAAATATCTTCACCTTGACTGTATAGTCCTGCAGATTTTCTTAAAATTCCATTAACAATATACATCTTAAACTTTGGGTTCCTGTTATCTTCCAATTGAGCGGGATGATTAATGCCATCCCACCCTGATCGAAATAAAATTTCAGATTCGAATTGCTGAATTTCTTTGAATAGTTTTTCCCGTCTTATTACCTCATAAGAATTTTCGCCAATAGAAAACTCATTTTCCAATGCAATCTTACTCCAGGGTTTTGCATCATCATAAGATAAGAGCGTCTGCACTTTATCATCTAATGATAAAACATTTAACTTTCCGATGTCTTTTAGCTTAACAGCATTCTCAATTATCTGTCCTTTTTTATATGGAATCATTTTGCTCCATATAAAATTGTCTTTTATGATGTTTGGGCTTTTGTCACCTTCCTCCCGTACATTTTGTAGAGCGGCCATATTTTCTTTTTCCATCCTTTCTTCCTGGGTTAAGTAGAAATCACTTAAAGGAAGTTTTGCGGAATACTTAAAGACTTTTTGAAACAAATTCTCAGCTATAAGTCTTAGAAACAGATCCTGTATCTTAATTTTCTTAATTTTAAGATCCTGTTTTATAATAATACGCTCTTTTAACTCCTCCATACCAAGAGTTCTCCTATCACCATTATTAATAAAAGGTTTTCCAAGATGTTCTAAAAAAACATCACTGTAATCACGTTTCCAATCATAAAATTTCTGAAATTGATGATCTTTTTGATAACCATATTGATACCAGTTTGCAAAGGATTGTGTGTATCATAATAGGATTGCCATTATCAATGAAAACTGCCTAGTCTACATTTTTACTTTAGATATTTATAAGGCGTAGGGCTCTAAAAATTTAAGAGTTACATAAATAATAAAAGTATCACTACCAATAAATATGTACTCAAGAAATATGTAATAATTTACAGGGAAGAATTAAACAGATTTGTAATCATAAAGGTGACACCTTATAGTATTCTAATCATCCATCGTATTTAAGAAATCAAAAAACGCACTAGTAAAATTCTTATTTTCAAATGTTTAAAAAATGTGATATATATGTGATATGAATATTTTTGGTATTTTTTTGATATTCATTCAAATTTGCAATTACTTTAAAATATGTATTGTATTTTTTATCAGAGTATTAATTCATCTATTGATTAAACACTTTCAGGGATAGTAAACAAAAGTTTCTATCAACTTATCAAATAACTTCTAAAGAAAAACGGAGAAAATTCTATTCTTATGTAACAAAAGGTACAAGAATAGCTTCGGAAAATATACATGGAGAATTAGTAAAAGTCTTAAATATAAAACTCAAAAAAATGCTTAATTAAATAAGATGTATAAATAAAAGACAGAAAGGAAACTATAAGGTACAAGTAATTATATTTATACCATTTTTCGATTCTAAATACACAATTCATCATCCATACCTCCCTATAATTACTCTCCTTTTCCTTTCTGCATTTTATGCTAAACAGCAAGTAAAAAAATAAAAGCAATGATATAATTTCAGATTAAAATGAATGATAAACTTACATTAAGTGTTAAAAAATTAATGGTAATAATAAAATTAACATAATATTCATAAATACAAGATATATCATCTGTAAAGACTAATAAATATTGCTGGTAATACTGCCACAATCCCGAGCAATATAAGCCAGATATAGCATACAGGCAGTGCAACTTTAGCAATTACAATTCTGCTTATCATGTGGCCAAAATCTTATAGTAACTATGTGGAAGCTTAAGCCACCAGTTTATAAAGTATTCTTCATTTGCTAACTCAAATATTTTATCAAGTCCGAAGAAGCCTTTACACGCTAAAGAAAGCAAACAACATAAAATATCACATATAATAACATGGATGATCTTTATACACTCATCTTCTAAAATAAAGATATAAGAACAATGAATCTCAAAGAAATACACATCGGAAAATTAATAGAACAGCGTGTTAAAGAAACGGAAATTGAATCTTCGAGGGTTTGTAGTTTTTTTGGATGTACGGAAAATGAAATAATCCAAATGTATAAAGCTGAAAACCTATATACCGATGTCATTATAAAGTGGTGTAAACTACTGGAATACGATTTTTTCAGAATATATACTCAGCACTTGATTTTATATTCACCAATCGCACATGGAAAATATAAAAATGAGGCAAAGAATCTGAAAATTCCTGCTTTTAGAAAGAATATATACACCCGTGAAGTCATTGATTTTATGTTGGAACTTGTCCAAAGCGGCAGTAAAACTAAAATACAGATCATCAATGAATATAATATCCCGAAAACCACATTATATAAATGGCTGCAAAAATATGGTACAGGAGATTAGAATAGGCCTGATGCAATTAAGAGTAAATGTAATACAGCAATAGTTTTAAAACCGTCTCTAGGAAGAAACAATCCGTGGATTAATCAATTACCATTTAACATTATGATCAAGATTATTATGAAACAACCAAACTATAAAAAGATCTATACCGATATGATCAAAATGAATTTTCCTGACAAGCTGGAAGTTTGCGCGTATATACTGGACAAAACGAAAATTACCAGTATGGATATCATCACTATCCAGGAGAAACTCTTCGGTATTCAAAACAATTTCACCGAGCAATCTAGTAAGCGTTTTAGATCCTACGACAAATCCACAATACTAACGATCTTGGACTATCAAAAAGAACATAGGATAAATAACAGTGAGCTGGCCAGACACTTTAAACTTAGCAGGAATACTGTAAGCAAATGGAAAAAATTATTTGTGTAAAGCTATTATTTTGTGTAATTCAGACGTAATAATTGAAACGAGTTTCTTTTTAATATTCTTAATTTTTTAATCCACACTTTCCTTTTCTGTTTATATTTGCTTAGTTAAAAAATAATTTCACCCAATTTAACCTAAGGAATATTCAATAGCTTTTAAAGTAAGTCCTACCAAAATAAGTTTGTGTCATAGCTTAATATTTATACAAAATTTGTTTTTAATACATGCCAAAATATATTATGACAATTCTAATTAAATTTGATTTAATTGAAAAATGCACAATAAAAATATTATGTACATTTTTCTTCTTCTTCTTTTCCTTTACTTACGCACAAGTAGATATTCGTATTCAAAATATGCTTGAATTATCTATCAAGCAGTTTAGTGAGCATAAATATGTCGCTTCATTAAAGACAGCTGATCAGACATTGCAACTATCCAAAAAAAAATCTTATTCCAAAGGTATCACGGTGGCAAATATTTATATTGCCAAAGTACTTCAAGAAACAGGATTCTATAAAAATGCATTAGAATATCTGGAAAATGCTGAAAATGAGCCTTATTATTCGGAAAATATCACTACACAGATAGAAACGCATCGTTTACGGGGACAAGTCTATGGTAAACTAGGTTTAAACGACTTGGCAATGAGAGAGTTTTCTAAACAACTTAAACTTTCTGATGGTGTAAAAGATCCTTTAACTCAAAAGAGATGTATGTCTTGGGCTCATGAAAATATAGCAGCATCCTTTTCGCAGATGAATCGACATGAGTCTGTTTTCAAACATCTTATGATTCAAAAAGATATTTTGAAAAGTTATCCTAAAAATAGTTCTAACGATGTTTTTTACGATGTAGTTAGCAATTATATCGCGATAGGAAATGAATATCTGTTTCGTAAAGAAACTTTCACAGCTCGCAAATATATTGATAGCGCAATGAGCATACTTTCGGAAAATCATAGTCCTTATCTCCATGAGGCTTTGAAAGCTTATGGAGATTTAGAGGATGCTAGTGGAAATACAAAAGGAGCAATTAAATATTATCGTAAAGCGCTTCAAAATGCAATATATCTTCAAAATAGAGAGGAAGAAAAAGTTAACTATAAAGTTTTAGCAGATTATTTTAGCAAAAATAATTTAGACGATAAAGAGGAGAGTATTTTTCTCAAAAGGTATCAGGAACTCAATGATTCTTTACAATCGGAAAATGATGGAATATCGGAACTTATCCTCAATAACTTTATAAAAAAAAAGGATGTGGAATTAAAGAGTCATAAGGCAACTTACCTGAAGGGAATTGCCTTGTTCCTAATTCTAGTTACAGTAATTATTCTTTTTTTATCTTGGAAAAATCGTAAAAAAAAGATAAGAATACTTCAGATTGAAGATGCTCTGATCGAAAAAGAGAACCAAGTACAAAATTTAATCCAGAGAGGAAACAATAATAAATTAAATGAACTGATTGAGCTTGGAAGACGTAATGACCCTCAATTAATCGTCCTATTCAAAGAACTCTATCCTGATATTATTTCTAAACTACAGGACAAGGATTCCACCATAAAAAATTCAGAATTAACCTTCCTTGCAATGATTTTTCTGAACTTTAGCACGAAAGATATATCGGAATATACTCACGTTACAATAAGAGCTGTTCAAATACGCAAAAACAGAATCCGTAAAAAATACAATATAGAATCAGATATAGATTTATCAATATGGATACAAAACTTGTAAAGTTTAATTAGATTAAGAAATTCAGTATGTATCAAACTCTTTGCTTTTAGATTAAGGATCAGTTTGTAGTAAGTGATATAGTTAACATATACCTTTTTTCTGTTTGAAACTCATCAATTCTTTATGTAAGTAAATATTAATATTATACTAAGGGATACAATAACTCATAACATGCTTTTTTTCAAACATTTAAAAAATGTGATAGCTATGTGGTATGTGTTTTTTTGGTGTTTTTTTTGATATTGATCTAGATTTGAATAAAAATCAAAAAGTAAAAACGCAAATGGTAATTTTCACAGGATTAATAAGAACTTGAATTGTTTTTTTATGTTTTATTGAAATTATTTTTTTAAACCAAGACAACAACAATAAGTTACTCATCAGTAATTTAGATACACACATTTTAATTTATCAAAAAAGAATTTTAAATGGCAAAATCACCCGTTAAATTAACCCTCTGCAAAGAAGATAAGACAAATAAATTTTATTATTTGGGGACAGGGACCCAACCTTGAAATCTATAGCCCGATCATTCATACTTTCAAAAAATTGCTCCTTAAAATTTCTTGAAAAAAGTATAAAAGTTCTGCAGAAAAATTTGTTAGTCCCAATTGCTATTTAGTAGTTAAAAAAATAAAAACACATTTTTTATACTGCTTTTACATTTTCGCACTTCTAATATTCTGAGAGGGCCTTAAAAAGAATTTTCCTATCCCAAAGAAAATTTTAGGGTTTCGCATCATTCTTTACACATGTATCGGACTAGTTAAATTAGAAAGGTACACTTTTAATGAAATAACATATTTTAAAATAAACAAAATGAAAACAAAATTATTGCCTATTGCTGTTCTATTCATTAGCACCTTAGGCTATTCACAAGTCGGAATTAATACAACTACTCCCCAATCCACTATGGATATTGCTGCAAAGAATTCTATTGGAACTTCAACGTTAGTAGATGGATTGCTGATACCACGTGTAGATAGACAACGGGCTGTTAATATGGCCTCTGTCCAACCTTCAACTCTTATTTATGTAAATAATATTGCCACTGGTAGTGCTATAGGACAGGGATCAAATATAGATAGTATTGGATTTTATTATTTTGATGGATCCACAAGCAAGTGGACTAAGTTAAATTCAGGTGGAATGATGGGGGATCCTACTCCAGATGCATTTATAGATGATACTGCTAATACAATGGTTAAACTCGGAGCAACTTCATCCGGTGCTGCCAGATCAGTGGGTTCAGATTTTGTTATCAAAGATAACGGGCGAGTTGGCTTGGGTACTTCAGCTCCTATACAACAGCTTGATGTTAGAGGAAGTGGCAGGTTTGAGTCTGATAACACAGCTCTTGATATGATTTCTGCTGGAACTGCTGCAGCTAATATTAATCTTATCAGAAACAATGGTGGAACAAATTTGTCTTCAGATAATTTGGTTAGCTATGTAGATTTCAAAGGACGGATTAATAATACAAATAATTCTTCCTTGGGTGCTATTGTATCTACTTATAAAGGAAATGGAACCAATAATTTATCTTCTCTGGATTTTCGTACCAGTGGTAATGGAAATATTGATATGATGTTGGATCCTTCTGGAAATCTTGGAATTGGAACTTCAACACCGGCTCAGAAGTTGGAAGTTAATGGAAATATAAAATTTAATGCAGTACCAAATGCCTCATCGGTAGATAATTCAGATCGAATAATGGTACTCCAAAGTGACGGAACTGGTAAGAAAGTTCCTTTGTCAAGTCTTCAGCCTGCTAATACCTATACTCCACGAGGAGTATTTGTTGCATCTCCAAGTAATCCTGTAACATATGCATTAAATCAAACATATCCTGGTGGTGCGACAATAAATAATATCGATCTAAACTATGCAATTAGTGTGCACGTGCCAGCAAATACCTCCTCATTAATTATTTTTAATTATTCAGTTCCAACTGGACTTACTGATTCAACCGGAAATATTGCTCAAATGCCTACAAGCGGTTTTTTTTATCAAGGTATAAGATTTGTAAGGAATGGAGTTGAAGCACCAACGGGTTCACGAAAGTTTCGTCAAAATGTAGTTTCTACCATTTCAGGAACCTATACGGAAACATATAATAATAATACATCAAGCCCGGTCTATATAACGTTCAGGCTTGACGGATATTTAGAACTGGCTCCGGGAGTACAGTTCCCAAGTGGAACATTCGCAAGATTTAATATGAATAAGGCATCTGGCGAAAATTATAACTGGGGAAAAGGCACACTTGTTTTACAGCAATTTGATAAACCTTTATAGGAATGTTGGGTGCAGATAGAGATAAATTAATCATGATTTTAATGAATTATATTAAAGTTTAAAATGTTGTTATAAGTCGCCGTAAAATACGGTTAGTACTGAATTTAACAATATTCCTATCCGGATAAATTATATTTTATCCGGATTTTTCATGCACAATAATAGATGGTAGATTCTTAGTTTTAATAACATTATCTTTTCTACGGATACTGATTGAAAATTTTTTATCTACAAGAACTAAAACAAGAATGATTAATAAACCTATAATGATAATTTGTTCCATAAGATGATAGATTAAAAGATTGGACGGGATTTGTTATTGAAATTATCAGTAATTTCCTTTTCAAAGATTTTAAAATGATTAAACAACCGCAGGCGGATTTAATTAAATGGGCTTTTGACCAGTTTGCAACAGGAACGTATTCGATCAATCAAGTTAGAATGATGACGGTTCAAAAAGAACTACAATGCAGCAAGAACAATTTTTGGAAGATATTACATAATCCTATTTATTGTGGAATAATTACTGTTAAAGCAACTAAAGATGAAGATATTCAATACGTAAAAGGGATTCATAAGCCTATCATATCTGAGAGCCTTTACCGCAAGGTTCAATTATTACTCAAAAGTAAACGTAAACAGAGAGAATCCAAACTTCAAACAAAATCACTCTTCCCACTTAGAGGATTCATAACTTGTCCCTTTTGCGAACGAACATTGACAGGCAGTACCTCTCAGGGTAAACATAAAAAATATAGCTATTATCATTGTAACACTTCTAAATGTAAAGGTAGATTTAGAAACGATTTCTTGGAAAAATCATACGAAAGTCTCTTAAAAAAAATAACCCTCCCTATGTATATGAACTTTTTGAGCTCATTCTCGAAGATGAAAATATATTCACAGCTAGAAGAGAAGCATTAAATGAAAAAAAAGGTGTTCTTACAGAAATTTCTCAGAATAAGGAACTCCTAGCAAATGCAAGAAGATACTTATTGGCTGGAAAAATAGACTTCGAAGATTTCAGAGAAATGAAAAAAGAACATAATGAAATTACTTATAATTTAAACGAGAGATTACAGCATCTTACGCAGAAATTGAATGTGGATTTTTATCAACATAAAGAAATATGGACAAAAGATCACATTAATATTTTTCAAGTTTATAATATTCAAGACTTCGTTGGTAAAAGACATATTGCAAATATGTTTACACCTTCTCAAATAAATATATCTACAAAGGAATTTGAGACAATTCAAATCAATCCAATTCTAAAAAAGGTAACAATCTATGATGGGATTATCAATAATAAAACTGAAAAAGTTTTAAGAACTATTTCGAAAAATATCAATCGAATTACAAAATATTTTTCTGGACGGATGGTTTCTACTAGACAAGTGATAAAAATTCTGAGAAAAAATGGAATACATATCAATTATCAAAGCCTATCTCCCAAGGAGGGTGTAAAGTAAACTGTGTCATATAAAATATTTTTTATATTAGACAGAGATAATCATGAACGAGGAATTTGATTTTGCACGCTTCAAAGAGGAAGCAATGAAAGGCCTTTATGAAGGCAAGAAAATGGGCGGTACAGATGGTATTTTTGCACCGATGCTAAAACATCTTTTGGAATCCATGTTGGAAGGTGAGCTTGACCACCATCTACAGGAAAGTAAAGCTTCTGGAGAACCTAACCGTAAAAACGGGAAGACTAAAAAGACGGTTCGGAGCCTTCAATCGGGACATTTTGAACTGGAGAGTGGTCGTGACCGCAATGGGACTTTCGAGCCTAAGATTGTAGCTAAGCGCCAGTTGATCATTACTGAAGAGCTAGAGTCCAATGTTTTAGCTATGTATGCTCGAGGTATGAGCACCCGAGATATTTCAAATTATATTAAGGAAATGTACGCTATGGATATTTCAGCTACGGAGATCTCCAATATTACCGACAAGGTTATTCCTGCTATGACGGAGTGGCGCAACCGTCCCCTTGAATCCGTTTATCCCTTTATTTTCCTTGACTGCATGCACTTTAAAGTTAAAGAGAACAGCTCTGTTCAGAGTCGTGCGGTTTATAATATCCTAGGCATTAATAGAGAAGGTAAAAAGGAACTTCTTGGTATCTATCTTTCAGAGAACGAGGGTGCTAAATTCTGGCTTTCGGTTTTGAGCGAGCTCAGACAGCGGGGTGTGGAGGAAATTCTTGTTGCCTGTGTTGACGGATTGAAAGGCTTTCCGGAAGCTATTGAATCTGTTTATCCTAAGACACAGATTCAGCTCTGTATTGTACACCAGATCCGTACGAGCCTTCGTTACGTACCTGAGAAGGACAAAAAAGCAGTTGTTATTGATCTGAAACCAGTATATCAAGCAGTAAACCAAGATCAGGGTTACGAGAAACTCCTTGAATTTGAAGATAAATGGGGCAAGAAATACCCACTTTCGGTCAAAGGCTGGCTGGATAACTGGGTGAATCTCTCCACTTATTTTGAGTATTCTCCAGAAATAAGACGAGCTATTTACACCACTAACGCAATTGAAGCGATGCATCGACAGGTCAGAAAAGTTACTAAAAGTAAGGGGGCTTTTACTTCTGACCAGGCTCTGCTAAAGCTCATTTACCTGGTTATTCAGGATATTACAAAAAAATGGACAATGCCTATTCACAATTGGGGCTTGACAATGCAACAACTGCATATTAAATTTGGGGATAGGATCAAAGCCTTAGGCGGTTCCTTTTAGGCATCGGATTCGAGGCTTACAGCCTCTTAAATCCGATGCCTAAAAGGAACTAGTGACACAGTTTGATTTACACTCCCCTCCCAAGAGAAATTACCAATTTTTTCAATTTCCCGATCTAGTGATTTACATACTCAAATGTAATTTTTTTGGAACCAAATATTCAAAATTACTTTTAATCCAATTCCAAAAATTATTGAATTCCTTTTCTTTCATATTTTGCTTTTGCACTATTGAAACATTTTATGTTCATTTATTATTCGTCTTCATGAATGTTTAGTAACCTTTATGGATGTATTAGTTCTAAAAATTCAGGGTGTTGATTTCAATACCCTAAATCATTAACATTTGAAAAATAACATTGTCAATATTCAATATTTTTTTCCACAATCTGAACATCTTCACCATCAAGTTCATACTTATAGACTAGCTCATACCAGTCTTTTCCATTTGATGTATTATATATCATTATTACATCACCTATATCCTCAATTCTAGCATCAACACATACTGCTCCAAATTCAGTATTTCCTTCTTCAAAATCCCTCACTATCGTATTGATTAAAAAACTTTTCATCTTATTAGAATCCATAGAATCATCATAAGTTGCCAAATCTATCCATTCTCCATTCTTATAAATTAGCCCAAAGGGTGCAAACTCCTTTAGCTCTTTCAAGAATTTTTTACTTGTTTCAACGATTTGACTAATTCCTGTTATATATTTTTCTGACATATTAATATAGTATAAAATTATTCCTTTATTTAAACACAATTAGGATCTTTAGCACATTTATCATTTTTTTGAGGTTGTGGATTAACTTTTGCAGGTGGATTAGAGTTTACTTTGATATTATCAATTTTAACAGGTGTCGATAAATTATACGGCTGGATGTCAATTCCAGATTCCTTTAACGGCTTGGTTAATTCTGCCTTATTATTGATTCTTAATATTAATCGCTTTCCTTCAGATAAATTATCTTGAAATCTTAGTTGTCTTGTTAGGCCTTGTTTCTTGACATTTTTCACTTCTACAGGTCTTCCATCTTTCGTGAATCCATCCGGTCTTGTTTGCCCAGTTTTACCTGTTTTAGGGTCTATCGCTTCATAATTTTTTGTGTTCCTACTAACACTCTGCCCTTCTTCATTCATTTTATTTATTTGCTCCAGTTCAATTCTTCTACCTCTATCAAAATTCGCTAGTTGTTCTTTGGAAAATCTACTTGTTTTTATAGTGCCTTCACCTATTTCGATAGTTTTATTAACTGTTTCTATAACTGGACTAGGACGAAAGGAAGAGTTCTCAAACGAAGGCATAGCTCTCGTAACTACTCCAATCCATTCCAATCCCTCTAATTCCCTACCATCAATAACCCTGTTTTCCGAAAAATTATAATGTGACTGGTAAGCGTATTTCTCACTTAGCGGGTCAACATTAAAGAACCTTCCCATTGCGGAATCATAGTTCCTCCATCTGTAAGAACTCCATCCCGTCTCCGATTGTTTTTCCTGTCCTTGTGTGGAGTATTTATAGCTAGGTGTTATTGAAACAGCAGTACTCAGCTCTCCTCCAAATTCTAGTCCAAAAGGATAAAAATGTGTAGTTCTGTCAATTTTCAGGTTACCGGAAGCATCCTTATAATACGCCAGTCTGATGTTTCCTTGATGATCTGTATAGTTGTAAATATACTTATTTTGAACGAAATCATAATATCCCTCTGAAGTGGGAACAAAACTTAACACATCATTGATATATTGAAATCCATCCAAATAATCTGTCGTTTCAACCGTTTTTACGTTCATTCTTCCCGATCCATATGTATAGACTTTTTTCAGTTTTGCGCCTGCAGCATTATATAGATATTTTGTATTGACATAGGTATTCACCTCTAAATCATGAGGAACGTAATTCTGATCAAACTTTACGTAGTTGGGAAGATTAAGGTAATTGTAATCTATCTGCAAAATTCCCCTGTCAATATGGCTGCTCATATTCCCGTTACCATCATAAGGAATAGGATTCCCTGAAATATCAGGATAGCCACCATAGTTACCAGAAGAATCTGTTACCGTATTGAGCCTATTACCTGCGTAAGTATACCCCAGGTTATCCATCACTACAGCTCCCACGTTTGATAATAATCTGTTTCTTTTTAGGGTTTGAATATTTCCACCTAAATCATAAGTCAGGGTTTCATTAAAATAATTATTCTGTGGAACTGTCGCATTGGGTTCAGAATAAATTCCATTTTTGAGCCTGTCCAATACATCGTACTGATAATTATATCTTCTAAGCGTCCCACCATCAGCAGCCTGCCAGTCTATTTCTGCAATATTCCCATTGTATTTGCCTGTAGAAACTGTGGAATAAACAGGATTATGGTATTTAAGCTCGTAGGCAAAAAGCTTCCCGTTCAAGTTGGCGGGATCATTCACTTTCGTAATCCATCCTCGGATATTGTAAGATAAGAGATTAGATTAGGATGAGCAATATCCATAATCCTGTCTATATGATAATTAGGATGAGATTTTAAAGGTTTTGCTTGCTGGTGAAAAGAAGAAAAATTTTGATTGGATGCCCATTCCAAAGCTCCTTTTACCGATGTTTGGAAATATTTCTGAATAAATCGGTAGTAGTACCGCCTATCCCCTCTGAAAAGAGGTACCAGAGATTCTTCAGTTTGTCAATTTTAAAAGAGGCTTGGTTCTCTGGGGTAAAAGGATTTGGATACCAAGCTTCTTTTTCATTTTGGCGGGTTGGAAGGTGTTCGAGAAAAGCGAGGACTTCTTCCAGCTCTATGGAATTTAATTGCTTACAGTTCATTTTATGCTATCTATTTTTTAGAAGATAGCAAAGCGTTTAACGTACATGGGGTATGTGACGTCGAGTAGCTGTATTTGTCCTTTGGTTTCCTAATCACTCAATCTTATGGTTTTTGTATTAGGACAGCAAAAGAAAAACAGTTCCTATAAATGCCACAATAAAATCATATCCGAAATCATTCCTTTAATTTGTTATATAGTTAGCACTATAACTTTATATATAGCCAGCAAATTGAAATCATTAAATTATATGGGGATGAAATACTAATCAGTATACGTCATGACATTAGAATTTGTTATGCTCATAAAATGATAACAAGCTGTAGCGTAATGTAGCTAACAATATAATCAAAGAGCTTTATAACAATATAATAGCTTACAAAGTAATCGTTATATACAAAAAGGAGGATGAACATATAATCTTATACGATATGAACAAAGAAAACTTGCATGATCAATCCAATGAAAATGCGGCTTATGTGAAAAAAGGAACATCAAATAAACCTAATGGTCAATCCCAAGAATTAGCAGATAGTACTATAGCTGTAACGGATGATGAATATCTAAAACATGCTATGGCAGCGGAGATGCCTAAAGAGACTCAACCAATCAAAAGTCAGTCATTTGTAAGTGGAAATAGACGATCAAAGTCCTCTGGATTAACTGAGAAAGAGTATTTTGAAATCTTTTTTAAAATTCCAAAACAAAACGCCAGTAAAGGAAGGACTGTATACATCCGCCCTGAGTTCCATCAGAAATTTTTAAAGCTAATAGCTGGTCTTGAAATAGACAGGCTCACAATGTATGCTTATCTGGATAATATTATTGACTATCATTTTATACATTTTGAAGAGCTGATTCATAAAATATATCAGGATAGAAATAAACCATTGTTCTAAGGTATAATTTCGCTCGAAGGACTATATGATGGAATTTCTTTATATGGAAGGTTAAATTAAAGATAATTATTAATTTACAATAAATTTATTAACTTTATAGTGATATAATTAAAAAAAAACGATATACAAAAGTCATTATATCAGTTTGCTTAAAGACATCTAAGATGGGTTATATATTAATATTTCACGATCTAAAGAATCAATATTATTATTGTTATGACGATGATAAAAGTAATCTAATGTATATTGCTTTCGAAGACAAAATCATTTTGGAAAGCTTCATTATTCTCCAAGGATCTAAAAGTGAGCTTCCACTTGCCGGCTTTTTGCCATACGAAGTTTATCTCAATAATGTTGAGGTACAAAAAAAATAATTTAGAGGTAGAAAAAAGACGAAGGGAAAACGGCTTAAAGGCACAGGAATTATTTAAAATAATAGCTAGGGAACGGCTTTTTATTGTAGAAGATATTCCGCAGGACAAAGATAGTATTGCCAATTATAAAGTAATTGAATCGATACCAGTTAAAAGAGCCGATTATAATATCAAAAATTGTAAGAATATTGAAGTTGAAGTTAAATGTCTCACCTTATATCCAAGAATTAACCCATTGTTTTTCTACATTAGTTCCTATGAAGTAGAGAAGCTTGAAAATTTGAATAAATTAACTGGAAAAAAGACCATTCTAGCAATATATAGTCAAGCAGAAATTGAGCAGGAAAACTGTTCGGTAATCATGATTAAACTTTCTACAATAAGAAAAAATAAAAGACCTATTATCTATGATATAGATAAAGACTGCTATAAGGTTCCAATAAGCTTAACTACAGAAGGATTTGAACTGCTGGAAAAATATAGAATAAAGGGATATCTATATAGGAAATCAGATAGCAGATAATAATACTAATTTTAGAAATCGTAATTATTAAGTTGATAATCAGGCTTGAAATTAAGAGACTGACCATTCTAATTGTTTAGATAAAATTAATTGAACTCCAATTTACGCAGTTTGACAAACTGATATGTAAAATTCATCAGAAGTAAGTATACTTCTATTTATAAGAATACAATTACTAGAAATTCTTTAGATCATGGAATTCTTTCATAGGAAAGAAGCAAGTTATCTTTTGAGCAGTTCGAAATAAATTCCGCAGCTCAAAACAACTTGCCCTGACAGGATTTTAAACCCGCTCCGAAGTCGCTTTGTTTATTATATTAAATAGATAAAAAATAAGTCATTATTTTTATGGTTGCAGGTTACTGTCAAACTTATCTATAAGATACAATTAGGACAATAAAAGCCAAAAGAAGCCACTAAATACTACTTTAACATAACGGATCATTTACAGGAATAATTTGCTGAAAAATGATTCATTATGTTATACAAAGAGACTGTTAGCAATGAAATGTGGGAACTTCTTCAAAAGCTGATGAGAGATGAAAAACTCAAAGAGTACATCTTAGTCGGAGGTACTGCATTGTCCCTTAAAATAGGACATCGAAAATCAGTAGATATTGATTTGTTCACCACAAAGGATTTCGACTCAAAAGAAATGCTAAACTATTTACATAATACTTATGGGACTGATCTAAAGCAAAGCCAGCTATATAATAATACAGTACTTACCTATATCAATGATGTAAAAGTTGATGTTGTCACCCATAAATACCCATTATTAAATCCAATAGAAGAAAAAGAAGGTGTCCGAATGATCTCTAATAATGATATAGGAGCAATGAAACTTCATGCCATCTTTCAAAGTGGAAAAAGAATGAAAGATTTTGTAGATATGTATTTTCTTCTGGACGATAAACCTCTGAAACATTATCTTGAAAGTTATGAAAAAAAGTATGATGGTCATGACTTTTTGGCGGCTTATGCACTATCATATTTCGGTAATATAGAAAGAGAATTTGATGTTTCAATGATGAAAGGAAAAGAGAACAATTGGCTAAGGATATCAGAACGCTTAAAGAAGGCAGTAATCAATCCGGAAATGAAATTTAAACCTCCTCAAAAAGGAAGAGGTTTCCGGATGTAATTATTGTTTAATTCAATGAAAATCAGTAAATTTACTCTATGAAAAAGGCAGTTGATAATTCGCTAAAACCCAATCTTCATCACAAATTTTTTTGGGATACTAACGTAGACAAGCTGGATTGGCAGAAAGCCTATCAAGCTGTAATCGGTCGAATAATGGAACGTGGAGGCGAGGATGAAATTGATGAGATTGTTCGTTTTTATGGATATGAAAAAGTAATTAAGGCAATTCGGGACGAGATCTATTTTTTACCTAATTATGCGATTGATCGTGCTTTAGAATTCTTCCCTGAACTTAAAAAAGAAGAAATGTACTGTTATTTAAATCGAAAGGATAAACCTTATCATTGGATCTGATTCTATATACGATTAGGCATATATAAGACAAAGCGTGCCCCTAAATACCAATTTAGTAACGCAGGCTTGTTTCTCCTCTAGATTTATGATAAAATCTGAAAGACAGATTTTATCATAAATCTAAATCATAGGATGAAATGGAAAGCGGTACTGATAAAAAGGAAGAGAACTGGGCAACAGAAAAGGAATTGGACAGAAAGATAGAAGAACTGAAAGAAGATAGAGAGAGAGAAAAAGAGGAAAAACTAGAAAAACTTATTATACAGATCATCGTCTCATCAACTTTAAAAGAATATTATGAAAAAAGCGATAAGATACCTAAGATTTAGTAAACAAGGACAAAGTGTCTGCTCAATAGAGAGGCAGGAAATGATTACTGATAATTGGTTAAAGTTCAATGGTGTGGAATTGATTGATTCTTTTGTAGATCAAGGGAAAAGTGCACGTACTTTTGACCGTCCGGACTTCATCAAACTTAAAGAATTTATTGTTAGGCATCATAAAAAAGTGGACTACCTTGTTGTTGACCAGCTTGACCGTTTCAGCCGTATAGCTGATGAAGCCATTACGATGGTAAAGGGACTACAAAAAACATATGGTATCCAGATCGTCAGTGTAACAGAAAATATCACCTTTGATTATGATACCCCCGGAAGTTATTTTCGGGCAGGCTTACAGCTATTACTCGCTGAAGAGGAAAATATTAATAGGAGTGTAAAAGTAAGAGGAGGAATATACACTGCAAAAACCATAAAGGGCAGGTATACATACAAGAATCCACCATTCGGATATAGGAAGGAAGGCTTGGAAAAGGCACGCATACTGGTGGTTGATGAATCTCAGGCGAAAATAGTACGTTTCATCTATGATTCTTTTCTGCGAAATACACCTATCTATCTGATAAGAAAACAGGCCGAAGAACTTGGGTTTACAATCAAGGGCAATATGGCTATTGAGCGAGTTTTAAAAAATCCAGCTTATACTGGACTCATCAAAGCCAACTCACATCAAGGAGCACCGGGTGGACTATTTCCGGGTATCCACGAACCAATAATTGACAGGACTACATGGCAAATGGTACAGGAAAAGATCAAACGGCCAGGGAAGACAAGGACAGTCATTGATGATGAAATTCCTTTGAGAGGAGTTTTAAAATGTCATTGTGGCAATCCACTGTCGGGCGCTCCATCAAGGGGCAAATCAGGAAGATATTACCATTACTATAAATGCAAACACAGCAAGCATAATAATATAAGCGCTATTAAAGCCCATGAGCAATTTTCGAAAATCTGCGAACTAATGAGCCTTCCCACTGCCCGTGTAAGAAAGATCAGAACGGAAAGTAGGGAGTCGATTGACAGGGAACTGGAATTCAATTTGAAGAAGGTTGGTGAGAAGAAAAAGCAATTACAGGAGAATGAAGAGAAGCTATATTCGCTTGAAGAAAAATGGATAAAGAATGAGATTAATAAGGATACCTATGACCGCTGGTATTCTATCTACAATGCAGAGATTATAAGCTTAAAAGGAGCTATTGAAAGATTGAGTGAAAATAGAAGTCTTGCATTTGGTATACTGGAAAATAAATTGGATCTGTTGACTGATCTACGCTATGTATATGATGCAGCGGAAACGCTTCAAAAACGGGAATTTGTAAGCTTGGTGTTCGACAACAATCTTTATTATGAAAACCAAATCTTTCGAACACCTACCATGATGGAGATATTGTCGCATAATCACCTAAAAATGAGGGATAAAGGACTTCTTATATACGACAAAAAAGAGGATCTTTTATTAAAAGACCCTCTCAGCGGAGAGTGAGGGATTCGAACCCCCGGACCTGTTACAGTCAACAGTTTTCAAGACTGCCGCAATCGACCACTCTGCCAACTCTCCTTAAACCCCGGCTATACCGTTGTTTTCAGTGGTGCAAATATAGAACGATTTTTAATTTCTGCAAAACTTTTCCGTCACAAATTTTAACAAAACTTAATAATAGACTAGAAATCAAGGGAATTATTTTTCACTCTTTTGCTAAAGTTTCAATATAAAAATCTAAAACACCCATGTTTTGGGGGAATCCCATTATAGAAAGGCTTTTATATGACAAAACTTACAACTCTATTTACAAACATCCACATTTTTCACTACATTTGTAAAAACACAGGTATCCTATGACAATGGAAAAACTAAGAACTTTAAGAAAGCAGAAAGGTTATACTCAGCAGCAGATTGCTGATCTTCTTGCCACCGATGTCTCCAACTACAGTAGAAAAGAAAGTGGAGACGTCAAAATATTTGATGATGAATGGGAAAAACTGGCCAAAGCACTAGATGTTTCTGTAGAAGATATCAGAGAGGAGAAAACAGCAACTGTTATACAGAATCTTACATTCAACGATAGTAGTTCTAATACCAGCAACCAATCTGGCAACTATAATCAGTATTGCAATATTCCAGAGTATTTATTAGAAAACCAACAGGAATACATTAATCTTCTGAAAGAGCAGATTAAGGCTTTAAAAGAAGAAAATGAAAAAATGAAAAAAGGATAATCACTTTTATATAAGAACAAAACGGCTTCTATTGGAAGCCGTTTTTATTTTATACGTGTGAAAAGCTCCTTATTCCCGATCAACAATGGAAATAAAACTGTTTTTTAAAAAATCAGACGGATATACAAACTGATCTCCATCTTCTCCCTTTACTACAATTGCGCCCTGTTCATCGTTAAGGCATTTGTCCAATTGGGTTTTCATGTCATTAAGCGCTCCATTGGGAACTTCAATAATATAGGTACCGGTGACGTGTTTAACTTTTATGACTTTTGTTTCCATTTTGTTTTTGATTATGGGCTAATTTAGGGATTTTACTTTACGCAAAACAAGATGATCATAATAACTTGTCTATCACTTTTATTCAATTGAATAGTTTTAACCACCCCGTCAAAAATTCTTTGAATTCTTGCCACCCCTCCACAGGAGGGGAATGTGTACGTCTTCAGTTGTTATATATGTTTGGAAATATTTCTGGAAAATAAAGCTATTTACCTACTTTCTTATCGAATATTGGGTATGGAGAAATGTTGAATGTTGTAAGCGTAAAGGCGAGAACATTCGCTGAAAATCTTCTGAAACATTTTATAATATTAAACCATTAAGATGAATTAAATAATTAAGAATATTAAGATAAAACGCAACACTTTCTAAAACATCTTAGATGTTTCCTTAACTTTCCTTCACAGCTTCAAGTTTCTTAATGGTTCAAAATAATTTCAAAAACACAGTGTATTGAATTAGCTTTTGAAAATTTGGGATAAATTATTGTTGGAAAACGCAAGGGCGCAAGTAATATAAAAAAAGACTGTTATAAGACTCAAAGATTTTATCTCCGATACAATTGATAACTGCACATTTTTAAGTCTCTCGCTGATTTTGCAAATAAAGCAGATCAATTATGATGAAAAAAATCTTCGTAATCACCATAATCTGCGAGAATATTCGCTAAAAATCTTCTGAAACATTTTATACTATAAACCATTAAGATGAATTAAATAATTAAGAATATTAAGATAAGGCGCCACACTTTCTAAAACATCTTAGATGTTTCCTTAACTTTCCTTCACAGCTTCAGGTTCCTTAATGGTTCAAAATCATTTGAATATCTCTTCTCCTTTGTGTTTCCCAATAAAAAAAAGCGCACCCATAGGGCACGCTTTGTATGTATAAACTGAATAGTATTAGTGTAATTCAGCTAAATATTTTTCTGCATCCATTGCCGCCATACATCCGCTTCCTGCAGCTGTAATAGCCTGTCTGTAGATATGATCCTGAACGTCTCCGGCAGCAAATACACCCGGAAGATTGGTTCTTGAAGAACCTTTTTCAGTTAGGATATATCCGTTTTCATCAAGATCTACCTGACCTACGAAAATATCTGTATTCGGTTTGTGGCCAATAGCGATAAAGATCCCCTCAACATCCACTGTAGATTTCTCCTGAGTCTGATTATTGATGATTACCGCTCTTTCAACAAGGCTGTTTTCTCCTTCAATCCCGATTAATTCATGGTGAAATTTCACTTCGATATTCGGAGTACTTTCCACTCTGTGAACCATTGCTTTTGAAGCTCTGAAAACATCTTTTCTCACCAACAATGTTACTTTCTTACATAGTTTGGCAAGGTAAGTAGCCTCTTCAGCTGCTGTATCTCCTGCTCCTACTACTACCACGTCTTTTCCTCTGTAGAAGAATCCGTCACAGGTAGCACAAGCTGAAACACCACCGCCCGCATATTTTTTCTCATCTTCAAGACCTAAATATTTTGCAGTAGCTCCTGTAGAGATAATAACTGTTTTGGCAAGGATCTCTTTGTTTCCTGCATATAATTTATGAACACCGCCTACTTCCTTGGAGAATTCAGCTTTAGTGATCATTTCGTAATGAACTTTGGTATCAAATCTTTCTGCCTGTTTTTGCAGATCCATCATCATTTCAGGACCAGTAATCCCGGCTGGATACCCTGGGAAGTTATCCACTTCCGTGGTTGTAGTTAATTGTCCGCCCGGCTCCAAACCTGTATACAATTCAGGTTTTAAGTCTGCTCTTGCTGCGTAGATAGCAGCTGTGAAACCAGAAGGCCCAGATCCAACGATCACACAATCTAAAATGTTTTGCTCCATAATTTGCTTTGTTCGAAAAGATTTAATTTGAATTAGACCGCTAATTTCGGAATTTTTAATTTCTTTTTAAAGTTATTTTAATGATACTTGTCAATATCTGATATGTTGAATTTCGATAGTAACTGTTAAGTGGTCCGGGATTCGGAGTTCGGGGTTCGGGTTATTGCGTAACGGGGTTTAGGTGGGTAAGAAAATGTAAAACTTTTCTCCAATACCCCTCAAACCTCGAATCGCGCATCTCACCTATCTCGTATCCCGCAACTCGCAACTCGCAACACGTATCCCGCATCTCGCAACACGCATCACACCTTCATCTTAATCTTATCTACGTTGATAATCTTATACACAAGCTCTCTGATCAGTTCAGCTTCTCCCATATTCACCGCTCCAAGTCCTTTCCCTTTCATATCGAATTCACGGAGAATAGAAATCACTCTTGTGGCATGTTTAAGAGGATAAAGTCTTGCACTTTCCGCATAGTCTTTGATAAAATAAGGATTCACACCCATCTGTGAAGCAATCGTTTGTGGAGACTGCCCGGCCATCGTCTGATAGATAATAACGTTGGAAAAATAATTGTAAAGGCTTGCCAGCATCATGACAAAAGGATTATTCTTCGGATTTTTACCCATAAAATGAGCAATTTTAAAAGCTGCATTGGCATTTTTAGTTCCCAAAGCCTTCTGAAGTTCAAAAATATTGTATTCTTTACTGATTCCGATATGATTTTCAACAATGGTTCCGTCAAGGATTTCTCCTTCTTTAAGAATCATTTTCAGTTTATTCAGCTCGTTGGCAATCCTTGAAAGGTCATTTCCCAGATATTCTGCCAACAAATGAGAGATATTGGGAGCTGTATTGATTTTAAGCTTTGCACATTCATCTGAAATCCATTTCGGCAGATTGCTTTCCTTTACAGATTCACTAAGGAAAAGCGCTTTGGCTTTATCCAGGGCTTTGGCGGCTTTTTTTCTACTATCCAGTTTCTTGTGCTTATGGGCAAAAACCAAAACTGTAGAAGGAACAGGATTGTCTACGTAAGATTCCAGAATTCTGTTTTCCTCTTCATTGAATCGTAAATCCTGAGCTTCTTTCACAATAATCACCTGCTTATCTCCCATCATCGGAAACTGTCTTGCCAGGGAAAGAACTTCCTGATATGAAGTATCTTTTCCGTAAGTAACGGTTTGGTTAAAAGCTTTTTCATCTTCTTCCAAAAAGTTATGCTCAAGGGCTTTTACAGCAACATCAATGAAGTAAGCTTCTTCTCCGTGGAAAAAATAAATAGGTAAAACTTCTTTATTTTTAATATTTTTGAGGATTAAATCTAATTCTTTCATCTTATTAATGGAACTTCCAAAACTGAATTTTCAGGAAACTTTTGATTTTAAATTCAAGAAAGACAAAGATAAGTTTTTTATTTATGATTTGGTCCGCAAAACTTATCTTCTGCTCACTCCTGAGGAATGGGTCAGACAGCACTGGATACATTATTATCTTACTGTAAAATCCTACTCCATCTCTGCTCTGATTACCGAAAAAAAAATTATACTGAACGGTCTTACCAAACGGATTGACCTTCTGGTTACCGAAAAAACAGAACCTATAATTCTGATTGAATGTAAAGCTCCGCAGATCAAACTAACAGAAAAAACATTTGAACAAACTGCTCGGTACAATTCTATTATCGGCGCCAGGGAAATCATCCTGACCAACGGGCTTCAGCATATCAATGCGTACTATGAAAACGGACAGTATCAGTTTTACAGACCTGAGTAAGGCTTACAATATCAGATAATTCTGAAAAGGATTTAAATAATATTCTATTAATACTCTTTCTGAGTTATTTTTATTAATTTCGATAAGATTTCTTTTCAACACTAACATCACAAATTTTTACACGAATTACACCAATTGTTGTTTGTGGTTTTTGTGAAAGGATTAGTGTGATCTGTATTAACTTAAATTACAAAATATGATACGTTCCATCTTATTAACCGCAATGATTATGGCTTCAGGAAATCTTTTCAGTCAGAAACTTAAATCTGTTTCCTACCAGGACGGCTCCCAGAAACTAAATGGTCTCATCACTTCCAATGCAGGAAAAAAACTTCCCGGAGTATTGATTCTTCCAGCCTGGAAAGGCATTGATGAAGAAGCAAAAACAGCCGCCATTGAACTTGAAAAGCAAGGCTACATTGCTTTTATTGCTGATATTTACGGGGAAGGAAAAATTCCTGCGGATAACGAATCTGCAGCAAAGACCTCAGGATATTATAAACAGAATTATCAGGAATACCAGAAAAGAATTTCGCTGGCGCTGGAGCAGCTGAAGAAAAACGGAGCTATTTCTGATAAAGTAGCAGTTATCGGCTACTGTTTCGGAGGTACGGGAGCTCTGGAATCAGCAAGAGGTCATCTTCCTGTAGCAGGTGTTGTTTCTATCCACGGAAGTCTGGGCAGAGATCAGAGCAGAAAAAATGAAGCTTTGACGGCTAAAATTCTGGTTGAAAATCCGGCAGATGACAAAAGCGTGACTCCTGATGATTACAACAACCTCATCAAAGAAATGAATGATGGAAATGCCGACTGGCAGATCATCACGTATGCCCATTCCAAACATACATTTACAGATCCGAAATCTCCGGATTACAATGCAACCATGGCTAAAAGAGCGTGGAACCACACATTGCTCTTCCTGAAAGAAATTTTGAAATAACATAAAAAAGGCAAATTCATCAGTTCACGAATTTGCCTTTTTACGTTTATATTGTTAGCTTCATTACGGTTTCGCCTGCAGCTCAACGTCATATTTTTTTGGAGAATATTTGGTAAGAGAGCCTGTTGCAGCATCAATTCCTACTCCTATTGCTCCTCCCAGAATAATATTCAGCAAAGTCACCGCATTAAAAGTTTTTGTCAGCTTTACTTCTTTCTTCTCGAATCCTTCTTTTTCAAAGGTAACCATCTGCTTACCCAAAGCTCTTGGGATTTTAGTTGTACAAGGTGTTGTACATTTTTCTATTCCTTTGTGAAATACTTTTGCGCCTTCAGGGCTTGAAGAAAAAGTTATTGCATCCTGAGTTCCTGTAAAAATGGTTGCACATGAAGTGGCAGAAAGTGCGATTCCCAGCATGAATACAACTGATAATTTGTTTTTCATAGATCTTAATTAGTTCATTTTTTTTAAGTCCGCGAACTTACAAAATAAATTAAAACAATCAAGCATGAAAAAGAAAAAAAATCTCCCGAAATAAAGTATTGATGGCCATTATCAGTAAAGCCACTTTTAAATCCTTTCTCAAAACACTCCATAGCATCTGATTAGATTGTATTTTGAAAAATTGCCACAAAAAAAAGCAAATCCACTGTATTGCAGATTTGCTTTTCTATATTTTTTAATCGTTTTTTAGTCTACGCCTTCCTCTTCACGATGGACCAGTTCCATAGAAAATGCAGGAAGACAGATTGCAAGATATTCGCAGGGTTCTGAAAACGGATTACTGTAACGGATTCTTGCTCCTTTTTCAATAAGAATACTCTGTCCTTTTTCAAGAACAACAATTTCTCCGTCTATTTCAAATTGCTTTTTCCCTGAAATGATATAGGTAAATTCATCAAATTCTGGAGTCTGGTGTGGCTCACTCCAATCCGGAGGTGCTACCATATGAGCAATGGAAACATTGGAATTCCCTGTTGAATTTCCCCAATGCTCTTCAATCAGTTTTCCATCGTTAGTAGGCACTACAAATGGCGACTGCTGGATTTTATATTTTTTCATACCCAATCTTCTTTTTTAATTTCATAAACAAAATTGGTTCTTGAGGGTTCACCAAAATAAGCCACTTCTTCTTCAGCTATTTTTTGTCCTCCCAATCTTTCCAAAGCTGTCTGCGAACGGAAATTCTCTTTTCCGATATGAAAATGAACTTTGTCTACATACTGGAAGATATAATCTAGCATCAGCTTT
The DNA here is from genome assembly GCF_031454475.1 of Chryseobacterium vietnamense. Taxonomy (NCBI): domain Bacteria; kingdom Pseudomonadati; phylum Bacteroidota; class Flavobacteriia; order Flavobacteriales; family Weeksellaceae; genus Chryseobacterium; species Chryseobacterium vietnamense. The sequence goes on along the minus strand of NZ_JAVDQX010000001.1, from coordinate 558,278 downwards.
TTAACCTGAGGATTAATGCCTTTTCCCCAGGATTTTGTTCCATAGAAAGTATATCCGATGAAAATATGATTATCTTCTTTATCAAAATCATAATAACGGCTGCTTCCCAATACATCTCCGGTTGCTTTCTCCATAATTTTAAAAGCACCTTTACTCTCTATAGCTCCTGTGAAAAAGTTTTCAAAAACCTCTTTCTTATAACGATCTTTGTTGGGGTGTTGTTCCCACACTTTCGGATCAGAAGCCACTTCATATAAAGATTCAAAATCCCCTTGCTGTAAGGGGATTAATTGAAATTCTTCATTCTCTAAAACAGGCTGAACAGAAAAATTCATTGTTTAACTCTTTTTAGTGGAATCTGATTCTATTTTCTTGATTTCTTTCAGTTTGTCAGAAATCTTGATGACGGTGTCTAGTTTAGATGGCTTCAATGAAACTTCTGCCTGAGCCATATCCCATTTGATTACCAGGTTTCCTGAATTTTCATCAGTAGGATTTAAAGTAATTTCAAACCATTCCTGCTTGTCAGCCAGCTTGTTAACCGGTACAGTAACATCTACTACATCCTGTTTAGGATCATAAGTATACGCTCCCCATTGCTGGAAATCTTTATTCAGAATTACTTTCCATTCTTTTTCTGTAGGAACGATGAATAATCCGTATGTTCCTGCAGGTACTGTTTTCCCACCGAAGCTAACGGCTTGTCCGAAAGTAATTTTCGTAGAAGAGTTAGCTCCAGCTCTCCAAACCTGGCCATAAGGAACCAATTCACCAAAAATTTTACGTCCTTTTACTCCCGGTCTCCCATAATCAATAGAGATTTTGGACATTGAAAACTGCTGCTCTACCCTCTGGCGCGGGCTTGCTGCCGGTACAGAGTAATCCTGTGCAAAACTGAATGCTGAAACTGAAATACAGACTGCTATTATTAACTTTTTCACGTGTAAATTTTTGTTTAAAATTACAAAATTCAAAACGAAATAGCTTTCATAAACTTCGTTAAATTTTGGTTTACCGATATTTTTCTATGAAGGATTTTTTTAACCAAATTCGTTTAAAAAGTATATTTTCAACTGTTGAAAATTTTACTTTTCTTAATCGTTTTCCCTTTTCTGAGTTGTATGGAATGAAAAACAGAAGGAACATCATTCGTCCACGTTTTCAATAGTAAAAGAATAGCTATAATCTCTGCTCTGGTAAGCAATCCAACCCAGAAACAAAGGTTGAATAAAATAATGGACCGGCATTGTAAAATTACCTGAATCAATGTTCCAAAAAGTAATAAAGTCCAGATCTTGGCACCAATAGAATGTGTAGCAACCTCCTTTCGGAATTTTAAAAAGCTTACCAGATAAATAAGAGCTTCAGCTCCTGCAAGAATACTTATTCTGGAAACATTTGTTTTGAAAAACTCGGGACATTGTATATATGCTGCAACACCTACTGAAATAAAGAAGACCTGATCAACAGTAGAATCCATACGTCTGAGTTTCTGCGTTGAAACATGAAGATACCTTGCGATAATTCCATCAAAAATATCCGTCAACAACCCTACAGATAAAAGAACGACAGTAATTGCCTGATAATTTTCTATTTTAATGAGACTTAAAGCAATGATGATAAAGCCAATAATCAGTCTGGAAAAGATTAAAATAACCGGAATTTTTGATTTCATAAAAAGGTTGCAGAACTTATGATAAATACCGAAATATAGGGATATTTTTAATATATTTCTAAAATAAGATAGCCTTTTCCAACTCCAGCAGCTTTTGTTTTCTCCAGATACCTCCGGCATACCCTACCAACTCACCGTTGGAACCTATCACACGATGACAGGGAATTAAAATGGCAATTTTATTGATTCCGTTAGCTGTTCCTACGGCACGTATTGCCTTGGGATTTCCTAATATTTCCGACTGCTGTTTATACGTTCTTATTTCTCCCATTGGAATTTCACGGAGAAGCTGCCACACTTTTTCCTGAAATTCAGTTCCGGTAATAAACAGTGGAACATCAAAATGACTTCTTTTTCCTTCAAAATATTCTTTCAATTCCTCTTCCAGCTGTTTGAAATGAAGATGTTCTTTTTCTACAATCTCTGCCTTTAAAACCTTTGACAACGCCTTCAGCTGTTTTTCAATATTTTTCCTGTCTGTAAATTCCAGCAGACAGATTCCCTGATCTATGGCACAGGCAATCATTTCTCCCAAAGGGGTTGATATATGTTTTTGGTGTATCATTTCCATTAGTTTAAAAGTAAGCTTTTTGGAAATCATAACTTCTTTTTAATGCGTTAAAATTTTTTTTATCTGCCCGATATGTCTTGCATTATGATAAATAACAAAACGGAAGGTGTCTCCCAGCTTCAGTTTGATCAGTTTCGAAATGCTAATACCTGATTTTGTCTTTTCCAAATCAGTATATTGTGCTTTTTCCAGTAACTCAAGTAATTTCCCCTGATGGGTAATGAATAAATCCACTACATTTTTATCCAGATTACTGTGGATTGGATTCATGGCTTTATGCGTTTTCATCTTATTCAGCTTCTCTTTGGGAAGCATGCTTTTGGCAAAATAATTTCCAAGAATTCCGGGTTTAAAATAGGATTGGGAAGACTTTCCGGCGGAAGAAATAGCACGGCTTATTTCAGGAATATAAAAATCTCCATAACGGTTAAGATGTTCCAGACATTCCAATGTACTCCAGCTTTCTGCTGAAGTTCTGAAATTCAGATCATGTTCCGGTTGTAAAGACAACATTTCAGCAAATTGTAAATGTTCTTCTGTCTTACTTTTTAACTCATGCAATAATTCTGAGGTTGAAATTTTCATTACGTTTTTTATACAAATATGCTGATCTGAACGTTCTTAAATCTTGACTGAACTCAAGATTTTTTGAGTCTGGACAATGTTTCCGGTGACATTCTCAGATAATTGGCAATGTATTTATTGGGCACTTCCTGAAACAGCTTTGGACTCCGTTTTAAAACCCTTTCAAAGCGTTCTCCCGGAGCATTGATCAACAGATCCTTTTCTCTTTCAAGCTGCTGCAATACAAGATCTTCCAGCACGTTCATCCAGAATTTCATATGTTCTTCATTTGATTGTATAAATACATAGAAATCCTTTTTTGAAGCTACTTTTACCGTTGTTTTCTTAATCGCCTGGATATACAGATCTGAAGGTTTTCCCGATAAAAAAGAATCCAGGCTGACAATAATATTTCCGGTATATCCAAAACGAATAATCCTTTCTTCATCTTCATCCGTCATAAAGATCCGGACACTCCCGTTTTCAATAAAATAAATAGAGGTATCTGTACTGCCTGAAATCTTCAGGAATTCATTTCGTCTGAATTCTTTCTTTTCCCAATAGATTCCGCTCTGAAGCAATTTTTCAACCATTTCATTTTAATATTTGCTTTTCCAAAGATAATAGGTAATTTTAAAGTTTTAAAACACTAATCACTGATAATGCTCAAAAGAACAGTACTTTTTATACTGCTTTCGGCCGGATTTTATGGCATGAAAGCACAGCAGACCATCCCCTTCCGGATCACAAAGCACAATAATATCATTGTCAAAACCCTTGTCAACAAAAAGGATTCATTGGATCTGATGTTTCAGATCGCCATGAAGGATTATGCTATTTCTCCTGATGGCAAGCGGAAAGCAGAGCATATTATTTTCAACAAAGAAGAACTCAGCGACCACAATACGGTACAAATTGGGAAAATCACTCAGAAAAATGTACGTTTTTTTAACAATCAGTTAACAGGTCATGAGGCAGACGGAAAAATCGGAACCGGAATTTTCGCAGGTAAGGCATTTAAAATCGATTATGATAACAATCAATTTGTGATCTACGATCAAATGCCGGATCTGAAAGAGTATCAACCTGTTAATATCATCCTGGATCACGACGGCTTTTATCTTGCAGCAGACAATATTATTGATGAAGGTCCGCAGCAGGAAGCCTATTTTGTATTACAATCCGGATTTTCCGGAGCAATACTGTACAGCAACGAATTCGCTGAAGAAAAACATCTGGAGAAAAAACTGAAGGTAACGGGAGAAAAAACACTCAAGAATTCTGAAGGTAAAACTTTAACTACCAAGCAAGCTGTCCTTCCCTATTTCAAGTTGGGAAAAAGCATGTTTAAAGATGTTTCCGTAGGATATTTCTCCGGTGAGCTGAAAACACAAAATGTAAGTTATCTGGGTGCTGATATGCTCCGCAGGTTTATCTGGATCTTTGATGCAGAAAGAAAAATGGCTTACATCAAACCCAGCAAATACTTTTCAGAGCCTTATTACAAAATGAATTAGAATATGATAAACACTTTAATGCTAAAAAAGATTATAAAACCCCAAACCGTCGCTGCGCTTTTATTTTTGCCATTGGCTATTGTAAGCTGTAAGAAAGAAGAGAAAAAAACTGTTACCACAGAAACACATCCGGCGAATGATTCTGTAAAAACGGCAAAAACTGAGGAGAAAATAGATTATACTGATTTTAATATTTTCAGTCTGTCCATCATTTCATCCGCTGAAAAAGATTCTGATATGGATATTTTCATTTCTGTTTCAGATATCTATAAAGGAGAGCAACCTATTCCTGCTGAGATTGTTAGAAATCATAAGCAGATGTCTTACGAAGAACGCCAGCATTTTGAACTGGATGCACCCAGCAGAAAAAAGCTTCTCAACGGAATTCATCTCACTGAAAATGATTCTCTGTACATCTATGAGTATGGTTCTAATCAACTTCAAAAAATGCCGATACGCCAATTAAAAGCGGTCGCTTATCTGAGTCCTTATACAGACAGTGAAGATTTAGATCCGGATTCTTATATGATGGGCTTTCAGGTAGCCACTCACCAGAAAACCACAGAGTACGACCGATATACTAATGCCATCGCTTATTTTGGAAATACAAATCCATTTGTAGAAAATAAAATGAAAGCGGTGAAATGGCAAAAAGCTGATGCAGCTCTTTCAAAAAAATATTTCACCCATTCAAAATTGGCTCCGGGGAAAACCTATCAGGCACAATATGAAAATCTGACCTACTATCTGCAGGATTATCTTGAAGAAGGAAATATTGTAGATCGAACACTGGTCGTCATTAATGATCATAAAGAAAAAATTGCGGAGAAGACCTATAGTCTTGCAGGAAGTGATGGTGGAGAATTCCTCCCTTTGTATGGAATAGATGCTGATGAAGCGAATGTTTTCCAATATACAGGCCATCTTTTCAAAGGAAAACCTCCGGTTATTTTTGGGTTCATGGCTCAGTCTTTTGGCTGTCCTTCGATTAGCTTTTTAGATCAAAAGGAGAAGGATTTCCCGATCAATTGTGATAACAGGCATTAATTCCCGGAAGGATTTACAGGATTCCTACAAAATGACAAACTGTGTGGATAATCTTTGAGAATAAATCTGTCTAATCAGCAAAATCTTTGAAGAAAACATCAATAGAAACGGGCTTTAGCCCGTTTTTTATTACATCAGCAATTCCATTGGCTTCAGCCTAAACCTAATTAAAGAAACTGTGTATTATTTTTTAGGATAATAGTTGTCTTTCAGATTCATAAAATAGATTTCGGGGTCTTTAAACCCATTGCTCTTCATGAATTTGATCACTACATTCAGATAAGCTTCCGAAGGGATAAACTCTGCTCCCATTTTTTCTGAAAACTTTTTATACTCTTCTTCAAGCAGTTTGGGATTTTTGGCAAGTTGTTTTATGTCGGTTCTGAAACCTTTGAATATGAATTTTAATGCTTCATAATTTCCGGGATAGGAAACAGTTCCGTGGGTTTCTCCTTCAAAAAAACGATGTTTATAGTTCAGAGATCCGTTCTTTTCTATGATTTCTTTAAATTCATCAATGGCCTGTGTCATATCGGAATTCCAGTTTTTCTGCTGTTCTTCATTGTCTGCCTGAGAAACATACAAAGATTTTTTTGCCGGAAATTTCTTATTTTTTTTCAGATACTCTTTTGTTCTTGTGAGGGTTACTTTGTTGTCCCACCACAAACTGGGGTCATTGGCAACATAAGCATTGAAATAATCGGGATGTAAAAGGAGTGTATTAATAGCAAATAATCCTCCGAAGGAATGCCCTACCAGCACAGAATAATCCTGAGTTCTATAGTTTTTATTAATAAAAGGCTTCAATTCTTCCTGCATGAATTTCAGAAAGTTTTCACTTCCTCCGCTGTCTGCAAAAAGTGTAAGAGCAGGATTTACGGGACTTTTCTTTTCAGACTTTGTAGGGGTAAGATCCCTTGTTCTTTCTGTATTTTTTATTCCTACTACAATACATTCCGGAATATCGGCATATGGTGCTCTGGCGATGAAATCCGTTAATCCTGTGTAATATTCAAAATTAATTTCTCCGTCTAAGAGATAGATCACCGGATATTTTGCCGGATTGATGGTAGTATCGCTATAGGTTTTAGGCAAGTGAATCCAGATTTCTCTGTTTTCGTTTAAAACTTTTGAAAATATAGTTTGCTTCTCTCCTATCGTCAGTTTTTCCTGGGCTTTTCCAGATGTGAATACCAAAAGTAATGAGAGTGCAATAATTTTAAACCAGTTGTTCATGGTGTGAATCTTTTCTGTGTTGATGAATGTTTTTAACTTCTTTATTCTTTTTAGGTGATTTGTTTCTTCTACCCCACCAGATCAGGAATCCGGTAATCGGGAGACTTGTGCAGATAATTCCGATAATGAAGGTGAATATCTTACCGAACATTCCGCCCCAATAGCCTACATGAAGATCAAAATTCATGTGTTCTATCACTTCGTGTCTCTGAACTTCTTCAGGATAATCAATTTCTTTTCCGGTGTATTTGTTAGTTTCCATACTTTTCCCGTTGACCAGGCTTTTTAATCCAATAAACTGAGCTGCAACCACATGATATACCGCTGCTGAATCATTTCTCGGAATACTCATTCTGAACTGTTTCGCATCAGGAAACTCTTTGAATTTTCTATCTGCAAAATCAGCGTAAGACAAGGCTTTTTTCTCCGGATCAAACTTAGGTTCATATTTTTCTGCAATAGTATGAGCATCCACAGCTCCGCCGAAAGCCTGCTGGGTAAGATTGGTTAAAACTTCATAAGCCATAATCAGTCCTGTAATGGTAATAAATACGGCCGGAAGCAATGAATAAAACCCAAAGACATTATGAAAATCGTAGTTTTTCCTGCGCCATTTTGTTCCGGATTTGATTTTAAAAGCTGCTGTTCTGGTTGTCTTATTCCATTTTTTCGGCCACCAAAGAATCAGTCCGCCGATAAGCTGGATAAAAAAGATGATTGAGGCAACTCCAACAACCGTTTTCCCGAACTTTCCTGCCAGCAGCTGAGCATGAATATGGGCTACAACATAGAAAAACTCATAGCTTTTTGTAGAACCAATTACCTTTCCTGTGTAAGGATCAAGGTAATGATAGGCAAATACACCTCTTGGACCACGCCCTTTTTTCTTGGGTTTTTCTGCTTTGCCAACATTTTTATCTTTAGGCGGCTTCGTTGCCGATGCTACCCTGAAACTTCTGTCTGCTTCTTTATATGTATCAAAATAGAATGCTTTTCTGTCCGGAATCTGCTGATGGAAATGAGCCAGCAATGCTTCAGGTGTCATTTTTTTAGCATGAGCCGGAGCCTGAACATATTTGGCACTTCCACCACACCAATCAATGATTTCGTCACAAAAGACAAACACCGTTCCCGAAAGAGTAACCGTAAGTACAATGATTCCGGAAACCAGCCCGAGCCATAGATGCAGCCAGCCTGTGATTCTTTTGGTAAGGGATTTCCCCTGCTTTTTTTTAGGATTAGTTTTTTTGTTTTCCATATCTGTTTTCATCTACTTAAAATATAATAGCAGAAAATGCAAAGGCGCAATTGTATTTATAATGGCGTGTTTGTAAAGTGAAAAGAGTTATTCCTGCTGCCGTCTACTTTAGCATATTTAAAGGCGTCAGAAATAGGCGTATATAAATCAGAGCTTTGCACCTTTGCGGTTTTCATCCTTATATTTTCGTTGAGATTATTTTTGTTGAGCGGTATTAAAATTTGAATGCAAAGTTGGCAAGGATTTCTCTCGGCTTCTGTGGCTGTCCATAAAAGTTCCAATAGTTTTCATTCAACGCATTATTCATTTTCAGACCGATTCTGTATTTTTTTTTGTCGTAGAAAATGGTAGCTCCTACGGTTGTATAAGACGGAGCAAGGAAATGATTGGTGATGTTGATATACGTTTGGTCTACAAAATTAAAACCTGCTCCAAAACCTAGACCTTCATAAGCGCCATCCATAATTTTGTAGCTTGTCCATACATTGGCTACATGTTTTGGAGTCCAGGCGATTCTTTTTCCACTGTCTTTGCTTCGGTCATCATATTTATTATCGTTATATCCGTATCCGGCAACGATATTCCATCCTTTGAAAGGGTTGGCAATGATTCCTATTTCCAATCCCTGACTTTTGATATTACCATCCTGAATGCTTCCTATTCCGCCCGGGTCGGCAACCAGTCTGTTTTTAACGTTAATGTTGTAATAGCTAACGGTAGTCAGTAATTTTTTATGAAAAAGATCTACTTTAAAACCTGTTTCAACCTGGTTTCCCTGCTCGGGATCCCATTTTGTTAAAACACCTACTTCATTTAATGATGGTGCATAGTTTTTAAATCCGTTCACATAATTGGCAAAGAATGAGATCTGATCTTTTACAATTTCATACACCAATCCGAATTTGGGTGAAAACTGGGTCTGACTGTAGCCGGTAACTTTATTTTCAGGATATCCGTTTTTCGTAGAGATTTCTACGCCGTTTACCACCATATCATCATTTTTATAGCTGTCTACTCTCAAACTGGCCATTACCAGCAAGTTATCTGTGATATTCAAAACATTGGAAATATAACCGCTGATCGTTCTGAATGTTGTGATATCAGATTCAGTAGATTTTCTTTCCTTATTCATGAATTTGTTTCGTGAAATGGGATCCCATGCTGAAGAGCTGTCGAGATTCACTTTGTCATAAGGCATAAAAACATTGCTGTATCCGTTGGCTTCATAATAAGGGAACTGGTACTTTGTCCTTTGTTGGAAGTAATCTATTCCCACTACCAGACGGTTTCGTAGACCTCCTATTTTGAAATCTCCCGTAAAATTCTGCTGAATATTATCTGTAGTTACTTTAAAGCTGTCGAAAGGACGGATCATTCTTTCGACCTGATTATTATTCAGATATCTCAGCACTAAAAAGATAGATTCATTTTCATTGGCCTCTCCTCTTTGGTAGGATGTTCTTGACGTCCATTGATCGTTGAATTTATGAGTAACCTCCGCCATCGTTACAAAATTGGTTCTTTTGGAACCGATGTCATTACTTGTGAATGCTCTTTTGTAAGCCACTTCCAGGTCTTTCATAGAGTGGAGAGTCAGTTTTTCTGAATTTCTTACATAAGCATTCAGTGTTTTATCCGGAGCGTGGAATTCTGTATCAAGCGTTACAGTGGTTTTATCACTTACTTTATAGAGAACACTTCCTGAAAAGAACAATCCTTTGTTATAACCGGCATCCTGGAAAGAATCCTGAGAGTAAGCTGCTACGTTGAATCTTGCTAATGCTGTTTTTTCTTTGTTCAAGGGAGTGTTTACATCCGCTGTGATTCGGTTCATTCCCCAGCTTCCGGTGGTATAATTGATAATTCCTCCGAAGTTTTCCTGTGGTTTTTTGGTAACAATATTCACTACTCCGCCATAGTTGGCAAGTGTTCCTCCGAATAAGGTTCCGGATGGTCCTTTAATTACTTCTACTCTTTCAATATTAGCGATTTCGGACTGTACTCTGGGGTTTTGAATCAATCCGTTTCTGAAACTGGCATTGGAGCTGAAACCTCTCATGAAAATATCATTCCCACTGTCGTTGACACTGTTACTTACGACAACACCTGGCGCAGAAGCCATGGCTGTATTGAAGTCCGTAGCTCCCATTTCACTGATGATTTCTTTGGGAACAAGGTTGTAAACAGTGGGATTTTCAAGGTTTTCAAGAGGAAGTCTTGCGATGGATTCAGATTTTTTGGTTCTGTAATTGTGCGTTCCCTGGAGTGATACGGATTGTATTTCAGCCACTTTAATGGTATCCGTTTCCTGGGCACTCAGCATTGTTACGGCTAATAGAGCTGCAGAAATAATTGTTTTTTTCATGTTTATAATTAAGTTAGTTCTGCAAAATTATCTTATTTTTATTAATTCTAAATAAAAACATGACGCAAATCATAAAACTTACTTGATGAAACAGCCCATTAATAAAGAGTTTATTAAAAACCGATATGATACAACTATTGATAACTTTTCTAACCAGGCATTTCAGGTAAATGGGATTGAGATTTTTCTTATCTTACTGTTTTAATACAGAACCTATTTTTTGATTATCAATTTCAACAATGAATAACAATACCCAAGAGACCGTTCAGCAATTTCTTCACTTTCTTTCAGGAAGAAACCTGACAGAATTGATCAACTTATTTTCTGACACCGTAGACTGGTATATACCTGGAGATGAGCAAAAAGCACCCTGGCTGGGCGTAAGAAACAATAAACAGGAAATATCCGGTTTTTTTGAATTGTTATGGAAAAATACAGAACCTGTTTCTGCCAAAATAGATCATATTTTCAACGATGATGAAAATGCAGTGATCACTGGAGAATTTGTAACGAAAATGCTTGCAACAGGTCATATTGTAGAGTCTTTATTTTGTATCCAGATGCGTATTCAAAATAATAAAATTATACGTTACAGATTACTGGAAGATAGCTTGGCGGTTTCAAAGGCTTTGGAGAAGTAATTAAGGATTATTTATCTTATTGATAACAATATACATTGGAGTTGTTTAAACTTATAAAAAATATTGGACATTTCTTAAACCATTAAGAAGGATTTAAGCAGTAAAGCATAATTAAGTTAAGATAAATCATTCTGATTTTTAAGCTTAAAGCGAAGCTCATCTTAATACTCTAAACACCTTAATGCAGTCTTAATGTTTCAAAAAGTTTAAACAAGTTTATTATTAATGAAATTCTTTGAACAATGTTCGCAGAACTTCATTCTGTGTCAGAAGGACATCGCTGTTAAAATCTAAAATTATCTTTTATATCACGGCAGACGCCATCATCGACATATAATAATTGGCACAATGCAGCGCATTAATTAAAACGATGTCTTTCTCCGGGAACGTTTCGAAAGCATCAGAAGTTGTGACCTGGTATTCGTAATTCATAGAACTCCATTTCAAATGAGGCTTAATGATCATCAGCTCAACCCCTTCCTGATCTGTAAGAACAAATGACTCTTTAAAAATACCTCTGTGTTTGAAAAGATAACCATTCTTCACGCCGTCAAAATAGGTTTGCACTACAATTTCCCCGTTCCAATTCATTCTGAATTTCAGCAAAACTCTTTCATGATCTTTCAGCTCAATGGTGGTTCCCCAAAACCCTTTTGGTTCCACCTGATAAGTCTGACCATCTGCAATATCAATAACGGCATTAAATTTAAACCAGCTTGTATAAATAAGTTTCCCGATTAATTTTTCTTCTCTTGTGACCTCAAAAGATAAAGAATTGCTTGATTTTGCGTAATATTCTGCCATGGTTATATTTTGATTTGGTGGAATTTTTATTAGTTTTTAAATAATAATAACAGCCTGAATTTTAACGCTCTAATTTATAAATAATTTGGTGAACATTATGTATTTTTAAGCTAATCCGATAAAAACTCTTGTGAATTCTCTTTAACCACGTTTTTTGTGTTGAAAATTTGCTTTAAATGTATGATAAGCAATCACTTAATTGCTTTCAAACCAATACTTCCATTTTTCATCATCAATCCCAAATTTCCCCTGCCACCATCTTGCGGGATAACCAACATCATCATTTCTAATGGGCCTATGCTCTCTTTCCGGATAGGTAACGTATTGATTGGCATATCCCCGATGGGTATCATCATGTAAAATTCCGATAACTCCTAAGATTTCCAACAATCCCAACCGTTCGTCATCATTTGATTTTACTGTTTTAGAGATCTTCTTTTTGAGTTGGGAAATTCTGTCGTTAGGTTCTGACTTTTCAATGATTTCTTTCAGTTCATTGAGGATCTTGTAGTCATTTTCATTGGGTTTAACCGCCGGAAATTTTGGAAACTGTTCTACATCAAATAAAACCTGAATTAAATTATCAAAACAGCATCCATCTTTATATTTGAAATAATTGATTGTATTGAATTCGATAGGGTCTTCAAATTCAAAGGTATGAAGCCCGCAGATCGCACAGATCTCTTCATTGGGCTTTGGACTTGGTGTAAAACTATGTTCTGCGAGACTTTGTGCAATACAGTAGCTGGATAAAAATGAACGATACTCTAATTGCCTGGTACTTAAACTATAAAGAAAAGCATCTACCACCTGCTGTTTTTCTATGCTGGCCACAGCACTTTTAATTCTTCTGCAAATCTCATCATGACTTATTTCTTCCTGATCAAACATTACAGATTGCTTTTTTGCATACTCAAAATCATCTTCTGTAATATATTGCATGTATGTTTCCCAATCAAACCAGTCGCTTAGACTTGCATCCTGAGAACTTTTTATGGTATTCAATAAAATTTTTATGGCTTTTTTATCCATTATAGCTTTTCTTTATTCAATTTTAAAAATATAATCATCTTTAACGTTCTCAGATTTTTTGACTATTTCATCTATACTATATTTTTGTCCGTCAATTTCAACATCAACAATATACCATTTCCACATAAAATTATGCGTTTTTTCAATCCGTACTGTTGAATGGGGATTGATTTCCAGCGTAACAACAGAGCTGTCCATCTTTTTCTCAAGAGATTTTAAATTTTTAGTTTTTCTGAAAAATTTTGGCTGTACAATATCATTCTCATAATTGAAAGTAAATGCACCATAAGAACCTTCAGATAATTCTTTTACCATTCTTTTTTTATAATTAATTTTTAGTGTTTTTTTTGTTTCTGTTAAATTTTGAATATAAAAATCGGTTGGTATTGAACATCCCAAAAATACAAGCACAAAAACAACACTTAAAACTCCTTTAATAATTGCATTCATATTATTTTAGCTTAGATGGTTTTTGTAAAAATAATCAGATTACTTTAATTTATGAGTTTTTACTATAAAAAAATCCCACAAGAACACTTGCGGGATTTTAATATTTATTCTGGTTCGAAATTACATTGTCTCCATTTTGAAGCTCATGCTTTCGATTACTTTCAGAATTGCTTCTACTGTATCCATTGAAGTTAAACAAGGAACACCGTTTTCCACACTCATTCTTCTGATCTGGAATCCATCTCTTTCTGCCTGCTTACCTTTTGTAGTAGTATTTACAACATACTGAACTTTTCCTTTCTGGATCAGGTCGATAAGGTTTACACTTTCCTCTCCTATTTTGTATCCGATTTTGCAAGGGATTCCTTTTTCCTCGAAGAACTTCGCAGTACCTTCCGTAGCCCAGATTCTGAATCCTACTTCATGGAATCTTGCTGCAAGAGCTGCCGCTTCATCTTTATGCTTATCTGCTACCGTGAACAGGATAGAACCGTGCATAGGAACTTTTCTTCCTGCTGCTACCAATCCTTTGTAAAGGGCCTTTTCAAGAGTAGTATCTTTCCCCATAACTTCACCTGTAGACTTCATTTCAGGGCCCAGAGAGATGTCAACCTTCGTTAGTTTAGAGAAAGAGAACACCGGTACTTTTACAAATACTCCTTCTTTGTTTGGAACCAATCCGTTTTCGTATCCTAAATCTTTCAGCTTTTGTCCTAAGATGGCCTTTGTTGCAAGGTTAGCCATAGGAACCTCCGTAATTTTAGATAAGAATGGAACTGTTCTTGAAGAACGAGGGTTTACTTCGATTACATAGACGTTTCCTTCGAAAAGAACGTACTGGATGTTCATTAATCCGATAACTTTCAGCCCTTTTGCCAATCTTTGTGTATAATCTACCAAAGTATCAATTTCACTTTGAGAGATATTCTGTGGCGGATATACCGCGATAGAGTCTCCGGAGTGAACTCCTGCTCTTTCGATGTGCTCCATAATTCCAGGAATCACTACTGTTTCACCGTCACAGATGGCATCAACTTCGATTTCCTTTCCTACCATGTATTTGTCTACCAAAACCGGGTGCTCAGGGCTCGCATCAACTGCGTGCTCCATGTAGTGGGCCAACTCTGCTTCAGCGTATACAATTTCCATAGCTCTACCTCCAAGAACGTAGCTTGGACGTACCAATACCGGGTAACCGATTTCGTTTGCAATTTTTATCGCTTCTTCTTTCGAAGTTGAAGTTCTTCCTTTTGGCTGAGGAATTCCAAGCTCCTGAAGTGCTTTCTCAAATTTATCTCTGTTTTCAGCTCTGTCAAGATCTTCCAGTGAAGTTCCCAGGATCTGTACTCCGTGAGAGGCTAATTTATCAGCAAGGTTGATCGCTGTCTGCCCTCCGAACTGTACCACTACTCCTTTTGGCTTTTCAAGCTCGATGATGTTCATTACATCTTCTTCAGTAAGCGGCTCGAAGTATAGTTTATCAGAGATTGAGAAGTCTGTAGAAACTGTCTCAGGGTTGTTGTTGATGATAATTGCTTCGTACCCCATTTCTTTGATCGCCCATACTGAGTGAACGGTAGCGTAGTCAAACTCAACTCCCTGTCCGATTCTGATAGGTCCGGAACCTAGTACAATGATTTTTTCTTTGTCTGAAACAACACTTTCGTTCTCTTCTTCGTAAGTTCCGTAGAAATAAGGTGTTTCACTTTCAAACTCAGCAGCACAGGTGTCTACCATTTTGTAAACCGGCATTACTCCGTTTTCTTTTCTGAAGTTGAAAACCTCACGTTCTTTTACATCCCAAAGAACTGCGATATTAATATCTGCGAAACCTAATCTCTTCGCTTCAATTAATGTTTCTTTATCAAATTTGTTGGCAGCGATTACTTTTTCGAAGTCAACCAGTTTTTTCAGTTTCCAGATGAAGAACTTGTCGATTTTACTCCATTCTACAATCTGTTCCCAGTCGTAACCTCTTCTTAAAGCATCTCCGATGATGAAAAGTCTCTCATCATCACACACTCTGATTCTTCTTTCGATTTCCTCAGCAGTAAGTGCCTCAGCCTGTTTTGTTTTTAATCCTAAATGCTTGATTCCTGTTTCCAGTGAACGGATCGCTTTCTGTAAAGATTCCTCAAGGTTTCTTCCGATGGCCATTACTTCACCAGTAGCTTTCATCTGAGTAGAAAGTCTTCTGTCTGCCGTTTCGAATTTATCGAATGGGAATCTTGGGAATTTTGTTACCACATAGTCAAGAGCTGGCTCAAAACATGCGTATGTTTTTCCTGTTACCGGGTTCATGATTTCATCAAGTGTTAATCCTACAGCGATTTTTGCCGCGATTTTTGCAATCGGATACCCTGTTGCTTTACTTGCTAAAGCTGATGAACGGGATACTCTAGGGTTTACTTCGATGATATAGTATTCGAAAGAATGTGGATCCAAAGCAAGCTGTACGTTACATCCTCCTTCAATTCCTAATGCTCTGATGATTTTTAAAGAAGCATTTCTCAATAACTGATACTCTCTGTCTGAAAGGGTTTGAGAAGGTGCAACTACGATAGAGTCTCCTGTGTGAACTCCTACCGGATCAATATTTTCCATGTTACAAACCACAATGGCGTTGTCGTTTGCATCACGCATTACTTCGTATTCAATTTCTTTGAAACCAGCAATTGATTTTTCAATCAAACATTGTGTAACCGGGCTGTGCTTTAATCCTAATTCGGCAATTTCTTTTAATTCTACCTCGTTGGAAGCAATACCTCCTCCTGTTCCTCCCATTGTAAAGGCAGGACGAACAATTACAGGATATCCGATTTCATCTGCGAAAGCAAGAGCTCCTTCTACCGTATTTACGATATCAGATTCCGGAACCGGCTCGTTCAGTTCTCTCATCAACTCACGGAAAAGATCTCTGTCTTCTGCTCTGTTGATGGCAGAAAGCTTCGTTCCTAATACTTCCACTTTGCATTCTTCAAGAATTCCTGATTTTTCCAGTTCTACCGCCATGTTCAGTCCAGTCTGACCTCCCAATGTTGGTAATAAAGCATCCGGACGTTCTTTTCTGATGATGTGGCTTACAAACTGTAATGAAATCGGCTCGATATATACTTTATCTGCGATTTCCACATCCGTCATGATCGTTGCAGGGTTTGAGTTGATCAAAATTACCTTGTAGCCTTCTTCTTTCAGAGACAGACAAGCCTGCGTTCCTGCGTAATCAAATTCAGCTGCCTGACCAATGATGATAGGTCCTGAACCGATTACTAAAATTGTTTTTATATCTGTACGTTTTGCCATTTTTCTTTTTTAATTGGGGTTAAGAATCAAATTCTTAAACTTCTTATTTTTTTACTTTTATAAGACTTGCGATTGTATTTTGTCATTCCGAGGAATCTAATTTTATTGTAGAGATTCTTCACTCCGCTATTGCTTCGTTCTGAATGACAAAAAGCAGTCTTATTTCTTAAAGTCCTCCATCATTTGAATGAACTCATCAAACAGGTAGTTTGCATCTTCAGGGCCGGGGCTCGCTTCAGGGTGATACTGAACTGAGAAACAAGGGTGGATTTTGTGTTTTAATCCTTCATTGGTTCTGTCATTCAATGCGATGTGCGTTTCGATAAGGTCTGTTCCTTTTAAGCTTTCCTGGTCTACCGCATATCCGTGGTTTTGAGAAGTAATGGCTACTGTATTTTTCTCTAAATCCAATACCGGGTGGTTTCCTCCTCTGTGTCCGAATTTCAGTTTGAAAGTTTTCGCTCCGCAGGCAAGACCGATCAATTGGTGTCCTAAACAGATTCCGAAGATTGGAACTTTTCCTAGTAATCCTCTGATCATATCTAAAGCATGTGGTACATCTTCAGGGTCACCAGGACCATTTGAAAGCATAATTCCATCTGGGTTCATCAACAGGATTTCTTCTGCCGTCGTATCCTGAGAAACTACGATGATATCACAGTTTCTTTGAGACAGCTCTCTGATAATTCCCAGTTTTGCTCCGAAGTCTACCAATACTACTTTGAAACCTCTGTTCGGGTTAGCATAAGGTGTTTTTGTTGAAACCTCTTCTACCTGATTGGTTGGGAAGTTTGTTGATTTCAATTCAGAAGCTACAGCAGCTTCATCAGCATCAGCATTTACAATTTTTCCTTTTACTACTCCGGAGTTACGAAGAATTCTTGTCAGTCTTCTTGTATCAATTCCTGAAATTCCTGAAAGGTTTTTCTTTTTAAATAGTTCATCTAAAGTAATCTGAGTACGGAAATTGGAAGGAAGATCGCAAAGTTCTTTTACGATAAGCCCTTTGATTGCCGGCTCAATACTTTCATAATCATCACGGTTAATACCATAATTTCCGATAAGCGGATAGGTCATACAAACAATCTGACCGCAATACGACGGGTCAGAGATCAATTCCTGATACCCTGTCATTCCGGTATTGAAAACTACTTCCCCTGCAGTTTCCAATTCTGCTCCGAAACCTTCTCCATGAAACACTTCACCGGACTCCAGTATTAATTTTTTCTTCATTTTAAACTTTTATCTCTTATTATTTATTTAATATGTCATTAACAGGTCGCCCCCTACAGGGCTTGGATTATCTAAATCCTTTTTGTTTCCATGGGCTTCACCCATTGCTATTAACAGGCCGCCCCTATGGGACTCATTAACTTTTAACTTCTTACTTTTACCCTGGCTCTTTTAACTTGGCTCTTATTTAAAGGTATACCCTTTACTTTCCAACGCTTCTTTCAAAATGGCCATTCTTGCGAACACACCATTTTGCATTTGTTTGAAGACTCTTGACCTTTCGCATTCCACAAGATCTGAATCTATTTCCACTCCTCTGTTGATGGGAGCAGGATGCATGATGATTGCTTCTTTTTTCATGGCTTTTTCTCTTTCCTTCGTCAGCCCATATCTTTTATGATATTCTGAAGCAGTGAAACTCATAGCAGAATCGTGTCTTTCGTGTTGGATTCTTAACAGCATTAAAACATCCACTTCGCCGATCAACTCATCTACTGACATATAAGTTCCGTTGATTAAAGCTCCTTCGTCAAACCATTGTTCCGGTCCTGAGAAGTATACTTTAGCGCCTAATCTTCTTAATGCCTCTGCATTTGAATTGGCAACACGGCTGTGTTTCACATCACCTACAATTCCTACTTTCAATCCTTCAAACTTTCCGAATTCCTGATAAATGGTCAGTAAATCCAGCATACATTGTGAAGGATGGTTTCCTGTTCCGTCTCCTCCGTTGATTACAGGAATGCTGATATTCTTTAATTCCTCGAAGTATCTGTCTTTCTTATCGCGGATTACCACCAGGTTTACTCCTATACTTTCAATGGTCTTTACTGTATCATAAAGACTTTCGCCTTTGTTTACCGAACTGTGTGATGCATCAAACGGAACTACCTGAAGTCCCAGTTTTCTTTCTGCAAGATCAAAACTTGTTTTCGTTCTTGTACTGTCTTCGAAGAAAAGGTTTGAGCAAAAAACTTCTCCTTCAATTTTAGCAGTTTTACCGTTCGCAAAAGCCAGCGCTTCTGTCAGTATACTGTTGATTCTCTCGGTGCTTAGTTCTGTAATCGTAAACATAATTCTTATTTTTGGGCATAAAAAAAGCGAAGACAACAATCTTCGCTAATAACAATAAATATCGTAAAGGGCGCTTTCGCCCGGTAAATCTAATGATATAAATGCTTTTTTATTCATTAGGTGCAAAGATACAACAATTTTATGAACCTACAAAAACAAAGTTTAAAATA
The DNA here is from genome assembly GCF_031454475.1 of Chryseobacterium vietnamense. Taxonomy (NCBI): domain Bacteria; kingdom Pseudomonadati; phylum Bacteroidota; class Flavobacteriia; order Flavobacteriales; family Weeksellaceae; genus Chryseobacterium; species Chryseobacterium vietnamense. Next base: position 539,338 of record NZ_JAVDQX010000001.1, on the reverse strand, counting down.
AATTAAAAACCTCAGTATTTCTTTATTCTCATTTAAAATTAATATTTTTGTTACAACTCAAATTATTTTATGGATTTAAAAGACAAAATGATTCTCAGCATTATTCAGGAAGACTCTACATTATCGGTTAAAGAAATTTCCGAAAAGATTGGTCTTACCTTCACTCCTACGTATGAACGAATCAAACAACTGGAGAAGCAGGGGATCATTCAGAAATATGTAGGACTTTTAAACCGTGAAAAACTGGGTTTAAATATTGTAGTCTACTGTAATGTGCGTCTCAAAGAACAATCCAAGAAAGTATTGGAAACTTTTGAGAACCACATCGGTAAATATGATGAAGTACAGGAAATCATCAGTCTTTCCGGAGAGTATGACTATATGTTGAAGATCATTGCCAAGGACATCAATTCGTATAATGAATTTGCCGTGAATGTGATCTCAAACATTCCTAATATCGGGCAATACCACAGCTCCATTGTGCTTCACGAGGTGAAAAAGTCTACCAAGTTTAAAATTGATCTGGAATAAATCTTTTATTTTAAACCATTAAGAGCTTTTAAGAGGTGAAGAATAATTAAGCAATTCGCAAGCAAATTTTAGAACAATATGGCTAAAAAATCGCAAATTTTCTTAACTTATCTTAAACCCTTCATCTACCTTAATGATTCAGTTTATCAATCATTATTATCCGATTTTCCTTGCTGAAAATCTTTGATTTTCTTGCGCCTTAAAAAACAACTCAAATAATTATCTTTGCACCTTTGCGTATACCAACTTCTTTTATAAACTCCTATTTTGTTAGAAAACGCAAAGACGCAAAAAAAATTGAAAACTTTATGCTGTAAGGCGCAAAGATTTTATCTCCGATAAAATTTTATGCAGTAGATTTCCTTAATTAACGTTGAAATCTTCATCTGCCTTAATGGTTCAGTTTATCAATCATTATTATCCGATTTTCCTTGCTGAAAATCTTTGATTTTCTTACGCCTTAAAAAACAACTCAAATAATTATCTTTGCACCTTTGCGTATACCAACTTCTTTTATAAACTCGTATTTTGTTAGAATACGCAAAGACGCAAAAGAAATTCATAAACTTCATGTTGTACGGCGCAAAGATTTTATCTCCGATAAAATTTTATGCAGTAAATTTCCTTAACCAACCTTAAAGTCTTCATCTACCTTAATGGTTCAGTTTATCAATCATCAAATTCAAAGAGCGGAATTACAATCCAGCCATTAAGATCACTTAAGCAGATAAGATTTATAAGATTAAGGCTTCCACAACGAAAAGACAGCAGGCTAAAATAATTTAGAAATTCCACTGATTTTTGCTTAAGTTTCTAATGACCTTAATAGCTTAGATTCTAACCCAATAATTTATTTTTCAGTTTATTGAACTGATATTCTATTTTATCCAGACAAAGATTTCCGATACTTCCCTGGTGGGTATGTTCAAGGTTTCCAGGTTCAAATTCAAACGCGTTGTTTTCAATCTCCTGCCCTACTTTCACATAAGCATCACGGAAAGAGCTGCCGTTTTTCACTTCTTCATTGATCTTCTCTACACTGAAAAGGTATTTGTATTTCTCATCCTCCAGAATCCCGTCTTTTACCTGAATATTTGGTAAAGTGTAGCTTAGGATTTCCAGACATTCTTTCAGGGAATCAATAGCCGGGAAAAGAATTTCTTTGGTCAGCTGTACATCTCTGTGATATCCTGAAGGCAGATTACTTGTCAAAAGAATCAGTTCGTTCGGAAGTGATTGAATTCTGTTGCATCGTGCACGAACCAGTTCAAAGATATCCGGATTCTTTTTATGAGGCATAATACTACTTCCCGTAGTAAATTCTTTTGGAAAGCTGATGAAATCAAAGTTTTGGTTCAAGTACAAGCATACATCATAAGCAAATTTCCCCAGTGTTCCAGCTAAAGTTGCCATTGCCATTGATAACATTTTCTCTGACTTTCCACGGGTCATCTGAGCGTAAACTGAATTATAGTTCATCGACTGGAATCCTAAGTTATAGGTTGTACTTTCACGGTTAATCGGAAAAGATGAGCCATAACCTGCAGCTGATCCCAATGGATTTTTATTAATGATATTCTTCACTGAAAACAACATTTCCACATCATCCAAAAGGGCTTCAGCATAAGCTCCAAACCACAATCCGAATGAGGAAGGCATTGCAATCTGCAAATGAGTATATCCCGGAAGCAGAACATTTTTATGCTGATCCGCCAGCTGAATTAAAATCTGGAAAAACTCATATGTAAGGGCTGTGATCTCACGGATCTCATCCAATAAATACAGCTTGATATCCAATAAAACCTGATCATTTCTTGATCTTGCGGTATGAATTTTCTTTCCTGTATCTCCTAATTCTTCAATCAGGATTGCTTCTACCTGAGAATGGATATCCTCAGCTTCTTTATCAATTTCAAAAGTCCCATCCTCAATTTGATTTAAAATACTATTTAAGACAGATAACATCTGCTCTGATTCTTCCTGTGTGATAATACCGGTTTCTGCAAGCATTTTACAATGTGCCATAGAACCTTTCACGTCATATTTGGCTAAACGTTCATCAAAGTCAAGATCTTTACCGACTGTAAATTGATTGACTAATATATTGGTGGCAAGGTTATCCTTCTGCCATATTTTTTTCATATGTAATTATTTATTTTTTTTAAATCACATGCAATCGCCACTTCTATCTGTTTTACCAGAAAAATTAGTTGGTAGTGATTTCATAATATCTGATTTAAAATATTTGTTGGTTTTGACATGCCCGGCAAGGCAATCCTTATTACTATTAACTATAAAAAAACATTTCCTTATGTAAAGCTTTCATTCCTAATTTTCTTTTTTGCATAAATCTTATTAAAAACTAAACTTCTGGCGGCCTGCCGGACGGAGTCAAAACATATATTGAGCCGGAAGTCTGAGGCTGGAGGCTGGAAGTGAAATTATAAACTATAATAACTTCCATCTTTCCGCTTCATTCTTCCATTATTTATAACACTTTTTCTAAAATACTGATGTAGATTTCTATTCCTTCTTCTATTTCTTGGATATAGATAAATTCATCTGCGGTGTGAGAGCGCCTACTGTCTCCAGGTCCTATCTTCACGGATGTACATGGGATAATCGCCTGATCTGAGGAAGTAGGTGAACCATAAGTGGTCCTTCCGATTTCAATACCTGCCTTTACAAACGGATGATCCATTTCGATCTTTGATGAATTCAGCCTGAATGATCTTGCCGTCAATGTAGATTCCATCTGAGACTGAATGATTTCAAATGCTTCCTGATTAGAATATTCATCTGTCACCCTTACATCCAGTGTGAAATTACAAGACTCCGGAACGACATTGTGCTGTACTCCTGCATGAATTCCTGATAAAGTCACTTTAACTTCCCCAAGATATTCTGAAACTTTTGAAAATTTAAAAGCTAAAATATTCTGCAGATCCTGCATGCATTTTATAATTGAGTTATCATCATTAGGATGAGCGGCATGAGAAGGAGTACCTTTCATTTCTCCATCAATCACAAGAAGTCCTTTTTCTGCAATCGCCAGATTCATCTGCGTGGGTTCTCCTACAATGGCGAGTTCTACGTTGGGTAGCTGCGGAAATAAGGCTTCGATTCCATCAAATCCTGAAATCTCCTCCTCTGCCGTCAAAGCAATAACTAAATTATATTTTAAATCTTCTTTATCATAAAAATGTAAAAAAACCTGTGCCATAGAAACCAGTGAAGCTCCTGCATCATTGCTTCCCAACCCGAACAGTTTGCCGTCTTTTTCAACAGGAACAAACGGATCAAGCGTATACGCTTTGTTAGGCTTTACGGTATCATGATGCGTATTCAGCAAAACGGAAGGTTTAAACACATCAAAATGTTTATTCACTGCCCAAATGTTGTTTTTAAAACGTTTCGTAGGAATCTGATGCTTTTTGAAAAAATTCTCAATTTCTACCGACGTATTAAACTCATCTTTGCTGAATGAAGGAATCTCAATCAAATTTTTAAGCAATCCGATCGCATTATTTAACAGCTCTTCTTTATTATAAACAGATTTCAGTTCCTGCATGATGATTTTCTATATGGTTTTTCAATTCTGTTTCTTTGATCAGAAACACTTTGTCTACATTATTTTTTATAGCTCCAAGAGCATTTTCAAGCTTGGGTAAAATCCCCTTGTGAAGTTTCCCTTCTTCTTTTAATACTTCAAATTCTTCTTCATTTACACTTTTGATCACAGATTCAGGATCGTTTACATCTTCCAAAACGCCTTCCTTATCAAAACAATACAACAGTTCAACTTCATATTTCTCCGAAAGGGCCTGTGCCATCACAGAAGCAATGGTATCTGCATTGGTATTGAATAGATTTCCTTTTCTATCGTGGGTAATTGCCGAAAACACAGGAACAAGATCCAGCTTGATTAATTTTGAAACCAGTTTCCTGTTTACACTTTTCTTGGTAATATCCCCCACAAATCCAAAATCAATTTCAGGATGTTCTCTTTTTTTAGCTTTAATTAAATTTCCGTCTGCCCCGGAAAATCCTATGGCATTGCACTTTTTCTGCTGCAGTTTTTCAACAATATTTTTATTGATTCCTCCTGCATATACCATGGTTACAATGTCCAATGTCTCTTTATCTGTAATCCTCCTTCCGTTGATCATTTTCTGTTCTATGCCAAGCTTATCAGCCAATGTGGTCGCTAATTTTCCTCCGCCATGAACAAGGATCTTCTTTTCCTGAATTTCAGAAAACTGTTCTAAGAATTGAACTAACAATTCCTCATCATCAATTAAAGCTCCTCCAATTTTTATGATGTATAACTTTTCTTTCATTGTAAACGTTTTGTGATCCTTTCTTTTTTATCCTTGTCAAGCCTTGACAAAAGGATTATTTCAGGGCTTTTAATTCATCTAAAATTTCACTGAACACCGCCTGCGCAGAGAAAATCCGGTTTTTAGCCTGCTGATAGATGATAGAATGATCTCCATCCATTACCTCATCACTCAACTCCACATTACGGCGAACCGGAAGACAGTGCATTACTTTTGCATCATTGGTATGGGCTAATTTTTCATTCGTCAGCATCCAATCTCCTTTCACTTCAGGCATTGCGGCATAATCATCAAAAGAAGACCAGTTTTTCACATAGATAAAATCTGCATCTTTCAAGGCTTCATCCTGATCATGGATTACTTTCACCTCTTTTGTAAAGTTTTTATCTAAATCATACCCTTCGGGATTGGCAATTACCAACTCTACATCCATTTCCTGCATCCATTCTGCAAAAGAGTTTCCAACAGCATGCGCAATAGGCTTGATGTGTGGCGCCCATGTCAACACTACTTTTGGTTTGTGGTCTTTTTTCCAGTTTTCCGTAATGGTAATACAGTCTGCAAGACTTTGTAGCGGGTGACGGGTAGCAGATTCCAGAGAAATAACAGGCACTTTTGCATGCTTTTCAAACTGGCTTAAGATACTTTCATTCACATCGTCTTCCTTGCTTTTCATTCCTGCAAAACAACGTACCGCGATGATATCACAATATTGGTTTAAAACTTCAATAGCATCTTTGATGTGTTCCACCGTATCTCCGTTCATTACTGCTCCATCTGCAAATTCAAGGTTCCAGGCTTCCTGTGCTGCATTTAATGTCAATACGTTTAAACCAAGGTTTTGTGCTGCAATCTGGCTGCTCAGACGGGTTCTCAGGCTTGAATTTAAAAATACAAGTCCTATTGTTTTTCCTTTTCCTTTTTCTGTTTCGGTAAGGGGGTTTGCTTTTATTTCTAAAGCCTTTTTTATGATTTCCTGTAAGTTTTCTACATCACTTACAGAGGTGAATTTTTTCATTTTGAATTAATTTAAAGATTCTGTTTTTAAATCGTTTAGATATTTCCCAATACTGCTTTCAAAGCATTGATGAAAAGATCTGTTTCCTCTTTTTTGATATTCAGTGCCGGAAGAATCCTTAAGACACTTTTATCATTAGAGTTTCCAGTGAAAATATGATGATCAAAAAGGAGTTCTTTCCTTACTTCTGAACAGTCCCTGTCGAGTTCTATTCCGATCATCAATCCTTTCCTTCGGATAGATTTAATATGTGGTAAATCTTTAATTTCATTTTCAATATATTCGCCCATTTTTTGAGCATTTTCGATAAGATTTTCATCTTTCATGACATCCAGCACAGCAATAGAAGCAGCACAAGCCAAATGATTTCCTCCGAATGTAGTTCCAAGCAAACCATTGCTTGCCTCGAATTTAGGATGGATCAAAACTCCGCCTACAGGAAACCCGTTCCCCATTCCTTTTGCTGTAGTAATAATATCTGCTTCAAGTCCAAACTCCTGATGAGCAAAGAAATATCCGCTTCTTCCGTATCCGGACTGCACTTCATCTAAAATAAGAACAGCATTGTATTTCTCGCACAGTTCTTTAATTTTAGATAAAAATTCCGGTGTAGGAATCATAATTCCGCCTACTCCCTGAATTCCCTCGATGATGACAGAAGAAATTTCATTTCCAAACTTCTCAAAGGTTTCTTCAAGCTGCTGTACATCGTTCCATTCTGATTTGATAAATCTTTCTGAAAAATTAACTGGAGCAACAATTTTAGGATTATCGGTTACCGAAACTGCCGCCGAAGTTCTTCCGTGGAATGAGCCAGAGAAATAAAGTACTTTGCTTTTTCCATTATGAAATGAAGCCAGCTTTAATGCATTTTCATTAGCTTCAGCTCCCGAATTACATAAAAAAAGATTATAATCTTCATATCCTGAAAGCTTTCCTAATTTCTCAGCTAATTCAGTCTGCAATTCGTTCTGAACGGAATTGGAATAAAAAGATATTTTTTCCAGCTGATCTTTCAGCTTATTCTGATAATGCGGATGATTATGGCCAATAGAAATTACAGCATGACCTCCGTAGAAATCAAGATATTGTTCGCCTTTGTCATCCCAAAGAAAAGATCCTTGAGCTTTAACCGGATTTATGTTGAATAATGGATATACGTTGAATAAATTCATTTTTTGTTTTTTTAAATTTTTCTTTTGTCTTGAAACAAAAGAAACAAAAGTTCAAGACCTGGAAACTTCCGCTAAAAATTAGTTCTATTCTCTAAAAATTCTAAAACTAGTGCGAAAACCAAATTGGCTCTTCGGTTCTGTATTTCCCTCGCACTTCAAACAGTAGAATTTTCTTAACGTTCATAGAATTAATTTTCTTAACGCTCCATTTTCCTAAGTCAGATTTACTTTTTGTTTAAAGTTCTCAATTAATTATTGTCGATTTAAAATGCTATCGGTTTCAGGTTTAATCCTGTATTTTCTTCCCAGTTCATGGCAAGATTCATATTTTGAACGGCCTGTCCCGAAGCACCTTTTAACAAATTGTCAATCGCTGAGTGAATAACGACAACATTTCCACTCTTTTCGATTTGAATCACACAGCGATTGGTATTGACAACCTGCTTTAAATCCACTGCCTTCCTACTTACCGTAACGAAAGGCTCCTCCGCATAAAAATCCTGATATAATTGTTCTATCTCCTCCAGCTCCAAATCCGTCTTCATCGTGGAACTTGTAAAAATTCCTCTTGCAAAATCTCCTCTCCATGGAACAAAATTCAGGGTTACTTCTTTATTATTGAATGCAATCAGCTGCTGTAAAATCTCATCCACATGCTGATGCGTTAGAGTTTTATAGGCTGAAACATTATCATTTCTCCAGGTAAAATGAGTCGTTGCCTGCAGAGATTGTCCGGCTCCTGTAGAACCTGTGATCCCTGTGGTAAAAACCTCATTCAACATTCCTTTTTCTGCCAATGGCAGCAAAGCCAATTGAATAGCTGTAGCAAAACATCCCGGGTTGGCAATACTTTTTGCTCCCATCAGTTGTTTTTTATTGATTTCAGGTAATCCGTAGATAAAATCCCTGTTCCCGAAATTTCCTTCTAAACGGAAATCGTTTCCAAGATCAATCACCAACGTTTCATCTTTAACAGGATTCTGAGTTAACCAGTTTTGACTTTCTTTATGTGGAAGACACAGAAAAATAATATCTACGTCTTCAGGTTTGTCCGTCAAAACCATTTCACAAACCGTCGTTAAATCCGGGTACAGATCCGAAATTCGTGTCCCCGAATTCGAACGACTATATAAAAAACTCAATGTCACATGAGGATGAAAAGCCAGTAAGCGTATCAGCTCACTTCCTGTATAACCGTTGGCACCAATGATTCCTACTGTTTTTTTCATTTTACTTCTGACAGCATTTTGTTCTGTCTTTCATTAAACCGTTCCTTCGGAACTAATTGATATTCTGGTTAATTTGGTGGTATATATTTAAGGAATTGCTTACAATTTTAGTATAGCCTTTCACATCATCTCCTGTCCATGCTCTGTTTGCCTCTCCATAACTTCCGAATTTATCGGACATAAGGTCATGAGCAGATTCAATTCCATTAAGAATAAATCTGTATGGATGAAGGGTTACAAACACTTTCCCGGTCACAGTTTTCTGAGAATCAGTCAGGAAAGATTCAATATTTCTCATCACCGGGTCTAAGAACAGTGCTTCATGAAGCCAGTTTCCATACCAGTCGGATAACTGAGACTTCATCATTTGCTGATATTTTGAAAGCGTATGTTTCTCTAATAAATGATGCGCTTTGATAATCACTGATGCTGCTGCCGCTTCAAATCCCACTCGTCCTTTAATCCCAACAATCGTATCACCTACATGGATATCACGGCCGATTCCGTACGCTGAAGCCAATTCTTCTATTTTTTGAATAGCATATACAGAATGTTCAAAGCTTTCTCCATTCACACCTATTACCTCTCCGTTTTTAAACTCAATTTCCAGTTCTGAAGGCTGAGTTTCTTTAATCTGAGACGGAAAAGCTTCTTCCGGTAGGTAATTTCTTGAAGTCAGTGTTTCTTTTCCTCCTACTGAAGTTCCCCAAAGTCCTTTATTCACAGAATATTGTGCTTTCTGGAATTCCATTTCGTAACCATGCTCCTTCAAAAATTCAATCTCTTCTTCGCGGGATAAAGCCATATCACGGATGGGCGTAATGATTTCAATATTCGGGCACATTACCTGGAAGATCAAATCAAAACGAACCTGATCATTTCCAGCTCCTGTACTTCCGTGAGCAATGGCATCTGCATTTACTTCAATAGCATATTTTGCAATTTCCTGTGCCTGAATAGTACGCTCTGCACTTACAGATAAAGGATAAGTATTGTTTTTCAACACATTCCCGAAAATCAGATACTTCACACATGAATTATAATAGTCTTCCTGAGCGTTTACGCACCTGTATTCTTTTACTCCAAGGTTTAAGGCTTTTTTCTCCAGTTCTTTTTCCTCTTCTTTTGAAAAACCTCCGGTATTTACAGTAACTGCATATACATCATACCCTAGTGTTTCACTAAGATATTTTGCACAGTAGGAAGTATCTAAACCTCCGCTAAACGCTAAGATGACTTTCTTTTTCATCTGGACTTTTTTTATTTTTATTAATGGTCACATGGAATTCATCAAAATGTTCCTGAATCATTCCATCATATTTATTTTCAGGTAGATTATTCACTACCTCCTCTTTTTTTTTATCGTTTTCAGGAACAAACAACATGGCTGTACACAGACAGTTTTTGCGTTCCTTCATCATTAAAATCTCATAGTTCACACAGTTCTTGCAGCCGTTCCAGAATTCCTCATCCTGGGTAAGTTCAGAATAGATCACTGGTTTATATCCCAGATCACTGTTGATTTTCATTACTGCCAAACCTGTTGTTAATCCAAATACTTTCGCATCCGGATATTTATCTCTAGATAACTGGAAAACCTTCTGCTTAATCTGAGTCGCTACACCCCCGTTCCTGAATTTCGGTGATACAATCAGCCCCGAATTGGCTACAAACTTCCCATGCGACCAGGTCTCTATATAACAGAAACCTACCCACTCACCGTTTTCAGTGGCTACCACAGCATTGCCCTCTGAAATCTTCTTACTCAAATATTCTATGGAACGTTTTGCGATCCCCGTTCCTCTACGCTGTGCAGAATCATACATTTCCTGCTGTATTTCACTCACATACATGAGATGTTCGCATGAGGAAATTTCTATTTCCATTTATTTATCTAATTTTTTTGGCAAATTTAAAATATATTTTCTTTTAAATCCAAATAAAAAAGATATTTTTTTTGTTTTAAAATTTTATACAGGTAAAATTATCTTTATAGAAAAATATACATTTGCTAATTTATTATATATTTGCTAAAATAATATAGTTATGGAAAATACCTGTCCTAAATGCAAGAGTATCAAAGTAGTAAAAAGTGGCATCATCAATGAAAAACAACGCTTTCACTGCAAAGACTGCAATTATTATTTTACCGTTAAAAAACTCGGAAAACAAATTGATGATTACTATGTAACCAAAGCTCTTCAGCTTTATCTGGAAGGGTTAAGTTACCGTGAAATTGAAAGAATTATCGGAGTTTCCCACGTTACCATAAGCTCATGGATCAAAAAATACAATATTACAAGACCTCCCCATTCTGAATTCCATCCTGTTTATAAGATATTGAAACAAAACGAATTGATTGATTACATTGCTCAGGAAGAAAACATTAAAAACTCAGGAATTATCATTACTCAGTTTGCTGATAAGTATATGCTGATCAAATGGGAAAGGTTTAAAAAATAGATACGAGTTACGGGATGCGGGGTGAGAGTTACGGGATACAACACATAGTAACATACTAAATACCAGCGATAAATGAATCCCAAGTCTTGAGTCTTGCACCTCGCAACATCTATCGCAAAACCCGAATCACGGAACTCGAAACCCATAACCTAGCAAATCATAACTATACCATTACCACTAATATATATTAAATTTTCATAAATAAATTATTAATTCCAATTTGGCATTCACAAAAAACAACGCCAAAAATTGATAATTTATGAAGAAATTACTTACATTCATTGGATTAGCTTTAATCAGCACTTCCTTATATTCACAAGGTTCTCCTGATTATGGCAATGGCTTAAAAATTAACCTCAACCCAAACGGTGATAAATTCGTCAGATTCATTTTATGGGACCAGTTTTGGGTAAGAAACACTTCAATGAACCCCGGAACGATGGTTGGAGGTGAACCTACTGACAATTCCTGGAGTCTGGGAAACAGAAGATTACGTGCTTTAACGTACGCCCAGATCTCTAAAAGATATATGATCTTACTCCATTTCGGAATTAACAACCAGACCTTCATCAATGGTGGCGCTTCAGGCACCTCGGGTACAGGAGGTTATGGAAACGGAAAGAAAACCCAGTTGTTTTTTCATGATGCATGGAACGAATATGCAGTTATTTTACCTGGAGAAGCAGGAAAATTCAGTTTAACTTTAGGAGCCGGGCTTCATTACTATATGGGGCTTTCCCGTATGACGATGGCTTCTACGCTTAATTTCCTTACATTAGATTCTCCTGTTTTTTCGTGGCCATTAATTGATAACTCAGACCAGTTTGCAAGACAGCTTGGAATGTTTGCTAAAGGAAAGTATGGAAAACTGGAATACCGATTCAGTTTAAATAAACCATTTGCTACAGATCTCGTTCCCGTGAATGTAACAGATCCTTCAAAAGCAGCAGCTGTTGACAACAACGGAAACCCTAGTTTTTCAAAAGCAGGATATGTTGAATATCAATTTCTTGACGAGGAATCCAACACCCTTCCTTTCAAAGTGGGATCTTACCTTGGAACAAAAAAAGTCTTTAATGTAGGTGCTGGGTTCTATCATCAGGCCGACGGAACAAGAACTTCTGTCAATTCCAACATTGAAAAGCATGATATCACCCTTTTTGCAGTAGATGCGTTTGCAGATATTCCTTTGGGTGAAGCAAAAAATAAGATGGCTGTTTCTGCCTATGCCGGATATTATAATTACAATTTCGGTCCTAATTACGTAAGAAATCTGGGAACCATGAATATTGGAGCATCTGATCCTAATTTCATTGGAAATAAAGCGATCGCGGGGCCTGGAAACCTGCAACCGACCATCGGAACAGGTAATATTATCTATGCACAGGCAGGTCTACTATTACCAAGCCAGGCAGAAAAACCCAAAATCAGAATACAGCCTTTTGCAGCTTATACGCACAAAAGTTTTGAGGCTTTTGATAAATCTTCCTCGCAGTTCGATGTAGGAGCTAATTGGTTCATAGACGGACATCATGCAAAAATAACAACACAATATTCAACAAGACCGGTTTACACGAGTCCTACGGAAAGTCCTTCTTCTAAAGGAGAATTTATTGTGCAATTTCAAATCTACCTTTAAAATCTGAACCATTAAGAACAGTAAAGAATCTAAGATAAGTTAAGCTCCATCAAAGATGGATAAAAAGAATACCGCTGAATAAAATAGCCTTAGATATAATCTTAGTTATTCTTACCCCCTTAAAAGTCCTTAATGGTTTAAAAAATTCAATGTAAAATTCTATTCCACTAACATCAAAAACTAATCAATATGAGCGAAAATCATCACGAAAGCTACGAAAATATGACCGACAGGCAGAAAAACCGCACCATCTGGAGTGTGATCACTGCTTCATCTCTCGGCACATTGATAGAATGGTACGACTTTTACATCTTTGGAAGTCTGGCCGTTGTTTTAGCGACCAAATTTTTCCCTGCGGATAATCCTACCGCAGCATTTTTATCTACGCTGGCTACTTTTGCTGCCGGATTTGTGGTAAGGCCATTCGGAGCGTTATTTTTTGGAAGACTGGGAGATATTATCGGAAGAAAATATACTTTCCTTGTTACGTTACTGATCATGGGGTTTTCTACTTTCCTGATCGGATGTATCCCAAGTTATGAAACTATAGGATTTATGGCACCCGTTTTAGTTTTAATTTTAAGATTACTTCAGGGACTCGCTCTTGGAGGTGAATACGGAGGTGCTGCCACTTATGTAGCAGAATATGCCCAGCCTCACCGAAGAGGTTACTGGACTTCCTGGATCCAGACCACTGCAACAGCCGGACTTTTCATTTCTCTGATCGTTATTTTGATCACAAAATCAACCCTTTCTGCAGAAGAGTTTGACACCTGGGGATGGAGAGTTCCTTTCTGGATCTCTATTCTGATGGTGGCCGTATCTTACATTATCAGAAAGAATATGAAAGAATCTCCTCTTTTTGCGAAGGCTAAAAGTGAAGGGAAAACTTCTAAAAACCCTTTGAAAGAGAGTTTCGGGAACAGATACAACTTCAAGTTTGTACTATTGGCTTTATTCGGAGCAGCAATGGGACAAGGTGTCATCTGGTATACAGGCCAGTTCTATGCAATGAGTTTCCTTCAAAAGGTAATGAATGTAGAATCTGCACAGGTAGACTCATTGATGGCGACTGCTTTGTTTTTAGGAACTCCATTCTTTGTATTCTTTGGGTGGCTTTCTGACAAAATTGGAAGAAAAGCAGTGATGATGACCGGAATGCTGGTTGCTATTTTAGCTTACAGACCCATTTATGACAGTATGTTCAAGAGTGTAAATCTTGATAGTAAAACGGTTGCCACCAATGGAATTACAGAAAAAAGAACTGCGAAAATCCACAATGATATCGCAACAGACAGTTTAGTTACTTTCCACAAGGAAACGCTTTATACGGACGGAACTTTAATTAAAAAAGACAGTGTAGTTCACTGGTCACCCTCAGGAGTTGTCATGAAGGACGGAAAAGCAGAAGAACCCAAAGTTTCTCAAAGCTTAAAACTGAGCGACGACACCAAATGGTATCTGGTCTTCCTTGTTTTCATCCAGGTGATCTTTGTAACCATGGTTTACGGACCTATCGCGGCTTTCCTTGTTGAGATGTTCCCGGTGAGAATCCGTTATACCTCAATGTCATTGCCTTATCATATCGGAAACGGGGTATTCGGCGGACTTCTTCCGGCAGTGGCAACCTATCTGGTAACGACAGGAAAAGAAGCAGGGCACACCACATGGTATCTGGAAGGACTCTGGTACCCGATTGGAGTTGCTGCCGTATGTTTAATCATCGGATTATTTTATCTTAAAAATAAGAACAACAATCTTCACGATTAAGCACTGAATCACTTAAATTTTTATTAATTTTAAAACTACTAAAATGAACGGACTAAAAAAAATATTAGGTATTCTCTGGATCGCAATAGCAGTAATTGTAGGCTATTTCGGAATTACAGTATTGGGGATCCCAAAAATTGCTTCAGGAAAACAGGAAGATCTGGTTTTTGGTATTATCATCCTTTTTGTACTGATGCCGATTATCTCAGGCGGAATGGCCATTTTCGGATATTATGCCTTAAAAGGAGAATATTCTGACGACAAAATTTAAAAACAATAAAAAAATAGATAATTGATGAATGTAATCGTTCATCAATTATCTTTTATCAATGATAAAAAAATGGATATCACAATTAAAGCAATTCCCCGTCCCTCTGAAGATAAAAGAGTTGTTGATCTGATCCACAGATTAAATACTTCTCTTATTACAATCTCCGGTGAGAGTGGAAGCAAAAGCGCCAACCTTGACGACTTTACCCAGGAGAAAGCTTTGTTTCTCATTGCTGTAAGTGATGAAAAAGCTATAGCCTGTGGAGGTTTTCGCCCTCTTTCGTCAGAAATATGTGAAATTAAACGCATGTTTTCCCTGGAAAAAAATAGGGGGCTGGGTGGAAAAATTCTCTCAGCATTAGAAATCGCTGCAAAACAATTTGATTATAAATACCTCTATCTGGAAACCCGTAAAAAAAATGACAGTGCCGTGAAGTTTTATCTGAAAAACGACTATAAGGTCATTGAAAATTACGGAATTTACATCGGACGTGAAGAAGCGATATGCTTCAGTAAGGAAATAAAATAGTTATGAAAAAGAGACACGAACAAAAACTTATCATACTGAGCGTAGGGCTTATGGTTGCTTTCAGCATTCCTATTTCACTGCTTTTCAACAGTGACAGGGAGGTTTTGGGCTATCCCATGATCCTGATATACCTGTTCGTGGTCTGGATGATCTCCATTATTATTTCTTTTATAATTGTAAAAAGACATGATGAGTAGTTTTGCATTATTCTTTGTAGTTCTGTTTTATCTTGCCCTTCTTTTCTTAGTTGCCCATCTGGCAGAGAAGAAAAGGAGCAAACTCTGGATCAACAACCCATACATGTACGCCTTGTCTCTTGCCGTATATTGTACTGCCTGGACTTACTATGGAAGTATTGGCGTGGCGGCAACAAGCGGATTAAACTATCTTCCTATTTACATTGGCCCTATTATGATTATTCCGGCCTGGATTTACATCAATACCCGGATTGTGAGAATTTCAAGAGTCAATAAAATAAGCAGTCTTGCCGATTTCATTTCACTGAGATACGGTAACAGCAGAAGTCTTAGTGCCATTATCACAGTAGTCTGTCTTCTGGCAATTGTACCTTATATCGGGCTGCAGATCAAAGCCATTTCTGAAACTTTTCATCTGGTCACTGAAACTCCAATGTCGAAAGACATTTTAACTGATAATGCTACCTTTGTAGTAGTTTTAATCGCCTTATTTTCTTCTTATTACGGAACACGATATGTGGATGCTTCTGAAAAACGTCTGGGAATTATCTCAGCAATTGCGCTGGAAAGCTTTTTAAAACTATTTTTCATCATCATTCTCGGGCTTTTTGTTATTTATTTTGCGTTTGACGGATTTTCGGATATTTATGAGAAAGCCAGCAAATTTGAAGATTTTAAAGAAAAAAATACATTTAATGGTATTGAAGGTGCTATGAACTGGATGGTCCTTTGTATGATTTCTGCTACAGCGATCTGCATTCTTCCCAGACAATTTCACACCGCAATTGTTGAGAACAGACAGGAAAAACACATCAGAACAGCCATCTGGTTTTTCCCGCTTTATCTTTTAATTTTCACTGTATTTATTTTCCCGATTGCCTGGGGAGGAAGATTGATTTTTGACGGACAGAAAGTAAATCCAGAGTTCTACTCTATCCTGATTCCACAGCATTTCGATAATACTTTGATTACAGTACTTGTCTTTCTTGGTGGATTGAGCTCATGTATTTCCATGATTATTATTTCTGCCATTACTCTATCCATCATGCTTTCCAACAACCTTATTATTCCGTACGGATTGCTGGGAAAATTAAAATCTGAAAACGAAGAGCAAAATACAAGAATCATTACCAATATCAGGAAGTTCAGCATTTTTGCTTTGATTATCATGGCTTTTGCCTTTTACAAATACTTTATTCTGAAAACCTCACTGGATTCTGTAGGATTAATATCCTTTGTTGTGATTGCGCAACTGGCACCTGCTTTTTTTGGGGCTTTATTCTGGCGAAGAGGAAGCTACAAAGGTGCTGTTACAGGGCTTTTAGCCGGATTAGCCATTTGTTATTTCGGACTGATTATTCCTCAGTATTATTTTTCTTACAATCAGGAATTTAAAGGAGTGCTCAGGGAAATGTATAATGCTTTTGATTTTTTCACCATTCCTTATCTGAGCAGGATTCCACAGATCTTTTTCTGGTCGATGCTTGTAAATACAAGTTTATTTACCATTGTTTCCGTAAGCTCTAAAGGAAATTACCGTGAAAGAAACTTTGCTGAGCTTTACGTAGACATCGATAAGTATATTCAGAATCACGAAAATGCTTTTATCTGGCGCGGAACAGCCTATATCTCGGATATCAAGAATATTCTGGAACGTTTTTTAGGCAAAAATAAAACAGAACAGGCCTTAAGAATTTTTAATTTAAAATATAGTATTGATTCCAACACGGAAACCGCCGACTCGAGATTTATCAAATTCTCAGAAAACCTTTTGGCTGGAAGAATTGGTACTGCTTCCGCAAAAATATTGATTGAAGGCGTGACCAAAGAAGATAAAATATCTTTAAAAGAGGTTTTAAATATTCTCGAAGAATCACAGGAAAATATCAGCTTAAATAAAAAGCTTACCGAACAGTCTGAAGAATTACAAAAACTCTCGGATGACCTGAGAACAGCCAATGAAAGCCTGATCATCAAAGACCGTCAAAAAGATGATTTCCTGGATTCTGTTGCCCACGAACTGAGAACTCCTATCACCGCCATCCGCTCTGCCGGAGAAATACTGGCTGATGACGACGATATTCCTTTTGACATCAAACAGGAGTTTTTAAATAACATCATCACAGAATCCGACAGATTAAGTGAAATCATCAATGATATTTTGTATCTGGACAAATTACAACATGGTGAAATCTCTTTACACATTCAGGAAAATAATATTCTTGAGACTTATAAAAAAGCCTTAAATCCGCTTCTTCACCTGATACAGCAGAAAAATATTCATTTAAGTGAAGTTAATCTCCTGAATCATTTTATATTTGAATATGATGAAGCGAGAATGATTCAGCTGTTTCAGAATATCTGGGGAAATGCCTTGAAATTCACAGAAGAACAGGGCACCATTCAGACCAAATTATTTGAAAAAGATGAGCAGTTGACCATCACTATTTTCAATACCGGAAAACATATTCCGGAAGAGGATCTGGAAATGATTTTTGATAAATTTTATCAGTCGAAAAATCAAAACATATTAAAGCCTACAGGAAGCGGACTGGGATTGGCCATTTCCAAAAAAATTGTACAGGCACACGGAGGAAGTATAAAAGCCGAAAACAGCGGACTGGGTGTAACTTTCACCATCAGCATTCCCGAAAAAACTAAAAAAGAGATTACAAATGAAGTTGAACACCATTAAAACCTTCTTATGAGAAAGATAATCATCGCGGATGACGAACACAAAATATTAATGTCGTTAGAATACAGCTTTAAGAAAAACGGATATGATGTCTATATTGCCCGTGACGGAACAGAAGTCCTTGAATTCTTAAAAACAATGGTCCCGGATGTGATTCTTCTCGATATTATGATGCCGAATCTTGACGGATACAGCACTTTGGACCTCATCAAACAGGATGAAAAACTGAAAGACACCAAAGTCATATTTCTCAGTGCTAAAAATAATCCAAGAGATATTGAAAAAGGACTGGAAATGGGAGCTGATGCCTATGTCACAAAACCCTACTCAATTAAGAAACTGATGCAGCAGATTGAGGAGATGTTTTAACGTGTAAATTAAACCATTAAGATTCATAAAGGAATAAAGAGTATTAAGAGATGGCTTCGCCACCGGCTCGCAATTATCCTCGTTATCCTTGTCAAGGTTTTAAACCTTGACAAGGATAAGCAAAAACAAACACAAGACTAATGATATGGATACTGATACATTATTTAAACAAAGCATAGAACATAAAGAAGACTTCTGGAAAAAACAGGCAGAAGAAATCAAATGGTTTGAATTTCCACAGCAAATTCTTTCCAATGATGAAAACGAATATCCACAGTGGTTTTCAGACGGCAAGCTCAATATGTGTTACTTATGCATCGACAAACACATTGAAGAGGGATTTGGGGATCAGATTGCCATCATTTACGATTCTCCTGTAACCCATCAGAAGAAAACCTACACTTTCACTCAGGCGAAAGAGGAAATTGCAAAACTGGCTGGGGGATTGGTTTCTCTGGGATTAAAAAAAGGAGATACGGCGGTTATTTATATGCCTATGGTTCCGCAGACGCTTTTTGCCATGCTGGCATGTGCGAGAATAGGGGTTATTCATAATGTGGTTTTCGGAGGTTTTGCTCCTCATGAGCTTGTCGTAAGAATTGATGACTGTAAGCCGAAAGTTTTAATCACTGCCACAGCTGGTGTGGAAATTACCAGGAGAATTCCTTATCTGCCACTGGTAGAAAAAGCAATTGAACTGGCCCAGGATAAAGTAGATCATATCATTGTATACAACAGAAAACTGGTCGATAATCAGGATGAGATGTTTGAAGGACTGATTGATTATGAAGAATTAGTAGAAAAATCAGTTCCCGCAGACTGCGTTTCTGTGGAATCTACCCATCCGCTTTATCTGCTTTACACTTCGGGAACTACAGGAAAACCTAAAGGCATCGTTCGTGATACCGGAGGGTATGCTACGGCATTACAATTCTCAATGACTTACGTTTATGGTGTTGAGCCGGGGGAAACGTATTGGGCCGCTTCAGATTTCGGATGGGCTGTAGGCCATAGTTTTTCAGTGTATGGACCGCTCATCAACAGAAATACGACTATTATTTTTGAAGGAAAACCCATTATGACTCCTGATGCTGGAACATTTTGGAGAATCATTTCAGAATATAAAGTTTCTGTGATGTTCACTGCACCTACTGCAATCCGGGCGATTAAAAAAGAAGATCCAAACGGAGAATTAGTGAAAAAATACGATTTAACCCATTTTAAAAAACAATTTCTGGCGGGCGAAAGGTGCGATGTTGCTACACTTGACTGGTTTGCAGAGCATATCGGTGTTCCGGCAATAGACCATTGGTGGCAGACAGAATCCGGCTGGCCAATGCTGGGATTACTGACTCATAACGACAACTATCAGATCAAAAGAGCCTCAGCTGGAAAACCTGTTCCGGGATATGATATTAAAATTTTTGATGAAACCGGATTTGAACTTAATCCTCACCATGAAGGCTATCTGGTGATTAAACTTCCTCTCCCACCCGGTGCCATGCTTGGAATTTGGAAAGATTATGCACGCTTTGAAAGCAGTTATCTGTCTCAGTACAAAGGGTATTATTTTTCCGGAGACGGTGCTATTCAGGATGAGGACGGCTATATTTTCATCACAGGAAGAGTGGATGACGTGATTAATGTAGCAGGACACAGACTTTCCACTTCTGAAATGGAAGAAATTGTTTCCTCACATCCCGATGTCGCGGAATGTGCAGTGGTAGGTATTGATGATGATTTAAGAGGACAGGTTCCTTTTGCCACCGTTGTTTTGAAAAACGGCTCCGTTATTTCTGAAGAAAATATTGAAAAAGATATTGTTCAGAGGGTTCGCAACAAAATCGGGGCTGTAGCTTTTTTAAAAAACGTAATGGTTGTCAAACGTTTACCCAAAACAAGATCAGGAAAGATTTTAAGAAAACTGATCCGAACGTTGCTTGATGGGAAAGATTTCCAGATTCCATCCACCATTGATGATGAAAAAATCATCGATGAAATTCAGGAAAAAATCAAGGAATACAAGGCTTAAGCCAGAAATTAAACATAAATTTAAATAAAATAAATTCAAATTTCAAAAAACGAAAGGGATATGAGAAATTACTTAATAGAAGATTTACCACAATATTTCGAAGACTATAAAAAGTCTATCAAAAATCCTAAAAAATTCTGGGATAAGGTAGCGGATCAAAACTTCGTGTGGTATCAAAGATGGAGCAAGGTTGTTAAGTACGATATGAATGAAGCTAAAATCACCTGGTTTAAAAATGCAAAACTCAACATTACCAAAAACTGTATCGACAGGCATCTTACCATAAGAGGAGAAAAAACGGCTATTATCTGGGAACCTAACGACCCTAAGGAAGAAGCACAGCATATTTCTTACAACGAATTATACACCCGGGTGAATAAAACTGCCAATGTTTTACGCGATATGGGTATTGAAAAAGGAGACAGAGTCTGCATTTATCTTCCCATGATTCCTGAACTGGCTATAACGATGCTTGCCTGTGCAAAACTGGGGGCCGTTCATTCCGTTATTTTTGCAGGATTCTCAGCTTCAGCAGTCGCTTCAAGAGTCAATGACTGTGAAGCAAAAATGGTGATCACCTCAGACGGAAGTTACAGAGGAAATAAAGTTCTGGATCTGAAAAGCATTGTGGATGATGCGTTGGAAAAAACACCAACGGTTGAAAACGTTCTTGTAGTCAAGAGAACCCACAACGAAATTACAATGAAAGAAGGAAGAGATCACTGGATGGCCGATCTGTATGAGAAAGCTTCTCCTGATTTCGTTACGGTAATTATGGATTCCGAAGATCCGCTTTTCATTTTATACACTTCAGGATCTACAGGAAAACCTAAAGGAATGCTGCATACCTGCGCCGGATATATGGTGTACACCGCGTATACCTTCAAAAATGTATTCAATTATAAGGAAAATGATATTTATTGGTGTACGGCAGATATCGGATGGATTACCGGACATTCTTATATCCTTTACGGGCCTCTATTAAATGGAGCTACCACTGTAATTTTTGAAGGAGTTCCTACTTATCCTGAACCGGACCGCTTCTGGGAAGTGATTGAAAAACATAAGATCACTCAGTTTTACACCGCTCCGACAGCGATCCGTTCTTTAGCGAAAGAAAGTGCGGAATGGGTTGATAAACATGATCTGAGCTCTCTGAAAGTTATCGGATCTGTGGGAGAACCTATCAATGATGAAGCATGGCACTGGTTCAACGATCATGTCGGAAAGAAAAAATGTCCGATTGTAGATACCTGGTGGCAAACGGAAACAGGAGGAATTATGATTTCGCCCCTTCCTTTTGTAACGCCTACAAAACCAACTTATGCTACTCTCCCACTGCCAGGTGTACAGCCTGTTCTGATGGATGATAAACGAAATGAAATTACAGGGAATCAGGTCACCGGAAATCTTTGTATCCGTTTTCCATGGCCGGGAATTGCGAGAACCATCTGGGGAGACCACCAAAGGTATAAAGAAACTTATTTCACAGCTTTCCCTGGAAAATATTTTACAGGAGACGGAGCTTTGAGGGATGAAGTGGGCTATTACAGAATTACCGGGCGTGTAGATGATGTAATTATCGTTTCAGGGCACAACCTTGGGACAGCACCTATTGAAGACAGTATCAACCAGCATCCGGCTGTTGCAGAATCCGCCATTGTAGGTTACCCTCATGACATCAAAGGAAATGCGCTGTATGGCTATGTAATGCTTAAAGAAACCGGAGAAGGACGTGATAAGGAAAATCTGAAAAAAGAGATTAATCAGTTGATTTCAGATCAGATCGGGCCCATTGCCAAGCTGGATAAAATACAGTTCGTTTCCGGACTTCCAAAGACACGTTCAGGAAAGATTATGCGTAGAATCCTGAGAAAAATTGCAGAAGGTGACTTCAGTAATTTCGGAGATATCAGCACACTTTTAAATCCTGAAATTGTAGAGGAGATCAAAAACGAAAGAATTTAAATTTCATCAATTTTTTAACCAATAGAAGCCCCGGAAGTTATTTTCAGGGCTTTTTTTATTAAAAAACCACAAAATAACAAGGAAATTCCTATGAGACAATTACGGATATTATCCAATTGTTAAAATTAAACACCTGTTCAATAATTATTCTTAAACATTACCATTATCTATTGAAAACTGAATGTTAATTAACAAATTATATTGTCTTAAACACAATGATAATCGGAAAATTATTACTAACTTTAGTCATAACTTTAAACCAATTAACTATGTCACATATATTAGCTGGACTATTTGATTATCACAGCGACTACAAAAAACTGGAAAGTGATCTGGAAAATTCAGGATTTGAAAACTCAGATTACATTGTATACCTCAATGATGGTTCTGGTAATTCTCAATACCTGGCAAGCGTTACTGTAAATGATCTTAACCAGATTGATCTTGCACGGAGCGCATTTATTCAGAATGCTGCATTGAAATCATATCTGTTCGAAAATATGAATATCAATGAAACCAATTATGATACGATCAAAAGGTATATTGATGCAAGAAACAGGGCAGAAATTCACAGCAGCCCTGATATCAAAATCAAAACGTCAAGTGACGGTATGAATTCTGAAGTAAAATTCTAATCGATATAAAATCTAATAGCCGAAGATCCGCAGTGTATACTGCGGATCTTTTATGTTTGAAAAAACTAAAAAATTTCGTATTTTCGTCTAATTATAGGCATGTGCACAAATGAGCTACGATTTAGAACAAGAGAATAAAGAGATCCTTGCCAGATATAAGGACCTGATTTCTAACACATACAGAACATTGGATGAGGAAAACAATAAGCTCATCCGAAAGGCATTCGATATTGCGCTGGATGCCCACAAGGATCAAAGGAGAAAATCCGGAGAACCGTACATCTACCACCCTATTGCTGTTGCTAAAATTGTAGCAACAGAGATTGGTTTGGGAGCTACTTCTATTGCCTGTGCACTTTTGCACGATGTAATTGAAGATTCGGACTATACTTACGAAGACCTTAAAAAAATCTTTGGTGAAAAGATTGCCAATATCGTGAATGGACTGACCAAAATTTCCATCATGAACCATCAGAATATTTCTGTGCAGTCTGAAAACTACAGAAAACTGTTATTGACATTATCCGAGGATTTCAGGGTTATTCTGATTAAAATTGCAGACCGTCTTCATAATATGAGGACTCTGGAAAGCATGGCTCCGGATAAGCAGAAAAAAATTGCTTCAGAGACGGTTTATATCTATGCTCCAATGGCTCACCGTCTTGGGTTGTACAATATTAAATCCGAACTTGAAGATCTTTCTTTAAAATATAACAGCCCCGAAGTATATAACGAGATTACGGAGAAATTGGAACTGGCCAAGGAAAGCCGTGAAAGATATATCGAAGAGTTTAAGAAAGAAGTGTCTGAGAGACTTCATGAAGAAGGTTTAAACTTTAAAATCAAAGGCCGTGCAAAAGCCATCTCTTCCATTTACAGAAAGATGCTGAAGCAGGGAGTTTCTTTTGAAGAGGTTTTTGATAATTACGCCATCAGGATTATTTACAAATCGGATGCGAAGAATGAAAAATTCCTGGCCTGGAAAATCTACTCCATCGTTACGGATGTATACCACAGTAACCCTTCCAGAATGCGTGACTGGATTACCCAACCCCGTTCTACAGGATATGAAAGTTTGCATTTAACCGTTTTAGGACCGGACAGAAAATGGATTGAAGTACAGATCCGTTCGGAAAGAATGGATGAAATTGCAGAAAAAGGAGTTGCTGCTCACTATAAGTATAAGGAAGGTTACAAACAAAGCTCTGATGACAGAAATTTTGAAAAATGGGTAACCGAAATCCGCGAAGTACTGGAACAACAGCAGAACCTTTCCACTTCGGAACTTTTAGATAATATTAAGCTTAATTTATATTCCAAAGAAGTATTTGTATTTACTCCGAAAGGCGAAATTAAAATCCTTCCCACTAATGCTACCGCCCTGGATTTTGCTTTCTCTGTTCACTCTGATCTGGGAATGAAATGTTTAGGCGCTAAAATCAATGGAAAACTGGTTCCTATTTCCTATATCCTTCAAAACGGGGATCAGGTAGACATTCTTTCTTCACAGAATCAGAAGCCAAAATCTGACTGGCTGGAATTCGTTGTGACTTCGAAAGCCAAATCCAAGATTAAAAGTTATCTGAACTCTCAGAAAAACCAATTGGTAGAAGAAGGAAAAGAAATTCTGCAGAGAAAACTTCGTCATGCAAAGATCAATTTTAATGATGAAGAAATTAATAAACTTCAGAAGTTCTTTAATTTAAAATCATCGCAGGAGCTCTTCCTTAAATTCCAGAGTAATGAACTGGATGTAAGCAGCCTGAGAAAATATATAGAAAGTAAAAACGTATTCAATAACCTACTTTCAAGATTCAGAAAATCGCCTAATAAAAATCAGCATTTTGAGGATCCAAAAGAGGAAAACCTTGACATGATTGTCTTTGGGAAGGACGAAGAGAAGCTTAACTACACCTATGCAAAATGCTGTACAGTAATTCCGGGGGACAAAATCTTCGGATTCATTACCATTTCAGACGGAATCAAGGTACATAGCGACAACTGCCCCAATGCCATCAATCTGAGAGCACAGTATGATTACCGTGTCATCCCTGCCAAGTGGGTGAATGCAGAAAGTTTCAAAAACAGAGTAAAAATTGAAATTGAAGGGCTTGACAGGATGGGTATGATTAACGATATCACCACTGTCATCAGTGGAAGTATGGGAATGGATATGAAAAGTATGTCTATTGAATCCAACAATGGTGTTTTCACAGGAAATATCAACCTCGAGGTCAAAAATAAAGGTCAGTTGGAAGAGACCTTTAAAAAACTTAAAAATATTAATGGTGTTTCAAGAGTGAGACGGGTACAATCGTAAACATGAATTTATCTCTTTATTTTAAAAAATTTTTCAACAACAGTCAGTCCTCAGGAATTATTCTTATTTTCTGTGTACTCATTTCATTGCTTATTGCCAACTCATCTGCTGCAGAGAACTTTCAGCATTTTTTAGACCAGGAAGTGGGAACTCATCTTTTTGGGTTGGAATATCCTGTCAGCATCTGGATCAATGACGGACTGATGGCTATATTTTTCCTTCTGGTAGGCCTTGAAATAAAACGTGAACTTGTAGAAGGTGAGCTTTCATCCTTTAAAAATGCCTCGCTTCCTATTTTTGCAGCAGTAGGCGGAATGCTTGTTCCTGCTGTAATCTACAGCATTTTCAATACGGGAACGGATTACAGCAATGGCTGGGGAATTCCTATGGCAACAGATATTGCATTTTCTCTGGCTATCATTTCGATGTTAGGTAAAAAGATTCCTAATTCTATCAAGATATTTTTGGCTGCATTAGCTATTGTAGATGATCTGGGAGCAATTTTAGTAATTGCCATTTTCTATACCGAACAAATCCACTGGAGCTATCTGCTGTTATCTTTTGGGGTAACTGCCCTGCTTTTTGTTTTAAACTTCTTAAAAGTTACCAAAACGGTATTTTATATCATTCCGGGATTGTTTTTATGGTATTTCCTTCATCATTCCGGAATTCATGCTACGATAGCAGGTGTTTTACTTGCCTTTTCAATACCTACCAATGCTTCGAATGTAGAAATTTCACCGCTGGAAAAACTGGAGCATCAGCTTCATATTCCGGTAAGTTTTCTGATCATGCCGATATTCGCTTTAACGAATACCAACATCACTTTTTCCAGTGAAATGGTGGCAGGAGTTACAAGTACATTAGGACTGGGAATTATCTGTGGATTGGTATTAGGTAAACTGATCGGGATCAACTTATTTTCATTGATTGCTATCAAATTAAAACTCAGTTCCCTACCTCAAAACAGCAACTGGCTTCAGATGATTGGTGTAGGATTGCTGGCCGGAATCGGGTTTACCATGTCTATTTTTATTGCATTGCTTTCTTTTAAGGGAGAAATTCATATACAGGATGAAGCGAAGTTTGCGATCCTGATTGCGTCCTTCATCGCTGCAATTGCAGGATTTACCATACTTAGTGTAAGCTCAAAAGAAAACCCTGAACTGGAAGAGAATTAATCTGCCTTCCGGTTCTCCAATTTTCTCTTGTGTTCCTCATCACTATCAAAGTCCGGTTCAGTGATCTGAGCATGATATTCTGAAGCTTCTTTCTTTATCTCATCAGACAGCAGCTTTTCTATTCTGACTTTTCGGATCGCCATATTCAGTTCATTTCCGAATAAAAGAAGATATACGTTTACATTCACCCAAACCATCAGTAGAATCATACTGCCAATGGAACCGTAAAGCACATTGTACCGTGCGATATCTTTTACATAAATAGC
This sequence comes from Chryseobacterium vietnamense, assembly GCF_031454475.1. Taxonomy (NCBI): domain Bacteria; kingdom Pseudomonadati; phylum Bacteroidota; class Flavobacteriia; order Flavobacteriales; family Weeksellaceae; genus Chryseobacterium; species Chryseobacterium vietnamense. Next base: position 512,711 of record NZ_JAVDQX010000001.1, on the reverse strand, counting down.
AAAAATATAAGTTGTCACCACAAAGAGTACTGTGGTCAGAATAGCCCCCGGAACCGCTTGGCGGAATCTTGTAATCTTCACCGTTCCCAACCAGTAAAATAGGGTCAGAAGTATAAAATAAAAAAGCGGAAAAGAAACAAACCCGATAATTTTTGAAAGGTTATCTACCAGCCAGGTTACATCATAAGCCGGAGTAAAAAGCTTCATTACAACCTCTGCATAATACACGCCGAACAGTGTTAAAAAAACGATGGTAATAAAGCCTATCGTGATAAAAAATGAGAGAATAAACTCTTTTACATCGCTTAATTTTTCATCTGTATTTTCATTAAACCCGTTAATCAGGGAAAATGTACCGTTCGTAGCAAAAACAAGAGCCAGAAGAATGGTCAGGTTACTGATTCCTTTCATGTTCGGAATAATATTGCTTACGATATATCCTTTTACATCTCCTTCCATGTTTGAAGGGAAAACATTATGCATCAGTACATCAAAAATATAAAACTGAAGCTCATCATATAGTGGCATATGTGGCAACACAGAAAGCAAAAACAGAATAAACGGAAACAGACTTATCGTAAAGCTCCAGGAAATAGCCGCCGCTTTTCTTCCTATTTTTCCTTTAAAAATCCCGGAGATATAGATCTGAAACATCTGCCAAAGCGATATTCCCAAAACAGGAATATGGATGCTGTCAAAAAAGTCTTGAATCTTTAAAATAAATTTAGGAACCTTTACACTCATCGATCTGTTTGTCTTTATACAAAGGTAGGGGAATTAAATTAAATAGGGAAAAGATAGGTGGCAGATGTTAGGTAGAAGGTGGCAGGTTTTATGGATTAGGAGGGAATTTGGGAGTTTGAGAGTGAGAGGGCTTTAGAGTTTAAGGTTTAAGGTAACCCGCAACTACTATAACTTGCAACCCGAAACCCGAAACCCAAAACAAACAACCTTGAATCCCGAAATTGCACCCAAAAAACCAGCAACAAATTAGCCGCGAAACCCTATCTTTGCACTCTGAAACTTCTTACAATGCGAATCAGCTTACTTTGTATCGGTAAAACGGATGATAAGGAAATTACTTCTTTAATCAATTATTATCTCAACCGTTTACCCAAACACTGGAATTTTGAAATCACAGAAATTCCGGATGTAAAAAATGCCAAAAACCTATCCTCTGATCTTCTTAAAAAGGAAGAAGCCAAATTGTTTTTAAACCATATTGATAAAAACGATCTTGTAATCATTCTCGATGAAAAAGGGAAACAGTTTACCAGCCGGGAATTTTCTCAAAAGATTGATACCTGGATGAATTCTTCTGTAAAGAAAGTACATATTCTGATTGGAGGAGCTTATGGCTTTGCGGAAGAAATATACAGCAGAGCTAATGAAAAAATGTCTTTATCCAAAATGACTTTTACCCATCAGATGATCCGTCTGTTTATTGTGGAACAGCTTTACCGCGCTGATCAGATTCTGCAGGGAAAACCTTATCATAACGATTAAAACAAAAAGGTATTATCTCAAAAGTCAAATAATTGGCTTTTGTCATTCTGACGAATGAAGAATCTCATTGATAAACAGAAGTATGAGATTCTTCATTATATTTCTGAACTGTGTTCGCAGACTTTCAGTCTGTATTCAGAATGACATTTTGAAACAACCTCTTTTTTATTTCAGACTGATCTGCCTCTTCGCTTCACCCACTACAAAAGCAACGGAATTGGCAATATTAAAGCTCCTGATCAGTTTCGACATGGGAATGGTCAGATGATTTTCAAAACGGTCTAAAACCTCTTTACTTAACCCTACACTCTCCTTTCCGAAAACCAACCAGTCTCCGTCCTGAAAATCAGTTTCAAGATATGATTTTTCGGCATGTGAACTCATTAAAAAAACACGGGACTTATCAGGGATCTGCTGTATCCACTCTTCAATATCTGCATATTCAGAAACATCGAGATGTACCCAGTAATCCAGTCCGGAACGTTTCAGATTTTTATCATTAATTACAAATCCAAGCGGATGGATCAGGTGTAATCTGCTTTCGGTTCCTACACATAATCTGCCTATATTTCCTGTGTTATTGGGTATTTCAGGCTCTACAAGAACAATATTCAACATCTTTCTATCTCTTTATTCTTTTTTAGTATGGATGTATTCAAATGATTTGGATAAAATATTTCTTCATTTATTTTTTTGCACATTTAGTATAAGAATCCGTCAGGACTGCTTTTTCATAGCCTAAAGCAACTGCTTTATCCAGATTTTCACAAGCTTCTTTAATTTTGGAGGTGTCCATAAGAATCATAGCTTTGCTCACATAAGACTGGGCAAATTTCGGGTCTATAGAAATTGCTTTGTTGGCGTCTACCAGTGCTTCCTTATATTTTTTCATTTTAAAATAGACATCTGCTCTGCCATTATAAAGCAGTGATTCCGGTTTTTCAGCGAGAAGTTTATTATAATCTTTTAAAGCTCCGTCCAGGTCACCATTATTTTTTTTCAGATTGGCTAATCCTGTCTTTGCAAAAAGATTATCAGGAGCAAAAGTCAGAATCTGGTTAAGGTCCTTAATGGCAAGCTCTTTTTTTCCCTGACTGTCGTAAATTTTGGATCGTGTAAGATAGAGATCCGGAGTTTCGGCATTCACCTGAAGTCCTTTTTCTATATATTCCAAAGCTTTTACCTTATTTCCTTTCTGACTGTAAAGGGATGAAAGGTTGACGTATACAGAAACCGACAAGGGGTTTGCTTTCAGAGCGGAATCGTAGGATTTAAAAGCCTGAGTAGTTTTTCCAAGCCTTCTCTGAGATGTTCCGAGATAATCGTAATATTCCGACTGAAATTTTTGGATCTGTTCTTTTTCTGCCAGTTTTAAATATTGCTCTTCTGCACATTTATAATCAGCTTTGCTAAAACATTCTTCAGCCAGTTTTTTATCCTGGGCATAGAAATTAAGGGAAAAACAGAGGGAAGTTACTACCAGTAAAGTTTTTTTCATGAATTTATAGTTTGTTTGTTGATCACTTTTTTGGCGAGTGCACCAAATATCACTCCCAATAAAGATCCAACAAACGCCCCCACCAAAATATCTATCGGGAAATGCACTCCTAAATATATTCGGCTGTAGGAAACCACTATAGCCCACACAAATATAGCATATGGAAACCATTTAAGCTTATTTTTTAATAAAATACTTAAAAAGGATGCCAAAAAGAATGTATTGGAAGCATGCGCAGAATAAAAACCAAACTGTCCGCCGCATTTCACAATTCTCATGTGATGCTCCAGAGTAGGATCATGACAAGGTCTTAACCTCGCCACACCATATTTGAAGACACTGGCCAACTGATCAGAAACCGTTGCTCCAATAGCCAGAAATATAAGGATAAAAACTAATGATCTTAGTTTATGGTTTTTGTATAAAAAATAAAGAAATATAATATAAAGAGGCACCCAGATCCAGGTACTGGAAATCAGCATCCAAAACTGGTCAAAAGATGAATTCCCCAAATTATTAAGGTAAAGAAATACCTTTTTATCTTCCTGAATGATTTCCTCCATGGTTATCTGCTTACAGGTCCTTCGTAAGTCTCATCATCTGCAGGCTTCGGTTTTTGAGGCTCATTAGAAGCCACTGAAGAAGGTTCCGTCAGAATATCTTTCTGGATATCATTCATCGGGTTGAAATCCTTTGCAGCATCTTTTACCTTCTCAATCTCACGTTTGATTTCAGAAACAGGATTGTCTGTTTCTTTCATGATTTCAGTTTTAATGTCTTCCACTGCTCCACGCATTTTTCTAACGCCTGCACCTAAGTCACGCGCAATCTGGGGCAGCTTATCCGGACCGAATAATACAACGATTGCAATGGCAATGAGTGCCATTTCTCCAATGCTTAATTCCATGGTGTAAAATTACAAAAGATTATTGCATTTATAGACTGTAAACTAAAAATTTAAACAAATTTTAAGATTTTATAATGAAGTTCAAGATTCAAGGTTTAAAGTTTAAAGTTGGCGGCTGCATCTTACGAGTGACGGGTTGCAGGGTTATTTTGTTGCCGCTGCTCATTTTTTAGTTTCGGGGTTTAGTTTTTTTGTTACTGGTTCTTTTTGTTGCTGTTTAACCACAACTTTAAACCTTAAACATTGAACTTTAAACCCTCAAACCCTCCCATTCTCAAACTTAAAATCCTTGCTACCGGACATCTGCGACCTCACACCTCACCTATTAATTAACAAATATTTAATTCAAAATAATGAGAATTACGCAACAATTATGTATATTTATAATACACAACCAAACAAATATCAATTATGAAAAAACTAGTGACTACTTTCAAAGTTTTTGCCGTGTTGTCGGTATTGGCACTGCACAGCTGCCAGAATGAAAACAACGAAATGAACCAGCAGGAAACAATTCAGGCTAAGGTAACTGTAGATGATCTGAAAAAAGAGATCACTCCTTCTTCTTCTCAATCTGTTCCTGAAGCAGTACAAATTCAACTGAATGAATCGGGTAAAAATCTTGAAACTTATCTGAAAAATGATTTACAGATTGTTGGAGTGACTGTATTGGGAAAAATTTCGACCCAACAGGGAGCAGAGCTTTCCAAAAAGCTGATTACAGATAAAAATCAGTTCATTGCTTCCGGAAATATTATGGATCCGTCAACGGTAAAAATCGGAAAAGTTGGAGATTTGTATCATGGCGAGGATCTGACAACTGCACAACAAGGATTAAAAGAAGCCATCACCGAAGAACTAAAACCGGGTACCCAGGTTATGGAAGTAACATGGAATGGCAAAAGCGGAAAATTTACGACATTGTGTTTTTATGGTGATTCAGGAATTATCTGGGACAATATCTTCGGAGGTCTTGTGATGATGGACACCCGTGGACATTCAGAAGCATCTGACGAAGCTTCTAAAGTAGCTTCTAAATGGTATAAACAATGGTGGACAGCTAACTGGCTATGGGGTTCAAAGCGAGGTGAAGCCGGATATCAGATTACGATTTATTATTCCGGGTCTACCGTTTCCAATGCAGATGTAAGCGACTGGGGATATATCAGTTTAGGAAAAGCAAAAAGCGAAAGCAAGATCACAAAAAGAACCGGATCCTACGGTCAGTGTCGTTATGCCCTGGGACTTTGTACCCCTACAGGTTCTTTGAGCTTTAATTCTACTAATTTTTCCGTATCATTCTCCGGATTGGGCAGTAATATTGTAAGTAACGGGACAAAATCACTTTATCCATAATTTTCATAAAAATCAGATTTAATCAAAACGGGAAGCTCGCTGAGCTTCCCGTTTATTGTATTGATAAGTTCTACCAGATTCTGACTTTCGACTTCAATGCATCTATTGCATTCTCTTTAAGTCCAAAGGTATTAATCAGTATTTCATAGAGCTGTACATCGTTTTCTATTGTTATAGATTCTTTTTCACCATCAGCGGAGCGTATATTCAGTATATGATCTGTGTAGGTATAGCGGGCATTCTCATCTACTTTTGAAAGAATCAGTCTGTTCTTAAAATGGGAATCCGGATGGGTAGACAGATACCAGTTGGAAATATCCAGATCAATGGGTTCTACATGCTCAGGAATAAATCGGTACACCGGAAGCCATTGCTCCTTCCACATCCAAAGTGTGTAGGTTTCTTCTTTATGGGAAACTTTAAATATTCCGTTGGGTGTCTGCTGCTGATCTTCTTCGTTTAAAAGTATGGGTGAAGTAAGGGTAGCTGTTCCGAATCCGCAATCTACCACATACTGTTTTCCTTCAAAATCAACAATAAGTAAAAGATGAGTCTGTGCAGCACTACTGTCTTCCTGTCTTCCCCACACTACCCTTCCAAGCTGAAGCTTTACATTGAATCCTACTGTTTTTAAAACTTCACTTAAAAGCAGATTTTGTTCATAGCAATATCCACCTCTGGATTCCATAACCAGTTTTCTGAAAATATCATCTAACTGCAAAGAAGGAACAGTTCCAGTATAAGAATCAATATTCTCAAAGGGAATATATTTGGGATGGAGCTGATGTATTCTTTTCAATGTTTCCATACTCAATTCCGGAGTTCCGGAGAAATGAATCCGTTCAAAATACTTTTCCAGATCTGATGTATTCATAATTTGGTTTTTTCTGTTTCAAAAATGAGTAAAGCGATTTTACTCCTGTAAAATTATTGAAAGATGTAACCTAAAACCGCCTATATCTCATCAATAGAACAAATCTATGGCTTATGAAAATCTTTTTCCGAGGTTAGATCAACTAAATTTTTATTTTTTTTCTGAAAAGCCGAATACGTAATTACCACACTGATCGCCATTAAAATAAAAGCCAAGAAGAAAGGTGCACCGGAAAATTTGAACGGTGCTTCATCATGGGTAAAATAGTAAAACAAATTGGTCATCATAGGAGGACCGATAATGGATGTGGCACTCATTAAACTCGTTAATGCTCCCTGAAGTTCTCCCTGTTCATTGGAAGGTACACTTTTCGTAATGACAGATTGTAAAGCGGGTCCGCAGATTCCTCCTAAACAGTATGGCACCAAAAATACAAACATCATCCAGCCTTCTGAAGCGAAAGCAAACAAGAGCATTCCAACTGCATAGAAAGCCAGTCCGTAATAAATACTTTTTTGCTCACCCAATCTTGGTGTCGTATATCTGATAAGTCCGCCCTGTACAAGACCTACCAGCAAACCTACTACTCCTAATGAGATGCCCACCATTCTTTCTGTCCAGCTGAATTTATACATCGTAAAGAAACTCCAGTTACTCTGTACAGCATGACCTGCAATGTAGATTAATATCAACGAAACAATCAAGCCGGAAATTTCAGGATGCTTACCTAAAAATTTAAATGAACCAATAGGATTGGCACGTTTCCAGTCGAATTCTCTTCTTTTATCTTTATCCAAACTTTCAGGAAGGATAAAGTATCCGTAAAGGAAATTCAGCAAACACAAGCCTGCAGCAGCATAGAAAGGAACTCTCGCTCCATAATGTCCAAGAACTCCGCCCAGAACCGGTCCAATGATAAATCCAAGTCCAAAAGCAGCCCCTATCAAACCAAAATTCTTAGCCCGGTCTTCATCAGTGGAAATATCAGCAATATAAGCACTGGCCGTGGTGACACTTGCTCCTGTAATCCCTGCAATGATCCTTCCCAAAAACAACCACCAGATGGTTGGAGCCAGGGCAAGGAAAATATAATCTACTGCAAATCCGAAAAGGGAAATCAGAATAACGGGTCTTCTTCCGTATTTATCACTAAGATTTCCTACTAAAGGAGAAAATATAAATTGTGTAAATGCATAGGCAAATCCCAGCCAGCCGCCATACTTTGCAGCTTCACTAATATCTGCGTGAATAAGTTCCTCAATTAATTTCGGAACAACGGGAATGATGATCCCCCATCCCGTAATATCGATCAGTAAAGTAATAAATATGAAGCCTATAGCCGCTTTTTTCTTTGAATTTTCCATGATGGTGCAAAATTAATCAAATCTGAAAAATAATGATTCTAAATTATGAATAGTTAATATGAATACTAAAAAAATGTAAAGCCAATAGGATCATAAATAGCTGATCGTGATTTTTTTGACTTTGACCTTAAAAAAAGGCCGTTTCTTTCGAAACGGCCTTTACTAATTTATTGTAGTTTGTATTACTTTGAAGCAAGTTCTTCTTTTGAAGAAGTGGATTTCCCATGTACCTCTTCTTCTTTTCCTGTTTTAAGGAAGTCGTAAGCAATTGCAGACGCAATAAAGATGGATGAGTAAGTACCGAATCCAATACCGATTAACATGGCAAACATGAATCCTCTTAAGTTATCACCTCCGAAGATAAAGATCGCAAGGATCACCAAAATCGTAGTGAATGAGGTGTTAAATGTTCTACCCAATGTACTTGAAATAGAGTCATCAAACAGACCTGCTAATGTTAAAGATTTTTTCTCTCTCAGGTATTCTCTAATTCTGTCGAAGATAATTACGGTATCGTTGATTGAATAACCCAATACTGTAAGGATCGCCGCGATGAAATCCTGATTGATCTCCATGTTGAACGGCATATATTTGTGAAGCAATGAATATGCTCCTAAAATAATTACCGCATCGTGGAATAGAGCAGCAACCGCTCCAAGAGAGAACTGCCATTTTCTAAATCTTACCAGGATATAAATGAAGATCATTGCTAAAGCAGCTAATACAGCATAGATACCGTGAGTCTGGATATCATCAGCAACAGAAGGTCCTACTTTCTCAGAAGAAATAATTCCTGCGTGGTCTTTATCAGCAGATTTGAAATCTTTCAATGTAGTTCCTGCCGGTAAATTTGATTTTAAACCTTCAAATAATTTCTGTTCGATAATCTGGTCAGCCTTTAAAGATTCATCCTCGATAAGATAATCTGTAGAAATCTTTAATTGTTTGTTGTTTCCGAAAGTTTTAGCTTCCACAGAAGAGTTTTTACCATCTTCAGTTTTGAATAGTGCTACTAATTTTTCTTCAACATCTTCAGCTTTTACGTCTTTATCAAATCTTACAACATAGTTTCTACCACCGGTAAAGTCGATACCGTATTTGAAACCGTGCGTTGCGATGGAAATCACACAAATAACTGTAAGAACAGCAGAAACGATGTAAGCATATTTTCTCTTTCCGATGAAATCGATCCAGGTATTTCTGAACAGATTTTTCGTAGCCGGGGTCCAGACAGAAAGTCCTTTTCCTTTATTTAATCTTGAGAAGATCATTACTCTTGAAAGCAATACAGACGTGAATAATGTCATTAAAATACCGATCATCAACGTCAATGCAAAACCTTTAATAGGTCCTGTTCCGAAGAAGAACAATACAACTGCCGTTAGGAAAGTCGTGGTGTGACCATCAATAATCGCATTTAATGCATGTTTGAAACCATCTTTGTAAGCTTCAAGAATACTTTTCCCAGCGAATAATTCTTCTTTAGTTCTTTCATAAATGATAACGTTCGTATCAACCGCTACTGCCATCGTAAGAACGATACCCGCGATACCTGGAAGCGTAAGGGTAAAGTCACCCGAATCCATAATACCGAAAATATAGAATAAGTTGATCACCATTGCAATTACCGCATATACACCAGCCCCACCGTAGTAGAAAATGATATAAACAATGATAATAGCGAATGCAATGATAAACGACATTAAACCAGAATCAATAGCCTCTTGTCCTAAAGATGGACCTACAACGGTAGCCTGAACTACTTTTGCACCTGCAGGCAATTTACCAGCACCTAACACGTCTACCAGTTCTTTAGCTTCTTCCTGAGAGAAGTTACCAGAGATCTGAGTTCTACCGTTAGGGATAGCACCTACAACGTTAGGGGCTGTGTATACTCTGTTATCAAGAGTTACTGCAACCGGTTTTCCAACATTTTTCTCAGTTAATGTTTTCCACTCTTTTGCTCCTTTAGAGTCCATCTGCATATCTACCACTACTCTGCTTAGTTCATCGTAGCTGATATTTGCAGTTTCAACAGCACCGTCTACCGGAGCTTTCTGGTTGATGTTACCTCTGATCGCATACAATACCAAGCTTTCGCTATCTGTAGCTTCAGGTTTGTAACCCCACATGAACTGTGTATATTTAATGTTAGACGGACGTAAAGACTGACCTACTTTGCTGTTTAAGATTTTGTTTACAACTGCAGTATCAGATAGTTTTACGTTAGCAACACCATTTGTTCTTAATTTGTCAAGCTGTAAAAGGCTCATGAAGTTCACATTCTTTGCCACTCCCATAGAATCTCCTTTTGTAGCAACCATAGTTGTCAAAGTCTGGAAATAAGGCGCAATTTCAGGAACCTGCTGTACTTCCCAGAACTGAAGTTTTGCAGAAGTCTGAAGCATTTTCTTCACTTTATCGATGTCCTTCATACCAGGCATTTCCACGGAAATTCTAGCGGTACCAGGTACTCTCTGAACATTTGGCTGGATGGCTCCAAGCTTGTCAATTCTCGTTCTGATTACCTCGAAAGCTGTTCCTACAGATGCATCGATTTTTCTTTTAACAATGCTTTTCACCTGCTCATCAGGAGTGTTGTACTTCACCTCAGTAAGGGTTGTATTTCCGAAAATTTCCGGATCTGCCAACTTAAGGTTTGCCCCTTTAGCTTTGTTAATTACATCGAACTGCTCGAAGAAGTTGTCGATGTAAGGTTTAGTAGAATTCTTCTGTGCTTCATCAGTTTTGTTTAAAGCCTCGATAAGAACAGGATTTGTAGAATAATTGGTTAAATCATTTACAAGATCTCTTTGGTTGATTTCCAAAAGAACGTTGATCCCACCTTTCAAGTCAAGACCAAGTTTCATTTCCTTGTCTTTGGCTTTAGTGTAATAAAGTTTTGTGAATCCTAAATTCAAAGTATCCTTAGAAAGTCTTGCGATTTCTTTTTGATACTTCTCCGGATTGTCTCCTGCAATAGCAGTCGCCTGCTTTTCAATTTTGCTGGTGTACCATGTTGGTAATAGCTCGTTTAAGCAAATCAACCCTAGTACAATAGCGACAATTGTAATAAGTCCTTTTCCTTGCATTTTGTTATAACTACGTTAAATTAAGTCGGCAAATATAATGATTTTCTTGTATTTTATGAATTTTTAACAACAGAAATGGTTTATTTCCAGATATATTGGTGTTGTGATTTCTATTTAAGATTTAACAATTTTTTCATACTATCATAATGAAGTCTTCAAAACTGATTGGTATAAAATTTTCATTTACTTTTCCAACACACTAACTCTCAAAATATTATGAAAAAATTACTTTTTTGCATCAGTATTTTTTCTTCCTTAATTGTTAATTCTCAAAGTATTAATTTGGAAGAATTTGTCACAGGACTTACCAGCCCTGTAGAGATTACGAACGCCAATGACAGCCGTCTTTTTGTTGTTCAACAGGATGGCATCATTAAAATTATTCAACCCAACGGGACAATTAACCCAACTCATTTTCTGAATATCGGATCGAAAATTATTTTTGGCGGCGAAAGAGGTCTTCTTGGCCTTGCATTCCATCCTCAATACTCTGCTAACGGGTATTTTTTTGTGTATTATAATAATCCTGCAGGGAATATTATTGTGGCCAGATACAGCGTAAGTTCAACAAATCTGGATGTAGCTGATCCTGCTTCAGAAAAAATACTGCTGAATATTCCCAAACCATTCGACAATCACAATGGAGGAAGCATTCATTTTGCCCCTGACGGAAAACTCTGGATCATCACCGGAGACGGAGGCAGCGGTGGCGACCCGAATAATAATGCTCAAAACAAAAACTCCTTACTGGGTAAAATGCTGAGAATAGACGTAGACGCTACAGGCCCTTATAATATTCCGCCTGATAATCCTTTTGCAGGAGCCGGAGTGGATGGTGCAGACGAAATATGGGCTTACGGGCTTAGAAATGCCTGGAAATTTTCTTTTGATCTGACGACAGGCAATGCGATGATAGCTGATGTTGGACAGGGAGCAATAGAAGAAATCAATAAAATGCCCATTACGCAGGCTGGTTTAAACTATGGCTGGCGCTGTTATGAAGGTAATAATATATACAATCCGGCAGGATGCGCTGCGCAGTCTACCATGACCTTTCCTGTCGCTGTATACGACCATTCCGGAGGGAAATGTTCCATCACGGGTGGATATGTGTACAGAGGAACTCAGTATCCGTCACTTCAGGGAAAATACTTTTTTGCAGATTATTGTTCTACCCAGATCGGAATTCTGGACAGCAATAATGCCATCACATGGACTACTCCTTATTCAGGAAATAATTTTTCTACTTTCGGAGAAGATTATCAAAAAGGATTATACGTAGCAGCCGTAAACAGTGGAAAAATTTTTAAAATATCCACAGGAACTCTAGGAACCCAGGAAAATACTTTAGGAACAATAAAAATTTATCCAAATCCTGCTTCCAAAGAAGTTTTCATTGATGGGGTTAAAGATAAAAAAACCGCATTGGAAATCATCAGTGCAGAAGGAAGAAAAGTTATGAAAACGGATCAGATCTCTAATGGTAAAGGCATTGATATATCAGGAATTCCTTCGGGAGTGTACTATATCAATCTGAAATCCGGGGAACTGAAATCATATAGTCAGAAATTGATTATCAAATAGTAATAGCTGGTTTTAAACGCATACGAAACGTAAAGGTTTTTAAATTCTGTAAAAAAGGATCGCAAAGGCGCTTCACTAAGCAAAAAACATTGGAAATTTCTTACTATTAAGAAGGATTTAAGCATTAAAGCATAGTTAAGTTAAAATAAAGCATTCTGATTTTTAAGCTTAAAGCGAAGCTCATTTTAATACTCTAAATACCTTAATGCAATCTTAATGTTTCAAAAAAGTTTAAACAAGTTCAAAATAAGTCTACAGGTCAATAAAAAAGCGGTTCAGAACTGAACCGCTTTTATTTATATTGTCATGGAGAAAATCCTTGTTTCAGGTTTATTTCTCATCATTCTAAGGTCAAAAACCATTGCTACATTTCTTGTGAATGCTCTACCAGCTTCTGTGATTTTAACTTCAGTTCCGTTGATTTCAACCAAACCGTCATTTTCCATTTCTTTCAGCATTTCCAGTGCATTATCAAGCTCAGGGAAAGAATTGTTTATATCAAAAGTGGTTTCAAGCTGACACATCAGATTCAGAATATGTCTTCTTACCGTAAGATCCTCATCGCTCAGAACGTGTCCTTTTACTACAGGAATTTTACCTTCTTCAACCATTTTCTGATATTCTTCAACCGTTTTTACATTCTGGGCAAAAGCATACCATGAATCTGATATCGCAGACATACCAAGTCCTACCATCAGCTGGGTATTACTTGAAGTATAGCCCATGAAATTTCTGTGAAGTTTTTTATGAATTAAAGACTGATACAGATCGTCGTGCTCAAGAGAGAAGTGATCCATCCCTACCTCAATATATCCTAAATCCTGAAGAAGTTTTTTACCATCTTCATACAAACGGCGTTTTTCTTCTCCACTCGGAAGATCATTTTCGTCAAATCCTCTCTGTCCTACCCCTTTCACCCATGGAACATGTGCATAAGAATAAAATGCTAGTCTATCCGGCTTCAGCTCCATTGTCTTTCTGATCGTGTGTTCCATTGCTTCCCAATTCTGGTGTGGCAATCCGAAAACCAGATCATGGCTGATTCCTCTATAGCCGATTTCCTTAGCCCATTCTGTAACATTTTTTACATTTTCAAAAGGCTGGATTCTGTTGATCGCTTTCTGTACTTTAGGATCATAATCCTGAACTCCAAAGCTTACTCTTCTGAAACCAAGATCATACAAAGTCTGAAGATGCTCTTTCGTCGTATTATTTGGGTGCCCTTCAAAAGAAAATTCCGGATGTTCTGCAATATCAACCGATGAAAAAATACCCTCCAACAATGTTCTCAAATTCTCAGGAGAGAAAAACGTAGGGGTACCACCACCAAGGTGTAATTCTTTCAGCTTAGGTCTTTCGTTGAAAAGATCAAGATACAGTTTCCATTCTTTTAAAACACTTTCCAGATAAGGAACTTCAACACTGTGCTGTTTCGTAATACGCTTATGGCATGCACAGAATGTACACAATGCCTCACAGAAAGGCAAATGGATATAAATAGAAATCCCCTCCTCTGCATTGCTCTCATGAAAAGATCTTATTACAGTTTCCTTCCAATGTTCCGGTGAAAATGTTGATTCATCCCAATATGGAACGGTAGGATAAGAAGTGTAACGCGGTCCGGGAATATTATACTTATCTATTAAAGAGTTCATTTTGAAAATTAAAATTTTATAAGGGTATGAAATTTAACATAATTAAAATTCCACTCTACAAAATTAACCATTAGTTATGAATTTTAACCTATGAATTATATTAGGTTCTATTTTATAATGAGTCTAAATACTTATGATCAGGCTTTTAATAAATAGTGATAAATTCTATACCTTATATTTAAAATTTTAATTTCATGACTGCAATTTTGTTATTTCCTGCAAGAACCACTCTGTCTGCATCAATCCACTGGCAGACAAAGAAGCCTTTTTCATCAGAGACTTTAGTCCATGTTTTTCCAAAATCTGAGGAATAGCTGATATGTTTGTCTCCTACTGCAATAATTTCTTTTCCTTTTGATCCCGGCTTTATTTTCACACAGGTTGTATATCCTGCGTTCTGACCTGAAGCCTGAATCTGCCAGGTTTTTCCACCATCATTAGTGGTGGCAATATTGTTAACATTGGCATCCTGCTTGGTATAATCTCCCCCAACGGCAATCCCAAACTTATCTTCAAAAAAATCGATAGAATACATTCCCTGTGAAGATTCTCCCTGTACAAATGGTGTATTGAAAATTCCAAACTTTTTATCTTTCAGATTCATTCTTAAGATTCTTGAAGCTTTTCCTCCTGTTGCAATCCACAAATATTTTTTGGATGATGAGATATTGGTATTACTGGCAGCAAAAGCTGCTTCACCCTCATTTAATTTCAAATTATTCTTAAACATACTCCATTTCCCTTCTTTGTACACAGCCAGCTTCAGCATCTGATCTTTATCTGCGTCACTAAAAGTATAAGCCAGCTTATCATTGACAAAATGTAAAGCGTCATAAAAAGCGGTTTTTGCAGTATCTTTAAAAACAACCTCTGATTTCAGCGTTTTCTTATCGATGGCAAAGAAACGTCCCGGACTTTCAATATTGATTGCATAAAAAGTAGTTTTATTCTGCCCTAATGTTCTGAATTGAAGTTTCTCTTCAGATAGCTTGATCTGTTTCTGGTTTTTATAATCTTTAAGATCTACAAACCCGAATTTGGAATCCGTACCACTATACCAAACCTTGTTGTTATACAGTTCAAGAGCTCTGATACTGATCTTATCGTTAAGAATTGTTTCAAGGCTTTCCACCTGCTGGGAAAATGCTGTAAGTCCTATGGACAAAAATAAAATGGAAAAAATCTTTTTCATATGATAGTATTGAGATAAAAAAAACCGCCGAAGCGGTTTAATATGATGATTAATCTTGGTTCTGATATTTTTCAGGATTGTTCAATTTACTGTTTGATTTCCCATAAAGGAAATATACTAAACCACCTAAGAACAACCACACAGCCGAAAGCTCCAATGCATGAGCACTTAAGTTAAATATCAAATAAATATTGATAAATACTCCCAGTGCAACAACAATTTTGTAAGCCGGAACTTTGAAAGGTCTGATCAAATTAGGTTCTTTTTTTCTCATTACCCAAACTGCAATACAAACCAGAGTAAAGGCAAACAGGGTTCCGAAACTTGTCATATCTGCCAATGTTGAAATTGGGGTAAAGGCTGCGATCAATGCTACAACAATTCCTAACAAAAGAATCCCTTTATAAGGTGTTTTTGTTTTTGGATGAAGATCACCGAAGAATTTAGGAATCAATCCGTCTTTTGCCATTCCGATGAAGATTCTGGACTGTCCCATCATCATTACCATTACTACAGAAATTAATCCTACAGTAGCAGCAATGGTTACGATATTACTAGCCCAGTGTTTTCCTGCAATTTCAAAAGCATAAGCAACAGGAGCTTTAATAGCATCAGGGTACTTCCCTTCCGGGTTAAAGTCTGTATAATGCATCATCCCTGTTAATACAAGAGATACACAAATATATAAAGCTGTACAAACCAATAATGAAGCAATAATTGCGAAAGGCACATCTTTCTTAGGATTAATAGCTTCCCCAGCCTGCGTAGAAACAGCATCAAAACCAATATAAGCAAAGAAAATAGCTGCCGCTCCGGAAATAATTCCTTTAATACCATAAGCAGAAACCAGATCACCTTCAGAATTTTTAATCTGAACCTGATCCGGAATAAAAGGCTTCCAGTTTTTAACTCCGTCTACAGCGTTATAAAGATCAGTATTAGAGAAAATAATATATACTCCTGCAATAATTACAAAGATAACAGCAGAAGTTTTCATTAAAACGATCAGGTTATTTGCTCCTGCAGCTTCTTTAGTTCCCTTTACCAATAATGCAGTAATTAAAAGAACAAGAATAAATGCAGGCAGGTTCATGGAAAAACCCTCTCCAGTATAACTTGCCGGATCTGATGTCAGATAGGCAGGCAAATGAATATTAAAAATCTTCAAAAATTTGTTAAAATATCCGGACCAACTCACGGAAACCGCCATACTCGCCATGGCATACTCGAGGATGAGACACCACCCCATGGCCCATGCAAAAATTTCTCCTACCGTTCCATAGGCATAAGCATATGCTGAACCTTCTACAGGAATAATGGAGGCAAACTCTGCATAACATAATGCAGCAAAAACGCAGGCGATCCCTGCAATGATAAAGGAAATTGCAAGTGCTGGCCCTGCATGATAATAGGCTCCTGTTCCGGTAAGAACAAAGATTCCACCACCGATGATAGCACCTACTCCAATTGCTGTTAAACTCCATTTTCCAAGGACTTTTTTCAGCTCACTTTTCTTCATATCTGCCTCATAGGCACTTAGTGGCTTTTTAACCCAAATTTTCGACATGTTTTTTTATTTATTAAGGATTTACGAAAATATAAAAAATTTAGAAACTCTCACGTTAATCGTTAAAATTTCATCATTTATTTTACATTAAAGACTTTAAAAACCTGACCAGCACCTTATTCATAGTATTTCCCCAACATGAAGTTTTCCCGTTCTGATTCTGAACCACAGAACCAGAAGTCAGTCATAATACAAATATGCCGTAGTCTGCATTCTTACAAAAAAAAAGAATGTAGAGATATATCATGATGACTATAGTTTGAAAACGTTGGTAATGTCATTATTATCTTACAACTATTTTACCATCCGAAATAAACAGAAATTCTGAGTAATCATCACTTCCCCATTGAATTTTCACAAGTCAGGAAACTCTACGGGACGTCATTATATTTGATAACCTGTAAGGAACTTCTAAAAAAAAGCAAAATTTCTTTATTTTTGATACCATGAATTTATATGATCTTTTCATAAAGCCTTATGAAGGTTATGATACTTTACAGATTATGCTGGAAACTTCGGGGGCCGTCTTAGGAACTCTGAGTGTGTATTTTTCGATTAAAAAAAATATCTGGGTATACCCCACCGGCATTATTTCTACGCTGATCTATGTTTATATTCTTTTCAATTTCGGTCTGCTTGGAGACTGCCTGATCAACGTTTATTATACCGTAATGAGTATCTATGGATGGATTTTATGGGCCAGAAATTCAAAAGATCATATTCATGTTGATGTCACCTGGGCCCTCACAAAGGAATGGCTCTATGCCAGCTTCCTTTTTATACTGAGTCTGGCACTTGTGACCCTTATTTACTATTACAAACCTTATATTGATAATCAATTTTCGATGGAAGGAACCAGCTTCGGATTGTATCACCTGGACTGGGCAAACTGGATGGATGTTTTCACAACCTCAATATTTTTGGTAGGAATGTGGTTTATGGCCAAACAGCGCATTGAGAGCTGGATTTTCTGGATTATCGGGGATCTTATTTGCATTCCTATGATGATTTTTAAGGGACTTGGAATCACTTCGGTTCAATATTTGGTATTTACTATAATGGCGATCTTAGGATACGTCAGTTGGAAAAAAAGTTTTAAAGAAAAAAAAGTACAATAAAGTCATGAAAAATTTATTTAAAATAGCATTCAGTATTTTTGCTATTACCAGTTTAACTTCTTGTTTAGCATATACCGACGGATACGGAAGCAATGGAAGCTACGGGTATGGAGATCCGTATTATAACAACGGATATTACTATGCTCCATCAGGATATTACGGAAGTGGTGGATATTGGGGTAATGATGGCTATTATTATAGAAACAACGTTAATTATTACTATGATAATGGTATTCCTTATTACTATGATAGCTACAATAACTCCAGAAGAAAAGTATATGTAGAAAGAAGATCTTCCTCTTCTTCGAGACCTGAGAACGGATTCCAGAATACGCGTACAACGAACAGCAACGGTTCATACAATAATAACAGAAACTCCAACAGCAACAGCGGATTCAGAAACCAGAATAATGGTTATCAGAACAATCAGGGAAATCAAAACAACAGTGGTTTCAGAAATTCCAACAGTAACAGTGGATTCAGAAATCAAAACAGCAGCAATCAGAACAACCAGAATAACAGCGGTTTCAGAAATTCTGGAAGCAGCAGGTCAGAATCTTCTGGTGGTGGATTCAGAAATAGCTCAGGCAGCCAAAGCACCAGTTCAAGCAGACAGCAGAGCGGCGGAGGCGGCTTTAGATAAAACGATTATAAATAAGGAAACGAACAGCTAACACTGTTCGTTTTTCATTTAAAATATAGTAATTTTGCTTCTTTATTTAACAAAAAATATGGAATTCTATAAATATCAGGGAACAGGGAATGATTTTGTAATGGTAGACAACCGTGATCTCCAATTTACAAAAGATAAAGATAGTATTGAAAAATTATGTGACAGACGTTTCGGAATAGGTGCTGACGGTCTTATTTTATTGGAAAACGATCCTCAATATGATTTCAAGATGGTGTACTACAATTCAGATGGCGGTGAAAGCACAATGTGTGGAAACGGAGGAAGATGTCTTGTTGCCTTTGCTTTTTTCCTGGACATTTTTGAAGACAAATGCAAATTTATTGCTACAGATGGTGAACATGAAGCTGAAATCCATAACGGAATCATTAAATTAAAAATGATCAACGTGGATACTGTTTCCCATGACGGAAATGATTTTGTTCTGAACACCGGATCTCCCCATTATGTAAAATATGTAGAAAACCTGAAAGATTTTCACGTTTATGATGAAGGATATGGCATCAGAAATTCTGAAAAATATAAAGAAAAAGGAATCAATGTGAACTTTGTAGAAAAAATTTCAGATAATGAAATTTTCGTAAGAACCTATGAACGAGGCGTTGAGGACGAAACTTACAGCTGCGGAACAGGAGTTACAGCTTCTGCTTTAACTTTTCTGCAAAAACATAATCTAACCTCTGTAAAAGTTAAAACTTTAGGCGGAAACCTTAAAGTATATGCTGAAAAAAGCGGTGATGCATTCCAGAATATTTGGCTGGAAGGTCCTGCAAAGCAAGTTTTTAGAGGTAAGACAGATCTTCTTTAAAAACAAAAAACTTTTAATCAACATTGATAAGAATGAAAAAAGCAATTCTCATTGTCATTCTGCTGGTTTTTGTAGTGGCAGGATTTTTTGGTTTGAGATTTTATAATAAATATTTAGGAAACAACGTAGAAAAGGATGGTTACGTTCTGATTCCTCATAGAGCAGGTTTTAAACAGATCCTCGATTCTGTTGCTCCTTATATTAAAGACAGGGAATCTTTTGAAGCTGTAGCTAAGGAAAAAGGCCTTGATACAAATTTTAAAGCAGGGCGTTACCATATCCAGAGTGGAACAGGCAACAAGAACCTAGTCAATATGATCAAAGCAGGTAACCAGACTGCCAATTCCTACCGAATCGGTGATTTTGGAGATATGTACCAGATGATTGGTAAAGTGACTAAAAAAACGGAAATTGATTCATTGCATTTTGTCAATGACCTTGATGCCGTTGCACAAGAAAAAGGTTATAATAATGTTGAAGATTTAAAAAAATATTTTTTCATTGATACGTATAATTTTTTCTGGACAGTGAGTCCTAGAGAATTTTTTACCAAGTTCGAAAATCAATATCATGATTTCTGGACCAGTGAAAGAAAAAACAAAGAACAGCAGTGCGGTCTTACAAGAGATCAGATTTATGCCCTGGCTTCTATTGTTTATAAGGAATCGGGAGGGAAAAAGGACGAAATGAAAACCATTGCAGGATTATATTTAAACCGTTACAGAAAAGGAATGAAACTTCAGTCCGATCCTACGGTAATTTATGCAATCAACAAGCAGACTAATTTTAAAGAACCTATAAAAAGAGTATTATATAAGCATTTGTCTACACCATCACCTTATAATACTTATGCCAATGCAGGTATTCCTCCGGGACCGATCTGTGTAGTGGATAAGAATTCAATAGATGCTGTTTTAAATGCCGAAAACAACAATTATATATTTATGTGTGCTGATCCGGCAAGATTCGGATACCATAAGTTTACTGCAAGTGCTGAAGAACATGCGGTAAATGCCAAGGCTTATCAGGACTGGCTCAACTCAAAAAATATAAAATAGGCTTAGAAAGCACCTAAAAATTTATACAGTTAGAAAAACAATAAACAACCATAATGTTTTGATGATCAACTTGGTATGGAGACTCAAAACATTAAGGGTTATGCTTTACGATCTTATACAAAAAAATAACCTATGAAGAATAAGACAGAAATTGTCAATATTTTCACCAGAAAAGCTTTAGGACTTACACTAGTACTTTCAGCAGCAGCAATGGCTTTTGCACAGGAGAAAGCTGGAGTTTCAGGAATCATTGTCAACAAAAAAAATCAACCGGTTCCTTACGCTTCTGTAACTTTCAGCAATAAGGCCAACAAAACTTTAAGTGATGCTGTACTGACAGATGAAAAAGGGCAATATACCCTTCAGCTTATGCCTGGAGACTATGATATTACAGTAGAAGCCATTGATTACAAAAAAAGTGTAGTCAGCAAAAAGATTGCAACAGCAGGTAATATCGGAGCATTATCTATTGAAGCAGAATCCACCTCTACTGTTGATGGTAAAACAAAGGAAATACAGGGCGTTGTTATTACCGCATCTGCAACCAAAGCATATAAGGTAGAGCTTGATAAGAAAACATATGATCCTTCACAGGATATCGTGAGTAAAGGAGGAAACCTTCAGGATGTTTTAACCAATGTTCCTTCAGTTTCTGTAGATACAGACGGAACGGTATCTATGAGAGGAAATTCCAATGTAAAATTCCTTATCAACGGAAAGCCCTCTTCCCTTCTTGGAATAGATGATGGAGCCAATGCTTTGCAGAGTATTCCAGCGGATCAGATTGAAAGAATTGAGGTAATCACCAACCCTTCTTCTAAATTTGAGGCAAGTGGAACTGCCGGTATTCTGAATATCATTCTTAAAAAGGATAAAAAAATAGGATTCAATGGTAGCGTAACCGGAACTTTAGGCTATCTTCCAAGAACCAATCTTAACGCTAACTTAAACTGGAGAAAAGGTAACTGGACCTGGTTTTTAAATGGCGGCGGTGGTTATCAGAAGAACGAAAGCACCATGAAGAATACGACCACCAGAAAGGATGATATTGGCAGCCTGGCTTCTGATGCATTCCCTTTTACACAGTATTCTCAACAAAATGGTAAAACGACAAGAGAAAGTAACACTTATAATGTGACTGCTGGTTTTACTCATGACTTCAACGATAAGACTTCCATCAATTTCTCAGGAATGATCAGAAGTTTTGATACGGATCAGACAGGTCTTAATTCTTATAATGAAAGACTGTATACGACTCCTACTTCTGGTGTAAGCAATGTTTTAAGGGAAAGAAACAGCTACGGAAATAACACAAACCTGGCAACCCAGTTTGATCTTGGACTTGATCAGAAAATTGGAGATAATGGCCAGTTATTATCCGCATCTGCAAGTTACCAGACGAACAAAACAGACGGAATTAATAAAATTGTTCAAAGAACATTTATTGAAAATATTGTACAGCCAAACGGTAATATCACCAATAATGTAAGTACAGATTCTAAAACGGATACCTTCATTGGAAAAATCGATTATGAACTTCCAATAGGTGAAAAATCTAAATTAGAAGCCG
Source organism: Chryseobacterium vietnamense (assembly GCF_031454475.1). Classification (NCBI taxonomy): domain Bacteria; kingdom Pseudomonadati; phylum Bacteroidota; class Flavobacteriia; order Flavobacteriales; family Weeksellaceae; genus Chryseobacterium; species Chryseobacterium vietnamense. The sequence goes on along the minus strand of NZ_JAVDQX010000001.1, from coordinate 490,871 downwards.
GAGCACGTTATGATTATAACAGAAATACTTATAACTATTTTGTAGATCAAAGTTTGAACGAGCAACCCGCAACTACAAGGTTCGATTTCACAAGTAATACAGTATATTCTGAAAAGATCTTGGGAGTTTATGCACAGTTTAAAAGTAAGATTGGAGAAAAATTTGCGTATCAGTTAGGATTAAGAAGTGAGACTTCAAAAATTGACGTTAATTTTCAAAATTTTGATGTAAACGGAAACCCGGCAAATACTCCGGAAGTTAATAAAAACTATACTAAGTTCTTCCCTTCTGTATTTTTAAGTTATGATCTGGCAAAAAACAATCAGATCCTGTTAAATTATTCAAGAAGAATTAACCGTCCGAGAGCTTTCTCCCTGATCCCTTTTATGTCTTTTGATGATGACAGAAACTACTTCAGAGGAAACCCGAATCTTAATCCAACGTACGAAAACTCTTTTGAACTTGGATATAATCTTTCAAATAAAAAGATCACGTTCAATCCTACTCTGTATTTTAAAAAGTCTGAAGACGAGCAAAACAGATATCAATATGTAGATCAGACCGGAGCTGTAAACACCATTCCTTTTAACGTGGGTACGGAGACCAATTATGGTTTGGATCTGAACGGAACTTACGATCCTTACAGCTGGTGGAAAATAATGCTTTCTGCTGACCTTTACGGATATAAAAATACAGGAAGCTATAACTTATTCCCTGACAATCCAAAAACCTTAAATGATTTTTCAGGTTCAGGGTTCTCATACAGAATACGTTTTAACAATACATTTAAACCGACAAAAAACTTAAGCCTTCAAATTCAAAGTTTCTACAGAGCTGCTGAGAAAACAGCAATGAACAACAGAAAGGCAATGTATGGTATAGATTTTGGCGCGAGCCAGACCATTTGGAAAGGAAACGGAATTATAGGATTCAACATCAGAGACATCTTTAATACCAGAAAAATGAAAAACTTCTCTGATAATGCTCAGTTTACCCGAGAAATGGAAATGCAATGGCAGCCAAGACAATTTGCTTTATCTTTCACGTATAAGTTCAAGCAAGGTGAGAAGATTGATGCCAAACCTAAAATTAAAAAAGATATTAATTCCAATACAAAAGGCGACGAAGAACAAGGCGGCCCGATGTAACATAACAAAAATCCCGAAAGTAACTTTCGGGATTTTTTATTTCTGTTATTTTACAGGTTCTGCTTTTGCGTATTTTTCTTTTTCAGCTTCATAGATTCTTCTTCTCAGATCACTGGTGGAAAACCGATGGTCTCTTTTATTGAAAAATAGCTCAATCCCTTTTTCTTCACAGTATTTTTTACCTGTAAAGTCTTTGTCCATATAATCATCTCCAATGATTCTTACGTCAATCACAAATGATTTAAGAATATCCAAAAGGTCTTCCTCTGTGTAGTAAGGAATAATCTCATCCACAGCATTCACTGCCTTCAGTTGAATATATCGTTCAACAATAGTCTGGCTTGGCTTATTTTTAGTGGGACGGTCGTGGGACGGGTCAATCTGAAGTCCTACGATTAAATAGTCACATACGGTTTTAGCTTCTTCAAGCATTTTGATGTGACCTGCATGTAATAAGTCAAACGACGAAAATGTAATACCTATTCTCTGTGTCTTCATACTAATTTAAAATTAAAGCTTCCATGAATCAATGTTCTTAAAAATCACAACAGATATTCAGGAAGATGTTTTTGTAATTTGTTTTATGATCGTTTAAATGTTCTCTTTATGTAAGCATTTCTGAATGCTAAGTTATGAATTTCTGGTGTTCAGATATTTCTGCCATTCCCAAACCGTTCTTAAAGCCTCTTCCAAAGACGTTTCAGACTTCCAGTTGAGTTCTTTTTCAGCTTTTTCAGGGTTGGCATATGCAATAGTAATATCTCCTTCTCTTCTGTCGCAGATCTGGTAAGGCACTTCTACATTATTCGCTTTCTCAAATGCTTTTACCACTTCCAGTACAGATGAACCTTTTCCTGTTCCCAGATTGTAAGTATCTATGACAGCATCCGATGAAGGATCTTCTATCAGTTTCTTTAATGCTGCAACGTGTGCTTTTGCCAGGTCAACAACATAGATATAATCACGAACGGCCGTTCCGTCCTGTGTAGGATAATCATCGCCCCATATATTCAGTTTCTCACGAACTCCTGAAGCGGTCTGCATTACATAAGGCACTAAATTATTAGGAATCCCGATTGGCAATTCTCCAATCTTTCCGGAAGGGTGTGCCCCGATTGGATTAAAATACCTTAATAGTGATATTTTACTTTGATAGGCTTTTGCAAAATCAATCAGGATCTGTTCTCCCATTTGTTTTGTTTTCCCATAGACACTTTCAGGCGTTTTCAGCGGAGTATTTTCATCTATTGGCATAACATCTGCCTGCCCGTACACGGTACACGATGAGCTGAAAATAAAATTGGAGATCTTTCTCGTTTTAAATTCCTGAAGAATATTAATCAAAGAAAACAGATTATTCTCATAATAATCAACAGGAATGATCTGGCTCTCTCCTACAGCTTTAGAAGCAGCAAAATTGATACAGCCATCAATCTGGTGAGCATCAAAAACCTGAGTAAGAAGTTCTTTTCTTCTTAAATCAAAAGGATAAAAAACAGGTTTCTTACCAGTAATTTCCTCAATATTTTTTAAAATAAACCTTTCCGTATTGGATAAATCATCCACAATAACCACTTCAAAGCCGTTATTAAGAAGTTCTACTACAGTGTGAGAACCAATATATCCAAGGCCTCCGGTAACAAGTATTGTCATTTTTTCTTTATACTTTTACTAATCTTTGTCCTTTCCTATATTTTCTATTTCGTTAACTCCATTATAATTTTTCACTTTAAATACATTAACAATCAGTAAACTCAATATGAGGATAGTTAATAATTTAAAAGTAAAATGTTCTAAAATATTATTTCCATTTAAAAATCCAAGTAGCAAAGGGTAACCTAAAACAAAGATGGATAAAAATAAACTAAGATTTAGAAACAAAACAGCTTTATCATATTTTTCTACAAGATTGACAAAAGCAGATGAGTTAATAACTAACGAAATAGTAATAAGTAATGTTTTAAAAAGATTAAAGTCATTAAATATTTCAAGAACTGAAAATGCTGATATTATAAAAAAAACTAAGCTGATTAAAACTGCTAAGTAGTATACCAGCTTATATTTAAATATCTTTCTTTTCATTAATTATCCCATAAACTCAAGCACTGCATCTGTAATATACTTCAGCTGCTCTTCGTCTAATTCTGTATGCATTGGTAAAGAAATTACCTGATCCAGAAGCTTATCAGTATTCACGAAGTCTGCTGCATTACTTTCCTGAAAGTATGCTTTTTGCTTTCTTAGTGCTACCGGGTAATAGATCATCGCAGGGATTTCTTTCTCCGCTAAAAACTTCTGAAGTTCATTACGTTTTCCGTTCAGAATTCTTAAGGTATACTGGTGGAATACGTGAGTAGAATTCTCAGCTCTTTTCGGAGTCAGAATATTCGGGTTTCCTTCGAAAGCATCATCATAAAAGTCTGCTGCTTTTCTTCTTGCTTCGTTATAAGAATCAAGGTGAGGAAGTTTCTTTCTTAAAACCGCTGCCTGAATACTATCCAAACGTGAGTTTACTCCTACCTCATCGTGGTAATATCTCTCATACATTCCATGGTTTACAATTCCTCTTAAACGGTGAGCCAATTCATCATTGTTGGTGAAAATAGCCCCTCCGTCTCCGTAGCATCCCAGGTTTTTTGACGGGAAGAAAGAAGTGGTTCCCACAGTAGACATTGTTCCTGCCTGTTTTACAGTTCCGTCTGAGAAGGTATATTCTGAACCGATTGCCTGAGCATTGTCTTCAATAACGTATAGATTATGCTCTTCAGCAATTTTTAAAATTTCTTCCATATTGGCACATTGTCCGAAAATATGTACCGGAATAATCGCTTTTGTTTTGGGTGTAATTGCTTTTTTAATCTGTTCTGTAGAGATTGTGAATGTATCATAATCTACATCTACCAATACAGACTTTAATTTAAGCAGGTGAATAACTTCTACTGTTGCAGCAAAAGTAAAATCAGCCGTGATAATTTCGTCTCCTTCTTTCAGGTCCAAAGCCATCAGGGCAATTTGTAATGCATCTGTACCATTGGCACACGGAATCACATGTTTTACTTCTAAATAAGACTCCAATTCATTCTGGAAAGACTTTACTTCAGGACCGTTAATAAATGCCGCAGAATCCATTACATTCAAAACTGCATTGTCTACATCACTCTTTATTTTGTAATACTGACTTTGCAAGTCAACCATCTGAATTTTTTTCATATAATAAATATTTCTGTAAAAATAAGGAATTTAAAATCCTATCAAAAATTTTATTGATTTTGTTTTTATCTTTATACAAATAAATTTCATGAAAAAACTTTTACTCTTTTGTTTCCTAACAGGTTACCTGACCGTTTCCGCACAAACGGAGCTTGTTTTTGTTTACTTCACGGATAAGCCTAATAAAGCTGCTTTTTATGCAAATCCGCTGTCCGAACTCAGTCAGAAATCACTCAACAGGCGTACTGCACTCGGAATCCCGCTTAATGATCAGGATGCTCCTATTGAGCAGTCTTACCTTCAGAATCTTCAAAATTTGGGATTTGTTGTTACGGATTATTCAAAATGGCTTAATGGTGCGGCAGTCAATGCCACTCCTGCGCAAAAAACTTTACTGCAGGCTCAAACTTATGTTTCATCCGTTGAAAGTTTTGCAAGAAACAGCTCTGGTACTACGGTGAAAACAGCACCTGCAAAATGGAAAGATGATGCCAGCATCAATAAAACACTTACCAACTTCAATTATGGTTCTGGGGCAGGACAAATTGATCAGGTTAACATCCGGCCGCTTCATCTGGCAGGCTATACAGGAACGGGAGTTTCCATAGCAGTGATTGATGCAGGATTTCCAACGGTAAATACAGGAACTGCCTTTTCAAGATTGTGGACTAATAATCATATCAAAGCCTCTTATGATTTTGTTACCAAAACCGGAGATATTTATAATACGGCCCTCAGTACTCATGGTTCTGTCGTGTTAGGTGTTATGGGTGGATATCTGCAAGATGTTTTTGTAGGTGCGGCACCTGATGCTGATTTTTATCTTTACCGAAGTGAAAATGCAGCTGTAGAAATCCCCGAAGAAGAACTATACTGGATTGAAGCTGCGGAGGAAGCGGACAGAAAAGGAGTAGAAATCATTACCTCATCATTGGGATACAATATTTTTGACGAAAGCCGTTACAATTATACGTATGCCGATATGGATGGTAATACTTCATTCATTGCCCGCGGAGCTGGCATTGCCGCTGAAAAAGGTATTTTTGTTCTTGCCGCTGCAGGTAATTCCGGACAACAGCCGTGGCACTATCTTTTGACACCATCTGACAATGCAAAAGTGTTCTCTATTGGAAATGTGGATGCTGCCGGAAATGCCTCCCCTTCTTCTTCTTATGGACCCAATGCTCTCAGCGTGGTAAAACCTGACGGAAGTACTCAGGGAACCGGAACTACAACCGTTTATGATAATGCTACTTTAATTGTGAATGGAACTTCCATTGCGACTCCTATTGCTGCCGGAGGTGTAGCGTGTCTTATTCAGGCTTTTCCAACGATGAACAGGGAACAGATGAGAACAAAGCTGAGACAGACTGCTTCACTTTATCCTGCCCATTCGGATCAGATGGGATTTGGGATTCTTAATTTCGGAAGCTTATATAATCTTGTTCTGAATACCTCTGAGACTGTAAAAAAAGAAAAGTTCTCTATATTCCCGAATCCTGTAAAAACCATCCTGAATATAGCATCAGAGTTAGAAGTTCAGTCGTTAGAAATATATGATAATCTGGGAAGACTCATTAGAAAAAGCACCAATCAGAAATCCATAAAAGTAGAGGATTTTGCAAAAGGGACCTATTATCTTAAAATTCAGACGAAGGATAAGGTTTTCTATGAAAAATTCTTAAAGGAATAATTTTTTGTTTCCCGCAGATTATTCGGATTGAGCAGATTTATTTAAAACATAAATATTAGGTGATCTGTGGGAGATCTATTACTATTTTTGGTCGTATTACAACATAAAAATAAGTTTGAGCTAAAGCTCATTGAATGGTTTATAATAAAAAACGGGCTAAAGCCCGTTTCTATTGATATTGGTTATCATTTCGTTATGATCATTCTTATTTTAAAAATTGCTTATGCAGAGTTTCTGCTCGCATTAATATTCCCGAACAGTGAACGTGTTACCAGCTTTTCATAAGCTTCTTTGTTGCCTTCTCCTTTTTGAATCTTCATTAAAGCATATTGCTGAATACTCAACAGCGGAAGTACAATCTTTTCACGGATCTTCACCGATTTTCTGGAAAGCGGATCTTCTTCCTGAAGCATTTTAAATCCTGTCAGTTCCAGCATAATATCTCTTGAAAGCTCATATTCATCGAAAAGAACATTCCAGAATGCACCGAATTTCGGATTGTTTTTGATATAGTAAGTCAATGGGAAATAGGATTTGTTCATACTCATCATGGAGTTCAACACTAAAGTTTTAAAGAAATCCGAACCTTTATACAATTCTCTTACTTCTTCAAACCTGCCCTGCTCTTTCATCTTTTGCATGGCATATCCAAAACCGAAGAATCCTGGTACATTCTGTTTCAATTGCGACCATGATCCTACAAACGGGATTGCTCTCAGATCTTCAAATCTTAGCTCACTTCCGTTTCCTCTTTTTGAAGGACGGCTTCCGATATTCGTTTTTCCGTAATATTCAAGCGTACTCATTTCCTGAAGGTAGGGAACAAACATCGGATGCGCTTTCAGATCTGAATATTTCTTATAGCTGATATCTGCAAGCTCAATAATCAGCGCTCTTTCCTTTTCTGTAAGTTCTTTTTTTGAATTTTTGAATACATCATTTTCAACACCTGCTGTCAGAAGCTGTTCAAAGTTATATTTTGCCTGCTCTTTATTCCCAAAAATACTGGTAATCGTTTGTCCCTGAATGGTTAATTCAATCTTATTATTGGCAATTGTTTTTCCCTGAGAAGCATAGAAATCGTGGGTTTTTCCGCCACCTCTGGCTGGTGGTCCTCCTCTGCCATCAAAGAATACAACTTTAATATTATTCTCTTCCGAAAGTTTTGTCAGTACTTCTTTGGCTTTATAAATTTCCCAGTTGGCTTTTAAATATCCTCCGTCTTTAGTTCCATCCGAGAAGCCAAGCATAATCGTCTGCTGATTTCCTCTTTTTTCCAGGTGCTTTTTATAAACAGGATTATGATACAGCTCATTCATTACATGCTCTGCATTGGCAAGCCCTTCCATGGTTTCAAAAAGTGGAACAATATCCATATTGATGTCTTCATCTTTATAACCACAGATTTTAAAGAACGCATATACGTTCATAACGTCTTTTACAGCATCAGAATTGGAAATAATATAACGGTTCATTCCTCTTAGTCCGTTCAGGTTCTGGATATCCGTAACCTGTGAAACCGTTAACAAAGTATCTTTTACAATATCTTCGAAATCCTCCACATGAACCGTTTCTGAAATCTGAATAAGTTTGTTGAACTTCTGTTCGTAATCAGCCTCTTCATTTCCGTATAGTTTTGCATACACCTCATCAATAACTTTCTGGTGAATTCTGCTGTCCTGACGGATATCCAGTGTCGCAAAGTGAGTGCCGAAGATCATCACACGGTCTCTGAAATTAATCAAAAGATCCAAAAACAAAGAATTATGTTCGTTGATCAGTATTTTTTCTGCTTCATTTGCTTTCTTTAAAATATCTTCTGCTTTAATACTTTTCCCATCAAAAATGGCAGCATACAGTTCTTCACTTAATTGGGTCAACACTTCTGAAACGCCTCTGAAACTCAATCGTCTTCTGATAAATTTCAGATGGCTGTAGTATGATTTCAGAATTGCAGAACGAAGTTCTTCCGCTACTCTTTTCGTTACCTCTGCGGTTACAAAAGGATTTCCGTCTCTGTCTCCACCCGGCCAGAAACCCAGCTGGATAATATCTTCATGAAGGTGGAAATGGCCATTCCCGAAAGTCTTTTTGATCTTGGTAAAAAGTTCACCAATGGTGTCATAATATACATATCTCAGATAGGAAATAATACTCAGCGCTTCATCTATTGGAGTAGGTTTCTCCTTGTTGACGAAAGGAGTTTTCCCCAACTGCTGCAGAAGCATATCAATCTGAGTTACCGAATCACTGGTAATAGCTCCTCTCAAATCCTGAATAATTCTCTGTACCGAACTTGGATAAAACTGAGTAGGGTGTGCTGTAAATACAACCTTAACACTAAAATCTTTTAATTTTTCGCGTACTTTTTCAATTTTATGATCCTGAAAAGAACGTTCGAAAAGATTGGTCACTGTTCCGTTATCACTTTCAGAATGAAGATTGGGAAATGCAGCATCCTCAATACTATCAAACAAAACAACCTGTCTTTCTATATATTGAATGATCTTGAAAAGCAGTTCCAGTTTCTGCTCCTCAGTCTGAAGATCGGTATGGTTTTTAAAAAATTCTTCGACGATATTTTCAGGGGTTTTTCCTGCTTCATAGCCGGTTCTGCTTTCCTCATAAAGAAATGGAAGCAGCATTCCGATATTCGTCATTTTATCATAAGGCAGGCTCATAAATAATGAATTATAGATCTGGAACTTATTTTCCACAATCTGCCTGAATTTTTCTGCGCGTTGGTCGTGTATCATATTAACAAATGTAAGCGATTTTCAAATTAGTTGGATTGACAAATGGCAAAAATAAAGGACAAAAAATATTTTTTTTAAAAAATATTATAAATACTTTTTCCATAGTAAACAAACGATTAACTATGGGATATTTTTACAGGTTTTAAAATTATAGAAATGCGTTTTACTCATTCAGGATTAATATAATTTGATTAACTTTACTGTTAACGCTATCCATAATCCATGAAAAAAATATGTACTTTTTTACTCATAACACTTCTGATCATCTCTTGTGAAAAAGATTGTTATAATGCACCATTACCCGTCATTTTTGAGTTCGTCAATTCCAACAATGAAAATCTTATTACCAACGGGACATTAACTACTTATTCCGTTCAGGATGAAAATAATGTCAGTGTACAATTGTCCAAAACATCGGATAATAGAGTTCTTTTAGAAAATGTAGGAGCTTATAATGGGACAAAAAAGTATAAATTCTTTTCTAATATTAAAGACCTGGACTTTTCCATTCAATCATCAGAATTTAATGGAGGTTGTGATGGCTATCAAATCAATAAGTTAACGTTTACAGGTATAGATATTGATGTACCTGCTGAAAAAGGATATTATAAAATTGTATTGGAATAATTCTCTTTCTTAAATTTGCACCGGAAACCCATTCTTTATGAAAGTAATCATCGCATTTTCCCTGATTCTCTCTAATCTGCTTTACAGCCAGATCAAGGTTCCCGATGATTATAAAAAAATTCCTGATATTCTTGATACCGCAGATTATCTCTACCCTTTCATTGTTCCTGATAAAGAATATGCTTACTGGCGTGTTCTCAGTAATGATATGGATTATGAAAAAGCTGTCATTTATGAAAGCCAGGCTCCTGATTTTATGACCATTAATGAACCTGCTCCCGAAAGAGGTTTTTTCCAGAAATGTATAGGGAATAACTGTTTTTCGTACATTCTGGCGTGTAAAAATGAAAGATCTGTTTATTTTTCCAATGAACAGCAACTGAGAGATTTTATCGGAACGGTTGACAATCTTCCGGAGGCTATTTTATTGGCCAAAACGTATGGTTATTCGGTGGATACGAGTAACCGTTTTACAGGAGCATATAAAATTGAAGACCGCCATATTTCCATGTATCTGATGCAGTCTAAGGGTTGTCCGGCTGTGAAAGAATCTTTTTGGGTTAAAATCAACAGAAAAACCGGAAAGCTGGAGGCAAAAAGTAATGGCGTGTTTGGTAAAGATGAGAACTGTTCTTTTAATTTTTGAAAACACCAGGGCAAAAATGAATTTAAAAATTTGCTGTTTTTAAAACTCGAAAACTTTATCTGCGATAAAATTGATAATCTCATATTTTAAACCATTAAGATTTTTTAAGATGATAAGAGTAGTTAAGGGAAATAGCTGAAGCTATTTTTTAGCGATGTACTTCATTTTTCCATCACAGATGGTCTTAATTATTCTTACTGTCTTCATTAATCTTAATGGTTTAATTTCTTATATATTAATAGCTCCCTGCCCGGATGCTATCAGATAAGCTTCTTTAAGCGTTTCAGAATAGGTTGGATGCGCATAGGAAATACGGAACATATCTTCTGCGGTCACTTCATATTCCTGAGCAATGACACCCTGAGCAATCAAATCTGCGGCTCTGGCACCAATGATATGAACTCCCAGCACTTCTCCATATTTCGGATCTACCAAAACTTTGGCAAAACCATCCATATCCATTGAAGCGCGGGCCCTTGCACTGGCAGAAAACGGGAATTTCCCTACATTGTATGCGATGTTCTTTTGTTTCAGATATTCTTCCGTATACCCTACTGAAGCTACTTCCGGCCAGGTATACACCACGGAAGGAATACGGTTATAATGAATATGATGCTTTTGTCCATTGATTGTTTCGACTACAAAAACACCTTCCTCTTCCGCTTTGTGAGCCAACATTGCGCCACCGATAACATCTCCGATTGCATAGATATTGGATGCTGAAGTCTGGTTGTTTTCATTTACTTTAATAAAGCCTCTTTCATCCAGCTGTATATCTGTATTTTCAAGTCCGAGGCCTTTTACATAAGGACTTCTTCCCACCGCTACCAATACATAATCTGCTTCCAGCCCTCCTTCTGTTCCATTTTTATCCTTAAAAAAAACTTTGCCCTTAGAGTCTGCATTCTCAGTTCTATAAACAGCATGATTAAGACGGATATCAATACCTTCTTTTTTCAGGATTTTCTGAAGGCTTTTTCCCAGCTCATGATCCATTGTGGCAATCAGATGATCAGCATATTCAAGGATAGTCACTTTAGTTCCTATACGGTTGAAAATGGAGGCCATTTCCACCCCTATTACCCCACCGCCGATGATGACCATAGATTCCGGTTTTTCCTCTAAAGACAATGCTTCTGTGGAAGTAATAATTCTTTTTTTATCAATTTCAACTCCGGGAATACTTGACGGTTTTGAACCTGTAGCAATAATATAATATTGAGCTGTGATCTCTTTAATCTCAGATTCATTCACGATTTTTACTGTAGAATTATTGACAAAGCTTGCTGTTCCTTTTAACCTTGTAATTTTATTTTTATTCATTAAAAAATCCAATCCCCCGGTATTTTTTGAAACCACTTCTGCTTTTCTTCCGTACATCTGGGAAAAATCCAGGTCTATAGTACCCAGCCTGATCCCATGTTCACTGAATTGATGCCGTGCTTCTGCGTAATGATGGGTACTGTCTAATAAAGCTTTAGTTGGAATACAGCCCACATTGGTACATGTTCCTCCTAATGTATCGTACTTTTCTATAATTACTGTTTTATAACCTAGCTGAGCGCTTCGTATAGCTGCTACATATCCGCCAGGTCCTGAGCCAATTACGGCAATGTCATAATGATCCATTTGATATATTAATTTTTTATGTTTAAATTTACTTGCAAAATAAAAGCAAATTTAAAACAAACACTTTCAATTTGCAAGTGATATTATTAAATTAACATGAGTAAAAAAAGATCAGGCTGCCCCATCAGCTGTTCACTTGAAATGTGGGGAGACAAATGGTCTCTGCTTATCATAAGAGATCTTATGCTGAAAAAAGAATGTACTTATGGTGAATTCCTCAAGGCAGATGAAAAAATTGCAACCAATATCCTGGCTGCGAGGCTTCAAAACCTTCTGGACCATGGAATCATTGATAAAAAAGACCATCCGGACAGCAAGCTGAAAATTCTTTATTTCCTGACCCGAAAAGGGATTGACCTGATTCCCGTCATTGTTGAAATCAATCTTTGGGGTAATCAGTATCTCACAATTCCTGATGACCGTAAAAAACTGTTGGACGATATTAAAAAAGATAAGGAAGGTTTTATAAAAAGAGCAAAAGCTTATCTTTCTTCTAAAGGATAAGATGCTTTAAAAAGAACAGCTCATGGCGATAGCTTTTATAATATGGAATAATAGCAATTTTAAAATTTCATTAACTCTCTTTTCCTTTTTCATTCCGTAAATTTGGCTTAAAATAAATTTAGAACAATGCTTAATTTCGAGTTTAAAAACCCTACAAAAATACTTTTTGGAAAAGGCGAAATCGCTAAAATCTCCAAAGAAATTCCCAAAGACGCAAGAATTTTAATGATTTACGGTGGCGGAAGCATCAAAAACAATGGTGTTTACGATCAGGTAAAAGAGGCTTTAAAAGAGCATGAATTATATGAATTCGGCGGAGTTCCTGCCAACCCTGAATATGAAGTTTTGATAAATGCCCTAAGCTTTATCAAAGAAAAGAATATTACTTACCTTCTTGCTGTAGGAGGCGGATCTGTAATTGACGGAACGAAATTTCTATCTGCAGCCGCGAATTATGAGGGTGAACCATGGGAGATCCTGAGAAAGTCTGTAAGAACATTTGAAGGACAGGGTATGCCTTTTGGAAGCATTTTAACTTTGCCTGCAACAGGTTCTGAAATGAATTCAGGTTACGTTATTTCCAGAAGAGAAACCAATGAGAAATTATCTTCAGGAGGGCCTGGACTTTTCCCACAGTTCTCTGTACTGGATCCGGAAGTAATCAGATCAATTCCAAAAAATCAAATCGTAAACGGAATTACAGATGCCTATACTCACGTTTTAGAACAATATATGACGGCTCCTTCTTCTGCTGATCTTCAGGAAAGAATTGCAGAAAGTATCCTGATCAGCCTGCAGGAAACCGCTCCTAAAGTATTGGCTGATGATTTCAACTACGATGCTGCAGGAAACTTTATGTGGTGCTGTACAATGGCTTTAAACGGGCTGATCCAGAAAGGGGTGATTACAGACTGGGCAGTACATGCAATGGGACACGAGCTGACAGCTTATTTCGGTATTGACCATGCAAGAACACTGGCAATTATTGCTCCATCACATTACCGCTACAACTTTGAAGATAAAAAAGGAAAACTGGCTCAGTACGCTGAGAGAGTTTGGGGAATCAAAGACGGAAGTGTAGAAGAAAAAGCTGAACTGGCCATTAAAAAGCTGGAGGAATTCTTCCACAGTCTTCATATCAAAACCAGACTTTCCGAGTATACGGAAGACTTTAAAGGAACTGCTGAAAAAGTTGAAAAAGCCTTTACAGACAGAAACTGGTTAGGTCTTGGAGAGTATAAAAAACTGACTCCACAGGATGCTTATAAGATTGTAGAAATGAGTTATTAAGGGATTCTGAGGCGGGTTTCGGGGTACGGGATATAAAGTTTTGCGTTACACTGTTTCGGGATTAGGATAAAAGGGTTTATATTCATTTTCACGTTGAAAATATATAACCCGAAACTCGCATCTCGTATTGCAACCTCTATGAAATTATTTAATTTACAAACATTCGTTTAAAAAATCATTATTTCATTATAGATATTTCAAATTTATTTATATTTTAGCATATTCTTAAATTTGTGAAAATGAAAAAACAGCTACTTTTATTTGCCTTTTCTGCTTTGGCGCTTACTTCTTGTAAAGATGACAATCTTGAAGCTTATGATATGGATATCATGAAAGGAGATTGGAAGGAAGTTAAAAGGGAAGTAATTTCCGGAAAGGATAATAAAACAGTGCTTTATACTGAAACTTTAACCGGATGTGCAACCAAAAATACTCTTTTCTTAAGAACAGATTATTATGTGAGCTATACGGCATATACAGGTGAAGGGGCCAACTGTACTCCAGCTCCGAAAACTGAAGGTAGATATACCTACGATGCCGATTCAAAAATTATTGGAATTAAACTTGGCGACGAAGGATCTGTAAACTACAGAGTAGATATGTTGACAGGCAAAGATCTTAAGCTTGCCCAGCAATCAGGGATCTTTGATATGAATGGAGATAAAATTCCTGATATCCCTTACGTTACCTACAAAAGATAAATCATAAACTCCCGCTAATCGGGAGTTTTTTATTACTTTTATATCTAATTTAAAACTGAATATAATGAAGAAGATTCTATCAGCATTTCTATTGCTGTATTTTGCTATTTCCTTTTCTCAGGAAAAAAAACCGATGTTCTGGCAGGACATCCAGGAGTTCAAGAAGCTGGATCAGAAAAGTCCACCTCAAAAGGATGCTATTTTATTTATCGGAAGTTCCTCATTCACCAAATGGACTGATGTAGCAGATTACTTCCCTGGTAAAACAATTATCAACAGAGGGTTCGGAGGTTCGAGACTTACCGATCTTAATGATTTCGCCAATGACCTTTTAGCTCCTTATCAACCCAAACAGATCATTATTTATTGTGGTGAAAATGATTTTGCCGACAATCACCAGCTAAAAGCAAAAGTAGTTGTAGACCGATTCAAAACTTTTTACAAAAAAATCCGTGAAAGATTTCCTGATATTGAAGTAGATTATATCTCTATCAAATACTCGCCGAGCCGCGAAGTAATCTGGCCGCAGATGAAAATCGCCAACAAAAAGATTGCGGCATTCATGAAAAAAGAACCTAATGCAGAATTTATTGATGTAACTAAGGCCATGGAAGATGCTAATGGAAATGTAAGAAAGGATATTTTTGTGGAAGATATGCTTCATTTTAAACCGGAAGGATATAAAATCTGGGCAAGGATAATCACTCCTTATCTGAAATAAAGATGAAAGAACACCGGGATTTACCTATTTATAAAAAGGCTGAAGAGATCTACAAAACATTGCAGATCATTACAGACCTCTTTCCTGAAGATAATGATTATCTCCAACATCTGAAATCTAATTTATTAGGAGATATCATGATAATTCAGGCTAAAATTTCGGGTGCTGAAGCTGTGAAGCTGTATGATATTAAAATGGAAAATGCAGCTATAATCCGAAAAGCAGCCCGGGAAATTATGGTAAGTGGTAATCACTTGGAATTATTAGGATTTTCTGATGCAAAATATTATAAAATTATCAGAAACCTTATAGAAGACTTTCGTCTTTTATTTATTGATTGGGTCGCCGGGTTTAATCCAAAGCATTATATTGTTGATGAATGGGGACTCTTTAATCCTCCTGGTATATCACCTGATTACGTTCAAAGAGATGATGAACTGGACTTTTTGGATGAAGATGATGAAGATAATTAAAGTCAAAAAAAAACGATTCCTGAAATGGGAATCGTTTTTTTATTTTATTTCTTTCTCTTCGATTTAGATTTTGCTTTCTGCTGAGCTCTGTTGGCTCCAAACTTCTTAGGTGCTTTTCTCTTGGAAGGCCCACCCCAGTTTTCTTTGGTATTTTTAGCTTTTTTCTCATGGAATGCGCCTCCTCCATCATTCAGTTTTACCTGTGCAGGGTTTTTCATAACTACCTGCTCTTCTTCAGCGGCGATCTTTTTAGGATTGATCTTAACTTCCTCAGGGAATTCATTAAATTTCAATTCCTTATCCATCAACAGCTCAATATCAAGAAGCAAAGGTTCTTCTTTTTTCGTTACAAAAACCAAAGCTTTTCCTTCTTTATCAGCTCTACCTGTTCTACCGATTCTGTGGATATACTGCTCCGGAATATCAGGCGTTTCAAAATTGATTACATGTGTAATATTTGAAATATCAAGACCTCTTGCCATTACGTCTGTGGTAATCAGACCTCTGATCTCTTCATTCTCAAACCTCTTCATTGCTTTTAGTCTGTAGTTCTGCGATTTATTCGAGTGAATCACATCAAACTGTTCAGGGAAAAGCTCATCGATTTTAGTAAAGAGCAGGTCGGCATGTCTTTTATTATTATTAAAAATCAATACTTTGGACATATCAGCATTGCTTTTCAGTAAATGTTCAAGCAAATTGATTTTAGTATTAAAGTTTTCAACTTTGTAACCAGTTTGTTCAATTTTTTCAAGTGGTGTTCCTGATTTTGCCAGTGAAATTTCGATTGGATTGGCAAAATAGACATCCAGCATTTCATCTACAGCTTCTGTCATGGTGGCAGAGAAAAGAATGTTCTGTCTCTTCTCTTTCATCATTTCAAAAATGTGAGTAAGCTGTGGTCTGAAACCAAGGTTAAGCATCTCATCGAACTCATCAATGATCAGCTTCTGAACTTCTTTCAGGGAGATCGCATTATCTATGGAAAGGTCCATCACTCTTCCCGGTGTTCCTACCAGAATATCACATCCATCGTTGAATAACAATTTTTGAGTATTGATATTTTTTCCACCGTATATTCCGATTACTCTTGCAGTAATATTTTCTGTCAGTTTTTCAAGGATTTCCGTTACCTGCACCACCAATTCTCTTGTAGGAACAAGTACTAAAACAGTTGGATTTCCTGTTTTACTATATTTCCAGGTTTTCAGAACGGGTAAAAGATAAGCCAATGTTTTTCCGGTTCCGGTCTGTGCAATTCCCATTACATCTCTTCCCGAAAGAATAGGCTTTAAGCTCTTCTCCTGAATTGGAGTAGGTTCAAATAATTCCAAATCCGCTAAAACATCAAGAATTTTAACCGGAAGGTCAAAATCCGCAAAAGTGAGTTTTTCCATTTTGCAAAGATAGGTATTTAATTACAAGTTGAAAATTAGAGGTGGCAGATATTAGGCAGCAGGCTGCAGAGAGTAGCTATCTGATTATAGGGAATCACTACAAAATACACTGATATTTCTAGCAACAAAGAACAACCAGCAACAAATTAATCACTCACTCACCTTTACACTATTGACTTTAATTTTAATATCATCATCTTCCCATTTGCTGGAGGTAACGATAACATATCCTTTCTTTTTCGGATCTTTTTTGATGGGAAACTTATCTTCTTCCCATTGATTACAGTGCGTTGAGATAGAAGGAAATAAAGGTTTCCAGCCCGTTTTACTCAAAGTATACACATAAAACGGATGCCAGCAGCTGGTACACCAGTTCGGGTAAAATCCGATCTCATCTTTCCCGTCATCATTAAGATCTCCTAAATTATACAGACTTCCCTGATTGGCAGGCGTGATCGTTATAGGTTTTATATTTTTATCACTGAAATAAATCGTTGTTTCACACTTCCCTTCACATTCCTCACCACAGTCGCTGACTTTTGTGGAAGCATATTCTTTTGTTCCGTTTCCGTCAAAATCTCCCTGAAGTTTCTCTTCGGTTCCTTGCTGGGCAATACAATTTGAGCTGAATAAGGTAATGGCTGTTATAATAAGTGTTTTCATAGTTTTGTTTTAAATGTGGGAGGTGGGATTCGGGTTACGTGGTTCGAGATTCGAGATTCGTGGTTAGTGGTTCGGATTGTATGTTATCATGCAGAATAGAAAATAATAAAATCTTCAACTTTAATTTTGTACTACTTTCTCGTTACTCTCAGTAAAAGTATGAGAACTAAAATGATTGAAAAGATAAAGCCTAAAACTGCTACCAAAGATAATTCTCCAATTCTTGGCCCTGATTCGGAAGAAAAAACAATGGCTGTAGCAATAATATTTGCTCCTAAAATCATGGCAAGAATCAGATTCACAACACTTGATTTGATGAGCTGATTGGTCTTCTCTATATTTTTGATTTCGCTGGAAACGGTGAATTTATTATCATCCAGTTTTTGAAGAACAGAACGGAGTTCTTTAGGGATTTCATCTACATTATCTGTGAAATTCATCATCCGGTCCATTCCTGTTTTTAAAAGATTCTTAGGACTGATTTTCTTGGTGAAAATCTTTTTGGTGTAAGGATGAAGACTTTTAACAATATCAAGATCAGGATTAATACTCCTTCCCACTCCTTCTATCAGGCTGATTCCTTTAAATAAAAGATAGAAATAATCCGGCATATAAAGCCTGTTGTCCTTTAAAATATCTTTCATCTTGTTGATGATCACCTGCACATTAATATCCTGTAATGATGAACTGTGAACAAAATTCAGAATTTCCTCCACATCGTTTTCAAAACGCCTTTCATCAGGTATTTCATAGCTTGTCGCCATTTTTTTAAGTGAACGGACTATTTTATGGGAGTTTTTGGCGACGAAGCTTACAATAAGATTTTCAAGAATTTCTTTATCATTAGGCTGAATTTTCCCTACTGCACCAAAATCAATGAAAACAATTTTGCCGTCTTTTCTCACTAAAATATTTCCGGCATGAGGATCGGCATGGAAAAAACCATAGTCTAAAATCTGTGATACAAAGAGTCTCAATCCAGCTTCTGAAACTTTTACAGGATCGATATCATTGGCCAACAGAACAGATTTATCGGTTACTTTGATCCCATCAATAAATTCCATACAAAGAATATTGTTGTTGGAAAACTCTTCGTACACTTTAGGAACATATGTTTCCTTATTATTTTTAAAATTCAGACGGAACTGCTGGATATTATTCCTTTCATTGATGAGAGAAACTTCTTCCAGTAAAGATCTTTCGAAGGTAGAAATCGCCTGTTTCAGATTCAGTTTTTCTCCTATTTCGGAATAGGCAGATATGAGCTTTTCAATATCTTTAATCAACAGTAAATCATCTTCAATAACTGACTGTACATTGGGCTTTCTCAATTTTAAAATCACCGGACTGCCATCCAGCAGAACAGCTTTGTAAACCTGTGCAATGGAAGCCGTGGCCAGAGGTTTTCTCTGAATTTCACGGAAATAATCTTTAACGGAAATATTAAATTCACTTTCCAGCGCTTCTTCTACGTCCATATCTACCGTATCCACTTTGTCCTGAAGTTTCTGCAGCTCCTGGATCAATTCCGGTGGCAATAAGTCTTCCCTGTTACTGAATGTCTGACCCAATTTTACAAAGGTTGGTCCAAGCTCTTCGAGAGCAAGTCTTATTCTTTCATAAACGGTTCCTTTTGAAATAATTTCATCGGAATGACCAGAAGCTTCTTCCTGCTTATTTCCATTCATTCTGGCCAAAAGATCTTTGAATCCATATTTACTTAGTACGGAAATCAGTCTTGCGGATCTTTTCAGTTTTCTTTGAGGTTTATCAAACATAGTGTATCAATAGTAGGTGCAATTTACTCCAAAAATTGTTCCTTTATGAAAAGAATGATGACAACATCGCTAATGAATAAAATTAAAAATAACAACACATAATCAGCATTTTAAAGGATAAAATACATCAATATCAATAAAAACACATCATATATTATAAAAATTAATATATTTACAACATACAAATTAAAACAATTCAAAAGTATTAAAACATGAAAAATTTACGCAACAACAAACTTTCAAGAGAACAATTAAAAGGAATTGCAGGAAGCGGAATCATTATCGGAAACTGCTCAAACCAATGCTGCCCTACAGATGGAAGACCGAAATGTCCTGGACTGATCTGCCCTGCTGTAGTATGCCCTCAGTATATGTAAGATCAGATTTTATACAGAATTATACAGTACCCGAAGAAATATTCTTCGGGTATTTTTTTTACCCTGAAAAATGCCTATGTACCTCAATTTCTGGCACATTATTTCCATCTGAAAAGAAAAAATACAAATATTTAATTACAACACTATGTTAAAAAAAATTATTTCAGCTGGTCTTATTTTGTCAGCAGTTCTGTTTACAACACACGTAAAAGCACAGGTAGCATCAGCTAGATCTATTGCAGAGGTAGCCACAAAAGAAATGAGCTATTTAGGGCTTACAGAATCACAGGCAAATAAGGTTACAGAGATCAATAAAATGACAGCAGATGCACTTATTTCTCTTGATAACAAAGCTGGTGACAACAGCAGTTCCCAGAATAATAAAATGATCGCTGACGAATTTGTAAGCATCATTGCCCAACGTCACCAGGCGATGGCGCAGATTCTTACCCCTGAGCAGATGGCAGTGGTAAAGCAAGACAGAGCAGAAAAGATTGCTCTTTTAAGAACATTGATTATGGTTCCTATCCTGGATCTGACTGAAAGACAGGTTGAGCAGGTATACGAGATCAACTTCAAAGGAGTACAGAAGGTTCAGAAAGATTTTGGAAAGCGTCTTAACAAGAAAAATGCAGGTCCTGAGGATGCTGACAGCAATAAGGCAAAAAAGGTTATTATCAGTGATTTTAAAACACTGGATAAAGATTTTAAAAAGATCTTAAGTCCCGAACAGTATGAGGTGTATAAAAACAACCAGGATATCATCAGAGAATCGGCTAAAAAAGGATAGTTCAGTTCGTTTGAATACTTATAAAAGCGGGGCGGCTCCAATGGAGCCGCCCCGCTTTTATTTTATTTAAGGTACGTTTCGTAAAGATCTTTTCTTCTGTCTTTCATTACCTGTACCGAACCGTTATGATGGAGGTCTTTCAACAGGTTCAGATCTACATCTACAATCAGGGTCATTTCTGTATTGGGAGTAGCCTCTCCTTTCACAGCATTGGATGGGAAGGCAAAATCGGAAGGGGTAAATACAGCAGCCTGTCCGAACTGGATATCCATATTGTTGACCTTCGGAAGGTTTCCTACACAGCCGGCAATAGCAACGTAGCATTCATTTTCAATGGCTCTTGCAGCGGCACAGTGGCGTACTCTCATGTAGGCATTCTGAGTGTCTGTAAGATAAGGAACAAACAGGATTTTCATTCCCTGATCAGCCAAAATTCTTGGTAATTCAGGAAATTCTACGTCATAGCAGATGACAAGACCTATTTTTCCGCAGTCGGTATCAAAAACTTTGATTTCATTTCCGCCTTTCATTCCATAATACCTCTTTTCGTTCGGAGTAATGTGAATTTTTCTGTATTCATCCATACGGCCGTCACGGTGAAGAAGATAACTTACATTATACAAATCATTATTGTCATTATCGAAAACGGGCATACTCCCGGAAATGATATTCACATTATAACTGATCGCCAATTCAGAAATTTTATTTTTAATCTGTTCCGTAAGTTTAGCCAATTCTATCATACTATCTCTTTCAGAAAGATTGTTGAAAGGAGCAAGCAAAGGAGTGTTAAAAAGCTCCGGGAAAAGAACAAAGTCTGATTTGTAATCTCCCATCACATTCACAAAAAACTCCACCTGCTCATAAAAGGCTTCGATATCTTTAAAATGCCTCATCTGCCATTGCACCAATCCGAGACGGATAATGCTGTCCTGCATGGTATTCGGTTTTCTGCTATAATAGATGTTGTTCCATTGTAAAAGAACTGCATTTTCTCTGGATGCTTCATCTTCCGGAAGATATTTTTTCAGGATTCTTATCGGAAGAAAATTATTGGAAAGCTGGAAAGACAGTACCGGATCATAAATCTCTTTATCCCTTACTTTTCTGATATATTCTCTTGGAGAAAATTCGTGGCTGTATTTGTGATAATTCGGGATTCTACCGCCCAGAACAATGGATTTCAGATTTAAGTGTTCACAAAGTTCTTTTCGGGCATCATACAATCTTCTTCCCAAACGGAGTTCACGAAATTCAGGATCTACAAAAACTTCAATTCCATACAGGACATTTCCTGTGGAAGTATGTGTATTGAATGTATAATTTCCTGTAATATCGCTGTAGGTATGATCATCTCCAAACTCATCATAATTGACGATGATGGAAAGCGCTACAGCAGCCAATTTACCGTCTACTGTAATACAAATCTGTCCATTAGGGAACATTTTTGTAAGCTTATCAATACTTTTTTTGGACCAAATGGACTCCGACATTTGCGGGTAGGCCCTTTTCATCGTTTCCGCCAGTTCATCATAATCCTGAAGAGTCAGGTTTCTTGTTTCTATTTGCATCTGATGTAATTTTACTTAAATTTAGGGAAAATATTTTACTTAAATCCTTATACAAAGTACTTCCCAAACTATTTATACAAAATTTAACAGTGGATATCACCGAAACTTTACAGGCAGCAGTTTACTCAAATAATTACTGGAAACATTCTGATTTCAGCTCTGTTATGGAGGCACTTATACCCCATTATAACATTGATATAGAAATGGATACAGAAAAAATAACTATCCTGCGCCTTGAAAATAAAATCATCGCATATATCTGTTTAAATTATCCCCTGATTTTTATCGAAAGTCAATATGCTTTACAAGTAAAAAATATCCTTCATACATTTCATGATATAGAATACATTATTGTTGATACTCTCTCTAATCCATATCTATATGTAAATCCTGATATTTACAACGTTTATTTTGACTTTATGGAAAATTTGAATGCTTTTTCTGCTGAAGATTTTTATTTTTACAATGTCAATTAAAAATCATTTTCGTCCGATTAAATGAAAGATAATTAGCAGACCGATCCTCCGGAGCTTTATTTTTATAGGAACTTCTTTTTTCTACTAACAGCAGATCCCGACGGGATCAAATCCAGCTCCAATGGGAGCTAACTGTTAATAGGACATATTTGTTTTAAAATTATAGCTCCGGAGGAGCGACCTGTTAATTTATGCTGTAAATATTGATATTTCAATGTATTTATACTTTTTATCGAACAGTAATGATTATTATTAAATTTTAAAAGCTGATGAAACCATACGCAGTAACTTTACTCATAAGTATCACCATTATTTTTATTCTAAGAATTTTTTATTCAGACTCAATGATCAATGCTTCACACAATATAAACATATTTTCAATATCTGAAATAAGTCCTCAGGAAACCAAAAGATTAGTTTATTTCTATTTAATAGGAGCGGGATTATTAAATTATCTAATTTTCCATAAGCATATCCTCTTTAAACTGTTATATTGCTTGTTAATTGTTATCAATATTATCCTGATCGTCTTTTCATTAAAACAGTTTTAACAAAAAAATCCCACCCAAAACGGGCAGGATTTATATTTTAAGTTCAACTCAAAGATTATTCCCACTCAATGGTTGCAGGTGGTTTGCTTGAAATATCGTAAGCTACTCTGTTGATTCCTCTTACTTCGTTGATGATTCTGCTTGAAACAGTATCCAAGAACTCGTAAGGAAGTCTGCTCCATGTTGCTGTCATAAAGTCGATGGTGTTGGCAGAACGAACTACAGCTGTGTATTCGTAAGTTCTTTCATCTCCCATTACTCCTACAGATTTTACCGGAAGAAGTACTACGAAAGCCTGAGATACTTTTTCGTAAAGATCATTTTTGTATAATTCTTCAATGAAAATATCGTCAGCTTCCTGAAGAATTCTTACTTTCTCAGCATCCACAGCTCCCAATACTCTGATTCCTAATCCAGGACCTGGGAAAGGGTGTCTGTATACCAGGTGGTGAGGAATTCCCAATTCTTCTCCTACTCTTCTTACTTCGTCTTTGAAAAGCTCTCTTAGTGGCTCTAGCAACTCGAATTCCATATCTTCAGGAAGTCCTCCAACGTTGTGGTGAGACTTGATTACTGCAGATGGTCCGTTGACAGACTGGCTCTCGATAACGTCAGGATAAATAGTCCCTTGAGCAAGAAATTTAGCCCCTTCAATTTTGTGAGATTCTTCGTCAAATACGTGAATAAATTCGTTTCCGATGATTTTTCTCTTCGCTTCAGGATCGTCTACTCCAGCTAGTTTTGAAAGGAATCTTTCCTGAGCATCCACCATTTTAATGTTCATATGGAAATGCTCTCCATACTGATCCATTACTTTTTTGCCTTCATCCTTTCTCAATAATCCCGTATCTACGAAGATACAAGTCAACTGATCACCGATTGCTTTGTGGATCAAAACAGCAGCTACAGAAGAGTCTACTCCTCCTGAAAGCCCAAGGATCACTTTATTGTCTCCTACTTTCTCACGGATTTCCTCAACTGTTTTCTCGATATAGTTGGTCAGTTTCCAGTTTTTCTCTGAGTTGCAGATTCCGAAAACGAAATTTTCAAGCATTTTCCCTCCTTCTTCTGTATGAGAAACTTCCGGGTGGAACTGAACACAGAAGATCTTTTTGTCTTCGTTGGAGATAGAAGCAATAACGCCTGATTTTGCATTTAATTCAAAACCTGCAGGCAATTCTCCTACTTCGTCAAAGTGGCTCATCCAAACTACAGAGTTCTGAGTCACTCCTTTTAATAAAGAGCTTTCTTTAACGATCTCTAAGTTGGCCTTACCATATTCTCCTTTTTCTCCTTTGTTTACTTTACCTCCTAAAAGGTGAGCTGTCATCTGCATTCCATAGCAGATCCCCAGTACAGGAACTCCCTGTTCGTATAATTCTTTTTCAACCAGGTGGGCATTTTCCGCATTTACAGAACTTGGTCCACCGGAAAGGATGATTCCTTTTGGCTGTTTTGCTAAAATATCTTGTAATGGTGTATTGTAAGGTAAGATTTCAGAGTACACGCCCATCTCACGGATTCTTCTTCCGATAAGCTGGTTGTACTGGGATCCGAAATCTAAAATAATAATACCGTTGTTCATTTTGATAATTGATAAATGATGATTGATAATGATAGTGCTAATGGCTTCTTGCTAATGGCTTTTGGCTTGGAGATTATCTCCCAATACACATTCCGCCGACTAATTTCTAACCTCTAGCTTCTACCTTCTAATTATTAACTGTTTTACAAAAAAAGACTTGGAATGACTCCAAATCTTTTTTCGTGATTTTTATTAAAACTTTCCGATGTCTTCTCTGTAGAAGCCGTAATCGAAATGTACGTGAGCTGCATCTTCGTAAACTTTTTTGCGGGCATCTTCGTAGGTAGCGCCTGTAGCCACAATGTTCAGTACTCTACCGCCATTGGAAACCACTTTATCACCTTTGGTGACAGCTCCTGCATATAACAGTTTACTATGTTTCAGTTTGTCTTCTCCTGTAATTTCGAAACCTATTTCGATATTTCTCGGATAACCTCCTGAACACATAACAAGGCAAACTGCTTTTTCGTCTTTAAACTTAAGCTCAATGTCTTTTCCTTCCATACAGTCCTGGATCACATCTAAAAGATTGTTTTCCATTAACGCCATCAATACCTGAGTTTCAGGATCACCGAATCTCATGTTGTATTCCAGAAGGTAAGCTCCGTTTTTCGTTACCATCAATCCGAAGAAGATGATTCCTTTAAATCCGAAACCTTCAGCTTTAAGACCTTTAACAGTAGGTTCTAAGATATTTTTCTCAAAATCTGCATAGTGTTCCTGAGTAAATTCCGGGCTTGGTGCTACTGAACCCATACCTCCTGTATTAGGTCCTGTATCTCCGTTTCCAGCTTTTTTATAGTCTTTTGCTGCTACACATGGGAATAATTTTTCTCCGTTAGAGAAAGCAATGATAGAAGCTTCAAAACCTTGTAAATATTCTTCAATAACTAAACGGATACCAGCATCACCATAGATTCTTCTGATCATGAAGTCATGGATGGTAGCTTCAGCTTCTTCAAGGTTGTCACAAATAACAACACCTTTTCCACCTGCTAAACCGCTAGCCTTGATTACCAAAGGATATTGCTGTGTCTGCACATATTCTTTAGCATCGTTGTATGAATCAAATACGACAGCCTTAGCTGTTTTGATATCATAGGTCTGCATAAATTTCTTAGAGAAAGCTTTACTTCCTTCCAGGCTTGCTACTTTTTGATTAGGCCCGAAAACTTTAAGATCATGCTTTTTAAATTCGTCCTTGATACCTGCTACAAGAGGGGCTTCAGGACCTACGATCGTAAGATCAACTTTTTCTTTAATAGCGAAATCTCTAAGTTCTTTGATTTCTGATAAATGAACATTTTTCCCTATTACATCGGTAGTAGCATTCCCGTTGGCAAAAAACATTTTAGAAATTCTTGAGTCATTCTGAAGCTTTGCCGCTAAAGCAGATTCTCTACCGCCTTCACCTATGATTAATATTCTCATACTTTATTTATTATCTAGTCTTATTTTACAAATATATAATTTTGAATGCTAAAAATACAATCCCCAATTATTTTTTAATTCTATTTTAATTAGTGGAAAAAGTGTCTCACCCCTGTAAACATCATCGGGATCTTGTGCTCGTTTGCAGCCTCAATACTATCCTGATCTTTTACACTTCCACCAGGCTGAATAATCGCCTTGATACCTTCCTGAGCGCAGAAATCTACCACATCACGGAAAGGGAAAAACGCATCTGAAGCCAATACCAAATCTCCTGAGAATTTTTCTTTAGCTCTCTCGATAGCCTGCTGAGTAGCCCAGATTCTGTTTACCTGTCCGCCACCGATACCGAATGCCTGAACTCCGTTGGAAACTACAATCGCGTTAGACTTCACATATTTTACCACTCTCTGAGAGAAAAGTAATGCTTTTTTCTGTTCTTCAGTAGGCTGTACTTCAGTTACCACTTTGATATCATCTGAGAAGTGAAGGTCATTATCCTGAACAAGGATTCCTCCGTCTACTTTCACCCAGGTCTGTTTGTCTGAAACAGGGTTTACGATTTTGATGATTCTCAGGTTTTTCTTTTTTCTTAAAACTTCAAGGGCTTCCTCATCAAATTCAGGAGCCATTACAATTTCAAGGAAAGTTTTGTTTAATTCTTCCGCTGTTGCTGCATCAATTTTATAGTTCATTGCAACAATTCCGCCAAAGATAGAAACCGGGTCACATTCAAATGTTTTCTGATAAGTCTCCAATGCTGAAGTTCCGATCGCAACTCCACAAGGGGTAGAGTGTTTTACGGCACAACAAGCCATTTCTTCTTTGAACTCAGTAACTACTTTCCAGCAAAGGTCCATATCACGAAGATTGTTGAAAGAAAGTTCCTTACCTCCAAGCTGTTCGAAGTCTTTCATAGCTCCATTCTCGAAAGTAGAAACGTAGTAAGCTGCTGTCTGATGAGGGTTTTCTCCATATCTTAGGTCAGCAACTTTTTTGTAAGAAGCATTTAAGTATGTAGGATATTCTTCATCTAAAAGCATTCTTGAAATCGCTGCATCATATGCAGAAGTAAGGTTGAATACTTTTCCTGCCAGTTTTTTACGGGTTTCGATATAAGTATCACCGTTCTGTTCCATTTCAATTTTCACGGCTGCATAATCTTCAACATCAGTGATTACTGTAACAGAATCAAAGTTTTTAGCTGCAGAACGAAGCATTGAAGGGCCTCCGATATCGATAAACTCTACTTTCTCATGCAAAGAAATGTCTTTGTTTACATTTTCAAAGAAAGGATAAAGGTTTACGATCACCATGTCAATCAGACCAATTCCGTGTTCCTGAACGGTTTTCATGTGCTCTTCGTTGGTACGAACAGCCAGCAGCCCACCGTGAACTTTCGGGTGTAGAGTTTTCACTCTTCCATCCAACATTTCAGGGAAATTGGTTACCTCATCAATCTGAATAGGATTTAAACCAGCGTCTTTCAAATGTTTGAACGTTCCTCCTGTGGAGATCAACTCATAATTCTGAGCTTCCAAAAACTGCGCGAATTCTACTAATCCACTTTTGTCAGAAACACTGATTAAAACTCTCTTTTTACTCATTTTACTTTCAATTTTTTACTTTTTACAGCTATTTCAAACTGTGTTCGGGTCTTTCACCTCCGAACTTACTTTTATTTTACTTAGATTTCTTTGATATCACGTCAAAAATTCTTGATTTCTGACACCCTTCCAAAGGAAAGGAATTAGTTTCCCAGAACCTTATTGATGGCCAGCGGGAAAATTTCATATTCAATCTGGTGAACTTTCTGAGCCAGGGTTTCAGGAGTATCATCAGCGGTTACTTCAAAAGATTTCTGAAGAATAGCTTCTCCCTCGTCAATGCCCGGTGTCACAAAATGTACAGTCGCCCCACTCTCTACTTCTTTAGCTTCAATAACTGCATTGTGAACGTTCATTCCCCACATTCCTTTTCCTCCGAATTTCGGAAGCAAGGCCGGGTGAATATTGATTATTTTACCATTCCACTTTTCGCAGAATTCAGATTTTAAGATGGATAAAAATCCTGCCAATACAATAAGGTCTGTATTTTCAGGGATTACTTTAGCCAATTCACTGCTGAAATTCTTTCCTCTTGGAATGAGTATGTTTTCTATATTATGATTCTTGGCTCTTTCCAATCCGAAACATTCTCTGTCTGCTACCACCAAAGTTACTTTTGCATTCCGGATTTCTCCTGAGTCAATAGTATCAATAATTCTCTGCAGATTGGTTCCTGAACCGGATACGAGTACAACGATATTCTTCATATTTCTAATTAGCCCCGATTGCAGCGGCATCCTTTTTTTGAATGGCTTTGTAAAAAAGCACCGGCAAAAAAAGATATAGCGGAAAGCGGGATTAAGCTTCTAAAACTTTAAATTGATTTTCTCTGCTCCTTCAGTAATTTCTCCGATTTCGTAAGCATCATCTAAAAGATGCAATACTTTTTCAGCATGTTCAGCATCTACAACGATTACCATTCCTACACCCATATTGAATGTTCCGTGCATTTCTTCACGTGTCACTCCGCCTCTTTTTTCAAGTTCAAGCATCACACTAGGAATTCTGATTTTTTGTTCATCGATAGAAGCACAAAGTCCTTCAGGAATAATTCTAGGAACGTTTTCGTAAAGACCACCTCCTGTGATGTGAGCAATTCCTTCTACTTTCACTTCTTCCAATACTTTATGGATATCCTTATAGTATAGTCTCGTAGGAACTAAAAGTGTTTCATATAAGGGTTTTCCTTCAAATTCTTCTTCAAAGTTCGGAAATACTTTTCTTACTAAAGAGAATCCGTTTGAGTGGAATCCTGAGCTTGGTAATGCAATAATTTTGTTTCCAGCTTTTATCTTAGAACCGTCAATGATCTGGTCTTTTTCTACGATTCCTACACAGAATCCTGCAACATCATAATCTCCCGGCTGGTACATTCCCGGCATTTCAGCAGTTTCTCCGCCAATCAAAGCACAGTTGTTATCCTTACAAGCGGCAACCATTCCTAAAACGATTTCTGCAGCGATTTCGGAATCAAGCTTTCCACAAGCCAGATAATCTAAAAAGAATAACGGTTTTGCTCCGTGGCAAAGGATATCGTTAGCACACATTGCGAAACAATCTACCCCAATAGAATCGTATTTTTTGGTATCTAACGCTACTTTCAGCTTTGTTCCCACTCCATCTGTTCCTGATACAAGAACCGGATTTTTGTATCCACCGATTTCATAGAAAGCACCAAAACTTCCCAAGTGGTTCAGTACATTGGAATTGTGGGTTTCACCGACCGCTTTTTTGATCTTGTCAACCGTTTTGTATCCTTCTTCTTTGTCTACTCCTGCTGATTTGTAAGTGTTGCTCATGTCTGCTTAGATTTTTAGATTCAGATTTCAGATTTCATACTATTTATGATCTAGTAACGGTTTCCGGAATCTTATTATCTTTTAATATTTCAATTACTTTTATACTCGATTTTAGAAAACAAAAAAGCCGACAATCTTTTCAGATTATCGGCCGTTATTTTATCTCAGAATTTCAGAGCCCACAACTTTCCCTTTATGAGAAAAATATTGTTTATAGGAGGTCTGAATTTTCATCTCTTTTCTTTTTGCAAAAATAGTAATTTTAAATGAATATTCAAATTCTATTTTTCAAGGATTGTTTCAATGGCTGCAATCTTCTTTATTTTTTCTTTTAACTCACTGTCTTTCTCTTCATTAGAAATTTTCTGAGCTACTTTATCAAAGTTATCATTAAAGAAAGGAAGTGAAAAAGTTTCCACCACATTTCCTCCATGGAAAGGGAAACGCTTTGATGCTGCTTCCAAAACTCCTGCTCCACCTCTACCTCCGGGAGATGTAGACATCAATAGCATAGGTACTTCATTCCAGACTGTTCTGTCTTTGATTCTGGATACCCAGTCGAATACATTTTTGAATGCTGTAGAGTACGTTCCGTTGTGCTCTCCCAAAGAAACCAATAATAAATTTGCACCGTCAATTTTTGCTGCAAAATCATGAGCTTCCTGTGGAACACCACCTGCTAATTCTCTTTCATGTTTATAGATAGGCATTTCGAAAGGATTTAAATCGATCACTTCTACTTCTGCATTTTCAAATAATGTTGATGCATATGCTACCAACTGTTTGTTCATTGAAGCTTCTGAGTTACTTCCTGCTATTGCTAAAATTTTCATAGGTGAGGTTTATTTTAAGATTACAAATTTAGTTTTTTATTTAAGATAAGACGGCAGTTCCATTGGGACTTCCATTAATAATACTTCAGTGTCTTCTACTGCTTCAATATTAAAGCTCTGTGTATCCCAGATTCCCAACCCGTCTCTTTCATTCAGAACGCGGTCTCCGATTTTTGCACTTCCTTTTAAAACAAATGCATACACTCCGTTTCCTTTTTTGTTGAGCATATAATTTTTGCCATTTCCTTTTGTAAAGTTGGCCAAGTTGAACCAGGCGTCCTGATGAATCCAAACTCCGTCATCATTTTTATTGGGAGATAAAATCTGTTGGAATCCATTGATTTTCTCGCCTTCTTTGATGCTTTTCTGATCATATCTCGGCTCAACATTCTGTTCTTTTGGGAACACCCAAATCTGAAGGAATTTTACCTCCTCGTCTTTATTTTTATTGTATTCACTGTGCATTACACCGGTTCCGGCGCTCATCACCTGAATTTCTCCTTTTCTGATCACCGCTGTGGTTCCCATTGAATCTTTATGCTCCAGATCTCCTTCCAAAGGGATTGAAATAATTTCCATATCTCTGTGTGGGTGTGTTCCGAAGCCCATCCCCTGAGAAACGGTATCGTCGTTTAATACTCTTAAAACTCCGAAGTTTGTTCTGTCTCTGTTTTGATAGTTGGCAAAACTGAATGTATGGTAAGAATTCAACCATCCGTGGTTGGCATGGCCTCTTGAATCTGCTTTATGATATACTGTTTTCATTTCTGTGATTATTTATAGTACAAATGTACGGCAAGCAGGCGTTTAAAAAGTTGATGTAGGTTAAGAAAGGAAATTTGGAGAAGTTAAAAAGGTTGAGAGAGCTCAGAAAGTGAGGATCATTTTAGGTTGGATTACGCAAAGACGCGATTTTTTTACTTTCAATATGTTTTTAAGGCGCAAAGATTTTATCTGCGATAAAATTTTATACCGTATATTTTTTCTTCTAAAGGTTGATGGATTACACCAATTGTATAAATAAGTGCAAAAACATCTGTGTTATCGGTGAAAATCTGCGGGAGATTATTATATTCTGAAGATCGAAAACAAATAAATATATAAAGGATAAATATTAAGTTTTGGCTAAAGCCAATGGATTAATACTTAAAGAGAAAGCGGGCTAAAGCCCGCTCCTATTGATACTTATTTAAACCAGTTAACTTATTCCTAATACCCTAGATTAATGATTAACAAAGGTTTCTTATTGATAACCCTTCGACAGGCTCAGGGTGACAACCCGAATACTAACCGGAATTTTTATGCGATGTCAGGCTGAGCCTGTCGAAGCTATTATTACGGAAAAGGATATTTATTTTTAAAAGTGTACCTGCTTGATTTCTTCTTCAATTTCCTTAGGCGTTTCATCTTCAGATTTCACAAAAATCATAGTTACTACGGCTCCAATGAGCATGCAAACACCTCCTACGACAACATAATCCATTGCCTGTTTTCCGAAAATACCACTTACAACAGGACCTCCGAATAAACCATTGATAATCTGTGGAATCACAATAAAGAAATTGAATATTCCCATATAAACACCCATTTTCCGTTGTGGAATCACCTCAATAAGCATCGCATAAGGCATTGCTAAAATACTGGCCCAAGCAAAGCCTAATCCGATCATTGAGATCCATAAATTGTTGACGTCTTTAATAAAATACATGGAAACAAGCCCCAAACCTCCGCACAATAAAGCTAAAGCGTGAGTCTGCTTTTTACCAATCATTTTCGCTATTGGAGTCAACAGAAAAGCAAACGGAATTGCCCAAAGATTATACATTCCGAAAAGCTTTCCGGTAAGGTCTCCGGCATCATTAAATGCTTTGGAATGGGTATCTTCCGGGGAAAGTCCGAAATGATGGGTGGCCAACGCACTGGTTGTGAAAACCCACATCGTAAACAATGCAAACCAGGAGAAAAACTGAACAATTCCCAACTTTTTCATCTGTGCAGGAATCGCAGCAAAATCTTTGAAAATATCTGAAAACTTGGATTTGTGCTGATCTGCTTCTTTTCCATCTTCAAAATCAGCAAATTCCTGTGGAGAATATTCTCTGGTTGTTATAATGGTATACAGAATTGATATAATCAACAATGCTGCCCCGATATAAAAAGAATAAATAACATTATCAGCTACAAACCCTGCTGGTGCTTCATTGGAAATCCCCATTTTTGTTAACCAGTCCGGAAGATAAGATCCTAATACGGCCCCAATTCCGATCAGAATTGTTTGTACAGAAAATCCTATCGTACCCTGATGTTTCGGGAGCATATCTCCTACCAAAGCTCTGAAAGGCTCCATTGCGATATTCACCGAAGCATCCATCATCGCGAGAAATATTACCGCTAACAGAAGAGCATTGGCGGCAAACATCTGGGTAACGGATGCGGCATTCGGAAGTAAAACCAATCCTATCGCGCATAAAACAGCGCCAATCAGGAAATAGGGCTTTCTCCTACCCAACGGACTCCACGTATTATCTCCCATATGGCCGATAATAGGCTGAACAATGAGTCCTGTAATGGGAGCTACCAGCCAGAACCAGGATAACTCGTGCACATCAGCTCCTAAATTCCCCAGAATACGGCTCGCATTTCCATTTTGTAATCCGAATGCCATCTGGATTCCCAGGAATCCCATGCTCATATTAATAATCTGGAGCATTGATAAGTCTGGTTTTATTCTTTTTCCCGCTGCTCCGGTATCATTTTTCCCCATCATTATCGCCATTATGACTTCAGTTTTTGAATTAACGCATCTTCAATAGGTGCTTTTTCAGTAACCACTTTATCTACCACCTCATTAGGTACTGTTACAGAAAGAACATATTGTTTTACCTTCCAGCTGCCATTGATTTTTTCTACCACTCCGGAACCTCTGCAAATTTTCATCTGGGTATCCAATAATTCGTCAAACCAGGCTAATTTTCCGTCTTTGCTGAAATAAATATTTCTTTTCAACGCTTTAAAATTCCAGGTTTTCTTTTTATCGAAGTAAGGTTTTGCCCATACCATAAATGCTTTTTTATCCCAGATTTCGGTAGCATCTGTTCCAATGAACGTGGATTCATCTGCAAAGAGGTTAAAATAGGCATTATAATCTGCTTTTGCAGCCGTTGCATTAAAGGTATCAAGCATGGTACTGATTTCCGTTTTTTCTTTTTCAAATCCGGTTTTTGATTGCGCGGTAAATAAAGAAAAACCCAGTACAACAAGGATTAAGGTATAAGCAGTCGTTAGTTTTTTCATATATATTAATTATTTTTCTAGTTCAATGATGAATGGCGTTTTTGCAGGGATATTCATACTGTTTTGTAATGAAATTTCTTTTCCTGAAATTACTTCTTTTCCTTTTGTATACCCATTCAGTGATTCTGCAAATCGTTTCAAGTTTAACGTCTGATCTTTTTCATTATTGTTGATGACCACCATTACACTTTCTTTTTCATTATATCTGAAATACACAAAAACACCATCCTGAGGAACGAAATTTTTAGTTTTCCCATTATGAATTACGTCTTTTCCTTTTCTCCAGTTTAATAATTTTTGAGTAAACCGAAAAAATTCTTTCTGTTCCGGAGTCTGAGTAGATGGATTGAAGGCATTCTGAGAATCAGACTTCCAGCCTCCTGGAAAATCTCTTCGGATATCCGCATCACCTCCTTTCATTTTATCGCCTCTCATACCTATTTCTGATCCATAATAAATCTGTGGAATCCCTCTCACTGTCGAGATCATGGCAAGTCCTAATTTATAAGCCTCCGGGCTTGCGTTAAAGATTTCATTCCATCTTTCAGTATCATGATTTTCCAGGAAGACCAGAAGATTATTGATATCCGGATAAAGGAAATCACTGGTAAAAGAGTCATAAACTCTAATCATGCCTTTATCCCAGCTTTCTTTTTCTTTGAGTGCCTTAGGTATATTTTCAAAAAGCATAAAATCCATTACCGAAGGTAAATTTGAATTATAATTTTCTATCGCTCCGATTTTCGAATTCTTCTGCCACGCCGCAATTTGTGCTGCCGTATACAGCCATGTTTCTCCTACGATATTGAATTTGGGATATTCATCAGTAATTGCCTTGGCCCATTTTGCCATGGCGTCTTTATCATTGTAAGGATAAGTATCTACACGGAAGCCTCCCAGTTCAGCATATTCGATCCACCAGATTGCATTTTGAATCAGATATTTCAGGACCAGTGGATTTTTTTGATTGATATCAGGCATGGTGGTATCAAACCATCCGTCCAGCGCATATTTTTTATCAATATCAGAAGCATTGGTATCAAATTGCGTTGTCGTTTTATAGTTGGAGCGCTTAAATCCTTTTTCTCCATCCTCAAACCAATGTATCCAGTCTTTGGAAGGAAGATCTTTAATCATCCAGTGTGAGCCTCCCCAATGGTTGGTTACATAATCCATCACCAGCTTCATGTTCCGCTTATTCAACTCCTGGGATAATGTTTTATAATCTTCATTGGTTCCGTAGCGGCCATCAATTTTATACAGATCAGTCTGGGCGTAACCATGATAGGAATACACTTTTTCGTTGTCTTCATTCACGGGAGTAAGCCAAACGGCAGTAGCTCCCAGATTCTGAATATAATCAAGATTGTTGATGATGCCGCGGAGATCACCTCCATGTCTGCCGTTTGGCAAACTGCGATCTGCTTTTTCGGTAAGTTCCGGCCTTGAATCATTCTTCTCATCACCATTGGCAAAACGGTCCGGCATGATCAGATACATAAGATCTTTTGAAGTAAAAGACTCGCGGTTGGCAGATCCCGGATTTCTTTGTTTCAGCTCATAGATATACGAGCCAATATTCTTTTTACCTTTTTTAATATGAATGGTAAACTTTGGAACGTTTATCCCGTGGGTATCAACTGTAATAAAAACGTAATTAGGATTATCAACTTTCCGGATGTCTTTAATCTGTATTCCATCTGAAAGGGTAACCTCGTTATTGCCTACATCTTTTCCGTAAACAAGAATCTGAAGTTCAGGGTTTTTCATTCCCTTCCACCAGAAAGCCGGCTCTACTCTTTCCAGATTTTTCTGGGAAAAAGCGAAGGAAGCTATCGAAAGGGCGAATGCTACATATATTGTCTTCATATTAATGTTCAATTTAGCATTAAATTTTTATATATACATCCAAAAATACAAGAGAAAGTTTCTTTTTTTGAGTTCATTTTATCTGAAATCATAAGTATAAATATCCTTATTTTTGATTTTATAACAAATACTTAAATTTTTCATAAAAAATTCATGTATAAAATTCATTTTCCATGCTTTTTATTTTTAGTTTTATAGAAAAAATGTTGGATTTCAGTAATATATTCAAAACTGAAGGACCAGATGTTGTTTATACATGGACAATCCCTGTGTTTGCTACTATAATTTTCCTGGAAATGGCCTATAGCCATTTTAATAAAGAGAAAATATATGAGACTAAAGATGTTGCAACAAATGTTCTTTTCGCCTT
This sequence comes from Chryseobacterium vietnamense, assembly GCF_031454475.1. Classification (NCBI taxonomy): domain Bacteria; kingdom Pseudomonadati; phylum Bacteroidota; class Flavobacteriia; order Flavobacteriales; family Weeksellaceae; genus Chryseobacterium; species Chryseobacterium vietnamense. The sequence continues at coordinate 455,082 of NZ_JAVDQX010000001.1, read as the reverse complement.
GCTTAATTATGGATTAGATATTATCATGAAAGGATTTTCATTATTCGTGATGATGTTCTTTTACCAGCACCGTCTTTTCGACTGGCAGGAAGGAATATGGTATTGGATCGCTGTATTCCTGGCTCAGGACTTTGCTTATTACGTCCATCATTATGTGGATCATCATTCACGTGTTTTCTGGGCTGTACATATTACGCATCACAATTCTGACTATTTCAATATCAGTACGGGATTCAGAAGCCCTGTATTTCAGCCGCTGTACAGGTATCTTTTTTTCTCCCCATTAGCATTCATGGGCTTTCATCCGTGGCATATTCTGGTAGCGTATTCTTCTATACAGATTTATGGTACATTTGTACACACCCAATCTATTAAAAGTATGGGGTTTTTAGAATATATCCTGGTGACTCCTTCCCATCACAGGGTTCATCATGCCTGTAATATCAAATATCTGGACCGTAATATGGGAATGGGACTGATTATCTGGGATAAAATTTTTGGAACTTTTGAAAAAGAAGATCCTAAGGTTCCTGTGAAATATGGAATCTATCCTAAGATGGAATCTAAAGATCCGGCAACTACTCTATTCTATGAATGGAGAAGAATAGGAAAAGATATCAGACAACCGGGACTTTCTTTCAAAGACCGTATAAAGTATCTTTTCTATTCACCGGGATGGAGACATGACGGAACCGGAAAAACGGTGAAACAGTATCAGAAAGAATATAAAGAAAAGGTAAAAACCGGAACTCCTCTGAAAGTAAAAGAACAGATTCCAGAATCTGAAAATCAATATTCCCAACTCATTCAACAGACAGAGGATAAATAACAAAAAATACCCCGGCCATCGAAAATTCGATAAACCGGGGCACCTTAGTGTATCTTTAAAATTATTTTACTGGTTTGATAGAAATTGCGAAACCGCCGCTTCTTGCCATTTTAAAATTAATTTTTGATTTTCCTGTAATCTCTTTCTTGTAGATGTTATAGCTTTGAGGATTATCAATATAATCAGCATTTTTTCCATCTTCATAGATCGTTGCCTCATATTTCTTTCCTTTATCCAGGAATGAGAAATCTACTGTATACTCACGTTTGTTTTCATCGGTAATACCTCCAACAAACCAGTTTTCAGTTCCTTTTGCTTTTCTTGCTGTAACTACATAATCACCGGGCTCTGCTGACAAAATTTTGGTATCATCCCAATCTGCTGCCACATCCTTGATAAACTGGAATGCATCCATATGCTTTTTGTAGTTTTCAGGAAGGTCTGCAGCCATCTGAAGCGGCATATACATAGTTACATAAAGTGCCAGCTGTTTTACCAGCGTAGTTTTTACAAAACGGTTATCTCCAGGGAAATAATAGTCAAGTTTTGTCTGGAAAATTCCTGGTGTATAGTCCATAGAACCTCCCATCCATCTTGTAAACGGAAGAACGGTCTGGTGATCTGGCTTGTTTCCTCCGAACGCTTCATACTCTGTTCCACGTGCTGCTTCTGCAGAGATGTAGTTCGGATAGGTACGGCTTTCTCCTGTTGGACGTACAGATTCGTGGGAATTAACCATGATTTTATAGTCATTTGCTTTTTCAGCAATTCTATAATAATGATTAATCGTCCACTGAGAGTAATGATGTTCTCCTCTAGGAATAATATCTCCTACATATCCGGTTTTCACAGCATCATAGCCATACTTATTCATCGTCTGGAACGCTTTATCCGCCCATCTTTCATAGTTCGTGGCAGAACCTGAAGTTTCATGGTGCATGATTAGTTTAATTCCTTTCGAATGTGCATATTCATTCAACATTTTGATGTCAAAATCCGGGTAAGGAGTAATAAAATCGAAAACAAATTCTTTTGAGTGTCCGAACCAGTCTTCCCAACCGATGTTCCAACCCTCGATCAACAATCCCTGGAATCCGTTTTCTGCGGCAAAATCAATATATTCTTTTACTTTTGTATTGTTAGCTGCATGTTTTCCGTTTGGAGTTAATTTTGTAAAATCAGTTTTACCCAAATGAACATTCTCCGCAGTAGAATATGCCCACTGTGATTTTCCAATGATCATTTCCCACCAAACACCCATGTATTTTGTAGGGTGAATGTAAGAAGTATCAGTGTACTTCGTAGGCTCGTTAAGGTTGAAGATCATTTTAGAATCCATCACCTGCTCTGCTTTTGGAGCTACTATAATGGTTCTCCAAGGCGTTACCGAAGGAGTCTGGATGTACCCTTTTGCTCCTTGTCTGTCAGCAGTCAAATGCGTTTTGAACTTATAGTTCTGTGCGTCTACTTCAAGATGGGAAGCCGGATAATCTAATACTGCAGCTTCAGCAACATTGATATACAATGGCTCTTTTCCTTCTTTTTTAAGCATCAAGGGAGACTGTACTGCATTCTTCACCAATGACTGGGAAGCGTTTGCATCGTATGCTTTGTCCCATTTTGAAGGGATTTCAGATACTTTGGTCTCCTGATACTGGTATTCCTGAGAATCATAATCCGCAACCATCCACCATGCTTTCATATCGGTAGGGAAATCGATTTCAGAATCTTCTTCTCTGATGACGAAATAATTAAGGTTTTTCTGTTGTGGGAATTCATATCTGAATCCCAGACCATCATTAAACAACCTGAACTTTACCACAATACTTCTGTCTGTAGAAGCCTGGCTAAGGGTAACTGCCAGTTCGTTGTAATGATTGATATAATTTTTCTTTTCTCCTAAAACCGGCTGCCAGGTTTCATTTTTGGAGTCTCTTTTTTCATCTGTCTTTGCAAAACCGTTGTTCAGATCGTATTTTGCATCTTCTGGTTTGGCAATCTCAGAAGCGAACTTGATAGCTGTGTCTTTAAATAATCTCAATCCCAATTTAGAATCTTCTACCACTACCGCTCCATTATACTTAAGGTTGTAGTAAGGTACTCCTTCTTTCAGCTGAAAGTTCATTTCGAACTTTCCGTCCGGAGATTTTAAAGATTGGGCTTTCACACCTGTAAACATCATTGAGAGCAAAAGCGCTCCAACTGTAATTTTCTTCATAATGACTATTTAATTAACTTAAAAAATAAAGTGCTGCGGTAAAGCAGCACTTTGCTTTATTTGAATTTGATTTACAATTTAGTAATGGTTAGCTTGTAATAGGCTGAATTGTGTAAATCCAGTTCAATTTTATAATTACCTGCCTGAGAAACTTTATATCCCGGGTCCCCTGTAACAGTTCCTTCTGCACTTAAATAAGACTGAACAGCAGTTCCTGAAGCCAGAGTCTGCTCTGCATCTTTTGGCTGGAACTTTATTGCCCAATCATCGTTAGCTCTGAACTTAAATACTCCTGTATTGGATAAAGCAATTGAATTGATAACATACGTTTTGGTTGCAGGGTTATAAACAAAATCAGTATCAGATCCCCATCCTGTAGGCGTTGCATCTCCAATAACTCCGAAGTTGGCTAAAACTGAAGAGTATGTATTTGCAGCCCAGTCTACTTTAATATAGTAGGTTCCTGCTGTAGGAGCTTTTATATTAACTTCCCCTGTTTCCACTAATTTACCTGTAAAAGTACCATCGTCTCCTTTATCTCCTGTATAACTTTGATTGATTGTAAATTTATACTCACTGTTAGGATTGGTAACATAAATAAAGCCTCTGTATTTATCATTCTTCTCAGGTGAAAATAAGTTGGGTGAATTGGTTGGCTCCCAATCTGCATATCCTGCTGCTCCGGCATATCCTCCAGGAACATTAATTTTTGGATAAATAAGGTCCGGATTTGGCTTATATCCTGTCATATTCACAGTAACTACATTTGAATAAAAGAAAGTAGTACTGTTTAATGCAGTTCTCATTCTCACTTCAATAGGCTTAGCGGTATCAGGCGCAACATTCAGCTGCGCAAGGATGTTATTAAGCTGTAAATGAGTAAGTGAGAAAGTTTTCTGGTCTGAAGGCAGATCCTGAAGTACATTTGTTGCGAAACCTGTTCCCGCTACTGCAAACTGTAGAGAATTGTTGAAACCTACACTTGGGGTAAAAGTTGGATTTTCCCAGGTAACAGTCAGTGCATTTTGTCCTGCTTTAGTTTCATCAAGCACTACAGAAGATTTATCTGAGGTTATTTTCCCCTGTGAAGTGTTATTTAACTCTAGTTTATCATCCTCTTTAGAGCATGAGATAAGGTATAAACCTACCAGAGCCACTAATAAAACGTTGAATATTTTTTTCATTTTTTTAGTTTTTAAATTAATAACCTGGATTTTGAGTTAAATTAGGGTTTGCCTGAAGGGCTGTTGTCGGGATTGGAAATACCTTATAGTTATCTGAAATAGATGTACCATTTTTAACACCTCCTTTCCAAGGCCATAAATAAGAAGATCCGGTAAACATTCCATATCTGATAAGATCCTGTCTTCTTACACCTTCCAAATTCAGCTCACGTGCTCTTTCATCTAGAACAGATTGTAATGTAATTGAACCTACTGCAGATGCTCCTGCTCTGGCTCTCACCTGATTTACGTATGTTAAAGCCTGGGCTGCATTAGCTGAAGAAGCTCCCCTAAGGGCACATTCTGCATAAATAAGGTATGCATCACTTAATCTGAATAAAGGAAAATCTGTTGATGAGAAAGCTGTGGCTCCACCTGTTCCATCAGAATTTTTATTCCAGAATTTATCTGAAGGGAAACCATTATTCCAGGTTTTGTAATCATCCATTTCCCACTGATGTCCCTGAGTCCAGAATAATCTCGCTCTAACATCATTACTATTCTTAAGATCAGTAGCATTATTACCAAATAAGCCATACCATGCTTTTGTAGCTCTGTGTCCGGCCCATCCGTCAGTTGCTCCAAAATTTGCTAAAACCATTGTTTCTGTACTCAGGCTTCCGTTAACAAGGTAGGTTGTATTTCCATAACTCTGGCTGGAAACTGCATCTGCAATTAATGGGAAAATTATCTCTTTTGAGGTATTATTATCTGCCGAGAAATTTTTTCTAAAATTAGATTCCAATTGATATCCACCTTCATTAATGACTTTAGTAATATAAGTACCTGCATCATTATATCTTGCTGTCCCCGTATAAACTTCTGCATTCAAATATAGCTTTGCCAACAACATTCTCACTACTGATTTATTGGCTCTTCCATAAGAATTAGAAAGAGGAAGCTGGGCTTCAATAGCCAACAATTCACTTTCTACATAATTGAACAAATCTTTTCTTGAAGCCTCTGGCAACGGTATACTTGAGTTAAAGTTATCATCTGTAACCAAAGGTCCTTTTCCAAATAAATCTATCAGATAATAATAAGAAAGCGCTCTCAGGAATCTAAGTTCATTAATAACCTGGTCTTTATTGGCATAATTTATATTGCCTTTTTTCATGATCAGGATAAGGTTGGTAGATTGTGGAATGGTATAATAAATTCTATCATATACATATTTAAAAAACTTATTATTACTGGTCCAGTTTGTGGTAGTGGTAAGTTGGTCCAAGCCATTATCTCCCCATCTGTTTTTCATTGCATCAGCAGTAAAGTCATTCAAATTTACAATACCTCTGATAAAAGGTGATTCTCCCGCATTAGCTCCTTCTATATCAGATTTATCCGGACCTTCCACACTTGAAAGTGCGAAACTTGCATATAATCTTGAAAGTAATCCTTCCACTGCTTTGGGGTCTTGCTGTAACAGATTTTCCAGGGTCAAATCATATTTTGGTTCCGTATCAAGATCATTCAGACAAGATGTAGTAACAAAAGCCAACATAGAGGCTATTGCAATGAATTTTATTTTAAATTTAATGTTTTTCATTTCTCTAATTTTAAATTTTAGAAATTAAAATTGAAACCAAGTGTATATATTCTTGGTCTTGGATAAAAATTGTTATCAATGGCATTGAAGTTTTCGGGATCTTGTCCTTTATATTTTGTGATAACAAATGCATTACTTACAGAACCATATATTCTAACATTCGTACTGCCAAACATATTTTTAACAAGATATCCAATTGTAGCATTGTCTAATCTTAAGAATGAGGCATCTTCCAAAAAGAAATCAGAAAAATATGTATTGTCTGTCAAATTCATAAATGGTGAATTTGCTGTATAATTCAGAACATTATTCAGAGCCACATCATTTTGCGGAACCGCATATGATTTAAAGCCTTGTGCCAGTTTTCTTGAGTTAAATACCTTACCTCCTATCTGTCCTCTGAAATTAGCACTCAAGTCCCAGTTCTTGTAATTCAGGGTGGTACTGAATCCGTAAGTCCAGTTCGGTCTTAAAGCTGTATAATATCTGTCATCGTTATTTATTTTACCATCACCATTTCTATCAACATATACATCTGGTAAAGGATTTCCTGCACTGTCATATACCTGCTGGAATACCCAAGCGGAATAAGGTTGATACCCCTCCACATGATATGCCAGCTGCGTTCCTGTACCTACAGGAAGACCTCCATCCTGCGCAAGAAGAACCGATTCCAGTTTCGTTACCTTTCCTTTATTATAAGATATATTTCCAGAAATACTCCAGCTCAGGTCTTCTCTTTTTATAGGAGTAAACGTTAAGTTAGCTTCAAATCCTCTGTTATTCATTTCTCCTACATTATCAACAAAGCTGTTGGTTAACCCCTGTCCTGGTGGTATAGATCTTCTCGCCAGAAGATTTGTAGTTTTTCTGTCGTATACATCAAAACTACCGGTTAGCATCCCATTTTTCAGGATTGTGAAATCTAAACCTCCGTTAATTGTTGTGGTTGTTTCCCATGTAAGATTTTCATTAAAAGGAAGTGCACTGTAGGTTCCTATTGCAGGAAAATATTGGGAGTTTGTGCTTCCGATCTGGAACAATGGTCTTGATGGGTAGAACCCTACAATACCGGTAATATCCTGTTGTCCTGTTTTCCCCCATCCTAATCTAAGTTTAAGTTCTCTAACTGAAGAAACATCCTTCAGGAAATTCTCTTCATTCACTTTCCATGCAAAACCTACTGCCGGAAAATATCCCCATCGGGAATCTTTTTTGAAGAGTGAAGATGCATCTGCTCTGAATGTAACTGTAAATAGGTATTTATTTAAAAGATCAATATTAGATCTGGCAATAAATGACTGCAGATTTAATTCATTTAAATATTTATCTTCCGGATTTAGAAATGGTAATACAATCGGAACTCTTAAACCTGTACTCGGATCTCCGTCATCATATTTATAACGGTCTTTATCTCCCTCATTTCTGAAATTCTGATATGAATATCCACCCTGGATCAGGAAATTAGAAATAAATCCTGAAAGCTTCTTGTTATACACCAAATAAGCATCCATAGTTTTATTGGAAATATTTTGTATTTCACGATAATCAATACCTGGATTGAAAACGTAAGGTGCTGAACCGTCTGTAGGCAATCTGTAAGTTTGTATTGCGTTATTACCAAATATAGTTTTAAGATCAGATTTTGATGATTCCAATCCTAAGTTCAATACAGCCCTAAGATCCGGTAAAAAATGCATTTTATAATCAAACTCAACATTTCCTAGAAATTTATTAACCCTTTGAGGCGCAGAACGCTGCAATAAAGCTGCTACAGGATTATCCTGTCCAATCTTTTTGTAAGGGTTATTATTATTATCAATATTCTGATAGTATCCTCCGAAGTCAACTCCATATGGAAGATTATTGGAATAAATCGGTAAAGTTGGATTAATATTGATAGCACCACCAATGGCTGCACCTGCATCAATAGCATTTAAGTCGGAAATAATTCCTTTTGCGTTAATATCAACTTTTAAATGGTTATCAAAGAACGTAGGCGTTATTTTTAAAGACCCTGAAAATCTTTCATAATCACTGGTCTTTACCACTCCTTCAGTTCTGTTATAGCCTAATGATAATCTGATTGGAAGTTTTTTGAATAAGTTTCCTGAAATACTTAAGTTATTATCACTGGACACAGAGGTTCTATAGATCGCTCTTTGCCAGTCGGTATCATATATTTGTCCCGGAATTGTAGGATTATCAGGATTTCCACCTACTCCCAATCTATAATTATACTGAGGATAGTAGGTATTAATATAGTTGACGAAGTCTGAAGACTTCATTACATCCATATACTTTGTTACTTCACCTACCGATACATTGGTACTTAAATTAATTTTCAGCTTTCCACCTCCTTTTTTAGTCGTAATAATGATGACACCGTTTGAGGCACGGGAACCATAAATTGCGGTAGCTGAAGCATCTTTCAAAATCGAGAAAGATTCAATATCATTCGGGTTTACCAGATTCAAAGGGTTTCCAACACCAGCAGGGTTACTGGAATCAAGAGGAACTCCGTCAATTACAATCAATGGATTATTCTGGGCATTCAGTGAAGCTCCACCTCTGATCCTGATATTGGGTTTTGAATCTGGAGAACCTCCATCGTTAGTAATTCTTACACCGGGAGCTTTACCGTTGATCAGCTGATCTGCAGATACAATAGCTCCTTTATTAAAATCTTTCTCAGAGACAGCAGTGATAGATCCTGTCAGGTCCGATTTCTTTTTAGCCCCATATCCGATTAATACAACCTCGTCAATCTTCTTCTCCTGAGGAAGAGAATCTTTTTTCTGCGCATGCATTACTGTACTGGCCAGTAAAAAAGCGGGCGCGATTTTTAATACTGTTGTAAAATTCTTCACAATCTTATTTTTTTATAGTTTCGTTTTTTTAGTCATTTTTTGGCCTCAAGCCAGACTTGCAATTTAAAAAAAAATTAGAATTATTATAAATTTAATATAATTTTAGTTAAAATTATGTATATTACGAAACCGATTTTAGTTAGTTTTTTAAAATACAATATTTTACAACGTCTTATGCTTTGCATACTATTTATTTTAATTTAAGAAAATGTTAAACACTTGTTTAACTTAATTTGATATTCGGTCCTCAAAAATTCCATTCTGCAGCATAATAACACCTTCAATAGCGGTATTCAACAGATATTCCTTATCTTTGCAGTCAAAACTTTACTATAAATGTCAAACAGAAAGATGATTACGGCAGCTTTGCCTTACGCAAACGGGCCGGTTCATATAGGACATTTGGCAGGTGTTTATATTCCTGCGGATGTTTACGCAAGATTTCAGAGAAGATTAGGAAAAGATGTAGCGTTTATCTGTGGTTCAGATGAGCACGGGATTCCTATTACCATAAGAGCCAAAAAAGAAGGAGTAACTCCTCAGGATATCGTGGACAAATATCACGAAATCATTAAAAAGTCTTTTGCTGATCTGGGAATTTCATTTGATGAGTATTCCAGAACAACATCTAAAAAGCATTATGAAACCAGTCAGGATTTCTTCAAGGTGTTGTACGAAAAAGGAAAATTCACGGAAGAAGTTTCTGAGCAGTACTTTGATGAGCAGGCAGGAGAATTCCTTGCCGACCGTTATATTGTAGGAACGTGTCCTAATTGCGGTAACGAAAATGCTTACGGAGACCAGTGTGAGAAATGCGGTTCTACCCTTTCCCCTTCTGAGCTGATCAATCCGAAATCAATGCTTAGCGGAAATGTTCCTATCCTTAAAGAAACAAAAAACTGGTATCTGCCATTAAACGAATACGAAGACTTTTTAAATGAATGGATCATTGAAGGTCATAAAGACGATTGGAAACCTAATGTATACGGACAGGTTAAGTCGTGGCTGAATGATGGTCTTAAGCCTCGTGCCATGACCAGAGACCTGAACTGGGGCGTTCCGGTTCCTCTTCCAAATGCAGAAGGAAAAGTATTGTACGTATGGTTTGATGCACCAATCGGTTATATTTCTTTCACCAAAGAATGGGCTGAGAAAAACGGAAAAGACTGGAAAGATTACTGGCAAAATGAAAACAGTGACCTTGTACATTTTATCGGAAAAGATAATATTGTATTCCACTGTATTATTTTCCCTTCAATGATGAAGGCTCACGGAGATTATATTATGCCTGAAAATGTACCTGCTTTTGAATTCCTGAACCTTGAGAACGATAAGATCTCAACGTCAAGAAACTGGGCGGTATGGGCTCATGAATACGTGGAAGATTTCCCAGGACAGCAGGATGTTTTAAGATATGCTCTTCTTTCATCAGCTCCGGAAACCAAAGATAATAACTTTACATGGAAGGATTTCCAAGCTAAAAATAACTTTGAATTAGTTAATAAATTTGGAAACTTTATCAACAGAGTTATTTCCTTTACAAATAAAAATTTTGAAGGAAAAGTTCCAAATGGTATTTTAGATGAAGAAAGCCAAATTGCTATCAAAACTGGAATAGAAGAAGTAAGTAATCATCTGGAAAAATATGAATTCAGAAATGCTTTAAGTGCTTTTATGAGACTTGTGGACTATGGTAATTTATACCTTCAAAACGCTGAGCCTTGGAAAACAATAAAGAACGACCCAAATGAAGCAGGACAAACTATGTTTGTTGGAGCTCAGATTGCAGCGGTTGTTGCTCAATTGTGTGAACCATTCATGCCATTCTCAGCTGAAAAACTATTTGGTTACTTCAATATTGAAAAAAAGGATTGGAATGATTTACAAAATACGAAAATCCATATTGAAGCTGGCCACAAAATTGAAGAAGCTCCACTATTATTCAATAAAATCGAAGATAGTGTAATTGAAGCTCAGATCCAAAAGCTGGAAAACACAAAACAAAACAATAAAAAAACAAACCCTAACGCAAACCCTATGAAAGAGGAGATCACATTTGATGACTTTACTAAAATAGACCTTAGAACAGCTACAATTATTGAGGCTGAAAAAGTAGAAAAAGCAGATAAATTATTAAAACTTACTGTAGATACAGGAGTAGATGTAAGAACTGTTGTTTCGGGGATTGCAGAAAGTTTCACGCCTGAAGAAGTAATCGGGAAGCAGGTAATGATCCTTCTGAACCTTGCTCCAAGAAAAATCAGAGGAATTGAATCTCAGGGAATGTTATTATTAACAACAAAACCAGACGGAAAATTATCTTTCGTGACACCGGATGACAGCAATGTTGAAAACGGTATTGAGATTGGATAATTAGAATCCTTATAAAGATAACAGGCTGTTTCACTAGAAGCAGCCTTTCTTTTATCTACAGCTTATGGTTAACAAAAATGTTTTAAGAAAGCTTTCCGATCAGGAATTAGAGGGATATTTAAAAGAAGGCAACCGTTTTGTTCCGGAAGCCGTTCAGATTGCTTTCGAAATTCTGGAAGAAAGAGGACGTACTTTCAGTGAAATAGAAAAAACAGCTGTTCAGCAATTGATTCAGCATAAAAAAGAAGAAGAGGAAGCAAAACATACAGAAGAGGTAGAAACATGGAAAGATCATATTACACAAGATTCGAAGGCCATCAGGCTGTATTCACGAATGACTATTTTTGTCAGCAGTGTTCTTTTCAGTACGATTCCCGGAGCTATTCTGCTCGCACTTAATCTCATCAGACTCAAAAAATACTTTCCTGCCTTTCTTACGGTGGTATTTGGTTTCCTATTTTTTATATTTCAAGCATATGTTCTGATTTCCCGCTTTGATTTTGGTACAACTTCCAGTTACAGTCCCGAAATTGGAGTCGTTGCAGCGGGTGCTTTGGGTTTACTTGTCATCAGCGTTGTTGTAACTCCTAAAAAACTTCCTTATCAAGCAGAATCCTATATGTTTCCGGTAATTTTATGTGTTGTAACCGCTGTTCTGATGTATTTCTATTTCCCGGAATGGTTTTCTTACAATCCATTTGCAAGGACCATCCATCTGTTCAGACCATAATAAGGAGCTGTTTCCCGCTATCCACTTTTACTCCTCGCGCCCGGCTGTCACCCTGAGCGTAGTCGAAGGGCCTCTTCTTTGCTGTGGGGTAACCGTTCCTATCGGGGCTAGAGAGAAGTACAAAAAACAAAAATTGCCATCCTGTTCACAGAATGACAATATATTATTTGTTGAGATTGCTTCGCTTTCAGCTCGCAATGACTTGTTATCAATTATTTCTTGGTTAGTTTTGCCAAGTAAGAATCTTCGTCCTTCAAAACTCTTTCTATTTTGAAACCATTATTGGTAGCCGCATTTTTCAACGTATTGAAGTCAAGATACAGCCAGGTAATCGGTTCTTCGGATTCTCCTTTGTAGTGAACCACATAATCCAGTTCGCCATAATATCCGCCTGCAGGAATGTATACTCCACCATCTTTATCACGGTCAAACATATAAAGAATATCCGTACTATCGATCAGGATCTGGCCTTTATCACTTACCAAAGTATATAGTTTCTGAAGATAGGTATCAATTTTTGCCAGACTTTCAAAAACGCCGGTACCGTTCATCAACAATAAAATCGTATCAAAAGTCTCTCCTGAAAAGTCAAGCATATTTTCACAAACCGCTTTTTTAATGCCTCTCAGCTGGCAGACTTCAATAGATTTTGGTGAAATATCCAATGCTGTCACATCAAGATTTTTTTCATTCTGAAGATATAAAGCATGAGAACCCGCACCCGCTCCGATATCCAGAACCTTTCCTTCGGATAACTGCAGTGCTTTCTGCTCAATATCATTCATTTCTTCAAAATCTCTGAATAAATATTCTACCGGAAGTTCATCCAGCTCAGAAATTGAGGTTTCAGTCTGCAGGTCTTCAGGACTTTCATTGTGGTAATAATCCCAGATCGCTCTGCCCATTAAATCTTTCATAGCGCAAAGATACGGCTTCAGAATGCAAAGTTCAAAGTTTGAGATTCAGGTTTTTTGAGTTACGTATCTTGCTGTTCATTGTAACATTTATGGACATTATTATATAACGCAGTAGATCGCAATTTTTTTTAAGGACACGCATACTCTTTTAAGATCGCTAAGGCGTTCCACTCAGCAATGAAACAATAATATCTTAGCTAAATGAAATGCCTTTGCGAACGAAATTATTTTCAGGTCGGATTAAAAAACTTTGCGGTCCCAGCGTTAAAAAGAATTTTCATGATAACATCTGAATACATTATTATAACGCAGTAGATCGCAATTTTTTTTAAGGACACGCATACTCTTTTAAGATCGCTAAGGCGTTCCACTCAGCAATGAAACAATAATATCTTAGCTAAATGAAATGCCTTTGCGAACGAAATTATTTTCAGGTCAGATTAAAAAACTTTGCGGTCCCAGCGTTAAAAGAATTTTCATGATAGCATTTGGGCACATTATTATAACGCAATAGATCGCAATTTTTTAAGGATGTGCATATTTTTTAAGAGCGCTAAGGCGTTCCACTCAGCAATGAAACAATAATATCTTAGCTAAATGAAATGCCTTTGTGAACGAAATTATTTTCAGTTCGGATTAAAAACTTTGCGGTCCCAGCGTTAAAAGAAATCTACATTATGCTATTAATTCTTACCTTGTTGAAACTTAGCCATAACTGATTTTTAAATTAAAATCCGGTTTCCGATCAAGCTCAGAAACCGGATTTGAAATACAATATGTTTTCAGATCAGGGTATTTTAAATCCTGATCATTTCTTAAAACTCAAAAGTGTAGGAAAGGTTAAATGTTCTCCCTCTTCCTTTATAATTAAACAGTTCCGGAAGTCCGTAAGTAGCATATAAAACCTGGGAACGCTTGCTCCAGATCGTCTGATAATCGGTATTAAACAGGTTCTGAATTCCTAAGTTTAATTTTCCAAAATGGAATCTGTATCCAACCATTAGATCTGAAGTATTGTAGCCTTCCACCACATTGTTAAGCTCGTCTTTCTGCTTGAAATTCTGTAACGACTGGAATCTGAATGACCAGTTTTTAATGTTATATCCGATATAGGTCACCAATTTTGATGGAGAAGCATTGTAAATTTCCTGTTTCTGCCATTCTCCTTCTTTGTCTACTTCGGATTTGATCAAAAGTCCGCTGGCACCGAAATAAACGCCATTGCTTAAGGAATAAGAAACCTCAGCTTCGATTCCCATATTTCTTAATTTCAAATCATTTACCAGGATCTGGAAGGTCTTTTTATCTACAGCAACCGTTTTATCAGAATTACTCAAAAATCCGGCAATCTGAGCTCTTAAGCCACCTTTATTCACACGGTATCCTACTTCAAACTGATTGGTCTTGATCGCCTGCAGAGGCTGTTCTTTAACATTGATGCTGGATACAACATCCCAGTTTGTCCCCACCAATTTGTACTGCCCGATTCCATAAAACTTTGCAGGATCTGCTAAACTTGCTCCCTGGGAAAAAGTTCCCCAAACCTGATGCTGCTCATTGAATTTATATAATAACCCTGCATTGGCTAAAGTTACATTATAAGAACTTTCACCTCCGGGAATTGCGGATGCCGAGCTTCCATAACCCATTGCAATCTGTGTTTGCTGTTCTGAACCTACAAATTCATCCATTTTCACATTTATATGCTGATAACGGATTCCTGCATTCAATTGTAATTTTGGAAGAATATTGTATTTTGCCTGAACATATCCTGCGTAGCTTTGTGAATGATTGGTTGGATATCTTCCAAGACTGTATTTTGTTTCATTGAGTAAACCACCGCTGGACATTGTCTTTCCAATATCATAAACAGATTGATTCCCTTCAAATTTTTCAAAATCAAAGTCTGCGCCGTACGTAACATTTAAGCCTCTCCATGATTTGGATAGTAAAGCTTTAATCCCGGAATAATAAGTATCCTGCTGAGAAGAGGACATATAAGGTATTTTCCCGGTCTGTAAGGTAACATTTCCCGGAAATGGATAGAATCCTAATTTTTCACCTCTGGTAGCCAATTGCACATATAAATCCTGTCCGCCCAAGATTCCGTTTCCGTTATAGGCTACGGTTGCCATATAACGCTCTGTTCCTACATTTTTATCAGATGAAAAACCATCTCTCATTTCAAGTAATGATGCATTTTTTGTCGTAAATGCATTTAGATTTTCGCCTAAAAATAAACTCCTGTCGCCATTAAATTTAGAATTGTAATACTGAACCGAGGCTGTTATTTTATGCTTATTGTTAAACTGATATCCTCCGGTAGCCAGGATGTCAATGGACTGGTTATACTGAAGGTCAGTCTGGGTAATATCGGTAAAAAGCTGTTTCTGATCGGCTCCATACACACCGCCATTCTGCTGATAAGCTACTCCCAATCTTCCGAAGAACTTATCTCCTTTAGCTGCAATAGACTGAGCAGCACGGAAATCATGGTCGTCTTTTCCCATAAATCCGGTACGCACACCCAGTTCAGTTTCTCCGCTGATTCCTTTTTTGGAAGGTGTTTTTGTAATAATATTGATGATTCCTCCGGTAGCGTTACCTCCATAAATTGAGCTTGCTCCTGAAAGCACTTCAATTCTTTCGATATTAAAAGGATCAATGGCATCCAGCTGACGGCTTATCGCGCGGATACTGTTCAGGGAAACACCGTCAATCATTACCAGTGCCGAACGTCCTCTCATATTCTGTCCGTAATTGGTTCTTCCCTGCGGACCGACATCCATAGATGGGATCAGAATCGATAACATTTCTTTGATCGGAACTCCGCTTTTGGCCTGTTCCTGAATTTTTTCTTTCTGTACTACCCAAACTGTTCCCGGAACTTCAGAAATTTTTGTAGGCTTTCTGGAGGCTACGATTACTACATCTTCAATACCTTTAGAGGCAATAGAATCTTTCACTGTCTGGGAAATCATCACTCCCGAAACTAAAAGACCTATGAATGCATATTGCTTTTTCATTCTTTCTACTTCAACGTTTTATAATTCCACAAAGATAATTCTTATTTAGAAAGAATAAAAATAACAAAATATGAAATTTTCCCTTATTTTATGGTGGTAAACATCTTTTTATAGAAAAGTTTTCTAAATCTGGATATATATAAAAAACATTAAGAGGGATTTAAGCAATAAAGTAGAGTTAAGATAAATTATCCTGATTTTTAAGCTTAAGGCGAAGCTCATCTTACTCCTCTAAACACCTTCATACCATCTTAATGTTTCAAAAAGTTTAAAATTTGACATCTTCTTAAAAGCGTAAAATCCCAGCCCAACGAAGGACCAGGATCTTACTAGTGAAAAACAAGGTATCTTTTATACTGCAGGTCCTGCAGCATCTTTTATTTCTTCTAATAATTTTCTTCTTTCACGAAGTCTTCTCCTTGCGATAACAGATTTACCTCCCAAAACTCTTATAAATCTGAAATATTGGAATCGTTTTGCTCCAAAATGGTGAGTAGCAACATAAATCAATACTCCAAACCCGACTAAAATAATATATCCGAAAATCTTTTTGGTAGCTATAATAATGGCATTAAGCTGAATGGCTTTCATATTAGAAGCCACATTCTGGGGAGTAAACGTCATTCCGTCCATATAAACGGCAAGATCTCCTATAGCCATCACCTGGAAACGGTACTGAAACCATGCATAGAGTGTTGAAAAAATTCCTACGGCAAGGAAAGTTCTCCAAACCAATACAAGTCCGATGGCTGCCAGCATTTCATCCATTTCAAGCTTATCCAGCGTATAAAACCATACGGAGATAAACAGTGAACACATTCCGTACCCCTTTAAAAACATAGGCAGATACCAGTTATCATAACTGAACTCCAATACCATAGAAAAGTACATAATTATGGCATATCCCACCATGGCGGCAAAACCTGAATATATATATATTTTCAATGGTTTTTCTTTTTTAAACCAGAAAATAGCTATGACTCCTGCTAAGATAATTCCGGGAATCATGAGTAAACTCAGTCGGGTATTGGTCAATTGATCATATCCCAATACACCAACCGCAAAAGTGTTCTGAATAGAAGCAGTTCCCAGAAACATTCCCAGCCAGAAAAGCATGAATAAACCGTGCTGTACATTATTTTTTGTAAAAATTCTGAACGAAAGATACGGTCGTTTTAACGTCAGCTGACGGATCGAAAGCAGGGCAAAACTTACAAAAGCTGTAATGCTTGCATAGATAATATTCTTCGAATTGAACCAGTCCTGCTGTCTTCCGAATGAATACACATAGGCCGAAAACATGAACGTAGAAATGAAAAGTAAAATACTCAGCCAGTCAATATAATGCAGGGGAACTTTTAGTGCAAAATATTTATTATGCATAAAAATCCAGTGTATTAAAGCTAAAATAAAGCATAAAACTGCTGTGAAAAGGTAAAATTGCTGCCAGTTGTACATAAGAGCAAACTCAGCGGCATAATAGGTTGCCACCTGATTCATTACCAGAACGAAGGTATAGAAAGCTCCATAAAACATACCACGGTTACCAATCATCACCATTAGTGGCAGGAACAATTCTATGGTTACCATCATCTTCATAAAACCAATCAGCAGAGAAGTAAAAATGAAGATCATTGGCTGCAAAGTAGTTCCGTTTACGTAGCTGAGTAATCCTAAAAGCACCAGCAATAAAACCAGTTTATCCCTTACTTTGAATCTCATTTTGATTCTGAGAACAACAGGCATACAGGCTCCCATCCCAATGGTGGTAGCGTAATTGGCCCACATAAAATATTCTGTCATGGCACCGGTACTGCTTACAAGAGAACTGATATTACCAGTATATACCCCACCGATGGGCATTACCACAGCAAGCAGTAATACTATCAGCAGCAGCTGTACGGGTTTCGGTACCCAATCGCTATATAATCCTTTGTTGTACATGATTTGTTTAAGTAATAGATTTCAGATATCAGATAACAGATTTTCATTATCATCCTTAACTTCCGCAGCATAGGTCCGGAATCTGATATCTTCCGTCTTTTAGTCTTTATTAATATTCACATTCATATTCATTCCTGCGCTCAGCTGATCCAGGTCTTCTTTTTTATTGGAAGCTGTAAACTCAATTCTTACAGGGATTCTCTGCTGTACCTTAATAAAGTTTCCGGTAGAGTTATCTGTTGGTACGCTTGAATATCTTGATCCGGTAGCTGCAGAAACTGCTGTTACCACTCCTTCAAATTTCTTTCCTCCCAAAGCATCAGCTGTCATAGAAATTTTTTCTCCTACTTTGATATTCGGCATCTGGCTTTCCAGGAAGTTGGCAGTTACCCACTTCTGACCATTAAGAACAATCGTTGCAACCTGTTGTCCCGGCTGGATCAACTGTCCTTCAGAAATGGTTCTTCTTCCCATTACTCCATCATAAGGCGCTGTGATAACAGTATATGAAAGATTGATCCTTGCCATATCCAGAGCAGATTTTGTTCTTTTAATTTCAGCATCATTAATTCCTAATCTGCTTTTTACTTCGGTAGTGGAAAGGCTGGCAGATTGCTTTTGATTGACTAAGGTTTCATAAGCAGCCTTTTGAGCATCATATTCCGTCTTCACCTGATCGTACTGTTGTCTGGTAACAGCTTCGGCAGCCAGAAGGTTTTTATATCGGTTTAAATTCTGTTCGGCATTCCACAATCTTGCTTTTGCTCCTGCAATATTGGACTGCATCACATTGATATTATTGGAAACGGTGTTCACGGAAGAGCTTGTTGCTGTTTTTTGAGCCATTGCATTCTGATAAGCTGCTTCGGCCTGTCCCAGCTGCGTAAGAATTTCGCGTTCATCAAGAATGACCAAAGTATCTCCTTTTTTTACACGCTGATGTTCTATGAATTTAATTTCTTTGATGTAAGCAGAAACTCTGGTGTTGATAGGATTAATAAATTCCTCTACCTGTGCCGCTTCTGTATAGGTTTTGCTTCCGATATGGAAATATTCCCGTATTAACCAGAATAATCCGAAACCGATCACCAGAAAGACGATGATATTGGAAATAATAGCTCTTATTTTATTGGTTTTATTTTTCTTTTTTTTATTCTCAGCAGCAGATGCTGCCGGAGTTGGTGTTGTATTTTGAGTGGTTTGTCCCTTGTTTTCCATTGTTGATTTTCAGTTTTAAAAATTAAAGTGTTCCTGTAGATTTCAAAAGGTTGTAATACTGATACAAAACGTTGATTTCTGCGTTGGCATAATCAAGTTCTGCCTGTAGCTTCTGGTTCTGTGCATCAATCATTTCTGCCTGTACAGCCAGCTGATTCAGGTATTTGGCTTCTGTAATCTTGTAGTTTTCTTCTGCCAGTCTTTTGGAATCATTCAGAATATCTGCCTGCTGAATCGCTTCCTGATATTTGGTATAGGCTGCATTCACTCCCATATCCACATTCTGCTGAACCAGAGTCATGGCATCATTTGCCTGGTTCTTTTGCAGTTCCCCTAATTTTACCTTTTCTTTTGTTTTATAAAGCGTATCAATATTGTAGCTCAAAGAAACCCCTGTCTGCCAGCCTCCTGAGTACATATCCAAAACAGGATTTCTCGTTGTAATAGGTCTTTGCAGCGTATATCCGCCAAATCCTGCTACCGTAGGTGAATTGTCTGTTTTGATAATTTCAATATTTTTATCTGCAACAGCTATATTTTTTTGAGCAGATTTCAGTAATGGATTACTTTGGTGGGCAAGATCTGTATAATAATCCATCCCTATTCCGGATTCTTTATTTTCCAGACTTTCTGTAGGTACAATCTCCGTGTCGGAAGATAAACCTAAAGCAATATTCAGATTATAATTAAGGATTTTCTTATTATTGGTAAGGGTTAGAATCCCCTGATCCAGGTTTTTGATAGCCAATTCTCCACGAATGACTTCGTTTCGGGTTACCATTCCCTGCTGATAGAATTTCTGGATATTTTTCAGACGCTCCTGAGCCAGTTTTTTGTTATTCTGAAATACTTCTTCCTGGTTGATAATTTTATAGACATCCAGATAGTTGGAAATCACTAAAAATTTCACGTCCTGTTTGTTTTTCTCTAAATCCAGTTCAGAAAGCTGTTCACGAAGCCCTGCCATTTCGATCGATTTATTTACCAATCCTCCTTTGAAGATCAGCTGCGTAGCCTGTACCGCATATGAGCTTCCGTAATGGGGCATAGGAACGTTTGTAGAATTCGAAAAGTCTTTATCAATTGCCACTGCGTCTCCCAGATAGAACTGGCTTGTAGAAGCCGTAATTGTAGGAAGTTTCTGAAGCTTAACCACATTTGTGTTCTGCTTAGCAATATCTATATTCTGTGCAGAAACTTTGAGCTGCTGGTGATTCTGAACAGCGAGTTCCGCCACCTCACCTGCGGTCATCTGCTTGATCTGTTGTGAAAAAAACAGCGCAGGAAAAGCTGCTATCAATACAGATAGTGCTGTTTTTATTTTCTTTGTCATTTTACCTTGTTTTACAGATGCAAAGTTAGGGCAGCAACAAAATCAATCAAATGTTTGATTTTTGGAAAAAGATGTTCAAATGTAAGATTTCAGCTTTCGAACTGATGTCTGTACTGTGTAGGGCTCACCTCGAGATGCTTCTTAAAAAAGTGAGAAAACGAGTATTGATCGCTGAATCCGAGGATAGAAGAAATCTCTGAAACCGGTTTATTGGAAGAGTTTAGGAGTACTTTCGCCTCGTTGATCACAATTAAGGCAATAATCTGGCTTGCAGATTTTCCCGTGATGGTCTTTACTACAGAAGAAAGATGTCTGGTTGTAATGGATTGTCGCTCGGCATAGAACTCAACAGTTCTTTCGGTAAGATGATATTCCGCAATATCAGTAAGAAATACGAATACAATCTCTTCCTGTCGGGACATCTGATTCATAGAACTATTGTCTTCCTTGGAAATAATGCCCGCCATCTGGTAGCAGAAAACAGAGAATAGATGTTCTACCATTTCTTTTTTATAAAGCATTTCAGTATCAGAATCCAGAATATATTTCAGAAAATTGACACTTTTCCAAACGACTTCCATTTCATCTTCAGGAAAAGGAACTCCTTTATTCATCTGCTGTCTGAAATAACGGTAAGTAATCAGACGGTTAAATTTCAGTGATAAAGCAGAAATAAACTCTCTTTTGTAAGAAACCATCCTCGACTGAAAGTCATCGGTTACCCCCACCACTTCATAAATGGTTTGCGGATCGGTTACCATAAACATATTGGCAGAAACCTCCAGATCACTGAAGTGCTGACGAAGTTTTATAGTTCCTGATTTAATAAAAATAAAAGCAGGATTTTCGGGACGAAATGGTTTACCCACAGCTATCCGCTCGAAAATATTATGTTCGGTAAAAATATCAACGCCAAATTTTTCCAGGGCAGACATAGCACAAATTTACACAATCTTACCAGTGATTACAAAATTTTATTATTTTAGCAGGAATCCAATTTTCCTTCAGCATGAGAAAGGTTGATCTATTATTTGCAGAATACAGTAAAAGCCATAGAAACCCGACCAACAAGTTCATTCACTGGATTTGTGTACCCTTAATTTTTTGGACGATTCTGGGGTTTACCTCCCTGATTCCTTCCCCTCATTTCTGCGCTTCCTACTTCGGATGTGCCAGTATTGTAAGCCTTATTGTGATTATTCTGATCACGCTGTTCTATATAAGACTGTCCTTACTGATCGCTATTCTGATGGTCGTAGTAATGCTTATGATGGAGCATTTCATCTATCTGACCAATATTCATGTCGGAAAGCAATCATGGATCGTTTACCTTTCAGTGTTTATCATCACATGGATTTTCCAGTTGATAGGACATAAAATTGAAGGAAAAAAGCCTACTTTCCTCAAAGACCTGCAGTTTCTTCTGATAGGACCGATATGGCTTTTAGGCTTCGTTCTTAAAAAGACAGGAATCAGATATTAATCTTCCAGCGCATATACCGCAAAACTGGCCAGCCAGTGATCTCCCCCGTAATTCCCCTGAAAAAGCAATGGCAGTCCATTAGCCAAAAATACATCTGCTGTTTTCCTAAAATCTTTCTTTAGCGGATGATGGGCAGGAAGTGCATTGGATATTCCTTTCATACACCATGCTTTAGAAAAAGATAATCCCACAAGGTGAACGGTCTGATAATCGCTTAAATCGCTTACCACAGGAATTTTTTCGACATTTTCCAGACTCCTTTTTTCGTAGAAAGCATTCAGCCACTGTACAAAATCCTTTTGAGGAAGCACTCTTCGCATCAGATCCGCAATTTCAAGACTTGGCGAAAAGAAATCCGATCCGTCCGGCTCCAGATAAGCAGGTGTTTTCTGTTCTTGTAAGAAAAAGTATTTTGCCTTTTCTATCAGCTGGTTTTCAAACTCCTTATCTTTATTGGCTCTGGCCCAATCGATGGCAAAAGACATGGCAAATGCTGTATTAGGATGAACTCCGGTTCTGTTGGGATAAGTTTGCTTTGGAAGGTAAGTTTTCCATGATTTCAGGATCTGACCTGTCAGCGGTTTCAGATTCTGATGCCATATTTTGGCTTTCGGATGATCCCAGTTGGTCAGTTCTTCATCCAGCTTTAAAATCCACGCCCAGCCATAGGTTCTTTCAAAAGTTCCTGTCAGCTGATATTTTGTAAAGTAATCTGCCTCAGTCTGTAGTTTCTCTTTCTGAAATGATTCATCCAGAATTTTTTCAATTTCTTTGGCATTAGACAGATTAGGTTTTGTTTTCAAAAGCCTTGTAAGCATCCAGTGTCCATGAACAGAGCTATGCCAGTCAAAACATCCATAAAAACTAGGGTGAAGATCTTTTGGAGTTAAAGGAACTTCGCCTGCATTATTAATGATATGGGCAGTTTTATTAGGATATTCCTGATTGATACAGTGAAGGGGTTTGTCGGATAATTTCATGGCCATCTCGTCTGTAAGTTTCGGAGCTTCCTGGGCATACATCAGAAATGGAGAGAATGCGAATGCTAAAAGACTTTTTTTCATGAATTAAAAATAGAAATAATTTACCAGTTCCGGTAATTTTTCATGTTGGTTTTGAAGTTATTTCTTCTGTTTATTGATTGCGTATTACCTCTTCTTTTTATTTTAAATTGTCACTCCTCTTACAAATAATCATTTTTGAGCACACTTTTTGATCATACCCATGAAAAACTAACTAACCTATGAAAAAAATTATTTTTCTATTATCAGGTCTTATTCTGATCAATTGCAGCAAATCAGGTGGTGAAAAACAGGAAGTGAAAGCCGACCTGACAGAAGTTCTAACTGAAGATAGAGCACCTTCTCCCGCAGCGGCGCCTCCACCTCCACCACTTTCTATCTCTGAAAAGGTAGTTTCTGATGAAAATGGGACCAACAAAGATGTTTACCCCTCAAAGAAAACAGATACAATCTCCAAAAAAATCATCAAAAACGGAGAGATGAAGATTCAGGTGGGTGATATTAAAAAAACGCAGAACCAGGTTGATGAGATCATCAAGAAAAACAATGCTTATATCCAGAAAGAAGAGTTTCAAAATACAGATATGGATGATAACCTTACCCTGATTATCCGGGTACCTCATAAAAATTTTGATGCACTGATCAATTCCTTTTCAGAGGGTGTAGGAACCGTTTTATCTAAAAACATTTCATCGAATGATGTTACAGAAGAATATACTGATGTCGCCATAAAGCTTGCCAACAAAAAAATATATCTTGAAAAATACCGTGATATGCTTAAAAGTGCTGCTACCACAAAAGATATGCTGGAAATTCAGGAAAATATCCGTGAACTGGAAGATGAAATCGATGTGGCAGAAGGCAGACTTCGTTTTATTGATGACCGGGTGAATTACAGTACTCTGAATTTGAATTTATATAAGGAGAAAGTGAGAAGTTCAGCCACCTCAAAAATAGGTTTTGGAAGCCGTTTTGCAGATTCGGTAACGGAAGGCTGGAACAGTTTTATAAGCTTTCTTCTGGGAATCATTTCTCTGTGGCCATTCTTTTTGATCATTCCTGTCATTGTTTTTATCTGGCGAAAATGGAAATCAAAGAATAAGAATAAAAATTAATGGAATTAAAAATCCGGGCATCTTCGATGCCCGGATTTTTACTGCATTATCAACAATTTATACTGTTTCCAGTACCGTACTAAAATCAATAATAATGCTATAATCCTGTTAAGAGCTGTTAAATATTTCTTTATTTATTCTTTTTATTTTCTGATGGTTTTAGTAATACTTTTTCCATCTTTATACTGGATCTTTACAAAATAGATTCCAGGCTGAAGCCGGCTGATATTCATATTGTCTTTTCCTGGGTTCATGAAAGTAATGATCTGAACTCCCTGAGGGGTAATCACGTCTGCTCTGCTTATTTTATCATAATGGCTTTCCGGTGCAAAATTCATCATATGCGCAGATACAATCACAGAGAGGTTATTCTCCTTATTGATAAGAGCTGATGTCTTACAGTTCTGCCCTTCATTACAGTCACTTACAATTTTCCAAACTGTATTGCTTCCTGGTGTTTCTCCCGGATTCGCATACCATTTATTCTCCCAGATTTTGCAGGCATGGAAAACCTTCGTTCCTGCTGTTGGATATGTTTTTACCGGATTATATTCCTGAGCTCCGCAATACGTAACCGAACCGCCTGATTCACAACCCGGACCTTCGGTACACGTGCTTATTTCTTCCCATACCATATTGGTTCCCGGCAATTCTCCTGGATTTGCATACCATTTGTTTTTCCATATTTTACAGGAGTAAAAGACTTTCGTTCCGGTAGCAGGATATGCATTGGCAGCATTATACTGTTCTGCTCCACAGTAGGTTTGTCCATTTCCGGATGTCACTTTTTTTGTTCTGACTTTTAATTCATTACTGGCATCAGAAAGCTGATCGTTCACCGCAACAGATTTTATGGTATACTGATATTCTGTATCCTGGGCTAATCCTGTTCGTAAAAAACTTGTTTGCATGGTCTCTCCTACTTTGATTCCATTTTCAAAAATCTGGTAATTCTTGATTCCCTGTGAGTGAGCAGAAGCCATCCACATGAGTGAAACTGAATTTTCAGTTACTGCCATTGAATGAAGATTGGAGGGCGCCGTAGGTTTTTCAGGAGTTCCTTCGCTGTTTGTCTTTACATTGAGTGGCAGACTCTTGCCTGAAGTAAGCCCCGAAGAGCCTCTTGCCTGTATTTCATATGTATAAACCGTATTAGCTGTTAACCCAGTATCCTGAAATGTAGCTGTACTTACCTGCTGAATATTCTGTCCGTTGCGGAAAATAGTATAGGATACAGCATCAGATTGTAGATTCCAGCTTATTTTAGCCGAAGAACTTGTTACTCCTACCTGTGCTAATCCTGTAGGAGTGGCAGGTGCAGAAACTCCTGTTCCCGAGGTTACATTGACATCAATAACATTATAGAATGCATTGGTGGTATCTGCTACATCCCACACCGCTAAAATAATATGGTAGCCGGTACGGTTAGCAGGAACCGTAATCTGGTGAGAAACATTATCCTGTGGAGGTGTTCCATTGTGTGTAACAGTACCAATAAGCTCCAGATCCTGACGGGAAAGCGGCTGATTGGGATTCCAGCCCTGCTTTGTCATATAATAATGCCATTTTGCTGTCGCATGATACGCCGAATATTTCCAGATAAATGCATTCACACCCGTGGTAATATTGGTTTTCTTCCACCTGTCGGCAGTCTGGAGATCCAATGTAGTGTCTCCCCCTATGCTTCCATTAGCGGAGGCAATCTTTCCGTCTGCAGGGCCAAATACAGGAAAGCCTTTTGGAGCTTCCAGAGATCCAGGTTCATTAATTACAGAACCATATTTTCCAAATGCCACAGAATAGCCAAGTGTAGCCTTATCCAGACTTCCCTGATATCCTCGTGAGGCAGGACTCATTACATATCCATGTGCTGATACATGAATTAAAGAAGGTACCAGTATGGCCAGCATCAGCAATACCGGAAAAAAAATTTTACGTGTCATCATATTTTAATATTTTGGTGTTGATTGGGCTGAATTGATTGTAAGCAAAACGGAACTTACATCATCTATAATTCAAAAAATACAAGCATTATTAATCTGCAGCATTTAAACCAGTTCAATTATAATAGGTATAATAAAAACCAAACTACATAAAACAACATCGTGAATATTATTAATTACATTAACATTCTAAAATTCATAATGCGTTATATTTAAATATAAAATTAGGGTATTTTGTATTACAAAAATAGATAAATCCCATGATAATTATCACTAATAGTTGAAATATTTTTAGTTAAAATTATACATGAATACATGGAAGGAGAAAAAAAGAGGAGTTTACAAATTGTATTTATAGTATTCCACCCCATTTTAAATAAAAAAGCAAAGGCTGCGAAATATTCACAGCCTTTTTCTCTTTTTCTACTCATAAACTCCTATACCCCTATCTTTGGCTATAAGAGTAAATTTTATTTCCCAAGCACGAATACTGCAGGAATTTTATGAAGCTCCGGCTTTTGTTTTTGCCAGTCTTTTATTGATTTTGTTTTGATGAATTCATGTTCCAGATCATTGATATTGGCAGCGATACAAAGCTTTGTATTGGGTGACAAAAACTTACACAGATCTTCAAACAGCTGATTATTTCTGTAAGGTGTTTCCATGAAAATCTGAGAATATCCGGTTCTCTGAACAAGGCTTTCCAGGTTCATGATCTGTTTCTTTTTTTCTCCTTTATCAATAGGAAGATACCCATGGAAAGTGAATTCCTGCCCATTAAATCCACTGGAAATCAAAGCCAGAATAATTGATGAAGGCCCTGAAACTGGGATCACTCTGATATTTTTCTCATGACACCATTTCACAATCAGATTTCCCGGATCCGCAATACATGGCAATCCTGCTTCTGACAGCAATCCGAAGTCCTGCCCTTTCAGCATCAGTTCCTGAGCTTCTTTGATGTCCGCATTTTCCGTGTATTTGTCCAATAAAAACAACTTCAGATCAGCCTGCTTCTTTTCCGGAGCAAAAAATTTAACAACCTTTCGGGCCGTTTTTTCATTTTCCACGAAGAAATAGTCCGTCTGCATGATATAATCCTTCAGAACAGGCGAAAAGTGGTTGATAGAAGTATTTTCTGATAAGTAAGCAGGGAGTAAAAAAAGCATTGTATTATTTTTTAGTTCTTTCGTTAAGTGAAGGTTGAGGGAAATATTTTGTAAGGTCCATGGAAAAGGTAACGGAAGTAATTTTCCAGGTTCCGTTGATCTTCATCAGCGTCCAGATCTCTTTTCCCCAGTTTTCCATTTTGCCATCGTACCAAAAGCTGTAATCGAAATTGGCAGAAGCTATGGCTCCATCTTCCACGATCTTAATATTGTCAAATTTTTCTTCAGATTTATCATCTTTAAAACTTTTGATAAAAGCTTTATAATCATCTGCAAAGTAGTAATCTGCCTTAGGATTTTTCTCCAGACGTTTCGCCTGTGTTCTGTCTTTATAAATTCCGGTCCAAAGTACAGGTTCCTGAAATAAAGAAAGATATCTGGCTTCATCTCTGGATTTAATACATCCCATAAAGTCATCCATAACTTTACGGATTTCTGTTTCATCTTTGGTTTGAGCGAAAGACAAACCACAGCTAAAAACAAACAGTAACAGCAGTTTTTTCATGGTTATTATTTTGATATTTGGTTTCTGATAGCATCACATCCTTTATCCAAAAGCTGGAAAACCATTTCAAAATCTTTCATATCTCCCCAATAAGGATCCGGAACCTCAGCATTTTGGTGGTCTCCCAATACTTCTAAAAACAAAGATACTTTCTGTCGTTCTTCTTCATTTTTAGTTTTGGAAACCACATCGCCAAGTACATCAATATCCATACAATAGATCTTATCAAAGGTTTCAAAATCTTTTCTGGTGATAGGTCTTGATCTTTGTCGGGAGATATCAATATGGTGATTGGCAGCAGTTTTAATGGCCCTTTTATCAGGATGTTCACCTTCGTGCATTGAAATAGTTCCGGCAGAATCTACCACATAATGATCCGGCAGCTTTGTTTTCATAATTCCTTCTGCCAATGGGCTTCTGCAGATATTTCCGAGACAAACCATTAATATTTTCATATCCTGTTTTTTAAAAAGAGTCTTTTGTCACGACAAAACTAAATAAAAAATGAAGAATAAAACTATCCTTCATTTTAATTTATGTAAGCTCAACCTTATTTATTGTTTGATTCTTTCAGTAAGGTCTTTTACGTATTTCTTGATTTCTTTATCAATTTTAGAAACATCTTTTATGGTATCACAGGCATACATTACTGTAGAGTGATCTTTTCCACCCATTTCTTCACCAATTTTAGTAAATGTAGAATTGGTAAATTCTTTGGAGAAGTACATGGCAAGCTGTCTTGGTAACGCAATCTCTCTTTTTCTTGTTTTTGAAAGCAGCTGTTCTTTTTTAATTCCAAAATAATCACAAACCACTTCCTGAATATAAGGAATATTGATAACTTTCTTCTGGTTAGCAGCAATTCTGTTGATGGTTTCCTTAAGCAACTCAAGACTAAGATCTCTCTTGTATACTGTAGAGTAAGCAATCACCGAGTTGATAACCCCGATAAGTTCTCTTACATTCGTTTTTGCTTCAGCAGCAAGGAAGTCAAGCATATCTCCCGGAAGAACAATTCCGTCTCTGCTTAGTTTATCTTCAATGATCTGTCTTCTTGTTGATAGATCCGGAGATTTGATTTCTGCAGAAAGTCCCCATTTGAAACGGGAAACAATTCTGTCCTGGATATCCATAATATCTGCAGGCGCTTTATCTGAAGTAAGGATAATCTGTTTTCCGTTCTGATGCAAGTGATCAAAAATATGGAAGAAACTATCCTGTGTTGCTGATTTTCCGGACAGGAACTGAATATCATCAATAATCAGTACATCAACCATTTGATAGAAATTCGCAAACTCTGTCTGTTTATGAGCTTTGGCCGCAGAAATAAACTGCTGGATAAACTTTTCAGAAGACAGATAAAGAACTACTTTATCCGGAAACTGGTTTTTTACTTCAAGACCTACAGCCTGTCCTAAATGGGTTTTCCCAACTCCATAACCTCCATATAAAAATAATGGGTTGAAAGCTGTTGCACCAGGTCTTTTTGCAATGGATCTGGCTACAGTGGCTGCAAATTTATTGCTTTCTCCTTCTACATAACTATCAAATGAATAGTCAGGCTTCAGGTTAGAATCTATGTTTACTTTTCTAATTCCAGGAACTACAAACGGGTTTACAATATTAGCAGAAAAACCTTGCGGCATTGTTTCCTGTGTTTTCGGAGTAGGAACACTTTGTCCCTTGATGTTCATGGTAACAGGTTTTTCTTCACCTTTTGGTCTGTTTTCCATCACAGAATACCATAATTTCACTCCTTTTCCAATATTTTTCTTCAGGGCAGCAGAAAGTAAGGACAGATAGTTGTCCTCTATATATTCCTTGTAAAAATCGCTCGGCACGATCAACGTAAGGTTGTTGGCCACCAATGAAAGCGGCTGAACCTTATCGAATAGCATATCGAAAGATTTTTCAAGTTTTTTAAGGTCAGAATTGTCTTCAGCAGCGTTCAGGTTATCGCGCATAAACTGAAGGCATTTCTGCCATATCATCATTAAATTGTCATCCATTTTTTAAGCCCCGATTATTCTTTGTTTGTACTGTGTTTAGAAGGAAGACAAAGGTCCAATATTTTCTTTTCAAAAAAAAATATTGCAGGTATTGATTATTTAAAAATATATTTGTATGTATAATTTAACATCTAAAATGATACACATAACACACTCAATACGAGTACGTTACGCAGAAACAGACCCTATGAAATATGTATACTACGGAAACTATGCAACGTACTTCGAAGTAGCGAGAGTTGAACTCTTCAGAAGCATAGGAATTTCATACGATGAAATTGAAAACCAAGGAATTTGGCTGCCTGTTTCAGACTACAAAATTAAATATATCCGACCCGCTTTGTATGATCAAAAATTAGAAATTCATACTTATGTTAAAAAAATTCCGGGCGTAAGGATTGAATTTGAGTATGAAATTTACAATGAAGAGCATATTAAAATAACCGAAGCCTCCACTACTCTATTCTTTTTAGATGCAAAAACCAACAAAGTGATCAAGTGTCCGGATTTTCTGATGGATCTGATTGAGAAGAACTGGAAGGAAAAGTAGCAAGTTCAGAGATTCAAGGGTTCAAAGTTCAAAGTTTAAGGTTCCGGACAACCGCATCACGTAACCCGAACCCCGCACCTCGTAACCCGCAGCATTCAACTTTAAACATAAAACATTAAACTCTATTTATGAATTAATTCGCACCTTTGTACCTTTATTCTAATCATCCCTTATATATTATATTATGAAGATTGCATTTTTGGGACCTCATGCCAGTTTCACCCAGCTTGCCACAGCACAGCTTTTCCCTGATGACGAAATAGTACCGCAAGCCAGTATTCTGGATTGTTTTAATGCTGTTGAAAACGGAGAAGCAGTAAAAGCAGTGGTACCTTTGGAAAACTCTATTGAAGGAACCGTATCGATGACGCTGGATTATTTATATAAGACTCCGTCTATCAAGATAGAAGCAGAAGCAGTAATGCCCATTGCCCATCATCTTATGATTCATCCGGAAAATTCTATTGAGAATATTGAAAGAATATATTCTCATCCCCAGGCTCTCGCACAGAGCTTCCATTTTCTGGACACTCATTATAAAGAGATCCCGAAGCAGGACTTTTCTTCAACTGCTGCTGCCGCAAAATTCGTTTCTGAAAATCCGGAGACTCCTATTGCTGCAGTAGCCAATCAGTTTGCTGCCAATTTATATGGTTTAAAAATTATAAACCGTAATATTCAGGATTTTGAACAGAACCATACCCGGTTTATCATTATTTCCAAAGAACAGAACAAATATCAAAATGATCAGCTGGAAACACTGGGTGAAAAATCTGGAATGCTCATCACTCTTCCGGAAGATCATCCCGGTGGATTACATCAGGTTTTATCCGTTTTTGCATGGAGAAAAATGAATCTCAGTAAAATTGAATCCAGAACATTAAAAACAGGACTAGGGAATTATTTCTTCTTCATCAATGTTGAAGGACCCTGGAAAGAAGTTTTGCATGGAAATGCACTAAGAGAACTTGAATCAATCAATGCTAATGTTGATTTTCTTGGAAATTACAAAGAATTCCTGCTGGAAAGCTAAAAAATCAAATAAATCTGCTAAAAAAACACTGTCGTTAAGGCAGTGTTTTTTTTTAAATCTATTCAAAATTTCGAATTCAAGTCAGTATTACAATAAATTATTATACAGATATCGTCTGCTGTTTAAATCAATAAATAACCCACACAATGGGGAGAATTATTTTTTAACAAAACACTGATAAACAGAGCTTTAAATAAAAAATAAATATAATAAGTCGTAACTGAATTATATACAAATATTATCGAAAATATAAACATATGTTTAAATATATCACATCATAATAATGTTAATTTTGCAAATATCACAATGCTGGGTATAATTTTTATTGTATATTTGCTTAGCAACTAATTAAAATCTTGATCATGAAAACTAAACTTTACAGCTTAATGTTAGCATGTGCATCGTTACCATTATTCTCACAGGTGGGTATCAATACAGCCAACCCTTCTGCAACTCTGGATGTTAATGGAACCTTGAAAGTTCGTGATACCCCTGCCGCTACAGCATTACCCGGATATCAGATTTTAGGAATTAACCAGGGAACTACCCAGGTATTCTCAGTAGACCCTTCATTGTTAACCGCAGCTGCCGGAACCAATACTTCTGTATATTCTGCAAAAAAAACAACAGGAATAACCCTACTGAATTTAGGAGTTCTACCTTCTGATTTCCAGCCTGTCAGTTTTGTACAAGCTGATAGAACGATAGGAAGTGCTGCTTTATTTACCAATGCTGATGGTTCATACAACATTCCAACTACTGGAGTATATGCTGTTGGATTCGCATTCAGATATGGCACAGGATTACAGGCTTCTTTATTGTCAGGAAGTCCAGGTATCGCAATTGCAAGAACCAGAACTGCAGTAACCACTCTGATAGACACACGTCCATTCAGTGGTATTAACCTTGCATTAGCGGTTAACTTAACGCTTTCCGATTCCAGTATTAATTCTTTGTACTCGTTTCAGGCAGGTGACAAAATTTCTTTTGGACTTGTAGATTCCGGTGTTATTACAGCAGGATTATTAGGATCCAGTATCGCATCATTCTACATTTACAAAGTATCAAACTAGTAAAACATATTGTTAGTTATCTATACCATTTAACCCATCGCTTATACCGCGATGGGTTAATTTTTTTAAATAGCATATGAAACATTTCTTTATATTTGATAAAAACTAATGAAATGAATGAATTTGTTGCGGCCATCATCTTTATCATTATCTTCATCATTTTCAATAACCTGAATACCAAAATCAGAAAATTGGAAAAGGAGATTTCAGATCTTAATGATAAGATCAATACTCCTCCTCTGGCTCAGACTGAAGCAATTCATAAGAAGGCGACAACGGAAGAGACATTCATTCCACAGCAAGAAGAATCTCACCAGGTTTATCATGAGAAAATAAAAAACAGTGAAGAAAGTGAAAAAGGCCCAACATCACTTCAAAAAGACTGGCTTACTCCTGTTTCTGACTTTTTAAAACAAAACATTCTTACCATTATTGGTATTTTTACCCTTGTTCTCGGAATTGGTTATTTTGTAAAATACGCGATTGATAAAAACTGGATTGGTGAAGCAGCAAGAGCGGGAATTGGTTTTTGTACCGGAGCAGGAATCATTATAACCGGACATTTTCTCAGAAAAAACTACCCGGCTTTTTCATCTATTATTACAGGGGGCGGAATTGCTGTTTTATATTTCACAGCTACCATTGCTTTCCGTGAATACCATCTGTTTACCCAGAATACCGCTTTTATCATCACCGCACTGATTACCGCAGCTTCCATTATCCTATCCTATTATTATAAAAGTGAAGTACTGATTATCTTTTCACTGATAGGAGGTTTTGCAGCTCCCCTGATGATCAGCTCGGGACAAAGTAACTATCTTTTCCTTTTTATTTATATCACTCTTTTAAATACAGGAATGCTGGCTGCCTCTTTTCTTCAGCACTGGAAAAGCGTGGGCTGGACCGCTTATATTTTTACAACAGGCTATCTTTTACTTTGGACCAATGAAAGCCCAGAGCTTTTAAGCATTACTTTTTATCTGATCAGTTATGTGATTTTCTACATTTTTGCCCTTCACGATTACTTCAGAAAAAATATACTTGCAACCTCTGATATTTTAATACTTGCCCTTGCTAACTTTTCAAGTATTCTGGGACTGCTTTACATTTTTGATACGTTAAAATATGAACCCCAAATTATTTTCCCTCTTATTTTTGCTGCTGTAAACACTGTTCTTCTGTTCAGAGAATATACCCGCAAGAGCTTTGGAATTACCTATTCCGTATTCGCAGGGCTTGTTACCAGCCTTATAACTGTTGCAATTGCTATTCAGTTTAAGACCCATCTCATTACCAGCATTTGGGCAATAGAAACAACCCTGCTTCTCTTCATCTGGAAAAAAACAGGTCATAAAATTTTCAAAATCTTCTTTTATATCCTGTTTCCCTTCGTGATGATTGCTCAGCTTATCACCTGGACTGCGTATTTTGGAACCAAAGATTTCAATATCATATTTAACGCCCCGTTTATCACCAGCTCTTTCACCATTATTTCTATAATAATTAATTTATATTTATTAAGAAATACAGCCAAAGAGCCACAAGGAAAAGACCGTAACTTTTTCGAAGATCTTATTACAGTAGTCAGCTATGGAGTTATCTACATAACTTTTCTTCTTGAGATTACATATCAGATTTCAGAAATGCCATGGTCCGCCATTACCAGCACAGGACTTTTATTCAGTATTTATTATATTTTTGTTTTATTACTTTTCAGGAAACTGCTAAGCCTCAGAAATGATGTTCAAAACATACTGATTTATCTTTTTTACTTCCTGATCGTCATAAACACATCGGTTTCTACACTTTCCCTTGTGGCTGATATCTTAACAAAAAAACTGCATGTAAGTTTTTATTTCTTCCATCTGTTTCAGTGGATTCCGTTTCTATATATAGGGTACAGGATTATTCCATCTTCAACGTTTCACAAGCAATGGATTTCTTACTGGATCCAGTCTTTGGCAATCATTATCTCTGTAAGCTGTGAACTTCACCATTCATATATTTTAATGACTTCCAGTGATCTTTCTCATTCTTATACCGCAAGTGCACATTTCAATATTCTTTATCTTCCTGTTATATGGACAATTCTCGCCAGCCTATTTATTTATACAGGCCTGAAAAAGAATATTCAGGAATATAACAAGATTGGTTTTGCTCTGATAGGTGTGATGGTATTAAAACTTTACGGGTATGATGTATGGCAAATGGATAATATTTCAAGAATAAGCGCCTTTATTGTTCTCGGAGTTATTTTATTATTAAGCTCTTTCACTTTTCAGCGACTGAAAAATATGATCAGAAATATGGTGGATAAAAAAGATAAAACGGAAGAAAGCAAAGACTAATAATCTGGATTAAAGTTTTTATTTCTAAATTAAATTCAAAACAATTTAATATTTGATTCAAATTTTGTAAAAAATAACTATATTTATCACGTTTTTAACAGTTACATATTCTGATTATGAAAAAATTACTCTATTCTTTTTTATTACTATCCTCTGCTACTTTATTTGCCCAGCAAAAAAATCCTGCGGTAAAGTTTGCAGTGGCTGATAATGCCATTGGGACAGTAGAATTGTTCAATACCAAAAAGAACGTATTGCAGGTTTCAAAGGTATACAGTACTTCCGCCAGCCTTCCCCAAAGCTTAAAAAAATACA
The DNA here is from genome assembly GCF_031454475.1 of Chryseobacterium vietnamense. NCBI lineage: Bacteria > Pseudomonadati > Bacteroidota > Flavobacteriia > Flavobacteriales > Weeksellaceae > Chryseobacterium > Chryseobacterium vietnamense. Next base: position 420,290 of record NZ_JAVDQX010000001.1, on the reverse strand, counting down.
GTTCTGTTTTTACGAAAGGGGTGACTGAATATAAGTTCAAAAACGGAGAAAATGTACTGGATAGAATGGCTTTATCCAATATGAATACTCAATACAATATTCCGGCAGACCATCCTGTATTTATTGAAGGATATGAATTCACAGACACCAGTACCATGATTTATCCTGAAATCAAAAAAAGAACAGAAACAAAAGATTATAACGGTAAGAAAACATTGTTTATTTATACTACTGAATAACTTGAATACTATAGAAAGGATGCTGTTTTTCAGCATCCTTTTTTATTTTTAATATTTATTGTTCCATTTTTTCTTAAGCTCCTCGTAAATCTTCTTTTCTGTAGCATTATTACCAGGCTCATACAGTTTTACATTCCTGATTTCTTCCGGAAGAAAATCCTGTTCTACAAAATTTCCTTCATAAGAATGAGCGTACTTATATTCTTTCCCATAATCCAGATCTTTCATCAGTTTGGTAGGAGCATTTCTTAAATGAAGTGGTACAGGCAGGTTTCCCGTCTGTTTCACCAAAGCCAGCGCTTCATTGATGGCCATATACGCAGAATTACTTTTAGGTGAAACCGCAAGATACACCGCTGTTTCACTTAATATAATCCTTGCTTCAGGATTCCCGATCACATTGATCGCCTGAAAACAGTTATTAGCAACCACCAAAGCGTTTGGATTCGCCAAACCCACATCTTCAGCGGCCAGAATAAGCATTCTCCTTGCGATAAACTTAATATCTTCCCCACCGGCAATCATTCTTGCCAGCCAATACACCGCTCCGTTCGGATCACCTCCACGCATAGATTTGATGAAGGCTGAGATAATATCATAATGCTGCTCTCCGTTTTTATCATAGAGCGCCATTGTCTCCTGAAGAACTTCCAACACATCAGAATTAATAATTTCCGTTGTTCCAGAATTTTTATATTGATTTAAAACCAACTCTACGGAATTGATCAGTTTTCTGCCATCCCCACCGGAGTATTGAATAAAAGCTTCTTTTTCAAGGATTTTAAAATCTGTTCCTTCATCTTTATTATATCGTTCGGAAGCAATATCAATTAATTCCTCCAGCTTTTCATAACTCAATGCTTTTAAAACATAAACCTGACTTCTTGAAAGCAATGCTGATACTACTTCAAAACTTGGATTTTCGGTAGTCGCACCAATCAATACAATCCAGCCTTTTTCTACCGCATGCAATAATGAATCCTGCTGCGATTTATTAAACCTGTGAATCTCATCAATAAACAAGATAGGTGATTTTCCGGAGAACAGATTCTGCTTTTTTGCATCTTCAATCACATCCCTTACGTCTTTTACTCCGGAAGAAACTGCTGAAAGCTTATAAAACTTTCTTCCCGACTGTTCTGAGATAATTTCAGCCAGCGTAGTTTTTCCTGTTCCCGGAGGTCCCCAGAATATGAGTGAATTGAGGCTGTTATTTTCAATCATCTTTCTGATTGTTCCTTTGTCGCCGGTAAGGTGCTCCTGCCCCAATACATCATTGAGGGTTTTGGGTCTTAATTTTTCAGCTAATGGAATATTTTGATTCAAAGTAATTCTATTTTTTAAGATCAATGTTTCGGATTTCTGGTGGCCGAAACTTATAACAAATTTAAACTAATTTTCATTTTTTTACCCTATTTTTGCATTGTTTTGAAACTTACATTCAATAAAATCATTACATTTCCGCTGGTAATTTTGATCAAATTTTACCAATGGTTCATCTCGCCCTTACTTCCCAAAAACTGCCGTTACGAACCTACCTGCTCTCACTATATGATTGAGTCGCTACAGGTGCATGGGGTTTTTAAAGGTTTCTGGCTGGGATTTAAAAGAATTTTAAGATGCCATCCCTGGGGAGGAAGCGGTTACGACCCTGTTCCACCCAAACATAAATGTCAATAATCAAACTATCAAATCAATAGAAAATGAATACTATCTTTTTCAGAATTTACCTTGTGCTGTTTGCGTTTACAACGCAGCTTCTTTTTGCACAGGAATACCCTGGAGGTTTATCTGATGGAACCTTAGATATCAACGGAACCAATGTTCCTGTAAAAATCTATTCTACTACAGAGATGGGAGACCTTACGGCTTTTCCGGACAGAGAATCAGATAAAAGCCAGTCTTTTGTTGTGATCCTTAATGAATCCAATTTTGAGCCTGCCTATTACAATTATGGTGCTTCCACTTTAGCAAAGTACAAAGATTCACAGTACCAGTTTTTTGATAAAAACTTTAAACTTATTGATACTGGCGTTACCAAAGAAAACATCACCACTTTCAAATATGCTGTAAAAGCTGTAAAACCTATCACTGATTCTGACAACGTAGAACTTAAAACTTCATTTAAAATATGGGATCCTTCAAAAGGTATTCACATCGGATCATTTACGCTTCACTTTTATAGTTTGATGTTTGTATTTGCATTTGGTTTCGGATATATTTTGATGACAAGAATCTTTAAGATTGATAATGTGAATCAGAAATACCTGGAGCCTCTGTTCACATGGACGTTGATCGGAACCATTCTGGGAGCAAGATTAGGACATGTCATCTTCTATCAGCCGGAATTGTTTAAAGAGGATTTCTGGAGTGTATTTTTACCGATAAGTACAAAAAACGGTTTAAAATTCACAGGCTTTTCAGGACTAGCCAGCCATGGTGCTACCATTGCCTTGATTTTCACTACGCTTTATTATTCATTTAAAATCATTAAAAAAAATCCGTTCTGGGTATATGACAGATTGGGTATTGTAGTAGCTTTAGGTGGAGCATTTGTAAGAATGGGGAACTTTTTCAATTCTGAAATCGTTGGTAAACCCGCTGACCCGAATTCTCCGTTCGCTTTGCTTTTCCCACAACAAAGCAGTGAGTACGGTCTTACTGTACCCCGTTATCCAAGCCAGTTATTTGAAGCGGTAGGATACGTTCTTCTTTTCATTTTGCTATGGATACTGTACAGAAAAACAGATAAAAAATATCAGCAAGGATGGTTATTCGGTTTGTTTTTCATTATTCTTTGGGCCATCAGATTCTTTGTTGAGTTCCTTAAAGAACCACAGGGAGATGAATTCATCCAGATTGGCGGTCTGAATACAGGTCAGGTGCTTTCGATTCCTTTTATGATTGCAGGGGTTGTCATCATGATCGTTTCCAAGAAATTTAAGATCACTGAGGCAGAAAACGAGAAACCGGAATAAGCCACCAGAGAAAAAAAATAAAAAGGCAAATTTGTAGAAATACAGATTTGCCTTTTTTAATATCTTAAAATTATCACAGATTCCTCTCTGTTTTCCTGTTCAGTTCTTCAAAAACAGCTCCCAATGCATCAATGACATCAGTAGGCAGCATCGATTCTTTTGAATGCTTTTCTGAAGCAATATCTGCAGCTCTGCCATGCAGCCACACCCCCAGAATACAGGCTTCCTCTTCGGAATATTTCTGGGCCAGAAGCGAAGTCAGAATTCCGGTAAGAATATCTCCGCTTCCTCCTTTTGCAAGACCTGCATTCCCTGTAATATTATAGAATACTCTTCCTTCCGGAGTAATAACCTGGCTATGATGATCCTTGAGGACAATATAAAGACCCAGCTCTTTTGCCTTTTTCCTTGCCAGCTCAAGTCTTTTAAAAGAATTATCCGTACTTCCGAAAAGTCTCTCAAACTCTTTCGGATGAGGAGTTATGATTGATTTTTTGGGAACTAATTTCAAATTTTTCTGATTTTTTGAAATAATATTCAATGCATCGGCATCTAGAACCAATGGCTGAGAATAGCTTTTCAAAAAACTCAAAAAGCTCTTCTCTGTTCCGGAATGAGCTCCCAAACCAGGACCTGCACCACAGGTAACATCTTTGTCCATCTCAAAATTTGTGATAAACTGCTCTCCTCCTTTTATAAACATGGCCTCAGGGCATGAGGTCTGTAAAATATCATATCCACATTCCGGAGCAAGGGTAAAGGTAAGCCCCGCACCGGTTTTTAAAGCTGATTTTGTAGCCAGTACTGCCGCTCCTATTTTTCCATAGCTACCTCCTATGATGGCTGCCTTACCATAACTCCCTTTATGAGAAAATTCCTGTCTCGGAATGAATATTGAACTGATCAGCTGGTCATCAATTACAGAGTAATCAGAATCGGTTGTGTCTGCATATATTTTACTTAAATCAATATCCAGTACTATTACTTTTCCGGTATATTTTCCGGTTTCAGGATGAAGGAAGGTCTTTTTCCAGCATTGAAAAGTAAGAGTATAATCCGCTTTCAGAATAACAGGATCATAATCAAACATTTCATCAGCAGACAATCCGGAAGGAACATCAATGGATATCTTAATATTCTTTTTGGAATTCAGCTGCTCAATAAGTCCTTTTAACTCTGCTTCCAACGGTCTGGATAAACCTGTTCCGAAAAGGGCATCTACAATAATGGTTTTCTCATCAAAATTATAATGCTCGGAGGAATCAAATTTTCTGACCGAAATTCCTGACAAATCGCGGAGTCTTTTCAGATTAACAGATGTATCTTCTGAAAATTTCTTTTTGGAATCGCTTACAAATATATCTACATCGAAACCTTTAAGATAAAGTATTCTTGCAACAGCCAGCCCATCACCGCCATTGTTTCCATTACCACAAAATACAGCCAGTTTTTTATGGTTTTTACAATGTTCCGAAATCCAGTGAGCTACAGCTATTGAAGCTCTTTCCATTAATTGAATGGAAGAAACAGGCTCTTTGGAAATGGTAAACTGATCCCAGCTTCGGATCTGTTCTGCGGTAAAAATTTTCATAGGTAAAACAAACTTTTAAGCAAATTACAAAAGATTTTTCATTATGATATCACGTCATTAATAAAAATAAAAAGTTATCATTAATGAAACAATGTATTGATATAATGTAGGAATATTCATTAAAGCAGATGATAGAAATTTCGCGTAAAATTCAATATTTAGATACAAAAAACTACAAAAACGTAGTGTTTTTTACATTTTTTAATTATATTTTTGTGTATATACTAATTAAAAAAAATATAAATTATGGGATTTGTCAAAGAATTTAAAGAGTTTGCCTTTAAGGGCAATGTTCTCGATCTTGCTGTCGGTGTGATCATTGGGGCAGCATTTGGTAAAATTGTTTCGTCTTTGGTTGAAGATGTTATCACTCCTCTGATATTAAATCCGGCATTGAAAGCAGCCGGTGCAGAAAATATTGCAAAACTTACATGGAACGGAGTTGCGTATGGAAATTTCCTTTCTGCAGTAATCAGTTTCCTTTGTATTGCCATGGTTCTTTTCTGGATCATTAAACTAGCCAATAAAGTGAACAAAAAAGATGCTCCAGCTCCTGCAGGACCTACAGAGGATCAAAAATTACTTACTGAGATCAGAGATTTGTTGAAAAGCAAAAATATCTAATTTGTAAACTACATTTTAATATAAAAAGCACCTCGGTCTAACCAAGGTGCTTTATTTATAATATCATTTCCAAATTACTGAATCTGTAAGATACTTGAAATCTGCTCTGCAAGAGAAAGCCCGATTCTATCCTGTGCTTCAAGAGTAGAAGCTCCAGTATGAGGAGTAAGAGAGATTTTAGAATGAGTAAGGATCTCCTTAGATGGTGTTGGCTCATTAATGAAAACATCTAATCCTGCAAATCTTACTTTACCTGAATCCAAAGCATGAATCAAAGCTGCTTCATCAATAACTCCTCCTCTTGAACAGTTTACGATAGCCACTCCGTCTTTCATGATTTCAAATTCATTTTGACCAATCATGTAACCGTCTTTCTGAGCCGGAACGTGTAATGTAATGAAGTCTGAATGTTTTAAAACATCCTGTAACGGTTCAGTCTCGATATCAACATTGATGAACTGATTGTTATAAAACTTCACTTTAATACTTGCTTTTCCTACATTATTATCAGCTGCCACTACTCTCATTCCAAGTCCTAAAGCAATTCTTGCCACTTCCTGCCCGATTCTTCCCATTCCTACAATACCAATCGTCTTTCCTCTCAGTTCAATACCGGCAGCATAAGCTTTTTTAAGACCTGAAAATTCAGTATCTCCAACCAAAGGCATTTTTCTGTTGGAATCCTGAAGAAATCTTGCTCCGGAAAATAAATGAGCAAAAACAAGCTCAGCTACCGATTCTGAAGAAGCAGAAGGAGTATTGATCACATGGATTCCTTTTTCCCTTGCATAGTCTACATCAATATTATCCATGCCAACACCTCCTCTACCAATAATGTCGATAGATGGACATCCGTCAATAATATCTTTTCTTACCTGCGTAGCACTTCTCACCAATAGAGTACGGATTTTGTGCTCGTTAATATAATCTACCAAAAATTCCTGTGGAACTTTTGTAGTAATCACTTCAAAGCCTTTTTCTGTCAATGCATCTATTCCGGATTGATCTAGGCCGTCGTTTGCTAAAACTTTCATAAAATATCAAGTATATTAAAAAATGAAAGATTTAAAAATTAAAGGAACCGGGTTCGCATTTAATCTTTAAATCTTTGAATTATATTTTTATTCGCCGTCTTCTTTGAATACTTCAATGGTCACTTGTTTTTCTACCAAATCCGTAAATCTTCCTTTGTATCTTGTAGCTCTTACCAGGTGGTTGTCTATCCAGTGATAATTTCCTCCTCTTGGTTTTCCGCAAAGCACGCTGTGGTATTTGAAGCCATGCTTATCCAGCCAGTCGATTGTGATTTGTTTTAGATTTTCGGTTCTTGAAGTAAAAAAGCAGATCTGGTGCCCTTCATCATACCATCTGTTGACAGTTTCCAGTGCATCAGGATAAGGTTCACAGGTAACCATTCTTTCCGGTTCTTCGTTGGGAACGTCATCTGTAATGGTTCCGTCGATATCTATTAAGTAATTTTTTACGCCATCCTTTAGAATAGGACTAATGTGTTCAATGTATTCTAATTCCATTACTAAATATTAAGTAACAAAGTTAGCGTTTTTACAACTATCAGGCACGTTAATCTTCATTTATATTAAAAATATACTATAAAAAGTGTTATTTAAAGAATAATATTAATATTTTATCACCATTTTATTCAAATTAGTTAAAAATTTTCGTTTTGATATTTCTTTTTTATCAGTAATCTGTAAGAACAATGCCGATTTATGTGTAAGCACTCCCTACCTTCTCAATAGATGACAAAAAGCATGATGTTTATCTAAAAATTTCCAAAATACATTTATTACTCTTACATTTGTAGGAATGGAAGAATTTGTCGTTTTAGTAAATCCTGAGGATGAAGTTTTAGGGCTGATGGAAAAACAGCAGGCTCACATCAACGGCCTGTTACACCGTGCTTTTTCTGTATTTCTTTTCAACAGTAAAGGAGAAATGCTTCTTCAGAAAAGGGCTTCAGGCAAGTATCATTCTCCTAACCAATGGACCAATGCGGTATGCTCGCACCCACGTAACGGGGAAACTTACCAGGAGGCAGCGGTACGCAGACTAAAGGAAGAACTGGGAATTGAAGCAGAACTTTCAGAAAAATTCAATTTTATTTACAAAGCAGATGTAGGCGGTGGTCTTTGGGAGCATGAGCTGGATCATGTGTTTGTAGGAAATCATGAAGCTGATTTCAATTTAAATAAAGAAGAAGTGGAAGAAGTAAGATTCATTTCTATGGAAGATCTGGATAAAGAGATTTCCGAAAATCCTGAAAACTTTACGGAATGGTTCAAAATTATCCTCGAAGAATATAAACACCATTTTTAATGATGAAAAAAATATTGCTTTTTTCTGCACTTTTGACGGGAAGTCTGTTTTTTGCCCAAAATGCAGGTGTATTTGACACTCCGAATTATTCTATCAATGTTCCTGAAGGCTGGAAGTCCACAAATGACAGTGAGATTATCAATATTTTCCCTACCAGTCAGATTGGCGCTATCACCATTTCGGAATACCATGACCTTCCCCTTCCAAAGGAAGAAGTGAAAAAATTCATTCTGGCCCTTTATCAGTCCCATGATGAAGAGAAAAAAGTAAAAGAAAAAAAGAGCCAGAAAGGGTATACAGAATATTTCTATGAGCATTTTGATGAAAAAGAGAAGCTGTTCTGGATAACCAAGGTTTTTCAAAAAGACAAAAACTTATATTTAGTTTCCATTAATTGCGGCCAGAAATTCTGGAACGGAAACTATATGACCCTTTTCAATGAGACTTTTAACAGTTTTAAAATAAAGAAATAAAAATTAAATATGAAGAAAACAGCCTTGTACGACAAACACGTTTCTTTGGGAGCTAAGATCGTACCTTTCGCAGGTTTTGAAATGCCTGTTCAATATTCAGGGGTTACAGAAGAGCATTTTGCAGTAAGAGAAAAAGCAGGATTATTTGATGTTTCCCACATGGGACAGTTTTTCATCGAAGGGCCGGGTTCAAAAGACCTTTTACAATATGTCACAACCAATAATGTAGATGCACTTGAAAATGGAAAAGCTCAATATTCTTGTCTTCCTAACGAAAACGGAGGAATTGTAGATGATCTTATCGTTTACAAAATGGAAGATGACAAATATTTCGTGGTGGTAAACGCATCCAATATTGACAAAGACTGGAATCATATTTCAAAATACAATACTTTCGGAGCTAAAATGACTAACGCTTCTGATGAAATGTCTTTATTGGCAATTCAGGGACCTAAAGCTACTGAAATTCTTCAAAAACTTACAGAAGTAAATCTTTCAGAAATTCCTTACTACCATTTTACAGTAGGAAGCGTTGCCGGAGAAAATAACGTGATCATTTCCAACACAGGATACACAGGAAGCGGAGGTTTTGAGATCTATTTCAACAATGCAAGTGCTGAAAAACTTTGGGATGCTGTAATGGAAGCAGGTAAGGAAGAAGAAATCATTCCTTGCGGATTGGCTGCCAGAGATACTTTAAGATTAGAAAAAGGATTCTGCCTTTACGGAAATGATATTGATGATACGACCTCTCCGATTGAAGCAGGTTTAGGATGGATCACCAAGTTCGATAAAGACTTCGTTTCCAAGGATGTTTTCGCAAAACAGAAAGAAGAAGGTATTACAAGAAAATTAGTAGGCTTTGAATTGACTGACAAAGGAGTTCCGAGACATGATTATCCTGTAGTGGATGCTGAAGGAAATGTGATTGGAAAAGTAACTTCCGGAACACAGTCTCCAATGAAGAAAGTAGGTTTAGGTCTTGCATATGTAGACAAACCTCACTTCAAATTAGGATCTGAGATCTTTATCCAGGTAAGAAATAAGAATATTCCTGCAAAAGTAGTGAAAGCTCCTTTTGTATAACAGATAACTTACTAAATGAGGAAGTTGAAAATTTATTCCACTTCCTATTATCAGAAACTTATAATAAGGCCGTTTCACAACTCGTGAAACGGCCTTATCTTTTTTAGAATATATTGTATTGAAAATTATTGTTTCAGTTGACTAAAAATCTTTTGCAATGACAACCCATTCGTTGGTTGCATTTCCAAATACACCTGCCGCAATTGCAAAAATTGTAATTCTTTTCAGATCATTTACTGTCCCTAGCTTTACTCCATTAGAACTTGTAGGGGTTGAACCAAGTAAACTAACTGCTCCTCCTGCAGCCACAATAGATAAAGATTTTCCAATCTGGCTATTGGAAGGAGTAGGCAATGTTACAGAGATACCAGGATTCGAACACCAGATAACAGATTCATTTCCGGAAGCAGTAAAAGATGCTGGCGTAAAAGTAAGGGATACAGGACCAGCCAACAAGTTGTTTAAAGGTGCTTTTTGAATATCACCGGAGCTATTGATAGTCAATACATCAGTATTTCCACCTCCTGATGTAAGATTTGGAAGATTAGTTACACGAATCGGGTTACTATTTGCACTTACCTCCAGTACCCTTTGAGGGCTTGTTGTTCCAATTCCAACTCTGTTATTGGCAGCATCTACAGACAGACTGCTTCCCGCAACAGAAAAAGCATTTGTGGCTGTCCCTGTAAAAGCGAGTCTATTAGCTCCCTGCGTAACGGCACGGTTTCCGGTAAGAGTCCCATCCGTATTATAAATATTAGTAGACGCAGGTGCTGCTGGCAAAACTTTCCATGTTGCCAAACCATTAGCATCGGAAGTTAAAACCTTATCTGTACCCTGTGTTCCATCTACGATTTTCAAAACTCCACTTGTGGCGGATTCAATATGAAGTTTATTGGTAGGAGCTGTTGTACCAATACCTATATTTCCTGAAGATTTGATAGTCAGCCTTGGCGCAAAATCCGTAGCATTTCTGGTGAAAAACTGCAACCCGGCATAACTATTGGCTACATCACGGTCAATACCTGTAATGGTAGCCCCGGAAAGTCCTGTTTCAGATGTTGAAGGAATGAAACCCAGCTCTGCAAACTGTCCACCGGTGCTATTTAAATTATACAGCGTAATATTTCTTGATACTCCTTGCAGACATGGGGCACCACAATTTTCAATTCCTGCAGAAATGGTATTGGTTGTTGCTCCAGAGCTATTTTGAACAGACAGCGAAGAAGAAGGTGCTATGGTACCAACCCCCACTCTGTTATTTGCAGCATCTACTGAAAAGTTTTTACCATTCACTGAGAATGCATTGGTCTGCGTTCCTGTAAAAGCCAGGGTATTAGCCCCTTGTGCAACGATACGGTTTCCACTAAGAGCGCCATCGGTATTATAAATATTGCCTGCTACTGCATTTGTAGGGTTGTGTAGCTTTACCCATGCTGTCCCATTGTAATAATAATAATACCCGGCAGCATCAATATTTACAGCTGTCCCTGACTGTGATCCGGTAGCTATGCTGTTTACAAAAATTAAGGTTGAAGTAGGAACACTTATCATGCTTTGTGCCCTTTGTCTGTCTAGGCGGGGAATCAGCATTCCATCTACATTGGAGGAAGTACCTGTTGAAGATTTTGCAGTTGCATCAAAAGTGGCAGCAGGATTTGTTGTATTCACTCCAACCTGTCCATAGGCAGATAGTCCTACTCCCATTAAGGAAATAAAGATAGTTTTTTTCATCAGTGTGTTTGTCAATTAATTTTCAAATATACACAAAAAGCAAAAACTTTAGATAAAATTAACTTAATTTAACAAAAATAAAACATTTAAACAATGTATTTTTTATGAAATCAATATTAAAATTTTTAATTTAATACTATATTTTATATAATGTATTTAGCAATTTATATTGTTAAAAAAGAAATTTACACACCATATCTGTTTTTTTCAACATCATAAATCCGCCACAACAGAATCCCTTTACATCTATTGTTCCTGCAACTCACACCCCAATGTTAGATCTGATTTTATCAACTCACCCCAAAGAACATTCTGAGAGTTTCCAGATTTTTCTTATCATTTCCTACGAAGATTTCATTATCTGTTATAAAAACAGGTCTTTTCAGGAAGGTATAATGATCCAATAGTAATTCTTTACAATCTTTTTCAGTCAATGCTTTTACATCCAGGCCTCTCAATTTGATCTGAGTAGATTTTTTACTGAACAAAGCTTCGTATGATTTCGTTTTTTTATGCATTTCTGCCAATTCTTCTTTTGTAATCGGCTCTTTTTTGATTTCGCGAAGCTGCCAGTCTGTGAGATCAAATTGGGCTAAAATTTTTCTGCAGGTATCACATGTGTTGAGATAAAATACTTTCTTCATTACGTTTCTAAATCTGTTATTGGTTAAAATTCCCTTTCATTGAAAGTTTCGTCTTTCAAAAGTAGGATTTAATCTAAAACTTTGGAAATTATTAAATAACTTTATTCAAATTTTATAAAGATGCAGAACAAGCCTATTACTTTTCAGTTTATTTCGGAACCTTCAGATGTTAATTACGGAGGAAATGTACATGGAGGAAGTGTTATGAAATGGATTGACCAGGCCGGCTATGCATGTGCGACAACCTGGAGTGGTAATTACTCTGTTACCGTTTATGTTGGTGGAATCCGTTTCTATGATCCTATTAAAATTGGTGAAGTAGTAAAAGTAGACGCCCAGGTAATCTATACCGGAACTTCAAGCATGCATATCGCGATCAATGTTTTTTCAAGAAACCTGAAACAACCTAATTTTGAGAAAAAAACCCATTGTATCATTGTTTTTGTGGCCGTAGATGAAAATGGGAAAAAGCTCCCTGTACCGAAATGGATTCCGGAAACAGAAGAAGAAAAACAACAGGAAATTTATGCTAAACGTCTGATGGAGCTGAGAACACAGATTGAGGATGAGATGAAGCCGTTTTTGTAGAGACGAGGTGCGGGGTAAGGTGATGCGAGGTTCGGGATGCGAGTTGCGGGGTTCGTGGATTTAAAGTTTAAGGTTATAGCAACTAATTACAAAACTAACCACATTATATGAAGAGTATTTTTACCTTAATGATATTGCTCATGATGGCTTTGGCCCAGGCTCAGACGCATCGGTTTATTTATGAGCTGCAGTATAAGATGGATTCCACAGAAACCACTTATGAGAAGCTGAATATGATACTGGATATTACCCCAAAAGAGGTAAAATTTTATGGAAGAAATCTGATCACCACAGATTCTTTAAATAAAAAATTCGGAATGAATACCAGTCATACCGATATGTCCGGACAGATAGTGAAAAGAAAAATCAATTCTTTTGATAATGAAAATTTCATCAATATTAAAAATGGATATTACTCCTTTAAAACTACGGATAAAATACACTGGTCCATTTCCGATGAAACTAAAAAGTTAGAAAACTATACTTTACAAAAGGCCACGACACAATTTGGAGGGAGAAACTGGACAGCCTGGTTCTGTAAAGATATCCCTTTTAATGAAGGTCCTTTTAAACTCCGTGGGCTACCGGGTTTGATATTTGAATTATCTGATACGAAAAAGAACTTCATTTATCATCTTATTAAAAGTCAGGAGCTGCCGGAAGTATACCCGACCGATAGTTTTGTGGAATCTAATTTCGGAAATAAAGCCATTCCCATCAATGAAAAACAGAAGAATAAGCTGATCATGGAATTTTACAACGATCCTTTTGCTTTTGAAAGAAACAATTTCAGCAAATCCAATACCGATTTGAGAATTAACATCAATGGGAAAGAAATCCGTAACGTGGATGAGCTGAACACCCAAACCAAAAGTATGCAGGAGGTCATAAGAAAATACAACAATCCTGTTGAAATCGATAAGGCAATACATTATCCGATCTATTAAAACTCTGATATATTTTTTAAGTTTGGGCTAAAGCCAGTGGAAATTGTGAAATTTATTTGGGCGGGCTAAAGTCCACCTCTATTGATCCTGACATACGGATATTTAGTGATAATATCTTTTATCTTTTATCTTTTATCTTTTATCTTTTATCTTTTATCTTTTATCTTTTATCTTTTATCTTTTATCTTTTATCTTTTATCTTTTATCTTTTTACCATAATTCATATATTTGTATTATCAAAAGGAAATGGTGTTCTTCCTTACCCAACCGCTTTACAGAAGCTGATGACGCCTGATTAAAAGATTATTAACAAATAACTAATCAGGATTATTATGTCAAAAAGTCAACGAACACTTGGTAAAAAAGCAGTTTTTCACACCCATTTTTTCTTCAGAAAATTTCCGGCGCTTCCTTATATTTTAAAATGGCTCTTCATCAGTATTATTATTGGTGCTTTGGTAGGAACCGCATCTGCAGGATTTCTTCAGTCGTTGGAATGGGCAACCCGTTTCAGGGAAAACCACCTCTGGCTGATTGCTCTGCTTCCTGCTGCAGGATTTCTGATAGGACTTCTTTACTATTATTTCGGAAAAGATGTGGAAGCAGGAAATAACCTTTTGATTGATACCATTCATGAATCTAAGGGAATAATTCCGTTTAAAATGGCACCTTTTGTGTATCTGGGGACAATTGCAACTCATTTTTTCGGTGGCTCAGCAGGTCGTGAAGGAACAGCACTTCAAATGGCAGGTGCTATCGCAGACCAGCTTACGAAACCTTTTAAGCTTGACAGAAACGAAAGAAAAATATTGATTATTTCTGCTATTGCCGCCGGATTTGGTTCTGTTTTTGGAACTCCATTAGCAGGAGCTGTTTTTGGCCTTGAGGTTTTCCTGATCGGAAGAATTCGTTACAATGCTATCTTTCCTGCATTTGCTTCTGCAATTCTGGCAGACTGGGTTACCAATCTCTGGAAAGTAAAACATACTCATTACCATATTGATTTTATTCCCAAACTTGAGTTTTTACCAATTTTGTACAGCATCCTGGCCGGAATAGCTTTTGGAATATGCGCTGCTGCTTTCAGTAAACTCATTCATTGGATGGGATCCTTTTTCAAATCGAAAATTAACTATCCCCCGCTTCGCCCTGTTGTGGGAGGAATCATTATAGCGCTTGCTGTTTTTGCAATAGGCACTACCCGCTATATAGGATTAGGAGTTCCTGTGATTGTAGAATCTTTTGAAAAGCAACTTCCTTTATATGATTTTGCTTTAAAAATGATCTTTACCATTATTACGCTTTCAGCTGGATTTAAAGGCGGAGAAGTTACTCCTTTATTCTTTATCGGAGCTACATTGGGCAGTGCTTTGTCTCTGTTTATTCCCCTGCCTTTCGGATTATTGGCAGGAATGGGATTTGTAGCTGTATTTGCCGGAGCAACCAATACTCCTTTGGCCTGTATGCTGATGGGAATTGAATTATTCGGAGCTGAATCCGGTGTGTATGTAGCGATCGCCTGTGTTGTTTCCTATCTTCTTTCAGGACATAACAGCATTTATACAAAACAAAAGATTGGAGAAGCAAAAAACAGAAGATTTGAGAGTCAGCAGGACAAGTCAATTTCAGATTTTTTATAATGGGTTACGAGATTCGTGGTGCGGATTGCGAAGTGAATGATTCGGGATTCGGGATGCGAAATCACAGCTATTGGTTTATTTTGTTACTGGTTATGGGATTCTGGTTATGTATTGGTTCTTAGTTGTACACTTATAACACCTTGAAACCTGAAACCCCGAATCCCGGATCTCTCAAATCCTTAGAATCAAAAACCCCCGAAACTCGCAAACCATCAGACTCCAAAACCCCGAAACCCGCAACACGCATCTCATCACCCTCAAACCTCCCACTCTCAAACTCTCCGCTCCCCTTCTCCATTTCCAACAATAATTCGTAATTTTACCTCATGTTCGATTACAGATTAAAAGTTTTCCATACGGTAGCTACCCGATTAAGTTTCACTAAAGCTTCAGAAGAGCTGCACATTTCACAACCCGCTGTTACTAAACACATTAAAGAAATCGAAACTCAGATAGGCGCCAAATTATTTGACCGTAAAGGAACTTCTATCCAACTGACTCAGAGCGGAAAAATTTTGTTTGAACATGCAGAGAAGATCAGAAATATCTACCGTGACATGGAGTTTGAGATCAGTCAGATCAGTCAGCAGCATAAAGGGAAACTGATTATCGGCGCAAGCACAACTGTTGCCCAGTATATTTTACCTGAAATTTTAGCCAAATTCAATTCTTATTATAAAGATATTAAAATTGAACTTCTTACAGGAAATACGGAAACAATCTCAACCCTTCTAAAGGAAGAAAAAATTGATCTGGGTATCATTGAAGGAGAGTCACAGTCTTCTTATTTTGAATATACAACTTTTAAGCCTGATGAAATTGTTCTGGCTGCCAAATCTGATCACCCTCTTGCCCATAAAACGTTACATTTAAAAGATTTGTATCAATTGGATTTGATCTTCAGAGAACAGGGTTCCGGGACTTTGGAATTTATACAAAACAGACTTAAAGAAAAGGAAATCAATATCCATGAACTGAATACCATTATGCAGCTGGGAAGCAGTGAAAGCATTAAGAATTACCTTCTCCACTCGGAATGTATGGCATTTCTTTCCATCAGTACCATTCTGAATGAATTGAAAAATAATATCCTGACCGTTATTGATATTAAAAACTTTAGTATTGAAAGAGATTTTCATTTTATCCTGCCAAAAGGAGACCAGTCTGAACTGATTAAGCTTTTTCTGAGATTTGCAGAATAATCCCTTATGATGTAAAATCCTATTATTTTTTAGCATGATTATTAAAAATATACGAAGCTTTTAAGTTTTGGCTAAAGCCAATGGAATTTTATTTTCTTTTGGCTGGGCTAAAGCCCAACCCTATTGATGCAGCCAAGCAAATAGTAAAATTTAATGACAAGATCTTTTATCTTTTATCTTTTATCTTTTATCTTTTATTAGTTATAACTTTTAGTTATCCGACATAACAAAATACAATTTACTTTGTAATACTATTTTCCGGAATTTTGGTGCAGATTTTAAAAGTTCGCATTATGAAAAATTTCATCCGGAATGAAATGACCCGAAAAGTATTTTTTATTGTATTGGCCGTTTTATGCCTTACTCCGCTTATATCTTCACCAATCGCTCTGGCTCTAGGTTTTTTCCTGGTTGTCCTTATCGGAAATCCTTTTGAGAAACATCTTCATCAATATATTCATTTACTCTTACAGATTTCAATTGTAGGTCTGGGATTCGGGCTGAAACTGGATGAAGCGCTTCATGCGGGAAAAACAGGTTTGTTATTAACTGTTGTAAGTATTTTTACAGTAATGGTTTTGGGATATTTTCTGGGAAAAATATTTAAACTGGAAAGTCCTTTATCCTATCTTATCTCTGCGGGAACAGCTATTTGTGGAGGGAGTGCTATTGCAGCAGTATCTCCTATTATTAAACCCAGCACAAAGCAGATTTCCCTTGCGCTCGCTATTGTTTTCACCCTAAATTCTATTGCATTGTTTGTTTATCCCGCGATTGGGCATCTTCTGAATCTGTCACAGGAACAGTTTGGACTTTGGTGTGCCGTAGGAATTCACGACACAAGTTCCGTGGTGGGTGCAGCCAGCAAATATGGTGATGAAGCTCTGAAAATAGCCACTACAGTAAAACTTGCCCGTGCGTTATGGATCATTCCTGTATCACTGATCACCATGTTCATTTTTAAAAGTAAAGATTCCAAAATAAAGATTCCATGGTTTATCGGTTATTTTATTGTGGCCATTCTTTTGAATACTTATTTCCCGTTTTTTGACCACTTCAGTTCTTCAATCACTGTTTTGGCAAAATCCGGGCTGAATCTGACTTTATTTTTGATTGGTTCTACCCTTTCTATTCAAACGCTGAAATCAATCGGATTAAAACCTTTGGTTATGGCAATTATCCTATGGGTCACCATAAGTGTTGGCAGTCTTCTTTACATTATCTATTAAAAAGAGCAGAACCCTTTTGGAATCAAAAGGGTTCTGCATATTAAATGTGGAAATGCTTATTTCGTATTGAAATAATTTCTTAAACCTCTCCGCAAGTATAAACCTGCAGACAGCCCATGTATATTGAGCAATAATCAGGACCTGTTACAGCACCTGAGCAGCTGCATCCGCAAAGAGATAAATCCGGCTTACCGCTTACTCCGCCTGTAATATTTTTCAAGTCTTGTTTTTTCAGTTTTTTAGCATTTTTCATAATGTTCATGTGGTTTAGTTTTGATTAAAAATATAGTTTTAGTTACTTTCCAAAGTTAAACAAATATTAATTACACGCAACAAAAATCAATACAAAAATTAATAATTTATTGATTATAACTTCATTATTGTATTCAAAATAAGGAATAATGATATGTTATTTTTTAAACAAGTTAAATTATTCTGTAAATTCAAGATCTCTGTCGTGGGTCTCTGAAATGGTAAGCGAAGAATAAAATGCCAGCCCGAATACCACCACTCCTACTATGGCAGCACTTTCCACAATCGGGAAATGACCTTTAAGGGAATCAAAAGCGAATATCATTACCGGCACCAATCCTCTTACCATGTTGGGAACCGTTGTGGTTGCTGTATTCCTGATATTGGTCCCGAACTGTTCTGCCGCCAGTGTTACAAACATGGCCCAATATCCTGTTCCAAATCCCAGCCATACACAAAACATGTAATATTTTGTTTCCGTATTGGTATTTCCGAATAACATGAGTGCCACCCCGATCAGCGTGAAAATCAACATATAAAAGATGGCCATTTTCCGTGATTTTAAAGCATGGGAAATAAAACCACTCAAGAGATCACCGACAGAAATCCCTACATAAGCCCACATAATTGCTTTTCCGGGGTTGATGTCCCTTATTCCTAATTCAGGAGCAAACTGATTAGCCAAAACAGCTAGAATCCCTATGCAATACCAGGTAGGCAATCCTACTGCAATACATTTTAAATACCTTATCAATCTGTCTTTATTGGTGAAAAAGGATAGAAAGTTTCCTTTGGAGACATTTTTATGCTCAATATTTTTATAAATCCCGGATTCGGATACGCTTATTCTCAGTACCAATAACATAATTCCCATGATCCCACCGATAATGTAAGAAATATTCCAGCCTCCGGCCAGTTCTACGGTAAGCTGAGCTACAACTGCTCCCATTAAACCAAAACCAGCAACAACGGAGGTTCCGATTGCCCTTAAACTTTTCGGCAGACTTTCAGAAACCAGTGTAATTCCAGCTCCAAGTTCTCCAGCTAACCCAATACCTGCAATAAACCTTAAACCTGCATATTGGTACAGCAAATGCTCTTTTGGAAAATAAGGAAGGAAACCACAGGCAATATTCGCTAAAGAGTATACTAAAATGGACCCAAAAAGTACAGAAAGTCTTCCTTTTTTATCTCCAAAAATACCCCAGAAAACGCCTCCGATAAGAAGTCCTACCATCTGACAGTTTAAAATAAAAGTCCCGTCCGCATCCGGATTAAGCCCCAAAGCTTTTAAACTGGGTATTCTGACAATCCCGAATAAAAGGAGGTCATAGATATCTACAAAATAGCCGAGTGCAGAAATAATAACGGGGATAGAAAAAATGTACTTCAGTTTTGAAGACAGGGACAGTTCTTGCATTTTTAAGTTTTGATAAAAATAAAAAACCTTTCAATTTCTTGAAAGGTTTTTATTAAATATCTTTTTCTGATTCCCATTTATTAGTATATGGATCGAATTGGCACTGATTTAATTTTCTCCATGAAGAGCCATTAAATTCAAGATCTGAATTGTCAAAACAAATATAACGAAACTGACAATCTTTGCAGATATCTATATTGTCATTGTTAATAAACCATTTTCTAGTAAAATCTTTATTGTCAATTAACTTTGTAATGCTCGTCTTATTAAAGTTTCCTAACGTCTCTTTATGAGACAGGTAGTTTTTGAAATTTCCTTCATTGTCAATGCAAACCTTTCTATTTAATGCAACATTATGATGTTGAGCTTCGGTAAAAAACTCCATATTAATAATAAAATTCTCTTTTTTTATACTATCAATACTTGAACTATTAATGATTCTTGTTGTAAAAACTAATTTTTTCTCTATATAATACTTTGAATTTTTATATAGATCTTTAGTTAAGATTTCATCTTTAACACTATGAATTACAAATGTTTTAATTCTATTTTCAATATCATCAAGATATTTCAAATGATGCATTTCATATAATGACTCAGGAAGAAAAATTTCAACATTCCTTATCCTTGATGTTCGAGTTGCATCCAGTATGCCGGATAATACATTATCAACATCCGGATTATTAATTCTTATTTGAATATTTAAACATGCTAATGAACTTAATTCTTTAATTGCAGCATTGAAGTCATATTTGCAATCTTCATTAATTTCCAAGATTGCACTGTTAGCTTTAAATGGGGAGTGCCATTCTAAATTCAGCTCTGGGAAACTTTCATTATTTTCTAAAAAGAAGCCGTAATCAATATCTACCAGATAGTTAAAATAGTTATCTATACCTTCGTTCAAATCATTATTAAAAAAATTTTTGATTTCACTTACTGTATGAGTACGTGTTTTTTTAAGAACTTCAAGCAATAGATTAGGCACGTTTATATGCTCAGTATTTTGCAGATCTACAATAATACTTTCCTCACTTCCCTTTACAGGAATACAATTGGAATATAAGTTAAAAAATCTATTCATTACAGAATAATTATAGGCTTGAAATTATAAAAAATATCATACATAGTAGTCTGATGAAAGCTACTGTGTGCGGTGTAATGTAAATTAAAACGTTTTACTTCTTCTTTAGTATAGTAAACATTTCTTATTAGATGATAATTTATAGGAAGTAACTTATAGCTTTCTTCTTTAAAAAGAGAAATAAATTCGTGTTTTTCCATGATTTACTGTATTAAGTATTCGGCTATTTTTTTGTGCAGGTGATAATTACAGGCTCCGGTTAGAAATCCAAACTGGCCAACAGGATTAACTTCTAAAAAGACATATCTATCCTTTGTTTTTACGATATCTAAAGAGCCACAATTTAAATTTAATTCTTGCATCAACAAACGGATATTATCTTCTATTTCAGATGGCAGTTTATAAGTAACACGCCTATTCATGCTATCTCTATTATATCTTCGGAAATCGACACTGGTTTGTTCATTTTTTTGAGAAAACATTGCCATAGAAAATATTTCTCCATCCAAATAGAAGCTTCTTATCTCGTATTCTTTCTCTAATTTCTCCTGAAAATGTGCAATAAAAAAATACTCAGGTAAATTATTTATGAAGCTCATTTCTATTTTTTCCGTGTAAGTTGCATAGGTAGAATGTGTCTCACTAATATCACAAAGTAACATATCATGCATTTTAGAAATTATTTCTCCACTACAGTCATTATAAAAATCAATAAGCTTAGATTTACTATTGGTAAGAATGGATTTGGGAATATCAATCCCGGTATTTTTAGCAATTCTTAAAACATCAAATTTATTGACTTCATATCTTAATGAGCCTCCCAAAATATTTTCTGCATTGTATTTATTTGCTAAATCGTGGGCATTAATATTTTGAATTTCTTTATTAGCAGAATGCAATAGCAATGATTGTAATTTATTATTATCTATTTTTTCATTTATTAAATCTTCAGGAATGTTTCTGATGGGGAAAGGCCTTCTTCCGGGTCTTCTGTACCAAATACCTTTTATATTTATGCTTTCACTAATATCAAGAAAAAACTCGCTTTGTATTGGCATTTGAAAGAAGTCAGTATTCATTCTTTTTACTTCTCCTTTATATAAGAATGAAAGCCAATCCATAACAAGGTTAGTCGTAATATCTTTATCTTCCGTATAAATAACAACCATTTTATTATCTACTTCTTGTTGCATTGTTTGACGAATCAATCATTTCGATATATTTTTCAATTGGATATAAATCCATAGATTTTCTTCTGGAATTTACATTTGCAGAATCAATAAGGTTTTCTATAAAAGCAGTTCCATTTTCTCTTATTGAATATTGAGTTCCGTAGATCTGTTTTCTATTATTTAATAATTCGACTCTATCAATCAAATAAGCTGCTTGTCCTTTTTCAGCATTGTTTTTATTGGCTGCTTCTTTCAGCACAGGTAAATATTTTTCCATTGTTTCCAATTTATCAGCATGCTGCAATGCAACAAACAAAGCTAAATTAGCATCGTGCCCGATTTTGTCTTCACCCAACCATCCTAGACTATCAATAATCTTCGTCACTATTTTAATATTCTTTCTATCAAGTGGAGCTTGCTTAATAAAATCCATTGGTTGCCGGAATTTTTGATCGTCTACTAATACTTGTTCTAAAGTTTTTCTTACTTCGGAATAATTTTCTGTTTTCTTGCATCCAAAAAAAGAAAGAATAAAAACCAGTAATAGATATTTAAGTTTTGTAATCATTTTATAGAATTAAAAAAAGGATAAAAAATTATCCTTTTTACATTATTGTTGAAATTCGACTTTATTATCTTGTCCCATCATAATAGGAATCTGGCGCGGAAACATTATTATCATGATTGCCATCTGAGGTCAGACCAGTTTGTGTATCTGTTCCTGCAGTTGGAACAAGTTTTCCACCATTGATAGTGTCGAGTTTAGTTCTGTCAATTCTTGAATTTTGAAATTTAATCATTAAAGAATCTTTGTTTTTAGAATTTTTCATAATAATTTAATTTATATCGTTTTGTATCTTATCGACATTTCAAATATATCAAGCCCTATTGAAATAAGCTCAAGGTTTTTATGTGAATTTCAGAACATAATAATATATTTGCGATAACAAAACACATAATTATGATAAAAAATAAGCTGATAAAAGCCCGCAAAGAGAAGTACACTCAGCAAAGTATGGCTAAAATATTACATATGACACAGTCTCAATACCAGAGAAGAGAAAAGGGAGATATTAAAATCTCAGATGAAGAATGGGAACGTATGGCAAAAGCATTAAATACTACAGTAGAAGATATAAAAGAAGAAGATATTTCTCCTATTAATAATAATTACTGTATTTCTGAATTCATCTTAAAAAATATGGAAGATTATATCAGTCTTTTGAAAAATCAAATAGAAGAAATTAAATCTTTAAATCCTAGAACTTAGTTTACAGAATTCCTTATAAATAAAAAACCTTTCAATTTCTTGAAAGGTTTTTATTAAATATCTTTTTCTGATTATTATCTGGCAATATTCACAGCTCTCGTTTCTCTGATTACTGTTACTTTTACCTGTCCCGGATACGTCAGTTCATTCTGGATTTTCTCTGAGATATCGTAAGAAAGTTGAGAAGCTACTTCGTCATTTACTTTTCCGCTCTCTACCATTACTCTCAGTTCTCTACCTGCCTGAATAGCATAAGCACTGGATACACCATCGAAGCTTAATGCAGCAGATTCAAGGTCTTTTAATCGCTGGATATAAGATTCCAACACCTGTCTTCTTGCTCCCGGTCTTGCTCCTGAGATTGCATCGGCAACCTGAATGATCGGAGATAATAATGATTTCATTTCAATTTCGTCGTGGTGAGCTCCAATAGCATTTACCACTTCAGGGTTTTCACCGTATTTCTCAGCCCACTGCATCCCTAATAGTGCGTGTGGTAATTCTGATTCCTGCTCAGGAACTTTACCAATATCGTGTAGAAGACCTGCTCTTTTCGCTAATTTTACGTTTAATCCTAACTCGGCAGCCATGGTTGCAGCGATGTTTGCTACTTCTCTTGAGTGCTGTAGTAAGTTTTGTCCATAAGAAGAACGGTATTTCATTCTACCTACGATTTTGATCAATTCAGGGTGTAATCCGTGGATTCCTAAATCAATGATCGTTCTCTTACCTACTTCAATGATTTCCTCCTCAATCTGTTTTCTAGTTTTTTCTACTACTTCTTCGATTCTTGCCGGGTGAATTCTACCATCGGTTACCAATCTGTGAAGGGATAGTCTTGCAATCTCTCTTCTTACAGGATCGAAACATGAAAGAAGGATAGCTTCAGGAGTGTCATCAACAATAATTTCTACTCCGGTTACCGCTTCTAAAGCACGGATATTTCTACCTTCTCTACCGATAATTCTACCTTTTACTTCATCAGATTCAATGTTGAAAACTGATACTGAATTCTCGATAGCCTGCTCGGTTCCAATTCTCTGAATCGTCTGAATAACAATCTTTCTTGCTTCATTCTTGGCATTCAGCTGAGCTTCTTCCATAATGCTCTGAACATGTGCCTGCGCTCTTGTTTTTGCCTCAGCTCTCATAGTTTCCACCAATTCTGCTTTAGCTTCCTCTGCGGTATAATTAGAGATTTTTTCAAGTATTTCTACTTTCTTGGCAGTAGCTATATCTAATTCCTGCTGTTTTCTGTCCAGAATTTCGTTCTTCTTAGCATAATCTGCAATCTGCTTGTCTAAATCTTTTTCAAGCTTTCCTGTCTTGCTAAGTTCATCATTCAGCTTATGCTCTTTGTCTTTCGTTCTCTTTTCAACTTCCTGCATTTTCTTTTCGCGGGATTGAATGTCAGCGTCATGCTGTGATTTCAATTCCAGGAATTTTTCTTTAGCCTGAAGATTCTTTTCTTTCTTTATGGATTCAGCTTGTACGTTAGCTTTTTCTATAAGGTTTTCGGCATTTTTCTTGGCATCATCTATGATGAATTTTGCTTTAGTATTCAGAGAACTTCTGGAAAAAAACATTCCCACGACAGCTCCGATTACTAAACAAACAACACCGACTATAACTTCTATCATAATTTATATTGAGTTTTAATTGTATTCATATCCTTGTTCAATAAAAAAAGCCCACAATAATCCAGAGATTGAGAGTAAACTCCTAATCAACACGATTTGAACTGATTTCCACTGTCTGTAATCCGGAAATCCGGCACGCCATTCGATGGACATTTGTTCGGTAATTGTTTAGCGTTGAGTTTACCTTTAATGTGTTAGAATTATTGTAGGCAGTACTTTTCAGGAAAAAAAATCTATTTCCCGATTTCATTCAACGACTGATTAATCTGCGTTAATCTTTCGTTGGTTGAATTAATATTTTTTTCGTAGTTCAGAGAAAATACCTCTGCATTGGTTCCCAGTTTAAGGGCGCACATTGCCAAAGCATCCTGTTTATCTCTTACATCGAAATTCTGTTCAAAATCTTTAATCATATTCTCGATCTGCTTCCCTACTTTACGCAAAGTTTCTTCCTCTGCTGCCGGTACGTTCAGCGGATACACTCTTCCTGCAATGTTGACGGTTATTCTCCTTACCTCCATTATAATCCACTGTTTTGAAGCTGAGCAATACAGAAATCAATCTCTTTTACCAATCTGTTGATATGGTTTTTCATTAACCTATTGTGTTCAGGATTTCCTGATATTGCTGAATAAAGTTTTATATTTTTTTGTTCTTCTGCTAATACCTGATTCTTTCTTCTCTCCTCATCATATTTCTTCTTCAACTCTTCATGCTCAATATTTAATTCTTTTAAATTTTCTGTAAGATTTTTATAGTTCTTTTGCAGAGTCGAAATCTTTCTCTCTAATTCTGAAAAATTGTTTTCTAAATCTTGAAGCATTTCAGGTTTGTATATTCTAACTAAAAGCAAAAATAAAAAAATAATAACACTAACAAAAATAAAACACTCTATATTTTGATATAACAATAAAAAAGGAGGCGCTAGTGCACCTCCTGTGTATTTTTCAATAGAATATTTTTATTCAAATTTCAGAACGAACATTACTGCTCTTGTCTGCAATGTAGAGATCGCAGATGACCAGTAAGGAGGTGTAGTAGCGTTATCTGCCACTTTTTCGTTGTTCATGAAGAATGTTCCTCTTACTGCAGGAGTCAGTTTAAACTTGTTGAAATAAAACTGAATACCCATTTCTGCAGACCAAGCAAAATTATGTGTTGTAGATCTGTAGATTCCCTGCATGTTGTCATCTGTAGAACTTGAGTTAGACTGAAGGTTGACCACATAGTTTACCCCTGCAGCAACGTAAGGTCTTGAATTGTACCATCTTTGACCATGAAGTTCCAGAAGCACCGGAATATCAATCAAAGTAGATTTAATTTCTCTTACTTTATCCTTTTCCTGTAAAGGGAATGGCATAAAAGGAGGATTGGTTAAAGATCCACCTGCATAAATGTCATTGGATTGAGTATTAAAAGTCAACTGTCTTTGCGCAAACTGTAATCCTGGTTCTACTCTTACATCAAGATAGTCATTCAGTCTCCATTTTGCAATAAGCCCGGCACCGAAACTATAACTTTCCTTAGAGGTAACAAGGTTTTCATTATCATTCATCCCGTATTTCGGATGCAAAACAATGCGGTAATCCAGTCTGTTCCCGTTCAAATAAAACCCCCAACTGAATTTCTGTTCGTCGAAATCTTCCAACTTATCCATTCTGTTTCGGGTTCTGAATTGCGCGTTTGCAAAAACGGCAACATTTACTGAGGTTAAAACCAGTGCTTTTAATAGAAATTTATTCATAGGTTACTTTGTTGCTTTATAAATTGTGGCTATACCTAAACTTAATTTTTTATATTCAACTTTCTTAAATCCCGTATCTAAAAGAATTTGCTTCATCTTCTCCCCGAAAGGAAAAGCATTTACAGAATCCGGAAGGTATGTATACGCCCTATTATCCTTAGAAACCAATCTGCCGATGGCAGGTAATATATTTTTGAAGTAAAACATATAAAATGGTCCCATGAAACCCTCAACCTTTGAAAACTCCAGTATATAAACACTTTTGTTATCTTTAACTACTCTTCTTAACTCTGCCAAACCTTTGGTAAGGTTTTCAAAATTCCTTACTCCAAATGCAACGGAAACAGCATCAAATCTATTGTCCTCGAAAGGTAAATTTTCTGCATCTCCTTTTTGCATGGAAATTTTGCCGTCTAATTTAAGTTTTTTTATTTTAATAACGCCAACATTCAGCATTTGTTGTGATAAATCTAATCCAACTACTTTAGAACCGGTTCCTTTTTCAATAGTAATTGCCAGATCTCCTGTTCCTGTAGCCACATCCAGCACTTCCTGCGGATTATCATTTTTCATCCATCTTACCAGTTTATTTCTCCACAGAACGTCAATTTTCATGGATAAAACATGGTTCAGAAGGTCATACTTCGGTGCAATGTTGTCGAACATATCCTCTACCTGGCTTTTTTTTGTAGCCTCTGAATTGTAGGGAGTAACTTTGGTGATATCTTTTGTCAAAACTTAAAACTTGTAATATTCTTTGTAATAATTTAGGTAATCCTGCTTTCTGAAGATTTTGGATCGTGACTCCACTTTCTGGATATTTTTGATCACTTTGTCATAGTCTTCATCTACATTGTAATAAAAATCTTCTGTGTAAAGCTTATTGAAGCGTCTTGCTCCTCCGTAATAATCCTTTCCGTCAATAACAGTTTTATCAAGGTTGGCCAGTAACGAATCTTTTTTAAGATTGTATCCGTAATACTGATCATTTACGTAGTAATCCTGATGGGTAATATTAATCAGACCACGAAGTTTATTGACTTCAAATGCTGAATCGTAAAGCATTTTCTTGTTCTGATCAAAAACCTGAATAGAGTTTTTCCCTTTATTCAAATCCACATGCACATACTGCCCCGCAGAAATAATTCCTTCAGATCCGTTATTGATCTTAAAGTAATACGTATTCGGGGTAGGATTATCTACAACATAATAATTCTTCTTGGCTAAAAAAAGGAAGTAGATCCCAAAGGCAACGATAAACGCCACAGCTGCAATAAGTAAGCCTTTTAAGGACGAGTTGTTTTTCATAGATTGTAAAGTACAATTTTTGCAAATTTAATAATATTTTTAATTCTCCGTTATTAATATTAATTATTAACTTTGCATCTTTAAAAAAATCATATAAACGAATGCCGAATACGATCATTATTGGCTCTGGATGTTATATTCCGAACAGAGTTATTGGTAGAGATTACTTCATGAATTCCGAGTTCTACACTGAAGACGGAGTAAAGATTGAAAAGCCTGTGGAAGAGACCATTGCGAAATTTGTAGAGATTACAGAAATCGAAAACAGGAGATTCATTGAGGATGATCTTTCCAACTCTCAAATCGGTTATGAAGCTGCAAAAATTGCCCTTGAGGATGCAAAAGTAGACGGCGAAGAATTGGATTATATCATCTACGCAAGCAATTTCGGGGAGGTTACCGAAAACGGATATGCTGATTTTATGCCTACCATGGCAGCAAGAGTAAAAAATAAACTGGGGATCAAAAACAGAAAATGCGTAACGTATGATATGCTTTTCGGATGTCCGGGATGGGTAGAAGCAATGATTTTGGCTGATAACCTTATTAAAGCTAAAGTAGCTAAAACAATTCTTGTTATCGGAGGAGAAACTTTAAGCCGAGTAACAGATCCGCATGACAGAAACAGAATGATCTTTGCAGACGGCGCCGGAGCTGTAGTGGTAAAAGCAACAGATGAGGAAAATGTTGGAATCATTGCTCACAACACTATTTGTGATAACGGACCGGAATTAAATTATCTTGAAAACCAGCCATCTATCAATAAAGAAGTAGACCAAAAACGTCTTTATGTAAGAATGCTGGGAAGAAAAATCTACGAATACGCTCTTAAAAACGTACCGGTTGCCATCAAAGAAACGATTACAGATGCAGGTCTTTCTATTGAAGATATAGATAAAATCTTAATTCACCAGGCAAATGCTAAAATGGATTATGCCATGATTGAAAGACTTCACAGACTATATGATGTAAAAGAGTATGATCATGCGATCTCTCCTATGACGATTCAGGATCTTGGAAACACCTCTGTAGCAACAATTCCTACTATGTATGATTTAATAATTAAAGGAAAAATGGAGGGTCAATCGTTTAAAGATAATGGTAACATTGTGATGACTTCGGTAGGTGCCGGAATGAACATCAATGCTATCGTTTATAGATTTCCTAAAAAGTAATATTTAAACCATTAAAAATATAAAAGCACAGGGAAGTTTATTCTTTGTGCTTTTTTTGATCAGAACATGCAAAAGAATTTTTTAATCATCGCCGGAATCTTCCTGTTTTTGGAAGTGTATATTTATCAGGCTATCAGAACACTTACCGATAATTTCTGGATCAGGATCGGATATTGGGTCATCTCTTTAGCGGTGTATGGTATTTTCGCCTATGAAGTTACCCACTACCAAAGATCAGACAAAAGTATGGTAAGAGCCCAGATCATGATTTCATTATTTTTGATTTTCATCCTTCCAAAAATCTTCGTGGTTCTGTTTTTATTAATTGATGATATTATAAGAACCGGAGGTTATCTGATCGGTTTTGCCAAGCCCTCGGAAAATTTCTTTCCGGAAAGACGAAAGTTCCTGAGTCTTGTAGGATTGGGAATGAGCGGTGTTCTTTCTGCTCTTTTCATAGATGGAATTACGTTTGGGAAGTACAGACATAAAGTGAGAAGAGTAAGAGTAAATTTTGCCAACCTTCCCCAAAGCTTTAAAGGCTACAAAATCATTCAGATTTCAGATGTTCACAGTGGAAGCTTCTCTGATCCCAGCAAATTAGAGCACGCCATTGAGCTGATTAATGAACAAAAGCCCGACCTGGTATTATTTACCGGAGATATGGTAAATAACGTTGCGGATGAATTCAAACCTTTCATTCCTTTATTTTCAAAAATCCAGGCTAAAGATGGCAAATTTGCAGTATTAGGGAACCATGATTACGGAGATTATGTATCCTGGGAATCACCTGCAGCCAAAAAAGAAAACCTTGACACACTGATTAGTTATGAAAAGCAGGCTGGTTTTGATATGTTGAGAAACGAGCACAGAGTCATAGAAAAAAACGGAGAAAAACTATACATTCTGGGCGTTGAAAACTGGGGGCTGAAACCATTCCCTCAATTCGGAAAAATAGATGATGCTCTAAAAGGCGTGCCGGAATCTGCTACCAAAATTTTAATGAGCCACGACCCTACCCATTTTGATTATGTGGTAAAAAAACATCCTGCAAATATCCATTTAACCCTTTCGGGACACACCCATGGAATGCAGTTTGGTCTGGATCTTAAAAATGTAAAATGGTCACCGGTACAATACAAATATCCAAAATGGGCAGATTTATATGAAAGCGAAGGAAAGCTGCTGTATGTCAACAGAGGGTTTGGAGTATTGGGCTATCCGGGAAGAGTGGGTGTATTACCGGAAATTACGCTTTTTGAGCTGAGTTAGAGATGCGGGGTTCGGGATACGAGTTATAAGTTGCGAGTTATTGGGTTTCGAGTTACGTGCTACACAAAACATTAAACCTTGAACCTAGAACCTTAAATTCTTTACCTAATAGCTGCAACCTAACACCTGCAACCTAAAAAATATAATCTTTCATGCGGGAAGTAGCCATTTCCCGTTCATTGAGAAAAGTAAGGAGGGCATCTAATTTGTCCTCCATTTTTTTGCCCGAAAATAATCTTCGGTAAAAAGGAATATCAAAACGGTATTTGTTGAAATCTGTAAACTGCCATGTGTTCAGATAGATCAGTACAAACTCTTCATTCTGCAAAGTTTCCAGCACCATATTCTGATAATACTTCATTGGCAGGATCTGAAATACAAAGTCATTATAGGGCAGCTGACTGTACGGAGAGATACTTTCCGGAACAATACTCAAACCATCCTCTTCTGTAATTTCGGTATCTCTTTTGAGTCTTTTGAAAGGAAAAAGAATATTGGCATTATCAATATTGGAGACATAATTAAATTCCATCAGCTTCAAAGTTTCCTGAGCAACTTTTACATCTTTCTGACGAATTCCCCTGATCTGTTTTTCCAAAAGATCCTGAATATTCTTCTTGGCATTTTCTATTTCTTCCGGATTTGACCCTTTATTATAAAAAGCAATTTCATGCCCTTTGGATGAAATTGCTTTTATTAAATTCTGAAGTTTTTCGGTAAGAGAAATCTCTACAAAAAAACTTGATTTGATATCATGAATATCTAAAATTCTAAGAATCGCTTTGGTATTATCTTCAGTGATTTTCAATCGTTCTTCATCAGTAATTTGAGAGCCGTTTTTTACTTCAGCCTCCATACAAGTGATGTTAAAAGTCAATAATACCATTTAAATTAAAATTTATATAAATTCTTTAAAATATTAAAAATCAGATGTTAAAAGCAAAAGTAATTAAAGTATTGCTTTACATTATTAATCCTTAGCTAATTTTATCTTAAGATTTTTAATCATATCTTTTGTCATCTCAGAAATTCCAAAGTCATAGGTAAGACCCCAGTCTTTTTTCGCTACCGAATCATCAATAGAAGCTGGCCATGAATCTGCGATTGCCTGTCTGAAATCGGGGTTATAATCGATCGTAAAATTTGGAATTTCTTTTGTGATTTCTTCTGCCAGTTCTTTTGGAGTAAAAGACATTCCACCCAAATTATAAGAAGAACGAACCGTTACACTTTCTTTTGGAGCATCCATTAATTTCAAGGTTGCGTTGATAGCATCATCCATATACAACATTGGCATTCCTGTATTCTCTGAAATGAAACTTGTATACTTTCCGTCTTCAATTGCTTTGTAGAAAATCTCAACAGCATAGTCGGTAGTTCCACCTCCTGCAGGAGTCTTCCATGAGATTAATCCAGGATATCTGATACTTCTTACATCTACACCATATTTGTCGAAATAGTATTCACACCACTTCTCCCCTGCCATTTTAGAGATCCCGTAAACAGTAGTTGGGTTCAGCACCACATCCTGTCCTACATCATGCTTTGGAATTCCTTTTCCAAATACAGCGATGGAACTTGGCCAGAAGATCTTTTTAAGAAGCCCTTCTTTCGCCATTTCACAAAAATGAAGCAGTGGCTCAAGATTTAGTTTCCATGCGAAAATAGGCTGCTTTTCAGAAGTTCCGGATAAAAGTGAAGCAAGGTGATACACTGTAGTGATTTCGTAATCATGAATCACCTGTCTTACCAATTGGGTATTGGTAACATCCATTCTTTCATAGTGTCCGGCAGAAGTAATTCCTTCCTGCCATCTGTCCAATCCTGAAGCAACAACGTTTTCTGCTCCGTGAATTTCAACAAGTCTGTTCGTCAGTTCGGTACCAATTTGTCCCAAGGCACCTGTAATCAGTATTCTTTCCGTATAGGATTCCATTTTCAGATTTTTTTAGAATTGTACAAAAGTAAAAAAAACATGCCAACCATAATAAAAAAGGTGTATTTAAAAACATTCCCCTGATAAAAGACACTGATAGCCAGCTAAAATCTTCCTCAACAATAGAAATAATCAAATACAATCATCACTAGCTGACATTAACTTAAATTTCAATAATTTTGTTGTAAGAAAAAACAATCATATGAAGAAGATTTTAATTGCTTCGATGCTTTTGGCGGCACAGCTCAGTTGGGCTCAATTTACTGACATCAATATTATCAAAGAAGTACAGGTAAAAAAGAAAGGTGTGGTAGTCTCTGCACATCCGTTAGCCAGTGAAGCGGGAGCCAAAATCTTAAAGATGGGCGGAAATGCTTACGACGCCGTTACCGCAACACAGTATGCCCTTGCCGTTGTATATCCGCAAGCTGGAAATATCGGAGGAGGCGGTTTTTTGGTAGGCGTAAA
Source organism: Chryseobacterium vietnamense (assembly GCF_031454475.1). Classification (NCBI taxonomy): domain Bacteria; kingdom Pseudomonadati; phylum Bacteroidota; class Flavobacteriia; order Flavobacteriales; family Weeksellaceae; genus Chryseobacterium; species Chryseobacterium vietnamense. Next base: position 388,237 of record NZ_JAVDQX010000001.1, on the reverse strand, counting down.
AAATAACGGTGAAAAATTTACTCTGGATTACAGGGAAACAGCTCCTAAAAAAGCTTCCCGGGACATGTATATTGATAAAAAGGGAAAAGCAGATACAGATTTATCCCAAAACGGAAGACTTGCTGTAGGTATCCCAGGAAGTGTTGCAGGATTCTTTGCTACTCTGAAATACTGTAAACTGCCAATGGAAAAGATTATCCAGCCCGCCATTGACCTTGCAGAAAAAGGATTCGCCATTACGGATAAGGAAGCGGAAATGCTGAATAATCAAAGGGAAAAATTCCAGAGACATAATAAATCATCTATCATTTTTGTAAAAGATACGCCATGGAAAGCTGGAGATCTATTGGTTCAAAAAGACCTGGCAGAAACCCTTAAGCTAATCCAAAAACTGGGAGCTAAAGGTTTTTATGAAGGAAAAACAGCTGATCTTCTGGTAGCAGAGATGAAAAGAGGTAACGGAATCATCACATTGGAAGATCTTAAAAACTATAAAGTTGCTGAGAGAAAAGCATTAGAATTTGAATACAAAGGAAATGATGTTGTAACGATGCCTTTACCATCAAGCGGCGGAGTTCTTCTTGCCCAGATGCTCAGAATGGCCAGTTTTGAAAACCTTGAAAAGTATCAGCAAAACTCTACTAAAGCTGTTCAGATCATGGCTGAAGCAGAAAGAAGAGCTTTTGCAGACAGAGCAGAATATATGGGTGATCCGGATTTTATTCAGGATAAAACTTCTTACCTGATCTCTGATGATTATCTGAAAGGAAGATGGAAAAGCTTTAGTTTTGATAAAGCAACACCAAGCGCAGAAGTGGGTAAAATCATAGAACAACCTAAAGAATCTATGCAGACCACTCATATTTCCGTATTGGATAAGGATGGAAATGCAGCTTCGGTAACGACAACTCTGAACGGGTATTACGGAAGCAAAGTGCTTGTTTCAGGCGCCGGCTTCTTTTTAAATAATGAAATGGATGACTTTTCGATCAAACCAGGTGTCCCGAATATGTTTGGGGCTGTGGGTGGCGAAGCCAATTCAATACAACCTAATAAGAGAATGCTTTCTTCTATGACTCCCACCATTATTCTTAAGAACGGAAAACCATATATGGTAGTGGGTACACCTGGAGGAACTACAATACCAACTTCAGTGTATCAATCTATTGTCAATGTCGTAGATTTTAAACTGAATGCGAATATGTCAGTCAATGCACCAAAATTTCACCATCAGTGGCTTCCTGAAACCATAACGGTTGAAAATAATTTTCCGGAAAGCACTATTTCTGAACTGAAAAGTAAGAATTACGTTATTGAAAAGACAAAATACATCGGAAAAACAGAGATGATTGTCCTCGATGAAAACGGAAATATTCACGCAGTGGCAGACGGCCGTGGCGATGATTCTGTTGCAGTGGAATAACTCTTATATCATAAATACAAAATACATCCCGGGCTTCATTCGAAGAATGAAGCCCGGTTTTTTTTAAATCATCCTATACAACAAACGCTATAGATTCTTTTCAATGACTTTTGTCATGTTTTCAGATAAATTTTCTTAATTTTCGCCCTTAAAAAAACAAAACGACTGTTCTTTGAAAGCAAAAAAAATACACAATCAGCTTTATTTCCAGGTGATCGTAGCCATTATTGCGGGGGTTCTTCTTGGAAAATTTTATCCTGAACTAGGAGAAAAGATGAAACCTTTGGGAGACGGATTCATCAAACTGGTAAAAATGATTATCGCTCCGGTAATTTTTATTACTCTTACGTTAGGAATCGCCCACATGACCGATTTGAAAAAAGTAGGCAGAATTGCAATCAAAGCAATGATTTACTTTTTCACCTTTTCAACCCTTGCTCTTATCATTGGATTAGTGGTAGGAAATATTTTACAGCCGGGACATGGTTTAAATATTGATCCTTCTACTCTTTCGGGGGATGTTTCACAATATCAGGCAAAGGCCCACGAATCAACACTGACAGGCTTCATAATGAATATTATTCCGGAGACACTATTCAGTCCATTGGTGGGTGAGAATATTCTCCAGGTTCTTCTGGTTGCTATTTTAATGGGAGTTGCTTTGGTTTTAACAAAAGAAAAAAGCCAGAAAGTAACCGATTTTCTACAGGATTTATCAACTCCGGTATTTAAAATCGTGCACATGCTTATGAAATTGGCCCCAATAGGAGCTTTTGGAGCAATGGCTTTTACGATCGGTAAATATGGGCTTCATTCTGTTCTGAATCTTATATTTCTGGTAGGTACATTCTATATTACGTCTATCCTTTTTGTAGTTCTGGTATTGGGAGCGGTAGCATGGTATAACGGATTTAATATTTTTAAACTCCTTTTCTACCTTAAAGAAGAACTTCTTCTTGTTTTGGGTACAAGCTCATCAGAATCTGCCTTACCGGGAATTATGGAAAAACTTGAAAAAGCGGGCTGTTCACGGGCTATTGTAGGCCTTGTAGTTCCTACCGGATATTCTTTTAATCTTGACGGAACGAATATTTATATGACCCTAGCCTCTCTCTTTATTGCTCAGGCATTAAATATTCACCTTCCTATTGAAAAACAACTGATGCTTCTTTTGGTGGCTATGTTAAGTTCAAAAGGGGCCGCAGGCGTTACCGGTGCGGGATTTGTTACCCTTGCTGCAACACTGGCTGTAGTTCCTGAAATTCCGATTGCAGGAATGACTTTAATTCTTGGGATCGATAAGTTTATGAGCGAATGCAGAGCTTTGACCAATGTAATAGGAAATTCTGTTGCTACTGTAGTGGTTGCCAACTGGGAAAAACAACTTGATAAGAACCAACTTCAATATTGTCTGGATCATCCGGCTGAAGTTGAGAAAAAACTGGAAGTATAAACAGGTGGCAGATCGTAGGTTGCAGGTATAAGGAGGTATTCTATGAAGTTTCAGTGGAAGTTTATTAAGGACTATCTCCCTGTAAGCTTTAAACTCAAAACCTTAAACCTTGAACTTTAAATCAGAATACTTAAGCTTGCCGGCTGTACTTTAACATGGATGGGTGATTTGATCTTATTGAACTCACCATCAAGATGCCAGTTTTTGGTATTGACTTTAAAAGATATTTCAGAGACCGGAAGATAAGTGACATATTCATCATCTTTCAGTCTTTTGGTAAACATACGGAAGGCAAAAAGTGCAGAATATGTCAGGGGAAACTTTTTTACCAACACCATGTCAACCAAACCATCACTTTTGCTGGCCTTCGGTGCAATATAGGCATTGTTACCAAACTGACGGGTATTGGCGATGTTCATCATCAGATACCTTCCATTGTACTGCTGATATTCTTCATCAAAAAATTTCACCTTGATAGGTTTATAATTGAAAAAGGTTTTCAGGGAAACTTTGATATAGTTCTTGAATCCGCGGCTTGTTTTTTCAAATTCCTTAACAACTTTACCGTCAAATCCCGTTCCCGAAACATTGATGGAAAGCCTATCGTTCACAGTAAATGTATCAATCTTTCTGGAGTTTTTTGCTTTTATTTTTTCTAAAAGTTCATCGAGATTTTTACTGAATTGTGTCTCGTTGGAAAATCCATTTCCTGAACCGGCTGGAAAAATAGCCAGAATTTTCTCTGTATTAATAAGGCTTTTGGCCACTGTAGAAATGGTACCGTCACCTCCTATTGCCACAAAAATATCTACCTCTTCAAAATGGGCCTGAATAAATTTCTCTGTCCCGGGAATGGATTCTGACACATAATACAATGGGTTATTAACCTTTGTTTTGAGTTCGTTTAAAAACGGCTGATAATTTTTTTTGGCCGAAAAAGGATTGATAATAAAAGCTACTTTGTCCATTACCACAAAATTAAAAAATGCTTCCAAAACTGGAAGCATTAATTTACTTAATTTTCATTCTTTCTTTAAATTCTGTATTTAATGTACCTTTCAGATCTTCCCATGAAACCGGAATAGTAATATCTCCTGCGGCAAAAGCAGCAATTTCATAGGGACTGTAGTGAAAATACAGGTTTTTATCATCAAAATAAAAGTTATCAGATGCCGGAATTTTATCCACTAAAAGCATTTCTGAGTTCTTCACTTCTCCATCTCCATCCATCGTACCACTATTCATTTTATCAATATTTTTCATCAGAATAGCTTCAATTTTATTTTTAGGCATTGAAGTAATGTCTTTCAATTCTACTTTTTTGCTGTTTTTAAGATCAAAAACCCTTTCTGAAAAGCCATAATTATCATGTGCTCCTCCTTCATATCCGCTTCCCAAATATTGAATATGCATATAACCGTTGGCATTGGAAATAAGATTCATATGGGAGCTTGAATACCAGTTCTGAGCATAAGTTACATCTGAAGCCCAGTCTTTATTATCATTTTTTACAGAATTGAAATAACTATTCTTTTCACTGTCCAGGTAAGCCTGAAGGCCGGCTTTGGAAAAATCTTTGATTTTATCATTCTGAAAATAGATGCTGTCTAACAGTTTTTTATCTTTTAAAGTAGGAAAAACCAGTAGTTTTGAAGTAAAGCTCACTTTTAAAGAATCGGTAATCTTTGTAGAGTCATTCACTTTCACAGAGTCTACTACAAATTCTTCAGCGACTTTGCTTTCTGTTTTTTCTGCTGGCCCCGCTGTTTCATTTTTTTTGCAGGCAGTAACTGCTAAGAAAGAAGATAATGCTATAACAGCAATCGTATTTTTCATAATTCTATTTTTTGGTATCCAATACAAAAACCATTCAAAAGATGAATGGTTTTTGAAAAAATTTTATTTTTTCGTTTAAGTTATCTCAAACATTACTTCTTAACAAGGCTGATTACCTGATTTTCAAATTTCGAAGCTACGCCCCAGATTTGTTTAAATGCAGGGTAATATTCTTTCGGGTAGTCTGAACTTCCAATTTTTGTAGTTGTAGTTACCTCCAGCATATTTCCTTTTTGTTCTACAGAATAGGTATATGCTATTTCTTTATCTTCTGTAACGATCCTTTTTTCTTTAGGCATTTCCTCTATCTTGTATCCTTCAGGAATTTCAAGAATGACCTTTTTTGTTCTGGTTATGGGTGATCCAAAATCAATTGGATATTTTCTTACTTCGGTTTGATCAAATTCATTAGAGTTTTTACTTAAAAACAACATAGGATTGATAATCATTTTCTTCCCTACTCTGTCAATAAGGTTGGATGAAGAGAACTTCATAGTGCTTTCAAAGTCGCCATTTTCCAACACTTTTGAATTGATATCCGTGAAATCCATTGAAAAGTTTTCTTTATACTGCTTTTTGTATTTTTCTGCGTTATCATCATAGTTGTCTTTAGCATACATCGCGTATGCGCCTGTATCTTTATCCGAATAAGTACCGGAAATACTACCGTCATCATTGATTTTGGCATTCGCTGTAAGATAAGTATTGCTTGATTTTACATTGGACATCTGAATCTGCAAAGCTTTATCTTTAGTCACAAGGATTCCATATTGATTCCAATTTTTAAGAGGTATTTCATCCAGTGAAGATTGTTTGGAGGTAGCATCATAAATATGCAGCTGCTTATCGATATCAATTGCTGCCAAGACAAAGTTCATATTGGAAATATTAGGGGATACCATATTGATCAATCCGTTCTCTACTGTAGAAATAATCAACGGATCAGCTTTAAGACCTGCTTCGCGAAGCATCATAACAAGGAAAAGATTAATTTCTGCGGCGTTGCCGGTTTTAGTTTCCAAAAGTTTTTTGATACCGTCTTCTGTATAAACTCCTTTGTCCTTATTCCATGTAAAAGTTTTCTGAACGTATGAAAATATAGCATTGGCTTTTTCAAGATCTGTTTTCATTTCCGAAACTCCTGCCGGCATATTTTCTCTTGCCAGTTTTGTTCTTTTTATTTCACCTCCGAAATCATCACTATCATAGAGTCTCTTTGCAATTTGATCCCATGAAGATGAATACAGTTTAAGCTCGCCAAAATTAGTAGAATTTAGCTCAGCACTGATTTTTGTTCTGAAATTTCTATCGTTTCTTACAAATTTTTCAGTTTTAAAACCAGTCAAATTCTCATAAGCAAATCTATAGGTTCTGTATTGCCCTCCATACAACTGTCTTTCTTCCATTTCTCTATACTTCGGACTGATTCCTCCTGTATAGTTTACATTATAAGACATATTGATCGGTGTATCAAAAACATATTCCGTATTCAGTGAAGGAGTATCAGATTCTATCAATACCTCTGGAATCATAAAGCGGAACGGAGATATAATTTCATATTGATATTCTATGACAGATCCATTTTTCACACTTGGAAAAGCAAATTTTGTTAAAGTAACATATTTATTCTCTTTACTTTTATACTGAGAACTTTTTTCCACTTTTACAGGAACAGCAGCTCCGTTTTCAAGATTATAAGTAAAAGCTTTGAACTTCCCCAGTGATTCTCTGTTGGTTCCAACATTATAAATAGGAATTTCAAGATTCAACCAGTCTTCAGCTTTATCTTTATTATAAATCTTCACTCTGTAAAAATATCTTTTGTGAAGATTTCCTGTATTGGAATCCACCATAAAATAAGCAGATTTGTATAAAATTTCGGCCGGAGCATTTTCATCTAATAAAGATTTTGCTTTCGACAGATCTGCCTCATTAAATTTGGGAGGGTTCAGAAATTCATATTTCTTCTGAGCATTGAACAATATTGCATTAGCAGAGCAAAAAAGCAATACTATAATTTTTTTCATGGTTATATTTTTGTTATTAAAATTTTCGAATTATCCATATTCAGAATCTTTTTTCTGAAACTTATATAATCGTTGTATTTTTCTTTTGGATATAATCCTTTATTGATCTGCACTTTTCTGATCACCTTTACCTGCCCTTCACTTTTAACAAAACTTAGTTTATAAGATCCAAATTCAGAAGTGATGCTTGAATTATCAGGAGTTTCATCCACCTTATACCCCAAAGGAAGTACATAAGCAATTTCATATTCGTCCTCATAAGACATACCGACTTCAAAAGGAAGCTCACGGGTTTCATCAGTTTTAAAGACAGCGTCATTAAAAATAGGCACAGATCTGAACAGAAGGCTGTTTCCAGCTTTTTTGGAGAAATTATTGGTCTTAAAATCAAGGTCGTAGGTAATAACAGCATTATCTCTATCATTATTAAAATTTTTCATTTCAACCTTTTCAAAATTTAAAACATTAAACCTCTCTTTTACCGCATCATTTTTTTCAGTGGGATTAAGACTGGCAAACCTTAAATTATAGTCATATTGATTTCCTGTATAGGAAAAATTTCCTGTCCCGATAATACTGTTATCCTCATTAAGGTTAACTCTCAAAGTCTGTTTTTCCTTATTTTGTTCAGCTTTATAAACTGGTGTATTAATAAGTTCTATTCCTTTAGGTGTTACAGCAAGTGCATTTCTGTCTGTTGTCCTGTAACTTAAATGGTTAAAAGCTATTTGCTGAGAAGTATTTTCAAGCCATATATTTCCTTTTTCAGTTGGAATCATCAGAATAGCGTGGTTTCCTCCCATAGAAGGAAATTCGGGATCAAAAGAAACCTGCGAAGAACTTGAATTGATAACACAGTATTTAGATGGAATTCCTGCTTCGTTCAATAGAATTTTCATATAATTTGTGAGTGCTTTACAGTCTCCATATCCTTTTTTGTGAACTTCATCCGGCTGCATAGGAAGCCAGCCTCCAATTCCTAATCCTACAGCTATATATCGGGTTTTGTTCTGCATATACTGATAAATTTTCTTTACTTTATCTTCTACAGATCCCTGTAATTGTAAAGATGCTACTTCAGCTTTAATAGCGGGAGTAGATACTGAAACCGGTTCCACCAGATCTTTATAATACCAGGTTCCGAAATCTGTCCAGTTATTTAAAGTCCCCTGCTTTCCTGCCAGGTTAAATTTTGTCAGAGCAAAATTTACTGAAGGTAAGATTTTAACAGGCTCCGGAATCATAAAGGCATCATCAATGGCAGGGACATTTTTATACGAATAGGTTTTATCATTTTCACTTCCGCTTTCTGCAACAGACGCATAGTTATACTTTGAAGGATATATCTTGGTACGCAGTTCAATTCCTGATGTATTAATAATTTTGAACTGAGCCTCCTCCAAAGACATTTTAATAGAGTGAAATGGTACAAAATCCTGAATAAAGATCGTATTCTTATCCTCGCTTTCATAAGAAAAGTCAACAGTATAAGGATACTGAACCGAAGTATAAGAAAATACCAGAATTCTGTTATCAGAATAGAAAACTCCCTGAGGGTTATTTGCAAAATCTTTAAAGTCTGACTTTGAAAAGCTCTTAACCTTTTTTCCTGCTTCATCATAAATCGTAACTTTTATGTTAGAAACACTTTTTGCTTTATCGTAAGGAATATAAGCCACAGCCCGTTCGTCACCATCTTTATTTAAAACTGTAGTAACAGTATTATATTGATATTTTATTTCATCAACTTTATTGATCTGGACAGTTGTAAAATCTTTACGGATAACAACGTCTGCATTTTTCTTTAAATTCTCAGGAATGGCAGAGGCAGGATAGCTCTGTGCGAAATATAGTGAGGCGGTAGATAAAGCCCCCAATAATAATATTTTCATCATAGTTATTAAGATTGTACAAAAATAATAAAATCTTAATAACTGTTAAAAAAAATATAAAAGGCTTCAATATATGAAGCCCTAACCTAATATTCAAAAAAGCACTGTATTAAATGTACTTATAAGAAAATGAACACATTATCAACTTTTCATCATTAAATTCTGAAACGTTAAAAACATAATATTTATACTCATTCTATATTGGGAGAAGGATCTAGCTATCCTCTGAGAAAAAGGGATGAACTTCATATTATCTGCGTTTCAAATTTAAAATAAATTACGATTCATGTAATTTAAATAATGTAAAATTAATAATAAGAAAAAGTCCAATAAATTCTACAGTTGAAAAAGTATTAAAAAAAAGACTTCAAAAATGAAGTCTTTTAATTTTTTTTTGTCTTTTTTAATCATTCGGGACCAGTTTACTATCAAAACGATCACTTCCAAGTCCCAATACAGGAATAAAAATAAATCCGAAAAGGAGAATCAGAATCGTGTAAAGAGGAGTTTCCTTCGCAAATCCTTTTGCCAGTCTGTCATATACGACCCAGCATGCATAGATATTCACCAAAGGAATAAAGAAAAGAATGATCCACCAGATGGGCTTTTTAACAATTTCCAGCAATACGATGGTGTTATAAATAGGAATAAAGGCGGCCCAGGCATCTTGTCTTCCTGCTTTCTGGAAGATTTTGTACATGCAATATCCATAGAATATATAGCACAATAAGCCGAAGAACATCGTTCCGATCCCTAATCCTGCAGCCACTGCTCCAGAAGCTGCATCCGCCCCGTTGTAAGGGTCTGTTTGTAAAAGAGTTAACATATTATTGTTTTTTTGGTTTATCCAAATATAAAAAAAGCTTCTAAATAATTAGAAGCTTTTTTTATTATATTTTTAAAAACGTTTATGCATCAATTTTTGCATATTTCGCATTTTTCTCGATAAACTCTCTTCTTGGTGGAACTTCATCTCCCATCAACATAGAGAAAATACTGTCTGCTTCCACGGCATTATCAATAGTTACCTGCTTCAGGATTCTATGCTCAGGATTAAGGGTTGTTTCCCAAAGCTGTTCAGGGTTCATCTCTCCAAGACCTTTATAACGCTGTACTTCTACACCTTTACCGTCCGGAGCCATTTCTAAAGTAAACTCTTCACGTTCTTTTTCATTATATGCATATACTTTCTTGTTCCCTTTCTTTAATAGATATAAAGGAGGTTGGGCAATATAGATATATCCGTTTTCAATAAGTTCCTTCATATATCTGAAGAAGAAAGTAAGGATCAATGTAGAAATGTGAGATCCGTCAATATCGGCATCGGTCATGATAACGATCTTGTGGTATCTTAGCTTAGCCATATTCAATGCTTTGCTATCTTCTTCCGTACCTACAGATACTCCAAGAGCAGTATAAATATTTCTGATTTCCTCATTATCGTAAACTTTATGAAGCATAGATTTTTCTACGTTCAAAATTTTACCTCTTAAAGGAAGGATAGCCTGGAAGTGTCTGTCTCTTCCCTGCTTAGCTGTTCCACCTGCGGAATCTCCCTCTACAAGGAAAATTTCAGATTCTGCGGGGTCTTTGGATGAACAATCGGATAGTTTCCCAGGAAGACCAGAACCTCCCATAGGAGATTTTCTCTGAACCATTTCACGGGCTTTCTTCGCTGCCTGTCGTGCTTTTGCTGCCAAAACAACTTTCTGAACGATCAGTTTTGCTTCAGAAGGATTTTCTTCAAGGAAATTGGTAAGCATTTCCCCAACAATTTTATCAACAGCTCCGGAAACTTCAGAGTTTCCTAGTTTTGTTTTAGTCTGTCCTTCAAACTGAGGCTCCATTACTTTTACAGAAATCACAGCTGTTAATCCCTCACGGAAGTCATCACCTGTAACTTCTACTTTTTCTTTCTGTGGAATACCCAGATCATCAGCATATTTCTTAAGAGTTCTCGTTAAAGCACGTCTGAAACCTGCTAAGTGAGTTCCTCCTTCATGGGTATTGATATTATTGACGTAAGAGTGAAGATTCTCATTGAAAGAAGTGTTGTAACGCATTGCTACTTCTACAGGAATATCATCTCTCTCTCCTTCCATGAAGATTACATGTTCCATAATAGACTCACGGTTTCCGTCAATGTAAGCAACGAATTCCTTTAATCCACCTTCTGAATGAAAAACTTCTGAACGGAAAGATCCGTCTTCTAATTTTTCTCTTTCATCAGTTAATGTAATAGTAATTCCTTTATTAAGATAAGAAAGCTCTCTTAAACGGCTTGCTAAGGTATCGTAATTATAAATTAATTCTGTAAAGATCGAATCATCCGGTTGGAAAAACTGTTTGGTACCTCTTTTTTCACTGTGACCAATCTCCTCAACACCAGTCTGAGCTTTTCCTCTTGAATAAATCTGCTGGTAAACATTTCCGTCTCTGTAAACCGTAGTGATCATCTCGTTGGAAAGTGCATTCACACAAGAAACCCCAACCCCGTGAAGACCTCCCGACACCTTATAAGAGTCTTTGTCAAACTTACCTCCGGCTCCAATTTTTGTCATTACAACTTCAAGGGCAGATTTCTGTTCTTTTTCGTGGAAATCAACCGGGATACCTCTACCGTTATCACTTACTTCAATTCCGTTTCCTTCCTTGATGCTAACGAAGATCGTGTCGCAGTATCCTGCCAATGCCTCGTCAATAGAGTTATCTACTACTTCATAAACCAAGTGGTGAAGTCCTCTGACTCCTACATCACCAATGTACATTGAAGGACGCATACGAACGTGCTCCATTCCTTCCAATGCCTGAATACTACTAGCTGTATATTGTTTTTGACTCATATTAAATATTAAAAATTCTGCTCTATGCAGAGACTTACAAATATCGTGATTTTTTTCGAGGTATGAAAGTTAAAAAGTGTCAAAAAATTGTAGAGTTTTCTTATTGAAAACATAAGAAATAGAAAGCCGGTAAAAGATTCAAAATTAAAAGGTATTGGTGAAATACCAACTGTTGTAAATCATATTCAACATCAATAATTTATGCGTAAATTTATTTACTGAAAAGTTGATATTATGGATGATTTTATAGCAGCACGCGCTCAGATGGCACTTTCTCTGGGCTTTCATATCATATTCTCCTGCGTGGGTATGGTGATGCCTTTTCTGATGGCTTTTGCCCATTGGAAATATCTGAAAACGAATAATCAAGTATATAAGGGACTGACAAAAGCATGGAGCAAAGGGGTAGCTATCCTTTTTGCTACAGGAGCGGTTTCAGGGACGATGCTTTCCTTTGAGCTGGGACTTTTATGGCCCGGTTTTATGAAACATGCCGGTCCTATCTTCGGAATGCCTTTTTCTCTGGAAGGAACAGCCTTTTTTATTGAAGCTATTGCTATCGGCTTCTTTTTATACGGCTGGGAAAGGTTCAATAAATGGTTTCACTGGTTCTGTGGGTTCCTTGTAGGAGTGAGTGGACTTGCTTCCGGAATTCTGGTGGTGGCAGCCAATTCATGGATGAACTCTCCTACCGGTTTTGATTATATTAACGGACAATATCTCAATATAGACCCTATTAAAGCAATGTTCAATGATGCGTGGTTCCCACAGGCTCTTCACATGACGGTTGCTGCATTTTGTGCGACAGGGTTTGCTGTAGCCGGAGTACATGCTTTTATGATCATGCGAAAAAGAAATATTGAGTTTCATACCAAAGCTTTTAGAATTGCAGTAGGTTTTGCCCTGATTGGAGCTTTTGGCGCACCTTTAAGTGGTGATATTGCGGCTAAATCTGTTGCCGAAAGACAGCCTATTAAGCTGGCAGCTATGGAAGCTCATTTTGAAACTGAAAAAGGCGCTTCATTTGTAATTGGAGGAATTCCTGATGAGGAAAAAGAAGAAGTAAAATATGCGGTGAAAATTCCAAAAGTATTAAGTTTTCTGGTGAGCAATGACTTCAATTCTGAAGTAAAAGGTCTTAAAGATTTCCCAAGAGACGAATGGCCTCCGATTGCAGTTGTTCATTATGCTTTTCAGATGATGATTTTCTTCGGCGTGGTGATGATTGGTATTGGTGCTATTTATTTATATGCTTTCTTCTTCAAAAAAGAATGGCTGAGCAAACACTGGCTGCTAAAAACATTTTTAATAGCTACCCCTTTTGGATATATTGCTCTGGAAGCAGGATGGACAGTAACAGAAGTGGGAAGACAGCCGTGGATTATTTACGGAATTATGAGAACAGCAGACGCTGTAACTCCTATGCCGGGAATACAGTATTCTTTCTACTTCTTTACGGCTATTTTCATTTCATTATCACTGATTCTTGTTTTCCTTTTAAAGAGACAGATTCAAATGGTACCGAAACTTTACGATCCTACTGATGCTCAGTTTAACGATAAAAACAAAAAATCATGATTTATGTTGTAATAGGTTTTCTCTGGCTATCCATCTGTCTTTATATTATTCTGGGCGGAGCTGATTTCGGAGCAGGAATTGTGGAACTTTTCACCCATAAAAAAGCCAGGAATAAAACCCAGGAAATCATGTATGAATCCATAGCTCCTGTATGGGAAGCCAATCATATGTGGCTGATCATTGCCATTGTAATTCTCTTTGTAGGATTTCCCGAGATTTATACCACGATGTCTACTTATCTTCATATTCCTTTAGTCTTAATGCTTTTAGGAATTATAGCGAGAGGAACAGCATTTACGTTCAGACATTATGATGCTGTAAAGGATAACTGGCAGGTTTTATATACCCAGATTTTCTACTATGCGAGTCTTTTAACACCTTTCTTTTTGGGATTAATTGCTGCTGCAACGGTTTCACATTCTATCAATCCCGATGCTGTAGGTTTTCTGGATTTGTATGTATTCAGCTGGCTGAACTGGTTTGGAGTTTCCGTAGGCTTATTTACTGTAGCGCTTTGTGCTTATCTTGCTTCTATCTTTTCATTAAGAGAAACCCGTGATAAAACTGATCTTTTATTAATGATAAGAAAATCCAAACAGACGATGATCTTTGTGGTTATAACGGGAATATTAGTATTTGCTACTGCTTATATTTCAGACATTCCTCTATTAATGTGGGTATTTTCAAAACCTTTGGGTATTATGGCAATTGCCTTTGCTACTATTGCATTGTTGCTTATTTTAAGAGCCTTGAACCGTCAAAAATTACTTCCTGTACGTGCATTGGCAGGATTTCAGATGGTTATGATTCTGGTAGCGGCAACTTATCAGCATAATCCGGATATTATTTTATTAGGAAACGGGCAGCACCTTTCTTTATTGGAACATATGGCTCCTGAAAAGACTATTGCCGCGTTGGGATGGGCACTGATGCTGGGTTCATTATTTATTCTTCCTTTTTTATTTTATCTGATGGCTTCTTTCAGTAAACTGAGAAAATAGATAAAATATGCAGACTTATAAAGATAAAACAGAACTTATTGACGAGTTAAAGAAAAGATATTTGCTCTATGATCAGGAATTTGATGATATAAAAGAAGAGGAAAAAGATCTTCTGCAACCGGGAGTTGACAAAACGCCATCGCAAAATATTTCCTATCAGTTAGGCTGGACTCATCTGCTTTTACAATGGGAATCTGATGAAGGTAATGGAATTGAAGTAAAAACTCCTGCTCCCGAATACAAATGGAATAACCTGGGAGGATTATACCAGTCTTTTTATAATGAATATGGTTCTTATAATTTACAACAGCAAAGAGAGCTGCTGCGAGCTAAGGTGGATGAAATTATTAACTGGATAGAAAGACTTGATGACAACACATTATTCATTCCCGGCCAGAGAAAATGGGCAACCACACCTGCCCAATGGCCCGTCTGGAAATGGATTCATATTAATACTGTAGCTCCGTTTAAAAACTTCAGGACACAGCTTCGGAAATGGAAAAAAGAAAAAGGTACAGAATAGCTCTGTACCTTTTAATTCATTAAACTATTTTATAAATTCACGACTAGTCTGGTGTAGAAATGCATAAATCTTTAGGAAATTTTTCCCTTAGTTCTTCTATAAGGTTTTTATCATCTATTTCATAAATAACCTCCTCCGATTTAACAATTCCACTAAATGGAGAACTCATAATTTCTTCATATATTATAGTTAACACTCTATTATCAGGAATTGGTCCATCAAAAAACTTTGAAAAGTCTATTCTTGCATTACCCACTACCCATCCGCCCGGAGTCAAATGCCAATGTGTGTATTCTTTACTAAAAGCCATAATTTTTTATTTATTTTATTATTAATATTTTATTTTCCTAATAACATCAGATCAAAACCATAGCCAGTATAATCACAATGCCATTTTGTCACAAAAAAAGACCGCCTAAAGCAGTCTTTTTTATTTATATTATTTATTGTATTAAATCTTAAGCCAGTTTCATCAAAAGATTTTCGTCAATTTTCTCTACTTTCACAATATTATTTTTTGTCAAAGTTTTGGAAGCTTTATCCCATTTTTTACCGGATAGCTGGCTTCTTTCTTTTACTTCCGCTAAAGACATTGCTCCTTCCTGAGAATTAAGGATTTCAAGGATTACCTTTTCATCTTCTCCCAGTTCAATCTGTGGAACTGCTTTTTCAGGTCTCATCTGAGGGAAGAATAACACTTCCTGGATAGAGGCATTATCCGTTAAGAACATGATTAATCTGTCCATACCGATTCCTAACCCTGAAGTTGGAGGCATCCCATATTCCAATGCTCTTAAGAAGTCCTGATCGATGAACATTGCTTCATCATCTCCTCTTTCAGATAAAGTCATCTGTGCTTCAAAACGTTCTCTCTGATCGATAGGATCATTAAGCTCTGAATACGCATTGGCAATTTCTTTACCGCACACCATTAATTCAAAACGTTCTGTTAAGCCTTCTTTGCTTCTGTGTTTCTTTGTCAGTGGAGACATTTCGATCGGATAATCTGTAATGAAAGTCGGCTGGATGAAGTTTCCTTCACATTTCTCACCGAAGATCTCATCAATTAATTTTCCTTTACCCATCGTCTCATTTACTTCGATACCGATAGACTTGGCAAAATCGTATAATTCCTTCTCAGTTTTTCCGGTAATATCGAATCCTGTAAATTTAAGGATCGCTTCTGTCATAGAAACTCTTGGATAAGGAGCTTTCCAGTTGATCGTGTGTTCACCGAAAGTAGATTCTGCATTTCCATTCACCTGAGTGGCACAGAATTCCAATAATTTCTCAGTGAAATCCATCATCCAGTTGTAATCTTTATAAGCTACATAGATCTCCATAGCGGTAAACTCAGGGTTGTGCGTTCTGTCCATCCCTTCATTTCTGAAGTTTTTAGAAAACTCATACACTCCGTCAAAACCACCTACGATCAATCTTTTCAGGTATAATTCGTTAGCAATTCTTAAATATAATGGAATATCCAGCGCATTGTGGTGCGTGATAAACGGTTTTGCTGCAGCCCCACCGGGAATTGATTGTAAAATAGGAGTTTCTACCTCAAAGTACCCTGCATCGTTGAAGAATGTTCTCATGGCATTGAACAGTTTTGTTCTCTTCACGAAAATTTCTTTTACCTGCGGATTTACTGTTAAATCTACATAACGTTGTCTGTATCTTAATTCAGGATCTGTAAAACCGTCATGTACAACACCGTTTTCGTCAGTTTTAGCCTGAGGAAGAGGACGCAAAGCCTTTGTAAGAAGTGTAAAGTTTTTTACTAAAACTGTCATCTCTCCTACCTGCGTAGTAAACAATTCTCCCTCAATACCGATAATATCACCGATATCTAAAAGGTGTTTATATACTTCATTATATAGTTCTTTATCTTCACCCGGACAGATCTCGTCTCTGTTGAAGTAAACCTGGATTTTTCCTTTAGAATCCTGCAATTCTGCGAAAGAAGCCTTCCCTTGAATTCTGCGGGACATCAATCTACCAGCGATCTTCACCTGTTTACTTTCAGAAAAGTCCTGTTTTATAGATTCTGTAGTATCTGTAATGGTATACTCATCCGCAGGGAACGCATTAATCCCCATTTCAGTAAGCTTATTCAGCTTTTCTCTTCTAATGATTTCTTGTTCTGATAATTGCATTTCTTATTTTTCTAAAAGCGTACAAATTTAGGCATTTTTGACATGACCATCAATGGCTTTTTTCAGAAATTTTAAAATGTGGACAGGAAATGCGGGATACGGGGTAATGAGATTCGAGATATGCACTATCGTGCTATAAACCTTAAACTTTAAACCTTGAATTTTAAATGAACCAGGTTTTTCTGTCTTTTTGAGGAATAAACGTCCAGGCTAATATTCTGCTTACCTTTTGTCCCTGAGCCATATCAATCGTTTTCACTTCTACAGCTTTGACTATTTTTAAAAGAGTAGTCAGTTTATTAAGATTATCTTTTTTGGAAACCAGACATGTGAACCAAAGAACCTGCGATGAAAATAGTACACTTTCATTAATCATCTTCGTAATAAATGCCAGTTCGCCACCTTCACACCAGAGCTCAGACTGCTGACCACTAAAGTTAAGAACAGGTTTGGCTTTCTTTGATTTATTAAGATTCTTTGTTTTCCTGATATTTCCTTTCACTGCAGACTCTTCAGAATCATGAAAAGGAGGATTACACATCGTAAAAGTAAATCTGTCTTCAGGATTAATGATATTGGTAAAGATATGATCAGGATCAGGCTGACTTTTCAACTGAATAACAGAGATAAGGTCTTTATTTTGATCCAGAATATTCTGAGCATTTTTCAAAGAATCCTGATTGATATCTGTTCCCAGCATGGTCCAGCCATATGAACGGTGACTGATTAAAGGATACGCAAGATTTGCTCCTGTTCCTATATCCAATCCTTTTACAGAATTTCCTGTCGGAATTGCACTCAGCTGTTCAGCTAAAAGATCAGCGATATAGTGTACATAATCTGCTCTCCCGGGAATTGGCGGACAAAGATTGGTATCCGGAATATCCCAGCCTTTAATATCATAAAAATGTAAGAGTAAGGCTTTGTTGAGCAGTTTCACCGCTTTTGGAATGCTGAAATTAATGGTTACCGTGTGATAAGCATTAACGAAAACATAATGTTTCAGTTCCGGCACACAAGAAATAAGCTGATCAAAATCATAGGGATTACGATGCAGATTTCTTGTGTGCAGACTGGATTTTTCAGCGGACATATTTTATTTCTTCTGACTTAAAATATATTCCACCATTTTTTTGGCATCTTCTTTAGATACCTGTGGATGGGCAGCCATAGGCACACTTCCCCATACTCCACTTCCGCCTTCTATAATTTTGGAAGCCAGCAATTCGGTATCCTTTTCAGAATACTTTCCTGCTATTTCCTGATAAGAAGGTCCTATCATTCTCTCATTCACAGAGTGACATCCTGAGCAATCCAATGTTTCCATGATCTGGTCACCTGAAAGATTGGATTGAGCAGTCTCTGAAACAGCTGCTGTCTCAGAAGAAGGAGCCACTTCTGCCGTATTTTCTTTTTTAGAACAGGAAATGATCAGAAGCCCGAGCATTCCTGCCAAAAGTATTTTTTTCATTATTTCTTCGCTGTAGAATCTGTTTTAGCAGCTTCAGGAGCAGTTGTAGCTGGAGTTGCAGCAGCAGGAGCAGCAGTTTTAGCTGTAGAATCTACAACGGTAGTTGCTTCTGGTTCTTCAAGCATCGTGTTAGTATCCTGTAAAGAATGATCTGGCTTTTTCTTGCAGCTTGCTAATAATAAACCTCCGATAAATGCGATTGCTAATACTTTTTTCATTTTTTTCTAATTTGGTAGCAAAAATATAAAAAATAAAGTTTTAAACTTATGACAAATGTTTTCTTTGATAAATATTTTTTAAGGGCTGAATTGTAATCAGATCAATAAAAAAAATAATTCAAACATTAGGGAAATTTAAAGAAGCTTGCTATTTTTGTATCACGGATCATCCGAACCAAATCAATCTATTAATTGAAAAGTTTATGACTAAAAAAAATCTGTTGGGTATAGCTTTCTTTGCCCTACTCTCTTCTGTGCTTGTTTCCTGTGATAATTCATCGAACGAGCCAAAATCAGAATATACTGATAAAATTGAATCGGTAACCTTATTAAAAACAACCAAATCCTGGGATGGAACTACGTATCCTGCCTACCCTGCCACTCAGCCGGAAATTTCGGTTCTTAAAATTGCTGTACCTCCGAATTCTGCACTCAGTTGGCATAAACATCCTGTCATCAATGCAGCGTATGTAGAGAAAGGTGAAATTCAGGTTGAAAGAAAAGAGGATGGAAAAACGCAATGGATAAGAAAGGGCCAGGTGCTTCCAGAAATGGTTAATACAGGCCACAGAGGTAAAACCGGAGACCAGGGAGTAACACTGATTGTTTTCTACAGCGGAACTCCTGACATTCCTTTGTCTGAGCCCGTAAAATAGTTGTTTTAAACGCTATGCTCATAAAGTAATTATATAAAACTCTATTTTTTTGTTCGCAAGGGCACTTCATTTAGATAATGACAACAGACTTTGCTAAGTGAAACGCCTTTGCGACCGTTTTAACAGTAATTTAAGAACATTTTTGCGATCCCAGCGTTTAATAAAAGATTATTATTGTTATATTTAATCCATGGTTTTAATTTCAAAAATTCTGTTTTTTACCAGTCATCATGGTTTTTATACTGTGATTCTGTTGCTGGTATTCTTTGGAGGACTTTCGTATCTGACCAAAAAAGCATGGTTTTTGATCCCCATTATTCCTCTGGCTATATTAAACGGGTTTGGAGGACAGTTTTTAAACGCATGGTTTTTAAACAAATACGGAGTGGAAAGTACTGCAATCATCACATCTGATGTAGAAACCAACTCTACCCTGAACGACATGTATATTCATGATTATGAAGCCATTGTAAAGAAACAGGACGGGAAATATATTTCAACATTTTTCTCTACTACAACAGCTTCTATCTATCCGATTGAAAATGCAATCAGAATCCCGCAAACGGCGGTTTCTTTTCCTGTAAAATACATTCCGGGATATGAAAAAAACATTGTCATTCTCTACAATCAGTCTGATGAAGGACAGGCTAATCTTAAGTATTCAAAGCTGGCTCCTGTGAACTCTGCAAGAATCAAATATGAAGCTGATAAAACCAATAAAGAATTCATTGAAGAGTATATTGCTGCATTGGAAGATTATGTAAAATACTATGATAATGAAACTTACAAAGAAAAAATCAAGGAATTAAAACAGGAACTCGAACAGCTTAAACAGTAGATTTCTATATTAAGTTTTTTTATTTTTTGATATTTTTTAGTCTTCGTATTAAAAAAATTTCTACATTTGTCCCATGTTAAAAATGAACAACAATATTTGGTGGTGGCTTTCAAACTCTTCGTCGGGTCTGAAGGTATTGTCATGTTGTTAAACACAGCAGAAATAATCAAAAAACAATATATAGGCTTTGACGGATACCGTTAAAGCCTTTTTTTATTCCTTAATCTCACAAAAAACAATAAGATGTTGACTAACACAATTACAATAAAAACTGTTTCGAAAAAAACACTGGGAGACCTTCATACTCCCATGAATATTTACCTAAAGATCAGAGATAAATTTCGTGATACAATTCTTCTGGAAAGTTCAGATTCAAAAAGTCTCGATAATAATTTTTCCTTCATCGCAGTGAATGCCATTGCCGGAATTGAAGTGAAAAACCTTAACGAATATGAAATCAAACTTCCTGCTTCTGCTCCTGTAAAACAATTTATTATGGAGCGAAATATCACAGATATATTTGAAGAGTTCCGAAAAATTTTCAACTGTGAAGAGACCAATGATCCTATTGAACAGACGGCTCAGAGTCTTTTTGGCTACACAAGCTTTGAGGCGATACAGTTTTTCGAAAATGTTACTCTTAAACCGCAGAGCAAGGAAGTTGAAATTCCTGTGATGAGATACAGATTATACCAATATGTGATTGCGATCAATCATTTCAATGATGAAATGTATATTATTGAAAACTTTATTAACGGGGTAAAATCTGAACTTCATCTGCTGGAAAACCTTATTAAAAATCAGAATACACCGGTTTATCCTTTCGAGAAAACAAGTGAGGAAACATCCAATATTACAGATGAAGATTATATTGAACTGGTAAAAACAGCACAGAAACACTGTATGCGCGGCGATGTTTTCCAACTGGTTCTAAGCAGAAGATTTGAACAGAAATTCAAAGGAGATGAATTCAATGTATACCGTGCTTTAAGAAACATCAATCCCTCCCCTTACCTGTTCTATTTTGATTACGGAAATTATAAATTATTCGGATCCAGCCCTGAAAGTCAGCTGATCATTAAAAATAATAAAGCCATTATTCATCCCATTGCCGGAACTTCAAAAAGAACAGGAAACTTTGAAGCAGACCTTGAAGCCATTGAAGTTCTGAAAGCCGATCCTAAAGAAAATGCAGAACATACCATGCTGGTAGATCTGGCAAGAAATGACCTTGGAAAACTTGGAAAAAATGTAACGGTTACCAAGCTTAAGGAAATCCAGCTGTTCTCTCACGTTATTCATATGGTAAGTGAGGTGACTGCAGATGTTGCTGATGACATCAATCCTCTGGAAATGGTTTCTGCTACTTTCCCTCAGGGAACACTGAGCGGTGCACCGAAGCATAAAGCCCTTCAGCTGATCAACCAGTACGAGAAAGATTCCCGCGGATATTACGGTGGCTGTATAGGAATTGTCGGACTGAACGGAACCTGCAACCAGGCGATTATGATCAGGACTTTCTTAAGCAAAAACAACACTTTATTTTATCAGGCGGGTGCCGGACTTGTAGCCAAATCTGTTCCTGAAAGCGAACTGCAGGAAGTCAATAACAAACTAAATGCACTGAAAAAAGCAGTTGAAAAAGCAGAAAAAATAGTTGAAAAATAAACCCACCAACTAGCAAAAAAAACAGCAACAACCTAACAAAAAAGCAATGAACAACAATATAAACACTCAGCAGACACCACTTAAAGTTCTCGTTTTCGACAATTATGACAGCTTTACGTATAACCTTGTCCAGATTATTGAGAGAATTCTGAATCAAAGAGTAGATGTGGTAAGAAATGATGAAATTACCCTTGAAGAGATTGGAAAATATGATAAAATCATCCTTTCGCCCGGTCCCGGAATTCCTGAAGAAGCGGGTATCTTATTAGACCTTATTAAAGAATATGCTCCTACGAAAAGTATCCTTGGAGTATGCCTTGGCCAGCAGGCTATCGCTGAAGCTTTCGGAGGAAGTCTGATCAACCTGACTGAAATCTTCCACGGAGTAGCAACCACTACCGAGCTGGTAAAAGAAAATACTAAATTGTTCAAAGATTTGCATTCCGGGTTGGAAGTAGGAAGATATCACAGCTGGGCGGTAAACCCGGAAGGTTTTCCGGAAGAACTGGAAATTACGGCTGTAGACAAAGACGGAATGATCATGGCTTTGCAGCACAAAACGTATGATGTACACGGAGTACAGTTTCACCCGGAAAGCATTTTAACGCCGGAAGGAGAAGTAATCATTAAAAACTTTCTGTTGTCATGAAAACCATAGAAAATTCTTCAACAACCATAAAAATACCACAAATGAAAGAAATATTGCAATACCTGTTCAACCACAATACGCTTTCAAAATCAGAAGCAAAAGCTACCATGATTGAGATTGCACAGAATAAATTCAATACTGCGGAAGTTACCGCTTTCATAAGTGTTTTCCTGATGCGGAATATCACATTGAAAGAACTGGAAGGCTTCAGAGAAGCATTATTACAGATGGCTGTTCCCGTAAAAATGGATGCCAGTGATGCTATTGATATCGTAGGAACGGGAGGTGATGGAAAGGATACCATCAATATATCCACTCTGGCAAGCTTTGTAGTAGCCGGAGCCGGACAGAAAGTAACAAAACATGGCAATTATGGAGCTTCCACAATTACGGGCTCATCAAATGTACTGGAAGAACTGGGATATCAGTTTAAAAACAGCTCAGAACAATTGAATGAAGATCTTGAAAGAGCCAATATCTGCTTCCTGCATGCACCTTATTTTCATCCTGCATTGCAATCTGTTGGATTATTGAGAAAATCTTTGGGATTAAGAACGTTTTTTAACCTTTTGGGACCATTAGTTAATCCTGCAAAGCCAAAATATTCAATGATCGGAGTATATAACCTGGAAATTGCAAGAATTTATCAGTACCTTCTACAAAAAGAGGAACGTGATTTTATTCTGGTCCATGGCCTTGACGGATATGATGAAATAAGTCTGACTGACGACAGCAAAATCATCACAAAAAATGGAGAAGAAATCTATTCTGCAGAAGATTTAGGCTTTAACCCGGTAACACTGGAAGATATTAAAGCTGGTAATTCTATTCAGGAAACAGCAAAAATATTTTTGAATATTCTTGAAGGAAAAGGGACGGAGCAACAAAATTCTGTGATTCTTGCCAACGCATCAGTAGCTCTTTATAATACCCATAAATTCGGGACGTATGAAGACTGTCTTCTTCTGGCTAAAGAAAGTCTGGAAAGCGGAAAAGCATTAAACAGTTTTAATCTCCTGATTAATTAAATTCATTATTCGCTTGCGAAGCAAAATTCACCATTGACTAAACTTAAACACAAAAAATGACGATACTGGATCAAATTATTGAACGAAAAAAAGAGGAAGTGGCAGCAGCAAAATCACGCATTTCTCTTGACCGATTAAAAAACACAGCTCTTTTTGGACGGCCAACCTATTCACTGAAAGCATCCATCAAAAATAAAAGCGGAATTATCGCTGAGTTTAAAAGACAATCTCCGTCAAAAGGTATCATTAATAACAATGTAGAACCCTTAGAAGTTGTTTCAGCATACGAAAATTTTGGAGCCAGCGGAATTTCTATCCTGACTGATCATGATTTTTTCGGAGGAGATTTAAATGATGTTCTCAGTGTAAGAAATGAGATTAACATTCCGGTTCTGCGAAAAGATTTTATGATTGATGAATATCAGTTTTATGAAGCAAAAAGTATTGGTGCTGATGTTGTTTTACTCATCGCTTCATGTCTTTCTCCAGCTCAGGTACAGGAATTCACAGATCTTGCTCATCAGCTGAAAATGGAAGTCTTACTGGAAATCCATACCGAAGACGAACTGAAACATTTCAATTCAAAAATTGACTTAGTAGGAATCAATAACAGAAACCTTAAGGATTTTAAAGTAGATCTGCAACATTCCGTTCAGCTTAAAAATCAGCTTCCGAAAGAAGTTTTATCCGTTGCAGAAAGTGGTATTTACAGCCTTGAAGATTTTCAATTTTTAAAAGAAAAAGGATTTGACGGTTTCCTGATGGGTGAATATTTTATGAAAAATACAGATCCAGCCAAAGCTTTTGAAGAATTTTCTTCTCAAATTTAAATAGATAACAATGAACCTGCAACCTACAACCTTTACCCTGTCACCTCAACTCAAAGTCTGTGGTCTTACAAAACCGGATCAGATTCAGGAATTGATTGCTATGAGTGTAGATTTTCTCGGTTTCATCTTCTATGAAAAATCACCAAGATATGTTTTGAATCATCTGAGTCTGGAAGAGATCTCAACTATTGAGCATAGAGGAAAAGTAGGTGTTTTTGTTAATGAAGAAACAGATGTCATTTTAAAAATCGTTCAGCAGGCAGGATTGAATTTCGTCCAGCTTCATGGTGATGAAAGTAATGATTACATTATTGAACTAAAACAAAAACTGAATCCTGAGGTTGGAATCATTAAAGCAATCAGAGTCGGAAACGATGCATCTGAAAACAAAAATAAAATAACACAAGCTTTTACCTCCAATCTGCAGCCTGTCACCTACTACCTTTTTGATACAGACAGTAAAGCCTTTGGAGGAACAGGAGAACAATTTGACTGGAATATTCTGAATGAATTTGAAATTCCTCTGCCCTATTTTTTAAGCGGCGGTATTTCAGAAGATAACATCAGGAATATAGAAACACTGCAACAACAGCCTTTGGCTTTGGATATCAATTCAAAATTTGAAACAGAACCTGGCAGTAAAAATATAGAAAGAATAAAAAAGTTTAAAAATCTGTTTCAGTAAAATAAATAACATATAAAAACACACAAGGATGAATATACATTTGCTAAAGAAGACATTTTATAAAACATTGTTTCCACCCAAATTCGGGAATGAAAAAATCCAGAATCTGTACCACTTTGTTGCACAGAACGACAGTAATACAGAACATTGGGAAGTGGGTGGATTATTGTCTGATTTCATCTGTATTATTAAAGATTTTGAAGAAAACGATATCCAATATTTCTTTGAAAGAATCAGTCTATGGAACAGCTATTATCTGGTTATTATTTCCGATAAATTTTTGGAAAACCATGTCAGATCAAGTGTAAAGTATGACTTAGGGCTGATTTATGCAAAAATATTTCTGCTGTACGAAGACTCTGATCCTTATTATTTAATTGATAATCTTGAAATTGCGATTACCATGTATCAGTCGAAAATAGATAAAGCAACCTTACTTGACTTAATGCATAAAATAGAATTATTACATTATAAAAAACTGATTACCAAACAGCAGCATAATTACCACCTCACATTTATTAATAGTTTAAACCCATGAAATATCATATAAAATCAACGAAAGATCTCACGGAAGCCGAGATAAAACACATTCTGGAACTTTGGGATATCTCTGAGTGGAATACTATGAAATCATCCTATTTCCGGTCTTTTTTCAAAGATTCAGAGTTTCATTTCCTGATGAACACAGATGAAAATATATTGGCTGTGATGAGGGTGAATTTTGATTTTACCTTACAGATAGCAGACACCGATTACTCCTTTGCAGAAGCTGTAGGACTTGTGGCAGCTCATAAAAAGAAAGGTTATGGAGCAGTTTTGGTGCGCCATTTCAAAGAAAATGTTACTCAGAGAAATCTTGAAACAATTGGTTTCTGCCATTCGGATCTTCGTTCTTTTTATGAAAAGTGTGATATCGAAATTCTTCACGACAAAGCCAGAATGATCAAAGAAAGTGTCGGCTCGGAATGGGTGAATTCTGAAGATGATGATATTCTGATTTTTTATACCACACAGGAAAGAAAAGAACTGCTCAACCAGCTGAGTTCACAAAATAATGCTTATTTAATGACTAAAGAATAAAAAAATGAATTATAAAAACCCCGATGAAAACGGATATTATGGAGAGTTTGGAGGAGCTTTTATCCCCGAAATGCTTTATCCCAATGTAGAAGAGTTACAAAGAAATTATCTTGAAATAATAGAATCTGAAGATTTTCAGGCTGAATATCAGGATTTGCTTAAAAACTATGTGGGAAGAGCTACTCCTTTATATTTTGCTAAAAACTTAAGCCAAAAATATCAGACACAGATCTATTTAAAACGGGAAGACCTCAACCATACCGGAGCCCATAAGATCAATAATGCTCTTGGACAGGTTCTTCTGGCAAAACGTCTCGGAAAAACAAGGATTATTGCAGAAACTGGTGCCGGGCAACACGGCGTCGCTACTGCTACAGCTTGTGCTTTGCTTGGTCTTGAGTGCATTGTTTATATGGGAGAGATTGATATCCAGAGGCAAGCCCCGAATGTAGCAAGAATGAAAATGCTGGGTGCTGAGGTGGTGGCAGCTACTTCAGGTTCAAAAACACTGAAAGATGCGGTAAATGAGGCATTAAGAGACTGGATCAACAATCCTGTGACCACGCATTATGTGATTGGAAGTGTGGTAGGTCCACATCCTTTCCCTGATCTTGTAGCAAGGTTCCAAAGCATTATTTCAAAAGAAATTAAAGAACAGCTGCAAGAGAAAACCGGAAGAGAGAACCCTGATTATGTGATTGCCTGTGTAGGTGGAGGAAGTAATGCTGCCGGAACATTCTATCATTTTGTAGAGGAAAAAGAAGTGAAAATCATCGCTGCAGAAGCAGGAGGATTGGGAGTAGATTCAGGAAAATCTGCTGCAACTACATTTTTAGGAACCCTTGGAGTTCTTCATGGAAGCAAAAGCCTTGTAATGCAGACGGAAGACGGACAGGTTATTGAGCCTCATTCTATTTCCGCAGGACTGGATTACCCTGGAATTGGACCTTTTCATGCCCATTTATTTAAAGAAAAAAGAGCAGAATTTTTTAGTATTAATGATGATGAAGCTTTGAAATGTGCCTTTGAGCTTACCAAACTGGAAGGAATCATTCCTGCACTGGAAAGTTCTCACGCGCTGGCAGTTTTAGACAAGAAGAAATTTAATGAAAATGATGTGGTAGTTATTTGTCTGAGTGGCCGTGGAGATAAGGATATGGAAACGTATCTGAAAAATTTGTAAAATGCAAAAAGTAGATATATAAAATGACTTTAAGGGATAAAATCAACTCCTAAATACATTTTACATGAATACATTAATACAGTAAAGAAATGAAAAAACTAAATATATACTTCACAGCAGGAATTCCGCAATTGGAAGATACCGCTGATATTATACAACTGATTCAGGATTCCGGAGCAGATATGATCGAAATCGGAATGCCTTATTCTGATCCTGTGGCAGACGGACCTGTCATCCAGAAAGCTCACGAACTGGCTTTACAAAACGGAATGACTATTGAAAAGCTGTTCTCTCAATTAAAAGCCATCAAAGATAAAATCAAGGTCCCGATTATCCTGATGGGTTACGTTAATCCTGTTTTGAGCTTCGGATTTGAGAAGTTTTGTGCAGCATGCTCGGAAAGTGGTGTTTCAGGATTGATCCTACCCGATCTTCCTCCTATTGAGTTTGAGAAAAATTACCAGCAGATTTTAAAGCAATATAATTTAAATTTCACCTTTCTGGTCACTCCGGAAACATCTGATGAGAGAATGATCTATCTGGATTCTTTAAGTTCAGGATTTCTGTATGCAGTAAGTTCTTCTTCTACCACAGGAAATGAAAATGCAGTTGTAAAAAATGAGAACTACCTTTCCAGGTTAGCTTCCCTTCCTCTAAAAAATCCGGTAATGATAGGATTCGGGATTAAATCGAAAGAAGATTTTGAAAATGTAACAGAAAATGCGGATGGCGGTATCATTGGAACAGCTTTTGTGAATATTTTGCTTCAGGATAGAGACTGGAAGAAAAAGGCTATAGATTTTATCCATTCCATAAAAGGGTAAAATTCACTAAATTTGTATATCAAAAATTGAAATGAATACAAATCAAAATAAAGCAGTAGAATTTGAAGATTTAGGAGTCAAAGAATATCAGCCAGCCTGGGATTATCAGGAACAGCTGATGAAAAATATCATTGACACCAAAATAAAAAACAGGGATCTTCCTGCAGAACAGCATACCACGACCCCCAATCACTTACTTTTCGTAGAACATCCCCACGTGTATACGTTAGGAAAAAGCGGTCACGAAGAAAATATGCTTGCCGGTATTGATAAACTGAAGGAAATTGATGCTACTTTCGTGAAAGTAAACCGTGGCGGAGATATTACCTATCATGGTTACGGACAGGTTGTAGGCTACCCTATTCTGGATCTTGAAAACTTTTTCACCGATATTCATTTATATATGAGAAATCTGGAAGAAGTGATCATCAGAACCATTGCCGAATATGGTATCAAAGGAGAACGTTCACCGGGAGAAACCGGAGTATGGCTGGATGTAGGAAAACCTTATGCCAGAAAAATGTGTGCTATGGGAGTAAAAGCTTCCCGTTGGGTAACTCTTCATGGCTTTGCATTGAATGTAAATACAGATATGCGTTATTTTGAATACATTATTCCGTGTGGGATCAAGGATAAGCAGGTTACTTCGTTAAAAAGAGAGCTTGAAAGAGAATTGACACCAGAAGAAATGGAAGATCTGAAAGCAAAGATCAGAAAACATTTTGCAGACGTTTTTCAGGCAGAATTGATTTATAAATAATCGGAATAATTTCATTAAGATATGAGAAAACCAGTTTCAATAGTTGAGACTGGTTTTTTAGTTTACTTCATCTTGTCTATTCTATAGCAATCCAAATTGCAAAAAACAACATATTTTACAATTTTAAAAATTTCCTGTTTTCCTTAATTTACCATAAAAATCAATAGATCAATCAGTCTTTTCAATATCATAAAACCAATAAAACAACAAAATAATTTATTTTTTTCTAAAAAAATATTGCGCATATTTTAAATTTTATTACTTTTAATGTCACAAAATAGTGAACTATTACAATTAATAGTTCACAAAAAATTAACCACAAAATATAAAAACTATGAAAAAATTCCTTTTATCCATGATGGTATTCGTGACGGTACTGTCATTTAACTCCTGCTCGGATTCAGGTGCCAATCAGGATCCGAATCTTGTTGCTAAGGAGTCTAATGAAATTGCTATGAAAGACTTTGGCAAAACTGTTCCGGTAGGGATAGAAAAAGAGGATGGAAAATTTAAAGTTTCATTTATGGTTTCCGCACAGCCGTATCACATTAAGGATACAAAAGACAATGCGGCATTTATTTCCATGATTAAAGAAGCTGTACAAAATGAAACTCCTGTTCAGGTTTTCCTGAAAGCCAATTCAAATGAAATTGCAAAGGTTGAAAAAGCAACAGCGGACGACATCCGTTATTTCAAATCAGTATTCAACAAAGAAGAAAGAGGGGAAAGTAACAAGGCAGTAAGTGTAATCCCTAATCTTGCTACGTTAAACAGTCTTTTTACTCAGATCAAAAACCAGGCTTGCGGAACTTCTACCGCATCTTCACCGTGTATCACATTCAGATATCCTGTGGATGGATGCTATGCCAGAGCGCACAAAATGAGACAAATCCTTTTGAATGCAGGGTACGACTGTGAAAAGCAATTTGTATATGGTAATCTTAGAGCATCTACAGGAACATGCTGTGTATCATGGGTATATCACGTGGCAATTTTGGTAAGCTTCAAAAATGCTTCCGGAATTGTTGAAAAAAGAATTATTGACCCATCATTATTCTCCAGCGGACCTGTAACAGACAGTGCATGGAGAGCTGCATGTACTAATACAGGCTGTGGTTCTGCATCTGTATCTTCTTTTGCCAATACAGCAGGAAATGTATACTACAGAAGCCCATCCGGTTCTTTATTATATGATAACAATTATGTAAATACCAACTGTGTATTGAACATATTCTCATCCCTTTCAGGATGTTCTCCTTCCCCTGCACCTAGTGTTGCAAGCTGTGGATTTTAACTAATTTATAGAGAGCTCCTGCATTTATTTTGATACATTGCAGGAGCTTTTTACTTAATACTTTTTTGCTATGAAAGCCTGGTCCTATCTACTATTACTATTTATTATGATTACATCCTGTTCCGGTAATTCCAGTTCACAGAATTTAACCTGGTATAATAATGCCACCATTTCCAACATCATGGAAGATCCTGATAAACCGAATGAAGTGGTACGTGTCGCTATTGGAATCAGTGCTCAGGTTTTTTATCTTTCCAAAAAATCACCGGAATACAAGAGCCTTATGGAAAAAGCAACCCAAAGCTTTAAGAAAGGCAAGATCTATAATATCGGTATTGAAAATAAAACCAATATCATCAAAGAAATTAAAGAAGTCAAATAATCCTGATTATCTGATCACAGAAATTCCGGCATCCACTTTTACTTCTGCCCCATGAATATAGGAGGCTTCTTCTGAAGCCAGAAACAGAACTACACTAGCTATTTCTGAAGGTTCCCCCTGTCTTTTAAAAGGAATTGTAGGAATAATCTCATCAATGGCACTTTCTATCTGCTCTCCGGTTAAACCTGTATTATTAAAAATATTGGTTTTAAT
The DNA here is from genome assembly GCF_031454475.1 of Chryseobacterium vietnamense. NCBI lineage: Bacteria > Pseudomonadati > Bacteroidota > Flavobacteriia > Flavobacteriales > Weeksellaceae > Chryseobacterium > Chryseobacterium vietnamense. Next base: position 357,726 of record NZ_JAVDQX010000001.1, on the reverse strand, counting down.
ATGCCCGGGACTTACCCCATTGACCCGAATACCACGTTCCGTAAGTTCTACCGCAAACGTTTTGATGAATGACTGCACCGCAGATTTTGCTGCAGAATACACCGAAAAATTAGGCATCGCAATATCAGTTGCAACTGAAGTATTGAAAATAACGGAACTTCCTTTTCTCATTAGTGGTAACGACTGCTGTACCGTAAAAAACGGTCCTTTTACCAGCATATTAAAAAGTTCATCAAACTGGTTCTCATCCACATATTCCACAGGAGCAAATCTTCCGTATCCTGCATTGGCAAATACAAGATCAATATGTTCTGTATATTTTCTGATTTCCTGCTGAAGATTCATCAGATCTTTTATATTCCCTGCGTTGGATACAATTCCAAAGGCATTTTCTCCAAGTTCTTCCAAAGCATTATTCACTGTTTCACTAGTTCTGCCTGTAATAATGACTTTTCCTTCTTCTTCAAGGAATTTATGAGCAGTAGCCAGGCCCATCCCATTGGTTCCTCCTGTAATTAAAGCGGTTTTGTTTGTAAATCTCTGCATTGTTTTTAGTTTAAATTTCTATTACAAAGATTGGAATACAAACACTTTTAAAAAATCCGAATCATGCTGAAATAAACAAAATAGAAATAATAAATTTCTTATTTGCTTCTGCATTATTTTACCGTTTTTAAAGTTTATCAATAATTGCTATCAATAAAATCTTTCAAAATTAAATTGCACACAATTAAATTGGCCATATATTTGTATTGTTAATTGAGTCAGCTAATAAAACTGACATTTAATAATCAACAAGTAGTTTAATTAAAACAAAAGAAAAATGTCATTAATAGAAAATTTAAACTGGAGACATGCGGTAAAAGCTTATGATCCGACCAAAAAAGTATCACAGGAAGATCTTAATACTATTTTAGAATCAGCTAGACTGGCTCCTACTTCATCGGGATTGCAGCCCTTCAGAATTATAGTAGTGGAAAACCAGGAACTGAAAGACAAAATGGTAGCAGGTGCTTTAAACCCTGAAGTAATGAGAGATTCTTCTCACGTTTTGGTCTTTGCAGCATGGGACAGTTATTCTAATGAAAAAATTGACAAAGTTTACGATTATCATACTGATGTAAGAGATCTTCCAAGAGGTCGTTTCGGAAGCTATACTGATAAAATTAAAGAAATGTATGGAGCACAGACTGCTGAAGAACATTTTGCCCATACTGCACGTCAGACTTATATTGCCTTAGGAATTGCTCTTGCACAGGCAGCAGAACTTAAAATCGACAGTACACCGGCAGAAGGATTCAGCAATGAGGTGGTAGATGAAGTACTGGGATTAAAAGAACTGGGATTAAAAAGTGTAAGCCTTTTATATCTTGGATACCGTGATGAGGCTAATGACTGGCTTTCTTCTATGAAAAAAGTCAGAATTCCAATGGATGAATTTATCATAAAAAAGTAATACCTTCATCGAATCTTTCGTACTCAAAAATTATGGAAAATCCGAAAACACCCAAACTGGAAAACCAGATTTGCTTCCCACTGTATGTAATTGCCAAAGAGATTACCGGGCTTTACCGTCCTTTTCTTGATGAACTGGGCATTACCTATCCGCAGTATCTTGTGATGATGATATTATGGGACGGCGATGGACTTACGGTAACCCATATCGGAGAAAAACTGTTTCTGGACAGTGGTACCTTAACACCTCTTCTTAAAAGACTGGAGTCTAAAGGATTTATCATCCGAAAAAGAAAAAAAGAGGACGAAAGAGTGGTTGAAGTATTTTTAGACGAAGCAGGAAAACAGCTTCAGGAGAAGGCTTGTGAAATTCCGGGAAAAATTCAGGAAAAACTGGGAATACAGCCGGAAGAGCTGCTGCACCTTAAAGACACCGTCTTAAAAATATTAAACAAAATAGAAAATAAATGAAAACATTATATACCACTCAGGTCACTGCTCAAGGAGGCAGAAACGGACATGTGAAAAGTGAAAACGGAGTACTGGAACTTGATGTAAGAATGCCGAAAGCGTTAGGAGGAGCCAATGATGATTTTGCCAATCCTGAAATGCTTTTTGCAGCAGGATATTCCGCTTGTTTTGACAGCGCTCTGAACAGAGTGATCAGTCTTTCTAAAGTAAAGACGGGAGAAACAACGGTAACGGCAAAGGTAAGTATTGGCCAGATTGAAAATGGAGGTTTCGGACTGGCAGCAGAGCTGGATGTGAATATTCCCGGTGTTTCTCTTGAAGAAGCACAGGCTCTGACAGAGAAGGCACACCAGATCTGTCCTTATTCTAATGCTACCCGAAATAATATGGAGGTAAGACTATCAGTTACTAACAACGATTAATCCAATTTTTTTTAAGCATAGTTATAACGAAAGGAGCTGTTTCCATGGAAACAGCTCCTTTTTATTTTATTTTCCCCCAGATTTCGCAGATGACACGGATGATTGAGGATATTTTTATGTATATAATATTTAAGAATGTCATTATCATTCATTATTATTTATCGTAAATACAGTATTTTTGTATTATGGAAATTATTATGGAGATCGTTTGTCAGGTGTATGCAGGGCAAAAATCAAGAAAAACAATAGATCTTATTCTGAACACATTCCTTCCCGGCTATGAAAAATTAAATCTCAATTATACCTACCCAAGGCATGATAAAAATTATATTTTTAAAACAGAAGACGAAATGATTGGTTATTTCATCGAAAACCCTGGCCTTGATCAAACTTTTTACTGGAATAAATACCACGATAATCCTGATAAAATAATGGTAGGTGCCAATATTACCGATGATGATAAACTTGTCATAAGTTTAACAATGGATACTACTGAAGACAAAAAGAACATGTATTTCGATCAGCTCAAGAAAGTTTTACAATCCGATATCGGGGTAATTACTTATGTGAATCCCGCAGATTATGAAGATGGAGAAGATTTCATTGTAAAATATGGGTAAAAACAGAAATTTACTTAGCCTTATAACAACTCCCCATCACTCATCATTTATCACTCATCATTACCTCCTGTCTTTCATTACATCACTTTTCTGATAGGCATCTACTTTTTTATAGGAATCATTTTTCTCTTTTTCTTTTTTATCGGAAATCAGGATGCCGAAAAGATGGTCGATTTCATGTTGAAAAATAACTGCTGTAAAACCTTCTACAATTTCTGAATATTTCTGCCCCTTCAGATCCACATATTCCAGTTGAATGACTTTGCTTCTGTAAAACTGATCCCTGAATTCAGGAATAGACAAATCGCCTTCAGGACCAAGATTCTGCAGGTCAGAACGCCATACAATGACCGGATTGATAAAATACTCAAGTGGAGTTCCTTCCTTATCAAAACGCTGTACCCAGATGATCTTTCTGTTGATTCCCACTTGTGGAGCTGCGATTCCTACTCCACCATCTGTTGACAGAAGAGATTCTTTCATTCTTTTTACGAGAACAGCCGTATTCGGATCAAGAGGATCTGCTTCTGAAGAAGTGTTCAGCAATGTTTGATGCTGATTATTATCTGTTGTCTGATAGATGGGTAATGCGGTGTTTACATCTCCCTGATTGATGATTGAAAGTTCATTAGAAGTCAGTTTTTGTGCATTGAACAATCCAATAAAAAAGATCAGCAGAATGGGTAATTTCTTCATATTTTTTGAATGTGATACAAAGGTAAATATTGTGACATAAAAATGATTTATTTATCAATGAATTTTAAGTTTTGGCTAAAGCCTTTGAATCTTTTAATTAAAAATGGCCGGGCTAAAGCCCGACCCTATTGAATGAATACAATTCAAATTATTTAAGTCATAATAAGATCTGCTCAATCCGCAAAATCTGCGAGCTTCTTATTAAAAAGTCTTTGTCATATCTCCCGGAATAATCAGATTGAAGTCTGTAGGGATATAATCTTTGGCTGGTACTTTCAATTCTGGATCATCCGATTCAAAAACGGAGATCACTGCCATTTTCAGGTTAGGATTTTTCTGTTTGATATACCAATAGATTCCTCCGAATTCTTTGCTGTGATAGTTTCCGTTGTAATGGATAAATGTTTTCCCGGCCTGGAAATTTTTCAGGATAGATTCAGCCATTGTAGCATCTTTCGTTGCCTGGGCTGAAATGAAATTCATCACTTTGGTTCCTTCTGCATGATCACCCATCATCTTTTTCATTTCCGGATATCCGGGAGTGTCTAAGGTTACTTTAATCGGAAGCTGGGCAATGTATGTCTTTTCTTTTTCGCTTAATTTATTCAGGGATTCAAGACCTTCTTTTGCGGTTTGAGAAGCATATCTTCTCGGAATATTGGTGGCAATAAAATTCAGCTTTTTATCTTTGGCAAAATCTACCAAAGGTTTATAATCCGTTGCATAATTATTCCATAAACGGGCAGAATCTTTGAATGTCTTAGCATCAAATTTTCCATTTAAATATTGATCCAGCTGAGCCTGATTATCTCTTTCAAACATTTCTGCTCCTAAGATAAGCTGTCCGTTCTTTTTGGCAAACAGCGCTTCTGTAATTTTCAGCTGAAGCCAGTGATTGATGGAACTGTTATGATTCTCTCCAAAAAAGACCACATCATAATCTGCCAGTTCTTTTACCAGCTTTTCTGTATTTACTTCTTTTCCCTTTTTATCATAAAACTGATACGCTTTTAAGCCCTGTGCCTTTAATGAACAGAAACCGGCAAAAAGTATCGCTATGAAAATATTTTTCATTTTATTATATATTTAGTCACAAATTACACAAATATTCCGGCACTTGCAGATCGCCTGCAATAAAAAAGACCGCTTTGAATTTTACAACAAAACGGTCTCATTCAAATCATCTAATTATTACTTTTCTAAAGCTGCTACAAGGTCCTTCCATTCCTGAAGTTCAGGAATTCCAGGTTTTCTTTTTCCGAAGAACTGAACGATAAAGTCTCCTTCTTTGTTGAATACTTCAATAGCGGTTACTTCTCCGTCTTCAGTCGGTTTTTTAACGATCCAGGCTTCTGCAATTTTCGTTACATCAAGGTGTAAGTTGAAATCAGGATCCATTACATTGAACCACTGCTGATGCCAAAGTGTTTTCTTCACATTTCCTGTGTGGATCTGAATAATTCCTCTGTTTCCAACGAAAACCATGATAGGAGTATTCTTTTCAGAAGCATCTTCAAGGATGTTGACTACTTTGGCATTATCAATTTTCTTGGCAAATCCTTCCGGAGCCAATCTTAATGCCTGTGTTCTGCTTACTCCATATTTTCTGGTCATCATGAAGAAATCATGAGTGTCTTTCAATTCTGTCCATGCTTTTTTGAAACCTTCCACATCAATATCTGAATCAGCTTTTTCTGCCTGTTTTGGAGCTACTGCTTCAAACGCCAATGTCTGATTCTGATCTTCTGCTTTGAATTTTTCTACAATAGCATCGAAAGCTTCTCCATTACTGTCTTTAGTCAGATAAATCTTATGAAGTGCCAGTCCGTCTTTTCCGAAAAACTGAAGACTTTTTTTATCTCCTTCCCATACTGCAAAGGCAAATTTCCAGTGGTTAAGGAAAATTCTGAGATCAATATCTTCACCCACAAAAAGCTGCGCATGAGGACTGCTGAAATCTCCGTTCAGATACGTTCCTTTTCTTTCATGAACACATTCGTCATTACGCGTAAGAGCCATTACTTTCCCTAATTGCTCAGCTTCTGTAAGGATTCCCTGGAAATCCGGGTTCAGGACAACTACTCCTTCTCCAATGCTTGTTGCCAGCAATTCTGCTTCACTTACTTCTAGCTGTGCCGCTGCATTTCTTATTCTGATATGTGGATTTTCTGCTTTCAGAGCTTCCCATTTTTCCTTTAAATCATTAACTAATGTGCTCATTACTTTACTTTTTTATGGTTAAAATTGTATAAATTCTTTGTATGGTTTCGTTTCCTGTTTTACTTTTTATTTCTTCTTCTTTTTCAGAAGTTTTCATTCTTTTAAAATGGCTTTTAGAGATCAGTTCTTCCATTTCGCTGTTGCTGTACAACGTAAAATCATATTCCGTAAACGGTAGTTTTTCCATGAACTCTCTTTGTCCGAATGTAAGAACGAATGTTCCGTCATCTTTCAAAACTCTGTAGATTTCGTTTAAAAATTCAATCGGGTTATCCCAGAAATAGACTGTGTTTACGGTAAATATTTTATCAAAAGATTCGTCCTGAAATGGCAGTTTTTTACCTTCATAGAGAACAAAATCTGCTTCGCTTTCAAATTCTTTGTTGAGCCTTTTGGCTTCCTTGTGCATGGTTTCAGAAATATCAATTCCTGTGTATCTGAGATTTTTTGCAAGACTCATTATACTTTTCAGGTGTGCGGCATTCCCGTGTCCTATTTCAAGCATTTGCTGGCCGTCATCTATCACAAGTGTTTTGATGCTTTCTAACGTCATGCTGATGTTAGTAGCATTCATCATTTCACCGATCTCGATGCCTTTTCCCCCCTGATGATTGGCAAGATTCTGTGCGAGGATTTTGAGTTCGTCTTTTTCCATGGTTATCCAAAAATGATCATTGGGTTATTGGTAATAGGGTGTCCGCAGATGGTACAGGGAAAATTATAAGCATGGCTGATATTTTCTTCAGTAAAAACTTCCTGTGGGGATCCATAGGCGGAAACCTGTCCTGATTTCATTAACAAAATCTTATCTGCAAACTGTGCAGCAAGGTTCAGATCATGCAAAACTACAATAGCACTGTTGGCTTTTTTGGTGAAATTTTTGATAATTTCCAGTGCTTTGTACTGATGTTTTATATCTAAATTATTCAATGGTTCGTCCAGAAAAACCAGTTTGTGGGCGATATCATTTTCAAGCTGAGCCATTACTCTTGATAGGTGTACACGCTGCTTTTCTCCTCCTGAAAGGGTATTGTATTCTCTTTCTTTCAGATGAAAAATATCCGTTTCATACATCATCATATTCATAGCTTCAAGATCTTCTTTTCCGGGCTGGGCATCGAAATAAGGATACCTTCCCATCATGATCACATCTTTTACCTCAAGCGGAATATCGTTACTGTTATGCTGTGAGAACTTTGCTTTGTGTTTTGAAAGTTCTGTGATATTCCAATCTCTGATAGGTTTATCTTTAAACAAGACTTTGTTACTTCCGGATTTCACTTCATCTGCCAGTACGCTCAGAAGACTTGATTTCCCTGCTCCGTTCGGTCCCACAATGGCCAGAAATTCACCGTATTCCAGAGAGACATCTACCCCATCCAGAATTCTGAATTCTTTATGTTTATAATTAATCTGGTGTGCCTTGATCATTACAGTGATTTTTTAAATTTAACCAAAATAGCGATAAAAATAGGGCCTCCCATTAAGGCTGTTAAAATCCCGATCGGCAGTTCCGACGGTGCTACAATACTTCTGCTGAAGGTATCTGCCGTTAATAACAAAATGCTTCCGCACATTGCCGATAATGGCAAAATAAACGTATAATTGGATTTGAATAAAAGCCTTAAAATATAAGGTACAATAAGACCTACAAAACCAATGGTTCCTGAGAATGCCACGCAGCTACCCACCATTAAAGCTACGATAATAATAATCTGCTTTTTCAGTCTTTCCACATTAATTCCCAAATGCTGAGCATCTTTCTCTCCCAGCATCATTGCATTCAAAGCTTTTCCTTTTGGAAGTAAAATAATGTAAGCAATGACCGCTACAACGGTCAGGATGATATTCTTCGTCCATGTTGCGGCTGCCAGACTTCCTAAGTTCCAGAAAGTAAGATCTCTAAGCTGTTCATCTTTTGAGATATAGATCAAAAATCCGGTAATCGAAAATCCGATAGCCGTTATGGCAACTCCGGTAAGCAGCATCATCACCACATTTGTTTTTCCTCCGCTTGTTGAAATTCTATAGACCAACATCATTGATAGAAAAGAACCTATAAAAGCGGCTATTCCTACCAGTGAAAATTGTACAGCTTCAGGAAGATATTCTTTGAAATGTCCTCCTAAAACAATCGCAATGGCTGCCAGCAACGTTGCTCCTGATGTAAGTCCTATTAAATCTCCTGTTGCCAGAGGATTCTTGAAAAGCCCCTGAAGACTTGTCCCGGAAACCGACAACATACTTCCTACTAAAATGGCCATAATAATTCTGGCTGCTCTTACGTCCCAAATCACATATTTATCACTCAGCGATAAACCGGGATCTCCTTTTACAAATTGCCACAGTGCCCTGAACGGAGAGTTTTCTCCGAAATCATAAACTCCTGTATTAAGTGACAGTACTGCTATAATGACAAGCAGTACCGCACTTATGATAAGATAAAAGTATAGTTTACTTTGTGCTTTCAATTAAAAGTTTGTTTAATCCTACTGCTGCTTCTCCTACTCTCGGTCCAAAACCTGATACTAAACCTCCGTCCATTGCAATGATTTTCTTGTTTTTACCGGCATTGGTCTGAGATACTCCCGGCATTTTTAGCGCTCCTTCATTTCCTCCTGCGCCCTGTAAACCAGTTTCGAAGAAGAATAGTACATCAGGATTAGCTTTTACAACGGCTTCCGGTGTCAATGGCTTGAAATCTTCAAAATCCGTTACTGCATTTTCTCCACCAGCAAGGGTAATCAATGAAGCCATTGGAGTATTTTTACCACTTACCATCAGCATGTTTCCTCTTGCGTAGATGAACAATACTTTTGGTTTTTTAGCAATAGGCTGTACCTGTTTCAGATCAGCATCAATTTTATCATTTAATTTCTGATAGTCTGTATTTCCAATCGCTTTTGCTACCTGCTCGATCAGTTTTTTAGTTCCTTCAACGGTGTATTCCTGTTTGAAAACTTCAGTTTGAATCCCTGAAGATTTGATTTTCCCCATTAATTCAGGATTGATATCTTTATCAGAAGCAAGAATCAAGGTAGGATTTACAGCCATGATTGGCTCAATCGTCATTGATCTCATGTGCCCCAAATCTTTAGCTGTAGCTTTTAAAGAGGCAGGATAGGTACTGGTAACATCAGTTCCTACGATTTCCTTTTCGTGGCCTAAGGTAGCTACGATTTCAGTAATTCCTCCGTTTAGTGTTACTATTTTATTATTGGTTTTTGGTGCTTCAGAAGTAGCTTCTGTGGTATTTTCTTTTGCTCCCGCTTCTGCTTTTTTGCAAGAATATACTGCTACAAGAACAGAAGCTGCAAGGATGAATTTTTTCATGATATACTATTATTTGATTATTTATAAAGGTTCGAATTCAAAATTGGTGTACCCTCTTTCTCCTTTTGTATTTTTCATCGTATTGAATCTCAGTTTGAAATAAAAGCCTTCGGCATCTTTCAATACAAAGAAACGGTCTGCATACACAAAAGGAACTGGATTGGATGCTGTACCGGTAGTGGTTCTCCATTTATCTCCGATCGCCCGCTGGTCATTGAAAACAAATTTTGCAGGTTCCACATCTTTTAGTTTAAATGCACTGTAAGCTGCATCAAGACTCCCTGTAACACTTACCTGATAAGCTCCCACACCATTAAGGCTATTGGTTGCTACAAAATCTGCATAAAAATAGCTTCCCGCACTGGTTGCAGGTCCCATGAATACTTCATTGGTAAATGTTGTGAAGACAAGATCCCATTTTTTCTTCTTAGGTTGAATTTTTACCGGAGTTCCTGTTTTCAGGTTGAAGAATGAGAAGTTGTATTCGGTATCTTTGGTAATGATATATTCTTTGATATCTGCTTCTGTTGCATTGACGTCAGCGTAACGTATTTTATATCCATTCTGAGCTCTCAGGATCTGAATTTTTTTCCATCCTCTCGGATCACCGGACAATGAAACCGAACCAGCTCCGATATTGGCAGCAGAAGGTATTTCTCTTCCCAGATTGATCAGATATACAGGATTATCAGCATCATTTTCTTTGATGGCATCAATTCCTGAAGTCTGATTCAGGAAATCTCCGTTCGGATTGTCAACATATTGCATGTTGGCAGCATCAAATGTTCCTACCTGAGCAATGTCTTTCAGACTTGAAATATCAGCTTCTTTTACTTTACTGATGTCTGAAGCATTCGGTATTTTAATTACCGTCATGGCAAGAGATCCGTTCATAACCACTCTGTAGGCATCGCCGCTATAAAAACCAAGATCCCAGTCTGTTCTGCTATTGACCGCCGGATTGGTGTAGTCACTCAGGTCGATCCAAACCTGATTAGGTTCTGTAGGGCCGCCAATTTGCACACTGACTTCAGATCCTGTCATAGGAGGAACCGGAACCGGATCTTCGTCTGCTGAAAGACAAGACTGTGTAGCAGCCATGACAGAAAGAACAGACAATATTTTTAGATACTTCATAATCGTAACTTATTATTTAAAATTGAAACATTAATCGGGCAAAATAGCTTCTGCCATAATATAAATTAACAAACCCGTTTGCAGCGGTATGGGCTGATCCTGCTACTGCTGTAGAGTTTAATCTTGTTACATCGAATATATTTTTCACCCCGGCTGAAATTTCAAAATGCTTGTTCCAGAAAGGCTGGCTTACAATAAAATCCATCATATGGAAACTATCTATTTTTCCAAGGCGGAAGTCATTTTCCCCATCGGATACATAAAGTCTGTCCGGACCTGTGAACTTGTAATAAAGGGCAAAATTGGTATCGGTACTTTTCAGTTTATAGGTTGCTGAAGCTCCTGCCTGCACCAGATACTGGAAATCTGTAGGGGAAGAGGATTTTAAATCAATCATCGATACCGATGTTCCGCTTACGGATCCTCTTAAAGACAGAGCAAACTGATCCTTTCTGAAATCTACATTAGCAGAAACCAATAGATTTTTAAATTTATTGATATTCATGTATTTGTAGGTTGAAGGCTCTTTTACCATCACCATTTCAATCCTGTCACGTACATCCAGATATAGTGCATCTACTCCATAAGCGATCTTCCAATCATTGTCTACAGCAAAATTCTGGTTCCAGAAAAGTCCTGCAGAGAATCCTTTTTCCGGGTTCAAATCAGGATTCCCCTGCACATCATGATTGATATTTACAAAATAGGTGTACAGTTCTTCATATTTAGGATAACGGTTGGCCGATCCTACAACGGCTCTAAGGTTTGAATTCTCAGAAGTTTTATATCTTGAGGATAAAGAGTAATTGTATTGATTGCTGAAGTTCTCACTAAGAGATAATCTTACTCCCGGTCTTAAAGAGAATTTGTCTGACACATTCCATTCAGCAGAAAGGAAATTGGAATAGGTAAAAATCTTTCTTTTTACCGCTTCGCCAAAGAAATCTCCGGCAATCAGAGCGGCATAACCATTGGTATAGTCTAACTCATACCCTAACTGAAAATCAAAAACTTTACTATCCAGGAAGTTGCTGAACATCCCTCTTGAATAGATAACGTCTGTTTTATAATATGATTTTTCGTCCTGGCGGCTTTTTATGGTTCTGTTGGGAATATCGTAATTGTAGTCGTAATATTTTCTGTCCTGGTTCTGATAAGAGAAATCTCCCATATACCGGATATGCCCCAGATTAGTCTGAATATTGAATTGGTGAACCCAACGATCGGTATTGTATCTTTTGTCTCTACTTTCATAGGCAACTCCACCCAACCCATCATTAAGAGGATTTCTGTTGACCTCCGGATTGTAGAAGTTGAATTTCTCATTCAGATAAGACAGCTTGTAAAAGAATGTTGTTTTGTTTTTGGTATATCTCAGCAATGCGGAGGCATCATACTGATCTTTCGGATTCCATTCATATCCTCTTTTATTATCCTGTCCGAAATATTTGTAACCTTTGCTTTCTCCTTCAAAGCCCATAAACTGGTTATGATTGAAATTGATACTTGCAAACCATTCATTGTTGATATTATAATCTACATTCAGATTCTGGATATGTCTTCCATTTCCTTTTTTCTTAAGATCGTAGTTATCTCTCACTGTTTCTTCCTGCAGTGAGCCTCTTACACTGATCTTTTTTGTACTGGTTTTTTTTGTAATAATGTTGATGACTCCGGCAACAGCGCCATTTCCGTACTCAACACCCATACTTCCTTTTACAATTTCGATTCTTTCTATATTGCTTAAAGTAATTTTAGTAAGATCTATATTACTTCCCAGTCCTGTATCCCCTACTACCGGAATATTGTCTATAAGGATTTTTACATAATCACCATTAAGTCCCATGATCTTGGCAGTGGAATTTCCTGAACGGGAATCCGGAGTGATCTGTATGTTAAGACTCTGATTTAAAACCTCGGCAACATTTGTGGCTGCCATATTTTTAATCTGCTCTGCATCAATAACATCAACCTTATATATCGATTTGTTAATGGACTGTTGCATGTACTGTCCTGTAATAACAACTTCTTCAATTTTCTTTTGATTAAGAGAATCCTTTTCTTGTGCATTTACCCATAAGGCCACGGATAACGATAGAACGGAAAGCACTTTCTTCTTCATAAGGGTACAAATTTTCGACAAATATAAAACTTTATTTAGACTCATTAAAAATAATTATATATTTTTGTGGAATAATTCTAAATAAAAATAATCTCATGAAATTAAAATTACTTTTAGGAGCTCTGATGTTTACAGCCTTAACGGCGAATGCTCAGGTATCTAACATCAATGAAAATTTCAACAATTTTACAGCTGGGAACACCACTTTCCCACAATTTGGATGGTCTGCCATCGTTGCACCCTTAACCGGTGAGTTTCCTCCTGTACCTCCAAGAATGATTGTAGCAGGAGATTCTAACAGATTCATTCAGTCATACGCAGGAAACAATGCAACAGGTTCTTCGTACCTGATCACCCCACAGATTGAAACTCCAACAGGAAATAAAACTTTGACTTTTGATACTACATTGGTATCTCCATCTCCCGGACCGGGAAGCATTCAGATAGGAGTAGCCTCCAACCCTGCAGATATGTCAACATTCGTTCCTGTAGGAAGTCCTGTTAATGTATCGGTTGTTGGTACAGTTCAGAACATCAGTGTTAATATTCCGGCATCTACAGGGTCATATATTGTATTCAAATTCACTCCCACAGCTACTCACGTAGCGATTCAGATAGATAATGTAGTGTATAATACGCCTGCTTCTTTGGGCGTATCAGACAACAATAAATCAACAGAGAATTTCAGGTTTGCTTTAAATTCTGATCAGTCAGCATTAGAATTCATTGTAAAAAAGGATCCTAAAAACATTCAGATCTACTCTGCAGCAGGACAGAAAGCAGCAGAAGGAAAGCTTAACGGACAAAGATTTGATATCAGCACCCTTCAATCCGGTGTCTATTATATGAATATTGAAACTGCGGAAGGAAAAACAATTCAGTCCAAATTCATCAAAAAATAAGGTTTATTAGACTATTATTTGCCTTTATTAAAGCCGGTAGGACTATTCTTACCGGCTTTTCTATATTCGGATTTTTATCATTTTCCGGTGTGATTAAAATAAAAACACGATAAAAATCATGTTTTTATTTAGACTTATTAAAAATAATTATATATTTTTGTGGAATCATTCTAAATAAGGATTTAAAAAATAAATTATGAAAACAAAACTATTATTGGCTTCAGTACTCGCAATGTCTGTTCAGCAGACTGTTTTGGCGCAGACTGACGCGTTGGGATATTCACAGGTCAATATGACAATGGGGAACGGATATCAAAACCGTGTGTTTGTGAACCTTGCAGATGGTAATATGGTTTCTCAGCCAGCCAATACCTGGGATATTGCTTTTTATAGAAACTCAAACTACGCATTCGGATCAAGAGTAAATGATGCTAAAGATATTGAAGTATTCACCGCATCAACCAATCTAGCCGACTGGGATAATATCAATATCAGCAACGAATCTTCATGGGGAGCCCCTCTTTATAATCCGGATCAGACCACTGACTGGAGCCAGGGAGCTTTCGAGCAGGGACCCGTGACTTCTCCAAACCCCAATATCCCATCAACAGGATGGGGTGTTTACAACCCGGTGAATCATCATATTCAGGGGAAGGCTATTTTTGTTCTAAAATATGCTTCAGGAACTTATATTAAGTTTGCTATTGAAGATGCCTTTGCAGGATATACTTTCAAATACTCAAAATGGAACGGTACTTCATGGGGAGCTACGGAAACAAGAACTATTGCTAACGGAACAGATGATTCTTATTTCAATTATTTCTCTTTTGATACCGGAGAAAAAGTTCCGGGTCTGGAGCCTTCCAGAACAGCATGGGATTTTGTATTTACTAAATATTACACATTCTATATGGGAGTGCAGATGTACCCGCTTTCCGGAGCTATCCAGAGTCCAAATGTAAAAGTAGCCATGGTACAGCCGGAAACACAGCAGACAGCAGCCAGTTCTATTCCTGCCAGTACAAGTTTCTCATCAACTATTACTACCGTAGGACATTCATGGAAAGGGATCGGGACCGTAAAAAATGATGTGGTATACTATGTCAAAAAAGGGAATGATTACTATAGAATGTACTTCACGGCCAATGGTGGGGCAAGTACAGGAAATATGTATTTCAAATACAAAAAGATTACGGAAACTTTAGGAATTACTGAAGTAGGAAAAAAAGCATCTTTTGGTATTTATCCTAACCCAACTACTGCGGATAAGAAAGTAACTGTTCTTTTTGATGTTAAGGAAAAAACAGGCAACAAAGGGAATGTAGAAGTGTATGATCTTACCGGAAAAAAGGTATATTCAGCTGAACTGACTAATCAGGCAGGTTTCTACAAGCAGGATATGAATCTTTCTACTCTTCCGTCAGGAAATTATCTTGTAAAAATTACCTACGGTGGCCAATCGGAGACGAAAAAGCTTATCGTGAAATAAACTTTCTATTTTTAATACTTTCTATTTTTTCTAATAAAAAGGCGGTTTCAGAGTATTGAAACCGCCTTTTATTTTTTCTTTAGTAAAGAACTTAAAAATTCATGAAAAGAGTAGTTTTATATCACTATTCTTTAAATCTTTAAATCCTTCAATACCATTAATATATTTTAAACCCTTTATAAACTTCTACTGAGCTTTCCATGATTTTGGAAGCATCTTTACGAAAATCTAAAAGGTGATCCTGACCGTTATGTCTGTTATGGTGTTCTACACTTTCCCAAAGTTCGATCAGGAAGAAAGTTCCTTTATTATCTTTATCTTCAATAAGATCATACTGAAGGCAGCCTTCTTCTTTTCTTGTTTCTTTCACAAGGTTCTGAAACAGCTCTACAGCGTCCATCAGATAATTTTCATTAAACTTAAAAAGTGCAATGATATGTAAATTCATGTTCTAATATTTAGTGATGTAAAAGTAAAATATTTTCAAAACCGAATATCTTTTTAAACCTTTTATTTTTCCACACCCAACATAATTTTTAATTAAAAACTGATTTATAAATAGTTATAGAACTCATTACAATAACCAATGTTCCGATAATCACAAACATTTTTTTCACAGGAAGCTTTGCTGTAAGCATTGCGGAAAACGGAGCAGTAATGATTCCGCCAATCAAAAGTCCGAGAATGATATTCCAGTGCTGGATTCCCAGGGTAAGAAAAAAGGTAAAGGCAGCGGTGATGGTAAGAATAAATTTAGCTACGGTAGAACTTCCTACGGCAAATCTTGGGGTGAATGCATTTTTAATCAATGTTCCGGTTACCAAAGGTCCCCAGCCTCCCCCGGCAAAAGAATCTATAAAACCGCCTATCACGCCCAGCCTGGTCAGATTGGTTTTTCTTTTCAATGCTTTACTTTGCTTTTCTTTGAATGCATTTGATAAAATCTGGACGCCGAGATATAAAGTATAAAAAGCGATCAGTGTTTTGGTGATCTTCGCATAATATTCTCCCAGATAGGTAAGGGAAACCGCACCAATTACAGCACCGATTACCGCCGGAATGGCCAGCTTTTTCACCAGGCTCTTACTTACATTCTTTAATTTGATGTGGCTGAGACTTCCTGCAGCAGTGGTAAAACTTTCCGCAGAATGAATACTTGCGCTTACAATATGCGGCGGAATATTCAGAAGCATAAGTGTGGTGGTACAGATTACACCATACCCCATTCCCATGGATCCTGCAACAATTTCCGCAAAAACCCCAACTAGAAGCATCCAGTAGAAAATATAATTATCTTTGGCCAGAATAACCTGTAATTCTTCCAGATATCCCAGTTCATACATTGAAAAAACAGCGATGGACAGAATTGCAGCCGTTACAAAAAGGACATTAAGCCTTACCTGAATTTTTCTCGTAATCACCATATCATTACCATTTTAGTCCATACTCCTTCACCATCAGTGTTACCAAAAACACCGACATTTACATTGAGGCTGTTTTCTGTAGCTTTGTACGAGGAAATTTTTCCGGCAGTTAGTGAATGTACTGCCATAATAGAGGGTGTAAGCTTTTGTAATTGGTTTAGCTCTTCTTTTGAAATCATAGTTTATTCATTTGAAGTAGTGCAAATATCTGATAAAATATTTATCCTACAAAACAAGTAGACTATTAATTCAAAAAAAAGGATCAGGTTAATCAACCAGATCCATTAAAGTTTTACTTTCCAGAATATTCAGTGAAGCATCCCGAACCTCTATCAGGACATCATGAAGTCCGCAGTGATCTTCATTGCAGTCATCACATTTTTCATAAAAATTGAGACTTACACAGGGAAGCATTGCAATAGGGCCATTCACCAGACGAATGATTTTCGCCAGTTTCACATTTTCAGGGTTTTCTTTTAAAAAGTATCCTCCACCCTTTCCTTTTTTACTGTCGAGGATTTCCGCTTTTTTCAATTCAAGAAGGATGTTTTCCAAAAACTTTAAAGGAATCTTTTTATGTTCCGCAATTTCAGAAATAAGAATCGGGCCTTCATTTCTTTTTTCTACAAGATATGAAAGCGCCTTAAACGCATATTGAGATTTTTTTGAAAGCATTAAAGCAAAAATACGAAAATTGTTTAATATTTGAAAAGGACATAAAACCGGATTCATAAAAGAATAAAAACGTCAGTTTATCCATCCGTAATTTTACGGTTTTAGGTACCACACTTTTGCCTTTCTCCTATTAAATCATTATGTTTGCCATATGTTCAGTAAACAAGAAGCACAGCAACTAAAAAAGGAATTTTGGACAGCTTTTGGAAGATCATTTCCCAGAAAATGGATTCTTTATGACACCAAAATTAAGGACATGGCATTTAAATTTTCTGCCGACAACAAAAAAGCAGAAGTTTCTCTGGATATCGAAATGAAAGATGAAATCTTCAGAAATGCTTACTACGAAAAGATCTGGTCTCTGGAAGATATTTTAAAAGATTTTATCGGGGATTTTCAGAAAGAAGAACATTTCACCCTTGAAAACGGCAAGATAATCAGCAGGATATGGGTTGAAAAACATAATATTTCTATTTTTAACAAAAATACCTGGCAAGAAATTTTTGAATTTTTTGTGGACAAAATGGACGGTTTCGAACGGTTTTACTACGAATATGAGGATTTTATAAAGGATATATAGAATACTTACGAAATAAATACTACTTTATGCCTCAGGTTGAGATAAAAAAAGAAAACTTATCTTTGCCATACCACTTAAACTAATAGATGAAACAAACTAACATGATTAAAAATGAGAAAAGTGTACAAAAACATTTTTGGAGAGGTCATTTCCAAAAGTAATGCTGTGAAGCTGAGCGAATATCATCTGTATTATTATGAGGAAGGTTCCGATTTCCTGAAAGAAATTGAATTTATTAACGAAGACAGTGTTTATAACATCAATTATTTTTTAAGTGACGAAGAAGACGAAACTCAGGTAGTCAATTATCTTAAAGAAAAGTCAGACTTTTTTGATATTGAAAAAAAAGAAACCACCGATGGCTTTATTATTTCTACCAATAAACTGTATTCATTATCCGTAGACGACCTGCCCCTAATTTCCAAAACTGTTTTCAAAGCAGAAGATCCGGAAAATTTTATCTGTTCACAGGTGATCGATAATGAAACCCATCAACCACAGCTTGAAAGAACCATAAAATGCTGGTATACCAACGACGAAAACGGTGAAAAATATGCTGCCATAGAATGCAGCTACCAGGAAGATGGAAAACTGGAACTGGCTGTAGACAAAACTCCAGACCCGGACAATGAAGAAAACTGGATCCATTATGATTACGACACTTTCCAGGACCTTCAGGCACAGATCCCTACCGATATCAGCTATTACAAAACAGCTGCATTACTCCCTAAAGAAACCTATCAGCAGTAATCTATATTCTTTAACACACCACACTTAATTATTAAATGGAAGAGAACCCAATTTTCTTTGCAGATGGAGATGATCCAGCAATGATTGAAGCTTACAGAAAAGCTCAGGAAACCTTTAAGTACTTCTGGCGGGAACAGTCCTGGGAATACAGAAGAATCATTCCCGGACTTAATGTAGCATGCGTTAAAACGGCTTTTGAAGAACAGGATGAAGAAACCGGAGAAAGTTTGGTAGAACATATGTGGATTAATGAAATATTCTTTGATGGAGATCACGTGAGAGGATATTTGATTAATGAACCCAATAGTCTTAAGAACGTTCAGGTGGGTGATTATGTTGAAATCCCTTTACAAAATATCAGTGACTGGCTTTTTGCTATCACTCCGACTGTACAGAAACCCAAGGGACTTTCTAAATTATTTTCCTCCTCTTCTTCTCCACTTCCGAAAGCTTACGGCGGATTTACCATCCAGAAAATGCGTGCTGATATGTCTGCTGCAGAAAGAAAAGAACATGATGATGCCTGGCAGCTGGATTTCGGAGATTTTAATGATATCCTCGTTGTGAATAACCAGAAAGAAAATCCGGAAAATCTTATTGAGCATCCAATGAGTAAAAATATGAAGGAGGAATTTGTAAAGTTCTTACAACAATATCCCGATGAACTAACCCAAGCCGATGAAGACGGACTGACGCTTCTTCACAAAGAAACCATTGCAGGAAATTTAACCACTGTACAGGTTGTTTTAGAAGCTGGAGCAGATAGAAACATCCAGTCTAAAAAAGGAAAAACGGCTTTAGATTATGCGAAACAGCTGAACTGGGAACATCTTATTCCTGTATTGGAAGGATAAAATAATAGAGAGAAGTGTGTGCTTCTCTTTTTTATTTTACGTAAGCTGTAAAATGTTTTATACTATCTTTTAATCTCACGCAAATTTCCCAGATAACGTAGATTTTTAAGATAGAAATATCTTTAACAGATAATAAGAAAAATGATGTTTTTTATGGGATTCGAAATGTGCTGGAGAAGGAGCAGAGCTTTTTCAATAAGCAGGTTTAAAATTTCACTCCTTTTTAATTATATTTGTAGAAAGACACAAATATAAAAGTCGTTATGGAAAAGCTAAGAAATCTAAGAAAGCAAAGAGGCTACACACAAGAATATATGTCTAAAATAATATCCACAGACGTATCCAATTATTCCCGAAAAGAGAATGATGAAGTAAGAATATATGATGATGAATGGGAAAAGCTTGCTAAAGCACTTGATGTTCCTGTAGAAGAAATAAAGGAAGAAAAACCATCAAGAGTTGTCAATAATGATAATTTAACTTTCAATGATCAATCTGCAAACAATAACTTTAATCAATATTACAACATTCCTAATTCCATTGTAGAAAATTTGCAGAGCTATATTAAAGTTTTGGAAGAACAGGTGGAAGCTTTGAAGGAAGAGAATAAAAAATTGAAGTCCAGATAGAACTAGAATATTTTAAATTAAAAGAGAAGTTTAATTGACTTCTCTTTTATTATTTACAAGTCAATGTTTATTATTTCCTTTAATAACCTTCAAACTAAAGCTTAAATACAAAAATGATTGCATTTATTAATGACTATGCCAACTTATTTACATTTATTGGCTTCATCATAACAATATTGACATTTATAGTCGCTATAAATAATAAAAAAATATTAAAGGCTATAAACAAGAAAAGTTTTTCAATAAATAGATTACCAGAAAACTTGGAAGACTTAAAAAATTTAAGTAGAAAAATTTCAGTTCTAAATGCAAATTATGATACAAATAAAAAAACTATTGTAATTGAGATTAAACAAATATCACCAATCTTAAAATCGCTCAGAAAATCTCTTAATAAAAATGATCTAGAACATTTCAATAGATTAAATATAGAAATTAAAAAAATGAAAAATGTGTATCACAATTCTAATGATATTAGTTTTTTAAAAAAAATTATTAAAAATTATATAATATTAGATGAAAGATTTGTTGACAATGTATATATATTACTAACAGTCTTAATTACTGATATTGAAAATATTCAAAAAGATAATAAACAAAATTTACTATAATGGATAAACAACATGAATTTATTCAGAAACTTACCAAAGAAACGATTAGAAAACAAATCATATGGTCTGATAAATTAAGTGACAAACTTAATTTACCAAACGAAGAAAGGGCGATCAGCAAACTATATATCACTGAAATACAGGGAAAAAAATTTAGGCTTTATGAGTTTCAATATAAATTATATACCGACCTATATGAATGGCTATGGAATCAGAGAGTAAGGTTAGAGCTTATTGATAATAATGACATTCGAATTTATGAATTTGATTATAATTATTCATTAAATGACTTATTCGATGCTGTTACAAGAACAACCTCTGGAATAGATGACTTTATAGATGATTTCTTGAAATAATACACAAAATATAAGACCTAATATCATAAAATTTAATACCACATATAAAGCAGATAATTTACTGTTGTCCATTTATCAGGGTATATTCCTGCCAAACCCAATTCAGAATTCACCAAACTGAATTAATTTCTAAACAGGATTGAGTCTTATTAAAATAAAAATTCCGGAAGATTTTCTTCCGGAATTTTTTATATTTTATCCAAATTTCTTTTTCCTTAACCAGAAGAACAGTCCTCCGATAAGGCCGATAATAGCCAATGGAAGCAGTAAATTGATCCATTGCCAGGTCGATTTCTCTTCAGTAATTCTTTGTCTGTCGAGAAGTCTTTCTTCGATGTTTCTGTTTCTCAGTTCCATCAGGTTGCTGTCATCCAGCAGATAGTCTAAAGCATTTCTCAGGAACTGTTCGTTTCCAAACTGTTCGTTCGTCAGCAGGTCTACACCTAATGGAAGAGGTTTTCCTTTGATCACTTTATTTCTTCCTACATCACCGTCTGCAATCACAATCATTTTGTTTTCCGGGCTGGATGTCCTGAATCCAGGGTAAGATTTTCTTTCAATTCTGGATGCATAGGCAGAGTTGAATTTTCCTTCCAAAGCTACAGCGAAGATCTTTGGTGTACTTGGTTTTTCCATTTGTCCAAGACTGTCTACACTTGCAATTTCTTTCAGGTCCACATAGTTCGGAACCTGTTTCAATAATGTTCTTTCACTGGATTCGAAAAGAACTTTTGTTTTGATATTCTTTCTTCCTCCTAAAGTATCGATAGAAGTCGGGAATTCAAATTTTACAGGGTTTATATTTTTGGTAACCGGATTATTATTTTCAGCAATTCCAAGCGGATAATACGGCCATGGCAGGCTTGTATATTGTGGATTTCCACTCACTTCTCCTGTAACCAGTCTTAACAGGGCAAACTTTTTAACGTCTTTTACCAACGCAGGATTAATTCTCAGTCCGTAATTGAAAAAGAAGTCGGTCATATTGATATCAACCGGGAAAGGCATTACTTTTTTGGATCGTGTAAGTGTATCCATTTCAGCATTTACGGCATCAATCATCCAAAGGGTTTTTCCTCCGTTCATGATGTACTGGTCAAGAATTACTTTTTCATTATCTGTAAAAGCTTTTCTTGGTTTTGCAATCACCAAAGCACTCATCTGTTTTAACAAGGGAACATCTTCCAATGAAAGTTCAGTCTGATTTTTAGGAATAATAGGCCCTGCATCATAGTTTTCCATGGCCAATTGTACAAATCCCTGGAATTCATCCGGGTTCAATTCATCGTGGTTCACCAGAATCCCGATTTTCTTTCTCTTGGCAGCTGCAATATTTTTGATATTGGAGATAAGGTTGTATTCCAATCCCTCAATAGATCTTGTCAACTGCTGATCGGCATCAATTCCGGCCTGTTGTACCACTAAAGGAATAGAAACCCCATCATTGCCATGTTTGATCACAGCGTAAGGGAAAAGCGTAATCTGTGAAATTTTTCCATCTTTTACATCCGGAAGAATAGACGGCTGCATTCCCATTGCCATCAGGGTATCCTGAGACATTTTTGTTTTAATCGGATCGATGAATTTAAAATCGATCTTCGGATTTATTTTTCTGAATTCTTCCAGCATGAATTTCGTTTCACTCTGAAGCTGTTTGAAACTTGCCGGAAAATCTCCTTCCAGATATACTTCAACAGTCAGAGGCTTTTTTACGGACTCCAGTACTTTGATGGTGTTATCAGAAAGGGTATATCTTTTTTCTTTTGTTAAGTCTAATCTGATTCCCGAATAGGTCAGGATAATAACTAAAGGAACAATTGCAATTAAGAAAATTCCCAGTGGAGATTTAGCATTGAACTTCTTCATGATTCTACTTCTTTTTGTTAATAAAATGATTAGACAATACTAATGAAGCCCCGATAACGAGTACAAAATAGGCTACATCTTTACAATCAATAAGCCCTCTTGTAAAGCCTAAGAAATGCTGATAGAAACCAATATTCTGAAGGATAAAATCTGCACCTCCCAATAGTTTATAACTTGCAAGCTGCTCAATTCCAAAATACATGATGAAGCACATGAAAACGCCCAGCAGATAAGCCATAATCTGATTCTGTGATAATGATGAAGCCAGAATTCCTACTGCTGAAAAAGCAGCAATTAAGATAATCAGTCCGATATAACTTCCGAAAGTCATTCCAAGGTCAATATTTCCTGCGGGAACTCCCAAAACATATACCGTATACAGATAAATTAAAGAAGGAATAAGGCATAAAATTCCTACAATCCATACGGAAAGAAATTTTCCGGCTACCAGTTCTGAAATCTTTAACGGCTGTGAGAAAAGCCAGTTTAATGTTCCGGTTTGCTGTTCTTCCGCAAATGTTTTCATGGAAAGTGCCGGAATGATAAACATCAACAGCCATGGAACCAACACGAAATAGCTCTGCAATGAGGCCATTCCGATCTCAAAAATATTAGAATCGTTGTCGAAAAAGAACAGGAAAAGAGTTGCTATCAAACTGAAAGCAGCAATGATCACCCATGCACTCCAGTTTCCAAAGTAACTCCAAAGTTCTTTCTTTAAAATTGCAATCATAGTTTTTTTGTAAGATGTAAAAAGGATGAATGTTTAAGACATACGCCTACTCTACAATTATTTGTTTTTTTTATTTTTATTAACCAGTTTCACAGTCATCATGATCAGAAATACAAGAACGAAAAATCCTGCAATTAATTGCCACCAGTATTCGATCACCATTGATTTTAATATAACGGTAAATACCACCAGAAACAGAATGAATGTTGCTATTTCATTCGCCTGTCTCAGTTTGATATTGGCAATGGGCAGTGTATCCCCATGTAATTCTTTTAAATGAAGGACTTTTTTCCAACACCAGTAATGGTAAATGGCAAGTCCGATCAGGAAGGTCAGTTTCAGATGAAACCACGGCATTTTCATCAGCCCGGTATTTAAAAAGATCATGACCAATCCGCACACCGCCATGATTACTCCGGCAGGAACTGTGATAATATTCCACAGCCTTCTGGCCATAAAAGTGTACTGCTCTCTCAGAATTTTTTTCTTTTCTTCCGGAAATTCATCGGTGTCCTTATAGTAAACGAAAATCCTTACGAGGTAAAAAATTCCCGCAAAGTAGCTTACCATGAAGATAATATGCAAAGCTTTGATGATGGTATACAGCATCCTAAAAATTTGTTTGCAAAGATAGTTTATTTCGGAAAAAAAGAGAATTTAATCTAAAATCTTTAGCTTAAAATAATAAAGATTCAATATTTTTTAGAATTTGAAAATGAATTTCATATCAACATTAAAATTGAAACCCAAATTGGAGCCTTGCCGATTGGAATGATAATCAAAAGGAAGACCATCTACAGGAGCATACTCTTCTGCCTTTCCTGTCATATTAGTATAGGAAACATTTTTTTGTCTGATACCAAAGCCAATTTTAGGCATAAAGCCAAACCAGGAAGACTCTTTATGAAGCAAAATGCTGTAGTTGATATTTAATCCATATTTGGTTCTTTTATAATCTGCTGAACTAAAGGAATAATAAACATCATTTTCGTCATAATATTTTCCTGAAATATTTTTCCCTGTCTGATTTAAATAGAAAACTTCTGCTGATACAAAATGCTTTAATCTTGATTGAGGTGCCAGACTGTAAAAAACTTCAGGCCTTATTTCAAAAACCCTGTTTTCCCCTTCAAAATTGCCAGTATCTACAGGAGTTATTTTGTCAGTTCCATAGGCCAATTCGCTTCCCACCCACCATCTTTCATTTATTTTCTGCATATACCCTATATTATAGCGTTGATCACGAAAAGGAGCAAAAGCACTTACAGTAAGTATGGATTTGTAATCATTAGATTGAGCATAAATTGTATTGAAAAAGCTAAAAAAAGCAAAAAGAAGTAAATATTTTTTCACAAAACGGCTATTAGAATTAGTGATCCAAATATATTATATTATCATTTATTCAGCAATAGCATTCATTTAATTACAAAAAATAGAGCACTGAATATTTTTTTTCATAAAAAAACAGGATTTCTCTAAATAAGAAATCCTGTTTTTTATTCTACAAACGTAGAACTTTTTTATCTTAAGAAATAACTCCTAATTCTTTTCCAACCTTTTCAAAAGCAGCAATGGCTTTATCCAAATGTTCTCTGGTATGAGCCGCAGATAACTGTACTCTGATTCTTGCTTTTCCTTTCGGTACTACAGGATAGAAGAATCCGATTACGTAGATTCCTTCATCCATAAGCTTTTCTGCCATTTTCTGGGAAAGTGGTGCATCGTAAAGCATTACCGGAACAATAGCAGCATCACCTTCAGGAATATCGAAACCTTTTGCTTTCATTTCCGTTCTGAAGTATTCTGCATTTTCCATTACTTTATCACGAAGAGAAGTATCATCAGAAATCATATCCAAAACTCTTAATGCCGCCCCTACAATTCCTGGTGCTAAAGAGTTAGAGAATAAATAAGGTCTTGAACGCTGTCTCAGCATATCAATGATCTCTTTCTTACCGGAAGTAAAACCTCCTAACGCCCCTCCTAAAGCTTTTCCTAAGGTAGAAGTGATGATATCTACTCTACCCATTACTTCATTAGCTTCGTGAGTTCCACGGCCTGTTTTCCCGATGAAACCTGTTGCGTGAGAGTCGTCCACCATTACCAAAGCATCATATTTATCGGCAAGGTCACAAACTCCTTTTAAGTCTGCAACAATACCGTCCATTGAAAATACTCCATCAGTAACGATAATTTTGAAACGGTGATTTTTTTCAGAAGCGGCAATCAGCTGAGCTTCCAGATCCGCCATATTATTGTTTTTATATCTGTATCTCGCTGCTTTACACAAACGAACACCATCAATGATTGATGCGTGGTTCAGTTCATCTGAAATAATAGCATCTTCTTCTGTAAACAGAGGTTCAAAAACACCTCCGTTGGCATCAAATGCAGCTGCGTAAAGGATTGTGTCTTCAAGACCTAAGAAATCAGCAATTTTTTTCTCCAAATCCTTGTGAATATCCTGTGTTCCACAAATGAAACGAACAGAAGACATTCCATATCCGTGAGACTGAATCATATCCTGAGAAGCTTTCATCACTTCCGGATGGTTGGATAATCCCAGATAATTGTTGGCACAGAAGTTCAAAAGCTTTTTTCCATTAGCTTCTATTTCTGCACTCTGTTGAGAAGTGATGATTCTTTCTCTTTTGTAAAGTCCGTCATTCTCAATATTCTGAAGTTCGTTCTGTAAATGTTGAAGGTATTTTTCAGAGATCATTTTTAGTAATTTTTTAGATGTGCTAATTTACTAAAAAGGCAGTAAAATAAAACCTTTTATAAGTTTAATTCTAAAAAAATGACAGGGCTTTCACTTTTAACACTATTAGTCTACAAATTTAGTAGGATAATATTTATATTTGCTTAAAATTCGAGCGTATGAGATTAAAGCCGGTACAAAAAATAAAGACGACCAGTTCAGAAACCTTTATCAACAACCATATGAAGCCGGGAGTTCCAGTTATTATTGAAGACTTTGTTCATCCTGAAAGTCCCGCTTTCAAAAAGTGGAATTATGACTATTTCAAAGAAATTGCAGGAGATCATAGGGTGAATATCTACGGCAGTGAGCTTGATTCTCTGGACAGGGTGGCAAGTGACCCCATTGCACAGACTACGTTTTCGGAATATCTGGATCTGATTCAGTCAGCTCCTACCGAACACAGACTTTTTTTATTTAATTTATTGAAAATAAAACCAGAATTAAAGAATGATCTCATCTACAATGATGTCACAAATGGCAAAATACTGAAATGGCTGCCCTTTATGTTTTTTGGAGGGGAAGGATCTGTCACCAGAAATCATATTGATATTGACATGTCTCATGTTTTTATCACACAGTTTCAGGGAATCAAAAGAATATGGCTTTTTCCTTGGGAACAGTCCGACTTCATGTATAAACTCCCCTACAACTTCCACAGTCTGGCTCAGATTAAAAACCCTGATTACAGAAAATATCCGGCGCTGCTTTATTTAAATGGGTATGAAGCGGTCATCCAACCCGGAGAAACGCTTTATATCCCTTCCGGCTGGTGGCATTATATTCAATATGATACAGAAGGTTATTCCATATCAGTAAGGGCACTTCCGTCAAGTCCGCTTGAAAAATGGCGTGGCTTCAAAAATTTAGTCATCACAAGACATTTTGATAATCTGATGCGTAAAATATTCAAAGAAAAATGGTTTGAATACAAAGTGAAAACAGCCAGAAAACGAGGTGCCAGAGCTGCAAGAAAACAAAGAAGCTTTCAAATCTGAAAGCTTCTTTGGTATAGTATGATTGTTTTGGGTAAATGTAATTTTTTGTACTTTACCTTTTGTTTTTTAGTGTTTGATAAATTTAATATTCTTTTCATCAATAGTAATAAAATAAGCTCCCGGAACCAATTCTGCTATTCCAATCGCTTTACCCGGCTGATAAATTCCTTTTCCAACCAGTTTTCCATCTATTGCGTGAATTGTAAAATCTACTGCTTTATTAATACCTTTCAGATTAATTTCATTTTTTGCAGGATTCGGATACAAGCCAAAACCATCTTTCTCAACAGAAGAAACACTTAACGTATTATCCTGAACAACCGTGGAGTTTTTCTCAAGAATCTGGTATTCATAATTAAACTGAACACTTGCAATAGGAAATGTTACCGACTGTAAAAAGCTTTGATTATTGGATGTATTATTAAGGACAAAATAAGCAGTCTGGCCTGCAGTTCCTGTCACTTTAATGGGTAAAGGCATTTCAAAAAAGCTAACATTAGCACTGCTTTGTGTCTGAGAAACTTTAAATAAAGCCTGATTTCCGCCCTGCATCCACTTGATGGTGTAAGTAGGATATCCCTCGCCATACACCCAGTCATTGAAAAATTCCGTAAAGTCTGTTCCTGTAGACTGAAGCAAAGAAGCATTAAAATCAGCTGTACGCACATAGTTGTATGCCAGGTTCGGTCTCGCATGATAATCTTTAAGTGCCTGATAAAATGCAGCATCACCTAAGATCCACTTCAGCATTCTCAGTACATATCCTCCTTTAGCGTAAGACAATCTGCTGTCGAATATTCTATTGATGCTGGAAAGTCCGGAATCCGGCACATATACACTTCCTGTTGTACTTGCAGTAATGTAGCTGGACTGACCTTGTAAGTAATTCAGAAATTCTGTGCTGGTCATCAATAGCTTTTCGTTGGCAAGATGTTCTCCAAAAGTTGCAAAACCTTCATTCAGCCAGATATCATTCCATGCGCCACAGGTCACCTTGTCACCAAACCATTGGTGAGTAAGCTCATGCGCAATCAGCTGTTTGCTCCATCCTCCCATAGAAGACATCGTTTGATGTTCCATTCCTCCACCATACATAAATTCCATGTGTCCGTATTTTTCATTACGGAAAGGATAAGAACCAAAATAGGTTTCAAAAGTATTCATCACCTGCTTTGTCCAGTTAATATTGGCTATACTGGTGGCATTTGAATTTGTAGACGGATAAATATAATTCACAAAAGGAAAAGGAGGATTTCCGATGGTATCATTAAGCTTAACAAAATTGGTAATGGACAGCGCGATCAGATAAGCCGGTGTAGGATACATCGTTCTCCAGAAAGTAAGTTTGGTACTTCCTGTAGGAAAAGTTTCAGACATCAGCTTTCCGTTGGCAGCTACACTATAATTGGATGGAGTGGTAATTTTAAAATCAAATCTTTCAATTTTATCATTTAAACTTTGCTTTGTCGGAAACCAGTCCTGAGCGCCATAAGGTTCGTTCAAAGTAGAAAGTACCGGAGTTCCGCTTTGAAGAGCAGTTTTGAAAGCATCATTACTTGTAGACGGTGCTCCTGCATAATAAATCGTAAGAGAATCTAATGTATTGGCAGGAATGGAAGCAGGAAAATCAATTTTCAGTTCTTTTGAAGGAAGCTGCTGAAAGCTTGTAATGTTAGTCCCATGGTATTTCACCTGAGAAACCGTTAATGAATTGGAAAGATCAAAATAAATGCTTCCCATACTTTGTGTAGGTTTAAAATGTGAAGTTACCGAACCTGAAATATTATATACCGCAGGATCCAGGCTGACGTCCATTCTCTGATACTGTAAGTCGTAATTCAGGGTATTGGGATTGATATTCCCGATATTCATCTTTTGGGTGAAGGATTTTTTCTCTTTTTCGATTAATCCTTTCATATCCGTATTCTGCCGTTGCTTCTGGCCATAAAATTGCTGAGATAATAAAAATCCCAACACCAAAAGGTACAATTTTGTCATGTTTAGAAAAATTTAATCAAATATAAAAAAAACCTTTTAATCCATGATTAAAAGGCTGTTATAATATATAAAATAAAAAAAATTTACAAATCCAGTGCGGGTTCCAGAATTTTTTCCATTCTTTTCTTCACCATATCTACCGATCCGGAATAGTTATTTACCATTAAAGAAAAAACCAATGTTTTTCCTGAATTGGTTTTCAGATAACCGGCTAATGTTTTTACTTTATTCAGAGTTCCTGTTTTAGCAAAAACCTGTCCGTTCCCTCCTGCATTGAACATTCTTTTTAATGTTCCGGATTGTCCGCCGATTGGCAGAGAAGTCAGATAAGATCTGTAGTACTTCTGATCCATCAGAGAAGTAAGAAACTTCACCTGAGAAATAGGGGTTACGTTATTACTTCTTGAAAGTCCGCTCCCGTCAATATAGTTAAGTCCGGTCATATCAAAACCTGCATCTTTCAGGTGGTTAGTTACCACTATTCTTCCCGATTCTGAGGTCTGGTCACCCATTTTCTGATATCCTACGGTTCTCAGCAACGCTTCTGCCAATGAGTTATCACTGTGCTGATTGGTATAATAAATAATATCATTTAAAGTGGGAGATTTATATGCTGAAAGCATTTTTCTGCCTTCCGGTGCTGCATCGGTCATTTTCGGAGTTACTTTTCCTGTAACAGGAATTCCGCTTTTTACCAATGTTGTTCTGAAAGAGTTGGCAAGATAAGCCGGTGCATCAGGAAGTTTGGTTGTTAAAACTCCGTTTCCTTCGTATTTATCAGCATATACCATCTGATGATTGTAAGGGGAAACGTAGAAAAATTTCTTTTCTGTAGAGAAACCCCCTTTTTTAACGATCAGTTTTTCGTTGGCCGGGTTGATATCTCGGGTACTTCCTGCAGGCAAATAATAATTATTGTTTTCCAACCATACAACATTTTCCGGAAGCACTGAAATATTGCCTTTGAAAAGCGCTGTCTGAATGATAATATCACCATTTACCTTTTTGATTCCCTCTCTTGAAACGCCACCTACAAAATCTGAAATAATATCTCTATAAGATGCTGCACCTGCTTTGTTTGTTCCCAAAGAAGGGTCTCCACTTCCTATTACATAAAGATTTCCATTCAAAACTCCGTTTTCATCTATAGTACCTGAGTACTCCAGCTGAGTCATCCAACGGTAATTTTCACCCAACATGTTTAATGCGGTTTCCGTTGTCAGTAATTTGGTAGTGGAAGCAGGTACTAAAGGAGTATTTTCGTTGTACGAAGAGATGACCTTCTTCGTTTTCGGGTCATACACTACGAATCCCCAGGTTGCATTTTTCAGCACAGGATCCGCCATCATTGTGTTTACATTAATGTCTACCAGTTCTTTTGCTGACAAAACAGTTTTCTCCACCATCGTGCTAACGGGTGAAGGCAGATTTAAACTGCTTTTCTGATTGTCATAATTCTGGGAATAGAGAACGGTAGAAACGGTAGATTGAGCCAGGAAAAGACCAGAAGCCAACACCGCCGTACTTGAAATATATTTTCTGAAATTTACCATCTATCTTCTTTTTGTTCTGTAGTTTTGACTCTATAAAAAATGAAAGGTTAAATCATTCGGTAAAGAGCCAAACACTTAATCAACGTCCAAAAGTAGAAATTATTGTTATATAACGGATCACCGACCCCTTATAAAAGAGTGTAAAGTTTGTTAAAAATTGTTAAAAATCAACAAAAACATCTTTTTTAATGCTTTGATATGCAGTGATTTCATCGAATTCTTTCAAACTTATCAAAACCATATTTTTGAATTTGTCATAGTTTTTGCCACGGGGAAGCTTAAGCATAATCTGGAACTGATAGAAGTTATTCAGTTTTGCAATCTGTGCTCTTTCCGGACCTAAAACACATTCTTCAGGAAGATATTTTCTGAGGATAGAACCCAGAAACTGAGAAGCACGGTCGACTTTATCCTCTCTCCTATGTTTCAGCTCAATCATGATCAGCTTGGTGAAAGGTGGATAATGAAACTTCTGACGTTCTGTAAGAATATATTTATAGATCTTTGCAGGATTATTCATCTTGATCAGTTGAAATACAGAGTGATCAGGATTAAAGGTCTGAATAAGGATTCTTCCTTTTCCGGAAACCCTTCCGGCCCTTCCTGAAACCTGTGTGATCAGCTGATAAGCTCTTTCTTCTGCTCTGAAATCCTGTACATATAATAAGGAATCCGCTTTTGGAATGGTAACGAGTTCAATATGATCAAAATCCAGTCCCTTGGAAATCATTTGAGTTCCTACAATAATATCTGTTTCTCCGTCTTCAATCTTTTCATAGAGTTTTTCGTAAGCAAATTTCTTACGCATAGAATCTACATCCATTCTGTCAACTTCATTTTCAGGGAACAGCCTGGTAACTTCTTCGTGAATCTGCTCTACGCCCACTCCTCTTTCATTCAGCTTTTCAGAATTGCATTTCGGGCAGGTCTTCGGTTTTGAAGCTCTTTGTCCGCAGTAGTGGCATTTCATTTCATTTGCCGCTTTGTGATACGTCATGACCACATCACAATTGGAACAGTAATTCACATAGCCGCAGCTCTCACATTCTATAACGTTTGAATAACCACGACGGTTATGGAGAACAATGGCCTGATTTTTTTCATCCACTGTTTTCTTAATCTCCTCAATGAGTTTCAAAGAGAAGTTTCCGGAAACCTTTTTAGATTCCTGGGCTTCTTTGAAATTGATCAGTTCATATTCCGGCAGATTAACATTTCCGAATCTTTCATTCAGAAAAACATAGTTCATTTTATCTTTCCGAGCGCTGTAGTAGCTTTCGACAGAAGGAGTAGCCGACCCCAGAATAACTCCGGCCTTATACATCTTTCCTAACACCAGAGACGCATCTTTAGCATTAAAATAAGGAGAAACCTCTCTTGGTCTGTACGCAGAATCATGTTCCTCATCTACTACGATAAGGCCCAGGTTCCGGTAAGGTAAAAACAAAGCATTACGGGTTCCGATCAGAATGCGGATATCATTTTGCTTAATTCTTCTCCATACTTCCACTCTTTCAAAATCAGTCAGTTTCTGGTGATAAAAACCGAGCTGTCTGCCATATTTTTTCTCTAATCTTTGGGTAATCTGCTTGGTCAGTGAAATCTCGGGAAGTAAAAACAGAACATTCTTTCCGTCGCGGATGCATTCATCTATTTTTTCTAAATAAATATGGGTTTTCCCGGATGAAGTAACACCATGAAGCAGAACATTTTTCCCTTCTTCAAAAGCTTCATCAATTTCAGATTTTGCTGTTTTCTGCTGTTCGGAAAGTTCTTCAAGCTCCTCAATTTCTCCTTCATAGCTTTCAATTCTGTCTTTCTGCATGAAGTATTCTTCCACAAGACCTTTATCCGCCAAAGGTTTGAAGTGGGAACTTCCAAAATAACCGTCCTCAAACAGTTCAGATTTTTTGATGGGAACATCAGGATTTTCCGTCTGTTTTTCCAGAATAAGCAGGAAAAGATCTTTCTGCTTTTGTGCTCTGTTCAGTTTTAAAAGAATATCCGTAAGATTCCGATTGGCCAGAACCTCATCATTAATTCTTACATAAGCCACTTCTTTAGCTTTATATTTTTCTGCAATTTTCTCATCAATTTCAATATACTGAAGATCAATCAATGAATTGATGGTTTTGATGATATCTTTTTTAGGAATAAATGCTTCAATATCCGTCAGATTGATCAGTTGTCGAACTTCCAGTGCCTGAACCAGATACATTTCGTTAACATCCAGATTTTCAAAGTCAACAACAGCTCCTGGTTTTAATTTTAAATACGTTTCACTTTCCAGTTTTAAAGAAGAAGGAAATGAAAACCTGTAGATTTCCCCAAGACTGCACAAGTAGTATTCTGACAGCCAGTTCCAGAAATCAATCTGTTCCTGAGGCAGAATCGGCTGATCATCCAGCATGCTGATAACTTCTTTGGCCACAAAGTTTTCCGGAGCATTATCATGAAGCTCAAATACAATTCCCGTATAGATCTTTTTTCCGCCAAACGGTACCAGAACACGCATTCCGGGCTGGATTTCAGACATCATTTCTTCGGGAACTTTATAAGTGAAAGATCCTTTCAGGTTTAGGGGTAAGACAATTTGAGCGTATTGCAAGGGAAATATTTAAAGTGTAAAATTAGATTTTTCCTGAGAGAACTGCAACTTTACAGTAGTTCTTTCGTGCTATTTAACAGTGCCTGCAACCCTTGTCAGAAAAAATTCAATAAGAACAGACTATCATCCTAAGCATAACCAGAAAGGTTACGAACGTTAGTTCAAGAAGGAAGCCCGTTTAATTAATAATCAAAATCCCGATCTACTTTAGTCAAAACATGGATTAAACGCAATGTCCGCAAAAGATTAGATGAATCGTTGTAATTCGTGCGCAAGGGCGTTCCACTCAGCAAAGATATCCCTCCGTTCATATTAATAAACGATGACTCATCATTAAAAGAGAAGTTCTGTAATCTGATACCAGAATGCAGAAGTGAAAAATCCTACTATAATACTGACGCCGATAATCAGATTGGTCAGTTTTGTATTCAGCCTGAACTGTTCTGCTATGATACTGGAAGTTACCAATGTTGGCATAGCCGCTTCAAATACTGTAATTTTTGCCACATTCCCTTTAATTCCCAATAATAAAGCCATGCCCAGAACAATTGCAGGTGCCAGGATCAATTTATAAAGCATGGACATAGACATTTGAGGAATCAGTTTTTTCCATCCGTTGAATTTCAACTGTAACCCGACTGAAAACAGAGCTAACGGACTTACCGTTGCTGCCAGCTTATCAAAGAAAGGTTCCGCAACGGTAAAGTCAATGAACTGAGACAATACCAAAGCAGATATACAGCCAATTAATGGAGGGAATGTAATGAGTCTTTTTAAAATGAATATTGCACTTACTTTTCCGGATTTACTGCCTCCTTTTACGGCAGCAATAATTCCGAGCGTGGAAAGGGCAAAAAACATGGTCTGATCACAGATAATCGCAATACTCAGAAGCCCTTCGCCATAAAAGGCACTGATTAAGGGAAATCCGATAAATGAAGTATTACTATACCCGCTTGCTAATTCCAACGTGCTTCTGGACCTTCTTGAATATCCCCTGCTTTTACTGTAAAACATCATAAAGAAAAAGCAGAACACCGAAATTAAAAATGTGGCTGCAATCGGGAACAGCATTTCTGTTGTCCATTTTACTTTGGGCAGATATTTAAACGAAACTGCCGGAAGAGCAAGATAAAGAATCCAGGTATTGATGCCTTTATGAGCATCGGGGTGGATAGATTTTGTTGCTTTGAATACCATTCCTGCAATGATACACACTGCAATCAGAACAAAATTTACCATAACTGTAATAAAATATAGGGCAAATTTACGGCTGATTTTTGAGTTGGAAGGGTAAAATTTATATTTTTTTTGGTAGAATTTCTAATGAAGTTTTTCAGTATTAAACCTTATAGGTTTTCAAAACCTATAAGGTTTAGAGATCTACCTGCCGGAAATTTATAACCCTTGTCAAGGGTTGGCGGCTGACTTCTTAAGAGTTTTTTTTCATATTATCAATTACAATTGACCTATTACTCCTTCATCACATCCCAAAGACTCATTACTTCAATTTTTTCCAAAGGTTTTGAAAGGGTAATTCTTTTTGAGGTTCCCGGCAAGAGATCAAAGAAATTATCACTGAAATGAGTATCTCCAATCAAATAAATATCTTTTGCAAGGACATCTGTTGATATTTCAATTTCAGTGGATGATAATTTTCTGATCTTAATCTCAGGTTTTGAAAGTTTGAGGTCTTTTGGTTTATTAAAAAAGAACAGTTTTTGAAATGTTACATCCTTTTCGGAGCTGATCTTTAAAACGGCTTCAGACAGATTAAACTGTGCCAATTCTGATTTATTTATACTTCTGATTTTCTTACTTACATCGTCATTTACAATCTCTGACTGATTGCTTTTCCAAAGTGTTTTTCCTTTAAAATCAATGAGTTCAAACTTCGTATCAAGTTTCAACTCTTTCATAAGGTCACTTATCAGATAAACGTCATAGCTTTTATCGGTTTCAGCAATTGATACCAACACAGGTTCAAAGCTTCTTTTCGCCTGATAATGGAAGGCTTTCCAGTTTCCGAGATAATCAATGGAAGACCATGAAACTACCGGCCAGCAATCGTTGAGCTGCCAATACAGCGTTCCCATATTATAAGGTTTTGCCCTACGGTGGGCTTCAATCGCAATCTGCATTCCTCTTGCCTGTAAAAGCTGTGAAACATAATTGTATTGTATAAAATCCGTAGGAATTTTATAATCACGCTTCAGGTATTCATTGATAATATCCCAGCCGCGGGCATGCTTTTCATGAGCTTTGATAGTTGGATTCTGAAGGCTCAAATCCGGCGTTCCGGAAAACATTGATTTTGTCGTTTCAAGGCTAGGTGTACCCTGAAAGCCATATT
The DNA here is from genome assembly GCF_031454475.1 of Chryseobacterium vietnamense. Taxonomy (NCBI): domain Bacteria; kingdom Pseudomonadati; phylum Bacteroidota; class Flavobacteriia; order Flavobacteriales; family Weeksellaceae; genus Chryseobacterium; species Chryseobacterium vietnamense. Next base: position 322,110 of record NZ_JAVDQX010000001.1, on the reverse strand, counting down.
CAGACATGAAGCGTCCTACTTTTTCATTGTAAATTTCAAAGGGCTGCTCACCCCACCAAACGCCCCAATAGTGAGAGTCTCCTTCTGTAAGGCTTTCTTTATGTCCCCAACCAATGGATGGAGAACTCGGCCAATATATATTTTTCTCAGACTTCAGGTTTTCTGCCAATGCATTGGGAATTACCTCATGGAAAAGCTTTTTATAGTCTTTCCACACCTGAAGAGAATCATTTTTTGAATATTTGAACTGTTTCTGATAGCCCCAGTTGACAATGGCTTCATCAATTTCATTATTTCCGCACCACAAAGCAATGGACGGATGATTCTGAAGTCTGTTCACCTGATCTTTTACTTCTTTTTTTACATTGTTTAAAAATGCTTCATCCGCAGGGTAAAAACTTCCTGCAAACATAAAGTCCTGCCAGACCAGGATTCCGTTTTCATCACAGGCTTTGTAAAATTCTTCATCTTCGTAAATACCGCCACCCCAGATGCGGATCATATTCATATTAGCGTCCTTTGTATCTTTGATCAGTTTCTGATATTTTTCCCTGGTCATTCTTGGTGAAAAACTATCGCCCGGAATCCAGTTGGTTCCTTTGATGTACAATGGCTGCCCATTTACCTTAAAATAGAATGATTTTCCTTTTTCATCTTTTTCCTGAATCAATTCTACGGTTCTTAATCCTATCCTGATATTCTTAGCATCAATATTTTTCTGATCTTTGGAAAGCTTTACCTCGAAATCGTAGAGGTGAGCTTCACCGCGTCCGTTTGGTTGCCAGAGCTTCATTCCGGCTGTTTTGTAAGCAACCGATATTGTATTGCTTCCTTTTTTTAAAGATACTTTTTTGTGAATTTTATTTAGATCCAAGATATAATCACCGGCATTCTGAGCATAAATTTCTACGTCGAAACGTAGATCATTGGAAGTGTCAGAAACTCTCTTCTGAATATCTTTGACCGTAATAATTTTAGCATTATTCCAGAATTCAAGCTGAACGTCTTTCCATATTCCTGCCGTAACCAGTCTCGGCCCCCAATCCCATCCGAACTGATACTGTGCTTTTCTTACAAAGCTTCTTGGGGATTCCGGCATGGTAAACGGAACTTTTTTAGCAAGTTCTTTTCCGGTATTGACAGCAGATTGAAACTTAATCTGCAATACATTATTACCCGGTTTTAGATATTGTTTCACAGGAATATTCCATTTCCTGAACATATTGTCTGTTTTCTTCAGCAGCTGACCATTAAGGTAGATTTCAGAAAATGTATCCAATCCGTTAAAAACAAGGTCAATATTATCGTTCTTTAAATCCCGAGAGGAAACTGTAAATGCTGTCTGATAATCCCAGTCTTCATTTTCAATCCATTGTACTTTCTTTTCATTTTCATCTTTAAAAGGATCAGAAATGATCTTATTCTCCATCAAATCCAGATGAACGGTTCCCGGAACTTTCGCAGGAAGCCAGTTTTGATCTTTTGAATTTTTAAACTGCCAGTTCTCTGAAGACAAGCTCCTTTGGGAAAACTGTGCAAAAAGGATATTCTGTGTGAAAAGAAAAGCAAAAAGGATCGTTCTATTCATCAATAAATTTGTTTACAATTCTATGGATTCCGTACTTAATAAGTTCATTATTAAAATTAATAAGTAATCCCAATTTTATATTAGTCTGTTTTAGATACGTCAACACCTGTGAGTGAAAAATAGGGTGTAACTCCAGCACAGATTTAACTTCTACAATAACTTTATCTTCTACAACCAAATCGATTCTGTATGCATTTTCTATAAACACTTCTTTATACTTTAAAGGCAAGGATAACTGTTGTTTAACATTAAGTCCCTGCATCTTTAATTCATAAGCTAAAGCTGTTTCATATGCATTTTCTAATAAACCCACTCCTAAGTTTTTATGTACCTCTATAGCAGCTCCTATTATTTTGTAAGATAATTCGTTTTCGGTCATTCATTTGTGTTTTTTTATTTTAATTATTTTATTTAAACGCAAAGTATTTATTTACGTTATGCAATATTTAAGCGAGCTGAGAAAGAATCGATTTTCAATCGATTGGATGAAGCAAATGTATTTATTCTTAAGCTTAGTCAGTGGCTTTGCCACATCTTTGCTTCCTCAAATTATACTACAATTTCATTTTAAACTTTGCGTTTAAACAACTGCCAAAATACAACTATATTATTTATTCTTCAACGCAGCCATTTCATCCGCGTTGGCAAAAGCACCACCATCCGTAATGGCTGAAGAATGGAAGTAACCCGCATTGGTAATTGTTCTTATCTCTTCAATATTGGATGAGCGAAGTCCGCCTCCTACAAGGATTTCTATTCTTCCATCGGAGAGCTCAACCAGTTTCTTAAGGTTTTCTTTTCCATCAGATACATTTGGTTTCTGGCCGGAAGTAAGAATGGTGGTAAAACCACATTCAATTACTTTTTCCAACGATTCTTCCAGACTCGCAGCACGATCAAAAGCACGGTGAAAAGTACATGGAAGTGGCGCTGCCAATTCTACTAAGGCTTTATTCTGTTCAATATTAACCTCATCATTTTCATCCAGAATACCGAAAACAAAACCATCTGCCTGTAAGGATTTTAATTGAATCAAATCGTTTTTCATCTGCTCAAATTCTGAATCCGAATACGTGAAATCACCTCCTCTGGGACGGATCATTACAAACATAGGGATTGTAATTTTTTCACGAAGTTTTTTCATGGTTTCGAAGTCCGGAGTAGTTCCACCTTCACTCAGGCCATCACATAATTCTATTCTGTCTGCCCCATTTTCAAAAGCAATGATCGCTGATTCAGGATTAAAACAAGCTATTTCTATTTTTGACATTGTATTGTATCTATTTAATTTGACTTTGGTTCGTCCTGCAGTACATCTGCAATCAGAAAGGAACCGTTTTCTTTTACTACTTTTATTACTGACGGATATTCTGCTTTAAAATTTTTGTCTGTCAGCACTACATTGAATAGATATTCATCTTTTGAGGAGAGTTCTAAATCACAGCTTCCAACTTCAATTTTATCCCAGTCCTGTGCTGTAATCAGGAAGCCCGCTCCAACACCTGCTTTACTTACATCAAATCTGGTTTTCCATTTATCCTGAAATTCTTTATCGGTAAGACTTCCATCAACATCCAGATCAACATTCATCGCATCCATTTTATAATCGAAGTAGTCTTTGGTTGTGATTTTCCGCATATTCTTTTCTTCACTTCCGATGTCTGCTTTAAAATAATCGACAATACTTTTTTCCAACCATTTTTTAGCAGCTTCAGCTTCATTGGGCTCATTATGCAAAACTACTTTTTCTTCTGTCTGTACTGATTGGGCATCTGTTTTTATCTCCTTCTTTTCTTCCTTGCAGGCAATAATAAGAAATAAGGAAGCGACGATCGTTCTTTTCATATTTGTTTTTATGTTTTGGCTAAAGCCAATGGGTATCTTTTATTTGTTTACATGGGCTTCCTTCGTCTATGCTCAGGATTATAGCCCATTCCTATTGAATTTTTAATTATTTCAAAGCAAATTCGGGAGTTTCAAGGCGGTTTCCTTTCTGATCATGCACGGCAAAGTTGAATCCGTCCTGAATACAGTAAGATCCATATTCTCCCTGTTTATTGATGGCAATAAAACCTACCTGAATATCTTTCAGATTTTTGTTTCTTCGCTGATTGATTTTTACAATTCTGTCCACGGCTTCTTTACAGGCTTCCTGTGGATTTCTGCCCTGTCTCATCAACTCAACCACCAGGTGCGTTCCTACTGTTCTTATGACCTCTTCACCGTGGCCCGTTGCTGTAGCTGCCCCCACTTCATTATCTACAAACAAACCTGCTCCGATAATGGGGGAATCTCCTACTCTGCCGTGCATTTTGAAAGCCATTCCGCTGGTAGTACAGGCTCCGGAAAGGTTCCCCTGTGCATCCAAGGCGATCATTCCTATGGTATCGTGGTTTTCAATATTGGCAATGGGCTTATACTGGCTGGTTTTTAACCATTCTTTCCATTCTTTTTCTGATTCCGGAGTGAGAAGATTTTCTTTTTTAAAACCTTGTGAAAGGGCAAACTGTAATGCTCCGTCACCTACCAGCATAACGTGGGGTGTTTTTTCCATGACAGCTCTGGCAACCGAAATGGGGTTTTTAACATGTTCCAGACATGCTACAGAACCGATATTATAATTCTCATCCATGATGCAGGCATCAAGTGTCACTGTACCATCTCTGTCCGGACGTCCTCCATATCCAACACTTCTTTCTTTTGGATCTAATTCTACGAGACGTACTCCTTTTTCTACCGCATCCAAAGCTCGTCCTCCTTTTCCAAGGATAGTCCATGCTTCTTCATTGGCTTTTAATCCAAAATTCCAGGTGGAAAGTACGATAGGTTTGTTGATGATTTTTTTGTTTTCAGGCAGTTCTCCGGCCATTAGCTCCAAAGGGTTAATGGTAAGTGCTGCGGTTGCAATTCCCAGTTTCTTGATAAAACTTCTTCGGTTATTGTTCATTGTATGTAAGAATTATTTAATACAAAGCAAATATCTTAAAAAAATCCATTGAAAATGGTGTCGTTTTCTCACTATTTTTCTTTGCTATTTTTTATTATTTTTATAAAGGTTATTTTAATTAATATTTATGTTTAAAACATTTAGAAGAATGGATTGCTTTAAGGAATTATCGGATGAAGAAATCCAGATCCTTGCAGGCATCAGTACTCCCAAACTTCTTCGAAAAAAAGAAAAACTATTAGAGCCTGGTCAGCCGTTTAATCATTTATTTATATTGACCGGCGGCCTGCTAAGATTTTTCTTTGACGATGAAAACGGAGTTGAAATCAATACTTTTCTGCCCTCAGAAAAAGAGGTTGCCTTTCTGGAGAGTCCGGAATCTTATTCCCCTGAAGGTACAAAAAAGTATACCATACAAGCTGTCATCGATTCTCAAATTTTTCTTTTTAATAAAGGCGAATTTGAGCAGATCGCATTTCAGCATAAAGGAATTTACAATTTATATTTAAAATCTTTAAAACAGATTATCAGCATCTTATCTGCCCGTACAGAGCAGTTCTGCAGGAGCTCACCGCTTTCCCGCTATGAAGATTTCCTGAACAATCATCCGTTTGTCTGTCAAAATGCAAACAGAAAGTATATTGCTAATTTTCTGGGTATTACTCCAAACTCTCTTTCCCGTATTACGGCCCGCGACAATAAAAAAAAGAATCAAGGAAAAAAATAACTTAAGAATACTTTTAATTGTTCCATTCAGTATAATTTTGTCCGGTCAAAAACTTGTTCTTCACATATAAAAAAACCAAATGAAAAAAAATATCAACATCTTCAAAGCATTCCACCGTATAGAATAGTCTTTACATCTTAACAGGATTAAAATATGATCGTCCGGATATTCCTCCGGATCTGAATCTGTATTTTCTTAAGTCAACATTTTATTACCATTTTATATTTTATGCAAAGAATAACCACCATTCTCTGCCTGTTACTCGCATGCAATTTTGTACAGGCATCTACAGGCAATATTGAAGACAAAATAGCCGACGGAGCGTCCTGGCTTATCCTATTTGTACTGCCTGCTGCCGGAATTTATATCTTCTGGAAAGCTCATATTTATCCGGAAAAAGTAGCAGAAAAGAAGAATCATCCTCAACTGAATGCTATCAAAAGCATGTGCCTTCTTTCTCTAATCTTTGGTGGTCTGTTATGGCCGGTTGCCTTAATCTGGGCCAACTATAACTATGGAAACCAGACGACGACTGAAGAAGAAACAGACAACAAGGATTTACCTGAAGAAGAATTTAAACCCATCGAAAATTAAAAAACATGCTGGAATTACTAGTCGCAATATATGCCGGAATATGCTGGCTTCTCATTAAAAAATTAAAACTGATCCCATGGACATTTACCACACAGGTAATAGTATATTCACTACCTATTTTCGGATCTATCGCTTTGATCTTAAGTTTAAATTATTTCTGTCCCATTACCTCTGATGTAAAGGTAGTAAACCGAAGTGTGGATATTACTACTCAGGTTTTAGGAAAGGTAAAGAAAGTATATGTGAAGACCAACCAGGAAGTAAAAAAGGGAGATACTCTATTTGTAATTGACAGAGAACCTTATCTACAGGAAATTAAATCACTGGAAGCTAAACTGAGCAGTATGAAAGCTACCGTACATTCTTATGATGCAGATATATCAGCATCAAGAAAAAATATTATGGCATTACAGTCGCAGCTTGATCTTGCCAGCAAAAGAGTCTCTCAATACCAAGAACTGGTACAGGCAGGAGCAGCCAACAAATTTGATCTGGACCAGGCTATAACCAATGTACGTGATCTGCAATCCAGAATCAGTGCTGCCCAGTCACAACAGCAGTCACTGGAAACAAAATCCAATGCTTCTTATGGTGGCGAAAACTCATCAGTGTCTGAGATCCAGGCTAAGCTGGAACAGGCCAAATGGAATCTTTCCCAAACCGTTGTCCTCGCACCTACCGATGGTGTGATTCCGAATGTTCAACTGAATGAAGGAGCAATTATGGCACCCTTCAAATCTGCATTTGTTCTGATTCAGAAACAGCAGTCAGTCATTGGATTCTTTGCTCAGAACGAGCTTGAAGCCGTACAAAAAGGAAATGAAGTGGAACTTGCTCTGAAAACCGAACCGGGAAAAGTAGTGAAAGCCAGACTTGAATATGTGATTGATGCTACAAGCCAGGGGATTATGAATAATGCCGGAGGAATGCTGGGCGGAAACGGTACTACAGCCGGACTTCCTGATACGGCAAGACAATTACCGGAAACCGATGGAAAGCTTATTGCCAAGTTTATCCTGGAAGACAGTCAGAAACAGCTCACAGTGGGAGCAAGAGGAGCAGCAGTGATCTATTCTGATCATGTAAAACCTCTTCATCTTATCCGAAAAGTAATGGTTCGCATCAACAGTAAGATCAACTTCCTGATTCCTAAACTTCATTAACATGTACAAAAAGTTAATTTTAGTGAGCGTATTGGCTGTAAGCTTAAGCTCATGCATCGGTTATAAAGAAGCTACAAAGGAAAACATAGATCAGCTTAAAGAAAAGAGCGAAATTGCTTCTCATCTACAAATACCGGATGACTGGATTTTTGACAGAAAAGCAAATGCAAAATCAATTTCCTATGACTGGATCAATGATCTTAAAACTTCTCAACTGGAAGCACTGATTAATGAAGGCATGTTGTATAATGCGGATCTGATTATTGCCAGAGAAAAGCTTAATCAGGTTGAGCTGGCAATGGAAATTGCCGGAAGTGACCTGTATCCGAGTGTAAGTGCTGTTGCCAACACGTCCAATAATCTGGTCAGTGGCAGCCAGGTACAACGTCTTGCATTAAAAGCCAATTGGGAAATTGACCTTTGGGGTAAGAATAAATCTTCACAGATGGCCAGCACCAGCAGTTATTTTTCTGCAAAACATCAGAATACACTGCTGCATCAGTCTATTGCCGGGATGATTGCCAAAGCTTATTTTCTGAATATTGCAGGAAACATTCAGGAAGATAAGATTGAAAGCTATATTCAGATGACCAAAGACCTGGAAAAGCTTTATATCATTCAAAAGAAAGTAGGAACGGCAAATGCTATCGATGTTTCCAATATTTCTGCCGAAATTATTTCCCTGCAGGGTTATCTTGAAAAGATTAAAAATGCCAATATGCAGTCGAGAAGATCCCTGGAACTTCTCACCGGAAAATATCCGGAAGGAAAACTGGCAACCCAGAATTTCTTTACTCCTGTGAAGAGTAATATTCCTGAATCTTTCCCTCTGGAGCTTCTTGAGAACAGGTCAGACATACAGGCAAGCCATTTTCAGATCGAAAAAGCATTTTATGAAGTACAGGAAGCTAAAGCGGCAAGACTTCCTTCATTAAGTATAAGCTCTTCTCTTGGCAGTGCCGGAAGTAATGTGGAAGCCATTAATTCTTTATTTTCCAACCCTTTGTTGAAAGTGGGCGGAGGATTGGTTTCTCCCCTATTCAACGGTGGAAAGCTTAAAAAGAATGTGGAAGTAAAAAACTCCCAGCAGAAGCAGGTTGTTGAAGAATATTCAAAAGCTGTTCTGAATGCATTGAATGAAGTGGAATCTTCTTTAGCCAATCTCCGTTCTATTGAAAAGCAGATGACGTATACAACCAACGCTGTCAATGAACTGAAAAATAATATTTCTCTTACTGAAAAACAAATAAAGGTCGGTACCAGCAACAGTTTCGTACTGATCCGTAAACAAAGGGACCTATTGAAAAATGAAATGAACCTCATCAATCTGGAACTTCAGTACAGAATAGAGCGTATAAATCTTTATATGGCTTTAGGTGCGGAGAACTTCATTTATTCATAATTTTTATACTTGTGAGACTGCAGAAATAATCTGCAGTCTTTTTTATCAAGTGTCAATGAGGCAGTTTATCTCTGAAATAGCCATATACCCATGTTCCGGCAACAGCGCTCAGCAAGGTAACAGATACTGCTAAAGCTCCTGTTCCGATCTGAGCAAACAGAGGACCTGGGCATGCTCCTGTAATTGCCCACCCAAAGCCAAAAATCAATCCACCGTAAATCTGACCTTTATTAAACTTTTTAGGGGTCAATGTAATAGGTTCTCCATACATTGTTTTTATATTGAATTTTTTAATCAGCCCTACGGAAATCATTCCCACCAATACGGCACTTCCAATGATTCCGTACATATGGAAAGACTGAAGACGGAACATTTCCTGTATCCTGAACCAGCTGATCACTTCTGCTTTTACGAAAATAATTCCAAAAATAATTCCTGCAGCAAGGTATTTCAGGTTGTGATACCATTTGTGAGTAAGGATACTTTCGTTCACACAAACAGCATCCTGATGACGTATATCTTGTTCTTTTTCTTTTATCATAATGTAAACTTCTCTTTTTAAAATTATTTACAGGGACAGAATAACAGGCAGAATAATATTTGCCATTAAAAATCCACCGATCATGAAACAGACTGTTGCCACCAAAGACGGCCACTGTAAGTTGGAAAGCCCCATAATGGCATGTCCGCTGGTACATCCTCCTGCATATCTTGTTCCGAAACCAACCAAAAATCCTCCCACAACCATCATGATAAATCCTCTGAGAGTCAACAGGCTTTCGAAATTCATCAATTGTAACGGAACCAGATTGCTGTAATCTGTAATTCCGTAGCCTGCCAGTTCAGTTTTAAGGTTCTGATTTACGATTACTTCATTGGGATTAACTAAAAAATGGGCCGCAACCATTCCTCCGAAGAAAATTCCCAGGACAAAAAACAGATTCCAGGCTTCTTTTTTCCAGTCGTATTTAAAAAAATTCACATTGGCAGGGATACAGGCGGCACAGATATGCCTTAGTGAGGAACTGATTCCAAAGGATTTATTTCCCATTATCAGTAAAGCAGGCACGGTAAGTCCAATCAACGGGCCGGCAATATACCACGGCCAGGGTTCTTTTATAATCTCCAGCATTTTTTTATTTTTAATCTAATGTACTTAAAATTTTAGTCTGACATACAAAATCGCTTTTGGGAATATCTGTAGAGGCAATCGCTTTAAAACCTCCTTCAATTTCTGAAAAGTTTCTGTACCCTCTTGCCTGGAGAATACTCGCTGCCATTGTACTTCTGTAACCGCTTCCACAGTGCATGTAGAAATGTTCTGTTGGTTCTATCTTATGAATCCATTCATTGATATAGGCCAGAGGTTTACTGTATGCTTCATGAATATGTTCTGCATGGTATTCGCTTTCTTTTCTTATATCAATGATTTTAGCTTCTTTTTCTTTTATTTCAGTTTCAAACTGTTCTGCAGAGATACGGTTGACAAAGTCCGTTTCTTTTCCGCTTTTTTTCCAGCTTTCAAAACCACCATCCAAAAAACCTAGAATATGATCAAATCCTACCCTGCTCAACCGGGTTACCGTTTCTTCTTCAGATCCTTTTTCGGTAACGAGCAGAATAGGCTGGTTTACATCAGCAATTAAAGCACCTACCCAGGGAGCAAAATCACCATCCAAACCTATATTGATGGACTGCGGGATAAAGCTTTTGGCAAAATCACGGTTGGATCTTACATCTAAAATCAAAGCACCTGAAGCCTCAGCAATTTCCTCAAACTGTTCCGGGGAAAGAGCGTGCAATCCTTTCGAAAGAACTTCATCAAAACTGCTGTACCCTTTTTTATTCATCATTACATTCATTCCGAAATAAGCCGGCGGAGGTAAAAGTCCATCTGTTACTTCTCGTATAAAGCTCTGTTTATCCTTTTGATTCAAAGCATAATTGGTTCTTTTTTGGTTTCCCAATGTATCTACGGTTTCTTTCTGCATATTTTTACCGCAGGCTGAACCGGATCCATGAGCTGGATAAACAGTAATACCATCATCTAATGGCAAAATCTTATGGTACAGACTATCATACAAAAGTCCCGCCAGCTCTTCCTGAGTCATATTAGCTCCTTTCTGTGCCAGATCAGGACGTCCCACATCCCCAAGGAATAAGGTATCTCCACTAAAAAGAGCGGTTTCATTACCAATTTCATCAATCAGCAGGTAGCATGAACTTTCAAGAGTGTGTCCTGGTGTATGAAGAACTTTGATTTTAATATTTCCTATTTCAAATATCTGCTGATCTTCTGCAATAATGGCATCAAACTCAGGGTGAGCTGTCGGGCCATAAACAATCGGAGCTCCCGTTTTATCGCTTAAGTCCAGGTGCCCGCTTACAAAATCTGCGTGAAAGTGGGTTTCAAAAATGTATTTTAGCTCTACTCCATCTTCTTTCAGTCTATTGATATAAGGTTGTGTTTCTCTTAAAGGGTCAATAATTACAGCTTCTCCTGCTGAGGTAATATAGTAAGCACCCTGTGCGAGGCATCCTGTATAAATCTGTTCTATTTTCATTGTATTTTATTTTTTGATTATTTTATCTGATACAAATTTCCTGCATTCCTTTTTCCTGTACAGCTACTTTTGTTACATAAGAAAATTAAAGGAAGATTTCCTTCGTAATAATATAAATACCCATGATCAGGATAAACCACCCGAATGCAGGTTTGAGCTTTTTACCGTCAATCTTTCCGGATAATTGTGAGCCTATTATAATTCCGGCTATGGCTATGGCTGTAATAGAAATGAGAAACTTCCATTCTATTTTCACATGATTAACAGAGGAAAAAAAGCCGATCAGAGAATTGATAGAAATAATAACTAATGAAGTTCCTATCGCCATCTTCATGGGAATTTTTAAAAGATTGACTAGTGCAGGAATAATCATAAAACCGCCCCCTGCTCCCACCAATCCGGTTAAAATACCGACGATTGAGCCCTGTCCGGCTGCCAGATAAGCATTGTTTCCAGTACTTTCTAAAGATTCTTTTGAGGAATTACTTTTGATCATTTTATAGGAAGCCAGGATCATTAAACCGGCAAAAATCAATAATAAAAAAATGTTCCTGGTAATAATAAAGTTCTGTATTTGAAATACTTCCTCAGGAATCAAAGGAAGAATATATTGTCTTGTCAGAAAAATAGAAATTACCGAAGGTATTCCGAACACCAGCGCCATTTTAAAATTGACCAGTCTCTTTTTAAAATATGACACGGAGCCTACCAAACTGCTAATCCCCACTACAAAGAGTGAATATTCTGTTGCCAGAAAAGCATCGATTCCAAAGAGATAAACGAGTACAGGAACCGTGAGAATACTTCCTCCACCTCCTATTAAACCTAGAGAAACACCAATTAAAATTGCTGCTGTATATCCTATAATTTCCATTTTTATTCAACTAATTCTGATGCAAAAATGGAAAGATGAAAGAAAGTCTACAGCTACTTTTGTTACATAAGGAGCTTTTTTAACATGAATGAACACTAATGGTTTTACAAATGACACAAAGAATTTAGAGTAATTCATCTTTTTTGAGATTGCTTCACCTACGGTTCGCAATGACAGGTTGACCACCCCGTCAAAAATTCTTTGAATTTTTGCCACCCCTCTGGAGGAGGGGAATATGAGTACCTTTGATTGAAGTAAAGTAAGGGTTATGAGTCCAGGGTTTTCAAAAGAGTGATTTTGTTTCTACCCAATTTGAGTTTTCCATCTTCTTCCAGCTGTTTGAGGAGTCTTGAAACCACTACCCTTACGGTTCCCAACTCATTGGCCAGTTGTTCATGAGTGGTATGAATGGTTTCAGAACGGGTCAGTTCAGATTTTTTCTGCAGCAGATTGAGAAGCCTTTCGTCTACTTTTTTGAAAGCAATGGCATTGATGATATCCAAAAGTTCTTCAAATCGTTTATGATACAATCTGAAAATATAATCCAGCCATTCAGGATGTTCTTTGATGAATAAAGATACTTTATCTACAGGTAAAAAAAGAATTTCAGCATCCTCTTCAATCTCAGCTTTTACAATACTTTTTTCATTGTGCATGCCGCCCAGAAAAGACATAATGCAGCTTTCCCCAGCTTTGATGTAATATAATAAGATTTCACGTCCGTCTTCTTCGGTTCTGATCACTTTCAGCATTCCTTTCATCACAATAGGAATGGAACGGATGGAAGCATTTTCATCTAATATGATATCTCCTTCCTGGTAGTTTTTTGTTGTACCATACTGATACAGCTTTTCTACCAGCTCCGGTGAAGATGAGAATTCGGAAGAAAGTACGGTGTCGTCCTGCATTTTTTATTCTAATTTACGCCAATTTCATCAACAAATAACCAAGCTTTGGAATCTGCTCCGGGATTTCCTGCGGGAATAATACCTGCATTTTCAATAGTTACTTTCAGATATTTTGCATTCTGTGTTCCTACATTCACTTTGATTTTTCCGTTGGCTTTCTGAATTTCAGATGTGTCGATTTCTTTGATCAGTTTAAAATTCCTGTTATCATCGGAAACAAAAATCTTAGCAGATTTGGCCAGATGAATCCAGCTTCCTTTGTTCTCAAGGGTATTGAAATACACTTCTGAAAAAGCTGTTTTCTGACCAAAATCTATGGTTGCCACCACATCTTTTCCCTGAAAACCCAGCCATGTTTTGCCCAGCTGTTTTACATTTCCCACAATACCGTCTACTAAGGTGAAAGCTCCTCCGAAAGAATAGTTTTCACTCGGTTGCTGCTCTAATGTTATTTTTTTCCCTGTGGTTTTTGAAATTGTAAATTGCTGTGATGAAACAGCGCTCTTTAATTGTCCGTCTTCAAAATAGGCCGATTTAATTGTTAAAGAATTAGGTATCTGAACTGCATTCTGATACGTTTTAGAATTGATGGAAGGATTTGTTCCGTCAAGCGTATATCGGATGCCGTTTGAATTTTGCGAAGTGGAAAGCTCGTAAGCAATTCCGTTATTGGAAGGAATTACTTTTCCGGTGATGTTGTAAATACTTCTTGCATAATTTACTTTCATATCATCCAGAACCTTAAACTGACTGATCACCCTGTTTTCGAATTCTTTATAATTTTTAGGATCTGATGTTCCCCATCCCACTTCAGAAAGTGCCATTAATCTTGGAAAAATCATGTACTGTACCTGTTTGAAATCTAAAATATATTCTGTCCACAGGTTAGCCTGAACTCCCATAATAAATTTGGCTTGCTCAGCATTAAGCTCAGAAGGGATAGGATTATAAGAGTATACTTTTTCCAGGGGTGTAAATCCTCCAAAAGCATTAGGTTCAGATTGCGGATCTCCCTGATAGTGGTCAAAATAACAGTAGGCACCTGGGGTCATTACCGCAAAATGTTTTGATTTTGCGGCTTCAATACCTCCATTCACTCCCGTCCAGCTCATTACGGCTGCATTCGGAGCTAGTCCGCCTTCTAAAATTTCGTCCCAACCAATAATTTTACGGCCTTTGCTGTTGACATATTTTTCTATACGATGAATAAAGTAGCTTTGCAAACCATGTTCATCTTTCAGATTATTTTTCTTAATCAGTTCCTGACAGTGCGCACATTCCTTCCATCGTGTCTTCGGGCACTCATCACCGCCAATATGAATGTACCGGGAAGGGAATAATTTGATGACCTCATCCAGAACATTTTCAAGAAAAGCAAAGGTTTCATCTTTCGGGCAGAAAACATCATCAAAAACGCCCCATTTCGTAGCGGGTTCAAAAGGTCCTTTGGTACATGCCAGTTCAGGGTATGCTGATAAAGCGGCCAATGCATGTCCCGGCATTTCAATTTCCGGGACCACAGTAATATGTCTGTCCTGAGCGTATTTTACTACTTCTTTTATTTGTTCCTGTGTATAAAAATAAGGGCCGTAAGGTTTTCCATCAAACGTATTGTCTACATAAGCTCCAATCATGGATTCCTTGCGTTTTGAGCCGATCTGGGTAAGCTTCGGATATTTTTTGATTTCAATTCTCCATCCCTGATCATCCGTTAAATGCCAATGAAAGGTATTAAGCTTATACATTGCCAGATAATCAATATATTGTTTTACTTCATCCACTGTAAAAAAGTGACGGCAAACATCCAGGTGCATTCCACGCCAGGCAAATTTTGGCTGGTCTTCAATCTTCATTGCTGGTATTTTCTTACTCTCTTTGTATTGTTGGAAAATCTGAATTAAAGTTTGAACAGCCAGAAAATAACCTTGCTTCGTATAAGACTTAATATGGATTTGCTTTGGAGAGATTTCTAATGAATAATATTCTTTTTTCTGCTGAGTTTCTGCTTCCGAAGGCGAAGGAATTACAGAGTTTGTTAAATGAATTCCACCACCTTTCTGAGCATATTGAAATTCTGACTGAGAACCCATTCGGTTTTTAAAATAGGCAGTTTCCTCTTTTGGCAGATCACCACTTAATACAAAAGTTTTTGGGATTACAAATTCACCCTGTAAAAGTTGAACTTTTTGAGGATAAGGGATTAGATTTAATTTATTTTGAGCAAAAATCACGTTTGAAATCAATACAAAAAGTACTAGAAAAGTCCGTATCATGAGATGGGGTTAAGGTTTGAGCTAAGATAATTATTTTTCAAAACTCTTTGAATCTTTTTAAAAACAAATTAAATACGTTAATTGTTTAGATTCTTGTAAAATGAATAATTTACAGTTTTTCAATCATTCTATATAGATATTATTCTATTAAATATGGGATATTATGGTTTGCTTTTTGATCAATTTAGTCGACTTAAAAAAATTAAAGGTTTAAATTTGCAAAAAAATAGGATGAAAAAAAACATTTTTCTGGCAGCCGCTTTATTATTTTCTTTATCAGCTCAGGCACAAATTTTTGATATTATAAAATCTGCTGTTAAAGATAAAACTGGTGTAGATCTTAATGTTCCAGTAAAAAATAATGGTACAATAACTTCTACCAAGACAACCACTACCACCTCAGGCAATTCATCTGCCAATATTGGAAACCTTACTTCCAGTCAGATTTCTTCAGGATTAAAAGAAGCTTTAACTATGGGAGTAACAGATGGTGTAAAAAAACTGGCGGTAACGGATGGTTTTTTCAAGAATGAAGCCGTAAAGATTTTAATGCCAGAAAAATTAAGAAAGATCGATACAACGCTACGTTCCATCGGAATGGGAAGCCTTGCTGATGAAGGGGTGAAATTACTGAACAGAGCTGCCGAAGATGCCGTAACAGAAGCTGCACCTATTTTTACAAATGCTATTACTTCTATGACGATTACAGATGCCAAAAACATCCTGTTAGGCAGTAACAATGCTGCAACAAGTTATCTGCAGGGAAAAACCCAGACTCAGCTGTTTAATGCCTTTCAGCCCAAAGTAAAAGCTTCTTTAGGTAAAGTAGGTGCTGACACCCTTTGGAAAAATCTGATTTCAAAATATAATACGTTTACCGGACAAGCTGTAACTACTGATCTTAACGAATATGTTACTACAGAAACCATCAACGGTGTTTTCAAAATGGTTGCCGATAAAGAAAGCGGAATCAGGAATACGCCTGCTATGAGGACTACGAGTATTCTGCAGAAGGTGTTTGGAGCTCAGGATGGGAAATAAATAAGATAGACTAAATATAGAAGCTGTTTCATGATGAGGCAGCTTTTTTTATGTTATAATTTCTTTTGTCTTGAAACAAAAGAAACAAAAGTTCAAGACCTGGATCTCTTCGCTAAAAATAATTCCTGTTCTCTAAAAATTCTAAACTTGCGCGAAATCATTATTGCTTAATTGGTTCTGATTTTGTCTCGCGCTTCGAACAGGAGAATTTTCTTAACGTTCACAGGATTTATTTTTTTAACGCTCCTAGTTCCGATGTCGTTTAAAGTCAGCTATAGAACTATTTGTCTGGCCTAAATGATAATAACAGTGTTTTTTTATGTGTTAATTTCTTTTGTCTTGAAACAAAAGAAACAAAAGTTCAAGACTTGGATCTCTCCGCTAAAAATAAGTTCTGTTCTCTAAAAATTCTAAACTTGCGCGAAATCATTATTGCTTAATCGGTTCTGAATTTGTCTCGCGCTTCGGACAGGAGAATTTTCTTAATGTTCACAGAAATTATTTTTTTAACGCTGCGAGTTCCGATGTCGGGGTTAAGGTTATCTATAGAGCTATTTGTCTGGGCCTAAATGATAATAATAATGTTTTTTGTTGACCTGATTTCTTTTGTCTTGAAACAAAAGAAACAAAAATTCAAGACCTGGATCTCTCCGCTAAAAATAATTCCTGTTCTCTAAAAATTCTAAACTTGCGCGAAATCATTATTGCTTAATTGGTTCTGATTTTGTCTCGCGCTTCGGACAGGAGAATTTTCTTAACGTTCTCAGGAGTTATTTTTTTAACGCTACGAGTTCCTATGTCGGGTTTAAAGTTATCTATAGAACTATTTGTCTGAACATACATGACAAAGGCTCTGTTTTGTTACTGTTTTAATTTCTTTTGTCTTGAAACAAAAGAAACAAAAGTTCAAGACCTGGATCTCTCCACTAAAAATAATTCCTGTTCTCTAAAAATTCTAAACTTGCGCGAAATCATTATTGCTTAATCGGTTCTGATTTTGTCTCGCGCTTCGGACAGGAGAATTTTTTTAACGTTCACAGGACTTATTTTTTTAACGCTCCGGGCTCCTATGTCGGTTTATTTGCTATGTCTTATAAAAGTTTCGGCCTCACAAAGTGAGGCCGAAACTTTTTATATTGATCATCAGATTAGAACTGCATTTCAGGAATTTCTCCTTCAATGATCAGATCTGCTTCTGTAGCTTTAATAATCTCTTCTACTGAAACGCCTGGTGCTCTTTCTACCAGCTTAAAACCTGCCGGAGTTACATCCAGAACAGCTAATTCAGTAACTATTTTTTTCACACAGTTTACTCCTGTTAGAGGAAGTGTACATTTCTTAAGGATTTTACTTTCTCCTGCCTTGTTCACATGCATCATAGCAACGATTATATTTTCAGCAGAAGCTACAAGGTCCATTGCACCTCCCATTCCTTTTACCATTTTTCCCGGAATTTTCCAGTTGGCAATATCTCCGTTTTCTGAAACTTCCATTGCTCCAAGGATAGTAAGGTCTACTTTCTGACCACGGATCATCCCGAAACTAAAGGCAGAATCAAAGAATGAACCTCCTTCCAGAATAGTAATAGTCTGCTTTCCGGCATTAATGATATCCGCATCTTCTTCTCCTTCGAAAGGGAAAGGTCCCATTCCCAAAACTCCATTTTCACTCTGGAATTCTACGGAAATACCTTCCGGAACATAGTTGGCAACCAAAGTAGGAATCCCAATTCCCAGGTTTACATAATAACGATCTTTCAGTTCTTTTGAAATTCTTTTGGCAATTTGTTCTTTTGTAAGCATAATAAAAACTTAGACTGCAATTTAATTATTTTCACTTGAATACAAAAGGGCTTTGTTGTATTCAACAATTAACACTGTTAGTTAAAATAATATCTGTAATTTTGTTCCATTATTTTTTAATAGAATGAAAATACTTTTTAGATATCTTAAACCCTATCAGTGGCTGATCATCATCTCTTTATTTTTGGCTACTATTAACCAGGTTTTCTCTTTATTTGCTCCGGCCATCACAGGAAATATCCTGGATCAGCTGGTTACTCATCCCAACTTTTTTGATAAAGAAAAACTATTGCCCAGAAACCTGAATGAATATTTATACGGAAGCTCTGCCTATCACGGTGCTTTTTACTTTTTGGGGCTGCTTATCGGGACTGCCATGGTGAGCAGAATTGCCAAAGCTTTTCAGGATTATGTGGTCAGTGTGATTACTCAAAAGTTTGGAGCAAAAATATTTACCGACGGATTAAAACACTCGATGGCATTGCCCTATCAGGAATTTGAAGATCAGAGAAGCGGTGAAACCTTGTCTATTTTGACGAAAGTAAGAGAAGATACGGTAAAATTCATCACGAATTTCATTAATATTTTCTTCGGAATTCTGGTAAGTATTATTTTCGTTTCGGTGTATGCGATCCGTTTACATTGGTCTATTATGCCGGTTTATATCTGCGGGATTTTCTTTATAGCCATTGTCACCAATTTATTGAGTAAGAGAATCAAAGTAATTCAGAAAAATATTGTGACTGAAACCACAGCTTTGGCGGGAAGCACGACTGAAAGCTTAAGAAATATTGAAATTGTCAAAAGTTTAGGATTAACCAATCAGGAAGTGATCCGTTTAAATAACAATACGTATAAGATTCTTGGCCTTGAACTTAGAAAGGTGAAAAGCATCCGTTCTTTGAGTTTTATCCAGGGAACCATGGTTAATTTTCTTCAACAGTTGATTACCCTGACCCTTTTATTTTTAATTTTTAAAAACATTGTAACTCCGGGCCAATATCTGTCGCTGATGTTTTACGGTTTCTTTATTTTCGGGCCTATGCAGGAAATTGGAAACATTATTATTTCTTATCGTGAGGCAGAAGCTTCACTTCAGAATTTTGACCGTTTGATGAAAAAAGAGGTAGAAGAAAAACCTCTTCATCCGAAACAAATTGGAGCAATTGAAGAACTGGAATTTAAACACGTCTCTTTCAAACATCAGTCTGCACAGTATAAAGCTTTAAATAACATTTCTTTTGATCTTAAAAACGGTGAGACCATTGCTTTTGTAGGACCGAGTGGTTCAGGTAAGAGTACTTTGGTGAAACTATTGGTTGGATTGTACAGACCTCAGGAAGGGAATATTTTTTACAATGGTATCAATGGAAAGGAATTTGACTTTGACGAACTGAGAAATCAGATTGGTTTTGTCACACAGGATACTCAGTTGTTTGCCGGAACGATTAAAGAAAACCTTCTTTTCGTTAATCCTTCCGCTACTGAAGAAGAACTGGCCGTTGCGCTCCAAAAATCAAGTTGTACAGCTTTATTAGAAAGAGCAGAAAAGGGAATTGAAACCGTTATTGGTGAAGGCGGACTGAAGCTGAGTGGCGGTGAAAAACAAAGAATTGCCATTGCCAGGGCGCTTTTAAGAAAACCTCATCTTTTAATTTTTGATGAAGCTACTTCTGCACTGGACAGTATTACAGAAGAAGAAATTACCACTACCATCAAGGATATTTCCAAAGAAAGAGAACAGATTACCGTTCTCATTGCGCATCGTTTAAGTACGATTATGCATGCAGATAAAATTTATGTTCTTGAACGCGGACAGGTTGTAGAAACCGGATCTCATGCCAATCTTATTGACGAAAAAGGGCTTTACTATGCCATGTGGAGACAACAAATCGGAGAAAGAAAAACACTTACTCCCCAAGCATAAAAAAGCGCTGATGAAATATTCAGCGCTTTTTATTTTTATTGTTTTGAACTTATTCTTTAGTTCTTACAGTTCTCTGTTCAATTCTTTTTTCAAATTTTTCTCCCTGGAAAATTCTTTGAATCATGATTCCCGGAATATGAATTTCATTCGGATCCAATTGTCCCGGTTCTACCAATTCTTCTACTTCAGCAATGGTAATCTTTGCAGCACCTGCCATTGGGTGATTGAAGTTTCTTGCAGATCCCTTGAAGATAAGATTTCCTGCATGATCACCTTTCCATGCTTTTACGATAGAAAAGTCTGCATCGTAAGCATGCTCCAGAATATGAGGTTTTCCTTTGAATTCTTTTACTTCTTTCCCTTCTGCTACTTCAGTTCCGTAGCCTGCAGGAGTGTAAAAAGCAGGAATTCCAGCCTGAGCAGCTCTGCATTTTTCCGCTAAGGTTCCCTGAGGAGTAAGTTCTACATCCAATTCACCTGAAAGCATCTGTCTTTCAAATTCAGCATTTTCTCCTACATAGGAAGAGATCATTTTTTTAATCTGTCTTTTGTGAAGCAGTAATCCTAATCCGAAATCATCCACACCTGCATTGTTTGAAATACAAGTAAGATCTTTCACATCGCTTTCTACCAAAGCATTGATTGAGTTTTCAGGAATTCCGCAAAGTCCGAATCCGCCAAGCATCAGTGTCATTCCATCATTAATTCCTTCGATGGCCTCCTTTGCATTTTTTACTCTTTTATCTATCATGAAATATTAGATTTTTCTGTTGGCTAAATTTAATAAATTTTCTTGTATATCCAGTGAGTGGAAACAGTGCTGAATTTGATGCATTTTTAAAATATCATTTGCAACATTTAAAAACATAAAAATCAGACCATTACTTTAAAAACTGAACAAGTCTGTTCATTTTTTGTATTATTTCTCATGAATTTCATATATATTTGCGCTCTCAAAGCCTGGAACACTGTATTTTTTTAGTTCCGGCTGTCACTTAAACACAACTTTAATGTAGAAATTATTTCAATGGCGGACAATTACTGCCCTTTTCGCTTCTCTTTGGATCGCTACGAAGATCTCTTTCAACACTGTTCATCACATTAATCATTTAAAAATATCAAAGCTTACAAAAAAACATGAAAAAATTATTTACCTCAGCATTACTTGCACTGGTACTCAGCATCAATGTATGCGCACAGGAGAAAACTTATTTTGATGAAAACTGGGAAAAAACCACTCAGGACAACATGGAATATTACCGTGAAACGAGTTCAAAAGGAAAACTTACCCTTATCAAAGATTTCTATAAGGATGGAAAACTTCAAATGGAAGGATTGGCTTCAGACACCACTCCCAACAATGAAGTTTTTGAAGGAAAAGTAACCTGGTATACTGAGGAAGGGAAGGTTTTAAATTTTGTCACCTATTCCAACGGACAACAGGTTGGCCCTGCTCAGACTTATGATATGAATGGCAGGCTGACAGAAGATGTGGTTTATAAAGCTGACGGAAGTTTTTCAGGAAAGATGTTCAGCTATAAAGATGCTGAGGATGGGATGGATTTTAATATTCTGGTCGAATATGAAAACTCAACACCCGTAAAAACAACCGTTTATGATGATGATATTAAAGGGATCAGAAATGAAACCATCATTGATAAGGACAGCAACACCGAAACAAAATATTACGGTGAAAAAGGAAAATACCTGGGCAGCAATACTACCTCCGGTTCAGGTGAAAATATGGTGGTGGATTATTATTCCAGCCCAATGAGGATTTCCAAGATAGAAAAATACAGAAAGGACGGCAGTGTAAAGGAAGGTGTTGTCTACAGCAAAACCGGAAAGATTTTACAGGAACAGAAGATGAATAAAAAAGATGGCTATAAAACCACTTATGATGAGTCGGGTAAAAAAATAGGTCATCTGGTCTACCAATATGATAAGGAAAATGATATTTATAATCCAATGGATGGGGATGATTATCATCTGGCTTATGAATACTCACGGATTTCCTCTATTGATACTTATGAAAAAGGCTCAAAGGTAACCAGTAAATATTTTGATGAAGACGGAAAGTTATCCTCCGAGCAATTTTTAAAAGATGATCTTATCCAGGAAATTAAATATTATTCCCCGGATGGAAAGCTGAAATCCACATTAACATACAAAGATGGTATCCCTTATAATGGTACCACTTATGAAGGCTTTAATGAAACAGTTTATAAGGAAGGTATTATCGTAAACATCAAAAGCTTTTTTGAAGGTAATAATGCGAAGCTGAGTTTTGAAAAAAAGCTGAACGCTAAACAAACAGGCTATGATGCAACTGTTTATGACCCCAAAGGCTCTATTTTATATACATTCACACAACCGATCAGTGAAGATGGGGAAGATTATTCCTTCACGGCACAAATCACACAGTATGTAAAAGGGAAACCTGCCCATAAGTCTTCTGTAAAAGCAGGTGTCATTCAAAGCGGAAAAATCAGAATAAAAACGTGGGATGGAGCTAAAGAACTTGAACGCAGCGGGAAATGGATCTTGTTAAAACTTTATAATATGGATGGAAAGCTCATTCAGGAAACTAAAACGCTGGCCGATGCTCAGGATGAAAATGCTTCTGCTGAAAACCAGACATTGATCAGCGAGGATGATCTGCATCATCTATTTGACTAATTACCACAACTATATATCAAAGGCGGTTTCATTTTTTTGGAATCGCTTTTTATTTAACCACAGAGGGCACAGATTTTCACAGATAATATGGGTAATTTTATGATTACTTACATCCATAAAAAAGAGGCTATCATTGCTGACAGCCTCTTGATTATAATTATGTTTAGTTTACTTTACTGAATAATCAGCTTTAAAGTAAATAGTTTTCTTCCGTGTACTTTTACATAGTAAACGCCTGCCGGAAGGTTTTCATTCACCAAAGAGAAACGTTGGTTATTGATATTTTTTGATACATACAATAATTCTCCTGAAGCTGAAACCAATTCAATTTTTTCAATCGGGTAATCACTTTTAATAAAAGTAGGCTGTCCCGGTTTGGTTGGGTTTGGATACAACACTACATTTTTCTCTGTACTTCTTGTTTCTTCAGTTCCCAAAGTAGGTGAAGTTACCTGAAACTGTACTCTGTTTGAAACTTCTGTATAGGAATCATTGGTAAACATTACCATATAATAATTTCCCGGTGTGGCAGGTACTGCTGTTCCCTGGATGGTTTTTGTTCCCTGCGTTACCCCATCAAAATAGGTATAAGAAACAAAATTATCATCCGGTGTCTGAACACTTTGAGGATAAATTCCCAGCCAGTCTTTGATGATTCCCGGAGAATCTGTCCATGAAGCGGTAATATTTTCACCCAAGGTATATACAGGTTTGTTGATCCAAAGATCTGTAACGATATCCCCTACTTTAAAGAATACTTTCTCCCCGATTCCGTTATATCCGTCTTCCAATAAATACTGAGCGTAATAATATCCTTTCGGAAGTCCTGTGAAATTAAGAGTTCCTGAAGCAGTTGTTACATAGCTCCATTTGATGGAAGCAGTCGTTCCCGGAGTTTGTCCCATTTTATAAATTCCGATCCAGTCTTTCTGTAAGTTCGGGCCGTCTGTAAAATTGATGGTAACCGTTCCTCCTACCGGATATGTATCAGCCGTCGTCTGCAGCTGTACTTTTGGTCCTACATAGAAATTTTTCCTTGGAGTGATTTCTGTATATCCCCCATTGGCAAAGAATCCTGCAAAATACTGACCTTTAGTAGCCAGACCATTATTGAACGTTACTGTTCCTGCAGTCTGCCCATTCGTATAAATATATCCTTGTGAAGTGGTAGAAGCCGGAGTTTGTCCCTTTTTATAGATTCCTACCCAATCCTGCTGATTTCCAGGACCTCCGGTGAATGTAGCCGTGATAGCTTCATTTTGGGCATATTCTGTTTTATTTAAAGTAAAGGTAGGATTTGAAACCACACTTCCTGTAATTTCGAACTGCTTCACATCACTCCACTCACTCCACTCCAGGTTTCTGTCTCTGTAGCGTATTTTTATGTAATAGATCCCATTGGGAATAGAATTCGCAGCCAAGGTTGCTTTGGTGATGTCTACTCCATCATTCAGGTTTTTGGTTTTATCGGGAGTTCCGTTTCCGTCTTTTCCGAACCAGTTTTCAAAATCGCGATAGAATTCCTTTTCAATTACAGAAAAGTTTGGGGTTTTACTGATCTGGAACTGTGTTGTGTTTAAAAGTTCTCCGTTGGAAGATGAAAATGCACTTCCGTTTAATGTTAATGGTAAACTAATTGGTCCTGAAAAAGTATTTGTAATGGATGGTTTTGCCGGTTTGGGCTGATTTTTATACCTGTGGAAAGAATCCACCAGCACATTGTTTTTCTTGTTGTACACTCCACCAATTGAATAACATTCGATATCCACTTTTCCGGTTGGAATATCTACTTCCACAATCTGATAAGTCCAGTCTGTCAACGTTTTCTGAACATCATCAAAATCCTGTTCATTAGACATTCCCCAATATTGATCCCAGGCTGTTCCTCCGGAAATAATCTGGTAATTCGGTGTATTTTTAAGCTGACCTCTGTGGTATAAATGATGGTGAGCTCCCACATGCATTAAATATTTATCAGAAGTAACCAGAAGCGGTACGGCATTTTCTCTTACCCAGGTAGAAATATCGCCTACGTACTGCTCAGCCTGATACGGTCTGTGGCTCAAAGAAATAATCCAGTCTACTGTAGCATCATTGTTGGCTGCCGTTAAGATCTGCTGAAGCCATGACTGTTGTGCTGATCCGGTATGTTCAGAACTTAAACTCACAAATAATACATTTCCTGCCTGCTGGGCATAATAATTTTCATTTCCTGAGCTTATTCCTTTATAACTGATTTCATCAATATAAAAATGGGCATAGTAAGAATTCATTCCCATCGTTCCATAGGTTTCATGGTTTCCTACTGTTGTTTGGATGGGCAGATAAGGTGATAATTTGATATTCTTTTTAAAGTGAACATTTTCATAGTGATCCAATGTACCGACGTCTACCTGGTCACCCACCATAAAAGTAAGCGCAATATTATCTGACGGATCTGAAGCAGCTCCGAATTTTTCCTTTAATTTTTTATAGGCATTCAAAGTAAGCGTATCATATCTGGGCTCAGCTTTAATCTGGTTGTCTCCCATAATAAGGAAACGGATCTTTCCATTTGCAGTTACGGCCTGTCCCGGCAAAGGAAGTGTTCTGAAATTGTATACAGCAGACTCAGTGGTACCTGTTTTTATCTTATAATAGTATTTTGTATTCGGCTGCAGATTGGTAACCTTTGCTGTATGATAATAATAATTGTTGTTGTACCCTGTATCTGAGAAGATATTGGTAGTTCCCGTTACCGTAACATTCAGGTTTATTGGAGAATCTCCATAGATCACCGTTGTTTCATTATTGGAGGCTGTTTTCCAATTGACGATCATAGAATTCGGAGTCGGGTTTTGTAAGTAAGGATACAAAGCCTGCCCGAAAGCCATCTGGACCGCGAAACAAAAAAAGAAGAAATAATGTTTCATAATCGTTTTCGTTTTAAAATAACATATAGTTTTAAGTTGTGAATCAGGAATTTAAAAATCGGTGTTAAGATTTTTCACTTCGGGCAAAAGTAGAATTCCCATATAAACTCTGTCTGATGGTATTTTAAAGAAACCGTTAATTTTTTAACAAAACCGGAGTGAAAAAATTATAGTTTTTAGTACAGTAAATATTTGGCATATTCAAAAACTATTTTGTACATTTGCAACCTGTTATTCAACCTCTGACGAAGAACGTGTAAGTTGCTTAGCTTTAACATTTTATTTTATTAATAATGGATTTATTAAAGTACGTACAAGACAAGTACATTGCGAAAAAAGAATTCCCTGAATTCAAAGCAGGTGATACAATTACTGTGTATTACGAAATTAAAGAAGGACAAAAGACAAGAACTCAGTTCTTCAAAGGAACAGTTATCCAATTAAGAGGTACTGGTTCTACAAAAACTTTCACTATCAGAAAAATGAGTGGTGATGTAGGTGTAGAAAGAGTATTCCCTATTAACATGCCTGCACTTCAAAAAATCGAAGTTGATAGAAGAGGTAGAGTTAGAAGAGCTAGAATTTACTACTTCAGAGACCTTAGAGGTAAGAAAGCAAGAATCAAAGACGCTGCTTACAAGAAGAAATAATTCAGACAACAATACATACAAAAAGAGGCTGTTTACTTATAAACAGTCTCTTTTTTTTGTGTAAATATTTTACTTTTTATAGGGAGCTCCTTCGCCGGTTTCGAGAAATTTCTTCAGGCTTCCAAGAAATTGTAGCCAGCCATTGGAGCAGATCTCATAGCATTCAATAGCCGGATTCAGACCGATATGGGTAAGTTTTATCTGAGTGCTTTCATTATTTCCCTCTATTTCCCAGATGATTGTTGTTCCGATCCATTCTGTCTGGTTCTTTAATTCAGGAAGGGCAATCAGTGAATCTTCAACCAACCAGACAATTTTTGTATTGGCAGTTAATTCTTTCACACGCATTGTTTTGTGAATGTTATCTCCAAATCTTATGGTGAAAAGGTTTCCAACCTCCGAAGATGGACCTTCAAACCATTCAGTCCACCAAAGAGGAATTTTATCAGTTAAAGCTTGATACACTTTATCAGCAGTCGTGTTGATCCCAAGTGTATGTACATAGTTCTCAACACTATTTGTATTAATCGTTTTCATAATTATTGTATTGGTAATACAATTTTATGAAATTTACTATAATCCGGACTTTTCATAGGACAAGAAAATAATATATTATTACATCACAATCGTACTTTTTATAAGCTGCAAAAGGGCTATTCATGCTTCATGAGATACTGCAAAGGTGTTGAGCCTGTTTGTTTTTTAAAAAACTCAATAAAAGCACTGTCCGAAGAAAAATCCAGTATATGAGATACCTCTCCTATTGAATTGCCTTCCACCAAAAGCTCGATAGATCGCTGCAGCCGCCATTGCTGCCTCCAATCCTGATAAGACAATCCGGTTTCTTTTTTAAAAATCCGGCTGATTGTTTTCTCTACTGCTCCGGTTTTTGCTGCAAGATCTTTCAGCCTTGGAGGCATGGAATCACGGAGTGTCCATTCTTCAACTGATCTCTTAAAACGTCTGTCCTGTGGCATTTTAAGTTCCAGTTTTTCTTCCGGAGCCCTTTGTAATTCATCCCAGAACACCTTTAAAAGATGGACCTGATCATTTTTGAGTGCAGACCATTCCCAAAAACAAATCCTTTCTATAATTTCTTTTAACAAGGCGTTGACATGAAGAACCTTGAGATCCGGTTTTATATATTTTTTCGAATAGCCTTCATCAAAATAGACAGATCTATAGGCTACAATATTTCTGAAATTCACACGATGGACTTCATGGGAAGGAATCCAAAGCATTCTGAACGGAGGGAGAACCAGCTGCCTGTCAGAAGTAGTTACCGTCATACAACCTGATGGCGCATACAACAGCTGGGACTTCGTTTTATGAAAATGAAAGCCGGAGTCATGCAATACCATATCAGAGGCTATTCCGATTATTTTTTCGGGTATAGCATCTGCATCAAAGCTTTCATTCTGATCTATTAAAGCCATGTCCTATTTTTGATATTTTTTGTTTTTATATCATTATAAATATACATTGATTTTTTGGAAACTTTGCAGAAAAAAAAATGAAAAAGACCAATCCTATCTGGCTGTTGACTTTACTTGTGATGCTCCCCCAGTTTGTAGAAACCATTTATAGTCCAGTTTTGCCTATGGTACAGGAAGAGTTTGGAGTGAATGAAGAATCGGTTACCTTAACGATCAGTTTGTATTTTATAGCATTTGCGTTGGGTGTTGCATTCTGGGGCGTTCAATGCGACAGGATCGGAAGGAAAAAATCATTGGAATACGGCCTCATCACCTATGGAATCGGAACTTTGGCTGCTGTTTTTGCTCCCGATTTCATGGTTCTTCTTGCTGCCAGGATTATTTCAGCATTCGGAATTTCGGTGGGTTCCATCGTAACCCAGACTATTTTAAGAGATACTTTTGACAAAGAAAATATCAGCAAAGTATTTTCCTGGATCGGAATCGGTTTGTCTATCAGTCCGGTAATAGGAATGGTTACAGGTTCAATATTAGCTTCTTCCGGCGGACATCAGGGTGTATTTATTACATTGTGTATGTTGGGTATACTCTTTTTACTCCTTTCCAGACACAACATTTCTGAAACTCATCATGTAAAGAAATCAATTAACGTAAAGACATTGATCAACTTATTGGAACGGATGCTTCATGATCAAAGCATCATTAAGTGCTGCTTACTGATTATGAGCTTTAATGTTTTGCTATTTTCATACTATTCACTGGCTCCATTTATCTTTAAAGAAAATCATTATTCTTCTTATGTTTTTGGATACAGCAGTATAATATTGGCTTGCGGTACATTTGCAGGCGCAAAACTTAATCGATATTTGTTACTGAGGAATATACAAGTTGGGTATTTAGTTAAAGCAAGTACCTATACCGCATTTATCGCCTCTATTTTCGTATGGCTTCTGATGAATACAGGAATATATTTTTTAATTCCTTATTTCTTCATTGTGATGGCCTTCAGCATTGCCATTCCCAATATACTGAGTACAGCACTTATCCATTATAAGAGTGAAACCGGAAGTGCAGGTGCTTTATTAGGGTTAATTTATTACGTACAGATAGGTCTTGGGCTGGCAGCTATTGGATTTATACAGAATCTGGGAATTTCGTGTGTCCTGTTTTCAGGAATCGGAGTTTGTACTTTATTATTCATTAGTAACAAAAAAAATTAATTTTGAAACATTAAGTGTAATGAAGATGATAAGAATTGTTAAGGTTCATCAAAGATGAAAAATTAAGCAAGATAATTAATCATTTATAAGACTTAATGTTTCAAATATTTTATAGCTAAACATTAAGTTATTGTATAAAATCAGACAGTGCTTCCATGAATTTAGGGTATACTTCGATATGCGGAAGATGCCCTACATTTTCAATTTCTACAAGTTTGGAACCCGCAATTTCACGTTGGGTTTTCTTTCCCAGCTCCTGATATTGCCCCATTTTTGACTGAAGTTCCTTAGGGGCTCTATCCTTTCCTATTGCTGTTCTATCTCTTGTTCCAATAATAAGCAAGGTAGGAACTTTGATATTTTTAAATTCATAACATACCGGTTGGTTGTAAATCATATCTGAAGTAAGTGCTGCATCCCATGCTACCTGAGGATAATCTTTATGAAGAGTCCATCCTGCAATTAAGTCAAGCCAGGGTTGATATTCTTCTTTCCATTTGTTGTCATAATAGAATTTCAGCTGATAATTTTTATAGGTTTCAGCTGTATTTTTAAGTTCAGACTGATAGGCCTGATCAATGGTCTGGTACGATGCAAAAGTTTTATAATCTTCCAATCCTATCGGGTTTTCCAGAATCAGTTTTTGTACTTTTTCAGGGTATAATAATGTAAATCTGGTTGCCACCATTCCTCCCATTGAATGTCCCAGTACTATCGTTTTGTCAATTTTCAGTTCATCCAGAACCGCTTTTGTATTTTCTGCCAGCTGTGAAAATGAAAACTGATATGCATGAGGTTTTGATGATTTTCCAAATCCTATCTGATCAGGAATCACTACTCTGAAACCTTTAGCAGAAAGATCTTTGGCTGTTCTTTCCCAATAAGCTCCGTTAAAGTTTTTGCCATGGAGAAGTATAATAGTTTTTCCATTGGATTTTTGCGGCTGTACATCCATATAAGCCATTTTCAAATGTTCACCCTGAGACTTCAAGTCGAGGAAATGAACTTCGTAAGGATATTGATAATCAGACAGCATTGCATCCAGAGGTTTTACCTGTGAAAATATAAAACCAGAGACCGTTAAAGTAAAAGCGGCCATTATATTTCTGAAATGTTTCATGAAACTTTTATTTTAGAGATTAAAATTAAAAAAAACCGCTCCAAAAGGAACGGTTTCAACTGTTATTTTTAGTTAAATATTTTTTAGATAATTATGCTATTGAAACATTTTTTCCTTTTTTTGAAGGCAAATTCATCAAAACAATTGCAAAAAGAATCAGGACAATTCCTACCCACTGGATGAAAAATACTTTCTCTCCCAGTAAAACAAAAGCCATGGTAACGGAAACCGGAAGCTCCAGTGATGAAACAATGCTTCCAAGCCCTAATCCGGCATTTGGAAATCCTACATTAAACAAAACCGGCGGGATAATTGTCCCAAAAAGAGCCAGCACCAATCCATACGTGGGAAATATTGAATAATTAAATGAATGGATATGTTCTGTATTATCTGTAAAATTCAGGTATAATGATTTTAAACCATCAAAATACATTGGCCCTATCTGAGCAAAGAATAAGAATGCAAAAACGACAACAGAACCTCCTGCCAGCATTATAAAACTCTTTCTGAAAACCGGAAGATGGGTAGCCAGCGTATTAGAGGTAAACATCGTCAAAGTATATGAAGCTGCTGCCATAAGCCCCCAGAAAACCCCATGCCAGTCCAGTTCTATTTCCATATTAATAAGATTCGTTGCCAGAACTGTCCCCAACAATACAATAACTACGGAAACCACTTTTCTTGCGTTGGGTAATTTTTTAGTAAGGATACTTTCTATCACTACACTGAACCATACTGACTGCATCAATAAAACGATGGCAATGGACACATTGATATATTGTACAGCAATATAGTAGAATAAACTTGTTCCCCCCAACGAAGTCCCTGCAAGCAAGAGCATTCTTACTTCTTTAGAACTTGGCATCGATAATTTCTGTTTTGAGGTCAGGGTCTGAATAAAGTTCAGGATCAAAAGTCCTGTCAAACCTAATACGAATTGGGAAGTAGTTACTTCTGAGGTTGTAAAACCATCGTGGTAAGCCATTTTCACAAAAGTGGCCAACATACCATATATACTAGCTCCAATCCCTACAAATAAAACACCTTTTAGTATATTTTTCTTCTTCATAATTTTTTTAACAGCCTGCAAAGGTACGACATATAAATTAAATCATTCTGAAGTGTGATGGTGATAGATAAATAAAATCGCCACAAGCAAGCTTGTGGCGATTTTGAGATTATTATAAAAGTAAATTATTTTTTAACCATTACTTTCGAAGCAGCTTCGAAGCCTAGCCCTTTAATTTTAACCATGTAAGTTCCGTTGACAAGATTGCTTGTAGAAATTGCTTTCTTGGCATCCGGTGAGATTTTATCTTCTGAAGAAACCAGCTTACCAGACATATCATAAAGCTCTACACTTACTTTTCCAAGAGTGTTGCTTGGGAACTTAATATAAAATTCGTCTTTAGCAGGGTTTGGATAGATAGAAATATTATTGTTCTTTTCTGCATTTACATCATTGGTCGCTAATAAACATGCTTCGGGAACATTAAAGTCCTGAACCTGATCATTAATATTATTTTTAACTCCTGCCGATGCATTTACTCCTAAACCTCTTCTTGCAAACACTCCCCAGATCATACATTTATCCTGTCCCTGAGTAGTTGCCAGTTCGGCTGCTAAAATTGCATTTCTTCCATCAATAAAGCTAGGATTACATCCCTGAAGTTTAAGTGCATCTGTTACTAACTGCAATACTTTTGTGCTTCCGTTAGGTGTTGTTGATAATACGTCTGAAGAATAACCATATTTTTCAACATATTTCCAATGAAGGTCCCATAACATTGTTGCCCAGACAAAACCAATAGAGTGTACATCCGGAACAATCGCTGATCCGTTATTGTATTCCATTCCGTTGGTATTTCCATAGGTAAATCCGTTAACGGCAAGACTTGTAGAATATTTTGCAGGTCTGATACCACCTCCTGTTATTGGCTGTCCTATTGCATAAGTACCTATACCTCTGGCCACTGTAGCATCATCTCCAGCTTTATTAGTCAGCATTAGAGCAAAGAAATCAGACCATCCTTCTCCCATCTGTTCTTTGCTAATTCCTGAATTCAGACAGTTATATCCTGTACCGGTCATTCTATTTGAGATCCCATGACCATATTCGTGAGTTACGATTCCGTTATCAAAACTTCCGTCAGGGGTCATATTTCTTTTTAAGGTAACATTTACTGTTGTACTTGCGGCAAGCTGAGTTTTGATGTATTCTCCTTCCGTATTGGTAATAAGTACTGAAGGGATTGTAATTGCCGGATCATCACCTGCCATATTTCCTAGAGAAGAACCGTTTACACTGTTATTATAAACAATAGCCGCTTTAGCTCCTGCATCCTGAAGATTTTTCACTTTTACGGTAAAAGCACATGTACCTCTTTCAACCAATCCTATTTTATCAACCAATGAACTTGCAGGTAACGCTGTACATCCATCCAACACTGAAGAAAGTGCTACATCTCCTGTTATTCCATTGATAGGGAGTGGATTTCCAAACTGTGCGGTTCCGGCTCCCGGTGTACGGGAAACCGCAGCAGTAGGTGCATTATAGAAAAATATTCTTCCTACTGAAGACCAAAGATACATCTGCATTTTACCATTATATCCGTCTGGTGGCGAAGAGAAGTTTGCGTTGCTTAAGCCGCTTCCATCCTGAGCCTCTGCATATACAGAATCATCTTCTCCTGTTACAGCTCCATTTCCAAAATTATTCTGCTGAAAGTTTCTTCCGGTTTCTGTAAATCCGAATTTGTAGAAAACATCATGAATTCTGTTATTCAGATAAAATAAATTCGTAATGGCAGCATTTCTGTTATTTAATGGAGTTTCATTGATATTAAAAGGGAAATCAAAATTTCTTGCTGCCCCTCCTTCTGCCGGAGCCCCTGTAAGATAATCAGGTGCTGTTAAAGCTGTTCCATCTGCATCTTCATAGGCAAAAACATTATTTCCTCTTGTTACAGTATAATGGTTAGTTCCGTCAGAATGCCATCCTTCAGGCGAAGCACTCAGAATCCACGGGTTGTTAATGATTGATCTCGAACCAAATGTCGCTGCTTCGATAGGCAATGGAAATACATTATATGATGCATTATCCGGTACAAGTAATGGAATATTATTATTCTGTGCTACATTATTTTGAGGCCCTGCTAGTGTATTTTCAAAATGATCAGCATGGCTCTCTCCTACTTCTGAACCGTAAGCATCATGATGGAAATTACATGATAGTGTCAGATTGTTTTTCAACAGGATATTTCCATTGTTAGCATCTACTAGGATATTCCAGTAATTGGGAGATTTTGGCTCCATTAATGTATACTCATACGCCAGACGAAGGTTTCCATTCTCGTCATTCGTATAAACCAGTCTCTGATTAGCTGATGTAGCTTTTTTCTGAGTCTTTTCAAAGTATCCGAGAATCGTAAAATTTGCAATATCCGGATTCTTCAGATCTTCAGCAATCTTTTGAAGAGCTGTATTTTTATTGATGGCGGCTATACCTGAAGTAGATGCAGTATAATCTTTAACAAAATTATCCGTGTAGTAAATAATTTTATTATCCCTTATCAATGCTGTTCCTACAGAGCTGTATACCGGCAAACCATTATAAGTCTGTAAAAATTTAACCACATTACCATTCAATGATTTTGACGGATCTACATTATCAACAATGATATTATTAAGATCAGATTTTTTATATTCCCTTATTTTATTTTGAGAAATATAATCTTTAATGAGTTTTTCATTATCCTGTCCGAATAATATTGCAGGAAATGTAGAAAATACTGCAAATAAAAGAGGTAGAGCTTTGTTTTTCATATCCATTATTAAAGGCGCTAATCTACAAATAATTCACAAAACTTTACGATTTTTTTTAATAAAAATAAATATGTAAATAAATACCTATATAAAACAAAAAATTAAAATTATTTTACATATTTCTCAATTAATAGTACAGCATAACATACTTAGATATTCAAGATTATTCTTATTCTGTCTTTTGATTTTTTTAGTTTAAATATTTCGCAACATAAATGAGTTTTAGATATAAATTTCTCATACAAACAAGATTCAATTATTTTTATAATATTATGTCTGATTCTAAGAAACTTTCTTTTCAAGATCTTACATACAATTCTGCTATCCTATGTATATGCATAAAAAAAGCCGCTCAAATGAGCGGCTTCCTATTTATATATGGTTCAAAGATTATTTACCTTCTTCCATTTTTCTTTTCAACTCTGCTAATGCATCGATGTCTCCAAGAGTAGATCTTTCTTCGTTGTTAGAAGAAGAA
The DNA here is from genome assembly GCF_031454475.1 of Chryseobacterium vietnamense. Lineage (NCBI taxonomy): Bacteria > Pseudomonadati > Bacteroidota > Flavobacteriia > Flavobacteriales > Weeksellaceae > Chryseobacterium > Chryseobacterium vietnamense. Next base: position 287,980 of record NZ_JAVDQX010000001.1, on the reverse strand, counting down.
GTTACGTTTCTAGAAGAAGATTCTTTAACGTTTTTCTTTTCTTCGTCTCTGAAGATACCTGTGTGAGATACTACTACTCTCTTGAATTCTTTGTTGAATTCGATTACTTTGAACTGAGCATCTTCACCTTTTTTGATTTTAGATCCATCTTCTTTCTCTAATAATCTTGAAGGGCAGAATGCTTCTACTTCAGCATCTTCGAATTGAACAGAAGCTCCTTTATCGTGAACTTCTACAGCTTTACCAGCGTGGATAGTTCCTTCAGCATATTTAGTTTCGAATTTATCCCATGGGTTTTCAGTCAATTGCTTGTGACCTAGAGATAATCTTCTAGCTTGGATATCTAATTCAAGAACTACAACGTCTAATTTATCACCTACTGCGCAGAACTCAGATGGGTGCTTGATTTTCTTAGTCCAAGAAAGATCAGAGATGTAGATTAATCCGTCGATACCTTCTTCTAACTCTACGAATACACCAAAGTTAGTGAAGTTTCTTACAGTTCCTACATGCTGAGATCCTACCGGATACTTAGCTTCGATGTTTTCCCATGGATCTTTAGACAATTGCTTGATACCAAGAGAAATTTTTCTTTCTTCTCTATCTAAAGTTAATACTTCAGCTTCTACTTCATCACCTACTTTTACGAAATCTCCAGCAGATCTTAAGTGAGTAGACCAAGACATTTCAGAAACGTGGATTAATCCTTCAACACCTGGAGCGATTTCTACGAATGCACCATAGTCAGCAAGAACTACTACTTTTCCTTTTACTTTGTCACCTACTTTCAAGTCAGCAGAAAGAGCATCCCAAGGATGAGCTTCTAATTGCTTCATACCTAATTGGATTCTTGTTTTCTCATCATCGAAATCAAGGATTACAACTTTTACAGTTTGTCCGTCCTCCAGGATTTCAGATGGGTGGTTCACTCTAGACCAAGAAAGGTCTGTAATGTGGATCAATCCATCAACACCTCCTAAGTCAATGAATACACCGTAAGAAGTAATATTCTTAACAGTACCTTCAAGAACCTGACCTTTTTCAAGCTGAGCGATGATTTCTTTTTTCTGACCTTCGATATCTGCTTCGATCAATGCTTTGTGAGATACTACTACGTTTTTGAACTCAGGGTTGATTTTCACAACTTTGAACTCCATAGTTTTTCCTACGAACTGATCGTAATCTTTAATTGGCTTAACGTCAATTTGAGAACCAGGTAAGAATGCTTCGATTCCGTGAACGTCAACGATCATACCACCTTTAGTTCTAGATTTAACAAAACCGTTAACGATTTCTCCAGTTTCGTGAAGTTCGTTTACTTTATCCCAAGCTTTAAGTGTTCTGGCTTTTCTGTGAGATAACTGTAATTGTCCAGTTTTGTCTTCTCTCTTGTCAACCATTACTTCTACCTCATCACCTACTTTAAGGCCTTGGTTGTAACGGAATTCGTTTAGAGAGATAACACCTTCAGATTTGAAGTTGATGTCTACGATTGCTTCTTTATCAGTTAATCTTACAACTTTACCAACTAAAACGTCGTTATCGTCAAGGTTGTTTAAAGATCCGTTGTAAATTTCTTCTAAATCGCTTTTTTCTTTTCTCGCATCTGCATCAAGACCTGATTCGAATGAATCCCAATCAAATTGTTCTGGTGCTACGTTTTGGTTTAATAAAACCTCTGCTGAATTTGTCTCTTTTGACATTTTCTAATAAAAATTTGTATTCCTTCTTTTTTAACGGTTTGAATAAATGCGGATTAAAAAATACGGAAGTAATTAATTTTAAGTAATTTACTCGTCAAACCTTTTCGCCACAAAAGTGGGTGCAAAGATATGAATTTTATTTAAGATAAACAATAGATTCTAATATGCTATTATTTAAGTTATATATTTAAAAATCAATATTTTATCAAAAGAATGTTTCGACTCCGCCCAGCATGACATTCCGATATGAACTGTTTTAATCTTAGAATAAAGCAATATCCACTGTCATGCTGAGCATACAATGAAAGTTTACGAAAGGCAGTCCACGAAGTATCTATCATATAATAAATAGAAGACAAAATGAGATTCTTCATTTCGCTGCGCTTCATTCAGAATGACAGTAATTCAGAATTAAAAAAAACAGTTCTTTCTATCCCTCTCCCTCTCAAACGCTCCTACTCTAAAACCCTAACACTCTCAAACTCTCCCACCCATCACCCGCTTAAATTCATTACCTTTGCAGCATGGAATTACAGCCGATTTATCAAAAACTGCAGATTCAGGATATGAATCAAATGCAGAAATCTACTTATAATGCATCTGAAAACAATACGGACATTGTTTTACTCTCTCCCACAGGATCCGGGAAGACTCTTGCTTTTTTATTTCCTGTTCTCAGAAATCTGAAAAAAAATGTTCAGGGAGTTCAGGCATTGATACTCGTTCCAGCAAGGGAGCTTGCTTTACAGATTGAGCAGGTTTTTAAATCCATGGGGACAGATTTTAAAGTTTCTGTCTGCTATGGTGGGCATGACAAAAAAATTGAGGTTAATAATTTAATTGAAGCTCCGGCTGTATTGATCGGAACTCCGGGAAGAGTTGTTTACCACTTAAGAAATAACAATTTTGATCCGAAAACGATCAAGACTCTGGTTCTTGATGAATTCGACAAAGCTCTGGAATTGGGTTTCCAGGATGATATGGAATTCATTTCCAATTCTTTAAAAGGGCTTTCTCAAAGAATTTTAACCTCTGCCACAGCCATGGATGAAATTCCGGCTTTTACAGGCTTAAAAGATGAAAAAGTAATCAGTTTCCTTAAAGAAAATGATGTAAAACCAGATCTCCAACTGAGAAAAGTAATGACTATTCCTGAGGAAAAACTGGATACGCTTTTTAATCTGGTTTGTAAAATAGGAAATAAAAGAACGTTAATTTTCTGTAATCACCGTGATGCTGTAGACCGTATCTCTGAACTGCTTCATCAGATGGGAATCGACAGAGAAACCTTCCACGGCGGAATGGAACAGGATGAGAGGGAACGTGCTTTATTAAAATTCAGAAATGATTCCGCAAGAATTCTTATTACTACAGATCTTGCAGCCCGCGGACTTGATATTCCTGAAGTAGAATCTATTGTTCATTACCAGCTTCCTCCAAAAGAAGATGCCTTCATTCACAGAAACGGACGTACCGCAAGAATGAATGCCAAAGGTTTTGTATACCTGATCATGACTGAAGAAGAAAATTTCCCATTCATTAAAAATAATACTCCTGAAGAAAGTGTGGCCGGATTTACCAAAGTTCCGCAGAAAACTCCTTTCCAGACTGTTTATATCAGTGCAGGAAAAAAAGACAAAGTGAACAAGGTGGATATTGTAGGATATCTGCTAAAGAAGGGAGAGCTTCAAAAAGAAGATGTAGGAATCATCGAAGTAAAAGACACGACATCATATGTTGCTGTCTCCAGAAATAAAGTAAACGCCCTTTTAAGAAAACTTCAGAACGAAAAACTGAAAGGTAAGAAAGTGAAAATGGAGGTAGCTTATTAAACCCTCCACTTTATCCTTTATTGTCATTGCGAGGAGCATAGTGCCGAAGCAATCTGCACTCCCCGCAATGACATAATATTATTTAATTCCTCTTACTCTCAGAGGGAAAGTATACACTGACTTAGAGGCAGTAATGAACAGAATATCATTATTTTTACCACCAAAAGTAACATTGGATGTCCAGTCTTCAGGAATCGGAATATGATAAATCTTCTTCCCGGAACTGTTGAAAACATGCACTCCATCTCCTGTCAGGTACAGATTTCCGTGTTTATCCATCGTCATTCCGTCTGAACCCATTTCACAGAAAAGTTTTTTCTCAGACAGTTTTCCTTCACCCAAAATATCATACACATAGGTTTTTCCGGCATCAATATCAGATAAATACAATTTCTTTAATTTCTCACTTCCTACAATTCCATTGGGCTGTGTGAAGGTTTCCAGTTTTGTAACTTTTCCTGACTTATCTCTGTAATAAAGACTTTTATGTTGAATCTCCTGTTTAAAACCAACCCAGTAATCTCTTTCATACAAAGGATCTGTAAAATACATTCCGCCAAATTCATCATTCCAGACATCATTGGGGCCGTTCAGCCTTTTCCCTTCAAAACCTTTTAGCAGAACTTCTACTTTTTTATCTTTGGATATCTTCCATATCTCACCCTGATCGTCTGAACAGGTAATCAAATATCCATCTTTGTCAAAGTGAGTTCCGTTTGCCCTTCCTGTTTTATTTAAAAACTCTATCACCTGATTGTTTTTCCAGTCCCAATAATAAATCTTATCATTAGGCTGATCGGTGAAGTAAACGTTACCTTCTTTATCTGCTGATGGACCTTCTGTGAAACTGAACTTATCTGAAACCTTTTCCGGCTGCACTCCCTCATAAAACATTTTATTATAATTTACTGATTGACAGTTTACCAATGCGAAAACCAAACCAATCATACCTATTTTAAATATATTCTTCATGCTTCATTTTTAAGGCTGCAATTTACGATATGGTCCACAGGTTTCAAAATATTTTCCCGTTTTGATACAATAAAAACACCATACACAAAATGTCCCAATTGTCCTATTTTGGAAGTAGATCATATTAGTAATAAAAAGATATAATCCGGAGCTTTGCAGTACCAGAATCGATCACTTTTTCATGGCAACATCAATATGAAAACAAGACCGGTCAGGATGAAAATTGTACCAAAATACTTTATAGCATACAACAATGAGCGCAGAGTCCAACAATATCAAGTCTTTGGAAATTGAAAATGAAGATTTCAGAAATTCAGTGGGAACCATGGATGAAACCGGCAAAAGGAAGTGGATTTTTCCCAGAAAACCCAAAGGAAAATATACCAACTACAGGAATTACACCAGCTATTTTCTTCTTGCTTTATTTTTTGGATTGCCGTTTGTAAAGATCAATAATAATCCTTTTCTGCTGATCAATGTCATCGACAGGAAATTCTTTATTCTCGGACAACCGTTTTACCTGCAGGACTTTTTCATTCTTGCTTTAGGGGCAGTCACCTCAGTCATTTTTGTGATGTTGTTTACTGTAGTGTTCGGAAGGATATTCTGTGGCTGGCTGTGTCCGCAGACTCTTTTTATGGAAATGGTTTTCCGCAAAATCGAATACTGGATTGAAGGAGACCGAAATAAACAGATGAAGCTGGACAGACAGGAATGGGATGCAGAGAAAATTCGGAAAAGACTGACGAAATGGTCTGTTTTCCTTTTAATTTCATTGATTATCTCTCACTTTATGTTCATGTATATTGTGGGCTACGAAGAGGTTTTCCGTATTATGAGTGAAGGACCTGAAGCCAACTCACTGAAGTTTATCGTTATGATCTTCTTTACGATGACATTTTATTTTGTTTTTGCATGGCTTCGTGAGCAGGTTTGCACGTTAGTTTGTCCTTACGGGAGACTGCAGGGTGTATTGATTGACAAGCAAACCATTAATGTATACTATGATTTTAAAAGAGGTGAAGGCCGAGCAAAATGGAGAAATAACGAAGACAGAAAAGCAGCAGGAAAAGGAGATTGTATCGACTGTAACCAATGTGTCGTAGTATGTCCTACAGGAATTGATATCAGAAACGGACAGCAACTGGAATGTGTGAACTGTACAGCCTGTATCGATGCCTGTGATGAAGTCATGGAAAAGGTCGGCTTACCTAAAGGGTTGGTACGTTATGCTACAGAAGCTGAGATTGAAAACCGTGATACATTCAGATTCACCCCAAGAATGAAAGCTACAACCGTTATCCTCGCCTTGCTAATTGGATTCCTTGGATTTTTAATGTATGACCGTGGTTCTATGGAAGCCAAATTCATTAAACCCGCTGGTTCTACATTTTTCATTAAGAACGGTAAAATCACCAATACTTTTATTTATACTCTTCTGAATAAATCAAACGAGAAAAAGATCCTTACCATTAAAGTGATCACTCCAACGAATGCGGAAATCACTTATTTCGGTTCTGAAAAAATTATTTTGAAAGGAGATCAGATTCTGAAAGGAAACATCAACATTTCCTTCCCCGAAGACGAAATTAAATTCTCAAAACAAAACATGGTCATCGGCGTATTTGATGAAAAAGGAAAACTTGTAGATTCGTTTGAAACAACTTTTGAAGGACCGTTTAAGCTGGCGCTTTAGGTTGCAGATGGCAGGTGGCAGGTTGCAGACATAGGTGACAGGGATAAGAATAGTAGTTGATATTTCCCTAATTCCCCTCCTCCGGAGGGGTGGCGAAAATTCAAAGAATTTTTGACGGGGTGGTTTTCAACAGCCTCTCTCCAAACTTTGAACCTGACACTTTAAATTTTACACTCATTAAGCCTTATATTTCCTCATGAACTGCGTAGGAGTCATTCCGGAGCTTTTCCGGAATACTCTTACAAAGTAGGAATATTCTTCGTATCCTAAACGAAAAGCAATTTCTACGAGGCTTTCGTCCAGATACATAAGCATTCTTTTGGCTTCCAGCACTACCCTTTCTGTAATTACATCAGTGGCCGTTTTTTGAACAACCGTCTGCGCAATCCTGTTCAGATGTTTGGATGAAATACCTAATAAAGAAGCGTAATAGGTAATAGATTTATGTTTTGTGAAATTTTGCTCGATAAGGTTTTCAAAATCCTGATAATGTTTAAAATAAGAAAGTCCGGCAGCAGAATCCGCTGTATCAAAGTCCCTTGAAAACAATCTGCTAGCATTGATAAAAACCTGAGACATCAAGGATAAAATCAGCCCCTCTTTCATGATATTTTTAGTCTGATATTCTTCTCCGAGTTCCATAAATAAACTGATATTTTTCACAAGCTCCTCAGCATCCAACTGTAGTTTTCTGGGAAAAGATACAGATCCAAAAAAGGGAAAATTTCTCAGTTTCTGATTTACATAATGCATTTCATAGAATTCCTGTGAACAAAAGAAAATGTACCCATCAATATCTTCGGAAAGTTCCCAGCTGTGAATCTGTCCCGGCGACAGAAAGAAAAGACTTCCTTCCGAAACTTCATACCTCTGAAAATCGATCTCATGTACTCCTGTTCCCTGAGTAAAAAGAACAGCTGCATAGAAATCATGTCTATGAGGTTTTTCTATATGGCGATGTCCCACCACCAAATGATTCTTCATCGTGTTAAAATAAAAATCTGAAGTGTTTTTACCCGCCTGAAAAAGGTCGATATGAAGAACGGAGATTGGATTCATCTATATTTATATATCATAAGAATTTACAAATTTAGACAAAAAAGATCCAGTATATCATGATCCTTTATATCTGCGACAACAAACATTGCTTTTGAATCATGAATTAAACCACATCAATACCTTTGAAACAAAGTATGACCGCACATTTTACAATATATTTTGGATTAAACTTTAAAAAATTTTTATCTTTGAGGTTTAGGAGTTGTAAAATGAAAATAAATTTACCTGATAAGCTGTATTATTCTATAGGAGAAGTTGCGAAAGCATTCGATGTAAACACTTCATTAATACGTTACTGGGAACAGGAATTCCCGATTATCAAGCCTAAAAAAAACAGAAAAGGAAACCGATATTTCACTCCTGAAGACATCAAAAATCTTCAGATGATCTACCATCTCGTGAAAGAAAAAGGATATACCCTTGACGGAGCCCGTGTCGCTCTGACCACCAACAGTAAAATTTCCGAAACGATTACTCTGATTGACCGCCTGGAGTTTGTAAAAGCTGAGTTGATCAAGCTGAAAGAATCTTTAGGAGAAAGAGAAGAAGAATAATTTCTTTGAACATATAGAAACCTCCGCTGCAATTAATTTGCAGCGGAGGTTTTATTGATGGATATACCTTTGGAAGACAATAACTTATTATTATTTTTGTTCAAAACTACTCTTCTTTCTTAAAACTCACCACCAGATATTCTCCGTTTGAACAATATTTCTTACAGCTATCATCCTTAAAGTTTTCAGGTTTTTTGGTATACTCTTCTATATACCTTGCACTTTCAGTTGTATCAGCGGGAACTATAACGATATGGTAATTGTCAACCACTGTATTGTCGGCTTTTTTCAATGCTTCTTCCTTGTATTTCAATGCTTCAGTGTAATTCATATTTCTATTGATTAATAAGGTTAATAGGTATGATAAAAAAATTACAAAAACCAAGCCGTTTGAAGGAAAATACTAATAATTAGTTTATTAAAACGAAACGAATCTAACACTTTTTAAGGCACGAAAACCACAATACTTCAACCTACTATAAATCATACTATTAACAACCATATTTCCTCTATATTGTATTGCAATTAGTATTATTATGATGCAAAATATCTATCTACAGCGACAAAATCTGTAGTGTTAAAAATAAAAAATCCAATCAGAGTATTCAGTATCAATTACGAAATTATATCGCCCAAAAGACAATATTCTCATTGCCTTATACACAATAAAACACTTTCTCTATATCATATTTAACTATTTCATTATCAACTATTGCTACGGTTTATTTTTATCAATAAGTTTACTGCATGATGAGAAAAAGCTACTATCAAAAATTGGCATTGATGGTCACAATGCTGACTGTTTTATTGGCATTTCAGAAATATACCAGCCGTGAAAAAGAACCGTTTCCTGAAGTCAGGTTCATTACAAATGCTGCAATGCCAGCAAACTTATCAGATTTTGATCCGAATACGCTGGACAAAGACCAGTGGCAGAAACTTGGATTTTCAGAGAAACAAACTGCCACCATTCTGAAGTATAAAGATATTGTAGGAGGAAAATTTACTTCAAAAGAGCAGTTGAAAAAATGCTATGCTATTTCTGAAGAGAAATTCAGTGAACTGGCCTCTTTCATTTTGCTTCCTGAGATAGGTGAAAAAGGAAATTCAAAAGGATTCACTAATTCATATGGAAAGAAAGGAATTATGATTTCAGGAAAATTCGATCCTGATCAGTTTTCTGCCAATGACTGGCTTAAGATGGGTTTCAGTGAAAAGCAGGCCGAGGCTATTATAAAGTATAGAAGTTATCTCGGGGGAAGTTTTATCAGTAAAGAAAAGTTTAAAGAATGCTTTATCATCTCTCCGGAAAACTACAGCAAACTTGCTCCTTATCTTTTACTTCCGGAAAAAACCCCGGAAAACATCAGGAATTTCGGAAAGACCAATACTGTAAAATCCAAGATTCAATATCATCCGTTTGATCCTAATCAGCTGGACTTAGAGGGTTGGAAAGCATTTGGGTTTTCCGAAAAACAAGCCATCACTATCATCAGTTATCGGGACAGAAATTTACGGGGAAGTTTTAAAAGCTTAGATGATCTGCAAAAATGTTTTGTGATTTCTGCAGAGAAATTTCATGAAATGAAACCTTATATCAGGTTACAGGAAAAGCAACAGGAAAAAACAGACTTTTCAAAAACAGACCTTAATACCATTACCTTCAAACAGCTTATTGAGTTCGGACTGGATGAAAGAAGTGCCGGTTCAATCATTGGTTTCAGAAAAAAACTGGGAGGTTTTATGAATAAGCAGCAAATTCTAAGCACTTACAACATAGATCAGGATCTTGTTCAGAAACTGATTTCAATTGCACCATTGAACACTTCAGGTGTTCCTCGGTATTCATTAGTAGAAGCACCTGAGGAATGGCTTAAAAATCATCCTTATTTCAAATACTCGGCAGACAAAATCATATTCTACCGCATCAGTAATCCTGATGATAAAAAAATATGGAAACTTTTAAAGCTCAAACCTGAATATGAAGAAAGAATGAAGTTATACGTAAAATAATATAAAGCCTAAAATTAGATTACACTCTTCCAAATCATATTCTGGAAGAGTGATGTGCTGTAAATAATATCCTGCATTTTAGTGATGCATATAATTGCTTGGCCCGTTAGTTCCTTCGATGGACTCTGGTAGTATTCCATATTTATCCCGTAAATCTACTGTGCCTAGTTTTTTTCCCGTATTAATGTCAATTATACTAATGGTACCGGAATTTAGATTGGGTAGATCCAATAAATTATTCTGTACTGCCACAACGTCTTTTCCAGATTTGGTTTTAAAGAAAGCCATATGATGTGCACCCTTATCTGCATCAAGAGTCTTCAAAAGCTTTAGTTGGGGAAGATTATTAATATCAAAGACAAGTACTTTTCCAGGTTCAGCAAAACTGACATACAATTTGTTGGAATCATCAATATACATTTCAAGTGCCCAGCCTAAACCTTTTGTACTTCCGTCAAAGATCTTAGTAAAAGCATCATATTTTTTGGTTGTAGTATTATAGGGAGCAATCCAGATATCTCCGCCAAGCATTGTTGTAGCAAGTGCATATTGTGGAAACTTTCCGCGTAGTAACAATACTTCTACAGGAGCAGATAAATCCGTTGGAGAGTCTGCTACCTTATAAGTTTCTTTTATTTCGTAAGTGTTCAGGTCTAATAAGGTGCATGTATTCCCCATTCCGGTAGTGAGATCCGGGTGAATAGTGGATGACACCATCATTAATCCTTTTTCCTCATTAATGGAAATACCATGCGGATACATGATAAATTTGTTGGGATTGGATTGAATCGGAGCTTTAATCGTTTTGATAAGCTGATTATTAGCCGCGTTAAAAACACCTATGCTGCCATCTTTTGGACCTCCTGCTCCACCCATAAAGGTCATAAAATATCTGCCATCACTCGTAAAGAATAAATTTTCACCAACGGTATTTTCCCCGGTATCAATAGGCGTTGCATTGATTAATATGGGCTGTCCGTTTTTATCTTTTCCTGCTTTCACTTCATAAAGGTAGCTGCCTCCCAGAGCGGTTGTGAACATTTTATTGGCATTTTGATTGTAATAAATATGGTGAGGCAATACACCGACACCTAATTCAAGTTTGCTGCTGATATTTCCAAAATTGGGAGCTTCAGGATCAAGTTCAATAACGGCGATTCCGTCTGGCAATCCTTTTAAACTTCTGTAATCAATGTAAAACGAAGAATCATGCGGGTGATCCGGATAATAATTATCATTTTGACAACTCATCACTATTACCAAAGTAATAAATACTAGAACTGAATTAAATTTTAATTTCATGATTTTCAGGTTATTATTGTTGGTATTATAAATATAAAACATTTTCAATGAAAAATAAAATATATTACACCAATATGTGAAAAACAATATAGCAATAGCAGGTAATGCTTCCATGAGTTACTATCAGGAAGCATGAAATTAAAATCGTTAAAGTATTTTAGGTATTTCTAATCAATTGTTTTACTGGAATCTGCCAGCAAGGAGTTGAGTGTATTAAGTTCCTCATCCGTCATATCTCTCCATTTCCCAATTGGCAAATCAAGTTTGATATTCATGATACGGATTCGTTTCAGTTTTTTCACTTCATATCCGAGATATTCACACATTCTTCGGATCTGTCTGTTGAGTCCCTGAGTAAGGATAATTCTGAAATTCATTTCATCAATCTTCTCTACCTCACATTTTTTAGTCACCGTATCAAGGATTGGAACACCGTTTCTCATTTTTTCCAAAAATCTTGGAGTGATGGGCTTGTCTACACGAACAAGATATTCTTTTTCGTGATTATTGCGTGCTCTCAGAATTTTATTGACGATATCACCATCACTCGTTAAGAAAATAAGTCCCTCACTTGGTTTATCCAATCTTCCGATAGGAAAAATTCTCTTTGGATGATTGATATAATCTACGATATTATTTTTTTCACGTTTTGTATCTGTAGTACAAACGATTCCTACCGGCTTATTAAAAACGATATACACAGGTTTTTCCTGAACCTCTCTGATTGGTTTTCCGTCTACTTCTACCAGATCTTCATCAGAAACTTTGGTTCCTAACTCAGGAACTTTCCCGTTTATCTTGATTCTGCCTTCTTCCAAAAGTTTATCTGCTGCTCTTCTTGAACAGTATCCTACTTCTGATAAATATTTATTGATACGCGTTTTTTCCATTAGTCTTTTCCGTAACCGGGATAGTTTATATTTTTATAGGCCTTCAAATCTGTACTCGTTGTTCAAAAACTGATCTGTAGCATCTTCAATAGCATAGTCTCCGATTTTAGTACGTCTTAATTGGGTCAGATAAGCTCCTACTCCCAATTCCTGTCCGATATCATGGGCAAGACTTCTGATGTATGTTCCTTTTGAACATCCTACCATGAAACTCACCAAAGGAAAATCAATTTTAATATCTTTAATGTAATGGATGGTTGTTTTTCTTGCTTTCATTTCCACTTCTTCACCCGCTCTGGCAAGGTTGTAAGCTCTTTCGCCATTAATTTTAATAGCTGAGTAAACCGGAGGTTTCTGTTCAATTTCTCCAACAAATTTTTCCAATACTCCTATTACTTGTTCTTCAGTAATATGGGAAATCTCCTGGTGAAGAATTTCAGGTTTTTCGGTATCATAGGATTCCGTCTGCACCCCAATTTTGACTTCTGTCCAATATTCTTTGGGAGCATCCTGAATTTCAGGAATTTTCTTTGTGAATTTTCCACAACAAACAATAAGAAGTCCAGTTGCTCTGGGATCTAAAGTTCCGGCGTGTCCGATTTTAAATTTTTTAGGAAGGTCAAACTCCCTTTTAAGTTTATATTTCATTTTATTGACAGCCTGGAAGGAAGTCCAGTCCAAAGGCTTATCCAATAAAAAAATGTATCCTGATTTCAGTTCTTCAGCAGTCATGAATGGGTATAAAAGATTTCCTATTTAAAGAAATAAAAATAAATCAACAGGGCAACTCCAACAAAAATACGGTACCAGCCCCAAGGTTTGAATCCATACTTATTAAGCACTCCAATGAATGCTTTGATTGCAATAAGTGCTACAATGAATGCGACAACATTTCCTACGATGAAGATCATAATGTGATCCTGTGAAGCCATAATCATTTCATATCCTTTTTGCGGATTTGGAGTTTCTTTCCCCCACGTTTTTACGAAAACGGAATACACCGTTACCGCAAGCATGGTAGGAACTGCAAGGAAGAAAGAGAACTCTGCAGCTGCTTTTCTGGTAAGACCCTGTGCCATTCCCCCAATAATAGAGGCTGCACTACGGCTTGTACCCGGCATCATCGCAAGACACTGCCAGAAACCAATGGTAACAGCATTTCTTATGGTAATTCCTTTTTCATCATCAATTTTAGGATTTTTAAACCATTTATCAGCAAACAGTAAAACAACTCCCCCTAAAACCAATACTGACGAAATCGCAATCTGATTTCCAAGAACGGCTTCAATTTTATCATCGAATAAATATCCCAGCACCAAAGCCGGAACGACAGCAAATGCAAGTTTAAAATAAAACTGAATATTATTTAAGTCAAAAAACTTTTTCCAGTAGGCTACTACCACAGATAAAATGGCTCCAAACTGAATAGACACCTGAAACATTTTTAAAAATTCTGTTTCCTCCAGCCCCATAAGATTTGCAGTAAATCCCATGTGTGCGGTAGAAGAAATCGGAAGATATTCTGTTAGTCCTTCTACAATGGCAATAATAATTGCTTTAATTAAATCCATATTCCTTTAAAAAATTAAAAGATTAAGAGATCCGGAAACTCAGAATGCATAATTCTCAATTTCTTAATCTCTTAATCTCAAAATATAAAAATTTATTTATTTTCTTTTTAAGATCGCGTACACTTCTATCACAAATCCTATAACAACAAACAGAGGTGCTATTCTGATTCTTCTGATAGAAAAGATATCGTCATTCCATGAGTTAGGATCAAATTTCCCATCTACAGTATTGGCATCATGTCCCATCATCAGTAGAAATCCTACTACAATAAATGCTAACCCAATCAGCATCCATTTGAAATTCTGCTGTCCGAAATAGAAAGCGTTTTCCTGTGGTACTTCAGCTTCATGTCCAAAGTCTGAAGCGGAAAATTTATTTGTTTTTTTGCTCATTATTAAGAGTAATATAAATCGTCAACGTTTGATTTTAAGAATCTCCATGTAGCGAAAATCGTACTTAAGACAGAAATAAAAATTCCAACACCAAGTACCAGAATAACCAACCAGAAATACTGGTTATTGTCCTGTACGAAAGCAGAACCAATCTGGCTTGTGAAATAGTACCAAACTCCACCTAACGCAATAAGACCTATTACAGAACCGATAGCTCCCAGAATAATAGCTTCTACAATGAAAGGTTTAAGGATAAATCTTCTTTTCGCTCCTACAAGCTGCATTGTTTTAATAATAAATCTCTTCGAGAATATTTTCAGACGGATAGAGTTGTTGATCAATACAACAGCCAATATCAGGAACAACACTGAAAATCCTAAGATCCATTTCAGAATTCTGCTCAGGTTATTGTAGACGTCTACCATTAAAGTACTGTCATTTTTAACATCGATAATTCCGGGAACAGATTTGATCTCTTTAATTGCTTCATCAATTTTTGCAGGATCCACGAATTCCGGTTTTAAAGCTACTTCAATAGAGGAAGGGAAAATATTTTCTTCGAACAATGCATCACTGTCGATTCCCATAGTTTTTTTGGCTTCTTTAGCTGCCATATCCCTTGAAATATAAGTCGCTTTTTTTACAGGAGCTAATAACTGTACCTTTTTAAAAGTTTCTTCCTCAAGTTTTGCAATTTTTACAGAATCTTTAGCATCATAGTTTTCATCAAAGTAGGCGTTCACCACCAACTGTTCTTTGATATAGTCAGAATACTTCTGGGCATTAATCAGAATAAGCCCCATTAATCCTAACAAAAATAACACTAAGGCAATACTTATCACTACTGTAATATTGCTGGACCGAAGCCTTTTCTTATTAAATTCATCTACAGATTTAGCCATTAATATTAAAATTTTTGGCTAAAATAGAAAAAATCTTCCGAAATTTGGGACGAAATAAAGAAAATCACTGTTAATAAAATCATAAAAAACTTTGAGTGTAAAAGCAAAAAAACATCTTGGACAGCACTTCCTGACAGATGAAAATATCGCAAGAAAAATCGTAAAAGGTCTTAGTTTTGAGAACTATAATAACATTATGGAAGTAGGTCCCGGAATGGGCGTTCTTACCAAATATCTTCTTGAAAAGGATCAGAAGATTTATCTTGCTGAAATAGACACAGAGTCTATCGAATATCTGAAAAACAACTATACAAAGGTAACTGAAGAGACTTTTGTAGGCGATTTCCTGAAGCAGGATTTCAGTTTTATCAAAGACGATCAGATTGCTATCATTGGTAATTTCCCTTATAACATCTCGTCACAGATTTTGTTTCAGATTGTAGATCATTATCAAGTGATCCCGGAAATGGTGGGAATGTTCCAGAAAGAGGTTGCTGAAAGAACGGCTGCTGTTCCCAGAACTAAAGATTACGGTATTCTTTCTGTTCTGATACAGGCTTATTATGATGTATCTTACATGTTTACGGTACATGAGAATGTCTTCAACCCTCCGCCAAAAGTAAAATCAGGAGTGATCAGGCTTACAAGAAATCCAAAGGAAGGGCTTGCAGGCAATGAAGTTCTGTTTAAACAGATTGTAAAAACAGGTTTCAATCAAAGAAGAAAAAAGCTGTCTAATGCTTTAAAGTCACTTAATATTCCTGAAGCCTTAAAAGGACATGAATTTTTAGATAAGAGAGCGGAAGAACTCAGTGTAGCAGATTTTATACACTTCGCGAATCTTTGGAAAGAAAATCAATAAAAACAATCACTATAAAGCTCCTTTACCGGGAGCTTTTTTTCTTGAAAAAATTACGACAACCTTATTCGTTAAAAAGTAGAAAGCCTTTCAAATAAATCTGAAAGGCTTTCTTTTATATCACATTATCAATTTTAGTTTCTGTTCTTCAACATGATCCATCCAGACCAGTTCATCTGAGCTTTTGATTTTGGATACTCAAAGTTGAACTTATACCAGTATGTAGCTGTAGGAAGTCTCTTACCCCCTACTGTTCCGTCCCAGATAGGATTTTCTTTCGAGAATCTGAACATTTCCACTCCATATCTGTCATATATAGAACCGGTAAAGTTTTTAAAGTCTCCAAGAGCTTTAAGATCCAGTACATCATTGATTCCGTCTTCGTTCGGAGTAATGATATTGTTGATCTGTAATGTAAAGAATTCAAGAGATCCCACACAATGTGTTCCTACTCTTCTTACTAGAACAGTATAGTTGGTATTATCCAAAAGATTCGTAAATACATTGGAAGCCTGCCATGTAATACCACCGTCAAGAGAATATTCCAAAGTACTTGGGGTATTGTTCATTGGCGGGTTTTCGGCTGTAATCGTTACTGATTTTTTGATGCTTTCATAATTTAAAGCGGTAACAAAAGGAGTTGCAGCGCCCATTATTTTAGCTTCAAAAACTTTCTTACAGATACCGTTATCAATTTCCACTGAGTAGATGCCCCATTGGTTGACATTAATTTTCTGCGTTGTAGCACCTGTGCTCCAAAGATATTTATAACCATCACCAGCTCCTGCATCCAGCGTTACGATATCACCTACACACATTTCAACATCTTTTAATGGAGAAGTGATTTCTGGTGTTACTTCAATTCTAATCGTTGCCGGGTTAAGCGATTTACAACCTTTTGCTCCCAGTGCGTATACTGTAAAAGTTGTGGTCTGGTATAGCGTAACGGTCTGTATATTCCCTGTTCCCATGAAATTGCTCCAAAGATAAGTATCTCCTCCTTCAGCAGTAAGTGTTACAGATTCCCCCGGACATATTTTTATTCTGGAAGATTTCAATTTAGCAGTTGGTGTTGCTTCTTTCTGCAATGTCAATTCTACAATTTTACTACAGAATCCTCCATTGGAAACAAGCACATACAGAATCTGCCCATCATTACCATTATAATTTAAAGGAGTCTGAATATAGCTGTTATTCTGTGCAATAGCATCCGCCTGATTTTCATAGAATTTAAAGATAGCTCCAGGCGTTGGGCTGATGGTAGGCATAATTGTACTTAAATCAAAAGTAGTAATATCCGGTGTAGTACAAAGCAGCAATGTTGCATCCTGAGCCTGAGGTGTTGTGCCTCCGTGAATCTGGATGGAAGCTTTACCCGGACATGGGTTACCGGGAACACTTACTTCAATGGTATAGGTACCAGGCTGTATTGCAGTAATTGTATTTGTTGTTGCATTAGGTATTGGAGTACCATTAAAAAACCACTGATAAACAAGGTTAGGATCATTTACAGACGCTGTAATTACCTGAGGTACATTATCACATACATTGATATCTGAAGGTAATTTTGTTCCTGCAGGGTCTAAAAGGTCTACCCCGATATTGAAAGATCCTCCTTCAAGAAATACTGCAGAGTCATAACTGTGGTCACTATAATCGGCAATTACCATTTTGAAGTGGTATTGCTGTCCTGCTACTACAGTTGCTGTAGCAGTCAATGGAATCGTTCTCCCATTAAAATTTGTTTCAACATTCCCGGTGTTATATCCTGCAAAATATTGTTCGTTTACGGCACCGCAACTACCTGCAATTGCAGGGTGAATATTGGTAATACTTACAGGTCCTGCTCCTCCCGGAAGTACAGCCATATTTACATAAGGCCCACCTGAAGTAGGTCTCAATAAGATGGCAAATGCATCTGCAAAGGTACAAGGGAACGAGCCTGTATATTCTTCTGAGGCAATCAGATAATTAAATTTAATCTGAGAGGTTGTTGGAACGAAGTCAAACTCCAAAAGTACAGCATCATTCAATCTGCTTTCCACTACTCCAATCACCTGCGCAAGGTCAGCATCTGATCCTCCACCGTTAACGTCACTAAGGCCACCTTCAAAGGTATTACCAGCTCTTCTTGCATACCCTGTAGAAAGAATAAGCCCGTCTTTAAATGGAAAGTTGGTTGCAGCCTTATGAAAATATCCCCATGCTCTGTCTGCATCACTTGGAGCGTGGTTAGGCGTAATCTTCACATTGGACACATTGGGAGTAAGACAGGTATTAGTCCCGGATGAGATCAATACATCTTTAACCATCTTTTCAATTGTGTAAGCGGTTTCAGGATACTGCGGAGCATTCACATCAATAAAAGCACCAGCTCTTGCGGACAGATTTGAAGGTGTTTCTTTTGCATGTTTTCGTGGCGGCAGATTTTGTGAAAATAAAAAAGTCGAGATGACTAAAAAAAATAAACAAAGCGGTAGATATCTTCTCATAATATTTTTGTTTCAACAAATTTAATTTTTTTTTAAATATCTCACATACATATTTATATTTTTTACTACAAAAAAACAAAATAAGAACGTCTTAAAGCAAATTTTCATTAATCTATTGATATTCTAAGCAACCCTAAATAGTGTGGTAGCATTGTATTATAAATTATTTTACCATGGTGCATGCATATTTTAAATAATTCACAAAGCACCATAGTGTTTATTATTAAAAACAACAAAATCTTTCATTACTGAAAGATTTTGTTGTTAATTTTTTATTCTGATAAATATTTAGTTTCTGTTCTTTAAAAGAATCCAACCGGAGCGCTGTTCCATTTTTTTGCTTGCCGGATTTTCCCACTGTACCCTGTACCAATAAGTAGCAGTAGGAAGATTAATTCCTTTTAAAGATCCTGTCCATATAACATTACCCTTACTGGCTTTGAATACTTCAGCTCCGTATCTGTCGAAAATAGAGGCTGCGAAATCTTTGTATCCGCTTATTCCAGTGAAGTCAATTGTATCATTTACCCCATCCATATTTGGCGTAATGGCATTACTGATAATGAATGTAAAGTAATCCAGTGAAGTACCACATTTGGCACCTTTCACTCTTACCATTACAGAATACATCGTGTTATTCAAAACACCTGTAAACACATTGGATGCCTGCCATGTTAACCCTCCGTCTATAGAATATTCTAAAGTTCCACCTGTAGGATTACTTGCAGTAAGCGTAAGAATATGGTTGTCATAAACAATATTGGTAAACTGTGGCAGATCCGGATTGATCAGTTGTGCAGAGAAAGTTTTAGAACAGACTCCATTACTGATTATTACAGAATATGTTCCGGGAATATTAGTGGTTATGGTTTGAGTGGTTGCTCCTGTACTCCATACATAAGTATAGTTCGGTCCTGCCCCGGCATCCAGAGTTCCTTTATCTCCGGCACAGACAAATACATCTTTTAATGTAGAAACAATTGCCGGAACCACCTCAATGGTAACCTTAGCCGGATTCACAGAGCTACATCCGTTTCCTCCTAATGCATATACGGAATACTCTGTGGTTACTGTAGGAGTAACAACCTGTGTGTTTCCGTTTCCTGTAAGACCTACCCAGTTATAAGTAATTCCTCCGGTCGCAGTTAATGTCACAGATTCACCTTCACAAATTTTTAATTTAGATGCGGTAAGGCCTGCTATTGGCGGACCAACCTGAACTGTAACAGTTGCCGGTGTTGCAGAAATACATCCGTTTGCTCCGACAGCAAATACTGTATACACAGTAGTTGTAGTAGGTGAAACAACCTGAGTATTTCCATTTCCTGTAAGACCATTGCCCCAGTTATAGGTTACCCCCCCGGAAGCAGTTAATGTTACTGATTCTCCTATACAAATACGCGGTTGTGATGAAACTAATGCAGCAACCGGTTGTACTTTATCTTCCTGAACTGTTACTGTTGCAGTAAATGTACAACTTAGGTTTCCTGGTTGTGATACATTAGTAACTGTTAAAGTATATGTTCCGCCAGCACTTACAACAGGGGTAAGTGTATTACCTCCTGAGACAATAGTTCCTCCTGCCGTTGTCCATGCAATGGTAGACCCTGCAGGTACAACAGATGTTGAAGCATT
This sequence comes from Chryseobacterium vietnamense, assembly GCF_031454475.1. Lineage (NCBI taxonomy): Bacteria > Pseudomonadati > Bacteroidota > Flavobacteriia > Flavobacteriales > Weeksellaceae > Chryseobacterium > Chryseobacterium vietnamense. The sequence continues at coordinate 268,107 of NZ_JAVDQX010000001.1, read as the reverse complement.
GATCGTAATCTGTGGAGTTGTACATGTAATTGTCTGTGGTGCTGCTATGGTAAGAGTCGTTTGAGCCGTACTTAATAATTGAAGAGATACTACATAGCTGCAGCCTCCATTACTTACTAATACATAAATAGTCTGACTTCCTCCCGGAGGTGTATACGTTGTAGGCGTTACAATAAAGTTTCCGTTAGCCGCGTTGGCATCAGCCTGACTGATATAGTAAGTAAAAGTTACTCCTGCAGTAGTTGTGATCTGAGGCTGAGCTTCAGTAAGATTATAAGTTAATCCTGGCTGATAACACTTATGAAGTATTGCATTTTGTGCTGTAAAAGGTTCCGAAACTTCTATTGTTATCGTTGCAGGGTTTTGAGAGATACAACCATTGGCGCCCACTGCTGTTACCGTGTAAGTAGTGGTGACAGTAGGTGAAACAACTTGTGTACTTCCGTTTCCTGTAAGACCATTACCCCAGTTATAGGTAGCCCCGCCTGAAGCGGTAAGTGTTGTAGAATTTCCTTTACAGATTTTTATTTTGCTGGCTGTAAGCCCGGTAACAGGCGGAGCGCTGTTTCCTGTTACGGTGACAGTTCCTACCGCTGTACAGCTGATATTTCCAGGCTGATAAACTTTTGTTATGGTTAAAGTATAGGTTCCGGCAGCATTAATCACAGGATTTAAAGTAGTACCTCCTGAAACAATATTTCCTCCTGTAGTGGTCCAGTTGAAAGTAGCTCCTGCCGGATAAACGGAGGCTGATGCATCCAATGTAGTCTGAGAGTTGTTACAGGTAAGCACTGCCGGAGGGGCAATGGTAGGTACCATCTGTGGAGCTTTTACCAGTTGGAGTTGTGCTACTTTTGCACAGAAACCATTGGCTACTCTTACATACACCGTTCCACCTGCACTCTGATGAGCTGTTGGATTAGGAATTGTATTGGCATTTCCTGCATTGGCATCTGCCAAAGTAGTATAATATGAAAACACGGCTCCCGGAGTAGTACTTATGGAAGCTTGTGCAGATGTTAAATTAAACGTTGCATTTCCGGCAGCATAACAGGCTGTCAGTGTAGCATTCTGGACTGTAGGAGATGTTCCGCCTACCACAGTGATAGTGGCCTCTCCCGGACAGGTATTTCCCTGGATGAAAACCTTAACGGTGTATACCCCTGGTGCTGTTGCCGTGTAACTTACATTGGTAGCTCCTGCAATCGGAGTGGTCCCCTGATACCACTGATACGTTATATTAGGCCCCTGTACAGAAGCTGTAAAAGTCTGTGGTGTATTATCACACATATTAACAGAGTCAGGAAGCTGCACGCCAGCCGGATCCAGAATTTTCACTCCGATATCAAATGATCCTGCTTCAAGAAATACGGCTGAATCAAAGTTCGGATCCTGATAATCTGCAAGTACAATTTTAAAATGATAGGTTTCTCCAGGAATTACAGTTGCTTTTGCTGTAAGCGGAATGGTGCGTCCATTAAAATTGGTTTCGATCTGAGCGGTATTGGTACCTCCGTAATAAGCTTCATTTTTAGGTCCGCAGTTTTGATATTGAGGGTGGATATTGGTTACACTTACAGGCCCTGCTCCTCCCGGAAGCACTGCAAGATTGGTATACGTAGGATCAGATGCTTTTTTTAACAGTAAGGCAAAACCGTCTGTAATAGTACATGGAAAGTTTTGCTGATATTCTTTAGAAGCAAATAAATATCTGAAAGTAATTTCAGTAGAAGCGGCTACAAAGTCGAATTCTATAGAAGTAGCGTTGGTTAGGTTATTATTACCGATTGATAAGGCATTCGCCAGATCTACATCTCCTCCTGTTCCCAGATCATCACTTAAAGTTCCCTGAAAAGTATTCCCGGCTTTATTGGCATAACCGGTTGAAAGTATAATTCCCTTACTGAAAGGAAAATTAGTATTTGATTTATTAAAATATCCCCAGCTTCGGTTCTGATTGGTAGCAGACACGTTGGGAGAAACGGTTACATTGCTTACCGTTGAACTCGTACAAGTGCTACCTCCTGATATAAGAACATCATTGATCAGCTGAGTTATAGGATAGCCGGATTCCGGGTAGCTTGGTGCATTTACATCTATAAAAACACCTGCCCTTAAAGAAGCAGCTTTAGGTTTTGCAGCAATTTCTACCCTTCCTTTATTTTGAGCCAAAACAAAGTTTCCTATGAAAGCTAAAAATAACGCTAAAAATAAATTTCCTCTCCTCCTATTTAACATTTTATATTATTTTGAACAAAAATACTATTTTTTTTGATTGAAATTCAAGTTAACACAATTTACATTATTACTAACGCAAATTTATTTATATTAGAATATCAACTCTGTTTATTTTAAAATAATAAAAAAAGACTGACAAAATAGTCAGTCTTTCAGTTATAGTTTAAATTATTCTATATTTTTAAGTAATATCCATCCTGTTTTTACAGTAAGTTCTTTACTTGCAGGATCTTCGAAGGTTACCTGATACCAATAGGTAGAAGTAGGAAGCTTTTTGCCCTGGAAATATCCGTCCCAATATGGATTGATCTTCGCTGCTTTGAACACTTCTCTTCCGTAACGGTCGAAAACCTGTCCGCTGAAATCTTTATAGTTAACCACCCCGCTGAAATCAATGGTATCATTAATATTATCACCGTTTGGAGTAATTACATTTTTCATCACGAATGTAAAGAATTCAAGGAAACCTACACAGCTGGTAAATTTGACCCTAACTCTGATCGAAATGATTTTATTTTTAGGTACATTATTAAACACATTGGAAGACTGCCATGTAACTCCGTTATCTACTGAATATTCCAGGATACCATTACTTGGATTGCTTGCTGTAATGATCATTGTTCCACTCTCATTATAATCCACTTTTATCACTTCAGGGATTACGGCTTTAATAACTTCGGTTTTGAATTCTTTTGAACACACTCCGTTACTGATCGTTACCGAATAGACTCCCGGAGTAGCTACTGTAATGCTCTGACTGGTTTCACCAGAACTCCACTGATACGTATATCCGGGGCCTGAACCTGCATCCAGAATGATTTTATCACCCTGACAGATATGTCCTCCTTTTAAGTTGGAAACGATAGCCGGAACTACTTCAATGGTAATACGTGCCGGCTGAAGAGATTTACATCCCTGTGCTCCAATAGCATATACCGTGTATGTAGTTGTCTGAGTCGGGCTTACCGTTCTGATTCCTCCGGTAGTGGCCGCTGAATCACTCCATTCATACGTTACACCGCCGGTAGCTGTTAATACTACGGATTCACCGGCACAGATTTTCAATCTCGGTGCTGTAACCAGTGCTGTTGGTGTTTCTTCTTTTCTTAATGTTAAGGTCGCAATTTTACTACAGAAAGCGCCATTGGAAACCAATACATATAATATCTGACCATCTGTTCCGGGATAGTTGGTAAGATTGGTGATATAACTGTTATTTTGAGCCTGTGCATCGGCCTGATTCGCATAAAAACGGAATACTGCTCCTTGTGTTGTACTGATCAGAGGTTTTGCTGTTTCCAGATTAAAACTGGTAATGGCCGGTGTCGTACAGAGTTTAAGTTCAGCATTCTGCACGGTAGGACTCGTTCCTCCAATAATGGTAATAGAGGCTTCACTTGGACACTGATTCCCCGGAACCATCACTTTTACAGTATAAACTCCTGCCTGGGTAGCTACATAAACAGCGCTGGTTGCTCCTGGAATAGCCACTCCATCTTTATACCACTGATAAGTCATTCCCGGAATTGCTGCGACCTGTGCCTTTAACTGCTTTGGTGTATTATCACACATGTTGATAGTACCTGGTAACACAACTCCTGTTTCGTCTACAATTTTAATTCCTACGTCGAAAGATCCTCCTTCTAAGAAAACTGCAGAGTCATGAGACGGGTCTTTGGCATCTGCCAATACCATTTTGAAATGATACGTTTGTCCTGGGATTACATCTGCTACAGCTGTTAAAGGAGTTGTTCTTCCAAAATAATTGATTACTAAATGCGGATTTGCCAGTGCTCCAAAAAAAGCTGCATTGATTGGCCCACAGCTGAATCCATTTCCTGCAGGAACAATATTGGTTGCACTTACAGGTCCGGCACCTCCCGGCAATACTGCCAGGTTAGTATAGGTAGGATCTCCAACTTTCTTTAATAAAAGAGCAAAGGCATCAGAATACCCCAGACAAGGATAATCCGAAGTATATTCATCAGAAACGAATATGTAATTAAATTTCACCTGGTTTGAATTCGGAACGAAATCAAACTCAAGGGCTACCGCATCGGTTAAGCTTACATTGGCTCCGGTAGCGGCTACAAGATCAGCATCACTTCCTGTTCCTACTGATTGTCCTACAGCTGATACATAGTTATTACCAGCTTCTGAAGCGTATCCTGTAGTAAGGACAATCCCATCCGTAAAAGGAAAATTGGTTGTTCCTTTATGAAAATAACCCCAGAATCTGTTGCTGTTTGTTACATCATGATTAGGAGATACCGTAACGTTGGTAACATTGGCTGTTGTACAGTTGGTACCTCCATTGATCAAAATATTCTTTACCAATTGCTCGGGAGTATAATTTGAAGGGGTGTAAGGTGGTACATTCACATCTATAAATGCTCCAGCCCTAAGCGCCGCAGCAGAAGGTTTTATTCTTTCTGATTTTCTGACAGGCCTCGTTTGAGAAAATGCAGAAACGGAAATCAATAAAAAAGAAAAAAGGAAAAAATAGTTTTTTAGTCTATAGATTAACATTTTGTTTTCATTTGTTCAAATGTAGCAAAAATAATTATACCAAATCAGCCTTTAACATTACTATTTTATAATCTGACAGGTAGATTCACAACATTTTTTTCTTATTATTACATTTTCCGCAAATCATTTTGAACAGAAATTAACCCATAAAAAAACAGACCAACGTATTGATCTGTTTAAACTTTAACTGCCATTATTCCGGTTCTTTATCATCTTTTTTCAACTGGTCTATTTCATTCTGCAACTGAGAGATAATATCTTTTAAGGCTTTTATTTCGTTTTTGTTCGAGCTTACATTGCTTTTGAGTATTACATTTTTTGCTCTTTCATTATGATCTTCTTCATCTTCGTCTTCGTTGATTTCCTCAATATCTTCCTGGATATCTTCTATATCTTCGTTGATCTCTTCAATGTCTTCACTGATTTCTTCAAGATCTTCCTGAATATCTTCGATATCTTCACTGATCTCCTCAATATCCTCCTGAATATCTTCAATTTTCTCGTGGCTTTTATTCACAGACATCTGAATGAAGATCGCAAGATAAATAGCTTCCAGAGAAAGTACCGTAGTCAGAATAAGAAGCATTTTATCAAAATCAACGATATCCAGCATCGGAAGTAAAAACGAAGTAACGAACAGCAATGTATGGACAATCAGGGACTGAATAGATCCTATCCATGAGGTAATGCTGTCGGCTATCTTCTCAAGAACTTCTGTTTTTTCATTATATTTTTTCATCCTTTATATTTTTACAACAGTTCCTTTGTCACTCCTAATCCAAACAATGCAAAGTCATATTTTGCAGGGTCTTTTTCATCAAATTTTCTGATGGCGATATCCAGTTCCTCTACCGTTTTCCAGTCATTCTGTGTTCGCGAAACCAACCCTAATTTTCTGGAGATATTTCCGGTATGCACATCCAGAGGAATGGAAAGATATTTCTGATCTATATTTTCCCATATTCCAAAATCTACTCCCCGTTTATCTTTACGCACCATCCATCTTAAAAACATAATAATTCTTTTAGCAGAAGAATTTTTATAAGGTGAACTGATATGTTTATGACTTCTGTGTTTTTCCGTTTCCAGGAAACCACTTCTGAATCTTTCTATGGCGTGGAGAAAATTATTCTCAGATTGTTTCACTTCAAATAAACTTTCCAGACTTTCATTTTCTTTATAAATTCTGTTAAACTGTCTGATAAAATAAAAAAAATCCTGCCCATTAAACGTTCTGTGAATACTTTTATCCTGAAGCATTTCCAGATCTTTTTCACCATAATTCATTACAAAATCATAGGGAGAATTGCCCATAATATCAAGCATTTTATCTGCAGAATTAATGATCGACTTTCTATTTCCCCAGGAAATTGTGGCGGCCAGAAATCCAGCAATCTCAATATCCTGTTTTAAGGAAAAACGATGCGGAATCTGTATCGGGTCATTTTCAATAAAATCAGGAGCGTTATACTGATCTGCTTTTTCGTTGAGAAAATCTCTGAGTTCTTCAAATTTCAACATATTCATTCTAAATCTTTACACTCTCCAATGCTTTTGGTAAAAATGTGTTGGGAAATATTTCTCTCGCTTCATCCGTAAATACTGTCAGATCTCCATATCTATTGGAAAAATGGCCTAAAATCAACTTTCCAACCTGAGCTTTCTGAGCAATGGTAGCAGCTTCCAAAGCCGTAGTGTGACCGGTATAATCTGCCATTTCTTTCAGATCATGCAGGAATGTGGATTCATGATAAAGAACCGTTACATTTTTAATAATAGGAATCACACTTTCCAGATAACGGGTATCACTGCAAAACGCATATGATACCGACGGAGCCGGGTCAACAGTCAGTATTTCATTTTTAAGAACATAGCCATCGCTTAATACAAAGTCTTTCCCTGCTTTGATATTGTGATAATCACAGGTTTCAATTTCACTGTACTTCGCAATCTCTTTCATATTAAGATGCCTGTCTTTTGGTTTTTCTTTAAAAAGATACCCATTACAGTAAATCCTGTGATCCAACGGAATAGTATATACTTCTATTCTGTTGTCTTCATATATTTTTTCAGAATAATCTTTATCCAGTTCATGATAAACCACTTCAAAACCACGATGGGTTTCTGTAATCTGAAAAATGGTTTCCATCATCTTCTTAATTCCTTTAGGACCATACACATGCAAAGGCATATCTCTTCCTAAAAGCCTGAAAGAAGCTATAAGTCCCGGAAGCCCGAAACAATGGTCTCCATGAAGATGGGAGATAAAAATATGATTGATTTTTGAAAATCGTGCTTTTGCCTTTCTCAACTGTACCTGAGTGCCTTCTCCACAATCGATCAGGAAGAGTCTTTCTTCCATTTCCAGCAGCTGTGCTGTGGGTGATGTGTTGATGGTCGGAATCGCAGAGTTAAAGCCTAATATTGTTAAATAAGTACTCAAATCAATAATTTATGATAACAAATGTACAACAGAAAATATAAATAGGGATTTCACCCTGATATTAAAATTTAATCAGTTACTTTTAAAAAATCCATAAATAGGTCTAATGCCTGTTTACGGTGACTGATTTTATTTTTGTCTTCGGGATCCATTTCAGCAAAAGTTCTTTCATAACCTTCAGGAACAAAAATCGGATCATAACCGAAGCCTTTGAAACCTTTATTTTCTGTCAGTAAATTTCCGTGAACTCTGCCTTCAAAATATTGAGCGCCATTTTCATCATAGTAACACAGAACCGTCACAAAATAAGCTTTTCTGTTTTCAATGCCCTGCATTTCTTCCAATACCTTTTCGATATTTTTTGCAAAATCATGATCTCCGGCATAACGCGCTGAAAAAATCCCGGGTCTTCCGTCCAAAGCTTCCACTACCAAGCCGCTGTCATCTCCCAGACTTGGAATTCCGGTCTTTTCAAAGCAATATTTCGCTTTGATCAGGGCATTAGCATGAAAAGAATCGCCATCTTCCACAATTTCATCGTGAATATTATAATCGGTAAGGCTTTTCACCACGCAATCACTTCCAAGGATCTGTTGAATTTCTTCTTTTTTGTGTTCGTTGTGTGTAGCTACTAATAATTCCATTTCTATACTCATTTTCAATTTTACTTTTTTAATCAGATTACTTACATCTCAGCATAATGCACTTTATACTTTTTCATAAAGAGATAATAGAACAGAGAGAAAAGTACAATTCCAACAGCTAATACAAGCCATTCCGAAACATGAAGCACTTTTGCAAAACTCTCATCTTTACCATACAGAACCAATAACGACAGTGTTAAATTATTAAATGCATGCAGCAATATCGGCATCAGTAAAGATTTTGTTTTATGATAGACCAATCCCAGTACACAGCCCAACATTACAGCGCTGATAAACTGCCATGGATTTCTGTGAACTACTCCAAAAATAATGGAAGCATACAGAATCGCTTTCCAGGGTTCTACTCCCTTATTAATCAATCCTTTCTGAATAATTCCCCTGAATATAATTTCCTCAAAAATCGGAGCCATGATTACGGTCATGATAATCATGACAACAGGATTATCTGTCAATTGGCTCATCAGCTGGGTAAAATATTCATAAAAATCTCCGAAAAAAGGCCCTGTAGTTGGGATCTGAGCGGCTACAAATTCGGAAATAAACATCATTCCCGCCATCATTGGAAATATGAGGAGATAGGTTGAAAAATTAACTGATGATAAGTTAAAGTTAAGTCTCTTTTGCGTAGTACGTCTTACAATGAAAAAGTCAAAAAAGGCAATGGCAGTAAGGAATCCTACAGAATTCGCCACCATCAGAAACCAGTCTTTCAATTCAATATTTTCCCTGAAAACCAATTTCCAAAAAGTACTGAATAAAGAAACAGCCATTGTTCCCACGAATAATCCAACTACCAAGACAACACCGCCCAACCATGTAAACGTAAACTTCGGATATTTGCTATTTTCCATCCTTTCTCTGTAAAAGTTTATGAAAAACAAAGATAATTTTTTTGACTGCTACAGGCAACTAAAAAAGGATTTTCTTATTTTCGTTCCTTTATCCATGAACATCACAAAATGAATACAGAATCTCCGTTTCAAAGAATTGAGTCTACAACCAACAGATTAATGACTGTTGTTCTGAATGGGCTTTTCTTTGTAATCTTTATTCCTTTCGCTTTGATTTTCATTGCAGGTCCTGCTTACGGAATTTATAAAAGAGGATTTGAAGCTATGCTGTACCCTGCTCTGATCGGCTGGGGGCTTTCATTTCTGATTCTGATTCCTGTTATCCGCTATTTTATGATCAAACGGAAAAAGCCAGCCCAAAAAATTGTAGTTGACGAAACCGGACTTTTATTCTATAATTCAGCAAGTGAAATTGCAGATCAAATTCTTTATACAGATCTCCGGCCTTCAAGACAGAATTTTGATATTTATACAGTCAATCCGGTAGGATCAGGTATTGCTCCTTTACTGGAAATAACAATCTTATCAGAGAAAAAGGAAGAAACTACCAGACGTATTGATATGAATCTTCCTTTGAAAGTGGTAAGAAATAAATCGATTTTGTATGCCCATTTCCTGCAGGGCATTGTTACTTTCCGCCCTGATTTAACGATAGATCCTTTTGTTTTCCGGAGCTATTCTATTGATACGGAAACATGGAAAGTGAACAGCAAAGGGATTTCTCCGGGAGGCTGGCTTTTATTTCTCGCTACCCTTGTTATGACTGCGCTTATATGCGGTTTTGTTTTTTTATTATCTGAAACCAAAAATTAAAATGACAGAAAAATTCCAGGCCATAGAATCCAAAATCAATAAACCTGTTACCTATTTTTTTATGGGGATTATCTGGATCGCTATCATTCTGATTATTGTGATAATCGGGGTCATTTTCGGTCATATTTACAATCATTTCAGACAATATTTGGAAAATGATCCCGGGATTTTTTTCACATTAATTATTGCCTTGCTTCTTCTTATATTTTGTGCTATCGCTTTGATAATGGCTTTAACGTACAGAAAAAAACAAAGAATCCGAAAAGCAGTTGTGGATGAAAAAGGAGTTACTTTCTATAACAATCAGAATACAATCATTGACACCCTATTATATGAGGAACTTCAGTCTACTCAAAGTTCTTCTGACGATGTATTTGTCCTCAACACTCAGACCGTAAAGTACGGCAAAACGACATTGCAAATTTACCAGAAAGACAGAACAGGTAAAATTATACAAGCCCCTGTAGATCTTAATTTGCAACTGGTTATTGTAAGCAACCAATATGAGCTGTACCGTCATTTTCTTAAAGGCATTCAGCATTTTCGTCCCGATCTGAAAATAAGTCTGCAGACTATTGAGCAGTACAATCTTAGTTCAGAACCGCAAAAAACCGAATTTGGGATATTTGAATATGTCATGTCTGCTATTTTTATCCTTGCTGCAGCAGGTTTGATTTACGTTTTTACTTTAGTCATAAAGATTTTGTTTTAGAGTGAGAAATTCATCCTTAATCCATGTACTTTTCCATGTATAGTATACTTCAGATTCTGTAACTTTTAAGAAGAAAAAATGAGTCATTATAAATGGAAAACCACTGTTTCTAAAACTCTTTTATTCACCTACTCTACAACCTGATAAGCATTGTTGTCATTTAAATTTGAAAACCTCGTAAAAAATCACGATTTTTGCAACTTCAAAATACGATATGTCAGACTTAATCAAAGAAATACAAAAAAGAAAGACCTTCGGGATCATTTCCCACCCGGATGCCGGAAAAACAACTCTTACAGAAAAGTTACTTCTTTTCGGGGGAGCGATCCAGGAAGCGGGTGCGGTAAAATCCAACAAAATAAAAAAAGGAGCTACCTCCGACTTTATGGAAATTGAAAGACAGAGAGGAATATCTGTAGCAACTTCCGTATTGGCTTTTGAATACAGAGACCACAAAATCAATATTCTCGATACTCCTGGTCACAAGGACTTTGCGGAAGATACCTACAGAACATTAACTGCTGTAGACTCCGTAATTGTGGTGATTGACGTTGCAAAAGGGGTTGAGGAACAAACTGAAAAACTGGTTCAGGTTTGTAGAATGAGAAATATCCCGATGTTGGTATTCATCAATAAACTGGATCGTGAAGGTAAGGATGCCTTCGATCTTTTGGATGAAGTAGAACAAAAATTAGGATTAACGGTTTGTCCTCTTTCTTTACCAATTGGTATGGGAAGTGACTTCCAGGGAATTTATAATATCTGGGAAGACAATATTCAGTTATTCTTAGAAGAGAAAAAGCAGAAAGTTGGAGATTCTATTAAGTTTGATGATATCAATGACACTTCTATTGATGATGTTATTGGTGAAAAAGCGGCAAAAACTTTAAGAGAAGAGCTGGACCTGATCCAGTCTGTTTATCCTGAGTTTAACCGTGAAGATTATATGAAAGGAGATCTTCAGCCGGTATTTTTCGGATCAGCTTTAAATAACTTTGGGGTACGTGAATTATTGGATGCTTTTATTGATATTGCTCCAATGCCACAGCCCAAAGAAAGTGATACGCGTCTGGTAAAACCTGAAGAAAGCACTTTCACAGGATTTGTTTTCAAAATCCATGCGAATATGGATCCTAAGCACAGAGACAGGCTTGCTTTCGTAAAGATTGTTTCAGGAACCTTCAAGAGAAACGAAAATTACTTATTGGTAAGAGAAGGCAAAAAAATGAAATTCTCCTCTCCTAACGCGTTCTTTGCAGATAAAAAAGAAGTGGTGGAAGAAAGTTTCCCTGGTGACATCGTTGGTTTACATGATACCGGAAGTTTCAGAATCGGAGATACATTGACTGGTGGAGAAAAATTAAGTTTCAAAGGTATTCCTAGCTTCTCTCCTGAACATTTCCGTTATATCAATAACAATGATCCGTTAAAAGCTAAGCAATTGGCGAAAGGTATTGATCAGCTGATGGACGAGGGAGTTGCACAGCTGTTTACGCTTGAAATGAATGGAAGAAAGATTATCGGAACGGTAGGTGCCCTTCAGTATGAAGTTATCCAATATCGTTTAGAACATGAATATGGTGCAAAATGTACTTATGAACCGCTATCTATGCACAAAGCTTGCTGGGTAGAAGCTGATGAAAAGTCTGAAGAATTCAAAGAATTTGCAAGATTAAAGCAGAGATTCCTGGCGAGAGATAAATACAATCAACTGGTATTCCTTGCAGACTCTTCTTTCACGATTCATATGACGCAGGAGAAATTCCCGAATGTGAAATTACACTTCATCAGTGAGTTCAGAGAAAATTAAAAAGTAAACAGACAAAATCGCTAAAAGTCGAAATTGTTTATCCTATAGATCCGCAGAAGTTTTCTGCGGATTTTTTTATGATAGGGTATGAAACCACCCCGTCAAAAATTCTTTTGAATTTTCGCCACCCCTCAGAAGGAGGAGAATTTTCAGTTTTCCAAACTGCTATTGAGTAAAAAGACAAAGCTTTAGAATAATTTCAATACCTCAAATTCAGAAAAACGCTTTGTAAATCTTTTGTAAAACAAATACAAAACACTGAAAATATAATAGTTACTATTTTACCAGCACAATACATTCTATTTACAATCTTTACAAGAACTTCCCTTCTAATTTTACTTCATCAAAAAAATTAATGTTATGAAAAAGTTCATATTACTCGCTGCCGTATCGGGCACTTTCATTATGTGTAAAAAAGCAGAAGCTACACAGGATAAAATAAATGAAGCAATCCATTCCGCAGACAGCGCTGCCACAGTGGCTACAGAAACCATTGATCATGTCAGTAAAACAGCAGACAAAGTTCTGGATTCGGCCAGTATTAAAATAAAAGATTTTGAAAATACAAAAAATGACATCCGGCAAAAGATAGAACACACCTCCAAAATGGTGGACTCTTTATCTGATAAAATAGCTGCTACAAAACTGGAATCCAAAATAGAGAAAAAGGATTCTATGGAGAAAAGATCTGAAAAAATTGCAGTAAAAGCTCCAGCCCCAAAGGTTAAAGAAACCAAAATTATTTACAGAGAAAAGCCTAAAAATGACAGCTATGAACTGAATATGTCCAAAGATAAAATGGTAAAATCAGGATATTTGGTGATAAGAGCAGAAAATGCTGAAACGGTGAAGGAAATTATCCGAGAGGAAGCTAACAGAAATAACGGTTATATCAAAAGTGAAAATCTGTCCTATGTGGAATCAGCAAGCCCTGATGGAGAAGACCAAAAAGTATACAGTCTGGATATCAAAGTTCCTATGCAGCATTTTGATGGCTTAATGGAGGATATCAATAGCAATGTTGGAGATATTGATACAAAAGATATTCAGGTTTCAGGGCGTAACTATATGGACAATGCGATCTGTACGATCAATGTAAATATCAGTGAAAAAGCTAAAACAGAAACAGAGCCTAAAACTTTCGGTGGAAAATCACTTGCTGCCATTGAATCCGGCTGGGATGTTATTACTTCCATATTCCTGTTTATCCTACCCTTATGGCCTTTATTCCTGATTGCCGGTATTGGATATTATTTCTATAAAAAGAAGAATAAAAACATCGTTGATAATGATTCTCATTAGATTTTTAATATTTTTTTAATGAGGTTTGGAATTGATTTTCGATTCTTATATTTAATTTTATCAAATATTCAACGAAAGTGTTGTTTATTATAAAAATTACTCTTAACTTTAAGTATAAGCAAAATGTAAAGAATCTTCGATAACACGAGGTTCAAAGATCAATTTGGAAATTTTATTTCATATATTAATATTTTGTGATTTGGTGTAAAATAAGGCCCTCATATTGAGAGCCTTATTTGTTTTATTTCATATTCACTACTTTATCTACAATAAACTTTGTGTTTCCTCTCCACGGAAGGGCACCATTGTACTCTTTGTAATGCAGGTCAAAAGTTTTACCGCTGTTGGTTTCCAGTTGTTTGAAAACTTCGGGGTCATCTACAGAAAATTCAAACTCATAGCTTGTAATAGTTCCTGTTTTTCCTCTTCCAAAGCCTTCCTGAATCAGCTTACCTTCATACGTTTTGAAGACATAACCTTTTTTCATAGCATAGTTCAGGTATCCGGATTTTACTCCTTCTCCGAAAACGAAATAGTACTTATACCAGACAAATACGCCCAGTAACAACAGTACGACACCAAGGGTGATCCACAAAGATTTTTTCATAGGTAGTGTGTTTTATAAATGTTATTTTGCGATGCTTCTGGAGATCACGATTTTCTGGATTTCAGAAGTTCCTTCATAGATCTGAGTGATTTTTGCATCTCTCATTAATCTTTCTACGTGGTATTCTTTCACGTATCCATATCCACCGTGGATCTGTACTGCTTCAATAGTAGTATCCATTGCCACCTGAGAAGAGTATAATTTTGCCATAGCTCCACTTTCAGAAATATCTTTTCCTGCATCTTTTTCACAAGCTGCTTTGAAACATAGCATTCTTGCGGCAGTAATCTGAGTAGCCATATCAGCCAATTTGAATGCAATCGCCTGGTGATTGATGATTTCAGTTTTGAAAGCTTTTCTTGTTTTAGCATATTTCAATGCCAGTTCGTAAGCACCTGAAGCAATACCTAAAGCCTGGGAAGCAATACCGATTCTTCCTCCGTTCAATACTGCCATAGCAAAGTTGAATCCGAATCCGTCAGCACCAATTCTGTTTTCTTTTGGAACTTTTACATTATTAAAGATCAAAGAGTGAGTATCACTTCCTCTGATTCCTAATTTGTCTTCTTTTAATCCGATTTCAAATCCTTCCCATCCTCTTTCCACGATGAAAGCATTGATTCCTTTGTGCTTTTTCTCAGGATCTGTCTGTGCAATTACAATATAATAAGTAGCTGTTCCACCATTAGTGATCCAGTTTTTGATACCATTTAAAAGGTAGTAATCTCCTTTGTCTTCAGCAGTAGTCTTCTGAGAAGTTGCATCAGAACCTGCTTCCGGCTCAGATAATGCAAATGCTCCGATGACCTGTCCGCTAGCCAGTGGAGTAAGATATTTTACTTTTTGCTCTTCAGAAGCGAATTTTTCAAGACCGGCACAAACCAATGAGTTGTTTACAGACATTACAACAGCTGCAGAAGCATCCACTTTTGCAATTTCCTCCATGGCAAGCACGTAAGAAACGCTGTCCATCCCTGCACCTCCGTATTTTGGATCTACCATCATTCCTAAAAGTCCCATTTCTCCCATTTTCTTCACCTGTTCTGCAGGGAATTTCTGGTCACGGTCTCTTTCAATCACTCCAGGTAAAAGTTCATTTTGTGCAAAGTCTCTTGCTGCCTGCTGAATCATCAGCTGTTCTTCCGATAAATTAAAGTCCATAAAAAAAATAATTAGATAGCCGTAAATTTACACTTTTTAAGCAAATCTGAAAAAATAAATTAAAAGTGGAAAAAAGGCAGGTTTTGGGAGGTTTAATGATGATGAAGACGAGTTTCGGGATTCGGGATCAAGAGTTATAAAACTAATTTAAGATATGTCAGAAAAAGCGAATCTGTACTAAAGATTAACTTTAAATATAAAATCTCTATTTCAGTGCTTCCGGCGCCCTTTTTGAATCGAACTGTTATGGTAAGCATTTAACTAATTCCTAATTATTACCTTCTGAGGGTTTCAATTAAAAAAAATGCTTATATTTAAATTTCTTTATAAATTACGTAAAAAATCATGACGATCAAGAGATTATTCGATATTCCGCACTATGCTTTAGAAAAATATCCTAAAACGGATATGTTTGTCACAAAGTATCATGGTGAGTGGAAAAAAACTTCTACACAGGAGTTTATTAATGAGGGAAATAAGATATCCAGAGGATTATTGAAGCTTGGTATAAAGCCAGGTGATAAAATTGCTTTGATTACAACCAATTCCCGCACAGAATGGGCAATTATGGATTTCGGGCTTTCTCAGATCGGAGTTGTTTCAGTACCGGTATATCCAAGTATTTCCCCTGAAGATTATGAATTTATCTTCAATAATGCTGAAATTCAGTATTGTTTTGTTTCTGATAAAGAGCTGTTGAATAAAGTAATGAAAGTAAAACATAATATCCCGAGTTTACAGGGAATTTTTACTTTTGATAGCATCAGCGGAGCAGCCAACTGGAGAGAAATCCTGGATCTGGGTAAGGATGAATCTACCCAAATTGAAGTAGATGACCTTTCTAATGCGATCAACACAGAAGATCTTGCAACGATTATCTATACTTCCGGAACGACAGGAAGACCGAAAGGAGTAATGCTTACGCATAATAATATTGTTTCAAACGTCCTGGGAGCCATTCCAAGAATTCCAAAGAAAAGAAGTTTTGATTATAAGGAAGCCAGAGCATTAAGTTTCCTTCCTATCTGTCATATTTTTGAAAGAATGCTGTTCTATCTTTATCAGTACAACGGTTTTTCTCTATATTTTGCTGAGAGCATTGAAAAAATGGGTGAAAACGTAAAAGAAGTGAAGCCTCATTATATGACTGTAGTACCAAGACTGGTAGAAAAAGTATATGATAAAATCTATAATACAGGATCTTCAGCCGGAGGATTAAAATCAAAAATCTTCTTCTGGGCACTGAATCTGATCACCAAAAAGAAAACCATTTCAAAGCCATCCGGACTTCAGGAAATTATTGCTGACAAGCTTGTATTTTCTAAATGGAGAGAAGGTTTAGGCGGTGAAATCGTGACTTTGGTTTCAGGATCTGCAGCATTATCTACAAGGCTTAACCTGATGTTCCAGAATGCCGGTATTCCAATTCTGGAAGGTTATGGTTTAACAGAAACCTCTCCTGTAATCTCCGTAAACAGTTTTGATAAAATGAAAGTGGGAACGGTAGGGATTCCATTGGATAATTTAAAGGTTAAAATTCAGGAAGACGGGGAAATTACAGTAAAAGGGCCATCAGTTTTCAAAGGGTATTTCCAGAATGAAGAAATGACAAAAGAAGCCTTTACTGAAGATGGATTTTTCAAAACCGGAGATATCGGGCATATTGACAGTGACGGATTTTTACAGATCACTGACCGTAAGAAAGAAATGTTCAAAACTTCCGGCGGAAAATATATTGCCCCTCAGACTATTGAAAACCTGGCAAAAGCTTCAAAATTTATAGAGCAGATTATGGTTGTGGGTGATGGTGAAAAAATGCCATGTGCTTTGGTACAACCTGATTTTGAGTTTGCTAAAAACTGGGCTATGAGAAATAATCTGAATATCGGTGCTACACCTGAAGAGATTGCAAAAAGCCCCGAATTAAAACAAAGAATTGAAAAAGAAATCGAAGGGATCAATGAACACCTTGGAAACTGGGAGAAAATCAAAAAAATTGAGCTTACTCCTGAAGTATGGAGCATCGAAAGCGGACTGCTTACTCCAACGTTAAAACTGAAGAGAAAAGCCGTAAAAGAAAAATTTATTGCTTTATACAATAAGATGTATGATCATCATGAGTAAAAAAACAGAAACCGCTTCATTTGAAGCGGTTTTTTTCATTTACAGAAAATATTTTTTTCATCCTTATAATTTCTTCAGACTAAAATGACGGGCCTCAGAAACACCGGCAGGCGCCTGTGACTGCACTGTTCCTGTAGCAGAATCAAAAGCCCCTCTATACATCGTTAAATGAATAACATCCCCTGCTGTTAAATTTACCAGACAATGGAATGAAACTGGTGTATTTCCTGCACCAGCCACAGCCTGTCCTATATTTGCACGGGTACCAGCAATAACGTTCGCTGCACCTATTCCATTTTTTGTAATACCCAGGTTAACTCC
Organism: Chryseobacterium vietnamense; assembly: GCF_031454475.1. Lineage (NCBI taxonomy): Bacteria > Pseudomonadati > Bacteroidota > Flavobacteriia > Flavobacteriales > Weeksellaceae > Chryseobacterium > Chryseobacterium vietnamense. The sequence goes on along the minus strand of NZ_JAVDQX010000001.1, from coordinate 250,531 downwards.
AATGTAACTGCTGGTCCCTGTAGTACCTCCAGCTCCGAAATAGGACAAAGCATCCAGTTCATAGATACCTGTTTCATTAATAACAAAACGGTTGTTTGCAGCATCCCACGAAGCGGTTGAGCCTTGATTAACCTGTACTTCGCCGGCAGTAAAAGGCAGTACTTGTGGAATACCGGAATTAAAATTAGCGGTCGAAGGTAAATTATAAGTAGAGTTTGATGACATACTGATAATAGTATTAATAGAAGTGGTTGGATTTATAACTACTGCTTCCCAGGTGACCACACCTCCTGTAGCTCCGTTACTTATTAACATGACAAACCATCCCTGTCCTAAACCAATGGATGATACGGGCAGACCTGTCTGATTATCGATCAGCTCACTTCCATTGGCTGTTATGATAACATTGAAACTGCCTGTGTTTTTAATATAATATGTCCGTCCTTTAATATGACCTTGTGCGGGATAAGCCACCGTAGCTGTCGGTAGTGTTATGGTTCCGACAGAACTACCATTATAAGCTACATAATAATCTGTAATACTCATATTGTAATCCGCAGATATCAGACGGTATTGCGCTGCAAGGCTTCCGTTAATTTCCAATGTACTTCCGGGAGTGACTGTATTAATACCAACATTCCCTAACTGCCCTAGAAGGCAATAACTTAAAAGAGATAAAAACCCCATTAATAATTTTTTCATGATATATAATTTTTTGGTTGTGTATAATTTGAATATCAGAATGTACAAATGATATTATTTTATACAAAATCATTTTTGATTATATGAATGAAACTATAATTAATAGTATTTTTCTCTGGTGATAATCTATAAAACTGAGTTGCCTGTTTATCTCCTGCTGAAACTTGTCTATTCATTTAAAAATACACAAAGCTTCACATACCTCATTAAAACAAATATACAAATAAATACAATATGTTAATAATATTTTAAATATTACCTACAATACTATAAAAAAATACAGACGATACGATTAAAAACAAGTATGATTTCACCTTTTGTCCAAAAACTCCCGAAGCACAGAACACCAAAAGCGGACTGCTTACTCCAACGTTAAAACTGAAGAGAAAGCCACAAAAGAAAATTTATTGCTTTATACAATAAGATATATGCTCATCATGAATAAAAAAAAAACCGCTTCATTTGAAGCGGTTTTTCATCTGTGGAAAATATTTTTTCTTCATTCCTTTACAATTTTTTAAGAGTGAAATGACGGGATTCAGACACTCCCGAAGGTGCCTGTGACTGCACTGTTCCTGTAGCAGTGTCAAACGATCCTCTATAGATTGTTAGATAGATAACGTCACCAGCAACTAAATTTACCAGGCAATGAAATGAAATAGGTGTATTCCCTGCCCCGGCAATAAGCTGTCCGATATTTGAACGGGTACCGGCAATAATATTGGCTGCAGCCGTTCCATTTTTTGTAATACCCAGATTAACGCCAATATAATTACTTGATCCTGTAGTTCCTCCTGCCCCGAAATAAGACAAAGCATCCAGCTCATAAACCCCTGTTTCATTAATGACAAAGCGGTTATTTGCTGCATCCCAGGAAGCAGTTGATCCCTGATTAATCTGTACTTCAGACACAGTAAAAGGCAGCACCTGTGGAATACCGGAATTGAAGTTCGCCGTTGAAGGTAAGCTGTAAGTGGAGCTTGATGACATGCCGATAATGGTATTAATGGCATTATTTGGATTGATGACTACTGCTTCCCACGTTACCCCGGCACCCGCGTTACCATTGCTAATCAGGATTGCAGCCCATCCTTGCCCCAATCCTATGGATGATGCGGCAGCACCCGGCTGGTTATCTATCAGTTCACTTCCATTGGCTGCTATGGTGACATTGAAATTTCCTGTGTTTTTGATATAATACACGCGTCCTTTGATATGCCCCTGTACGGGATAGGCAGCAATAGCTCCAGGTAGTGTTATGGTTCCGGCAGAACTACCATTATAAGCTACATAATAATCTGTAATACTCATATTGTAATCCGCTGATACTAACCGGTACTGTGCAGCAAGGCTTCCGTTAATTTCCAATGTACTTCCGGGTGTTACTGTATTAATACCAACATTACCCAGTTGTCCCAGGAGACAGTAACTTAAAAGAGATAAAAATCCCATCAATAATTTTTTCATTATATATAATTTTTTTGGTTTCATATAAATTGAATATCCCAATGATATTATTTATAAAAATCATTTTTGATTATATTAATGAAGCTATAATTAATAGATATTTACTTTTGGTATAATCTACAGAATCTAGTTGCCTGTTTATCTACTGCTGAAATCTGTTTGTTTAAAAACGACACCTCAACAGTCCTTATTAAAACAAATATACAAATAAATACATTATATTAACAATAATTTAACACTTTAAGGTTTGATTGAAAAATATAAACAATAAACAGTTAAAATAAGTATAATTTTATCTTTTATTTAAAAACTAAAAAAATTATATACTACATATATCCAAAAAAAGCTGTTTCATTTCTGAAACAGCTTTCGTATAAGTTAAAATCAATAATTAGAATTTAATTACAGATTTCATTTTTTCGTTTTCTTCCATTACCAATTCATCATCAACAAGGATTTTTCCGGAGTGTTCATCAATAATGATTTTCTTTCTCTGAGCAATTTCCATCTGCTTTTGAGGAGGGATAGTGAAGAAAGATCCTTTTGGAGCTCCTCTTTCTAATCCTACTACAGCAAGTCCGTTGATAGAGTTGGTTCTGATTCTGTTGTAAGAAGCCAATAATCTCTCATCAATTTTAGCGGCGAATTCTTTAGACTGCTCTAAAAGATATTCTTCTTCTTTCTGTGTTTCAGAAATAAGACCATCCAATTCTTCTTTCTTGAATTTCAAATGGCTTTTCAAATCATCGATCTTAGCGTTCAGTTCGCTTAAAGTTTCGTTTTTGTGAGCAATTTTAGCTGCGAATTCTTTAATTCTTTTTTCAGCAAGCTGAATTTCCAGATCCTGGAATTCCATTTCCTTCCCTAATGCTTCAAACTCTTTATTGTTTCTTACATTATCCTGTTGAGATTTGTATTTCTCAATTAAAGTTTTAGCATGGTTAATCACTTCATGCTTCGTTTTGATCTGATCGTCCTGATCTTTGATATCAGCATGAAATTTTTCAGCTCTTTTTTCAAGACCTTCAATTTCAATTTCAAGATCTTCAACTTCAATTGGCAATTCTCCTCTAGTATTTCGGATTTCATCCAATCTTGAATCAATGATCTGTAAATCGTATAAAGCTCTTAATTTTTCTTCAACTGAAATATCGTTGGTTTTTGCCATATTTAAATGAAATAATTTACTGGGTTTGTTTTTTCAATAGATTTTGAAATTGCAAATGTACTAAATTTTTGTGATAAAATTTCAAATAATTGTTGGGTAACCAATTGTTCCGATTCATAATGTCCTATATCACAGATCAGCATTTTAGACTCAGCAAGAAAATAGTCGTGATATTTAAGATCTCCGGTAAGGTAAGCATCACACTTTCTGGCAGCTGCAGATCTTATTCCACTTGCCCCGGAGCCTCCCAAAACCCCTACTCTTTTGATTTTTTTATTGTTAAAAGAGGAATGTTTTATCACCTCCAGACCAAATTTTTCTTTTACAAACCCAAGGAAATCTTTTTCATCCATTTCCTCTTCCAGATCACCATACATTCCTAATCCGGCATGATGATTTTTATTATCCAGATTATAAACCTGATAGGCTACCTCTTCGTACGGATGTGCTGCTTTCATGGCTCCCACAATCTGTCCTTGTTTAAACCCTTCAAAAATCACAGAGATCATATCTTCATCTGCATTTTCGCGAATTCCCTGCTGTCCTGAAAACGGATTTGAGCCTTCTTTAGGCGTGAATGTTCCGTTACCATTCACTGTAAAACTGCACTCATCATAAAATCCGATATTTCCTGCTCCGGCTGAGAACATGGCTTCTTTCACTTTTTCTGAATACTCTCCGGGAACAAAAACCGTCAACTGTTTTAAATTATTTTCCTTCGGCTGAAGAATCTTCATATTCTTTAGTCCCAACTGACTGCATATACCGTAGTTCACCCCATAGAAATCATTATCAAACGCAGTGTGGATGGCATAGATGGCTACTTTGTTTTCAATAGCTTTTAAAACAGCTCTCTCTACATAGTTCTTCCCTGTTAAAGATTTTAGTCCGGAAAATATGATGGGATGAAAACATACAACCAGATTACAGTTTCTCTCAATGGCCTCATCTACTACATTTTCCAGCGCATCATGGCAAACCAGAATTCCTGATACATCACGGTCATAAACACCACACAACAATCCTACATTATCAAAATCTTCTGCCTGTCTGATGCTGATCTCCTCCTCAATCTTTGCAATTACAGTTTTTAGCTTCATTAATTTATATTTTACGGTTACAGCGAAGATATTAATTTTACCAAAATTTCTAAAAAAATTCTGCAGCAATAAAAAAACCGGCTTTCTTCAACCGGTTTCATTTTGATATTAAAAAGAACTAAATAGACTGTTAATCTTTGAAAAGTGATACTCTTGTAAAGGATTCTACTACTACGCCACAGTTGATGTCGGATTCCATAAAAAGCTGATAGCCTTTTCCCGGATCAAGACTCGCAGGGTCCGCAATGGTATAGAAATAAAAGGTAAGAATGTTACCTGTTCCACTGGAGCCGCTTGGAACCAACTGGATAGAATTGATTTCAAAACCGGAATCGGGATTTTTAAAAGTAGCTTTTATGGATCCTGAAGAGTTGGAACCTGGAGTGATTGTAGCGATTGCTCTCCAAAAATGAACCTGCCCGTTAATTTCATTTTCTCTCCATTTACCGGTGGCTGCGATATAGATATTGCTGGTAACACCTGGAAAGGGAACGGTTGTTTCCGGCCAGCTTGTGGTAGGGCTTGCAGCAAAGACTAACGGAGCGTTATAAAGCACCTGTTGTCTTGGTCCATAGCCGCTTCCTGCAGCACTTAAACTGAATGAGGGTTTTACATTTGCGTTTCCAGAATTTACTTTAACGACACCGTCGTTACCAGCCTGAGAAGATGTGGGAACAAAAAGCTGTCTCCAGAGGGTACCATCCCAGTACTGGAAGTTATTCGTTGTCGTATTAAAAATAAGGGTTCCTGCAGTAAGGTTAGCGTTTACTACACCTGCAGGAGGTACTGTGGAAACGTCATTATCAGCCAGGTTGTTATCCCGGTCCGTATCAGTAAGACGAGGAATAAGAATTCCTTTCTGGTTGGACACTATATCCAGTACTGAAGCTCCGTTCGGTGCTGAAGTATTAATCCCAACCTGAGCATACACAAAACTGCTTATGAAAAACAGAATAAACAAGGTTAAAATTTTTCTCATGATATAAAGCTTTTGTAGAATAAAATTACAAACTTGATGATTAAAAATGTTAAAAAAAACATTTTTATATGTCATATTTTATTCGTATTTTACTTAATATAATACATTGAAAATCATATAATTAATATAAAATAATTCACTTTTAAATGATAGATTTTTCATTAACATTTGCGAGATTCTTTTAACAATCATATATTTACCGTATACTTTATATAAATTATTAACTTCGCTGTGAAATAACCCCATATAAATGGAAAGAGAACATAATCTGATTCCTGAGGACACTCTTTGGAAAAGATTCCTTTACCGGATAATTTATCGCTCCGATACGAAGCTTGGAAAACTGTTCGATATCATATTATTGTCGTTAATTCTTGCAAGTACGGCTATCATTATGATGGAAAGTGTACCTAAGCTTGATAAAAGATTCCATTATACCTTTCTGATTCTTGAATGGGTGATCTCAATTTTCTTCACCGTTGAATATTCTATGCGTATTGCAGTGGTAAAGAATAAACGGAGTTATATATTCAGTTTTTTCGGAATTATTGATTTTCTGGCTCTTGTTCCTTTCTTCCTTAGTTTTTTCTTTCCCATTACTAAGTATTTCCTGATTTTCAGGATGCTGAGAATGTTGAGAATCTTCAGGATTTTCAATTTGCTGGATTTTATGAACGATGGATATTTAATTGTAAGAGCTTTAAAAAACAGTTCAAGAAAAATTTACATCTTCCTGTTGTTCCTGATCATTTTCTCGGTTATTGTAGGCTCACTTATGTTTATGGTAGAAGGCGGAAGGCAGGGTTTTGAAACAATACCACAATCTATTTACTGGGCGGTTGTTACAGTAACTACTGTGGGATATGGTGATGTATCGCCTATTACACCGCTAGGGAAGTTTTTCGCTGTTGTTCTGATGCTGGCAGGTTATTCCATCATTGCGGTTCCTACCGGTATTGTAACAGCAGAAATGAGAAACAAAAGACAAAATCTGGAATTGATATGTGAACGCTGTGGTAATGAAGACATTGATGATGACGCAAGGTATTGTAAGAAATGTGGCAAGAAATTAGCTTAATATCTGGTATAAACAAAATTTAATCACCAAATACCACAAAATCATGGAACCAAAAAAGAAAAACAGACCCAATAGCTTAGTGATTATTCTTTTTGCACTTATCGTACTGATGATCATTATCTACTTTATATTAGTAATGTTCTTCCCTACTGTTTTTGACCTTATGAATAAAGGAGAAATACAGCCTGTACCAAATAAGTAATGAGTAATGAGTAATGAGTAATGAGTGATGGAAAATCATTTCTAATCAAAAAAGAACTATACGACAAAATTAAAAAGATGAGTGAATATTTCGCTCATCTTTTTTCATACCTCCTTTTAAATCAAATTGTACTCAATCTCCATAAAAAAAGACGGATCATCGATGACCCGCCTTCCTTTTTTTATTTAAATGATGAATTATTTTTTAATGACTTTGATCGTCTGCTTAGATCCGTCTTTCATTTCAAGTGTTACCAAATAAACTCCCTGCATTAACTCTCTTAAATGGATCGTAGATTCCGGGTTGGTGACTGTTTTGACTAATCTTCCTGTAGCATCTGTCACAGATACATTTTTTACATTCTTCACATCCGAGATATTCAATACATCCGTAAATGGATTAGGATACACCTGAATATTATTTTTCGCTATTGCCACCTCAGATGTTGCCAGATTAGCATTGTTAATACTGATATCATCAATATACAGATTATACTGATCCGGATCCGAATAAGCATTAAATCCGAAGAAATACACGCCTGTTGCAGGAACGGTAAACGTTATAGATTCTGTATGGGCAGTTTCATCATTGATTGATGGGTAATCTGCGATAGAACCTGTCATAGCAGCTGCATCTGCTGAAGTTCCATAGGCAACTTTTAATTTTTCAACATAGGTTGATGAATTATTACCATATTTATAACTGATTGTATACTGTACTCCTGCTGTTAAGTTCAGTCCCTGTGTAAAGAACCATGCATTACCGGAATTGGAAGAGTTATACTGATATTTCAACACATTGGTAGTGAATCCCTGACTATCAGAAGGAGGATCCGTGGTTTCCCAATCATTTCCAGTTCCAGCATTAACATTCATTGTACAACCAGGCAGATCCGGAACAGTCACATTTTCAAAATCTATCGTATAAGGAAGATTCGCGCTTGAACACAATGTGGTAAAGGTAGCATGATCACTCCATATACTTTTACTTGTTGCACTACATGCAGATCTTACCCACACATAATAAGCAGTAGAAGCAGCTAAACCAGGAATATTATAAGTGGTTGCTGTAACTCCTGTAAAATTAGGTGTGCTTGTTGCTGTAGGTGCTGTATTGGTTGTGCTGTAATAAATATCATATCCGCTGGCTGGTACAGGACTGGCGGCTGCCCAGGAAACCATAGCTCCCGCAGCAGTAATATTTGAAATAGCTAATGCATTAGGTTCACTACAAGCCGGAGCTACATCTATATTAATATCATCAACATATAATTTATTCATATTGGCATCAGAATAGGCCTGGAATCCAAAATAATAAACCCCTGTAGTTGTTGGAGTAAAGTTTACAAAAGCACTTGTTGCAGTACTGATAACAATATTCGAGTGGTCTGCTAAAGTATTGGTCATTCCCGCTGAAGTAGCAGAAGTCCCATAGGCCACTTTAAGCTTTTCAGCATATACAGTTCCTTCTGCGTTGGCATATTTATATTTTATTCTGTAGGTCACTCCTGCAGTAAGATTAATACCGTTGGTGAAAAACCACGTATCAGCATTATCGGCATAGTCGTAAGAATATTGAAGAACATTTCCGGTGAATCCCTGTGCATCCAGATCCCCTGTCTCCCAAATATTTCCTGCACCATCATTAAGTACTGAGGTACAACTTGGCATATCAGGCGGCGTTATACTTTCAAAATCCAATGCGTATGGCACTCCCACAGCAACACATGACGTCATAAATGTTGCCATTTGAGACCATGCACTCTTATTGGAAGAACTGCATGCAGAACGCACCCACACATGGTAAATAGTAGCTGGAGCAAGTGAAGGCAGATTGGCAGTTAATCCACTGCTTGTCCCGGAAACCACTGTAGCAGCAGTAGGATACGTACTGGAAGTGGAATAATAATATTCATAGCCGCTTCCCGGTGCAGAAGCAGGAGCCGTCCACCCTACCTGGGCAGAATTGGCAGTAATAGCAGATACCGTTAAAGCAGAAGGTGCAAAACACGTTGGAACCGCACCGATTACCACCGTATAATCATGAGCTTCTCCATACCCATCTGTATTACACGGAATAGGATCTCCGGAGAATCTGTCTCCTACTCTCATCCTGTAAGTACCAGGAGTAACGGTAGAAGGAATTGTTATTAGTCCCGCAGTAATATTGTTTGCCCCCACAAGAGTACTACTTGCAGAAGCTACCAGCTCAGGAGCTGCATCATCAAAAGTTCCGTCATTATTAAAATCTATCCAGATACGGACATTCTGATCACTATAATCATGTTTAACGCTAAAATCATAACTTAAACCTGCACTAAGGTTGATCGTCATAGAAGTATAATCTCCATATGAGTTAGCAGAACATCCTGTATTAGAATGATCAAATCCGGCACCCGGAATTGCAAAAGTATCTATCATATCCCCACCACTACAGCCACTGGCAAACGCAGGGGTACAATACGTCTGCGCAGAGGATAAAAAGCCAGTCATTAACAAACCAACGAGTAAAAAATTTTTCATATAAATCAATATTAGTTACTCAAATCTAGTGAAAATCAGCAATAAAAAAAATATTTTTTTCATCATATGGCAATAAATATAAATTTTCTTTCAACAAAAGATAATTCTGTCTGTAAAAAAAAGAGACTGCTCAAATTGAACAGTCTCTCTCTTTATTAGTAAGAAATTATTTTATCTTTTAATTGCTTTAACGGTTTGTTTAGATCCGTCTTTCATATTCAGGATTACTAAATACAATCCTTCTTTAAGATCTCTCAACTGAAGTTCAGAAGAAGGTTTTTCTATTGTTTTAATCAATCTTCCGGAAACATCAACAATTGAAACAGATTGTACTTTGGATACATCAGAGATCGTTAATCTATCTGTAAACGGATTAGGATATACAGTAAGCTTATTCTCTTTTATTGCAGTTTCAGAAGTTGCCAAATTAGGGTTCTGCTTTACTTCCACATTATCTAAAAGAACATCATCATAGAAGTATCCGTTACCACTCACATTTTTATCTACAGTAAACCTCACCTGAATAGTTGCTCCGATATAAGAAGCTGCTAAAGGAACAGCAACTGTTCTCCATTGATTTAAGTTGGTATTATCACTAAAGATCACTACCCAACCGTTTCCATCATTTACCTCTACCGTAAGTTTATTATTATCATAAGTAGAAGGAGAAACTGTAGTACCACTTGACGTAGAATGGTTTTTAAACCAGTCAAAAGAAACAATTGGCGCAGTTAATCCCGTTAAATTTACAGAAGGAGTAACTAATTGTACAGTGTTTACACCAGCTCCTGCATATGGTGAACTCGCATCCACCCATGCATAGGTACCAGCTGCTTTTTGGTTATTAGCCGGGCTTGCACCATAATCTGCACTTCCTGCAAATTTCCAGAAAAGAGTCGCATCCGTACCTGTTGCTGTAGGGTTTACATTGTTCCAGCAGCTTGGTGCTGCTCCATTGTCAAAGTTTTGAACAAAAGGTGCCATAACTGTTCCACAAAGTGTATTGAAAACAGCAACGGTAGAACTCCATGCACTCTTATCAGAAGAACTGCAAACCGATCTCACCCATAAATAATAGGTAGTGGAAGGAGAAAGTCCGGATAGAGGAGCTGAAGTTGTAGTACTGGTTCCCAAAGCTGTTGTAGAAGCGGTAGGAGCTGTACTGCTTGTAGAATAGTAATACTCATATCCACTTCCAGGTACTGTGGCAGGAGCTGTCCATGAAACACTTGCTCCAGTAGTTGTAATCGCTGAAACTGTCACAGCAGATGGCTCTGAACAAGTAGGAGTAACATCTATATTGATATCATCAACATAGATTTGATTCATATCTGCAAGAGAATATGCCTGGAATCCGATATAATAAACTCCTGTTGCGCTTGGGGTAAAGTCTGTAAAAGTATTTGTAACAGTTCCACCGGTAATATTACCATGATCTGCTATGGTATTCGTCATTGCCGAACTTGAAGGAGAAGATCCGTACGCCACTTTTACTTTCTCAGGATATTGTGTTGTACCGGTTGCGTTTGCATATTTATATTTAATTCTATAGCTAACGCCCGCTGTAAGGTTTAAACCTTGTGTAAAAAACCATGTATTGGCTGCATTACTACTGTTGTATGAATAATTAAGCACTTTCCCCGTAAATCCGGTTGGAGCAGTTGCTGTTTTCCATAAATTCCCTGAACCGCTATTAATAACTGTTGTACAAGTCGGTAAAGCCGGAGTAGTAACACTTTCAAAATCTAAAGTATATGGTAAGCCAGTTGAGCTACACACTGTCTGGAATGACCTTACTGTACATGCTGTCGCAGGACCTGCAATATTGGCAGTATACGCAGTAACAGAGTAATAATATGTAGTAACATAGTTGAGAGGTGTAGTGATTGCATAAGAATTATTAGCTCCACCCGCGATATCCATATCTAGAACATCATTTCCTCCTGAAGTGGTTCCGACTTTTAGTTTGTATCCTGCAGCTCCATTTATGGCATTCCATGTAATGGTAGGAGTTACACTTACTCCTGTAGCGCTGGAAGCCGGAGCTGTTACTGTAGGACAAAGACCTAATGTTGTAAAGTTAGCCGAGCTTGACCATACCCCTTTATCTGTTCCGTTACAGTTTCCTCTCACCCAATAGTAATACTGAGTTGAAGGGGTCAAACCTGATAAGTTAGCTGTTGTTACCCCTGCACCTACAGAACCCGAAGGAGTAACTGTTGAAATCGGAGCAGTTGAATTGGTAGAATAATAATATTCATATCCATTACCCGGAGGTGTTGTTGAGGCCGTCCAGCTTATCGTTGCAGATTCAGGAGTCAGAGCAGCAGAAGAAAGGCCGGTTACTGTACTTGCGCAGTTCGGTGTAGTTGAAAAAGATCCTGCAGACGCATATCCGCTTCCGGATCCGGCAGCATTTGGAATATGAGAATACACGGATTGTACCGCACCATTTAAAGCCTGTACCTGAACCTGGTAGGCAGTATTCTGAGTAAGACCTGTAATTGTAGCAGAAGCAGCAGAAACGGGATTGCCCACAAGATCTGTCCAATCGCAGCTTCCAACTGCTCTATACTGAACATTATAGCCGGTTGCCCCGGTTGGAGCGGTCCAGTTTACAGTTGCAGCACTATTGGTGATTGCGGTTGCAGCAGCAAAAGTTCTTACAGGCGCCTGAGTACCGGGAGTCCATTTATATTGTAAACCAGCCGGAATTTTAACGTTTGCATTGGTTGTACTGGAGAAAAGCATAGTACTGTTATTAGCACTACCAGTAACTGCTTTAGACCAATCACAGGTAGTTCCGTTAGGTACATTTCCAATCATCAGAGAATTTACATTGGATGCGTAAGTAGTACTGTTTCCTCTTATTCCTACCTGAGGAGTACTATTTGAAGTACTGGTTCCCGGGTCTGTACAGTTTCCATAAATAATTTTGATTTCACCTGTAGCATACACCAGACGGATCTGAAAGTTCAATCTTTCGGTAGACCGGTTACTATAATTAGCATGATCCTGCCACTGCACAACAAATTCAGTTCCCAGATCCTCATATCTTACTTCATGATTTCCAGGCGGCTGTGTTGCATCCGATGATGAGAAACCTCCATCCTGTCCAAAAGCGGAAATTGCTCCTGTAGTTGTTCCTAAAGATGACATTGGAGTATAATTTGTCCCTGAAGGGGCAGCTCCAAAAGTTATAAATCCATTGGCACTTATATAACATGTAGTCATAGAAACGCCGCCGAAATTAAAAGGAGAAGACAGAGGAATTGCCGCGGATACTTCATTGTCATAAGTAGTATTGGTTCCGGTAGGAAATAATTTTGTACCTCCTGTAATCGAGGTGTAAGCTACCCCAGTACTTTTTGAAAAAGTATAGTTGGCAACATTGGTTTGTGCATAGACTCCCATACTCAGGGAGGCTAAACACGAAAGTAGTAATTTCTTCATAAAATAGTAATAATAATAGTTTGGGCGGTAAATGTATAAATATTAATTTAATTTTTAGACGAAATATTAAAAATTATCATAATTTTTTACATGAAAACAACCAAAATCACCATTAAAACATAACAAAACTAAACATTTATTTAATTTAAATAATTATTTCGCAATATGATGAAAAATATTAAAATTCTAATTATCAAATACTTAAATACCATACAATTAAAATAGACTTCAGTAAATTTTTCTATTTAACATAAAAAACTATTTAAAATTTTTCATCAATATTGAAAATATATAAACAAAAAAAAGAGCGGCATAAGCCACTCCTTATAGTATAACATAGTTTTTCTAATTTAAATAAAACTCATATTTATTAAGCAATTGAATTTCTTTAATCAGATCTCCATTGAGATCCACTGAATGTTTCATAGACTGCACTTCAATATGAGAGTCATCTTCCAGGTTTTTGATAAAGAATTTCAATTTCTGATTTCCTTTGTTTCTATCGAGGACCGTTCTGAAAAAGTCGAGATCTTCAGGTCTTACATCCATTACATCCATTACCAAAGATATACTTTTGGCAAATCGTTCAAATGCTTCCTGAAGTTCTATTACATCATTTACATTAACGAAGACCCTTCCATCTTTTACCTGAGCGAATTTTATTTTAAAAATGACAAATCTCTGAACTTCCAGTTTTTCTTTCAGCCTCATATAATCCCTGTCTCCCAACCTGAATGAGTATGAACCGGAATAATCTTCTAACGTAACAAAAGCTACTTTCTCACCACTTCTGAAACCATCCTGAACTCTATATTCAGTGATAAGGCCTGCTACAGTATATTCTTTTCCGCCGCCTCCATTTTCTCTTTCTTTCTGAAGGGTTTTCCACTCTTTCTTTTTCTCCTCAAAAAGTTCTTCCTGTTTATTGGAAAAAGCCTGCTCTTTGTAGGCATCTACCTCATCCAGATTCAGGAATAAGAAATTTCCTTTTGGCTCTGCTTTTTTAGTCACCTCTTCCACTACTTCCTCTTCACCTGCCACCACATCATCTGAGATAATTTCCGTAAGATCTACAGCATCATCCGGAGTATCCTGTTCCAAAACAGGTGCTTCATCTGTAACAACTTTACCCTCATCATTTTTTTCAAGAACAGATTTTTTAGAAAGCTGCCCCTGCATAAACTGGAACTGATATTTAAACTCATCCAGCGGATGCGCAGAAAGATAGAAACCTATGATCTCTTTTTCTTTATTAAGCTTATGCATATTAGGCCATTCCGGACAAGGTGCCAGTTTTGGCTGCTCAATCTGAACTTCTTCCGCAAAATCTGCAAATAAAGAATGTTCCATCTCATTTTTGCTTTCCTGGAAACTCTGTCCATATCTGATTAATCTTTCAAGATTTGTCTTTCCTGCCATGTCAATATCAAAATACTGACCCCTATGGAAACTATCAAGTTCATCAAAAGCACCGGCAAGCACTAAACTTTCCGCTACCCTCTTATTCATCTGAGAAGGCATTATTCTTTCAAAGAAATCATAAATATTTTTAAATCTTCCGTTTTCTCTTTCTCTTGTAATTGCCTCACTTGGTCCTTCCCCAATTCCTTTGATCGCTCCCAGTCCGAAACGGATCTGTCCTTTTTCGTTTACGGAGAATTTGTATTGAGATTCATTCACATCCGGTCCCAATACATCAACCCCTATACTTTTACAATCCTCCATAAACATGGTAATTGAATCCGTATTGTTAATGTTATTACTCATTACACTCGCCATATATTCTGCCGGGTAATTGGCTTTTAAAAAGGCTGTCTGATAAGCAATAAAGGCATAACACGTTGAGTGAGATTTGTTAAATGCATATTCCGCAAAGGCTTTCCAGTCATTCCAGATTTTCTCTAACCTCTCTTCATTCAGGTTGTTTTTTCTACCTCCTTCAATAAATTTCGGGTACATTTTATTAAGAACATCGATCTGTTTTTTACCCATTGCTTTTCTCAAAGTATCGGCTTCACCTTTGGTAAAATTGGCCAGTTTCTGAGATAAAAGCATTACCTGCTCCTGATAAACGGTAATCCCGTATGTTTCTTTTAAATATTCTTCTGTTTCCGGTAAGTCGTAGACAATTTCTTCAATTCCATGCTTTCTGTTGATGAAGTTTGGAATATATTTGATCGGGCCCGGACGGTACAGTGCGTTCATGGCAATAAGATCGGCAAAAACCGTTGGCTTAAGCTCCCTCATATATTTTTGCATCCCGGGACTTTCATACTGGAAAATCCCTACCGTTCTTCCTTCTTTAAACAGTTGATACGTTTTGGCGTCATCAAGTGGAATCAGATCCGGATCGATATCTATATTATATCTTGCCTTTACCAGCTTCAATGCATCTTTAATAATGGTCAGCGTTCTCAACCCCAGGAAATCCATCTTCAGAAGCCCTGCACTTTCCGCAACGGAGTTGTCAAACTGTGATACCAGGATATCAGCATCTTTTGCAGCAATTGTCACCGGAACCAGATTACTCACATCTTCCGGCGTAATGATTACTCCACAGGCATGAATTCCGGTATTTCTGATACAGCCCTCCATCTTTTTAGCACTTGCCAAAACTCCATGCCTTGCATCATCAGGACTATCAAGAACATATCTCATTTCATCAACAAGCATCTGTTCTTCCGGCTTTAATTTATCATATTTTGCTAAAGCTTTTGCGATATTCATTCCGGGGCTTGGAGGAATCAGCTTAGCAATATTATTTGTGTCAGGAATCGGAACATCCAAAACCCTTCCGGCATCTTTAATAGCAGATTTACCCCCCAATACTGAGTAAGTAATAATCTGCGCTACCTGAGTTTTACCATATTTTTCAACTACCCATTTGATGATTTTATCTCGTCCTTCGTCATCAAAGTCAATATCAATATCAGGCATGGAAACCCTTTCCGGGTTTAGGAATCTCTCAAAAAGGAGATCATATTTAATGGGGTCTACATTGGTAATTCCGATACAATAGGCCACAGCAGATCCTGCAGCAGAACCCCTTCCCGGGCCGACCCAAACTCCCATATTACGGGCTTCGTTACAGAAATCCTGTACAATAAGGAAGTATCCCGGATAACCGGTATTGGCAATTACCTCAAGCTCAAAGTCAAGACGTTCTTTAATTTCATCAGTAATCCCAGTTTCCACATACCTTTTCTTAGCTCCTTCATAGGTAAGATAAGTAAGATAAGCCATCTCCCCTCTTTTTCCACCGTCAACCTCATCTTCTGCATGAATAAACTCTTCCGGAATATCAAACTTAGGAAGAAGTACGTCTCTTTTTAAGGTATAAGGCTTGAACTTTGCCGTAAATTCTTCATAAGCATCAAAAGCATCCGGATACGCTAAAAAGGCTTCTTTTATTTCATCAGAATTCTTGATGTAATATTCGCCTGTAGCCAGCCCTCTTCTCTTGCCAAATCCTTTCCCAACAGGTGTTGTCAGTTTTTCACCATCTTTAATACAGCTTACAATATCCTGAATATTGGAATCGTCTTTATTGGTATAAAAAGTTTCGTTCTGGGCTAAGATTTTAACATTATATTTATCTGCAAAATGCAGTAAAACATCATTTAAATGCTCTTCTTCAGGCAGTTTATGATTTTGAATCTGAACATAAAAGTCATCTTCAAAAGTATCTTTCCACCATTTGAAAAGCTCTTCCCCTTTCTGCTCTCCGGTATTTAAGATTGCATCCGGAATATCTCCCATAATTCCGGAAGTCAAAGCAATAACTCCTTCTTTATATTGGGCTATCAATTCCCTGCTCACCCTTGGAACTCCAAAATAGAACCCTTTCAGGAATCCGATACTGGAAAGCTTTGCCAGATTTTTATATCCATTAAAGTCTTTCGCCAAAAGCACTACCTGCGTTCTCCTGTCCGGATCATCTTTCGTAAACTGCTTTTGCTCATAGCGCTCTGAAATATAAAATTCACAACCTACAACCGGGATAAGCGGTTCGGAAACAGGCTCAACTTCATTAAATTCTGTTCCGTTTTCGTCAGCTTCCTGTTTTTTTGCCAGGTATTCTTTATGCTTCTTTGCTCGGTCACTATTAGCACTCTCTACTGCTGAAACAAACTTAAAAGCACCCATCATATTTCCAAGATCCACCATGCCTACAGCCGGGAAATTTTCATCAGAAGCTTTTTTAATCAAATCATTAATGCTTGAAGTAGCGGTAAGTGTAGAGAAAACACTGTGATTATCAAAATTGAAATATTTACCTAAATCAATTTCATCAATACTTCCAAAATCCTGCTGTTTTTTCTTATTATGAAAATCAGCGACCTGCCTTCTGATAACAATATTGAAGGGTTTGATCGGATCCGGATAAAGACTTCTGAAATAAGCGAGCTGATCTTCTGAAATCTTTAAGGTTTCAGCGGGTACTACTCCAATTCTTACCATTTCAAAGAAAGCTCTGGCAGTAGCATTTACGTCAGCAGCAGCATTATGGGCTTCATCAAATTTGCTTCCATAAAGTTTTTCATACAATTCTTCAAGCTTCGGAGGTTTGAATCTTCCTCCACGTCCTCCGCCAAGCTGGCAGAAATCGGTTCCCAAAATCATGGTATCCGCTTTAGGCTTTTCCTGAAGATTATCTTTAAGGTTTTTCCTGTAAAATTCTGCTCCTACAATATTATAGTCGAATTCTACATTATGTCCGGATACCACCCTTACCCTTTCAAGGACTTTAGAAAACTCTTCAAGAATCTCCTGGAGATCCCGTCCTTCCTCATTGGCAATCTTGGTGGTAATTCCGTGAATACGTGCTGCGTTAAAGGGGATATCATACCCTTCAGGTTTTATTATATAATCCTGGTTTTCAATCAGGTTCCCATCATCATCGTGCACTTGCCATGCAATCTGAACCATTCTTGGCCAGTTATCCGAGTCTGAAAGCGGAGCGTTGAAATTTTTTGGTAAACCGGTTGTTTCTGTGTCAAAAATTAAATACATATAATGTTCTAACTTTTTTATAAAAAGAGAATGTAAAGTTACTTCATTTTTTCCAATTATTAGTTTACGATAAAACACAAAAACGTACAATATTCAGAATAGTCAAACCGTTTTATTTTACAAAAAAGACAACCAACTCAAACAATGTTGAAATAAAATATTAAAAAGTAATTAAAAAAATTAGAATTATTTACCTAAAACTATTAATTACTAAATATTTACCATATATTTGAAGAATTACAATTTTAATATTTCAACAACTAAAATGAAGAAACATCTACTTCTCATCAGCACATTAGCAATAGCTTTAGTAAGTGCACAAAACAACGATGGTTTAAAGAGAGAATTTGAAAGGCAAAACAAAGAGAATAACGAAAAGTTTGACTCTTATGTTTCTAGAAGATTTGGTAGTGATAGAAATCCTGAAACTCAAAAAATAATTCAGGAAATGAGAGAAAATCTGGCAGGGTTTAGTGGAAATGTTCCGAACTTTTATCAGTCAGAAGATCAAACTCAGATTTTAAATAACAATGTTGATGCCTTAACAACTGCGGGAGGCGTTAATGGACTATCCGGATCATTTAAAGGTGAAGGTATTGTATATGCAATTTTTGATGGAGGCAGAATTTATGAAGCTCATACCGCATTTAATAATGCTGCAGGCAGAATTTCCAATAAAGAAGCAGCAACGAATGCTTACAGCGCCCATTCTACAGGGGTAGCAAGTATTATTGGTGCGAAATCCTCGCCTTTGTCAGCTACCAGCAATGGAGTAACAATCACAGGAAATGCAATGGGAATCGCATTAAATTCTACAATGGATTCTTACAGATTTGCAACAACAACACTGCCGGGCAACTCAACTACAAGTACTGTATTTGATAAAATCTTGTTAGCTCAACCTAAAATATCCAATCACTCTTATGGTATCAACGCTGCCTGGGATTATAAAACCACAGCCAACGGATATCCTGCCAACGGATGGTATTGGGGAGGAAATTATATTTCCGGAACTAATTACGATTTAATGGGAACCTATTACACCAATGACCGTGCATATGATGCTATCGTGTATAATAACCCAACTTATACTATCGTGAAATCTGCCGGAAATTATTTCGGATTCGGACCAGGATATTCAGGGAGCACTACAACAGCTTATTATTATAACGGATCAGGATATTCAACCTATGCAACAGGTACAGAACCACCTGCTAACTGTGCACAAGGGTATGACTGTATAGGGTATAGCTCATTAGCTAAAAACATTATTGTAGTAGGTGCAACAGATCCTATTACAACAAATAACAGCAGATATACTGCAGCTACAGATGTTTTAAAGTCTGATTACAGCAGCGCAGGCCCCAGAGATGATGGTGGTATTAAACCAGATATTTCTGCCCCGGGTACCGATGTCTGGATGGCATCTACAGCAGAAAATACAACAGGAAGTATAACCTGGCAAATTAATAGCGGAACCTCAATGGCAGCTCCTCAGGTAGCGGGAATTATTGGGCTTTGGATGCAGATTTATAAATCTTTATTCAACAATGCTCAGCTTGTTGCTTCTGCGTCAAAAACTCTAATGGTACATTCAGCGCTTGAAGCTGGTCAGATAGGCCCAGATCCATGGTACGGCTGGGGATACATCAATGCAAAAAAAGGAGCTGAACTTCTTGTAGGAAAATCCAACAACACCATCATATTTAATGATGAAACATTAAACAATGGTGCAGTTAACACAAAAACAGTTAAAGCATCAGGAACTGAACCTTTAAAAGTAACAATATCCTGGATTGATCCGGAATATACCAATATTACGAATCAATGGGATAATTTATACAACAACAGAACTTCAAGATTAATTAATGATTTAGATGTAAAGATTATCAATACAGCAAACAATACAACTTACCTTCCCTGGAAACTGGATGCAAACAACCCTATGACTCCTGCAACAAAAGGAGATAACACCGTAGACAACGTAGAACAGGTAGTTATTGACAATCCTACACCAGGAGCTGTTTATAGAATTGAAATTTCTCATAAAGGAACATTAAAAAATAATGCTTCTCCAAGTGTAACTTCTCCTCAAAACTACTCCGTGATTGTAACAGGATTTACTGAAGTATTAGGAGCTAAAGAAACCGGATTTGCAATGGACGCGGTAACAGTTGCTCCAACTGTCGTAAAAGACTTTACCAATATATTAAAAGCTCCTAAAAAGTCGACTTTTAATGTTTATGATCTTTCAGGTAAAAAACTACAAACAGGTATCATTAACAATGATAAAGAAGCAGTAGATTTATCCGCTTACACAAAAGGAATTTATATCATTGAAGTAAAAACAGACAAAGATGTTATTTCTAAAAAAGTGATCAAGGAATAACCTTTATAAACAAAGATTTTTCACAAAATACTAACAGTTGTTAGTATTTTGTTTTTTTATGTATATTTGCTTCCTATGGAAAATGCACTTCACGAAAAAGTTTCTCAGGATATATTACTCAAAGCGTATAATCATATGATGCTGGCTAAGGCGATGGCTGACATTTACGAAGAAAACAGAAATGTATGCAAATACGTTCACAGCACTTCTAGAGGTCATGAAGCTATTCAGCTTGCAACAGCTTATCAGTTAAAGAAAGAAGACTGGGTTTCTCCTTATTACAGAGACGAAAGTATTCTTTTAGGAATTGGTTTTGAACCTTACCAATTAATGCTTCAATTACTGGCAAAAGCTGATGATCCTTTTTCGGGAGGAAGATCTTATTACTCACACCCTTCGAGCAAGGATGAAAATAAACCTAAAATTGTTCACCAGAGTTCAGCCACAGGAATGCAGACTATTCCTACGACAGGTGTTGCACAGGGAATCAAATATATTCAGGATTTTAACCTTCAGAATTTTGAAAACAATCCTGTTGTGGTTTGTAGTCTTGGAGATAATTCCGTTACAGAAGGAGAAGTGAGTGAAGCTTTGCAATTTGCCGCTTTACACCAGCTTCCTATCATCTTCCTGGTTCAGGATAATGAATGGGGAATTTCTGTAACTAAAGACGAAGCAAGAACATGTGACGCTTATGATTTTGTAGCCGGATTTACCGGATTGAGCAGAATGAGAGTAGACGGAACTGATTTTGTGGAAAGTTTTGAGGCCATGAAAAAAGCTGTAGACTTTGTAAGAACAGAAAGAAAACCTTTGGTTGTCTGTGCAAAGACAGTATTGATCGGACATCACACTTCCGGAGTAAGAAGAGAATTCTATAGAGACGAAGAAGATCTAACAAAACATAGAGCTAAAGATCCGGGAGAAATACTTAGAAAACACTTACTGGAAACTGGTGTTGACGAAGATCTTTTAAAACAAATTACCAAAAAAGCGCGTCTTGAAGCAGAAGAAGCTTTCGAAAAAGCTAAAAATGCAGAAGACCCAAAACCTGAAACTGTAATGCAGCACGTTTTTGCTCCTACTCCTATCACGGAGGAAACAGGAACACGTGAACCTGCCAACGGAGAAAAAATTGTAATGGTAGATGCTGCCATCCACGCGATACAGGAATTGATGTGGAAACATCCGGAAGCTCTTCTTTACGGACAGGATGTAGGAGAAAGAATTGGTGGGGTGTTCCGTGAAACGGTGACTTTAGGAAAAAAATTCGGAAGTAAAAGAGTTTTCAATACGGCAATTCAGGAGGCCTACATCATTGGATCCACAGCGGGAATGAGTGCTGTTGGACTAAAACCAATTGTTGAGGTTCAGTTTGCAGATTATATTTACCCTGGTATCAACCAGCTAATCACCGAGATTTCAAAATCCAACTATTTGAGTGGCGGAAAATTCCCTGTAAGTAATATTATCCGTGTTCCTATCGGTGCATACGGCGGCGGCGGTCCTTATCACAGTGGAAGTGTTGAAAGTATTTTAGCCAATATCAAAGGAATTAAAATAGCATACCCAAGTAATGCTGCAGACTTTAAAGGGTTATTAAAAGCAGCTTATTACGATCCGAACCCGGTGGTAATGCTTGAACATAAAGGATTATACTGGAGTAAAGTTCCGGGAACTGAAGATGCTAAGACGATAGAGCCAGCTGAAGATTATGTTCTTCCGTTTGGAAAAGGTAAAGTAATTATTGAAGCAGATAAAGAAGAAACCGAAAAAGGCAGAACTTTACTCGTGGTTACCTATGGAATGGGAGTTTACTGGGCTAAAGAAGCAGCTAAGAATTTCAACGGAAGAGTTGAAGTGATTGACTTAAGAACATTAATTCCTCTGGATGAAGAATTAGTTTTTGAAAGAGTGAAAGCCCATGGAAAATGTATCGTTCTCACTGAAGAGCAACTTAACAATTCTTTTGCAGAAGCTTTTGCACACCGTATTTCCAAAAACTGCTTCAAGTATCTTGATGCACCGGTAGAAACGATGGGATCACTGGATGTACCTGCCGTTCCAATCAATCTGATTCTGGAAAAAGAAATGCTTCCGAATGCTGAAAAACTAAGCAATAAGATTGAAGAAATGCTGAAATATTAATTTTATATAAAATTAAAACCTCTAAAAATTTTTAGAGGTTTTTTTATGCATTTTTTTCACTACTTTTATTTAAGATTATCAATCTCAATTCTAACCCATTACAAAACAACAAAACACAATTATCCATTATCTGAGAGGTATTATGAAACACAAGTAATCCCAGTTTGGTATTTATTTTGTCTATACACGCAAAACACATCCATCTTTATGATCACAACAAAATACGTCAATTATAAGCAGGTTCTCAATTTATCAGGTTTTCATCTTATACTGATTTCAATCTGGTGTACCCTGATCGCTGTCCTGTTCTATTTTTTCAATTGGCAGTGGATGACAATTCCTTGGGTTCCTGTGGCATTGATTGGTACAGCAGAAGCATTCCTTGTGGGTTTTAAAAACAACCAGGCTTATGACAGACTTTGGGAAGCCAGAAAAATCTGGGGAGGAATAGTGAATTCAAGCCGTTCGTTTGCTTCTATGGTGTATGCTTTCGATACCAAAAATGAAGAAATTGGTGTTTTTGATCTTGAAGACCGCAAAAGAAGAATCGTTTACCGTCATATTGCATGGTTATATACTTTCCGTGAACAGCTTTTGGTGCCTACAGAATGGGAACACATCAGTACAGAAAATAATAAATTCGGGAATATCAACCTGAGAAGAAACAGATTAATTAAAGCGGGTTTCCCTGATTATGGAAGAGCTCCTATTTTCCTGCACAAATATCTGTCAGAAGAAGAGTATGAGCTTAAAAATGATTATAAAAACTTTGCTACGTATCTGGTTGCTCAGCAAGCAAAAGACATCAATGAGCTGAAAAACATGAATGCCATTACGGAGTTCAATCAGACTCAGCTTCAAAACAGCCTCAATGAATTCTACAATTTCCAGGGGCAGGCAGAAAGAATCAAAAAATTTCCTTCTCCAAGACAGTTTGCCAGCACAGCCTTTGTTTTCAATATTCTTTTTATCATGCTTCTTCCGCTAGGATTAGTAAATGAGTTTGCAAAACTTGGTGATTGGGGAATCTGGACCTCTATTCCATTTTGTATCATTATCGGATGGATTTACATTATTATGGAGCTGGTGGGTGATTATTCTGAGAATCCTTTTGCGGGATTAATG
Source organism: Chryseobacterium vietnamense (assembly GCF_031454475.1). Classification (NCBI taxonomy): domain Bacteria; kingdom Pseudomonadati; phylum Bacteroidota; class Flavobacteriia; order Flavobacteriales; family Weeksellaceae; genus Chryseobacterium; species Chryseobacterium vietnamense. Next base: position 227,185 of record NZ_JAVDQX010000001.1, on the reverse strand, counting down.
TTTGACGTTCCTATGCTTTCTATATGCAGAACAATTGAAATAGATCTTCTTCAAATGAGTGGAGAAACAGATCTTCCTGATCCTATTGCTTCCAAAAACGGAGTATTAGTGTAATTTTTGAGGATTACTTCGTTAAAAACAAAATTTCAGATTTGCGATAAAAATATGAAGTAAAATATACTTAAAACTTCATTGTTTTTCATAATTTAGAGGCATTGAAAGCATAAGATATGTTGATTCATCAGAATCGATTGAGCTTTTCCTTTTTTCATCAGCTAATAATTTATCCCTTTTTTTAAACAATGAAATTCAAGCAACCCCTGCAGGTTATAACTGTGTTATGTTTTACCTTATTCTACTCTAAAGTAAAGTCGCAGGCGGCCTTTAATAAAGAATTACCTAAAGAGTTTACAGACCAATTCACCAAAGAAATTAACGACAGTATTCCTTCTTTGGGATCTTTTATTGTTTCACAAAACAACAAGGTAGTTTATGAGGAGTATTTCCACGGAGCCAACAAAGAGACCATCTTCAGTATAAAATCGGTAACCAAAAGTATCGTCTCTGTTCTGGCAGGCATTGCACAGGATAAAAATATACTTCCCAATCTCAATACTCCGGTTTTAAAAATTCTTCCGGAATATAATGTCTCAAGAAGCAGTTTCAAAAATATTTCCAATATTGAAGGAAAAGTAGCCCATGACTCTATCAGAAATACATTAACGTTGAAAAATCTGCTGACTATGCAGGGTGGTTTTGACTGGGTTGAAAATTCGAAAATTTCAACAGCCATGTCTTTTTCCAGTGATCCGGTAAAATTTGTACTGGATCTTCCTTTTGAAGAATATCCAGGAACTGTATTCAATTATAACAGCGGTGAAACTCATCTTTTTGGTGCCGCATTGGCAAAAATAGTGAAGACCAACCTGAAACAGTTTGCCACAGAGAATCTTTTCAGACCATTAAAGATGAATACTCCCCGATGGGATACAGACTCCATGAACAGGAATATTGCAGGTTCAGAGATGTTTATGAAACCTGAAGACATGCTTAAGTTTGGTTTGATGGTTCTGAACAATGGAAAGCTTAGCGGCAGACAGATTGTTTCCTCAAAATGGATTCAGGAATCTACTTCGGAACATGCAAAACTGAATTCCTGGGATGTCATGCCGGATGCCAACGGATACGGCTATTACTGGTGGCGAAGAAAGACCAACGGACATCAGGCGTATGTAGCCACCGGTTATGGTGGCCAGCTTATCTGCATCATTCCTGATTTAAAAATAGTAATCGTAACAACCTGCTTTTTGAATGACAAAAACAGAGGCAGAACCGAGATTAAAAGGCTTCATTATTTTATCGACAAAATGACCAAAGGAGATTCACAACCCTAAATCTTCCATTCAGTTTAGATCAAATGGCTGTGATAAGCTACAACACAATCGCCGTAGTATTTTTTACTTCGGAAATCATAAAAGAGCTGTGGGTACTGGCGATATGCTGAAGCGTTGTAAGTTTTGTCAGCATAAAACTACGGTAATCTTCAATGTCTTTCACTCCTATTTTAAGGATATAATCATAATCTCCACTTACATGAAAACACTCCGTAACTTCCTGAAGATCCATCACTTCTTTTTCAAATTGAAGGACAAATTCCTTTTTATGCTGGCTTAGTTTCACATGACACAAAACGATAAAATTTTTCTTAACTTTACTCTTGTCCAGTAAGGCTACATATTTTGAAATAACACCTGCATTTTCAAGCTTTTTTACACGCTCATAAATTGCTGTAACAGACAATCCAAGCTTACCGGACAGCTCTTTGGTGGTTTGTTTACAATCTTCCTGTAAAAAAAATAAAAGTTTCTTATCAGTTTCGTCAAGTTCCATAGATATTTTTTTGGTAAAAATTTAATAATATCGAAGATACTAAATAATTTTTCTAAATAAATAATATTTTACAGTTTTATATTCTATAAATTCAAATTTATATTGTAATTATTAGGAAATTAATGCAAATTGGAACGATAAAATAAAAACAATATTTATGGAAAACTTTAACGCAGCCAATGAGATCCAGGATCTTCAGTATTTTGGTGAATTCGGAGGAGTGAATCCTTCTATCTCAGATAGCTCTACCTATACATTCCTTTCTGCAAAGACGATGTTTGATACTTTCGAAGGAAATGCAGAAGGATGCTACCTGTATTCCAGACATTCATCACCAATGAATCTTTATCTGGCCCAGGCTCTTGCCAAGATGGAAAACACAGAATCTGCCAACGTTACAGCATCCGGAATGGGAGCTATTACTTCTGTTTTGATGCAGGTGTGCAAAAGTGGAGACCATATTATTTCGAGCAGAACCATTTACGGAGGTACGTATGCCTTTCTTAAAAACTTCATGCCTCAGTTTAATGTAGCGGCCAGCTTTGTTGATATCAACAATTTTGAGTCTATAGAAAATGCTATTACTCCCAATACTAAAGTAATCTACTGTGAAAGTGTAAGCAACCCGCTTCTTGAAGTAGCAGACCTTAGAAAGCTTTCTGAAATCTGTAAAAAACACAACCTGAAACTGATTGTAGACAATACCTTCTCCCCTCTTTCCATCTCTCCAACATTATTCGGGGCTGATGTGGTGATTCACAGTTTAACAAAGTTCATCAACGGAAGCAGTGATACGGTAGGAGGTGTATATTGTGCCACACAGGCCTTTATTGATGACACCAAAAATGTAAATTCCGGAGCATGTATGCTTCTCGGACCTACTATGGACAGTTTAAGATCTTCAAGTATCTTAAAGAACCTGAGAACATTGCATATCAGAATAAAACAGCATAGCCACAATGCTATGTATCTGGCTGAAAGATTCGAAAAAGATGGCTTAAAAGTATCTTATCCAGGTTTACCATCCCATAAAAATCATGAATTAATGAAAAGCATGATTCATGAAGAGTACGGATATGGAGGATTACTTACTCTTGATGCCGGAACTACAGAAAAAGCAAACGAACTGATGGAGCTGATGCAGACAGAAAATCTGGGGTATCTTGCGGTGAGTTTAGGGTTCTATAAAACTTTATTCTCATGCTCAGGAAAGTCTACCTCATCTGAAATTCCTGAAGAAGAAAGAGCTTCCATAGGTATTTCCGACGGGCTGATCAGATTCTCCATCGGTCTTGACCACGATATCAAAAGGACTTATCATAAAATGAAAGAATGTATGCAGAAAGTAGGAGTTCTTAACCACCATGAAAACATTTCTATCATCTAAATTTATTATTGTAAAAAGGCTGTTTCGTTTTGAAACAGCCTTTTTTTATTTTCTTAATTGATAACTCCAGCCGCTTAGATTCCTGCGGAATGACAAAGATTGTGTATAATTACAAGCAAAAAAATCAATAGGAATGGGCTTTAGCCCATTTATCAAAAAAGAATTCTTTCGATCGGCTTTAGCCAAAACTTAAATTACTTTTTATAATAATGGTGCGGAAAAGCATCTTCGGGTTTCATTCTGAAAACATTCAGCAAAATCCAGGATTTTAAGAATCCGTATCCGTAAGAAAACATCTGAATATAGGTGGAAATAACCGCCATTCCGGCAATACTGATATTTTTTGTCAGCAATAAAGCGTGAAACAATACCAAAAAAGTATACAATCCATAAAAGGCAAGGATTATTCCTCTACCCATCATAAAATACTCCAGAAAGCCCATCACATATCCCAGCATAAACAAAGTAGGAAAAGCAAAGGAGATCTTTACATAATTCGGGTGTCTCTGGTTAAGAATCGGTCTTGCACAGCCAAACTGATAGACCTGTTTGGAGAATTTTCCAAAATCAACCCTGCGCTTATGGTATACGGCAATATCATCAAAAAAAGCAGTAGTAAAACCATTTTCCCAAAGGGTCATAGAAAGATCAGGATCCTCTCCTATTCTCAGTTCTGAAAATCCGCCTACTTTTTTAAAGACTTCTTTTTTCACGCCCATATTAAAACTTCTGGGTTGAAACTTAGAAACTGCTTTTTTACTTCCTCTGATTCCTCCGGTTGTAAAAACAGAAGTCATGGAATAGGAAATAGCCTTCTGCATCAGATTAAATCCTTTATGTGCTTTATCTGCTCCTCCAAATGCATCGCAAGGAATTGTAAGAATATCGTTTTTGATATGTTCAATATAATCTTTTTCAACAATGACATCACTGTCTACAAATACCAGCCATTCGTTAGCGGCTCTTGCTGCCCCATAATTTCTTGTCAATCCAGGCCCTGAATTATCTTTTCTGAAATATTTAATATCCAGGATTCCATCAAAATTTTTAATAGTAGGTTTCAGATCGATTAAAGAACCGTCATCCACAATAATCATCTCAAACTCCTTATCTGTCTGTTGAGTAAGGGAGGTCAGCAGCTCAAAAAGTTCGTCTTTTCGGTTGTAAATGGCAACGACAATGGAAATAGTAGGCTTCAAATTGAAAATTTTTCAAAATTACTTATTCGCAGGACAACCTACAAACAGTTTAACAGCTTATTCAGATAAATTAACGATAGAGAATTTTATCAGCTTTACTTCATGGAGATTACAAATGAAATTCTGAGCCAAGTTATTTGACATTTTAAACAAAATAAACACAGAAAATCCCTCCTAATTTTGCTATAGAAATTTAAAACAATAAAAAATGGAACCTATTATCAGCGCAATACAACAACCTATTCAATCAGGCTTTAATGCTTTCTCAACAGCTCAGGAAGTAATAAAGGGAATTGATCTTACCGGAAAAACAATCATTATCACCGGCGGCTATGCAGGAATCGGTCTTGAAACTACAAAAGTCCTTGCTTCAGCAGGAGCCCATGTCATCATTCCTGCGAGAGATATTGAAAAAGCAGGAAAAAATCTTTCAGGAATTGAAAATATTGAACTCGAAAAAATGGATCTGATGGATCCGGCATCTATTGACGCGTTTGCAGAAAAATTTATATCGTCAGGCAGAAGTCTGGATATTCTCATTAATAATGCAGGCATTATGTGGGTACCGCTCCGCAGGGACAGCAGAGGTATAGAATCTCAATTGGCAACCAATTACCTTGGACAGTTCCATCTTACCTCAAAATTATGGACAGCTCTGAAAAAAGCAAATGGAGCAAGGGTTATCAGTGTTTCTTCTTATGGACATCAGATGGCTCCGTTTAATTTTGAAGACCCCAATTTTGAAAAAAGAGATTATGACACCCTTTCCGGATATGGACAATCCAAAACGGCCTGTAATTTATTTTCCGTAGAACTCGATGAAAAAGGAAAAGAGTTCAATATCAGAGCATATTCCCTTCATCCAGGTTCAGTCTATGGCACTGATCTGGGCAGAGAAGAACCCATCGAGCTTTTTAAACAGCTCGGAACGCATGATGAAAACGGAAATATCAAACCGGAAGTTGAAGCACGTTTAAAAACCATTCAACAAGGAGCTGCTACTACAATCTGGTGCGCTGTAAGCCCTCAGCTTAACGAAATCGGTGGAGTTTATTGTGAAAATTGCGATATTGCAGAAATCGACAGAGGGCAAATTGAGCACAGGTTTGATGAACCGGCTACGATCCGCGGAGTACAGCCCTATTCCATTGACAAAAACAATGCAGAGCAATTATGGAAACTGAGTGAAGAGATGCTGGGATTTACCTTTGACACCAAATAATTGTTTTTTAAATACATTTGTAATGAAAAACTTTTGACAATGGATTTCCAGATACAATACCTCACACCGGATATCAAGCTTTCCAGTTATGATGATAAGCTGTTCAAAACAGAAACGGTTTTTGAATATCATATGCTGGTCTGGTTTATATCAGGAGAAACGAAAATTATCCAGGCAGACAAAACCTATCTGTTCAAAGCAGGAGATATTTTTCTGATTCCGAGAAATCATCTTGCCACCATCATTAATTATCCGAAGGATGGACTTCCTCACAAAGCAGTAGTGATGCATCTTACCACAGAACGTCTGAAAGCATTTTACAGTTCTATCGGCTATCAAAGGATAGACGGGCATCGGAAACACAGTATTCGCAGTTTCAGCAGTCATCCGCTTCTGAACAGCTGTCTGGCCTCTCTCATTCCTTATTTTGATATTGAAGGTCCGTTTCCTGAAAGCATTGCTCATTTAAAGATCACTGAAGCCATTAGTATTTTAAGAGAAATTGATCAGAATATAGATTCTATACTCGCTGATTTTGATGAGCCGGGAAAAGTTGATCTGATCAATTTTATGGAAAAAAATTATATGTTCAATATGCCACTGGAACGGTTCGGGTATCTGACAGGAAGAAGTTTGTCTACTTTTAACCGGGATTTCAGAAAGATCTTCCAAACCACTCCACAGCGGTGGCTTACCCAAAAGCGTCTGGAACTGGCCTATTATCATTTATCCGAAAAAAACAAAAAGCCTTCTGATGTCTTTCTGGAAGTAGGTTTTGAAGACCTCTCGCATTTTTCACATGCCTTTAAAAAACAGTATGGCTTTGCTCCTTCACTGGCACAATAAAACAAAATAGGTTGTACTAATATGTACAACCTGTTTTTATTATTTCGATTTAACTGAATTCTATTGCAGTTATTTTTTCTGTGGAATATCCGAATCTTTTAGCTCTTTCTTTTGAGATATTACATTGTGATTTAAAGCCTTTCTTTCAGGTTTTGAAGGTGATGATTTTGATCCAGAACCCAACATACCAAATACATCCAAAACCACATCAAACAGATCTAAAAAATTCCAGGACATATTATATTCTATTATTCTTTAATAATTTTCGCAGATTTCGCTTTTCCATCAGTTAAAATATAAACACCCTTAGGCAAAGAAGATATGTCCACATTTTGTGTTTTACCGGATTTCAAATTGATATTTTTAATTTTTTTACCTGAAATATCCATCAATAGTAACCATTCATTGGTAAGAGATTGTAAGCTGAATTCATTTTTTGCAGGATTGGGATAAATTAGCATTTCTCTATTTTTCATCAATTCCTTAGTAGAAAGTACATTATTCATCATTATTTTACGAATTCTATGATTACCTACATCCGCAATATATAAATTCCCCTGATTGTCAATAGTTATTCCATTTGGATTATAAAATTTTGCATTACCGGCAGTCCCGTCTTCAAATCCTAATATGCTTCCTGATAATGTAGAAACCTGATTTCCTGAAATTTTACGAATTCTGTTGTTCATTGTATCAGTTATAAATAAATCAGCAGATTTATTTGAAACCAATTTAAGTGGATTATAAAACTTAGCATTAGCCAATGTTCCATCTGCAAATCCGTAGTTACTTCCTGAAATAGTAGAAACCTGACCTGACGATATTTTGCGTATTTTATTATTCCAATTATCTACTACATATAGATCCTGCCCCACTACTTCTATGTCTGTTGGATAATCAAACCTGCTTGATAATGCATTGCCATCTATATATCCAGCCACTCCATCACCTGCAATTGTTGTAACCTGGCCTCCTGTTATTCGTCTTATTCTGTTATTATTTTGATCGGCAACATATATAATTCCTTCTTTGTCGATTGCTATCCCAGCAGGATTTTTGAATTGCGCTGTTGCGTTGTCACCATCAGCAAAACCAGCAGTACCATTCCCGGCAAAAGTAGAAACATCTCCTGATGGACTTACTTTTCTGATTCTGTTATTATAAAAATCTGATACATAAATGTTCCCAAAAGCATCAACAATAAGATCATTAATACCATTAAATTTAACAATGTTTGGACTTCCGTCTGCAAAACCTTGCGTACCATCTCCAGCTAAAGTAGATACATTTCCTGATGGAGTTATTTTCCTAAGCCGGTAATTCCCCGTATCAGCAACATATACATTCCCCACATCGTCTACAGCAACACCGGCAGGACGGTTAAACATTGCAGAATTTACATTTCCGTCCGCATATCCTTCCGTCCCATTTCCCGCTAATGTAGAAACCGTGATTACTTGTGAAAAAATTTGAGAATGCAGTATAACTGAGACAATAACTGCGTAGATTTTTTTCATGTATTAGTTTTAAAAATTTGTGATAAAAATATAACAAATAACCTAAAAAAACATCACAGACAATAATATTTAAAAGATAATTGATATAAAGAAGCCCTTTCAGACTTGAAAGGGCTGTATCCGAGTTTTTATTTATCTTCCAATTTATGGATTTTCTTCGTTCCCTCATACATTTCATATTGTAAAAATCTCGTTTCCAGCTTTCCATTGAAAAGTTTGATTTTTCTCGAAGGTCGCAAACCTATTTTCTTCACCGCTTCAAGATCGGAAGAGATCAGCCAGGCCAGTGTATTCGGATAATGCGTTTTAAAGGTATCTCCGATTTTCTTGTAGAAATCATCATCATTGATGGAGATTCTCTCATCGTATGGTGGATTGAATACCATTAATAATGGGAAAAGTTCTTTTTTGGAATCAAAGAAATTCTGTTTTTTAATCTCAATAACATCTTCCATTTCTGCAGCCTCTACATTCATTCTTGCAGCGTTCAGCATTCTTGCATCAATATCGTACCCAACAATCTTTCCATCAAACTGTCTGACTCTGTTGATTCTAAACTCTTTAATTTTCGCAAATAGGTCTGCATCATAGTTATTCCAGTTCTGGAACCCGAATCTTTTTCTGAAAATCTGAGCCGGAAGATCCATCGCAATCATTGCTGCTTCAATCAATAATGTTCCTGAACCACACATCGGATCAAGGAAGTTTCCTTTTCCGTCCCAACCTGCCAGCTGAAGCATTCCACTTGCCAGTACTTCATTGATAGGAGCCTCGCCCTGCTCTCTTCTGTATCCTCTTTTAAACAAAGGATCTCCTGAAGAATCCATAGAAATCATTACCAATTCTCTGTCAATATGAAGGTGGAATTTGATATCCGGATTTCTCGTTTCTACATTCGGACGTCTTTTGAATTTTTCCTGAAAATAATCTACAATAGCATCCTTCATTTTTAAAGTAACAAACTGAGAATGTTTGAATGTTTCGGAATTCACCGTTGAATCAATAGAGAAAGACTGATCAACATCCATGAAGTTCTCCCACTCAAACTTAAACAGTCTGTCATAAAATTGATGCTGGTTAAAGGCCTTGAACTCGTGAATCGGAACCAAAATTTTCAATGCTGTTCTCGCAGAGTAATTGATTTTATAAAGGAAACCAAGATCTCCTTCACAGTTTACTGCCCTGTTTTTAATTTCAACATTTCTTCCGCCCAATTTTTTGATTTCTTCTGCCAGAATCTGCTCCAATCCGAAGAATGTCTTTATCTGTATTTTAATATTTTCTGTATCCATAAGTTTGAATTAAAAGATTTAAAGCTTTAAAAATTAAAAGTTTAGCCATCCAACTTCTTATCCAATTGAATTTTTCAATCTCTTAATGTTGTAAAATACTTTGCTTTTAACCGCACAAATTTAGTTATTTTTGCATTATGGAATGGTTTGAATCTTGGTTTGATACCCCTTATTATCATTTGCTTTATAGCAACAGAGACTATACAGAAGCAGAAAACTTCATTACAAAGCTCACAGCGGACCTTCAGCTTCCGCCTCAGTCGAAAATCATAGATCTTGCCTGTGGTAAGGGAAGACACTCTGTTTTCCTTAATAAATTAGGGTATGATGTTTTGGGACTTGATCTTTCAAGACAAAGTATTGAATCTGACAAACAGTATGAAAATCAAACGCTGCTTTTTGAAGTTCATGATATGAGAAACCCCATTGATGCGGATCCGATGGATGCTGTATTCAATTTATTTACAAGTTTTGGGTATTTTGACAATGAAAGTGATGATAAAAAAGTATTCCAATCGGTTTACAATGCTTTAAAGCCAGGAGGATATTTCGTACTGGACTATCTGAACGAGGAATTTGTAAGAAGTACCTTAGTTCCTGAAACTACCATTACCCGCGGCGATATTGAATTCAGAATATTAAAGAAAATTGAGGGAAGACATGTCATCAAAGACATCCGTTTTGAAGCCGACGGTAAACCGTTTCATTTCTTTGAAAAAGTAAAACTTCATACTCTGGAAGCCATTCATGCATATGCTTCTGAATGTGGATTTGAAAGAATAAAAATCTGGGGAGATTATCAGCTGAATGAATTTAAGAAAGAAAGTTCCCCGCGATGCATCAATTTATTTAAGAAAAAATAATGACAACAGTACTTTTACTGATTTTAAGTGTCGTAACAGGAGTATTTCTGGGAAAACACTTTGGTAAAAAAGAGAAACTGGCTAAAAATCTACTGATATTAAGTGCCGGTTTTTTGATTACAATCTGTCTTAATGAAGTGTTTCCGCAGGTTTATACCTCTTCAGGGAGCAGCAGTCTTGGGATATTTGTAATCGCAGGAGTTCTTCTTCAGATGATTCTGGAGGCACTTACCAAAGGTTTTGAACACGGACACTTCCATCATCATAGTGAACATAATATTCTTCCCGTTGCTTTAATGGTAGGATTGTTTATCCATGCTTTTATTGAGGGGATTCCTTTGGCTAACGAACAGCACGAGATGTCGCCTTACCTCTGGGGAATTGTATTTCATAATCTTCCCATTTCATTTATTCTGGGAGCCTTTTTATTTAACAGAAAAGGAGAATCAAAAAGTTCTTCGTCCTATCCCTCTATTCTCATTGTAGCCTTGTTTGCCCTGGCTTCTCCAATGGGAATGTTGTTAGGAAATTATTTCAACCCGGATCTTCAGCCTTATTTTCTGGCGATCGTAGGGGGAATTTTCCTTCATATTTCATCCGTAATCATTTTTGAAAGCAATAAAAATCACAATATCGATTGGGTAAAAATCGGACTGGTTGTTTTAGGAGTCTCACTTGCATTGATGATGCATCTTTTCCATCAACACCCCGCTACTCATTCTCATTAGTATAAAAAAAGCTTCGGAATCAGACTGCCCCCAAAAAGATAGACACTTTTTAGGGGCATTTTTTATTTTAGCTTATTGAATTAGTATATGTTTCCCGAGGCTATTACCATTAATCTTTACTTATAATATTTTAGACAAATAAATTAAAATTTGCTTTTTTAAAAATATTTTACGTTAAAAAATAAATAGAAATTAAATATTTAAACTAAAATATGAAACAAAACACAATAGTTAACATTTTTTAACACACACTTAATAACCATACGTTGTTTTTTGTACTTTAGCCACATTACCATCACTTAAAAATGTATGAAAAGACAAAAGAACCTAACAACATCAGTATGCTTTTTTTTAATGACCGGTTTTATAACGGCCCAGACTACAAAGAAAACAGATTCTTTAGAAGAAAAAAAAATTGATGACATTGTAATTATCGGTTACAAAGCCCAGAAAAAATCCAGCCTTACAGCTGCTGTTTCTGTTATTTCCAACAAAAAACTTCAGGATTCCAACACCCCCAGTGTATCGGGACTTCTTCAGGGGAAAGCTGCAGGAGTTCAGATCTTACCTGGCGGAGGTTCTGCAGGTTCTGTAGCCACTGTAAAAATCAGGGGAACATCTACTATCAATGGTCCCAGCTCTGCCCTTTGGGTAGTAGATGGCGTAGTAATGCCCTATGCCCCCAATCTGGATCCCAGCCAGATTGAAAGTATCAATATTTTAAAAGATGCTGCTTCTACAGCCTTGTATGGTTCCAAAGCAGCCAATGGTATTGTACAGGTGTTTACCAAATCGGGAAATTCCGGAAAGGGAATATTAAGCGTTTCTCTTAATAATTCTTTTAATGTGTTTAATAACGGACGTTTCAAACTTATGAACGGAACGCAGCTGTATGACTATTTCACCTCATTAAAAGGAGCCCCTGAAATCCCTGCAACCCTTAGAAATGATGGTTACAACTGGCTGAAAGGCGGTACACAAACCGGAACTGTACAAAATTATACTATTGATTTCAGAGGTGGATCAGACCATTCCAAAACCTATATTTCAGGAAATTATTATAATGAAACAGGAACAATAAAGGGAGATGAATACAACAGGCTTTCATTCAGAATCAATCATGAACAGACCATAAAGCCGTGGCTGATCCTGAAACCCAAAGTGAGCTTATCCTACACTACGGGAAAAGATACTCAGGCTTCACTTTCTCAAATGTATCTTAATATGCCATGGGATAATCCAAGGGACGCTAACGGAAACCTGATCCGGGTTGATGAGGATTACACAGATTGGTATGGCAGAGATAAAAGTAATTATCTGTATGATCTTCAATGGAACTATGGTAAAAGCAATCAGCTGGACCTCATAGGAAATCTGGATGCTGAAATCCGGTTTACCGATTATCTCAAATTCATCACGACCAACAATGTTACCTACAAAAATTATGATGATATGTACTATACCGATCCAAGATCAGTCAGCGGGACAAGTAATAAGGGTGAGCTAACAGAGAGATACCAAAAGGATATAAGCAAGTTTTTTAACCAGATGCTGAGATTTGATAAAGATTTTGGAAACCATAACATCAATGCATTAGCTGCTTATGAATATACCGATAGATTCTATAAGGCATCACAAGCAGGTGTTTACGGTGTAGTACCTGATACAGATATTTTTAATACCGGAGCAACCACAGGTCAAAAACCATCGGGAACCAAATCAGACAGAGCTTATAATGCTTTTATGTTCAATGCTGAATATATCTTTAATCAAAAATATTTTGTACAGGGGTCTTTAAGGAGCGAATCATCTTCTGCATTCGGTGCCAACAAAAGAAATGGCCTATTCTATGCCTATAGTGCAGGATGGAACATTCATAAAGAAAGCTTTTTCAAGGTAAAACCTGTTAATGAATGGAAATTACGAGCAAGCAGAGGACTTGTGGGAAATACGCCCAGCCCTAATTACGGATGGCAGGACTTATATTCACTGACACAAAAATACAACGGTCAGATAGGGGCAACATGGTACCAGCTTGGAAACCCTGCGCTAACCTGGGAGTCTATCTATCAAAATAATATTGGTACGGATATCAGGGCTTTTAACAACAGACTTACTTTAAATATTGATTACTTTAATAACAAAACGAAAGACTTGCTTATGCTTGTTCCACTGCCATCATTGACAGGGGTTGACAGACAATACCTTAATATTGGCGATGTCAGAAACAAAGGCTGGGAATTCAACGTAAATTATTCTATTATCCGTTCAAAAGAGATCAGCTGGGAGCTTGGATTCAATATCAGCACTTATAAAAACAGTGTACTTTCCACCCGAAATAATGGCACACAAATATTGGATAACTATCACGTTGCAATACCAGGATATGACGTCTCCTCTTTCTATATGAGAAAGTGGCTGGGCGTAAATCCGGACAATGGTGAAGGACAATGGGAAGTAATCAACCCGGATGGAAGCAGAAGTGCAACCTCAAAATACAATCTGGCTACCGTACAGGTGACAGGCGCGACAACACCGGATTATTATGGCTCTGTTAGTACCAATCTGAATGTCAAAAACTTCTATCTTGCTGCAAATCTTTATTTCTCGCAAGGTGGGCAAGTGTATAATACGTACAGAGAATTATATGATTCAGACGGCGCCTACCCTTATTACAACCAGATGGTTTTAGAAAATGGTTGGACGAGATGGGAAAAGCCTGGAGATATCGCCACCCATCCGGCTGCTGTGTACAACAATAATTCATTAACAAATAAGACATCATCACGGTATCTTGAGGATGCCAGCTTTGTCAAGTTAAGATCCCTGAGAATAGGATATAATTTACCTGCATCTCTAACAGAAAAGATGAAAATAAAATCGGCGAATATTTACATTATGGGTGAGAATTTATTTACCATCACCAAATTCTCCGGCGTGGATCCGGAAATTGGTAATGCAGACACCCAAAACGTCTATTCAGGTAATGCAGGAGCTATCTACCCTATTCCGAGAAGATTTTCTTTAGGTTTAAACTTTTCTTTTTAAAAAAATAATTATGAAAAAAATACTTATTCCCATTCTTATACTATCATTAACGGCATGCAACATAGACCGTTCACCATATGATTCAAAGGAATCTGATGTTATTCTTGCGGACGCAACAGGACTGAAGACCATAACCTTAGGAAATTACGCATTGCTTAAAGGAGATGCTGAAGGGGGTGGTTTTTACAACAACCTGTACAGGATCAGCGAGTACGGTGGTGATAATATCGACATCAGCGGGACTACCAGCGATTCTTTCTTTTATTACTACAATTATAAAAGCATTAAAAACAATTACCGCACTAATATCATCTGGAACTCCGGATATAAGGCCATTATTGGGTGCAACAGAGTGATATCAAAGGTTACCGAAGGGAAAGACACAGAAACAGACCAGCTGATAGGTGAAAATTATTTCCTGAGAGCTTATGTATACTTTTCTATGGTCAATGTATTCGGAAGACCGTATAATCAGGGGACGGGCAATTCCGGAATACCTCTAAAATTATCTGATGACGTCAATGATTTGCCCGCAAGAGCTACTGTAGGAGAAATATACAATCAGGTGGTAAGCGATCTTCTGAAAGCAGAAAAACTAATGACACTGGATAAAACTAACATATATGCATCCAAAGAAGCAGCACAGGCTTTACTTTCCAGAGTCTATCTTTACATGGAAAACAATGATAAAGCAGTAGAATATGCCGATAAGGTTATCAACTCCGGAAAATATACACTCTTATCCAAAGCAGAACTGCCTGCTTATGCTACTAAAACTCCAGAAAACAATACAGAAACCATTTTTGCATTTAAATATAATAAAGATGGAGACTATAGTGATGGCTGGTATACTGTAGGTTCTATGTATGCCACCATACAGAATGTAGGCTGGGGTGAAATGTACGCTTCATCTTCTTACCTGGATCTTATCAATCAGAATCCTCAGGATGCAAGGCTGAAGTTTATTTCTCCGAAATACAGCAGCCCGGCAGTTCCCGTAGCGTATTGGGTACAAAAAGGAACCAGCTCATCCGGTACTGCAACCTACAGTTATCAATTCCAGAAGACCTTCCAGCAGAATGGAAATACTTATTTTACTATGAATAATATCAATTACCAGGTACAATCTGAGGCAGCACCCAATAAAACAAACTATTATTTTGTTAATGCCACCGGTGGGAAAACTTATGTTTACCTTGATAATGATATGGATAAAAGAAATGGGTATCCTAAATTTTATGTTTTAAAATGCTCATTACAGGAAGGAGTTCCTCAGTTATGGTCGCCGGTTATTGTACGACTGGCAGAAATATATCTTAACAGAGCAGAAGCCTATGCAAAAAAAGGAAATACTGCTTCAGCACTCACAGATGTAAATATCATCCGAACAAGAGCGGGAATACCTGTATACAATTCAACTCCTGCAGGACAGACTGCACTGGATGTCGTTCTACAGGAAAGAAGGCTGGAAATGGCTTTTGAAGGGCATAGAAGATATGATATCTTCAGGAACAAACTTGATCTCGACAGACAATATCCCGGCACCCATTTAAGCGGAAATAATGTCTTTTATACGGTAACTTATACGCATAACAGGGTAGTAGAATATATTCCTGAACAGCAGATCCAGATTCAGCCGAATCTGGTGCAGAATCCTGATTAAAAATTGACATGTATACTTTTATTGTATAAAGGCACGAAACAAAATCGGCAAAAAAAAGAGGCTGTCCTGAAAGTTTGGACAGCCTCTTTGTATATTTTGATATTTTTTAAAGCACCAGATTAGAATTTCCATCCTAAAGTAAGGAAGAAATTATTTCTGTTGTTTTTCACATTACTTACAGCATAATCCGGACTTTCAAAAATTTTACTCGAAGAATAATATGATGAATCAAAATTATCACCCATATATCCTCTCATAAAAGGATTTGCATATTTGGAAGAAATATTCTGATAAGATGCATCAATATAGAATGATTTGAAATCATATCCAATACCGAAAGAAAGTGTATTTCTGTCACTTAACATAAGATTGTTGTAAGACTCATCTCCCACAGTGCCTGCATCATTAAATCTGCTGATTGTAAGTGCATCAAAAGGACTTGACTGGTAAGAGTATCCTCCTCTCAGTCTGAACTGCTGCACTCTGTACTCAGCTCCCACTCTTACTTCTGAAAGATTCTTGTAGTTATCTTTGAAGAAATCATTCAATTCTCTTTCTGCACCTCCGTAGACCTTATAATCAGGTTTTGTAAGTCCCAGAGTATAGTCAACGTTCAATGAGAAGTTTTTACTCGCTACAAAGGCTGCACTCACTGTTGCTTTAAGCGGTGAAGTGAACTTTCTGTTTTCAGCTCCCATATCATCCCCATAAACAGGATCATTATAGAAATAATAATTTCTGTCTATCGTCCAGAACGTAGGTGTTTCTAGAGATGCTCCCACTCTGAAATTAGGACTTAGTTTTCCAATTACCCCTAATGAAGCAGAAAAACCTGATGATCTCTCTGAATATGGAGTATCCTGCTTACTGAATGCTTCTGTAGAGCCATTAGCAAGATTTCGGTACAATAAAGTATCATACTGATCCAATGAAGCATTGAAAAAGTTGAAACCTGCTCCTAAATATAAATTATGATTATAGTTGGCACCTACTCCGAAACTCATCTTTGACAAGTTACCGTATCTCTCATACATATGTCCTGCCAACGCCGCATCCTTGGTAATATCATCCTTATCAAAGGCATAAACAACATTATTATTTCCTGGTGACTGGATTACATTGTCCAAAGTCTGGTTAGAAAAATTAATACCAATATTGATAAACTTCCATCCGGTTTCTGTCATCAAAGGAAAAGCAATTATTCCTCCTGCATTTCCAAGATCTCCTTTGGTTTTGCTATAATCTATTGTAGATCCTCCTAAAGAACTTTTATTTTTATTTCCTAAAACAGATAAAGTTCCTGAAACCTCTCCTGAAATAGCGACTCCCAAACCTGCGGGGTTCGTAAGCAAAGAGTTTGCATCACCACCCAGCGCACCATTAGCTCCAGCCATCGCATTAAACTTGGCTGATCCCACCATAGGAGTAGTTGAATAAACCTCTACCGTATTTCTTATGACAGAAACATCCTGAGCCTGTGCATAAAATGCGGCAGAAATGCTCATTAATACTAAAGATTTTTTTAACATTATTTTTTAATAGTTTATTAATTTGAAAAATTATCTGAAGCCTCCTCTTCCGCCGCCGCCGGATCTCATTCCGCCACCGCCTCCTGAAGAGCCACCTCTGAAGCCGCCTCCACCGGAGTTAAAACCACCACTGGATCTGAAACCTCCTGAGTCATTAGATCTGAAGCCTCCGTTATTGTTGTTATATCTTGGCTGTGGTTGCTGATAATTATAATTGGGTCTTGTTTGTGACGAAGAATTACGGAATCCACCATTAGATTGTGTATTTCTGAAACCTCCTGAATTACCGTTTCTGAAGCCTCCTGAATTGCTATCTCTGAATCCGCCGTTGCTGTTTCTGAAACCACCATTGGAATTAGAATCTCTGAAACCACCGTTATTATTAGTGTTTCTGAAGCCTCCATTAGTATTTCTGAAACCTGAATTAGCAGTATTCGTTCTGTACACTGCGTTGGCTACCCCTGTATTCTGGAATCCACCTCCACTGATACCGCTTCTTCTGGAAACAGGTCTGTTGTAGTAACCACCACCCCAGTAACCTCCTCCGTATCCCCAATATGGGTTTCCGTAGTATCCGCCCCAGAATGGATCATAGTATCCTCCATAGCCGTATCCCCAGTATGGACTACCCCATCCGTAAGAGCCTCCCCAGCCCCAGCCGAATGATCCGCCCCAACCCCAGGACATACTTGCACCCCAGCCCCAGCCACGGTTCATACCCCAACCCCAATACGGGCTGTAACCACCATACCATCCCCACGGAGATCCCCATCCCCATGAGTTATCATAGTAGTTCGTCTGAGAACCTGCATAAAGTCCCCAATCCGAGTCTGTAGCATTAGAGTTCCAATTGGTATTGGTACCACTCCAGTCATTATATCTGTTTTGCTGCTCTCTGGAATTCGTCTGTGCATTCTGAATCACATTGGAATCCTGATAGTAGTCATAATATTCTCCTACTCTGTTTCCGCTATCATTAATGATAACTCCTTCAGGTAGCGTATCCTTATTGGGGTCGTAATACACCCCATCCGTCTCGCTATACCCTCCCATCTGAGCACCACAAGACACAAGTAATAATCCGCCTGATATAGCCAATATCCCTTTGGATCTTAGCAGACCAAGCAAATTTTTATGTATATTTCTTTTCATGATAACGTAAAAATTTTTAATTTAAATTATATTTGCAATCTGTACCAAAAATGTACCAAAATACTGGTAAAAAAATCTATCAAAAATAGATTTTTATTTTTAGATAACAATAATGTACAAAAGTTAAAAAAATTTTAAAAAATAATGGCAAAATTAACCTCAAGAAGCGAAGATTACAGCAAATGGTATAATGAGCTGGTTGTAAAAGCTGATTTAGCTGAAAACTCAGGCGTGCGTGGATGTATGGTGATCAAACCGTATGGCTATGCAATCTGGGAAAAAATGCGTGATGAAATGGATAAAAAATTCAAAGAAACAGGTCACGTTAACGCATACTTCCCGCTTTTTGTGCCCAAGAGCTTGTTTGAGGCTGAGGAAAAAAATGCAGAAGGTTTTGCAAAAGAATGTGCTGTTGTTACCCACTACAGATTAAAAACCGATCCGGACAATCCATCCAAACTGATTGTCGATCCGGATGCAAAACTTGAAGAAGAACTTATTGTTCGTCCTACTTCAGAAGCAATTATCTGGAATACCTATAAAAACTGGATTCAGTCTTACAGAGACCTACCGATATTAATCAACCAGTGGGCGAATGTTGTTCGTTGGGAAATGAGAACACGTCTTTTCCTTAGAACTGCCGAGTTCTTATGGCAGGAAGGGCACACTGCTCACGCTACAAAAGATGAAGCAATTGAAGAAGCTGAAAAAATGAATAAAGTATATGCAGATTTTGCAGAAAACTTTATGGCAATTCCGGTTATCCAAGGGTTGAAAACACCTTCTGAAAGATTTGCAGGAGCTGATGAAACCTATTGTATTGAAGCATTAATGCAGGACGGAAAAGCTTTACAGGCCGGGACTTCTCACTTCTTAGGTCAGAATTTCGCCAAGGCATTTGATGTAAAATTCACCAACAAAGAAGGAAAAATAGAACACGCATGGGCTACTTCATGGGGTACTTCTACCCGTCTGATGGGCGCTTTAATTATGACGCACTCTGATGATTTCGGATTGGTATTGCCTCCTACGCTTGCTCCAATTCAGGTGGTGATTGTTCCTATCTTTAAAGGAGAAGAACAGCTGGAACAAATCAGTGAAGTTGCTTTAGATATTCAGGCTAAACTGAGAGCAAAAGGAATTTCTGTGAAATTTGACAATGATACTCAGAACAAACCAGGATGGAAATTTGCAGAATATGAATTGAAAGGAGTTCCTGTAAGAATCGCAATGGGACCTAGAGATCTTGAAAATAAATCTGTGGAAATTGCAAGAAGAGATAACCTGACTAAGGAAGTTCGTTCTATTGAAGGACTTGATTCTTATATCGAGGATCTATTGAAAACGATCCAACAGGATATTTATAACAAAGCATTTGAATTCAGAAAAAATAATATCACGAAAGTGGATACTTATGAAGAATTCAAAAAAGTGCTGGAAGAGAAAGGTGGATTCATCTATGCTCACTGGGATGGCACAGCTGAAGAAGAGGAGCAAATCAAGGATGAAACAAAGGCAACCATCAGATGTATTCCTTTGGATAATGACATAGAAGAAGGAATTTCACTAATATCAGGAAAACCATCTAAGAGACGTGTGTTATTTGCAAAAGCTTATTAAAATTTTTAATGATTTAGAAAAAAATCGTTAATTTTCAAAGAAATATTCAAAAAAAAGTGACATTTGGACGGATTTTTGTTTAAATTTATCTCAACATTAATCAAAAAAATTTATTATTATGTCTTTAAATGTCATTGATTTAATTAAAGGACAATTAGGTCCCGCTTTGGTTTCACAGGCTGCATCGCAGTTTGGAGAAAGTGAATCCGGTATTTCTAAAGCAATTGGCGGATTATTACCTGCTGTAGTAGGTGGATTGGCCAATAATGCAGATAAGCCTGGCGTTGTGGATGCTATTACACAAGCCTCTTCAAGTGGAATTTTAGGAAATTTATTAGGTGGTTCGTCCAGCAATCCTATTATTTCAAACTTGTTGTCTTCTATTTTTGGAGATAAAGTAAGTGCATTAGTGAATTCCATTGCCAGTTTTTCAGGAGTCAGCAATACCTCTGCAGGTTCTTTGTTAAACCTGGTGACTGGGGCTACAGTAGGCACTATTGGGAAATATGCAGCAGACAATAATTTGGGTGCTTCAGGTATTTCCAGCTTACTGCATGATCAGAAAGGCGTTATTTCTTCTTTATTGCCGGCAGGTCTTTCTTTGGCTTCCTTTGGATTAGGAGCTGAAAATTGGTTTGGCCAGGCAAAAGAAACAGTTTCTTCCGTAACTTCTACTGCTAAAGATAACATCGCTGAAGGTGTTGCTACAGCAAGAGAAAATGTTTCAGAAGGAGCCAGAGAAGTAAGAGAAAGATTTGAAAATAATAACAATAATAATCAAGGCGGAGGCTCAATCTGGAAATGGTTGCTTCCGCTTTTATTATTAATAGCAGCTGCTTATTTCTTATGGAAACAGTGTGAGAAAAAACAGACTACTACAACCACTACCACAACATCTGATTCCGCAGCAACCAGTTCAACTACAGATACTGCTGCTACAACAGGAACTGCAACCCCTGCTCCTGCAACAGCTAAAACCGATGAAGATATTGATCTTAACGGGGTGATGTTAAAAGGTTACAAAGGAGGAATGGAAGATCAGATGATTACATTCCTGAAATCCGGATCATATAAAAATGCCGCTGATGATGCAGCATTGAAAGATAAGTGGTACGATTTCGATCATGTCAATTTCAAAATGGGAAGTTCTACTGAACTTGAAGCAGGTTCACAAGGGCAATTGGATAACTTAGTGGCTATCCTTAAGGCTTTCCCTGATGCAAAAATCAAAATCGGAGGCTACACTGATAAAACAGGAAATGAGGCTAACAATGTAAAATTGTCAAAAGCAAGAGCTGAATTTATCAAAGCTGCTTTAGTAAAAGCTGGTGTTGGTGCTCAGGTTCTGGAAGCTGAAGGCTACGGAAGTAAATTTGCGAAAGTAGATGCAAAAGCTTCTGATGCTGAAAGAGCTGCAGATAGAAAAATGGCTGTAAGATTTGCGAAATAATCTTTAGAGTCAATAAAAATTAGGTCCCGGGAAGCAATTTCCGGGATTTTTTTATGCCATGATTTTTCTGTTTACATTTATTTAATTAAATTTGTTAGTCATTTCTAACATTTATGAATTTCAATATAAAAAGCGCCTGGCGAAAAGATAAAACAAACCATTCCTTATCAGAGGTTTATTCATCAATCAAAGTCCCTAAAAATGCAACATTCTGGAGAAAGTATCTTGCATTTGCAGGACCAGGGCTGATGATTGCAGTAGGTTATATGGATCCCGGAAACTGGGCAACTGATATTGCGGGAGGAGCTCAGTTTGGCTATACCCTCCTTTCAGTTATCCTTATTTCCAATATTTTTGCAATGGTTTTACAGCACTTATCTGTGAAACTGGGAGTTGTGGCCGAAAGAGACCTTGCTCAGGCATGCAGAGACCACTTCAGTCCTACCACTAATTTTATTCTCTGGGTATTCTGTGAAATAGCCATCGCCGCCTGTGACCTCGCTGAAGTCATCGGCTCAGCTATTGCATTAAATCTGTTATTCCATATCCCGCTGACCTGGGGAATTGTCATTACAACAGTAGATGTTTTAATCATTCTTTTGCTTCAGTCCAAAGGATTCCGATGGATTGAGAGTATTGTAGGAGGACTTATTTTCATTATTCTGGCATGTTTCGTATATGAAATTATCATTTCGCAACCTGCTTTCAATGAGATTCTGGGAGGCTTGGTTCCACAAAAGGAAATCATTCAGAATCCTGCCATGCTTTATATTGCAATCGGAATTTTGGGAGCTACGGTAATGCCACACAATCTGTATCTGCACAGCAGTATTGTACAGACCAGAGATTACACCCGTGATAAAGAAGGAAAAAAAGAAGCCATCAAGTTTGCCACCATAGACAGTACCGTTTCATTGATGCTGGCTTTCTTCATCAATGCTGCAATCCTTATTCTGGCTGCTGCTACATTCCATACTACAGGAAATGAACATGTAGCGGACATTCATGATGCTTATAAAATGTTGACCCCAATTTTAGGCGCTTCTATGGCAAGTATTGCGTTTGCTATCGCTTTATTGGCTTCCGGACAAAATTCTACATTAACAGGAACTCTTGCCGGACAGATCGTAATGGAAGGCTTTCTGAATATCAGATTAAAACCATGGCTGAGAAGATTAATTACCAGACTTATTGCTGTAGTTCCTGCACTTATTGTAGCTATTCTTTACGGAGAACAGGGAACAACCGAACTATTGGTTTTAAGCCAGGTTATTTTATCAATGCAGCTTAGTTTTGCCGTTGTCCCTCTGGTAATGTTTACCAATGACAAAGCTAAAATGGGTGAATTTGCCAATAAACCATTCCTGAAAGTCTGTGTATGGATTATTTCGATCATCATCATTGTTTTAAATCTATACCTGCTGTACCAGACGTTTACAGGAGAATAAAAAAATACAACTATAGTTTTCAGATTGACTATTGGGCATTATTAAAGTGAATGGTCAATAGTCAATTTTTGCTTCGTAAAGTCAATTTTTTGAAGCTACACTCATGTTCATAATTCACATGCGAAGCGCATTGACGTATTCACGATTCACCGTTACTTCTTTTTCTGCCTTAATGTCCAGATTTTGGATTTGGCAGACTCTTTGTCAAACAATCAGTAAATAAATATTGAATTATGGAAAACCAGGATATTAACGAAGAAAGCATCAATAATCAGGAAGAAAACAATGTTCAGAATGACGCAACATCTCAGGACAATGTGACAGCTACACCTTCTCCGGAGGAACTTTTGGCAGAAGAAAAAGACCGTTACATCAGATTGTATGCTGAATTCGAAAATTATAAAAAAAGAACAAGCAAGGAAAAGATAGAATTCTTCCAGTATGCTAACCAGGAAATGATGGTTTCAATGTTAGGCGTTTTGGATGATTTTGAAAGAGCTTTAAAAGAAATCGCTAAAAACGGAAATCCAGCAGACCTGCAGGGTGTAGAGCTTATCTATCAGAAATTCAAGAATAAACTTACCGAAAAAGGACTAAAAACAATGGAAGTAAAGGCTGGTGACAGCTTTAATGTTGATTTCCATGAAGCGATTACTCAGATTCCTGCTCCATCGGAAGAATTGAAAGGAAAAATCGTAGACGTTATTGAAACAGGATATACTTTAAATGATAAAGTGATCCGTTTTGCAAAAGTAGTAACAGGAAATTAAAATTCATAAATGATAAATGGTGAGTGATAATTGATGAATGTTTCACTTATTAGCTTTACAATATCTTTTATCATTTATCAACAATCAATTATAAAATTGTCATGTCAAAAAGAGATTATTACGAGGTTCTTGAGATCAGCAAATCTGCATCTGCCGACGAAATAAAAAAAGCATACCGTAAAATGGCCATCAAATTTCACCCGGATAAAAATCCAGGGGATAAAGAGGCTGAAGAAAAGTTTAAAGAAGCAGCTGAAGCTTATGAAGTTCTGAGCGACGATCAGAAACGTGCCAGATATGACCAGTTTGGTCATGCCGGAGTAGGTGGAAATGGTGGTTTCGGAGGCGGAGGCTTCGGAGGCGGAATGAACATGGAAGATATTTTCAGCCAGTTTGGAGATATTTTCGGTGGCGGTTTCGGAGGATTCGGTGGAGGCGGTGGAGGCCGTCAGCAGGTGAAAGGTTCTAATTTAAGAATCAGGATCAAGCTGAACCTTGAGGAAATGGTAAATGGTACTCAGAAAACCATCAAAGTAAAGAAAATGAAGATGGCGGAAGGTGCCACTTCAAAAACATGTCCTACCTGTAACGGTTCTGGTGTTCAGTTAAAAGTAATGAATACCATGTTCGGTCAAATGCAGACGCAAACTACCTGCGGTACCTGTCAGGGAATAGGAAAAGTTGCTGACAAAATTCCTGCAGGAGCTAACGCACAAGGTCTTATTAAAGATGAAGAGGAAATCACGATCAACATTCCGGCAGGAGCAAGAGACGGTATCCAGCTTAATGTAAGAGGAAAAGGAAATGATGCCCCATTTGGAGGTGTTCCGGGAGATTTATTGGTGATCATTGAAGAGGAAATAGATCAGGTGATCAAGAGAGAAGGAGATAATCTTCACCAGGAGTTATATGTTTCGTTTGCTGAAGCTGCTTTAGGAACGAAAAAAGAAATTCCTACCGTTGGCGGAAAAGTAAAAATTACCGTTGATCCGGGAACTCAATCCGGAAAGATCTTGAGATTGGCTGGAAAAGGGCTTCCAAGCATCGACAGTTATGGTAAAGGAGACATGTTCATCCACATCAATGTATGGACTCCACAAAAGCTTACGAAGGATCAGAAAGACTTCTTTGAAAAGCAGATGTCCAGCGGAGAAATGGTTGCAGAACCCTCCGGAAAGGAAAAAACTTTTTTTGATAAAGTAAAAGATTTATTCAATTAATATAAAAAAAGAGACTTTTTACAAGTCTCTTTTTTTGTTTAAAGTTCAAAGTTTTAAATTCAAGGTTTAAATCTTGAACCTGATCATAAAAAATCCTGCACTCTCTCGAATACAGGATTTTTTGGTTATTTAATTCTAATTCTGTTTTTATTTTCTGGTGGCTAAGGAATAGATTCCTTTTCCTAAAGTAAATACCGCAACGGCTACCAATCCCCCAACAACACCAAGTGTAAGCTCTTTCAAAACATCTGGCCAGGTTGGTAGTATCCCATGGAAAAATTCAATTCTATGTAGAAAAATTCCACCAGCAACCATTATTAAAGCAATGGTTCCTACTACTCCTAATATTTTAATAACAATAGGTAAAGCCTTCACTAATAGATGTCCAAGCCCTCCGAAAAAGCCTTTATCCTTACTTTTCTTTATTAATTTAAACCCTGCATCATCCATTCTTACAATCAAAGCTACAATTCCATAAACTCCAACAGTAGCGATAAATGCAACCAGGCTCGTTACTAAAATCTGCGTAATGAAAGGATGGCTTTCTTCCAATACCGTTCCTAAAGCAATAATAACGATCTCGATGGATAAAATAAAATCAGTTGTAATTGCAGATTTTACTTTCTCTTTTTCAATTTCTTCAGAACTTTTCTGGTCTTCTTCAATTTCCTCTATCACTTCATGACCCTTTTTGTCACGGTGAAAAAGAAATTCTATTACTTTTTCAACGCCTTCAAAAGCCAGATAGAATCCTCCAAGGATCAATACATAATTAATAGCCGGAGCATACAACCAATTGAGTAAAAAAACAATAGGCAGAATGATCAGTTTGTTGATAAAAGATCCTTTCGTAATTGCCCATAAAACAGGAATTTCCCTTGAAGAAAGAAAGCCAGTAGCTTTTTCTGCATTTACAGCCAGGTCATCTCCTAAAATTCCTGCTGTCTTTTGTGTAGCGACCTTACTGGTAACTGCTACATCATCCATCAATGCTGCAATATCATCCAAAATTGCAAAAAAGCCTGATGCCATATTTTAATAATTTTTTAATCTTTGTTAAGTTCAGCAAAAATAATTATTTAATTCCGTTTTTGGATTCATAATCTAACAATAATTTTGAAAATTATAAGAATCGTTAAACAGTCCTTCAATTTCAATATTTTATATCTTTGCTTAAAATCTATTCAATGGATCAAAACTGGGAAGCCCAATTACAAAGTATATGGCTGAAACTGGGAACAATAAGCAATGAAGCGTTTATCCTGCTCATCAAAAATCATGTAGAATTACTTACAATTACGGATTCCCAGGCTATTGCTGATTTTGAAAAAGCCTGTGCTTTTGATTCCACGGGACATGAAAAAGAAGCAGAACCTTTGTACAGGTCAGCATTAGATAAAGGATTAACAGGCTTACGAAGAAGAAGAGCAAGAATTCAGCTGGCAAGCACCTTAAGAAATAATGGGAAAATAGAGGAAAGCATTCAGATTTTAAGGGAAGAGAAATCTAATTATTCTGATGAACTGGATGATGCGGTAGATTCTTTTTTAGCACTGTCCCTTTCTTCAGCGGGAAAGCACAAAGAGGCGCTGTCGTTAGCATTGAAAGCCCTTTCCAAACATTTACCCAGATACAATAATTCTCTATCCCGCTACGCTGAAAACCTGTAATTTTAACCGTTTTTAAAATCTGATACCTATGCAACGTCAATTTCATATTTTAGCTTTAGGATGTTTGTTTTCTCTGTTCTGTTCATTCTGTTCTACTCTAAAAGCTCAGACAGAAAATCATTTCAACACGATTAACCAGGAAAAGAAAAAAGAAGAAATAGACAGGATTATAAAGGCATTTGCTGGTATTAATAAATTTAATGGAACTGCTTTGATCCATTATCAGAATAAAAACATTTTCGAAAAATCATATGGCTGGCAAGATGCGGAAAAAAAGATACCCAATCAGGATAAAAGTATATATCAGATTGCATCTTTAACCAAATCTTTCACAGCCTTGATGATTGTAAAGCTAAATGAAGAAGGGAAACTTTCGATTAAAGATCCTGTTTCAAAATTTATTTCTGATTATCCAGGAGGAAATGAAATTACAATCGAACATCTTCTTACCCACACTTCAGGAATCTATGAAGTGCTACAAAATAAAGAATACTTCGGCCTGCTTCACACCGGAAAAAGTATTAGCAAAGATAAAGAGCTTTCATTTTTTAAAAACGAACCTCTAGCTTTTGAACCCGGCACTCAGTTTTCATATACCAATTCAGGATATATTGTATTGGGAATCATCATTGAAAAAATCACAGGGCTTTCCTATGAGGATGCGATACAAAAAAATATTTTAACTCCTTTAAAAATGACCCATACCGGGTTTAACTATATGGCTGTGAAAAGTCCTTACAAAACAGTTCCTTATTCCTATATTTCAAACACAAAACAGGAAAAAACAGAAGTCTGGAATTCTACATTAACCGGCCCTGCCGGGCAAATTTACAGTACCGTTGAAGATCTTTACAATTACTATGTCGGATTGAGAGATTATAAAATTGTTTCCAAAGAAGCATTTAAAAAAGCAACCACTCCTTATCTTAGCGGCTACGGCTATGGATGGTTCATTGATGATCTTTATGGGAAAAAACTGATTAACCATGGCGGAAATATAGAGGGCTCCACAAGTTATTTTGCAATGCTTCCACAGGATGATCTCTGCATTATTCTTCTGAACAATATCACCAGTAAAAAACTTGAGAAAGCGGGGAATACTATTTTAGCAGCGCTTTTAGAACAACCTTACAGTCTTCCACAACCGAAGAAAGAAGCCATATTAAGTGCCGGTATCCTAAAAAAATACATGGGTGATTATCAGCTTTCAGAGGAAAGCATTATCCATATTCTGTACGAAAATGGACAGCTTTTTATGCAGAACAACAAAGATCCTAAAGTAAGAATACTGGCTGAAAAAGAGGATACATTTTTTGTGCAGGATGATGACACTGAGATCTCTTTTATTTTCAAAGAAGGTGAAAAGGGTGTTATTACCATCAAAAAAGGACTTTCATCAAAAACAGCAGAAAAGCTCTAATTAAGCATTGATTACGTCATAATCAATAGAATTTTCCGTAAATTTAAATAATGAAAAAACTCATTCTCCGGTATCATTTTTTCGTCATGGGATGCATTGGTTTCCTTTTGCAGTCGTGTAATACGAAATTCAGAGTTTGGGTAGGTCCCGGAGGACAGCAGAAGATCTATAATTTAAAATATGGCGAGCATAAAAGGCAGAAAATGGATGTTTTTCTTCCCAAAGATTATGCTGAAGATTCTCCTGTAGTACTTATCGTTCATGGTGGAGCATGGACTTTAGGCAAAAAGGAACATATGATCCAGGTTCAGAAAATGCTTTTTGAAAACAAGATTCCAAGTATCAATATGAACTATAGATTGGTTTCTTCCAAGAAAAAAATCACGTATAAACAACAGCTTGAAGATATTGCGCTCGCCATTGAAAAATTCAATTCCCTGGCGGAAAAAGCAGAGCTTCAACCCAACAATTATATTCTTCTGGGAGAAAGTGCCGGTGGACATCTCGCCTTACTTTACGGATACCAGCATCCTGAGCAGATCAAAAAAATCATCTC
Source organism: Chryseobacterium vietnamense (assembly GCF_031454475.1). Taxonomy (NCBI): domain Bacteria; kingdom Pseudomonadati; phylum Bacteroidota; class Flavobacteriia; order Flavobacteriales; family Weeksellaceae; genus Chryseobacterium; species Chryseobacterium vietnamense. The sequence continues at coordinate 198,695 of NZ_JAVDQX010000001.1, read as the reverse complement.
TTTAAGTGGACCGACAGATTTTTACAGCTCTGAATATCTTAAATCCTTTTATTCAAAATATACTTCTCCAACTTTTCAAAAAGTAGTAGGAACTAAGTTTGAACGGAAAAATGTTTCTAAAGCCTTCAAAGAAGCCAGTCCTATTGCTAATATTACGAATGTTCCTACCTTGCTGTTTCAGGGAAACAATGATGTACTGGTCAACCAGCATCAGGGAATTGCGATGGACTCTGCGCTTACCAAGAGGAACATTCCACACAAATTCATTTTCATGAAAGGTGCCGGACATGCTCCAAGATTCTTCAGTAAAAGAAAAAGAGACAGCATTATCTATCCAAATATTCTGGAATGGATTAAAGAATAGTTACCTCTTTAATGCAAAGAATAAATAATTAGACAACTATTTTAAACAATCATTTTTAAGAATCTTTTAAACATCTAGTACAAAAACAATTTTTGCCTGATAGATCTATTTAAAACGCTATGTCCGCAAAGAAATTGTAAAGCTTATATTCTATCGGTCGCAAAGGCACTTCGTTCAGCGAGGCAGGTTACTTAGCTAAGTGAAACGTCTCTAAGAACGAAAAGTAACAGATCATAATAGTAACCTTGCGAGCTTTGCGTGGTAAAAAACATCTCCTATATATAAAAAAGCCATCTCAGTGTTGAGACGGCTCTATATTTTTGATTGAAATTCTTATTTATTCAAAGTCCTGATCTTCATATTTGGAAAGATCTTCTTTTTTCCCAAAAACAAACTTGATGATCACCGGAAGTGTAGTTACCAATACAATGACGATAATGATGTATTCCAGCTTTTGCTTTAGGTTGATTCCAAACTGCTCCATGAAAAGTTTGTCCAGATAATGGCCCGCAAAGATCAAAATGAATGACCATAATACCGCGCCAATGATATTATCTCTTAAAAACTCTTTCTTATCCATCTTTACAATTCCAGCTACAATGGGAGTAAAAGTTCTTACAACAGGTAAGAATCTTGCCATAATAACAGCTAATGCTCCATGTTTTTCAAAGAAATCGTGTGCCTGATACAGGTATTTTTTCTTGAAAAGCATTGAATCCGGTCGTTTATACAAAGCAGGTCCTGCTTTTCTTCCGAAATAGTAGCCTACTTCATTTCCAATAATAGCCGCCAGAGCTACTCCTGAAGCAAGTAATGTGGTATCTAAGAAATCGCTTCCTGTAGATCCAAAAGTCTCTTTGATGATTTCAACAGCATAAATTCCTGAAACGAACAGTAGTGAATCCCCAGGTAGAAAAAATCCTACAAAAAGACCTGTTTCAGCAAAAACAATAAACAAAATCAGCCAAAACCCTCCCATTTTTATATAAAACTCCGGGTTTAATAAATCCTTCCAGCTATTGAAATCTTCCATAAATATCGATGAACAACAAAAGTAAGTCTAAAATGTCTGAAACAAAAATTAATTATAAGATTTTAACTAAAATTCAAACATGATTTTTATAGGTCCATATCATCATCAGAAATCGCAGTTCCATCAGCCATTAAGAATGCTTTCAGGAAAGGAGTAATATTTCCGTTCATTACAGCATCCACATCTGAAGTTTCATGACCGGAGCGTACATCTTTTACCAATTTGTATGGATGCATGACGTAGTTTCTGATCTGGCTTCCCCACTCGATTTTCATTTTGTTAGCTTCTATCTCATTTCTGGCTTTCATACGTTCTTCCAATTCCATTTCATAGAGTCTTGAACGAAGGAGCTGCATTGCTTTTTCTTTATTCTGAAGCTGAGAACGGGATTCTGAGTTTTCAATGATAATTCCTGTAGGAGCGTGACGAAGACGTACAGCGGTTTCTACCTTGTTGACGTTCTGTCCTCCTGCTCCGGAAGCTCTCATTGTTTCAAAGCTGATATCGGCAGGGTTGATGTTGATTTCAATAGTATCATCCACCAAAGGATATACATATACCGAAACGAAACTGGTATGGCGTTTTGCATTACTGTCAAAAGGGGAAATCCTTACAAGTCTGTGTACTCCGTTTTCACCTCTTAAATATCCAAAAGCAAATTCCCCTTCAATTTCAAGGGTAACAGTCTTTACTCCGGCTACATCACCTTCCTGGTAGTTCAGTTCACGGATTTTATAGCCTTGTTTTTCTGCCCACATGGTATACATTCTCATCAGCATGGCTGCCCAGTCGCAACTTTCTGTTCCTCCGGCTCCTGCGGTAATCTGCAACACTGCAGAAAGCTCATCACCTTCATTGGAGAGCATGTTTTTGAATTCCAGGTCTTCAATTTTTTCCACCAATTGCGGGAATGTTTCGTCCAGTTCTTTTTCAGAATCCGGATCTTCTTTAGCAAAGTCGGCCAAAACCTGCAGATCTTCAAACTGTGTCTGAATTTCATCATAGCTTTCCACCCATTTTTTCTTGGAACGAAGCTGCTTTAGAAATGCTTCAGCCGTTTTTGGATTGTCCCAGAATTCGGGTGCTGCGGTTTTTTCGTCATCATTAGCAATTTCAATCTTCTTTTTTTCAATCTGAAGATATCTGTGTAAATCTTCAATTCTGGATTGAACTTCTTTTATCTGGTCGTTGTTAATCACGAATGTTTCTTTTTTGCAAAAATAAGGAATTCTTTTAGAGTGGAGAGGTACAGATTCTTAGTTTTCGGGGTTCGGGATTCGAGTTTTTGGGATATTGGATTTTTTTGGAAATTTAATAGAGACTCAAAATCTGATTTAGGAGAAACTATTCCTTTACGATTTCAGCGTCAAAACTTCTTCTAAGATATTCTTTTGCTTGTTTGCTTTCCGATTTGAACCCTATCATAGTTAAAGCGTAGACAAACAAAAGCATACCTAAAGGAAGAAAAAGCTCTACCGATATTTCTTTTTCTCTTATAGCTCTTATGGAAACGCCTATGAAGAAAATCACGGCAAATGAACACCAGACTATTAAAAAAAAGAAGACAAATGCATGTAGGGACATGGTCACCTGTATTTGTGCTCCATTATTTTCATTTTGAATTCTACCGTTTATCTGAGGAAGGAAAGAGTTTCTGTACTGAATAACTTTACTTATTTCAAAGCTATTATTATGGATAGATCCTTCATATTCTTTTATATAATTTCTCCCTAAACCGAATTTTTTAGGCTCTACAAAACCGGAAAGTCTTGTTAAAACTTCCTGTTCAGACAAGTTTGTTTTGTAAGTAATACGTTCAAAGGGCAAGTATTTCATGTTTATCAACGTTATAGTTATATCATTTCTGCCACCATTTCCCCTATCTTCGGAGCCAGAGCAACTCCCATTCCAGAAAGTCTTACGGCACAAAACTGTCTCTTTGAAACCTGCTTCACAATAGGTGACTTTTCTTCGCCCATAGCCATTATTCCTGACCAACGAAGGGCAATTTTAAAGTCTTTATAAGGAAGGATGACCTCTCTTAAAAAGTTTTCCAAGTGATTCTGTAGAAATTCTGTGGTTTCAAAAGCAGTGGTTTCTTCGGTTTTAAAATCCTGATTTCGCCCGCCGCCTAGCAATATGCGGTTTCCGACATTTCTGAAATAATAGTAACCTTCGTCATAATGAAAGGTTCCGTTAAGCTTCAATCCCTCTATCGGCTCAGTCAGGAGAACCTGTCCGCGGGCAGGAACGATATTTTCCTTTTTCAGAAACTTTGAAGTGAATGCATTGGTGCAATAGATGAGCTGGTCTGCTGTTACAGAAAGGTTCGTTGAAAGATGAACCTCAACGTCATCTGCTTCTTCAATATGCTGAACTTCCGTACCAAATAAAAATTCGATTTTGAGTTCATGACACTTTTCTAAAAGCTTTTGTAATAATTTTCCTGAATGCAGACTTCCTTCACAGGGATTTTCAATCAGGAATTCAGATTTTCCAAGTCCGAATTCCTGTATTTTATTCTGTTTTAAAGTGTACGTCTGATCCAGCCCGGTTATTGTTTTCAGCATTTCATTGACAGCTTCAATCCGGGATAAAGGTTCTTCATTATTTACAATTTCATAGCCTCCGTTGAGGTTAAAATCAATTTCATCCTTTTTAAAATACTGCCGGATTTTCTGAAGCCCGTCATATCTCATTGTAACAAGCTCCAGTGTTTTTTCCCAACCCATTTTCTCAGAATCTGCAATAACTTCGGTAAGGCTTCCGAAACAGGCAAAGCCGGCATTTCTGGTGGAAGCACCCAAAGGAACCGGGTTCCGTTCAATAATGAGAACAGATTTTTCAGGATATTTTTCTTTGACAGATATAGCGGTCCATAGTCCCGAAAATCCGGCACCAATAATAATGATGTTTCGCTTTCTGTAAAAAGTATCCAGTTCCCAGATGCTGTTCATGAGTAATGAGTAATGAGTAATAGGTAATAAATGATTTTTTTAAACCCTTAAGCTTTAAGCTTTAAACTTTGAACCTTAAACTTAAAATCCCTTTCGTTCTACCCTTTATCTTTATCATCATCATTATGTTGGAATCCTATTGCTCTTTGTGGTTCCTCAACAACTCTGTAGGTTTCCAGTTCATTTTTCAACGCCTGAATTCTGAACTGAAAGTCATCAAAATTATTGATAATGGCATCCGCAAGAAATCGGGCTACCTGATCAAGATATTCTTCAGTAAGTTTTGATCCGGCATCCCTTAATGCGCTGTCTAAAAGTTTCTGATCAATTTTAAGCTTTTCGTTTCTGGTTTTTTGGTAAAGGTTTTTAATTCTTTTCTTTAAACTTTGGGTAAAATCTATCAGCATTGTGTTGCTGAATGCTTTCATTTTGGAAGATATTTCGTGCCAGAAAGGAACTTTATCTGCCTTGTTATTTTTAAGTATTTTATAGAGTAAAGAATCTTCTTCCAATCCTCTGGTCATGGCATAAAGAATGATTTCCGAACGCTCGGAAGCATTGGGGGGAAAGATCGGAATCATCACATCGAATCTTCCGGGAGCAAGAATCTCTTCGTCAATTTCTGAAACAGAATTGGCAGAACCTACCATCAGGATACCTTCTTTTTCAAATTTTCCAATGTAGTGAAGAATCAGTTCCTGAACCTCAAGGTTACAGGAAGCGACATCATTTTCTGCTCTTCTCTGCATCATAATCTCATCGAAATCATCCATAAAAAGCAGCATTTTGTTTTCCTTCATCATACTCAGCAGGAAATCACTGAAATTGATCTCATTGCCGTCAATCAGCGAAGTTCCCAGATAATGTTTTTTGACTTCTTTAAACTGATATCCGATAATTTCAGCAATTTTGTTGGCCCAGAAAATCTTTCCGCTTCCGGGAGGTCCGTAGAGGATAATTCCTGCAGGCTTGTTGATTCCCCAGTCTTTAATCTGCTGTGGATTCAGGAAGGGTTCCAGAACAGCGGATGTATAAAAGAACAGGTCTCTGTATCCTATAAAGTCTCTTTGCTGCAGGCTGGTTTTGTGTCCGAAATAATCATACACAAACTGGTAATTCCCTCCCAGTTTATTATCAATTCCATAGCTTGATATGGAAGATTTGAAAAAGCCATTATCGAAAATATTAAGATTATTGTCTTTAATTACTTTTTCAACCTTGTCTTTTGGCTGCTTAATGACTTCAGCAATCTGCTCCAGAGTTTTATTTTTATCAAGATCTTTTTCATATAGCCTTAAAAAATCTACGTTTTCGCGGGCAAACTTTTCAAAATCTTCTTTTACCTCAAAATTCGTACTGACACAGTCTACCAGTTCAAGATCAAAATCCTGAATAAACTGTTTGATGGCTTCTGCAGAGACATTTAATTCTTCTGCCAGTTCAATTAGCTTCATAACTGTTGATTAATTCTATCAAATTTAATGTATTTGTCCATAAATTAATATTGATTTATGATAATTCTGTAACATTCTCTAATTTATATAGACTACTACTATGTAAAACAAATTACATGGAAAAGATTTTATCAGTAAAAAATTTGACAAAAAAATTCAAGAGAGTTGTGGTCAACAATATTTCTTTTGATGTCGAAAGAGGAAATGTTTATGGCCTTTTAGGTCCGAACGGAAGCGGAAAGTCTACAACTTTCGGAATGTTGCTTTCAACCATCAATCCTACCAGTGGAGACTGGTTTTGGTTTGGGAAGAAGGGAACTGATCCGGAAACATTAAAAAAAATAGGAGCGATTATCGAACAGCCTAACTTTTATCCTTACCTCAGTGCGGAAACCAATCTTAAAATTGTCGCAGAAATTAAAAATGCACCCTATTCAAGAATTGATGAAGTTCTGAAGACTGTTAATCTGTATGAAAGGAGAAAAGATACTTTCAAAACATTCTCTCTGGGAATGAAACAGCGTCTTGCCATTGCTTCTGCGATGTTGAACAACCCTGAAGTGATGATATTGGATGAGCCGACCAATGGACTGGATCCTGAGGGAATCATTCAGATCAGGGAAATTATCAGCGATATTGCCAAGCAGGGAATCACCATCATTATTGCCAGCCACCTTCTGGATGAAATTGAAAAGATCTGCAGCCATGTCATTGTTTTGAAGGAAGGAAATTCCATTTACTGCGGAAGAGTGGATGAGATGACTTCCAACAACGGATATTTTGAACTGAAGGCAGATAACAACACCCTGTTGTTACATGCACTGAACGAGCTTCAGTGGTTCTCATCCATCAATCAGGAAGGTGATCTCATCAAAGCTCAGATCCGTGATGACGCTTCCATTTCAGCTTCAGCAATGAATCAGAAACTGGCAGAGAAAGGAATCTATCTTTCCCATTTGACCAGGAAAAAACTATCTCTTGAATCTCAATTCCTTGAACTTGTAAAAAACACCAATTAATCATGATAAAATTATTAAAACTTGAATACTACAAAAACCTGAACTATAAGCCGTTCAAAGTTTTTACGATATTATATTTTGCCATTCTTATTGCTTTGCTTTTCATTGGATTGGTTGACTTTGATGTTTTTGGAGGAACAATCAACTTAAAGGAACAGGGGATTTATAATTTCCCGGAAATCTGGAATTTCACCACATGGATTGTTGCCTTATTGAAAATTTTCCTGGGGCTTATCATTGTTTTCTCTATTTCTCAGGAATTCAGTAACAGAATGTTCAAGCAGAATACGATCGACGGACTGAGCAGAAAAGAGTTCATCACTTCAAAATTGCTGACGATAAGTATTTTCACTATTGTTTCTACCGCAATTGTATTCGGGATTACTATTTTCCTCGGATATCAATACTCAAATACAACGGAATCTGCAAAGGTTTTTGCTGAGATATTCTTCATTGGAAATTACTTCGTGAAGCTATTTACGTTCTTTTGCTTCTTAATGTTCCTTTCTATTTTACTGAGAAAATCTGTTTTTGTATTTCTTGCTCTTTTCGTATTCTGGATTGGCGAAGGAATTTTAACAGCTCTTGAAACGTATTCAAAAGTAAAAGGAATGCAGGGGCCTCAAAGAAACGAGGTTCTTCAGAATGACTTTTTTATCTCTCATCTTTTACCGCTGGAAAGTATGTCCAGCCTGATTCCTAACCCGATGATGAGATTAAATATGGCTAAAATGATGGGCTTAAAATATGAATTCCACTACCCTACGGAAAGTCTTATTGCCTGTCTGTTATGGTGTGCTGTTTTCATCTTCGGATCATATTGGATTCTGAGAAAAAGAGATTGGTAGAATTTAATTTCACTATTAATTCAAAATAAAAAGGCTGCCAGATGGCAGCCTTCTTTCATATTACTTTTTATCTAACAACGGAAGATATTTTCCGTATCCTTTTGTTTCCATTTCAGCTTTTGGAATAAATTTCAGAGAAGCACTGTTGATACAGTAACGAAGTCCTCCTTTATCCTGCGGTCCGTCTGTGAAGACGTGTCCCAAGTGGGCATCCCCCGTTTTACTTCTTACTTCCACTCTATCCATACCAATGGAACGATCCAGCTTTTCATCAATCAAACCTTTGGTAATAGGTTTTGAGAAACTTGGCCATCCACACCCGGATTCAAATTTATCGGTAGAGATAAACAATGGCTCTCCTGTTGTAATATCTACATAAATTCCTTCACGGGTTTCATTCCAGTATTCATTTTGGAAAGGTCTTTCCGTGCCATTTTCCTGGGTAACATTATATTGTTCTGCGGTCAGTTTTTCTTTTAAAACTTTTTTATCCTGTTTCTGATAAGTCGATTTTGGTAGTGGATTGGCTTTTTTAGCCATTTCAAAAAGTCCCGGTTCAATATGACAGTAACCGCCTGGATTTTTATCCAGATAATCCTGATGATAATCTTCTGCTTTATAGAAATTTTTCAATGGAATCGTTTCTACGACCACTGGTTTATTATAATTCTTTGCAAGCTTCTGAACTTCATCTTTTACCAAAGCTTCATCTGTTTTATTGGTGAAATAGATTCCGGTTCTGTATTGATTTCCTCTGTCATTTCCCTGCTGATCTTTACTTGTAGGATCAATAGTTTTAAAATATAAATCTATCAACAGTTTCAAACCTACCTGTTCAGGATCATATTTTACTTTTACGGTTTCTGCGAAACCTGTTGTATGACTTACCACCTCTTCATAAGTAGGGTTTTGGGTATTTCCGTTGGCATATCCTACTTCTGTTCCTACAACTCCACGAATCTGTTGAAAAAAATGTTCTGTTCCCCAGAAACATCCACCTGCAAAATAAATCTCTCTAACGTTTTTGTTATCCATAATTTCCTCATTTTCTTTTTTTATTTCCACTACATTGGACCTCGTTTTCTTGAAAAGCCCTGATTCAGCAGCAAATACTGCTATACCCAGAATGATTCCGAGTACAATTAATATATTCTTCATTTTTACTTTTTTATTCATTACTTATTATTTTGAATGATCATTAATCCAAATCCTAAAAACATAAGGTCTTTCAGAATAAAGAAATCTGTCACAGGCACTCCGTCCACTATTTTCCACATTCCCGGTGTTGTCAATAAATAGTTTAATGTTACCAGAAAAGTTACGATCATTCCTATCCCTGCATAGTTTTTCAATACAGCAAATTTCGCACTAAATATGAGGAGTAATGCAATGATAATTTCTATCGTTCCGATAAGATTTGACACTGCCTGGACACTCATAATCTTATATACGAAAAAAGTTAAGAAATGGTTTTCCACCAAGGGTTTTATTGCGGCCGCTTCTGTAGGGGTAAATTTGAAGATGCCAATCCACAGCAAAATAAGAGCTGCTCCGAAAAGGGAGATATAATACCCGGTTCGGGTTAATTGATTTTTTGATTCCTGTACTGTTCCGACCATATTTTAAGATTTTAGTTAATACTTTATCGTTTTCAAAAGTATAGTCGGAGCAATTTTACAATCCTGACAAAAATTTTCTCAGAAATTTAATTTATCGATCATTTTATTTTTAAAGTCCTGAATTTCAGAATCATTAATTTCAGTTTCTTTTTCAGAAAAAGTCTTTTTAAACGCTTTATCCAGAAGTGCCAGCTTTTCATTGTACATTCTGCACCATTTACAGATCATCAGGTGCATGCTCAGCATCCTGTTTTCTTTGGCAGAAATAGATTGGGCATTCCTTTTTTCCATCAGTAAAGTAGCTTCACTGCATGGTAAAAATAATATATGTAGTATTCTTCGTATCATGATCCTTATGATTTTGAAAACCAGTTAAACTCAAGACATTCTCTGAGCTGCATCCGGCTTCTCTGCAAAATCTTCCATAGATTAGTCGTAGAAACATTCAATTCCTGACTTACTTCCGGTGCTTTTTTTTCTTCTATATAATACATTTTCAGCAGAATCTTCCATTTGGAGGGCAATTCCTCAATGCATTCTTCCAATATTTTATTAAAATCCGTACTGTCTAAAAGTTCATCTCCTTCCCCTGAAATGTTCCAGTCATTCAAAACATCATTATTTTTCCATGATCCTGTTTCGTCAAAAAAATGATCCAATCTGATATTGGGTTCCGATTTGTATTTTTTCCGGTAGAAATCTGCCACTTTCCTGTTCAGAACAGACATCAGCCATGTCAGAGGCTGGCTTTTTCCTTCAAAGGAATCATAACCCGTATAGGCAGCAAGAAAAACTTCCTGAACCACATCCTGTGCATCCTCTTTATTGGAAAGTACATACAGCGCCCGCTTCAAAAGCGGACCTGAATACTGTTCTATCCAGCTTTTCAGCTCTTCATCTTTTGTCATTGAAGGATTTTTGTCTTATTTCAAATTACAACGAAGGTAGTAAGTTAAACGGAAATTGCAAAACCAGATAGATTATTATTAATTATAACCATCTCAAACCTTATAGGTTTTGAAAACCTACAAGGTTTACGACACATCCATTACCCAAATCCGGCACCATTCAAAACATAGCATAAAATTATTACAAATCGCTTAAAAATCTTAAATTTGCATCTTATCAAAAATTTGATATTTAAAAAAGCAAAAGCAATACTATGACATCACAAGAAATACGTCAAAAATTTTTAGACTATTTTAAAAGTAAAGGGCACCTTATTGTTCCTTCAGCTCCTATTGTGCTGAAAGACGACCCTACCCTAATGTTTTCCAACTCCGGAATGACGCAGTTCAAGGATTTTTTCCTTGGCTACAAAACCCCTACCGCCCCTAGAATTGCCGATACACAAAAGTGTCTGAGAGTTTCAGGGAAGCACAATGACCTGGATGATGTAGGTAGAGATACTTACCACCATACCATGTTTGAAATGTTAGGAAACTGGTCTTTCGGGGATTACTTCAAAAAAGAGGCTATTGCTTTTGCCTGGGAATTACTGACTGAAGTATACGGAATTCCAAAAGAAAATTTATATGTAACGATTTTTGAAGGTGATGCTTCAGAAAATCTGGACAGAGACCAGGATGCTTATGATTTCTGGAAATCTCACATTTCAGAAGACAGAATCATCAACGGAAATAAAAAAGATAACTTCTGGGAAATGGGTGAAAGCGGACCGTGCGGACCGTGTTCGGAAATCCATGTTGACTTAAGAACACCGGAAGAAAAAGCAAAAGTTTCAGGACTTGAACTGGTCAATAATGACCACCCACAAGTTGTAGAAGTATGGAACCTGGTTTTCATGGAGTTCAACAGAAAAGCTGATAAATCTTTAGAGAAACTTCCTGCTCAGCACGTAGATACGGGAATGGGCTTTGAACGTCTTTGTATGGCGCTTCAAGGAAAGTCTTCCAACTATGATACCGATGTTTTCACTCCACTTATTGCTAAAGTTGAAGAACTTTCAGGTAAAAAATACACCGGAATTTTAGAAGACGAAAAAGATATTGCTATCCGTGTTGTGGTAGACCACATCAGAGCGGTTTCGTTTGCTATTGCAGACGGACAGTTACCTTCAAACGGAGGAGCAGGTTATGTAATCAGAAGAATTTTAAGAAGAGGAATTTCTTATTCTTACCGATTCCTGGATATGAAAGAGCCTTTCCTTTACAAGCTGGTTGCTGTACTTCAGGAACAAATGGGAGCATTCTTTCCTGAACTTGAAAAACAAGGAAAACTGGTTGCTGAAGTGATCAAAAGTGAAGAAGATTCATTCTTAAAAACCATTGAAAACGGTTTGATCAGAGTAGAAAAACTGATCCAGCAGACTATTGCCAATAACCAGCAAGTATTACCAAGCGAAGAAGTTTTTGAATTGTATGATACCTATGGTTTCCCAGATGATTTGACAAGGATTATTGCTGAAGAAAAAGGGTTAACGATTGATGAAGCAGGATTCAAAGCTGAAATGGAGAAGCAGAAACTTCGTTCAAAAGCTGATTCTGCCCAGAAAGTTTACGACTGGGTTACTTTAGAGGAAAGAGATGAAAACTTTGTAGGATACGATCAGATTGAATCCGAAACCTATATTACAAGATACAGAAAGGTAGAAAACAAAGACGGAGAATTTTACCAGGTGGTATTAAGCAGTTCTCCGTTCTATCCTGAAGGAGGTGGACAGGTTGGTGACAAAGGTGTTCTTGAAAATGCAGTTGAGAGCTTCGAAGTACTGGAAACTAAAAAAGAAAACGGATTGATTATTTCACTAATCAACGGTCTTCCTAAAGATGCAGGCGCTGTTTTCTATGCTAAAGTAAACGCTTCAGAGAGAAAAAATTCTCAGGCCAACCACTCGGTGACTCACCTTCTGCACGAGGCTTTAAGAGATGTTTTAGGAACTCACGTAGAACAGAAAGGTTCTTATGTAGGTCCTGATTATCTGCGTTTCGACTTCTCTCATTTCAACAAAATGACTGAGGAAGAACTGGCATTAATTGAAGAAAAAGTAAATAAAAAGATCAAAGAAAGTATTGCTTTACAGGAATTCAGAAACATTCCGATCCAGGAAGCTCTGGAGAAAGGGGCAATGGCTTTATTTGGTGAAAAATATGGTGACAATGTGAGAATGATCCAGTTTGGAAGTTCAAAAGAACTTTGCGGAGGAACTCACGTAAAAAACACCAGCGAAATCGGTCATTTCAAGATCACTTCTGAAGGTTCTGCTGCTGCGGGAATCAGAAGGATTGAAGCGATTTCAGGAGATAAATCTGAAGAATATTTCAACAATCTTGAAAAACAGATCATTGAACTTTCTCAATTATTAAAGTCTAAAGATGTGGTAAGATCTATCGAAAAACTGATCGAAGAAAATACTTCATTAAAGGCTGAAGTAGATGCTCTTAAAAAGGAAAAAGCAAAAGGAGAAATCGGAGAATGGAAGAATGCTTATGAGCAGAAAGGCAACAAGCAGCTTTTAGTAAAGAAAACGTCGCTGGATGCAGGTTCTGTAAAAGACATCGTATTCCAGTTGAAGAGAGAAATCCCGGCTTCAGTTACAATTATCCTTTCTGATGCAGATGGAAAACCAATGATTACCGTTGGAGTTTCTGATGATCTTGCTGCAGACTATCAGGCTGGTGCTATTGTAAAGGATCTAGCAAAAGAAATCCAAGGTGGTGGCGGTGGAAACCCAGGCTTTGCAACGGCAGGTGGTAAAAACCTTGAAGGGTTGGAAAATGCTTACCAAAAAGCTTTAAATATTTAAAAATAGAATACCTATTATAAATTTTAGAACAGGCTGTTTCATTTTGAGACAGCCTGTTTTCGTTTTTAATCATTAAATCCTAATGATCACAAAAAAACATACCCGTCATAAATATTTTCGTTCGCAAAGACATTACACTCAGCCATGAAATGATTGCATTTTTTACTGAATAGAATGCCTAACTACAAAACACCAATTTTTCGAAACATTCAAATTAAAACTCCTGAAGCTTAACCGCTAAGAAGTTTTTTATTTGGAAATTCCGGTAAAATACACAAAGACTATCTGGTGCAATTCTTCATTTGACCTTGCCCTTGAAAAGTCCATAAAAACATTAGATTAAATCAATGTTATACTCTGTTAAAAACTTTTCTACAATAATAAATATCATTATTTTTGACGTAGTTTTTTTACATGAAAAGGGGGTTACTGTTATTATTTTTTATGATCTGCTTTTTGGGGTATTCACAAACAAAAATTAAGGTTGTGGATGACGCCAGTCAAAAACCTGTCTTTAAAGCAAAGATATCCTGTGACCATGCAGTTATCGGATATACCAATGAACAAGGTATTCTGGAGTTTAAAACAGGATGTAAAAACATTGATATTGATGCAGATTCTTATCAGAAAGAAACCATTACTGTGGAAAGCAGTATGGAGGTTTCCTTACTAAAAAAAATATCTAAGACAACCAACATTGAAGCCATTGTTATTGAAGATAAAAGTGATCCCAGAGCTCTGGAAATTCTTAGAAAAGTTAATAAACTCTACAAAGAAAATTCCCCGAAAAGCTTAGGTTCTTATTCTTATAAATCTTACGAAAAAATTTCTCTGGACATTGATGAAGACAGCCTTTCCCAGTTTAACCAGTATTTTAGTGATTTAAACATTTTCAAGAAAAAAAGAGAAAAAGACTCCCTGAATAATATTAACGCAAGAAAAATATTTTCAAAAAGCAAACTCTTCCTTTGGGAAAGGGCTCAGGAGTTTTTATATTCCAAAAAATATGGGGAGAAAATCAATATTCTGGACAACAGGATTTCGGGTCTGAAACAGCCAATCTACGAAATGATTGCCCTTCAGCAAAGCAACAGGGATGTTGTTCCCGAGCAGTTGAAACCGGAAAACAGAGGACTGTACCGATTTTTCCTTTCGGATACCATTACCCTTGACGGAAGAAAAAACTTTGTGATCCGTTTCCGTGAGGTGAACTACAAAAAACCGGACAGAAAACGAAAGTATAATGGTGCAATCTATGTAGATACTGAAACTTATGGAGTCAAAAAAATTGAAAATTTCAGTAAAAACAAAAACGAAGGAATTATCACCAGTACCTGGGTGTTTTATAACAACAAATGGTTTCTTGCCCACGAAAAAGCCAAGCTTAAAATGGGTAAAATGGCTATGGATGACAAAGTGCATGCTGATGATAAAAAAGACAAAAAAAGCTTTGGAACCTACGCTTTTCTTACCTCAAAATATTTTGATTTTGAAGCCCCCATTGAAGAAGATCCAAAAGATTTCAAAGGCTATACTTTTTCTGTAAAAAATATTGACGGCCATTCGCTGGACCAATATAGAACGGATCCGCTTACCGAGAGGGAACAAAATACCTATAAAACGATCGACAGTTTAGGAAAAAAATATAAAATTGACAGCAAAGCACAGATTTTATCAGGATTACTGAACGGACAGATCCGAGTAGGTTCTGTGGATTTTGCCGTAGATGAAATTGTTAACTATAACTCTTACGAAGGTTTTAGATTAGGTTTAAAAGCCAAGCTGAATGAAAATTTCAACCCTTACTTTTCACCGGATTACTACTTTGCTTACGGAGTAAAAGACAGAAAATGGAAGTATGGAATGGGGCTTGACATGAAAACCACTCTGGAAAAGAACTCCTTTTTCAGATTTGAGGTGTATGATGATGTAACAGCCTCAGGAGAATTCAACCGAAAGCTTTGGAATTTCAAGATGAGAATGATGAACTTCGGGAATAATCTGAATAACGACCGTTATTTTCACTTTAAAGGAATGTCATTATCTTACCTCAACGATGTCACTAACGGGCTTACCGTTGCTCTTGCTGTAAGAAGAAATACAGAAGAAGCAGAATTTGACTATCAGTTCAGGGACAGAGGTACTTCATACCGCAATTTCAATACTCTTTTCACCTTAAAATATTCCCCGAATTCTACCAATATCATGACTCCACAGGGAAAATCTCTGATTGATCAGAAATACCCTGAACTCTATTTTAATTATGAGCAGAGTTACAAAATCCTGCAGGGAGATTTTAATTATTCCCGCTTTGACGCCTTGTTTGTTCATAATTTCAAAACACCAATCGGGACTACAGGTTTCAGATTGTATGGAGGTCTTGTCCTGGGTGGAGCGCCGATCTGGAAAAATTTTACGATGAACGGACTGGCTTCTCCAGGTAAAGATTTTAATTTTAACCTTACATCGTACCTTGGATTTGCAACACTGGAGGGAGGAAAATACTATAATGACAGATTCGTAGCCTATTACTTCACACACAAACTTCCCTGGTATTTAAAAAGTTTCGGACACAATGTTTCCAGCTTTGATTTTGTCTTAAGAGGAACTATCGGAGATATGAAACATCCGGAATACCATCAGTTTAAATTCAGAAAACTGGATCACCTGTATCAGGAAGTCGGCGTGGAATGGAATAATTTCCTTTCCAGCTATTTCAATCTCGGTGTATTTTACAGAGTGGGTTATTATGCGACACCACACTTCAGAGAAAATTTTGCCATCCAGTTTAAACTGAAGTTTCTGGAGTTTTAATCGTCCGGAAAATACAAAATCTTTATTTTTGAATAAGAATTCAGAAATATTCAACAATAATATATAAAAAAGAACATGCAGAAAATCGAAATAAAAGCAGAACAGTTTTTTGAATTATTAAAATTAAAAGACACTCCGATGTGGGAAATTTTCTCACAGATGATCGATGGAAATGAAAAGGAAATTATCTTTTTAGACAACGAAGACAAGATCCTTTTTAATTATATTCTACCTTCCACCAGGGAAAAACTGGAAGAAGACAGAAAAGAGTTTTCAAAACAGTTTTCAGAAAAATTAGCTGAATTTAATTAAACACTGTTATGAATAAAAATTACATTTTTTCTCTGTTAAGCCTTTTCCTTTTTACTATTGGAAATGCTCAGAATTATAAAAAACCTCTGGTTTCTGCCATCAAAGAAGCAGATCTCCGTACCGATATGTATCAGCTTGCTGCAGATCAGTTCTGGGGACGAGAAGCCGGAACTCTGGATGAACTGAAAGTTTCCATGTGGCTTGCCGATAAAGCCAAAGAAGCCGGAATGAAACCTGCCGGAGATAACGGAACATTTTTCCAGTTTTTTGATATGTACAGACATCAGGTGATTCCTCAAAGCAGCCTGAAAATTGGAGATAACAGTTTGAAATTATGGAAGGATTTTCTGGTTGCTGAACCTGTAAATGCTTCTGTAGATGCTGAAATAGTATATGCCGGAAATGCAGAGCCTGAAGATCTTGCGAAATTGAATATCAAAGGAAAAGTTCTTGCCATAAACGCATCTGACAAAAATATTTCTAAGGATATGACCCTTTTCGTAAGAAGATATCCCGGATTCGTAAGAAATAAATATTACAATAAAGCTGCTGAACTGGGAGCGAAAGCCATTATTTTCATCACCGATGATACCTCCGAGCAAAGCTGGGTAGAAGTGCTGCCTCAAATGACA
Organism: Chryseobacterium vietnamense; assembly: GCF_031454475.1. NCBI lineage: Bacteria > Pseudomonadati > Bacteroidota > Flavobacteriia > Flavobacteriales > Weeksellaceae > Chryseobacterium > Chryseobacterium vietnamense. The sequence goes on along the minus strand of NZ_JAVDQX010000001.1, from coordinate 181,877 downwards.
AGAGGAAGTTATGGCGTAGAAGGATTAAGAGAAAAAATCACGAATAATATTCCTGTTTTATGGATCAAAAGAGAAAATGCAGGCTGGGTAAAAAATAATCCCAAAGCTTCTCTGAACCTGATCACTGAAACTTACAAATATCCGTCAGTGAATATCATCGGGAAAATAGAAGGTACAGATCCTGTTCTTAAAAGTGAATATGTTTTGCTAAGCGGACACCAGGATCATGACGGAATCCGACATCCTGTAAAGAATGATACCATCTATAATGGTGCTGATGATAATGCAAGTACCTGTGTTGCGATGCTGGCGATGGCAAGAGCTTACAAAAAACAGCCCGGAAAAAGAAGCATTCTTTTTGTGTTCCACGGTGCTGAAGAAAGAGGTTTGCTGGGTTCGAGATGGCATGCTGCCCACCCTGTTGTCCCAAAAGAAAAAATTGTAGCCGTTCTGAATGGTGATATGATCGGGAGAAATGATAATAATGAAGCCGCTTTATTAGGAGGAAATGCACCGCATAAAAATTCTGAAGAGCTTGTAAAAATGGCTGAAGATGCCAATAATGAAAGTACAAAATTCAAATATCTGAAAGATTGGGACTCTCCAAGCCACGCTGAGTATTTCTATTTCAGAAGTGATCATCTTCCGTATGCTAAAATTGGTATTCCTGCAATATTTTTCACCAGTGTACTGCATGATCAGTACCATACCCCACAGGATGAATCTGAAAATATCAATTATAAAAAGCTGTATAAAATGACGGAATGGATGTACAGAACATCCTGGAAAGTGGCTAATGAAACAGAACGTCCGAAAGTGATTTCTAATTTTTCGCTTGAAAGATAAAATAAAAAAACTGAACCATTAAGAGGAATTTAGATTGTAAGGAAAGTTAAGATTCAAATTCATTTGAATGAAGCGCCTTGCTTAATAAATATCGAAAGATATTTCCCTTCACTATTCTTAAAAACTTTATCATTCTTAATGGTTTAAAATTAATATTCTTTTGTCTTGAAACAAAAGAACCAAAAATTCAAGACTTAGAAACTTCCGCTAAAAATGAAATCTGTTCTCTAAAAACTCTAAACTCGTGCGGAAACAATCTATGTTTAGAATCATATTTTGTTCCGCACTCAGACAGTAGAGTTTTTTTAACGTTCACAGAATTCATTTTCTTAACGCTGCAGTTTCTTATGTCGTTTGATATTGCCCAAAACATAAGGAAGTTAAGATCCAAATCTATTTGAATGAAGTGCCTTGCTTAAAAAAATATCGAAAGATATTTTCCTTAACTATTCTTAAAAACTTTATCACCCTTAATGGTTCAAAAATAATTTTCATTCTATAAAAAAAACGTAAAAGCTTCACAGATTGTGAAGCTTTTTTCATCATTGTGTTTTTAGAATCTGATTTGTGTACGAAATAATTTAATATTGAATATGATTTTAAACCATTAAGAGGGGTTTAGATTATAAGGAAAGTTAAGATTCAAATGAATTTGAATGAAGTATTTTGCTTATTAAATATCCGAAGATATTTGCCTTCACTATTCTTAAAAACTTTATCACTCTTAATGGTTTACTTTTTTTTCATTATACTTCTTTTGTCTTGAAACAAAAGAACCAAAAATTCAAGACTTAGAAACTTCAGCTAAAAATGAAATCTGTTCTCTAAAAACTCTGCACTCGTGCGGAAACGATCTATGTTTAGAATCATATTTTGTCCCGCACTCAGACAGTAGAGTTTTTTTAACGTTCACAGAATTCATTTCCTTAAAGCTGCAGTTTCTTATGTCGTTTGATATTGCCTAAAACACAAAAGCTTCACAGATTGTGAAGCTTTTTTCATCTTTGTGTTTTTAGAATCTGATTTGTGTACGAAATAATTTAATATTGAATATGATTTTAAACCATTAAGAGGGGTTTAGATTATAAGGAAAGTTAAGATTCAAATGAATTTGAATGAAGTATTTTGCTTATTAAATATCCGAAGATATTTGCCTTCACTATTCTTAAAAACTTTATTATTCTTAATGGTTTAAAAATTTTAAATAAGCAGATTCATCAGAGAAGGGTCATTGTTCAGATAGTTGACAAAGAAATCATATTGTTTCATTTTATCGATCAAAGGGGTGAAATCTTTGTTTTGTTTCAGAGCAATTCCTACTACTGCGATTCCTTTTTCTTTTGAATTTTTCTGGGTATATTCAAAATAAGTGATGTCATCATCAGGTCCCAGTACATCCATTACAAAGGTTTTCAATGCTCCGGGGCGCTGTGGAAATCTGACCAGGAAATAATGTTTTAATCCTGCATGAAGCAATGCTTTTTCCTTGATTTCTTCCATACGGGTAATATCATTATTACTTCCGCTGATGATACATACAACATTTTTACCTTTTATCCCGTCTCTGTATTTTTCCAATGCTGCTACTGAAAGCGCTCCCGCTGGTTCAACAACAATAGCGTCTTTATTATACAAAGACAGGATGGTTTCACAGACAAGTCCTTCATCTACTGTAGCCATATCGTGCAGGATATTTTTACAGCATTCGAAAGTGAGATCTCCTACTTGCTGTACGGCGGCACCATCTACGAAACGGCTTATCTTTTCGAGAAGAACAGGTTTTCCCTTTTCAAGGGCCTTTTTCATGCTTGCCGCTGCCGAAGGTTCCACCCCAATGATTTTTGTCTGTGGTGAAAGATGCTGAAATACGGAACAAATTCCTGCGGCCAATCCTCCGCCGCCAATCGGGACAAAAAGATAATCAACAACACCTTCAGCCTGCTCCAGAATCTCCAGTGCTGTTGTGGCCTGCCCTTCAATAATGGCCGGATCATCAAAAGGGTGAATAAATGAGCTGTTATGGTCTTCACAAAACCTCATCGCTGCATCTTTTGCTGCATCAAAGGTATCTCCGTAAAGAATTACATCTATGTATTCTCCTCCGAACATTTTCACCTGTTCAAGTTTTTGTCCGGGAGTTGGCAAAGGCATGAAAATCGTTCCTTTCACCTTCATAGTCTGGCATGCAAATGCGACTCCCTGTGCATGATTTCCGGCACTGGCACACACAACACCTTTTGAGAGTTCTTCTTCAGACATGGTTGCCATCTTGTTATAGGCTCCCCTTATTTTATAGGATCTTACCCTTTGAAGGTCTTCCCTTTTAAAAAAAATATTCGACTCATAAATAGCTGATAGATTATTATTAACAGCCAAAGGTGTTTTTACCACTACATCTTTTAATCGTTCCTCCGCTTGATAGACATGCTCTAAAACGGAGGAACTTACTCCCTCTTTCATCATCTGTTAGGTAATTAATTGTTTTCGGGTCTCAGGCTTCGTACCGTCTTACCTGCTTTCCACATTTCGCTTTCTCTTAATTCTGTAAGTTCGGCTTCCAATTTTTCACGATAATCCGGTTTGCTGTTGCTGTCAATCGAGCGTTGTGCTTCGTTCCCTTTGGCTACGTTGTCATACAGTTCTTCAAACAAAGGCGAAGTAGCATCCCTGAAACGCTTCCACCAGTCCAAAGCTCCTCTCTGAGCGGTTGTACTGCAATTGGCATACATCCAGTCCATTCCGTTTTCTGCTACCAATGGCATTAACGACTGGGTCAATTCTTCTACGGTTTCGTTAAATGCTTCGGAAGGGCTGTGTCCGTTTTTTCTCAATACATCATACTGAGCGGCAAATATTCCCTGTACAGCTCCCATCAGTGTTCCACGTTCTCCGGCAAGATCACTGTATACTTCTTTTTTAAAATCGGTTTCAAAAAGATATCCGCTTCCGATCGCAATACCTAATGCAGTCACTCTTTCTCTCGCCTTTCCGGTTGCATCCTGATATACGGCAAAACTGCTGTTCAAACCTCTGTTCTGCAAAAACATTCTTCTCAATGACGTTCCTGAACCTTTCGGGGCTACCAGAAATACATCTACATCGGCCGGAGGAACAATTCCTGTACGCTCGCTGAATGTAATTCCGAAACCATGAGAGAAGTATAATGCTTTTCCTGGGGTAAGATGCTGTTTTACTTTTGGCCAGTATTCTATCTGTGCGGCATCACTCAAAAGATAACAGATAATAGTTCCTTTTTCTAATGCTTCTTCGATTTCAAATAACGTTTCTCCCGGTACAAATCCGTCTGCAACTGCTTTATCCCATGATTTGGAGTTTTTTCTCTGCCCTACAATCACATTAATTCCGTTATCTTTCTGATTCAAAGCCTGCCCTGGTCCCTGTACTCCATAGCCGATCACAGCTACAACTTCATTTTTTAATGCTTCCTGAGCTTTTTCCAACGGAAATTCTTCTCTTGTTACTACATTTTCTTCTACTCCTCCAAAATTCAATTTTGCCATTTTTCTTGATTTTATTTATTATTGATTGTAATGTTTAATTCTTGTTCTTAACTGGCATATTCTACTGCCGTCAGGTACGGATTTCTGTGGTAATGTACTTCCAGAACATCTACCTGTTTTTCCATTTGTTTGCTAATTTTCTGAACAGAATCTTCAGATTCTCTGATCACGATAACAAACTTTTTTACTTTTTCCATTTCTGAAGGACCTACATTAAAGGTCACCATAGAAATTCTTCTTCTTGAAAAAATAGCATTGATGCGGCTGATCAATCCTAAATAATCTTCTGTATACGCTGTAATGGTATATTCCTTATGATCTGTTTTCATCTTTTTTATTTTTAAACTTTATTTATTATTTAATACAATTTCCGAAACACTTTTCCCCTGGGGAATCATCGGAAATACATTATGTTCTTTTCCTGTCATCACTTCAAGGAGGAAAGATCCTTTATGATCAAGCATTTCACGGAGTGCCCATTGTAGCTCTTCTCTCTCAGATACTCTTTTTCCAGATATATTGTATCCCTTTGCCACCTGAACAAAATCAGGGCTTTGGATATCTACTGAGGAATACCTTTCTTCGTGAAACAATTCCTGCCATTGCCTTACCATTCCCAGATAGCAGTTATTCAGAATTAAAATCTTCACCTCCGGATGATACTGCATAATGGTTCCCAGTTCCTGAATATTCATCTGAGCTCCTCCGTCTCCCATTACGGCAATAACAGGACGGTTTGTTTCAGCATAAAAAGCTCCTATCGCAGCAGGAAGACAGAATCCCATGGTGCCCAGCCCTCCGCTTGTAACATTGGTTCGGGAATGTTTAAATTGCGAATAACGGCATGTCGCCATCTGATGCTGTCCCACATCTGTTACAATAACTGCGTCACCTGCTGTCATCTCATTTAACTGGCGGATAACTTCCCCCATTGTGATCTCTCCTTCCTCAGGATACAGTTCGGTATGGATCAGACTGATGCTTTCAATTTCATGACATTTTTTAAATCTTTCATGCCAGTGATGATATTCTCTTTTTATAATTTTTTCTGTAAGGAGAGGGAGCGTATGCTTGCAGTTTCCAAGAACAGGAACATCAACTTTTACATTTTTATTGATCTCTGCGTTATCAATATCCAGATGAATAATCTTTGCCTGTTTTGCATATTGATCCAGCCTTCCGGTCACACGGTCATCGAACCTCATCCCAACAGCGATTAAAACATCACATTCGTTGGTTAGTATATTGGGACCATAATTTCCATGCATTCCTACCATTCCTACAGCTTGCGGGTGGTTAGTAGGAATAGTACCCATTCCTAAGACAGTCCATGCTACCGGAATTCCTGACTTTTCAGCAAACTGCAAGAATTCTTTTTCTGCTTTCCCAAGCATTATTCCCTGCCCTGCTATGATGAATGGTTTTACCGCATTGTTAATCAGTTGTACTGCTTTTTCTATGCTATCAAAACATGGATCAGGATCAGGTTTATAACTTCTCAATGAATGGCATGGAGAATATCCTTTATAATCAACAGACTGCAACTGGGCATTTTTGGTCACATCAATCAGTACAGGACCGGGACGACCGGATTTTGCAATATAAAATGCTTTGGCCAATACTTCCGGAAGCTCACTGGCATCGGTTACCTGATAATTCCATTTGGTAACCGGGCTGGTGACATTCATTACATCTATCTCCTGAAAAGCATCGGTTCCGAGAAGGTGTTCAAAAACCTGCCCTGTAATGCATACCAAAGGAGTATTATCCAATAAGGCGTCTGCCAAACCTGTTACAAGATTGGTTGCTCCCGGCCCACTTGTAGCCAGTACAACCCCTACTTCTCCTGAGACTCTTGCCAGACCTTGTGCTGCATGTACTGCTGCCTGCTCGTGGCGTACAAGTATATGTTTCAGATTTTCCTGATAGTCGTAAAGAGCATCATAAATAGGAATAATAGCGCCTCCCGGATATCCGAAAACAGTTTTCACCCCTTCCTGAAGAAAGGCTTCAAGAATGATCCGGCTTCCGCTCAATTGTATTTCTGTTGATAAATTCGGGTTTTCCATATTTTTATTGAGTGATTTCGTCCGTTACACAACCTTCTGCGGCTGATGATACTGTTAATGCATATTTATAAAGCAATCCTTTCTGCACTTTAAGAGCTGGTTTTTGCCATCCTTTTTTTCTTCTTTCAATTTCTTCTTCTGAAACTTTGAGCTGTATGGTATTGTTTACGGCATCAATTTCAATCAGGTCATCATTGTTTACAAAGGCTATCAGACCTCCTTCATGAGCTTCAGGAGTAATATGTCCTACTACAAATCCATGAGTTCCACCGCTAAATCTTCCGTCTGTAATAAGGGCCACGCTGCTTCCCAGTCCTGCCCCAATCAGTGCACTTGTAGGTTTCAGCATTTCCGGCATTCCAGGGGCTCCTTTCGGACCTTCATGACGAATAACAATGACATCGCCATGTTGTACTGTTCCATCCTGGATTCCTCTGATCAGATTTTTTTCACCATCAAATACACGTGCTTTTCCTACGAAACGTTCCCCTTCTTTTCCTGTGATTTTGGCTACACTTCCCTTCTCAGCAAGATTTCCGTATAATATTCTCAGATGTCCGGTCTCTTTTACAGGTTCTGATAATGGTTTAATAATTTTTTGAGTAGTAAAATCCAGATCAGGAACATTTTCTAAATTCTCTGCCAGTGTTTTTCCGGTTACCGTTAAACAATCGCCATGTAATAATCCCTGGTGTAACAGGTATTTCATTACGGATGGTATTCCTCCGTGTTCATACAGATCCTGCATCAGGTATTTTCCGCTTGGTTTTAAATCTGCCAGTACCGGAGTTTTATCACTCATCGTTTGGAAATCATCCTGAGTAAGCGGTACTCCCACACTTTTTGCCATGGCAATAAAATGAAGAACGGCATTGGTACTTCCTCCAAGGATCACAATCATGCGTAGTGCATTTTCAAAAGCTTTACGGGTCATGATATCCGAAGGTTTAATATCTTTTTCTAATAATACTTTCAAATATTTTCCTGCTTCAAGGCATTCTTCCTGTTTTTCCTTGCTTAAAGCCGGATTGGAAGAGGAATACGGAAGACTCATTCCTAATGCTTCTATCGCGGAAGCCATTGTATTGGCCGTATACATTCCACCGCATGCGCCAGCGCCGGGACAAGAGTTTTTCACAACCCCATCAAAATCTTCTTCTGTGATTTCTCCTGCAATCTTTTTCCCTAATGCTTCGAAAGCAGAAACGATATTAAGCTGTTCTCCTTTGTAACATCCCGGAGCTATCGTTCCTCCGTATACCATGATTGAGGGTCTGTTCAGCCTTCCCATTGCGATAATCGTTCCCGGCATATTTTTGTCGCAGCCTGGCAGCGCAATCAATCCGTCATAGTATTGAGCTCCGCATATTGCTTCGATGCTGTCTGCAATCACATCACGGCTTACCAGAGAGTAACGCATTCCATCTGTTCCGTTGCTCATTCCGTCACTTACTCCGATGGTGTTAAAAACCAGACCGGCTAATCCATGATTCCAGGTTCCTTTTTTTACCACCTGCGCCAGATCATTCAAATGCATGTTACAGGTATTCCCGTCATAGCCCATACTGGCAATTCCGACCTGAGCTTTATGCATATCTTCTTCTGTAAATCCTATCCCATACAACATGGCTTTGGCTGCGGGTTGTTCACTGTTTTGCGTGAATGTTTTTGAATATTTATTTAACATACTTTTCCTACATTTTCTATTCTTTTCCTCTTCCTGAAATGGAGTTCTTTACTAAATTTTGAACCAAAACTACATTTTGTAATATTCTTTTCATTTTCATTTTTTATAAAAATTACAATATTCAATGGTTTAAAGAATGAATCTATTTATTTAATAATCAGATATTTAAATTCTAAAAATCTACAATGACAGAACTCTTACCAATTTCAAATATGCCTGCTGTACTCTACTGCTAGCCGTATTTTCCCAGTTTCTGGTAAAGGGAACATCATCAAGTGAATCCAGAGCTACAATTTCTGCTGCTGTACCACAGAAAAAACCAGCTTCAGCACCCCTCATTTCTTCAGGTTTAAAAAAGGTTTCTTCCACAGGGATATTAAGCTCATTACAAATCTCCATCACGGTTTGTCTTGTGATTCCCGGAAGGATACTTCCTTTAGCCGGAGTATATAAAACCCCATCTTTTTCGTAGAACACATTAGCGCCCGAACTCTCAGCAACATTTCCGTTTTCGTCCAGAACCAATGCTTCGTCATAACCTTTGTCTTTGGCATCCTGACAGGCTAATATTGAGTTTACATAATGTCCTCCTACTTTGGCTTCAACCTTGAAAGCCTTAGGATTAGGACGTTGAAAAGGCGAAGTCATAATTTTCATTTTATCTGCCAGATAGCCGTTGTTCCATTCCCAGGCCAGAAGCGACAGATAAGATTTTTGTCCTTTTGAAAGTGACATATTGGGAGAGCACGTAACCAATGGACGGATATAAGCATCTGTAAACCCATTACGGTCCAGAAGTTCATAGGTAAGTTCTGTAAGCTGGTTTACGGAATAATCGAAGGGAATATGCATTAATTCAGCTGATCTTTTTAACCTTTCATAATGTTCTTTCGCTTTGAAAATTTGAGTTCCATGATCTGTGCTATAGGATTTAATTCCTTCAAAAACAGAATACCCATAGTGAAGTGATTGTCCGTAAAGATCTGTTCCGGCATCTTTTGCTTTCATAAATTTTCCGTCAAAGTAGATGGCCGTGTCGTCGTTGTAATACATGTTATAGAGGTTTAAAAAAATTAAAAATGGGAATAAAAAAAGCCCTCTCACAGTGTGAGAGGGCTCAATATATGTACAGTCATACATGTTCCTTCTCACAAACGCAAGGGAATAATAATGACGATAATAATTACGGATAATAACTGATACATATTTTTATACTATAAAAAATTAAAAACAAAAAAAACCGTTTCATAATTTGAAACGGTTTTATATATAATTTAAATTAAAATCTATTTAAAATGCCGTTTCCTTACTGTTGTTAATGACAACAGCAATAATAGAAATGACAATAATATTTTTCTGATTCGTAAAATTCATACTGCAAATGTATAAACTTTTTAATTACTCACAAGTTTTTTTTGCACTTTTTATTTTTTTCGTAAAAAACGGGTTAATGTTTCCTTTGCTTCAGCCACATCATGAACTCTTAAAATCTTTGCCCCCTGTTCCAACACTTTCCTATGAAGTTTCTGTGTTTCCTCATTGATATCCAAAGGTGATTTTCCCAGTGGTTTGTAGATAAATGACTTCCTCGAAACGCCTATTAAAAGAGGAAATTTCCCAAACCCGAGATATTCAACTTCCTCAATCATTTTCATCTGGTCCTCTACTGTTTTTCCGAAACCAAAACCGGGATCAAGAATGATATCATTCACTCCTTTTTCTAAAAGTTCTTTTGTTTTTTTAGCAAAATATTGATTTACTTCCAGTGTAATATCTGTAAATTTTACTTTATCATGCATGGTTTCGTAGGAAGGATTTACATGCATCAGAATGTAAGGCAGCCTCGTTTCAGCGGCTGTATCAAACATTTCTGCATCATACTGACCTCCTGAGATGTCATTGATCAGATCAATTCCTTCATTGAATCCAAATTTCACTGTTTCTGCATAGAAAGTATCCAAGGAAATGAGGGCTTCCGGAAATTCTTTTTTGATCAGAGAGATGATATTTCCGATCCTGTTTATTTCTTCAGAAGCGTTTAAAAATTCTGCATTGGGACGTGTAGATTGCGGACCGATATCCAATATTTCGGCTCCATCCTTCAACAGTTTTTCAGCATGATTCAACGCTGATTTTTCATTATTGAATTTTCCGCCGTCAGAGAAAGAATCCGGAGTCATATTGAGGATTCCCATAATCTTTGGAGTGTCCAGCTGTACTAATCGGCCGTTGCAGTTGAGTGAGTAGGTTGGAGAGTCTGAGTGTGGGAGAGTGTGAGAGTTGGGGAGCATGGAGTTTATAGTTGATGAATGATAATTGATTTCTGCAGTACAAAATTAGTGATTTATGCGTTTTTAATGAGAAGAAATTAGAAATTATAGGCTGGAAGTTATTAATAATAAATGATGAATGATGAATTACAAGTTATGAGTTATGAGTTTAACTCCTACACTTTCACACTCTCCCACTCTACAACCCTAACCTCCTCTTACTCTAAAACCCTCCAATCCAACAACTCGAATCCGAAACTCTCAAACTCTCCCACCCTCAAACCCTCTCACTCACAAACTCCCGTTGCAAATTCAAAAATCTAAAACCGAATTCGTATATTTGGAAGATTAAGAAAATTTATGCTAAAAACATCAGTACAGTTCGAGAAAATTATCAGTCAGTGCCGTGATCTTTTCGGTAAAAAATTGCAGGATTATGGTGCGGCATGGAGGGTTTTACGACCAAGTTCCATTACAGATCAGATTTATATTAAAGTCAACAGGATCCGTACATTGCAGATGACTGATAAAAAAATGGTGGATGAGAGTGAGGAAGATGAATTTATCGCGATTGTGAACTATTCTATCATTGGACTTATTCAGCTTGAGAAAGGCCTTTCCAATGATTTCAATGAAAATAAAGAAGAAATTTTAGGTCTGTATGATAAATATGCCAATGAAGCAAAAGCTTTGATGGAGAGGAAAAATCATGATTATGGTGAAGCATGGAGGGATATGAGAATCTCTTCAATCACGGATCTTATTTATCAGAAAGTATTAAGAACCAAACAGATTGAGGACAATCAGGGAAAAACAATCGTTTCAGAGGGGCTTGATGCCAACTATTTCGATATGCTGAATTATGCGGTCTTCTGCCTGATCAAGTTCTCGGAAAAAGAAAATCAATTTGAACCCAAAAATATTTAATATGCTCAAAGGTTTATTACGCTTTATTATTGCTGTTATTTTTATCCTTTCAGGCTTTGTGAAAGCCGTGGATCTGGTAGGTTTTTCTTTCAAAATGGAAGAATATTTTGCGCCTCCGGTTTTCAACATGCCATTTTTAGAAAAGTTTGCCCTGCTGTTTTCCATTATTGTAGTGGTACTGGAGCTTTTCTTAGGATTTATGCTGCTGCTTAAATTAAAGCTTAAATTTACCTTGTCCATATTAATTGCACTTTGTATCTTCTTTGGATTCCTTACATTCTATTCAGCGTATTTCAATGTGGTAACAGACTGTGGATGTTTTGGTGATGCCATCAAATTTACGCCTTGGCAGAGCTTCCTTAAGGATGTTGTACTGCTTGTGGGATTGATTATCCTTTTTGTTCTGTACAGAAAAGATTTCCGTAAAAAAGATGAGTACGGAATTACTCAAAAAGAGTCTTCCAACACATTCAAATATATCCTTTTAACAGTATTCTCTTTAGGAATGGTCTACGTTATGGCACAGGGAATTATGCATGAACCTATCATTGATTTCCGTGATTATAAAGTAGGGACTGATATAAAAGCTGAAAAAGCAAAAATTGATAAAAATCCTTCAGAATATAAAACTTTCTACACCCTGAAAAATCAGAAGACAGGAGCTGTTGTAAAAGTAAATCAGGATGATTATATCAAAAAAACAGAATACTGGGCAGAAGGATCTCCCTGGAAAATTGAGGATGGGAAGAATGAATCTGTATTGATCAAAGAAGGTTATAAATCTGAAATTGTAAAATTCAAGATTGAAGATCCTACAGGAATGGAAGTTACCCAGGAAATCATTAACGCTCCTAAAGCTGTTCTGGTGTTTTCATACCATCCAAAAGATGTTCCTGCAGATCTGCTTCAGAAAGTGGAAGCGAAAGTAAATACCCAGAAAGGGGCTCTTATCTATGGTGTTTCCACAGAGCCTAATACTTTTAAAACCATCAAAAATGTACTAATGGACGGGACTGCCATCAAAACGATAGCGAGAAGCAATCCTTTTGTACTGATCCTTGAAAATGGAAAAATTGTAGACAAACAGCCTGCAAAGGACTACGTTAATTAATTATAAATGATGAATGATGAACGATAAATGATCTTTTTGACGAGAGCCAATCGTTGATCAATCATCAATTCATCAAATTTAAACACTAAACTTAAACATACAACAGCTCATGCAAAAATCAAATAAATCAATTGCCGGTTATCACTTATTAATGATTCTTTCTTCTGTAGACGGAGAATTTGCTCCTGAGGAAGGAATGCTGGTACAGCAATATATGGCAGATGAATTTCCTTTCAGAATGAATCTTGACAATGAATTAGACACATTGGCTCTTTTACAGCCTGAAGAATGGAAAGATCATTTTGAATTCCATGCGAGATGTTTCCATGATGATTCTACAGAGGATGAACGTGTCAAATTTGTTCAGTTTGCAAAATCGTTGATCAAAGCTGATAATAAAGTAACTGAAGAAGAACATACTTTCTACGTACTGTTGAAAAATCTTTGGGGACTATAATCTAAACACCGATCCAAAACAAAAATACCATGAAAAAAACTTATCTAGGACTATTAGTAATGAGTGCATCTATATTTCAATCCCAGCAATTTCCGGACATGAAGGTTCCTGTTGCAGAAAAGCAGGAACATATCAGAGAAATCCACGGTGATAAGGTAAATGATCCTTATTACTGGATGATTGATTATTTTAAAAAAGGAAAAGATTCTACCAAGGTCGTTGATTATTTAAAGGCTGAAAACACCTATTGGGAAGGCATGATGAAGGATACTGAACCTTTCAGAGAAAAGCTGTTCCAGGAAATGAAAGCCAGAATCAAAGAGAAGGATGAATCTGTACCTGTTTTTAGAAATGGATATTACTACTACAGCCGCACAGAGACCGGAAAACAATATTTTAAATACTGCAGAAAGAAAGGCAGCCTTACTGCTCCGGAAGAAATTCTTCTGGATGTGGATAAAATGGCGGAAGGGCATCCTTACTATTCAGCTTCCGGCTTCAGCATCAGTCCGGATAATACAAAAATGATCTACGGAGTGGATGATGTCTCCAGAAGGCAGTACAAGTTATTTTTAAAAGATCTTTCTACAGGAAAAATCACGGATCTTGGTATTAAAAACACCACTGGTTCTGCAACATGGGCCAATGACAACAAAACAATTTTCTACACTTCAAAAAATCCTGAAACTCTTTTAACAGAAAAAATTTTCAGACACACACTGGAAACAGATTCCAGTAAAGATATTTTGGTATATGAAGAAAAAGATAAAACCAACTATATCAGTGTAGGAAAAACAAAAAACAATAAATTTATCCTGATCGACTCGCGTGCTACCACTTCTTCTGAAACCCGATATCTGGATGCCAATGATCCTAATGGAAATTTCAAAATTTTTCAGCCCAGGATCAGTAATGTACTTTATGATGTAACTTCTCTTGAGGATAAATTTCTGGTAACAACCAATAAAGATGCTCTTAACTTTAAGATTGTAGAAACTCCTTTAAATAAAACGGGAGTTGAAAACTGGAAGGATTTTATTCCACACAGAAAAGATGTTCTGATGGAGGATGTTACTGCATTTAAAAATTATCTGATATTCAGTGAAAGACAAAACGGACTTTCCCAACTGGTAATTTATGATAGAAAAACAGGGAAAAAGGAGTTTCTGAAATTTGACGAACCTACTTATACCGTTTATTCACTGGAAAACCCTGAATATAACACAGATAATTTCCGTTTTGGGTATACTTCCATGATTACACCAAGTTCTCAGTTTGAACAGGATTTAAAAACCGGAAAACGAGTTCTTTTAAAACAACAGGAAGTTCTGGGAGGTTACAATAAAGATAATTATACAACAGAAAGACTGTTCGCTACGGCAAAAGACGGAACGAAAATTCCAATCTCCATTGTTTATAAAAAAGGGTTCAAAAAAGATGGAAACAACCCACTTCTACTCTACGCTTACGGTTCTTACGGAAGTTCTATGGATGCCAGTTTCAGCAGCACCAGACTGAGTCTTTTGGACCGAGGTTTTGCCTATGCCATTGCCCACATCCGCGGAGGTCAGGAAATGGGAAGACAATGGTATGAAGACGGAAAAATGATGAAAAAGAAAAACACATTTACTGATTTCATTGATGCGGGAGAATATCTGGTTAAAGAAAAATATACTTCACCTAAACACCTTTATGCTCAGGGAGGAAGTGCAGGAGGGCTTCTGATGGGTGCTATAGCTAATATGAGCCCAACTTTATGGAATGGTGTTATTTCACAGGTTCCTTTTGTAGATGTAGTTAACACAATGCTTGACACCAGTATTCCATTGACTACCAATGAATATGACGAATGGGGAAATCCGAACAATAAAGAAGCCTACTTCTATATGAAATCCTATTCTCCATATGAGAATATTGAGAAGAAAAACTATCCGAATCTTTTGGTAACAACAGGATTACATGATTCTCAGGTACAATATTTTGAACCTGCAAAATGGGTTGCCAAGCTAAGAGATATGAAAACGGATAAAAATGTATTGCTACTCAAAACAGATATGGCATATGGCCACGGTGGAGCTTCAGGAAGATTTGATTATCTGAAGGATCTGGCTTTGGTGTATGCTTTTATGTTTAAACTGGAAGGGATTACTAAGTAATTAGTCTCGCAGATTTTGCAGATAACGCAGATTTATATTAATGACAGAAAATGAAATTTCATACATCGTTCGTAAATGTGTTTTCAATGTATATAATCAGTTAGGTCCTGGTTTACTTGAATCTGTATATCAAAAAATCCTGATTTATGAGCTAGAAAAGAATGGTCTCAATGTCAAATCTGAAGTAGTACTTCCTGTATATTATGACAATAAAAAATTTGATATTAATTTCAAAATTGACATTTTAGTAGAAGATAAGGTTATTTTAGAACTAAAATCAATAAAAGAGTTAGACAATATTCATTATAAACAATTATATACTTATTTAAAATTATCTGACAGAAAATTGGGACTGCTTATAAATTTTAATACCTCCAATATTCTGGACAATATAAAGAGAGTGGTAAATAACTTATAATAGGTAATTAGGTTACATTAATCTGCTAAATCAAACAAATCTGCGAGAGCAAAAAGAGTCTCGCAGATTATCCAAAAAAGAAAATTAAAAAATAAATAAATCTATATTTAAATCTTATGAGAAGAAAAATAGTTGCAGGAAACTGGAAAATGAACAAAAATGTAATTGATGCACAACAATTAATGATTCAGTTACTAAGCTATAAAAACAACAATGCTACGAACTGTGAGGTTTGGATTGCTCCACCTGCATTGTATCTGATGATGGCAAAAGATGTTTTTGAAAAGGATGAAATCGGTGTATTTTCTCAGGATATGAGCGAATATGAAAGCGGTGCGTATACTGGTGAAATTTCTGCAGATATGTTAGAGTCTATCGATGCAACCGGTTCATTAATCGGGCACTCTGAAAGAAGACAATATCACGGAGAAACAGATTCTCACTGTAACAGAAAAATCAAATTAGCTCTTGATAAAGGTCTTATTCCTGTTTACTGTAATGGAGAAACTCTTGAGCAGAGAAAGGCAGGACAACACCTTGAGGTCGTAAAAAATCAGACTGAAGTAGCTCTTTTTACGCTTTCTGCTGAAGAGATCAAAAAAGTAGTGATTGCTTACGAACCAGTTTGGGCTATCGGAACTGGAGAAACAGCAAGCCCTGAACAGGCTCAGGAAATCCACGCTCACATCAGAAATATTATTGCTGCAAAATACGGGCAGGAAGTTGCTGACGAGATTTCTATCCTTTACGGAGGATCTGTAAAGCCAGACAATGCTAAAGAAATTTTCTCTCAACCGGATATCGACGGAGGTCTTATCGGAGGAGCAGCTTTGAAATTAGAAGATTTCTCTAAGATCATTGAGGCTTTTAATTAATATAAAATAGCTAAAAACATAATAAAAAGCGGCGGAATCTTCGATTCCGCCGCTTTTTCGTTAAAAAAATCTAATTATTGAATATCGACTACATACATCGTTCCCTTGTCTACTTTACCCGTCTTAGGTAAAATTTTGGCTTTTGGATTTCCGTTGCCATCATCCACCACTCCAAAGTCATCATCATTGAAAACGGCCAGTTTACTATTTCCCAAATAAACAATCCCCTCGAATTTATCATGTTCATAGCCCAGTTTTGCAACCAGATCTACGGCTAATGTTTTGGTAACAGCTTTAATTCCTGCATTGGTAATTTCATCCCATGAACATTGTTCTAAAGCTTTTCCATTGACTTTTATTCCGTCAACAGCGGTGATGTCGGATCCGTTTACATCTGTTGCATTGCTCAGATTGATTCTGTATACTTTTTTGATTCCTCCCTGAGAACCGAAATTTCCGTCTCTTTCTATCACCAGGAATTCATTGTTGCTTAATGCAGTAATATCACATACTGAATCAGAAGCTCCGCCATCCTGCTTATATAAAAATTGCTTGGTCTGCCCTGTAATAATATCAAATGTGACAATTCTCGTTAAAGTTTTATTGGTAGCCAATGCCTTACTGGGAACATACATCATCGACTGTATGGTTCCTACCAGCGTTCTTCCGTCCGGAGTGATGCAGAGTCCTTCCATTCCTCTGTTGGCTCTTCTTTTGGCTAAAACAGCAGGTAATTTTCTTGGTCCGGTATTTACTCCAACCGGGCTTATTCTTTCCATCTCCATTCCATCAGCACTGTAATGGACGATATGCGGACCGTATTCATCGGAAACCCAGAATGTTCCATCAGCAGCTGCCACAATACTTTCGCTGTCTAAACCATATTGATCTGTGCCTAAAACATTGCCGGAAGCATCATATGCAATCTCTCCTGTACTTCCCATTCCTGCAGGGTTTGGAAGTCCGGTAATAGGCTGTCCGGAAGGATTTTTAAGTTTAATATATTTGATCACCTCTACATTTCCGTCAGCATTGATTTTAAAATGCATAATGGTTGGTGTAAAATTAGGAGTAAGAAACTTTTTACCATTCTGAAAATCGGTATTAGGCCCCCTATCCGTAATGACGTAGAATTCGCCTTTCCGTGTAGGGTGAGCGGCTGCACCGGAACCAAATCCACCGTTGATAACGTCCACACCGTTTATTGTCATCAGTTTTGTAAATGGAAATTCCTGAGGTAGTTTGGAATAATTAATATCCTGATTAATCATTGCGGTATCGTCATCACTTTTGCATGAAGCCAATACAGCCAGTATACCCACAGACCATAGTAATTTTTTCATATTCACTTTTATGGCTGCGAAAATAGAGATTGATTATAAACTGATCTTGAATAGAATGATAATTGTATTTTAACAATATAATTACAAAATGAAATGAATATAAACAGAAAAAAAAGAATTTAAAAGTGAGTGATGAGAACTTGGAAAACCACCCCGTCAAAAATTCTTTGAATTTTCGCCACCCCTCCAGAGGAGGGGAATTTTTCCCTCTTCAGTTGAAATTATGGTGTATCCGAAACAATTTGTCATTCCACAAAAATCTGAGCGTCTGGTAATAAAATGTGTGATCAGAATATAAATCCAACAAAAAAACCGCACCAGATGGGTGCGGTTTTCCTATGATTTTACAATCAATTATTTTTTCTCAGTAGATCTTTGTAAAACCTCATCTACCATCCCATAACCTTTAGCTTCTTCAGAAGTCATCCAGTAATCTCTGTCAGATGATTTTTCTACCCACTCATACGTTTGTCCTGAGTGGTGACCAATGATTTCATAAAGTTCCTGCTTCAGTTTCAGCATCTCTCTTAAGTTGATCTCCATATCAGAAGCTACTCCCTGAGCACCTCCTGAAGGCTGGTGAATCATTACTCTTGAGTGTTTAAGCGCAGAACGCTTTCCTTTTTCTCCGGCAACCAGTAATACAGCTCCCATGGAAGCAGCCATACCCGTACAGATTGTCGCTACATCCGGCTTAATGATCTGCATCGTGTCATAGATACCTAAACCTGCATAAACACTACCACCAGGAGAGTTGATATAAATCTGAATATCTTTTGAAGGATCAGCACTTTCTAAGAATAAAAGCTGAGCTGTAACAATGTTTGCTACCTGATCATCAATACCTGTTCCAAGGAAGATAATTCTATCCATCATAAGACGGGAGAAAACGTCCATCTGAGCAACATTTAATCTTCTCTCTTCCATGATGTACGGAGTAAGATTCGTTGGGCCATACATTCCCATATACTGATCGGTAACCAAACCGTTGTTTCCTAAATGTTTTACAGAGAAATCTCTGAATTCTTTTTTAATGTCCATATTTCTATTATGTATTATTTTTTAAATATTCTCGAAGTTTAAATTACAATATTTATTCCTAAAAATTTATAGGACTTTTTGTCACAGAACATCAAAAAAAATCTGACTACAAATTATCTTTTCCTATCCACATAAATTCCTTTGATCGGTGAATATTCGATGATATTGCTCAGTCGCATGGAAGCCTGCTTTAAAAGCGTAATCTTTTTGATCAGCTCATAATATTTTACTTCATCTGTGCTGCTGTACTGATCAAGTTCTTTAGCCGTTTCCCTGATCAGATAATCAATATATCTGTATTTATGTAACAGAACATCTCCCTGAATCTGATCTGCCACTTTATCTCCATAATTAGGAGGATAGATATTTCTGGAAGCCCAGTTTTCAAGTTCATCCAGCGGGATTAAAGCATCTACAACCTTTGTGGTAATCTCTTCGTCCATAAAAGATACAAAAAAGTTTCCACTTCTTAGCTCATCCTTCTGAATTCCTTCTCTTACCTGATTGATAATTATTTCATTTTCTTTGACTAAAAATGTATACTGCTCTTCTTCAAAGTGATGAAGAATTTCTTCAATAACAGTAATATCATATTCCTCATTCTGATCATTTCTCCTTTTCAGAATAATATCTCCGAACATCAGCATATGATCTACAAGTTTGTTCTCCATAAACAATACATCGTACAGGAAAGGATCTTCTTTTTCCTGATCCAGAGGAACAATCTCCATTTTCGGAGCTGCAGCTTTTTCCTTTTGCTGCTGCTGAACATGATGCGTCTGATTCTGCGTGATCTGTTTCTGAACATCCAGCTCATTGAAAAGACTCTGCTCAGAAAGTCCGAATTTATTGGAAACCTCTTTCAGATAAACCTCTCTTTTCAGGGCATTCTGTACAAAAGAAACAGATTTTACAATATCCCGGATCGCTTCAGCCTTTTTAATCGGATCATTTCCGATATCTTTTAAGAGAATTTCCGCCTTAAAGTCGATGAAGTCCATCGCTTCATTTTCGATATACTTTTCAACGTAATCCTGTGGATGTTTCCTGGCAAAGGAATCCGGGTCATCTCCATCTGGGAAAAGCAGAACACGAATGTTCATTCCCTCAGTCAGTAACATATCAATACTTCGGAAGCTGGCTTTGATACCGGCATTATCTCCGTCAAAAAGAATCGTTACATTTTCTGTAAGTCTCTTAATGAGTTTGATCTGTTCTGTTGTCAGAGACGTTCCGGAACTTGCCACTACGTTTTCAATTCCGGACATGTGAAGTGAAATCACATCCATATATCCTTCCACCAAAAGACAGGCATTCTTCCTTGAAATAGCTTGTTTACTCTGGTTTAATCCATAAAGAACATTGGATTTATGATAGATCTCCGTTTCCGGGGAATTGAGATATTTTGCTGTTTTGACATTATTTTTAAGAATCCTTGCTCCAAAACCGAGCACCCTTCCTGAAAAACTGTGAATAGGGAAAATTACTCTTTCCCTGAAACGGTCCACCCCTGCAGGAGTATTTTCCGGGAAGATGGAAAGTCCGGATTTTTCAAGAATTTCTTTATTATAACCTTTTTCAAGTGCATAAGCTGTAAAAGCATTCTTCTTCTCCGGAGAATATCCAAGCTGGAACTTTTTGATAATATCATCCCGGAGTTCTCTCTCTTTGAAATAAGAAAGTCCTATGCTTCTGCCTTCCTGATCATCCCACAGGATCTCCTGAAAATACGTGTTGGCAACCTCATGGATCTTGTACAGCAGATCTTTTTCTGTCTGGGCATGTTTTGCTTCTTCAGAAATTTCACGAAGATCTTCTTCAATTTCAATTCCGTACTTTTTTGCCGCGTGGCGGAGGGCTTCAGGATAGGTAAAATTCTCAATCTCCATAAGGAAAGAGATTGCAGTCCCTCCTTTTCCGGTTGAGAAGTCTTTCCAGATCTGTTTGCTTGGGGAAACAACAAAACTTGGAGATTTTTCTTCATGAAAAGGACTGAGTCCTTTGTAGTTAGACCCTGCTCTTTTCAACTGCACGTATTCACCCACAATCTCTTCAACGCGGATCGTGGAGAATATTTTATCAATGGTCTGTTTGGAAATCATGCTGTAAAATTAAGTAATTTATGGGGAAGTTGGAAGAGGCTGAGAATTTCGGTGCCGGTTTCGGGATACGGGTTCGAAAGTTTGGGAGTTCGAGAGTTTGAGAGTTTGTGAATATGTACGGAATGTACTGTTTATAACTTCCATCTTCCGGCTTCCATCTTCCTGCCTTTAAATTTGTAGCTTCGCAAGTCATAAATCATTATTTTTGCAAAACAAATTAGTATATGCAGTTCACTATCAATACAATCGAAGACTGGCAGGAAGTTGTTGACAGCATCATTCCGGAATTAAAACATAATATCCTTTTATTAAAGGGAAATCTGGGAGCCGGAAAAACTACTTTCACACAATTTCTGCTTAAAAATATAGGCAGCAATGACGAAGTAAACTCTCCCACATATTCTATTGTGAATGAATATAGTACAAAAAAAGGGAAAGTATTTCATTTTGATCTTTACCGCTT
The DNA here is from genome assembly GCF_031454475.1 of Chryseobacterium vietnamense. Taxonomy (NCBI): domain Bacteria; kingdom Pseudomonadati; phylum Bacteroidota; class Flavobacteriia; order Flavobacteriales; family Weeksellaceae; genus Chryseobacterium; species Chryseobacterium vietnamense. The sequence goes on along the minus strand of NZ_JAVDQX010000001.1, from coordinate 160,591 downwards.
AAAAAACATTGAAGAAGTCTATGATATCGGAATTGAAGAATATCTGGACAACTCTTTTCTATGCATTATCGAGTGGCCGGAAGTGTATGAAGAGGAGCTTTACGGGCTCAACTATCACACAATGAGTATTGTGAACACGGGTGAATACAGAGAAGTTTCATTCGATTAAATATTATGTATCTTTGCTCATTAATTGAGTGTAAAAAATAATCTGTAAGACATAATTTAATTTAAGGATGAGTACAAATATTTTTACTCCTTTCACAGAAGAAGAATTAATGCCGAAAGAGGAAAAATTGGAGGTTATAAAGAAAGGGAAACAGTTCAGTATTGGAATTCCTAAAGAAACCTGTCTCAACGAAAGGAGAACCTGCATTACTCCTGACGCCGTACAGGTGTTGGTAGAGCACGGTCATGAGATCATTATTGAATCAGGAGCCGGAGAAGGTTCATTTTTTACAGATTTACAATATTCCGAATCAGGAGCGAAGATCACTAATGATCCTAAGGAAGCTTTCGGACAGGATCTTATCCTGAAGGTGAATCCTCCTACAGAAGATGAAATTGAGTATATGAAACCTAATACCTATCTGGTTTCAGCACTTCAGATTAACCTTAGAGACAAGGACTATTTCTTAAAGCTTGCAGAGAAAAAAATAAACGCCATTGCTTTTGAATTTATCGTTGATGAATACAAGCAGCTGGCTTTGGTAAGATTAGTCGGTGAAATTGCAGGAACCGTTTCTATCTTATATGCCTCAGAATTATTAGCCTTATCCAACGGTTTAATGCTTGGAGGGATTACAGGAGTAAGACCTGCAGAAGTTGTGATCCTTGGAGCCGGAATTGTGGGTGAATTTGCTACAAAAGCAGCCATTGGTTTAGGTGCGAGCGTAAAGGTTTTCGACAACTCCTTATCAAAACTGAGAAGACTTCACACCATCGTTGACAGCCGTGTACCGACTTCCATTATTGATCCTAAAGAACTCAGCAAAAGTTTAAGACGTGCCGATGTAGTGATTGGAGCGTTGCCAAGACTTAACATGACGCCTATCGTTACCGAAGATATGGTGATGAAAATGAAAAAAGGCAGTGTCATCATCGATATCACGATAGACAACGGTAAAGTGATTGAAACTTCTGAGCTTACCACGATGGAAGATCCTTACATCATCAAACACGGAGTTATCCATTGCGGACTTCCGAACCTTACTTCCAGAATGCCGAGAACGACCACCAAGGCCATCTCGAATTTCTTCCTTTCCTATATTTTAAATTATGACGAAGAGGGCGGCTTTGAAAACATGCTGATCCGCAAAAACGAAATGAAGCAGAGCTTATATATGTACAAAGGAAGACATACCAAAAAGATCATCTGCGACCGTTTCGGACTTACGTACCACGACATCAATCTTTTAATTTTCTAATGAAGAAACTGAAATTTTATGCAATAGGCTTCGTTCCGGGGCTTTTGATCGTATTTTTTATTTTAAACAAAAAAGGGGCAAGCTGCAGCGGATATTTACCGAACAGCCGTGTGATTGCTGAAAGTCTTTCCAAAGAATTCAAATATTCTAAAGAAGCTAAAAATGCAATGGCAGCCTACAAGATTGATGAGAAATTTATAAAAGACAGCATCATTACCAAAGGAAAAGTAGATTTTGACCGCAGTCATGCACAAAAGAAACCATGTCCTGATTATCTTTTAACCTACCCTGAAAAGAATCCGTCTTACGAGATCACGTATGAAAAATGTGAAGAAACAGTGACGGTCAACAGTCTTAAAAAACTGAAATAGTTTCAATAACTACGAGCTATGGACGGCAATTACTACATGATTCATGATTATCTGATATTCATCGGAGTCTTTGCCATTTTCCTGTTTCTGACCACCAGTATTTATCTTTTTAATCAGAATCAGAAGCTGAAACAGAGAAATACCAAACTATCAGAAACCAACAAACTTATTGAACAGCGTCTGAATGAAGTCCGTCTTGAACATATCGGGACAAAACTGAATCCGCATCTGTTTAAGAATATTCTCAATTCGGTACAGTCTCATGCCTATCAGACCTATATGTCACTGGATAAGCTGGCGAATGTGCTGGACTATATTTTATACGAAAGCAATAATAAGTATGTAAGCCCGAAAGAAGAGCTTAATTTTGCTTTAAGCCTTATTGAGATTAATAAAATCAAGATCAACCCTCTTTTTGACTTCAGAATTAAATCCAGAATCAATAAATCTGACGCTTTGTACGAAGAAAAGGTATTTGCTCCGCTGATCTCTGTAGATCTTATTGAAAATGCCTTCAAGCATACGGATTTTCTGGCTCAGGATTCTTTTATTTCTATTTATATGGAGCTTGAAAATGGTGTGTTCACCATGAAAGTCAGCAATAAAGCTTCTCTGAAAAACATTCTGGAAAAGGAAAAAAGCGGTTTTGGAAGCCAGTCTTTTGATCAGAGACTTAAAATGATCTACAGCACTTATTATCAGCTGGAAAGAAGCTCAAAAAACGGAATCTTTACAGCGGAATTAAAAATCAATTTAGGAGAATTCTATGATAAAATGCGTTATTCTGGATGATGAATTACTGGCTATCAGTTATTTAAAACTTCTATGCGAACAAATTGAGAATGTAGAAGTGGTAAAGGCATTCAATGATCCTAAAATTTTTCTGAACGAAATAGACAATCTCGACTGTAATCTGTGTATTCTGGATATTGAAATGCCGGGAATGACAGGACTTCAGGTAGCTGAGATTATTTCAGGTTCCAAAAAAATCATCTTCACAACGGCTTATAAAGAATATGCAGCCGAAGCTTTCGATCTGAATGTGGTGGATTATGTAAGAAAACCCATCAAAAAAGAAAGATTAATCCAGGCCTTCGAAAAAGCTAAAGAGCTGGTAGAAAGTACGCCTAAAAAGACTTTCATCGAGTGGAATACCAACATTGGAAAAACCGTTATCTTCACAGAACAGATTTCTTACATCAAAACCTCTGAAATTGACAGCAGGGATAAAGATATTATGCTTATTGACGGAACGACGATCGTTTTAAAAAACCTGAATTTCAAAAACCTTCTTGAAATGCTGCCGTCAAAAGATTTTGCCCAGGTCAACAAAAAAGAAATCATTGCGCTGTCTTCCATCAAAGTATTTTCAACCAATGAAATTATCACTACTATTCCTACGGAAGATCACAGTTTTCTGAAACTTCAGATCGGCGATGCTTATAAAAGTTCACTGATGGAGCTATTCGGAAAATAGACCTTTTTCAAATCTTTCCGGTTTCATTACAGAATACAGTCCCTTTATTACAACTCCCCTTTTTCAGTAAGTAATCCCTTTACTTTTGCATAGAATTAATTGATTTTATAATGAAAAACTGTTTCTATGCTGCAGGACTTCTCATATCCGGCTTGTGTTTTTCCCAGGAAACCTCCTCAAAATTAAAGGTTTCGTTTTTTGACGGAATCGCAGCAGCCGGATATGTAGATCATGGTGCATTTATCAACTTTACCGGACCGAACGTAAGCCTTACCCACAAAAACGTAAAATTTATATTGGGAATGCTTCCTTCATTGAGAATTAAAGAAGACCGTTCATCGGGAACTAAAAACAGCCCTATTATGCCCACTTTAGGTGCCGGCTTCACTATGGTTTATAAAAAGATTGCCCTTCAGATTCCTGCTTATTACAATACGAAAACAGCCGATCAGAATGGCACCTGGAAAATAGGAATCGGGCTCGGCTATTCTTTCAGATAGATTTTATTACATTTTTTAGAACATTCGTTACATTTAAAAAAAAAGGATATTTAACATAACTATATTCTTATCAAATTTGCATAAAATATTGGAATCATGAATTTGGGGAAATACAAAAATTTAATTTTCTATATTACGACCATAGCCGTCTTTTCTGCTCTGATGTATTATTTCATCATTGAAGGACAGACGCTGGAAGTAAAGGAAAATATTGTTGCTAACACCAGCACCGGATCTACCTGGGATAATTTCCTGGAATCATTCAAAACCAATCTTCACCATCCGCTTGCCTTATTATTGGCACAAATTGTCACTATTATTATGACAGCAAGGCTTTTCGGATGGATTTGTATGAAAATAAAACAGCCTACAGTAATTGGAGAAATGATTGCAGGTATTGTATTAGGACCATCACTTGTGGGAATGTATTTCCCTGAGTTTTCTGCATTTCTTTTTCCTAAAGAATCATTGGGCAACCTTCAGTTTCTGAGCCAGATAGGTCTTATCCTGTTCATGTATATCGTTGGGATGGAACTGGATCTGAGTGTATTAAGGAAAAAAGCTCATGATGCGGTTGTCATCAGCCATGCCAGTATTATTATTCCTTTTGCATTGGGAATAGGACTTTCTTATTTTGTTTATCAGGAATTTGCTCCGGATGGGATTCAGTTTACGTCTTTTGCTTTATTTATAGCCATTTCGATGAGTATCACAGCATTTCCGGTCCTGGCAAGAATCGTACAGGAAAGAAACCTTCAGAAAACCAAACTGGGAACGATTGTTATTACCTGTGCAGCTGCAGATGATATTACTGCATGGTGCATTCTGGCAGCAGTCATTGCTATTGTAAAAGCGGGTTCTTTTACAAGCTCTATCTATGTGATTATCATGGCTATTGCTTATGTATTTTTAATGATTAAAATTGTAAGACCTTTCCTGAAAAGAATCGGAGACCTTCAGGCCGGAAAAAATACGATCAGCAAACCCATGGTGGCTATTTTCTTTCTGACATTGATCTTATCTGCATATGCTACTGAAGTAATCGGTATTCACGCTTTATTTGGCGCCTTTATGGCAGGAGCTATTATGCCGGAAAATACAAAGTTCCGTACGCTTTTTATTGATAAGGTAGAGGATGTGGCATTGGTGCTTCTGCTTCCATTATTCTTTGTATTTACAGGACTTCGTACCCAGATTGGCCTGCTTAACGACAGCCACCTGTGGATGACGGCAGGATTTATTATTCTCACCGCAGTTCTTGGAAAGTTTGCAGGAAGTGCCCTGACCGCCAGGTTTGTAGGTATAAACTGGAAAGAAAGCTTAACGATAGGAGCTCTGATGAATACAAGAGGCCTTATGGAACTTATTGTGCTGAACATCGGATATGACCTTGGTGTTTTAAGCCCTGAAATTTTTGCAATGCTGGTGATCATGGCTCTCTTTACTACTTTCATGACAGGACCGGCACTGGATTTCATTAATTTTATTTTTAAATCTAAAAAGAACCAGGACGAGTCTATTCAGGATAATGATTCCAAATACCGTGTTCTTCTCTCATTTGACAAGCCGGAATCCGGAAGTACCTTATTGAAACTTGCACACAATTTTACTCATAAAATGAACGGCAATAAAAGCATCACCGCAATGAATATTGCTCCGGTAGATGAAATGCATGCCTATGACATCAACGAGTATGAGGAGTCACAGTTTCAGAATGTCATTGAAACCTCCCACGATCTGAATCTGGAGGTCACTACCCTCTTCAAAGCCTCTACTGATATTGAAAGCGATCTTACCAGCATTACCAATAAAGGACATTATGATCTTCTGCTGATCATGCTTGGAAAATCTATGTATGAAGGCAGTTTATTAGGAAGGTTATTAGGTTTTACCACCAAGATTATTAATCCTGAAAAACTACTGAACACGGTAAAAGGTAAAGGAAACATATTCAACAATTCTCCTTTTGACGATTTTACGCTTCAGATTCTCGACAAAACCAATATTCCTGTAGGAATTTTGGTGGAAAAAGATTTTAAAGCAGCCGATAAAGTATTTGTTCCGATCTTTAATCTGAGTGATTTCTACCTTCTTGAATATGCAAAAAGGTTGATCAATAACAATAATTCTCAGATTATCATCCTTGATGCCGCAGGACAGATCCGAAATAATATTGAGGTAAAAGAACTGATAAGAAGTATTGAACAGGTAGCTCCCAATCATATCACGTTGTACAATGAGAAAAAGATTGAGAAAGAATTCCTGAATTCCCAGGATCTGATGCTTATCAGCAGTAAAAGCTGGAAAAACCTGATCGATACAAAGAGTCTATGGCTGTCTGACATCCCATCCACATTAATAATATCAAATCCATAACACATAATACACACCGATATTTCTATTTCTATTGAAGCTGTAAATATTATTCGTTGTCTGTAAAGAAAAAACGGGTATATTTATAGCTTCAATTTTTTGGGACATGCTGATTAACAGTGAAAATGGAGTTATAGAGCTGGAAACCTTTGCTACCACACTTTATAAAGGAATGAGTCTTGATCACCTGAAACATTCTGATTTTTATAAAGAAAAGTATCATAATCTGTGGGATGTAAAAACCGGATATTTTTGGTATTATTTTAAGGCTATAGAAATACAGGGATATCAGGTATCTTTCAGCTTGTGCTTTTTTAAAGACCAGCTGGACATTATCCATATGAACACATGGGAAAATGGTGATGCCAAAGACTGGAATGAATGGACAGAAGAAAAAGAAATGAACGTTTTTCACCGGAACAACACTTTTCTATCGAAAATTCTGAATAAGCCTCCAACCCAAAAAAAGAAAAAACCTTACCCAAGCTGCACCTTCAAATTTCCCTGGGGAGATGTGTGGTCGGTCTACGACCCGAGAAGCGCCGCCAGCCTGATGGGAATCAATTATAATGAAGAGGAAAAACAAATACAAAATAACTTATAACCAAAGAATAAGATTTTACTATGTGCCGATATGCCATGATGGTTTACAAAGGACATTATGCCTGTTTTAACTGCCAGAAAACATTCAAACGCCGCCACCTGAAAGATGTGGACCGGGATGCTCAGACCTCTGTAGAAGCCAAGTGCCCTGAATGTGGAAATCTGATGGCCAATATGGGACTTGATTTTAAATCCCCTCCCAAAAATGATGACAAGCAATGGGCTCACATCCGTGATTTATATACGGTTGGAATTACTTTTCATTCATGTGGATGCTCTGGCCCGGGATATATTCCCCAGGACCGGAAGGCTATTATTGACTATCTTGAAAAAGTCCGTTCAGAATATATGAAATCGCTGGTATTCTGGAGATACCGGATAGAGCCAGAAAATAAAAAAGAACGCGAGCTGGATTATCAAAAAAACAGTTCACACCTATGGACCGTCAACCGTAATGCTTTTAAAGAAACAGTGACTAATCAGGAAGGAATCAACTATTGGCTTAAAAGAATTAATGAAGTGGAAGAAAGACTGAATATTATCAAAGCTGATAAACTATAACGCTACTCTAATTCACAAGCTTCAGAAGCCTTTTAAAATCTTCTTTGATCTCTTTTTCCTGCTCAGCCGGATAATCCGCACTGATACCTGATCCGTGTATGTCATTATTGCTGATCAGAATGATATTTCCGTTTTCAAAATAATTCCGGGTCATTGTAATCTTTGATTTTTTCAAATCAAATACTTCAGTATCATTATGTTCTTTCATTGCTTTAGCATCGTAGAAAAGCGGTCGGTTATATTTATATTCTTTTTCGAAAACAAAAGAAAGTTGTCCGTTAAGAAGATAATATTCTGTCAGCTTCTGTCCCATTTCTCCATAATGTTTCGCAATTACTTTTTGCAGACCTCTGTCCGTATAATAAAATGTGGCCTCCCCACCTTCTGCAGATTCTCCTTCAATATCCTTCTTTTTAACAGAAGCCCATGTTGTTATGGAATTGATACTTTTAAAATTAGCTTGAATAGGTTTTATCCTATTTTTTAAACTTTTGCTGCCTGTAGTATCTTTTTCGTCCAATATTTCCCCAATCTTTACATTATCCCGCGCTTTGGTATTGAAAAAAACAGATGCCTGATCACCAGACTTCTGAGCATATGCAGAACCTAAACCAATCAATAGTATGAAAACTCCATGCAAGAATCTATTCTTCATATTTTCTTTTTTTTTAGCTTTAAAATTAAAAATAACTTTTGGTTGTACTGTATATAATGAAGCTACAAAAGTTACAAAAGTTTTTTATTGCTCTAAGTTATAACTACCTGTTTTAGCTTTAAAAATCCTTATACCAGCTTAGATTCCTGCTGAATGACACAATCGGACTGCTTGTCTTACCATACAGTTTGTCATTCCATGTAAATCCAACTTGCATGCATAAAAACATCAGAAAGTCACAATCTGGCCAACTCTTTCAAACTGAAGACGTAAAATTCCCTCCTCCTGAGGGGTGGCGAAAATTCAAAGAATTTTTGACGGGGTGGTTTTCAGGGAGGTTTTCTTCACACCATCAATTTCATGTCGTAATTCTACGACAATTTTTAAAATTTAATCCCAAAAATTAATTTCCAACAGAGTTTTTTAATAGCTTTATCTGATAATTCACATTGGATGGAAATTGATTTTTTACAATATCAGGTACGAAACGGAGACACACTTACCTCCATCGCTTCCCGGCTGGGTATGAGCAGTGAGGAGCTTAAGGTGTTTCATAATTCTCATTGCCCGAAAATGGATAAAGTCTGGTTTGAAAACCTTAATGACGTTAAAAAGATTTTTGTCCCTATTCATTTTAAAACAGAATCTCAGAAGGAAAATGAAATGAATAGCAGCCTTCCCGGCCAGTTCTCTTCTTCCTTTTGGGCCAACACATACAGCATCAATGAAACTTTTGAAACCTCTTTTGAATCTCCGGTTAACATCGATTATACCATTGATTTAAATCTTAGAAAAGACAAAAACAAAGGTCAGTATGTCCTTAGCTACAGTCAAAAAGACTTTAAATCCGGAGGAAATGAACCGGATGATAAGGTAAGCGGCCTTTCTCTAGCCTGTATGAAAAGCATTATGCCTCTTGAATTTGTCCTAAATGAACAAGGCAGGATAAAAGGATTGGCAGATCATAAAAAAATTACAGACACCTTTACTCAAAAGCGTAAAGATATTGAAGAGTTTTATATAGGAGAAGTGGCTCAAAATTATATGGATTCGTTTGAAAGGAACATCAGCAATGAAGCATTTTTATTACAGCAGTTTCAAAGCACGCTCCTCTTTCAGACTTTATTTCCTAAAACAGACTGGTTCCGGAGAAAAATAAAGTGGACAGAACGCTTTTATTTTTTACAGAATTCATTTCCGGTAGCCTGTGAAATCAATCCTGAACAGAAAAATGAAGAAGAAAACTCTGTTTTGACTATTTTAAACGGAAAAATCACCGAACTATGTACCCCACAGGAGATCATGCGCGGGATCAGACTTCAGGAGCAGGCTGCAGAACCGGCTTCAGGAAATATCATATTAGAATACACAACTCACACCAAAAATAAGAATCTTCTTCAGGCTAAAGCCTCGGTTTTACTCAGCCATGAAGGAATATTGATACACCAACATCACATCAATATAACACAAGGATAATATGAAAAATTATGTCACACAAAAAGGCGACACTTTCAGTTCACTGGCCCGGCAGTTTAAGCTGAAAAATGAAGGTATTTTAAAAACTTACCATAATCTCCACTGTCCGCCGGAAGATGTCATGCAGGAACCTGTTCCGGGAAAAACGATTATGATTCCGGAAGATTCCCAGTTTATGACTGAGGAAACAGAACCTCAAAATATATCTCTATCTTCTCAGGAGGAATCTTCAGAAGATGTAGGCTCCGATGAAGGAAATTCAACGGAAGAAACTCCACAAAATGAAGAGCAGCCATCCGGAAAAGCTGAACAGCAAACAGCTAAAGAGGAAAAGAAGGATAAAAAAGAAGACAGTGGCTCCAGTCCTCATGAAGGAAAATATTTCGTTGTGCAGAAAGGAACTGTGCAATGTAATCAGGGATTTAAATTTCCAAAATTTAAAGTGACCAGCCATCAGAAGCACTACTGGAATGATGAAGAAGGAAACGCTGATTATCTTGCTGTAACGGAGGATGACCTTCAACTGGATCCTGCTGCACAGCCGTTCGGACAATGCAAACTCAAACCAACTTCAGGAGGCTATCTTCCGTGTGCTTATGCACCAGCAGGAAAGTGGCAGAAGACGTATGAGAAAGTAAAAGTGATGGGAAAAAGCTGCGTTACAGAAATCTCAGAACTGATGTGCAGCACAGGAGGAAAAATAACTATTCTCAAGCACGGACAGCAAAGTGAAGTTGGTAAAAGCCAGGTTGCCAAAGCAAATGCGCAGGAACAGCAGGTTTATAATCCCGTTGTGGATTTTGATGAATTCAAGGAAGATACAAAAGATACAGACGAACTTTATTACAGCTAAGCCATGACAGGAACTATTATCGGGAATCAGAATCCTCTGGTAGGAACAACCTATACCTACGAAATAAAACCTTCGGGACTCTCATTTGGTCTGAAAGGTGACTATGAATGGTATCTGTACAAGAAACAGAAAAACGGAAACTGGAAAGATATTACCAACCAACCTAAAAAGGGTGAAAAAGTAACGTACAGATTCGGAGAAATAGGCCTGGGTATAGAATTTCAAATGAAAGTCTATGAGATTAAAAAAGGAATTTTGCCCGGCATGTCTGCCACCAAAGAACTGGCTGGCAGTTGTATATTGATTCCGACCAGTGATAAAGTTTCAAAAATAGAGAAGGTAATTCTTTTCAACAGAGGCGCAAAAGACGTCAATAAAGCCAGCTACCGTGATACTCTTATTGCGCAGGCTCATTGCATAGCGATGTTTAATAGAGAAATTGAGTTTCACCTTTGGGAAGATGATGCTCCTGGAAAAGGCCACGATGCTAATATCAATAAAAATAACCGTCATACCCGCAGCTATAAGGCTCGGGTCAATGAAAAAGGGATTGCAGAAGTCTCCATTCCTCTGATGTCTGATGAAAAAATCCTTCGTCAGATGGCCAATCAGTTTTTGATGAAGGGTGACAGGAATGAAGGCGCGAATCATGAGTATTATGTTACGGCCACTTACTCAGGCCAAATTCAGGGAGCCAGCCAGGTGAATGTAGATGTAGCCAACCCTGATTATAAAGGGCAGCCTCAAAATCAGCCCCAACCTAAACCACAGCCTGATAAACACACCCCAAAATTCCCGGCCGGACAAGGAGGTGGTCCCAAACAGCCGGATCCTAAAGGCAATATTATAGAAGCGGTTTTCATTGATGATAAAGGAAATGAGCTTTCCAAAGTTGCAGTAGGTGATAAAGTAAGGGTAAGAATCCACTCCAAGAATATGGTGGGAAAACATATCCAGTATGTTATCTGGGAATATGATACCACTTCCAATGATGAAGTCTACAGAAGCGGAAATATTAAAATTCCTGCCGATGTATGTGATACTTCAGGATTTGTCATTACCAAAGACATTTTCGGAAAAGGAATAGACTCTCCTATCGGCGATCCGGATTCCGATACACAAAATTATTTCATCGAAATTATCTCCAAAGATCTTTCTGCAGAATCACAGAAATTTGGGGTAAATTCGGAAGGTCTGATGCAGGTGGAGAAGGTGAAGAGTGCGGCGGGGGTGCAAAATACACAGAAACCAGATAAGCCAGGAAGTTGTATATGTCAGGAACAATACAAAGATCTAATATGGGGTGGAAAAGTAAGTTGTGAGTTTAGGAAGAAAGTAGTACAAATATGTGCTGAATTATGGGGTGAAAATAGAAAGCTAGAAATGGCAAATGGATTAATGGCTGTAATGAATGTTGAAACGGCAAGCTCATTTAAAGCACACCAAATAATGGGGCAAACTTTAAAGAATGTTAAGGCCATAACAAAAGATGATTTTTGGCTTGTTCAAAAAGATAAAAAAACAGGGAAAGAAGTTCGTACTTCACGAGCAGTTGGATTAATTCAATTTACACAATCTGCGTTACAAGCAATTGGAGAATTTAAATCTGGTAGTGGATTTGATAAATTACATGAAGTAAAATTACGTTTTGCAACAATGGGAGAAATTAAACAACTTGATTATGTTAAAAAATATTTTGAACCTTCAAAAAATAAAATTAAAACCCCAGAAGACATTTATTTACATGTATTTGCTCCTAAAGGTGTAAATCAATCAGATAATTATGTTTTATATGAGAAAGGAACTATTGAATATACTCAGAATGAAAGTGTTGATAAAAAAAGTAAAGGAACAAATAAAGGAGATGGTAAGATTCAACGTTCCGAAATTTTAGAAAGATATCATAATAGTTATAATGATGGAATTACTAATAAAACACAAAAATTTACTTGTAATAATTCTCCTGAAAAACCAGATGAAAAGCAATCATCCAAATGCCCAGAAGATTGTTCACAATGCTTTGAATATGCTGATGTAATAGATAACCCTAAATTAAATGATCAAAGTAACAATGTAAATAAAAATAGATTCCACAGAACCCCTCGGTACAATAACAAACACCCAAAAGGATACTATCATACAGGTACAGATATCTTAGCACAATTAGACAAAGAATTAAAATCAATGCTGTGTGGAGAAGTTGTAGAAGCTCTTGACACAAAAGGTGATTTAGGAAAAATAGTTACTATTAAATCAAAAGATAAAAATGGTAAATTTATTTGGATAAGATACTGTCATTTAAATTCATTTTCTGTATCAAAAGGGCAGAAAATAAAACATGGAAAAGCTTTTGGTAAATCGGGTAATACTGGTAATGCAAAAGATATTTCACCTCAGTATTATCATGTTCACATCGAAGCATCAACTGACGGAGTTTTCTATGGAGGAACTACACGTGTCGATCCAGAACAATTTATGAAAACAAAATTTGATGAAACTATAAAAGGAAATCATATTAAATAATAAACATGAATAAAATATTTTTTATAATCATTGCAATTATCACTTTACAAAGTTGTAATGGACAAGAAAAAAATAAAAGTCAAAATTCTAAAACTACTAAAATTACAGTCCAAGATGATAACACTATCAATTTTCTAGATGTAAAATACCAAGAAACTGGTTTTTTCATTCCAGACATCTCCAATCCTTATCCAACATATACCTATTCAGATAAAAAAATAGGTATTTTCAGCGTAGACTTTATTGGAAAAACGGATGAAACTCAATATTTTTGGAATCCTAGTAATTTGAAAGGTTATTATTCAAAATCTACTAACCCTGAAAATGATGCCCAAAATTCAAAAGCGATAAAAAATCTTATTAAAGAAAATGATTATTATGTAGTTGCCTCATATCTACCTAATAAATTCATTACTTATACTGGAGGGGAAGCTGGAGAATTTGAACCAAAACAAAATGCAAAAACAACATTTTATTTATATGAAGATAGAAAATGGAAACAAATAGGAGAAATAGAAACTTCAAAAATTCCAGAAGATATTTTAGCTTTTGAAACCAGTCTTATTCAGAAAGAGCTCTTTAAAAATCTCAAAAACAATTCATCAATTTACGATGGTATTCATTCTACTTCAGTAGAAACAGAAGCTACAACAACAGGTATGGCTTCTATTTCATATAAATTTGACATTAAAAAAAATAATATATTGTTATCCTTAAACACATATAAAGAGTCCAACCTGTGTGAAGGTAAATATATAGGTATCGAAAAAGACAATCACCTAGAAGTCTATTATAGTGGTGATCAATTAAATTGTGTAAGTATTGATCCAAAATTTATAATTAAACACGACAAAAATCAATTTTATATAAAGGGAATAGGAGGCGAATCTACTAATAGTGAGTGGATAATGATGCAATAAATATAGTTCAAAGATCAAAAAAGATGGATTTAAAAAATAATTATTACAATTTAGGCCATCTAGAATTTCTGGGATTCTAATAAGGCCGAAAACTCCTATTGCTGGATTCTAAAATAAACACAAATAATGAAAAATATTTCTTTAGCTCTTTTGTATTCATTTCTACTTTCTTGCACCAGACAAGAAAGTAAACTTCAATTGCGTAATATTAAAGATATAATTTCATTAAAAGACGCACCTTATAACATTACAGATGAAGGAGACGGCACAAAATCAAACTATGATGACCTGTCTCCTGAATTTATCAACAAAGCGAAAAAAGTATTAGAGCAAAGAAAATTTCAATTTCCGGATGAAAATACCTTTAATCAAAAAATTTTGGATGTATTTTCTTTCAATTTAAAAGATTATAAAAATTCCATAATTGCTTTACGTACGGCAATGTTTCCAGAGGTAGCTATTAAAGAAAATAAATTTATTTTCATTCAGGACGCTGGTGCTGCCGAACCAGAGTTTATAAATCCTGACTTGTTATATCATTTTAATTCTTACGTATTTTATAATACTCCTGTATCATATGTTTGGTTGCAAACAAACAATTTAAATCTTTTATACGATTTAGTTGTTTACTATGGATACAATAGGGATAAAAAGCTTGTAGAATCAGTATTTAAAAAATTCGATTTTAATAGCCTTTCCGATATGGAGCAGTTAATTTTTGTAGATTCTGACGGCTATAAAAAATTAAAAAAACAAATATTTGACGACATAGAAACTATTATTTATAAAGGTAAAGTTGAAGACTTTTCTTATGCTAAAGAAGGTAATGGTTATTTAAGAATAGGTGATATAATAAATAAAATATCATCATCTCCAAAAGAATATTTTGAACCTGAAAAAACAATATCTTACTTATTTGAAAGAGAATTAAGAGTTGGAATACAAGGTAATATTGAAAGCTATTTAAATAAAAATCCAATATATATATCAAATCTGGAAAAAAATAAATTTTATGATTTACCTACTTTAAAAGACTATGTGAAATATATTTATCAAAAAGAAAGCAATACCAATTTTATCATTCAGGATAGTGATGGTTTTACCAATCTAAGGAAGGAGAAAAACTCTTCTTCCCAAATCTTACAAAAGATCAACACCGGTGAACAAGTTGAAGTTTTAAACCAAAACGGAGATTGGTGGTTAGTGGTTTCTAAAGAAGGTAAAAAAGGATATGTCCATAAAAGCAGGATAAAATCTGAATAAATAACTTAATCAAATGATGAAACCCTTTTTAATGGTATTTGTACTCATACTTGTTGCATGTTCAGACAAGCCAAGAGAAACATCAACATCTGAAGTTTCAAGCAAGTCAGATAACACTAAAAACCTACTTCAATTAACTAAAATCAATTGTGACGAAGAAAGTACAGAATCAACAAGTTATACATTAAACTGTAAAAACTTCATTGTCTCAAATACCCTTATTGAAGGAAGTGATCAAAACAGATATGAACTTATAACTTTTGTTTTTGATGACATAGAGAAGGCTATAATTAGGAAAATCAATAATGAAGATCTAGAAACCTCTTCTCCTATTGTATATTTTTCAAATACCTCTAAAAACTATATCATCTTCTTTCCTATAAATGGTGAAAACCATTTTGGGTGGAAATTATATCTGTATAAAAATAAAGTTTCATACCCGTTGGGACAAAGGGTATTATATTGGAAACCAGATTATGAAGAATCTGATATTAATTATTCTGGTATCTTAAAAATCTATGAAACAGGAGATAATATTCTTGTTGAAATACCAAGTAAGTATATTATTAAAAATGATAATGATTACCAAAATTATCCTAATTATTTAGATGGAAAATATTATGAGAAGGAAGAGAAATCCTACTTTGAATTTTCAATATCAAAAATAGAATATTACAAAAAGTATACAAATGGACTTTTTGAAGGAGATTATAATAAAATGATTAATAATAAAATAATTGACTTAATAAAATAAGCCATTCATAAGTATAGAATATCTGATAGATTTTCTAGGAATGCTCACTTCAATTTATTATAAGTTAGAGACCATAAAATCACTGAATGTAAAAACTTTGAATTAATGAAGGGTATATTATTTATAGCAATTTTAGCATTTTCGGTTATTGCTTCTTGTCAAAAGAAAGAACAGACAATAATTGATAATTCAAAAAATATAACTATGGAAACACCTCAATGCCTTCAATCTCAACTTCAGGCAGGTTTCTCAGCAGAAAAAAGTGAGACAGATTATCCTAATTATAATTATAACGAAACTGATCTTGATTGCTCTATACCTATATTAGAATCAGAATTATCCAAAAAAGGCTATAGGTCTCCATCTACAGAAGAGTTTATTAAAAAAGTATTTGATATTTTCAACCGAAAGATTGATTATGATATGGCTACTAAATATGTTTATTTAGATGGCAATAATCTTTGTAATAAGTCAATTACCTATAATAGAAACTCAGATGCTGAAATGACTCCTAAATCTTATTATATAGTTAAAAATAATAAATTTATCACTGAATTATTTGCAATTCCTGAAATTACAGATTATTCAAAAGTATTTCCCGAATCTAAAAATTTTGAAGACAATGTTAAAAAAATCCAAAATGAGGTAAGCATTACAAAATGGAATGAAGATAAAAATTTAACACAAAAACGTTTCGAAAATATAAATAAAATAGCAGCTCGCAATAAATACCTATTTAATGATAGTAAGTCTGATTTAGCATGGTTACTAGCACATGATAAAAACTTCTTAAAACAATTGGTTACTACTTTTGGATATGATAAAGAAGAAAAAATAAATAAGCAGGTTATAGAGGATCTATACAAATCATATACAGAATCAGGACAACTTTGGCAGGCAGTAAAACTAGGTGAAATATTTTTCACTAAAGATTGCCAAGGAAAATTAAAGATTCAGGAGGGTTTATTAAGCTATGTTTTTAACAACACCAATGAGAATGATGACAGATTGATATATGCATTGAGCAATTACCTAAATTATTTATTCAAAGATGACAAAGATGGTATTTTTGCTGAAGCACCGTCTAAAAAATTCAGTGTTGAAGAAAAAGCAAAAATAATAGCTTATGTAGCAAATATAGAAAGTCCTGCATTTTATAAATATAAACCTTTAAATAGTAGTCGTGCTTGGCAAAAGGCAGGAACTTCGTTCTACAATATAACAGGTGCACATCCAGAAATATTAAAGATTATTGAACAAAATAATTATTATGGATTAACTCCTGTAAAGAATGTTGTTGAAAATGGACAGTTAGAAGATGAAGCCTCACTGTCTCCTCAAGGAGATTAGCTTTATTTACAGATATTAGATTAGATTTCAAGTAATTACTCAAGCATATGAATAGATTACTCTTATTAATAACTATACTAATATCATACAAAAGTCCTTCACAAGAGAGAAATAAAGACAATAATATTACAAGGAGAAGTCATAGTAGAAGCCTAAAAAACATAATCAAAAGCCAACTCATCCCATCCCTATACAATTTAGAAAAGAAAATTTCGTTTCATTTAAAAAATATTTATACCTTTGCTCTGTGATTTTTAACAACGGAACATATTATTATAGAATTTTCACCTCAGCTCTGGGATAGGATTCTTATGAATATAATTTAAAACCTCGTCCTAGGGACGAGGTTTTTTTATTTAAAAAAATGTAAAAAGATGAAAATAAGTATTATTGGAGTGGGATTAATCGGAGGTTCGATGGCTTTGAAATTAAAAGAGAAAAATCTGGCCAGCTTCATCTACGGAATCGATAACAATACACAGCATATCAGTGACGCATTGGATCTTAAGATCATCGATGCCGGAGTAGATCTTGAGCATGGAATTAAAAATTCGGATCTGATTATTCTTGCTATCCCTGTAGATGCTGCCAGGAAAATGTTACCTTCTGTTTTGGATCTTGTATCTGATCAGCAGACTGTAATGGATGCAGGTTCCACCAAAGCAGGCATTGTACATGCGGTAAAAAACCATCCGAAACGGTCAAGATTTGTGGCATTTCACCCGATGTGGGGAACAGAGAACAATGGTCCGAAATCCGCTATTGCTGAAAGTTTCTCCGGAAAAGCGGGTGTGATATGCAACAAGGAAGAATCGGCTGATGATGCTCTGGCTACCGTTGAAAAGGTAGTCAATGCCTTGGATATGCACATGATTTACATGAATGCGGAAGATCATGATGTTCACACCGCTTACATTTCACATATCTCCCACATTACGTCTTATGCCCTTGCCAATACCGTATTGGAAAAAGAACGCGAAGAAGAAACAATTTTCCAGCTTGCCAGTTCCGGTTTTTCAAGTACCGTACGTCTTGCCAAATCGCATCCGGAAATGTGGGTTCCCATTTTTAAACAGAACAAAGAAAATGTACTGGATGTTCTGAACGAACATATCACTCAGCTCAGAAAATTCAAATCCGCTCTGGAAAAAGAAAACTATGAATACCTTGAAGAGTTGATTTCCAACGCCAACAGAATCAGAGGAATTTTAAGATAAAAATTCTTTATATGATACTAAAAGCCCGACGGTTTTTACTTTTATTTTATTAAGAAACCCTTAGTCAGTAATGGCTAAGGGTTTTATTTTTAAAATAGTGTTATTTATATTAACATTCCGGAACGTTAACTGCAATCGCAAGTCCGCCCTCAGAAGTTTCTTTAAAACGGTCACTCATCGACTGGGCAGTTTCCCACATCGTCAGAATCACCTCATCTAATGTTACTTTTGCTTTCGTAGGATCGCTTTCCAGTGCAATATTGGCTGCCGTAATGGCCTTCATTGCACCCATTGTATTTCTTTCAATACACGGAATCTGTACCAGCCCTTTAATTGGGTCACAGGTTAATCCCAGATGATGTTCCATTGCAATTTCTGCCGCCATCAATACCTGTCCTACACTTCCTCCTAAGATTTCTGTAAGTCCGGCAGCTGCCATTGCAGAAGAGACTCCGATTTCTGCCTGGCACCCACCCATCGCTGCAGAAATGGTTGCATTTTTCTTGAATAATGTTCCGATTTCTCCTGCTACAAGTAAGAATCGTACAATATCATCCTCATTGGTAAATGGTGTAAATGCCTGCGCATACATCAATACAGCCGGAATTACTCCACTTGCGCCATTGGTAGGTGCGGTAATAATTCTTCCGAAACTTGCATTCTCTTCATTCACTGCCAGTGCAAAACAGGCAATCCATTTGTTGATATTCGTAAAGTTCTCTTCAGCGTCTACTACCTGCTGGAACCATTCGTCTTTATTTTTATAGATCTTATCTCCTAACAGTTTTCTGTTGATTCCTGCGGCTCTTCGGGAAACATTCAGTCCGCCTGGAAGAATTCCTTCTTTATTGACCCCTTTGTAAATACATTCTTTGATCTGCTGCCAGATATAAAGCGCCTCCTGTCTCGTTTCTTCCTGAGTTCTCCAGCTTTCTTCATTCATAAAAATCAGATCTGAAATCTTATCAAATCCCAGTTTTTCACAATATTTTGCAATATCCGAAGCCTTATGACAAGGATACAATGTACGTACACACTGCTTTTGGATAGAGTTTTTTTCCTGGCTGGCAATGAAACCGCCTCCTACGGAATAAAAATCCTGCACAAGTTCAGTTCCGTCTTCAAAAACAGCTCTGAAGATCATTCCGTTCGGATGAAAATCAAGGCTCTTTTTCATGTTTAAAATCAAATGATGTCCGTAGATAAACGGAATTACCTTTTCACCACCAAGGTTAATGGTTTGAGTACTCTTGATGTAATCTATCTTTTCATCAATTTTTGAAGTATTAATGGTTTTAAAATCTTCTCCATTCAATCCAAGCATTCCTGCAATATCAGTTCCGTGCCCAATCCCCGTTTTTGCGAGTGAGCCAAAAAATTCAAGAAAAACCTCTTTAACTTCTTCTATTGATCTTTCTCTTTTTATAATCCTGATAAATGCTGCTGCTGCATTCCAAGGTCCCATTGTATGTGAACTGGATGGGCCTATTCCTACTTTAATAATTTCAAAAACCGATATTGATTCCATAAATGATTCGTCATTTTCCTCAAAAACAAAGATACATGATAAATCCTAAAATATACCTTCAAATTTTTAATGAAATTAACATATCATCACAATATAAAAGCTATTGCAGGCACTCCTCATGCTGAGACAAATCAAGCCCTTTATTTTCAGACTCTTCGGAAACTCTTAATGTAATCAGTGAGTTTGTAAATTTATATAAGATGAGTGATCCTAAAAAAGTAAAAGCAGAAACTAAAACCAGGGCTGCTATATGATGAAGAAAAACATCGATTCCCCCGTGAAGCAGACTTGCTTTTTCACCATGTGCAAAGATAGCGGTAAGAATCATTCCCATAATCCCTCCTACTCCATGGCAGGCAAAAACATCCAGGGTATCATCTACTTTCTTTAAAACTTTCCAGTTTACCATCAGATTGGAAACGATCGCTGTAATAAATCCAATAAAAAGACTTTCCGGAATACTTACAAAACCACATCCCGGAGTAATCGCCACCAGCCCTACTACAGCTCCAATACATGCACCCAAAGCTGAAACACTTCTTCCGTTTATTCTGTCAAAAAAGATCCAGGTCATCATCGCAGAGGCAGACGCTATGGTAGTTGTTCCAAAAGCTGTAGCTGCAGAAGCAGAAGCACTCAAAGCAGATCCTGCATTAAATCCGAACCATCCAAACCACAGCATTCCTGTTCCCAGAAGTACATATGGTATGTTGGAAGGCTCATGGTGAGGATTCTTTCTGTTTCCTACCACCAGAGCTCCTGCAAGGGCCGCAAAACCGGCACTCATATGCACAACAGTTCCTCCTGCGAAGTCTTTTACCCCAAAATATTTGTTCAAAAGACCATCAGGATGCCATACCATATGACAAAGCGGCGTATAAATAAATAGGCTGAAAAGAACGATGAATAGTAAATAAGAGATAAAACGCACCCTTTCTGCAAAAGATCCGGTAATAATCGCGGGAGTAATAACAGCAAATTTCATCTGAAACAAGGCAAAAAGGATAAATGGTATGGTGGGAGCCATCAGTTTATGCGGAAGATTTCCTACTCCGCTAAAAAATGGATAACTGAGCGGATTCCCAATGATACCGTAATGTTTGCCAGCAATGGTAATTCCTAAAGATTCACCGAAAGACAAAGAAAAACCTACGACTACCCAGACCATAGAGATCACTCCTAAAGCAATAAAACTCTGCAGCATGGTAGAAATTACATTTTTCTTTCCCACCATTCCTCCGTAAAAAAAGGAAAGCCCGGGTGTCATAAGCAGAACAAGTCCTGCCGCTGCCAAAATCCAGGCAACATCGGCACCAACAATTTTATCTTCACTTAAAAATTCTCCTGTATCAGGAATATCTGTAACCGGATTCCAGAACAATCCACCAATTGCAACGAGTGTGATTATTGAGAATGAAACAATCCACTTTAATCCTACTTTCATAAAATTATATTTAACCCCATCAAATTTAAATATAAATTCTTTAAAAAATACATTTTTAAAACAATTACCCCTAAAAAAATATATTAACTAGTTACATTTTCTATTTTTTCAAAAAAGATCTCTTTCAGTATTTTGGAAACTTCTTTGGATTTCGTAGCCGGAAAAAGATGTGTTCCTCCTTTTACCACGTAATTCGGATTAGAGTAACGGATTGGGAAAACAATATCTTTATCGCCTAATATCTGAATGACATTCGGGTTTTCATCAAACTTCCACTCAGATACTTTTTCTACAGACCATTTCAGGTAATAAGGATCTCTCACTTTAAAATATTGAAGGAGTTTAGGATTTTTAGGATCAAAAAGCTTTCGGATCACGGCATACACATTGGCTGCTTTGTCGTTGAATAAGCCTACAGGAAGTATTCTTGGAATTTTTGTAACCTCACCTGTCCTAATGAATCTGGATTTTTCCTTGTCTGATTTTATACTTCCAAGGATCACCACTTTCTCTGCAGGTTTCAATTGATTGATCTCCTGCACAATAATTCCTCCAAAAGAATATCCCAACAGGCAGAAGGGCTCGGAATCATCTACTTTTTCCGCCATTCTTTTGACATAAGCATCGAAGGGCTCATTTTTTTCAGGAATAAGCCAATCTATAAAAATCAATTCACAGTGTTTGGGAAACTCTATTCTTTCAAGGACCTTAAAGTCTGCTCCCAGACCGCTTACGATATAAATTTTCATACCACTAATTTATGAAAAATACAGAAACAAGGGAATGACAGCTTCTAATCTTTATGTCATGAAGCATAAAAAAAAGAGCAGTCTTTACGAACTGCTCTTCTGTATTGATAAAAATATATCTTATTTTTTCTTCTTCTGAATTCTGTTCTCGTTATCCAGCATTTCTGTAGTCACTTTGAATTGAATATCCATTTCGTTCTTAATGAAATAATCTTTCAATGAAGACTGATAGAATACTTTAAAGTCTCTTCTGTTCAGGGAGAACTTTGCAGATTCAATAGATGTGGTGAACTGAGTAACGTATACATTCGCAGGGAAAGAAATTGTTTTTCTCACGCCTTTAAGGGTAAGGTCACCATACACTGTAGAATTGTATTCACTGTTTGCTAAAGGAATAATTTTAGTCAAATGGAATTTTGCAATAGGGAATTTTTTTACTTCAAAGAAGTTTGAGCTCTTCAGATCATTGGTAAGTTTGATCTGATCTTCATCAGAAACATCACCCGCCATCATACTTCTCATGTCTATTACAAACTCTCCATCTACCAGGACCGTATGGTCAAAGTTAAATTTTCCACTTTTCAGCTTTACTGTTCCTGAGTGGGAAGTCTCTTCGGTTTTTACCACTTTATACCCCCACCATCTGATCTCTGATGAAGTCACTTTTGACACTTTATCAAATTTCTTTTGGGCAGAAACAAATGACATGCTTGCGCACACCATAGCAAACAATAGTAATCTTTTCATTCTTTTTTATTTACAATTCAACAAAAATAAAAAAAAGTGTAGAACTTCTACACTTTTAATAATCTTTTTTTGATTAATTTATTGAGCAGTTACCTTTACAAGCATATCAATATCATCTTTCACAAAAACATCCTGCATTGTAGACTTGTAAGCTACATCAAATTTCTGTCTGTCGAAAGAGAATTTATTAGATACTAGGCTTACTACTCCTTTGCTGTAAGAAATCTTGGCAGGGAAAGAGATTGGGCTTGTTTTTCCTTTTACAGTAAGGTTTCCTGTTACAAGAGAGTTATAAACTTTATCGTTATTTTTCTTTACTCCTGTAATTTTGAAGCTTGCAGTAGGGAATTTTTCAACTTCAAAGAAGTCACCATTTTTAAGGTGTCCGTTTAATTTCTGCTGATATTCTCCTGTAAGGTCAGTAGAGCTGATTGAAGTCATATCCAATACGAAGCTTCCGCCTACCAATTGGTTTCCTTTCATTACCATATCTCCAGACTTTACTTTTACAGTACCGTCGTGAGAGCTAGCCTCAGATTTTGCTACTTTATATCCCCACCAGTGTACATCAGACGCTACTACTTTTTTTGACTGTCCGAAAGCTAATCCACCAGCTAAAACTGCTACTAAAAATATTTTTTTCATTGAATAGAGTTGTTTACTTATTTAACGAGACAAAGGTAGCATCTTATTCGATAGATTTCATTGATGTATATCAATAAAATTTATTATTTTCATGAATAATATCATCCCATAAAAAAACTCCGAATTTCTTCGGAGCTTTATTTTATAACTGATAGTAAGCTGTATAAAGTGCTATACCATTTAATGCAGTGTGATTTTGCTTGACCAGATAAATGGGAGTATTTTTAAGCATTTCCTCCATTTTATCACTGATCTTGAATTTCTCATAGAATTTCGCCTTGTCGATATATTCCGCGATCATTTGTGGAATATCCCCGGCAATCAGCAATCCTCCGGTAGCTTTTAATTTTAATGTTAAGTTGTTCGCTTCTCTTGCCAGAAATTCAAGGAAAGTATCTAAAGCGATTCTGCAGATCAATACATTCTCCTCGATAGCTGCTTTATAAAGTTCTTCCACAAAATTTCCCTGTGCAAGGCGCTCTCCTAACCATTCCGGCTCAGGATGTCTTTTCACATCTCTTAAGAATCTGTAGATATTGAATAATCCCGACTTGGAAAGTACATTTTCCCAGCTTACAATACCGTAGATATTATTTAAGAATTGGTAAAATTCAACCTCTACGTTGGTTCTTGGTGAAAACTCTGAGTGTCCTCCTTCTGTTGCAAAAGGTCTCAGGTATTTACCGTCAAAGAAATATCCCGCTTCTCCCAATCCGTTTCCGGGCGCAAGAACCGCTACATTTCCTTTTTCAAGATGTCCGCTGGTATAAATAGCTTCAAGATGATTATCTTCAAGAAGAGCCATTCCATAGGCAGAAGCTTCCAGGTCATTCAGCATTTCTACTTTTTCAAACCCGAAATCACGTGCATATTCAGCAACATCTAAATGCCATCCCAATCGTGCAGGGCTGCTTTTCCCGTCCAATACAGGACCTGGCACTGCCATTCCCAGACGTTTTACATTTTCAAGCTGATTATCCTGAATAAACTTCTTTAAAATATCTGAAAAGGAAGCATATTCTTTAGTTGCATATTTATTTTCTACTTTTATCTCAAGACCTCCGTTCCCGGAAACAAAATAGCCTAAGATTGTTATATCTTCACGGAGACTTGCTCCAATGATAGAAACACTATCATTATTACTGTTTTCTACTCCTGGTAAATAAAGTGGAAATTTTGGATTCAGAATCATAACCTCAAATTTTACCAAATATAATAATTGTTTTTGTAAATCCTGCACAGAACAAAAAAACCTTTTCACTTTCGTGAAAAGGTTTTGGTTAATAATTGTTTATATATTAAATCTAACTACTTTCCTAATGGAATATTGTAACCGAATCCTACACCGATATTCCCCACATTATAGTCCTGACCAGGCAAATCTCCTTTAGTTCCTACAAAAACCTTTTGGTATTGTACGAAGAAATTCCAGTCTCTGTTGTGGTAACCGATCTCCGGTTTTAGGTAGAAGCCTCCGCTTGCTCTCTCAACATTAGTATTGGATGCAACCGTTTTATCTCCTACTAAGAAACCATATCCTAAATCTGTTCCGAAATAGAAACCGGTTTGTTTTGGATAAATTCTGATTAATGCTGCTACTGGAACTACTCCTACATCATTGTTTTTATATCCGTTGTTCTCTTTTCCAAAATAGTGAGTATATCCTGATGCGATACCTAGTCCAAATCCTGGTGTAATCAAATTCTGGTAAGCTACATCCACTCCTACTGCAGCGGAAAGATTATCTGCGGGAACTGCTAAACCAACATTTGCACCTACCTTGATCATATTGTTCATTTGAGCACTTTGGGCGCTTGCGATACCTGCTGTTAAAATACCAGCCAGTACTATTGCTTGTTTAAACATTTTCATAACTCTAATTTTTAAATTTTACTAAACAAGAGGATGTAAAAATCATGCCAAGCAAGCATTTTTCTTTGATTTTAACACGCATAAAATTCATAATATAATGAATATCAATATATTAATTTTAACAAAATTTAAATATTTGTTTAACAAAATTTATCAAAAAATCAACAGCGAAAAGTGAATTATAGAAAAAAAGAAATGGAAGCAAGAAGATGGAAGGTTGAAGCAATATTCTGTTATATGAAACTCCTATCTGTTATAATTAAAGTAAAGAGAAATTTCTCCTTTCTTTACACCATAACTTCCAGCTTCCAGCCTAAAATAATATTAACAATCCTTAACCCGTTATCATTTTAACCTTTTTCTTCAAAATACATCAAAAAATAAATTCTCCATGATGGCTGATTCATTATTAAAAAACAAGCATCTTCTTTGGCGCGCAGGTTTTGGTGTTGGTATTAATCAAATTGATGATTTGAAAAATAAAAATAGTAAAACGTTAATAAATGAATTATTTAAAGAAGAAAGCTTCAAAGAAATCACTTACGACACACCCGATCCGGTTTCAGCAGCAGATTATATGAACAGTACAGCTCCTGCAGAAAAGAAAAAAGAAATGCAGCGGATCAACAGGGAACAAAATAATGAACTCAACCTGAATTTCCTGAACTCCATCGTTAACAGCAAGGAACAGATGCGGGAAAAGATGGCATTTTTCTGGCATGGACACTTTGCTTCAAGAGTGATCAATCCAAAGTTCAACAAACAGCTTTTAAATACGATCAGGAAAAACGCACTCGGCAATTTCAAAGATCTGCTTTTTGAGGTAAGCCAATCACCGGCGATGCTTAACTTTCTGAATAATCAGCAGAATAAAAAAGATCATCCTAATGAAAATTTTGCCCGAGAAGTGATGGAACTGTTTACTATGGGAAGAGGGAATTACACTGAAAAAAATGTGAGAGAAGGAGCCAGAGCTTTCACCGGATGGAGCTATGATAAGGAAGGGAATTTTAAGGAAAGGAAAAATCTTCATGATGAAGGCACTAAAACTTTTCTGGGAAAAACGGGTAATTTTGATGGAAGTGATGTTTTAAATATTATTTTGGAGCAAAAAGCTACGGCACAGTTTATTACAACGAAGATTTATAAATTCTTCGTGAATGAAAAACCAGATCAGGATATGGTTAATACACTCAGTGCAAACTTTTACAATTCAGGATATGACATCAAAAAACTGATGACTGAGATATTTTCAAGCCCATGGTTTTATGATCAGAAGAATATAGGTAATCGTATAAAGTCCCCTGTAGAACTGATGGCAGGAATCATGCGAATTCTTCCTATGCAAATTCAAAATCCTGAAAACCTCATCGTTTATCAGAAATTATTGGGACAAATGCTCCTTTATCCGCCCAATGTATCGGGATGGCCGAATGGAAAATCCTGGATCGACAGCTCTACTCTGATGCTCAGGCTTCAGATTCCTCAAATCTGGTCCGGACTTCGACCTTTGGAATACAGTCCCCGCCAGGATGACGACATAGACATGGGAATGAAATCCAGGGAAACGGCTTTAAACAAAAGCTTTAAAAACCCGAATATCACCATCGACTGGAATCGTATTGAAAAGCTTTTCGCCCATAAAAACTGTGAAGACTATCTTCTGCAGAATACGCATAGTCTGGACATGAATTCTGTAAGGAATTTTTCAGATAAGAGTATAAAAATGAATATTATTAACCTGATGTCTACTCCGGAATACCAGTTATGTTAGGTAGGAGGTTTTAGGTTGCAGGTAGCAGGTAATAGCTGCGCAGTATAACTTGCCTACCCCTGATTTACTGCTATAAAAAATGTAATGCAGCCCAGCCCATAACTTACTACCCGCTACCTGCAACCTTTTATCTGCCACCTTAACTCCTAAAAGCAAAATTATGTTAATCAAAAGAAGAGAATTCCTCAAAATAAGTTCGTTGGCTACCGCTTCTTTGCTGATGCCGAATTTTTTAAAGGCTATGACTCTGGACGAGGCCCTGAATCCTGATCAGAACATTCTGGTTGTTCTTCAGTTTACAGGTGGAAATGATGGCCTGAATACCATTATTCCGGCTAAAAATGATATTTATTTCAAGGAAAGGAAGACCCTGGCCATTCGGAATGCTATACCGCTTACCGATGAAGCGGGAATCAATCCTGCTCTCTCCTATTTTAAAGAACTTTTTGATAACGGGGAGCTTTCTGTGATGAATAACGTGGGATACCCCAACCCGGATAAGTCCCATTTCAGAAGTATGGATATCTGGCAGTCAGCAAGCAGAAGTGATCAATTCTTGGAAACAGGCTGGCTAGGCCGTTTTCTGGATGAAGAATGTTATCGCTGTGAACACCCAACTCAGGCGCTGGAAGTAGATGACATGCTAAGTCTTGCTTTAAAAGGGGAAAATAACAAAGCTTTTGCCTTTAAAGATCCTAAAAGGCTGTATCAGACCAGCCAGGAAAAGTATTTTAAATCTCTCTACGATCATCATCACGATGATGAAACGGTGTCTTATCTATATCAGACTTTAGGCTCAACCATCAATAATGCTGATTATATTTTTGAAAAAAGCAAAGCTAAAAAAACAGAGCAGGTTTACCCCAATTCCCAGTTAGGAAAAGATTTTAAAACGGTTGCTTCTTTGATAAAATCAGATATTAATACTCAGGTGTACTATCTTTCTGTAGGAAGTTTTGATACGCATGTCAATCAGAATGACAGACAGAAAAAGTTATTTGATGATATCAACGAGTCGGTAAAATCATTTGTTGCCGATATGAAAAGCAACGGACTCTTTAAAAATATACTGCTGATGACATTTTCAGAGTTTGGACGTCGCGTGGCGCAAAACGCCAGTAATGGGACAGATCATGGAACCGC
The DNA here is from genome assembly GCF_031454475.1 of Chryseobacterium vietnamense. Lineage (NCBI taxonomy): Bacteria > Pseudomonadati > Bacteroidota > Flavobacteriia > Flavobacteriales > Weeksellaceae > Chryseobacterium > Chryseobacterium vietnamense. Next base: position 132,366 of record NZ_JAVDQX010000001.1, on the reverse strand, counting down.
CAATCAAATGTTCTTCATCAGCGGAAATCTTAAGAAAAAAGGGCTGTTAAACGCACTTCCTGACCTTCAGAATCTGAACGAGGGCGATCTTATTTATAAGGAAGACTTCAGAAAGGTATATGCAACAATCCTTAAAAACTGGCTTAAGGCAGACTCTTCCAAAGTACTGGGATGGAAAGATGGGATTTATGATTTTGTGTAGGGAAACCGAAACCGCAAAAGTCACAAAAGTTTTTTTAGAAGCATGGCTCTAAAAAGAATGGATAATAAGTATGTTCAGATTCCTACGGAATGACACAATTGGAATGGTGATCTATCCCTCAGCTTGTCATTCCGTAGGAATCCAGCCTTCTTTTCCCAAAAACACAATCCTGACCCATACCTCAGCTGAAAACATTCCCCTCCATCGGACGGTGGCAAAAATTCAAAGAATTTTTGACGGGGTGGTTTTCAACATTCATCAAAAACATCCATTAACAAAAAAAGAGACTGTACCTGGTTATGACAGTCTCTTTTCAATAATTTTAAATTTAAACTACTTTTACGTTTAAGCCGTAATCTGCTTTTTTTCGCTCTCTTTTTCTTCCTGTTTTTTATCTATTTTCTCAGATATCTTTTTCACGATATACTCTATCGCCAGCGGTGCTATAATTGCAATTAATGCTTTAAATATTCTTGATTTCATAATTAATTTGGTATTGTTAAGTTAATAATACAATTTCCAAGCCAAGATAAAATGTGAAAATAAATTATCTTCAATAAAGCCTTGTAAATAGAACATTTAAAATAATTTAGTTTTCCTCGGGAACAATCAGATTCTGATAATTTTTACTGCCTGCACTAAACTTTTCCTCCATTTTCAGCCGTAGTTTTTTGGGTTTATGTACAATCAGAGAGTCTCCAAACCCAAGCAATAATCTTTCCAGCTCAAAATTGATCTGAACACATATTTTAAACAGCGTTCCATCATGATCTTCCTTTAAGATCTCCTGACTTTTATGCAGCGGTTTGGTTTTCACATAAGGAGCATTTCCCGAATCTACCCAAAAGATAACATTCCTCGGATCCATAGACTCTGAAACAGTTACCCCAACAATATCTTTGAAATATTCATCGCCATCCAGTTCCTTGTCAATATATACAAGACTATCATCTGTTTCGATACTTTCCATTCTGTCCAATGCCAGATTATACATTTTCTGTTTATAAAGACAGATCAGAAACCAGCGGTTGTTGAACTCTTTCAGTAGCTGCGGATGTACCGTAAAAATATTGGACTCCCTTGCCGTAAAGCTTTTGTAAAGAATCTTAAGTACTTTTTTATTGGCAATACTTTCGTACAGAATATCAATATGTTCCAGGCCTTTTAATTGTTCATTTTTATCCAAATGAATAATAGATTTCTGGTTGGTGGAGTGAATAGAATCTTCCAGTTTCTGAATAACCCCATTCATTTCTTTGAACATGGAAAAATCTTTGAACTGTTTTAAAATCTGAACGGCGTTATTCATTGCTTTCAGATCACTTTCATTCACAGAAATATTATGAATACTGTATTCCGGATCACTGTAACGGTAATATTTTCTTTCGTAAACTTCGATAGGAGCCTCGTATCCGAACTTTTCGCTCCGCATATTCTGAAGATCAAGCTGAACAGTTCTCTTACTTACATAAGATTCTTTTCCCTCAAATTCAAATAATGCTTCTGAACATTCATCAATAAGATCTTCTAGCGTATATTTCCTGTATTTATTTTTAAGACATCTATCTAATGTTTTATACCGGATCAGAGCATTTTTATTGGATGACATACCTTAGTGTTTAATGATTGGGTGTTTTTAAATAAAAAATTGCTTTTTCTTTCTGCTCTTCTTACAATTATTTTTCTTTTAACGCATTGTCATCAAAAGTAATTCCTTCCCAGCCGAATTTCATAAAGTTCCGGATATTCTGATGATCAGTTCCTTCAGGATTTTTCAAAACATCCTCTCTGTAAAACTCACCAAACAGCCAAAGTGTTTCTTCTTTCGTCAGATCCTTAATGCTTGCAAAGCTGAAAACCTTGCAAGAACCGTTGTTCTGTCCGGCCTGATTAGTGGTATCACCGTTTTGAAATGCGGTAGGAGTAAATTCATAATGCTCATCAATATGAGCGATCACATCATTAAACTGGATCGTTTCCGGGAAATGTTTTAACTGTTCTAATAATACCATAAGCCTTGTTTTTTTAATTATATACTATTTAAGAATCTGCCAAAGGGCTTTTTTCATCTTTTTAATTAATTTTTGTAAAAATAATTAAAATTTCTTTATCTACGCAAAACTATTGCGCAATAATGATATTACTTTGCATCATCAAAATGAAACAAAATGGAATTTAATGGAAATCATTTAATCGAATTAGGATATAGACCAGCAAAATGGTTTAAAGATGCCATTAGCTATATCAATGAGAATAATCTGGATGAAGATCAGATCGCAGAATATCTGGTACAATTCAAACAACCTGATCTTATTCCACTTCATGAAACGGCTAAAGATTTTATGATCAACATCCGTGCAGAACACGAAAGTGAAAATGATAATGTGGAAAAAGTAATCAAAACGATGAAAGTTCTGATGAAAACCCCTACTCTGGTTGGCGGAGCTTTAATGCCTGATGCCTGTCCTACAGGTCCTGAAGGTCAGATTCCGGTGGGAGGTGTGGTAGTGGCTCAAAATGCCATTCACCCTGGATTCCATAGTGCTGATATCTGTTGTTCAGTGATGCTGACAGATTTTGGAAAAACCAATCCTAAAGATGTCCTGGATGCAGCACATTCCGTAACGCATTTCGGATATGGAGGAAGACCAAGAGGTGAACAGATGCCGATGTCTCAGGAACTGATGGATGCTTTCAGAGAAAATGTATTCTTAAATGATGAAAAACTGATCAGCATTGCCCGTTCTCATATGGGAACCCAGGGAGACGGAAACCATTTCCTATTCGTTGGAATTTCTAAGAATACAGGTAATACCATGATGGTAACCCATCACGGATCAAGAGCACCGGGAGCTGCTTTATATGATAAAGGAATGAAGGTTGCCAACCGTTTCAGACAGGAAATTTCCCCTGAAACATTAAGAGAAAACGCCTGGATCCCTTATGATACTGAAGAAGGAAAATCTTATTGGGAAGCACTGCAATTGATAAGACAATGGACGAAAGAAAACCATACTTCTCTTCATGATGCCGTGCTGAACAAGCTGGAAATGGAGAAGGAAAACAGATATTGGAACGAACATAACTTCGTTTTCAAAGATGGAGACCTGTTCTACCACGCAAAAGGAGCTACTCCACTGGATGATAAATTCATGCCTGATATTACGGGACCAAGACTGATTCCGTTGAATATGGCGGAGCCGGTATTGATTGTTCAGGGAAAAACGAACGAAAGAAACTTAGGTTTTGCACCACATGGAGCTGGAAGAAATTTCAGCAGAAGCCAGCATAAGAGATCTTTGGCTCATAAGACAACCGAGGAGATCTTCAATGAGGAAACAGCAGGATTGGATATCCGATTCTACTCCAATGAAGTTGATATTTCTGAACTTCCGAGCGCTTATAAGAGTGCGAAGAACGTTAGAGCACAGATAGAAGAATACGGACTTTGTGAAGTTCTGGATGAAGTGATGCCTTACGGATGTATCATGGCAGGAGACGTGCAGAAGAATGCTCCGTGGAAGAAAAAGAAGAAATTCAGAAAAGCATAATTTTTAAAAGTGTACTCAAACCTTACGGGTTTTAGAAACCCGTAAGGTTTAAATAAAAACAACAACCCAAGTTTCACAGCACTAAAAAATTATTTTAAAGAAAAAACTCAAGGCAAAGAAAGTTCCTATATTTCCAGATTTACTTTCCGCCTTTTTACAAATTATAAGGCAAACGGAGTTCCTATATTTTTTGGATAAATTACTCCCCGCTTTTTATAAACTATAGGTAAAAGGAGTTCCTATACCCTTCACTTTTAATGAATCTACTCCTCACTTATTTTTTAAAATTAAAACAATGAAAACACTACAATTATTCAATGCTGTACTAGCCAGAAAATCCTATGAAAAGCCATTTCTTTCTGATGATGGTTTCATCATTGAACCGGATGCTCTGTGGGCAAAAAGTGAGATCATTTCTTATTATGCAAAGGAAAAACTGAATGGAAATGATTTGAATAAAACCTTTCACAAATCCTGGAATAAAATAAAGAACACTTCCAGAATTGATTTATTTTTTGAACAGCTGAAACATTATATTTCAACCTATGGAAGTGATTTCCAAAGTGAAATTTATATTCCTGATGAAATACTGAATGTTCCCGATATGAAGCTTTCTTTTAAAGTTATCAAAGCTTATTCTGCAGAAGAAATGCAGGAAAAATGTCTTGCTCTTTTAAGATCAGGTATTGCTTTAAAAGAAGAAACCATTGATGATTTGCTTTCTGTTTTACATACGGAGCTGGAATATGATTTTACAGGAAAAGAAAATATCAGAAATAAAGAAGCGGTTATAAAAATAGCTGACCTTTATAATATTTATCCTGAAAATCCTGTTGAGTTTTTCCGTTATGTCATTTATAAAACGACTAATACAACGCTTTTAATCAAAAATGATGATCTGATTAATTTAATTAAGCAGAGTAATTTCAATCCGACCTACTTGTTTGAAAGCTTTGGAATGGAAAAAATGGCAGAAATTTTCAACAGATTCAAGCCGTTATTCCTGGCGTATAAAAACAGAGCACCAAAAGCAATCAACAAAATATCAAAGCTGTCTAAAGTGCATCATAAACCTTTGATTTCAAATCCTTTGAATGATGCTACCAATACATTACTGGAAAACAGCGACTGGCACTGGCTGGAAAATGCAACACCGTTTGCATTATTCAAAGCATTATCAGCTTGTTATTCAAGAATGTATGGTCAGGATACTTTTGTTTACAGAGTCAGAAACGGGAAATCATGGACTAAAAAAGGTAAGGAAACTTACGTGAATCAGTTCAATTATGATTTTATCATGGATTATCTGAAACTGAAATATGAAAGTCTTTCCGGAAAGAAATTTTATTTCCCTGAGAATATAGAATTTGCGTTGCCAACTTCTGAAAAAATGTTTGTAGGAAATATCCCTACCGGAACCCGTTTTTATGCGGACAGACTGGCGGTAGGTATTTATTGGGAAGATCAATGGGGAGCCAATGACCTTGATCTTTCAGGATTGAATATCGCAGGAAAAATAGGTTGGAATGCCGCTTATAACCACGGTAACGGACAACTGATGTATTCAGGAGATATGACTTCTGCTCCTAACGGTGCTGTTGAATATCTTTATGCCAATAAAGGGCTTTGTGAACCAACATTGGTCATGAATAACGTTTTCTGCGGAGATGCCAACTGTGGATATAAAATTGTGATCGGAAAAGGAGATGATATTTCCTACGATTATATGATGAATCCTAACCATCTCTTTGCTGAAGCGAGATGTAATTCTGTTCAGAAGCAGATGATTCTGGGAATGCTTGTAGCTAAGAACGAAAAGCAATGTTTTGTACTGTTGAATTTCGGAGCCGGACATTCTCATGTTTCAGGAAACAGCCAGATTTCTGCGATGGCAACAAGTGCATTATACCAGCAATGGTATGAAGCGATGTCTTTCAATGCGCTTATCAAAGAGCTTGGAGGCGAGATTACTGCAGAAAAAGCGGAAGCTGATTTTGATTTCTCACTGGAAAGTCTGGAAAAAGATAGTTTTATCAGGGTTTTTAAATAAATCCTATGACGTCATCTGATGGTATCAGGTGGCGTTTTTTGTGATGATAAGGTTGGGGAAATGTTGAGAACCACCCCGTCAAAAATTCTTTGAATTTTCGCCACCCCTCCGAGGGAGGGGAATTTTCACGTCTTCAGTTGGGAGACTGGTCAGGATTGTACTTTTGGTAAAAGAAGGCTGGATTCCTGCGGAATGTGACACATTTGTAATGATGGTCTATCCACACAGCTTGTCATTCCGTAGGAATCCATCCTCTAAAATTCAAGAATTACCTAATGTATTCTATTACAAACAGCTTAAGTTTCGGCTAAAGCCGTTTGAAAATTGTAATCTTTATTAAACGGACTAAAGTCCGTTCCTATTGAATAAGAACGGTCACTATACATTCACCTTTTTCACGGAAAAAACTCCTTCATTCACATGAATAATCACTTTCTTTCCATAATCAATCTGAATAGTAAACATATTCTCTAGCGGAAACTGAAGCACAGCCTGAAGGATAAGACGAATGACTCCGGCATGGGTAATAATGAGTACTTTCTCCTTATCTTTTTTCCAAATCAAATCCTGCCAGAAGCTGAGGACGCGGGTCTGCATTTCGAGAAGATTTTCACCTCCGGAAGCTTTAACATTGACAAAATCTTTGTACCATGGATTAATTTCATCTTCAGGAATATCCGTCCATTTTTTGAGCTCCCAGCTCCCGAAATTCATTTCACGAAGTCTTTCATCTGTCTGATAATCAAACTTAAAAAAATCGGCTAAAAGACAGCAGCGTTGAGAAGGACTTGAAACAATTACATCATAATCTTTGTCTATTTCCAACATTTTAAAATCTTCGATATATCCTTTCTGTAAAGGTATTTCAGCAAAACCATAACATAGGTTTTCCGGATTTGCAACAGCAGTATGCCGGATTACATGAATTTCCATACGATGATTGTTCCTAAATAAAATAAAACTTCACAAACCTGCTGTACCGAACCCAGGCAATCTCCCGTGTAACCGCCGATATGTTTTTTAAAATACCAGCCCATATATATTTTCCCTAAATACGCGAGCGCAAAAGCAAAAATCAAATGCCAGTCCGGAAACAGGGTAAAAGCAGCTAACACACTGATAAACCCTACCAGCAAAGCCATTCCATCCAAAGGTTTATTGGCCAGAGGTTTTGATTTGCTTACATCAATATCAGTGACATACTGATGAGTGTAGATCATCGTTCCTGAAATAAACCGGCTTACCGTATGACCTAAAACAACAATGCATAAAACACCCAACGGATCAGCCATTCCCAAAGCCTGAATACTGTAAAACTTTAAAGCAAAAAGTAAGATAATCCCTATGGTTCCATATGCTCCTACTCTACTGTCTTTCATAATCGTCAGAATTTTTTCTTTTCCATATCCGCCTCCGAAACTGTCGCACATATCTGTAAAGCCATCTTCATGAAAGGCTCCTGTCAGCAGAACACTTGAAATCATCATGACAACAATTCCTATTTCGAGGTTAAAAAGGATCATAAAAAGATAAAGCACCGCAGCATTGATTACCCCCACCAAAAGTCCGACCCAGGCAAAATATTTCTGGGATTTATTCATAATCTCACTGGAGTAAGGAATCGTAAACGGAACCGGGATTCTTGTGAAAAACATTAATGCTGTCGCAAAGTAAATCAGTTCATTCTTGAGAATTTTCATCTATTCTTTTTTAACAAAAATTGGATTAATCAATTTCCGTAAAATTAGGAAAGCTTTTAACAACGATAAAGAGATCGGTTAAAAAAATAGAAAACATGAATCTTATCACCTGAAATTTATCCTTTTTATTTCTGAAGTATTTTTAGTTTTGCACCATAATAACCATGAAAAAAGAACAAATGAAAAAAGCGTATTTCGCTGGATTATGCCTTATATCCATCGTAAGCTGTTCAGCTCCCGGTGATGAGCTGGACAATGTAAAGGAAGCACAGGCTTTAAATGCATCTGGTAGTAACATGCTAGCCAAAGGAGGTTTCAGAGATACTCCTGACACCCCAACTCCTCCACCTGCAGGAATCTGGTCCAAATCTTTCTATTTAACAAATCCTATTTACGGTTTTTACAGTAATCTTACCAAAAAACACCTGTACAATACCTCTCCATTACCATCCGAACTTCCTAAATCGTATTCTGGCCTGGACTATTATTTTCAGGAGAGATTATTAGGTTCTGCAGACGGACCCGGTCCGGTTATTACAAGATGGTTTCACACAGGAACTAATGATCTTGTTTTAACGACTAATCCTAATGAATTAGTGGGACAAAGCAATTGGGAAAAAAGAAATCTCGGTACCAGCTATAATGGTGATGAGCCAGGAAGCTTTCCTATTTACAGGTACTTCAATGGTGATAAAAAAACACACTTCTACACCAGAGACAAGAATGAGCTGGGAGATGGAAAAGACGGCTATGAATATGAAGGAGTCGCTTTCTATTTAAAAGATTCAGAGCCTAAAGCCTATAGGGTTCGTGACGGACAGTTTTTTCAGGATAATGCGACAGGAGCTTTATACATTGTATTTGAAAGTACCCTGAGACGTATCGAATCTTTTGCAGTGATCAATAATCTGTTTGCTGTTCAGGGTAAAGCCTATCTGGTTTTTAAAGTAAATATAGAAGATTATACCGGAGAAAGAGGTGCTGACATCACTTCAGGAACACAACTGGTAAGAAACACCAATACCGGGAAACTGTATATGGTAGATGATGGTTTATACAGATATATTCCTACGATGCAGATATTCAATTCATATAAATTCAATGAGGATGCTATTCAAAATAAACCTGTAAGAATGATGTTTACAGGGAAAGATGTTGAACATACTTATTAAGTATTTGATTTTAAGATAAAAAGGGGGCTTCATTGCCCCTTTCTTATTATATAAAGTTAAGATGATTTGTTGGAAATATGGGCGTCTTCAAAGCTTGACATTTCATTCAGGAAGTTAACAGCACTTTGAATAATCGGATAGGCCAATGCACAACCTGTTCCTTCTCCGAGGCGTAGATTCAGATTGAGAATAGCCTGTTCTCTCATCAGTCCCAACAGCTGAGGATGGGCATTTTCATTGCTTACATGGCAGAAGATACAGTTATTCAATACTTCAGGATTCTTTTTCCATACGGTGGCTACAGCAACAGTGGCGATAAATCCATCTACCATAATCAGCATATTGTGGTGATAAGCTTCTTCTATGGCTCCAATCATTTGGGCAATTTCTAATCCTCCAAAGGTCTGTGCGATTTCATCCTCAGTCATTTCAGCCGGATATTTTTCAATAGCTTCTTTTAAAATACTGATCTTGTTGTCCAGCTGATGATCATTTAATCCGGTTCCACGTCCTACACAATGGGTAACTGGAATATCAAAGAGCTTGCTCATCATCAAAGAAGACGCGGAAGTATTCCCGATTCCCATTTCTCCAAAGCCAATAATATTGCAGCCTTTTTTCGCAATATCAGCAACCACAGACTTTCCGTTTTTAAGAGCCTGCTGATATTCTTCAGAGGTCATGGCAGGTTCTTCCAGAATATTACGGCTGGATTTTCTAACCTTTTTATCTACCAGATCCAATCCATCCGGAAAATCAAAATTGACTCCGGCATCCACGATTTTGATCTTAATATCATTCTGTCTGCAAAAAACATTGATGGCAGCACCTCCACCCAGGAAATTCATCACCATCTGATAGGTTACTTCCTGTGGATAGGCACTTACTCCTGCAGCAGCAATCCCATGGTCGGCTGCAAAAACCACCATATGAGGATTCAATAACTGCGGTGAAATAGTTTTCTGTACCATTCCTATTTTGTGGGCAATATGCTCAAGATGTCCCAGTGCGCCTAAGGGCTTTGTTTTAAAATCAATTTTATGCTGTAATTCTGATGATAACATGGATGTTGATACTTATGTTAAATGGAAAAATGCAATATTAGTAAAATAGGAAGAATTTTGCAGTGTTTGTCTGTAGTTTTTAAGGGCTGGAAGCTGGAGGCCTGAAGCAGGAAGCTAAAAATCATACTTTTATAAACTTTCTCATCTCTATAACTATCAAACCCTCGCACCTCACAACCCGAATCACGACTCCCGAATCTCGCAAAAATACAACGTAAGAACATTGCGCACTTCACCCATTACTTTGCATCATCAATACAAAAACAATGACACCAAAAATACTTGAAAAAATAAAAGAAGTTGAAGCAGCACGAGGCATAGAAGTGCTTCTTGCCGTAGAATCAGGGAGCAGAGCATGGGGTTTTGCATCTCCTGACAGTGATTATGATATACGTTTTATATACCGTCATGAAAAAGACTGGTATCTTTCTCCCTGGGATAAGGATGAAACGATAGAATTTATGACAGAAGATGATCTGGACGGTTCCGGCTGGGATCTGAGAAAGACTTTTCACCTTTTACTTAAGTCGAACGCAGCGTTGCTGAGTTGGTTTTATTCTCCTATCGTTTATAAAGCGGATGAAAAGTTTGTAGAACTCTTTAAACCTTTGGCAGATGCCTGCTTTTCTCCGGTAGCGGTCTCTTATCATTATTTAAGTATGAGCAAGAAATATCTGGAAGCCTGCAGAGCTGATGAAGTAAAATTAAAAAGTTATTTTTATTGTTTACGAACCACATTAACAGGAAAATGGATCATAGAAAAAGGAACGGTTCCTCCTGTACTGTTCAGTGAACTGCTTGTTTTAACAGATAACAAAACCAGACGGAAAATAGAAGATCTCGTTGCCTTAAAAGCAACCAAAGGAGAATCTTATTACCACCCGAATGATTGGGAACTGTTTGATTTTCTGGAGAAAACAATCGGTGAGAATGAAGAGAAATCGAAAGGTTTATCAGGAGGAAAGGCGGATAAGGGCGAGATGGAGAGGGTTTTTAGGGAGATATTACAATTATAATAACTTATGAAACAACTATCTGAAAGAGCTCTTAATTTTTTAAAAAGAAAAGAACGAAAAGACGAGTTTTATATTGATAAAAAGGAGATAGAAAATCATTTATCCTTATATTCCATCAAAAATTATTCTGAGATCCTTAGATTTCAAGAAATATATTCCGGACTTATCATAAATAATAATGTTATTCATATTTTCAACCCTGTCAAATTAAAAGAGCATGAGACAATCAAAACCTTTCTATGTGAAGAGCAAGTTCTATTCCCTATTTGTGATGGACTTTGCATTTCGGAAGATGGAAGAATTGCTATAAAAGATAATGTCAGCAATGATTATATCTTTTATTTTGAATTTTTTGAAACTTTTATAGAGCAACAAGCTTTTTTTGAGGAGTATCAAGATTACAAACACCTTCCAGCCATAGGATATTATACAAAGAATATTAGTTTAATTTCAAAAGGTCTTCCAGATTATGATTTCATTATTGAATGTTCTGACCGTTATCATTCTCTTTGGAAAAACATTTCGAATCTTGTCCACGCCAAACTATATCCTGAAGGCTTCACACTCATTCTTGATAGTACTTCAGAAGAAGAACGTAATTTTTTAATTAAAAAACTGGAATCAAAAAAATTAATCTAAAAATCTGTAATTAGCTAAAATGACCATCCAAGACCTAAAAAACAATAACCTCCTCCTCTTCGAAGCCATTTCCGGAAGCAGAGCTTTTGGGTTGGCGACAGAGAATTCGGATACGGATATCCGCGGGGTGTATTATCTGCCGAAGGAAGATTTCTTTGGGCTGAATTCTGTTCCGCAGATTTCCAATGAGACGAATGATATTACCTATTATGAAATCGGGAGGTTTGTAGAACTGTTGCAGAAGAATAATCCTAATATCCTGGAAATCCTGGCAAGTCCGGAAGATTGCATTCAATATAAGCATCCGCTGATGGATCTGCTGAAAACGGAGGATTTTGTGTCAAAACTATGCAAAGATACCTTTGCAGGCTATGCCGTTTCCCAGATTAAAAAGGCAAAAGGTCTCAATAAAAAGATTGTAAATCCGATTGATAAAGAGAGAAAATCTATTTTGGATTTCTGCTTCATTCTTGAGGGACAAGGCGCTGTACCATTGAAAAAATGGCTGAATGAATTGCCCTCCTCTGGTGGACGGGGTGGTCTCTCACAGGAAAATTGTGGATTGATAAACATTGATCATACCAAGGGAATGTATGCTTTATTTTATGATGAATCGGGAACGTTGGGATATAAAGGAGTTATACAGAATGAAGAAGCCAATCAGGTTTCTGTATCCTCTGTTCCTAAAGATGAAAAACCGGTTGCTTATCTGTTTTGCAATCTGGATGCTTATTCTGTGTATTGCAAAGACTACAGGGAATACTGGAAATGGGTGGCTGAGCGTAATGAAGACCGTTACAATGTCAATCAGACCCACGGACAAAATTACGACAGCAAAAATATGATGCACACCATCCGTTTGCTGCAGTCTTGTGAACAGATTTTTAAAACCGGTTCACTGAAGGTCCGTGTAGAAAACCGCGACGAACTGTTAGATATTAAAGCTGGCAACCAATCTTATGAAAGTGTAATGCAAAAGGCAGAAGATCTTATTCAATCTATAGAAAATCATTATTCCACTTCCACTCTACCCAACCAACCGGATCTTGAGAAAACAACAAAAATATTAATTCAGATCAGAGAAAAACTGTATCATCATGAATGATAAATGATCAGTGATAAATGATAAATGATCAGTGAAGAATGGTGGGATTGGTGAACTTCATCTCTCCCACTCTTACATACACTCTCACCCTCAAACTCTCAACCTCTCTCACTCTCAAACCCAAAAACTCACTTCTTCGCCGCCTTCGCCATCGGATTATAATCCAGGCAGATTCTGATCCAGTATTCAAAATCATCTGCTTTTTTAAAACCAATGGGTTCAACGTAGCAATATCCATTTAACTGTTTCCCTTTCATGATCATCGGCAGGAAGCCTTTTTTTTCCGAAACCTCATCTTCCATTTCGGGATTGTAGCGGCACATCAGATTGTCATGGCTGATGTTGATGCACATCTTTCCGTTCACCAAAAAAGACAGTCCGCTAAACATTTTCTTTTCCTCGATCTCTATATTATTTTCCATGGAAAGCCGTTCACGTACACGGTCGGCAAGTTCAGTACTGTAAGCCATAATTTCTTTTTTTTTGACCTATCCCTTTTAGTAATAATGGCTTCGACAGACTCAGCCTGACAGCGCTTAAAAATTTCGGCTGGTATTCCAGTTTCTTCACCCTGAGCCTGTCGGAGGGTATCAATAAGAAAACCTTATAATCATTTTTTGAGTATTACTTAAAGGAATAAGTTGATCAACTTTTTTGTTATTTAAAATTAATTAAAAACTGTGATTAACACGTTATTTTTTTTATATTATTGATGAATTCAAAATTTAAGAATTAAAATTTTATTTAAATAAATTATTGTTTTACGATAATTAATTATACATTTGCAATAGTAATACTATTCTTACCATGAACCAGACCAAGATTATTTCAAGGATCTTATTTTATATCTGTGCCATACTTTCGGCGGGATATTTAATCACTTTTGGGTATTCCCTATTCTGTCTGATCACAGGATTTTCGGTTACCCCTTATAAAGAAGGACAGTTCCTTCATATCAATTATCCGTTGACAGAACAGCCGTTTCTGAATATCGAAAACAATTACCCTTACATGATATTTTCTTTTATGTCGGTTCTTATCGCTTATGGAATCTTTTTCTGGTTATCTGCCAGGGTTTTCAAAGTATTTTTCCGGCAAAAACTGTTTACTGAGGAAAATATCATTCGGCTTAAGACATTTTACCTGTACAATATTTTCATCCCGTTTCCACTGGTGATGATCGCGAGTTTCTTTGTGGAAGTAGAAAGTATCATATGGGGACTGGTGTTTATTCACTTTATGCTTGGAATTTTTTGTCTGTTTCTTGCTAATATCTTTAAGCAAGGACTACATTTGCAAAACGAACAAGACTTATTTATTTAAAATGCCAATTATAGTCAACTTAGATGTGATGCTTGCCAAACGAAAAATGCAGAGTAAAGAATTGGCAGAAAAACTGGGGATCACCCCCGTCAACCTCTCTATCCTGAAAACCGGCAAAGCCAAAGGTGTCCGCTTCGATACCCTTGAAACCATCTGCAAAATCCTGGAGTGCCAGCCGGGAGATATTCTTGAATTTAAAGAGTAGACGAGATTAGGGGTACGAGTTACGTGTTAGAGAGTTTGAGGGTAGGTGTGTAAAAATCCCGCTTCTAACTTCCAGCTAATACCCAATCCTAAACTTTAAACCCTAAATTTTAAACTTTAAACTTTAAAACCCTACACCAGCTGCCGAAGGCCGCCTGTCCTTCTATTCCCTAAACACAACGTTATGAATACATTATCTATCAACAACCTTAGCCTTACCTACAAAAATGGTTTCCAGGCTATTAAAGACATTTCACTGGACATTAAAAACGGGATATTCGGGCTGCTTGGTCCGAACGGAGCCGGAAAATCTTCTTTAATGAAAACTATTGTCGGACTTCAGAAACCAACCTCCGGAACAATACTTTTCAATGAAGTGGACATCATTAAAAATCCTGATTATATTAAACAGAATCTTGGATTTCTGCCTCAGGATTTCGGAGTTTATCCCAAAGTTCCTGCTTACGATCTGTTGGAACACATTGCCATTCTGAAAGGAATTAATGATAAGAATCAACGTAAAAATCAAATCCTGAGCCTGCTGGAAAAGGTTAACCTTTCCGATTTTGCTAAAAAAGAAGTTCATACTTTTTCGGGCGGAATGAAACAGCGTTTCGGGGTAGCTCAAGCCTTGTTAGGTGATCCGAAAATAATCATTGTAGATGAACCAACTGCAGGGCTGGATCCTGAGGAACGCAACCGCTTCAATACTCTGCTCAATGACATCAGCCAGGAGGTTATCGTTATTCTGTCTACGCATCTTGTTGAAGACGTCAGAAACCTTTGCTCAGAAATGGCAGTGATGAATCACGGGCAGATTCTCAGAAAAGGAAATCCCGGAAAACTGATTGCAGAGCTGGAAAATAAAATCTGGTCAAAACCCATTGATAAAAATGAACTGGAAAGTTATGATTCCAGCTATGAAATCATCAGCAGACAATTATTGGAAAGAGCGCTTCATATCACTGTATTTTCCGAAGAATATCCGAAAGACTTCAGCGCCGTAACCCCTCTGCTGGAGCACGTTTATTTCCATACACTTACCCAAAAACCTTAATCATGAATACGATATTTTTATTCGAAGCCGGACGCTCCTCCAAGCACTGGCTCGCCTATCTTGTGGCTTTACTCTTAGTAGCTGTCGGTATTTTTTGTGGCAGCCAGTTTAATCTTTCGGTAGGAGAAGGTATTTATTTAAACTCTCCTTACACCATCGGTTTTATGACCGGGATGCTGAGCCTTGCCGTGATTTTTTTTGCGACTGTTTACGCATTACAGCTGCTTTTTAAAGATCAGGATTCAAAATTTGACAGTATTCTGTTTTCATTTCCTTTGTCAAAATCCGCCTATCTGAAAGGGAAATTCTATGTGTATTTTCTACAGACATTTTTAAGCTTTTCTTTACTGATAACCGGATTTATCACAGGTCAGGTGATGCGCACCGGAAGTGAAATGCAGGAAGGTTTTGCGATCATCCATTATGTCTATCCTTTGTTTATATTTGGTTTCATCAACAGTCTGGTTGTCTGTAGTTTTCTGTTTTTCATTGCATTCACTGTAAAAAGAAAACTGCTGGTTGTTGTAGGCGGACTGCTTCTATATGTTTTTTATATGATCATTTTACTGTTTTCCAATTCGCCCTTTATGGCCGGAAGTCTTCCGCAGTCATTGGAAACACAGCAGTTTTCAGCATTGATTGATCCGTTTGGATTATCTGCTTATTTCATGGAAGCCCGTGGTCTTACGGCACATCAGAAAAATAGTCAGATGGTTCCTTTTACAGGATATCTTTTGTTCAACAGGCTCCTATTTTTCATGATCTCAACAGGACTTCTCCTTCTTTCATTAAGATTGTTTTCTTTCTCCGGTATTTCCGGACGAAAAGTAAAAATATCAGGAATTGCTCTGTCATTATCTGAAACCAATAAAGCGGATTATTCCACAGTAAATTCAGATTTTAGCTGGAAGAGTTCATTCCGGTCTGTACTTTCTTTTGCCAAAACAGACCTTATTTATCTCTTTAAAAGTGTTGCTGTTCCTGCTGTTTCCATATTGCTGTTATTTTGCGTTGGGATGGAAATGTATGCCGAAATTGAAAAGGGAATCCGTCTTCCGCAGAAGTATGCCGGGTCTGGCCTTATGGCAACAACCATCTCGGAAAACTTTCATCTGCTCGGTTTACTGATTTCAGCTTATTTTCTGAATGATATGTATTGGAGAAGCCCGTCTTCAGGATTTTATCTGATTGAAAACAGCACTTATTTTTCCAAAAACCGGTTAACCGGACATTTTCTTTCCATCAGCTTCCTCCTGTTTTTCTTTACCGGAATTTTAATTGTTCAGGGAATTGTTTTTCAGGCTGCTTACCAGTATTTTCATATCGACTGGAATGCTTATCTCGGTGTTTTTCTTTTCAATACTTTCCCTTTAATGCTCTTTTCAGGATTGATTCTTTTAATTAATGACAGGATTCCCAATAAATTCATTGCTCTTGGAGTTTCTGTTCTTGCCGTTTTTGTATTATCAGGTCCCGTTTCCGCAAAATTAATCACCTATCCTCTCTTCAGAATATTTTCAGATTTTAAAGGAACTTACAGTGATTTCAGCGGCTATGGAATCTACGAAAAAGCCTTTGCTCAAAGACTATTATTCGGAACTGGTATTATCAGTATTTTATGGATACTTAACAGCACTATAAAATTCAAAAAAACACCTGCAATTGCATCTGGTTTTAGTATTCTTCTCTTCATTTCAGGAATCTTTGCCGGAGTATTGTTTATGAAAGGTTATGTTCCAAAAAATGAAAACCAGGCCATTCTGCACTCTGTAGACTATGAAAAAAAATACAGGAAATATGAGAATATTCCACAACCTGACATCACTGACATTGCTACAGAAATTAAACTGTATCCTTCAAAAAATGCTTATCAGATTATTGGAAAATATACCCTTAAAAATCAAACTAACCAGCCCATCAATAAGGTTCTGATCAATTTTAATGAGGATTTAAAAATTGAATCTGCTGTAATGAGGTTTGGTAATGAGATGACAAAGATTCATAAAAATATAACCGAAGTATCATTACAACAGTCTCTTCAACCAGGTAAAACAGCTTCTCTTAATTTTACACTCTCTTATCAATGGTTGGCTGTCAACGGTCATCAGTCTTTCAATGCCATTATTGAAAACGGCTCTTTTATGAGGATCAGCAGGTATTATCCTACGATTGGTTACGAAAAGGATAATGAAATTCAGGATGAAAAGCAACGCAGCCAATTCAACCTTGGAAAACGTACGGAATTGAAGAAACCGGAAGCTCCTGAAGTACAAAAAAGGGATTTTATCAATCTTACTATGACTGTTTCTACCGAAGGTAACCAAACAGCCATAGGCACAGGAGATCTGGTAAATAAATGGTCACAGTCCGGCCGTCATTATTTCAAATATAAAGCAGATCAGATTCCTTTCCGGTTTGCCGTTTCATCAGCAGAATATAAGATCAAAAGTGAAAACTATAAAGGGATTATCATCAATATCTTTTATCATCAGAAACACTTTGAAAACGTTAATCACCTTCTTGAAAATGCAAAGCTTACTTTAGATTACTGTCAGCAAAACTTTGGTCCATACCCTTTTAAAACCATCAATTTTGCAGAAATTTCTTCTTTTACCAGAGGCTTTGCGGCTACAGCTTACCCTTCTTCGATTTTTATGCCGGAAGACATGATTTTCCACGCCAATATACAGGCAGACAAAAAACAGGATGTCATCAATGAACTGGCCGGGCATGAGCTTTCCCATCTCTGGTGGGGAAACAGTCGGATCAACCCTGATGACAGAGAAGGTGCTGTAATGCTTACTGAAACCCTTGCCATGTATACCGAAATGATGATCTACAAAAAAATGCATGGCAGAGAAAAATTGATGGAAAGAATCAAAGTACATCAACAGATCTACGACAATGAAAAAGGACTGTCTGAAAATGTTCCGATCTATAAAGCTACGGGAGATGTTCCTCATATTTCCTATTCCAAAGGAGCTGCAGCCATGGTACAGCTGAGTAATTTAATCGGTGAAAATAAAGTTAATCTGGCTTTGAAAAATTTTCTAAGCAACAACCAGTACCCCAAAAAACCACGTTCATTAGATTTGATCAATGAGTTTTATAACGTTGCTCCGGATGTTTCCACCAGAAAACAGATTGACAGATTATTCAGATCTATAGAAAATATAACTTTTACTTCGGGGCGTGAAACTGCTTCTGTAAAGGCAAAACCCAAAGAATCCGGTGATAGTTTTTAATTTTTTTTGAAAATATTTTTCAGGAATTGTAACAAAGTAAAATGGTGATTTACTAATTAGTTGATATATCAATAATTGATACATCATTTTAAATCTGAAAATATGGAAAAGTTAAATTCAATTATATTCTACAACATAGACAAAGCAATCAGAGCCTACAGAAATTATGCTCAGCGGCAGCTGAAAGCCCATGGTTACACGATTACGATCGATCAGTGGCTTATCATCAAAGCGATTCTGGAAAACCCGGGAATTACCCAGAACGAAATTGGTGATCTTGTTTTTAAGGACAATGCTTCTGTCACGAGGATTATTGATTTAATGGTAAAATCCGAATACATTATCAGAAAAGTTCATCCTGAAGACCGAAGAAAAACCAATCTGGAAGTGACAGATTCCGGGGTAAAAGTAATCAAAGAGGTTCAGAATATTGTAGAGAAGAACCGTAAAACTGCTTTGAAGGGAATCAGGGAAGAAGAACTGGAAGTGATGTATTCAGCTTTACTGAAAATTTCAGAAAACTGTCTTAACCCTAAAAAGTAAAACGCTATGACCAGAATATTCTCACTTATTATTGCCTGCCTGCTGACACTGTTCAGCAGCATGATTTCTGCCCAACAGGCCATGCAGAATCTCTCTTTGTCAGGAAATATAAAATCCGATAAAGCAGATCAGATGGAAATTAACCTTTTTGATGCAGATCAGAAACTAATGAAAACGGAAGTTGCAGACGGCAATGGCAAGTTCAATTTTAATGATTTAAAAGAAGGAATTTATCAGGTAAAAATTAATAAAAACGGTACTGAGGTTTATCACTCAGAAAATATTTCATTAACCGAAAATAAGACCCTCAATCCTATTGATCTTAATGTAAAATCCATTGAAGGCGTTACCATTACGAAAACCAAACCTCTCATCGAAAGGCAGGATGGAAAAATGATCATGAATGTTGAAAACAGTATTGCCAGCACCGGAAATTCTGCTTTTGAAGTCCTGGAGAAAGCTCCGGGAGTGAATATTGACAATAACGATAATATCAGTCTTCGTGGAAAAGGAAATCTCCTAGTTCAGATCGATGGTAAAAATACACCGATGACGGGAACTGATCTTGCCAATTACCTGAAAGGAATCCCTTCTTCCACCATTGAAAAGATAGAATTCATCACCAATCCATCTTCAAAGTATGATGCTGCAGGATCCGCCATCATCAATATTAAGCTTAAAAAGGAACAGAGAAAAGGGACTAACGGAACTATTTCCAGCTCTTTAGGATCAGGTAAATATGTGAAAAACAACAACAGTTTCAGCATCAACCACAGAAATAAAAACATCAATATTTTCGGAAATTACAGCTTTGCGTACAGGGAAGCTTACAACGGATTGGTTCTCGACAGAAATTTTTATGAAGCCAATACCTTTAAGAAAGCATATGTACAGGATAATTATCTGAAATTCAAATTCAACAGCCACGTGGCCAAAGCAGGAATGGATTATTATCTGAACGACAAGAATGTGCTAGGATTTTCTGTAGGGCTGGTTTCCAACAAATTCAATATCAACGGAGATAATTCCAACGTCACGCTGGGCAGCAGCTATCTTCCGGAAAGCACATTCACAACGGTCAACAGATCGAATGACCGCTGGACCAATGTTTCATTCAATCTTAATCATAAATACACGATTGATTCGCTGGGGTCTGATATTTCTACCGATTTTGACTATATCAATTACTCCAACTCATCTTTACAGCGCTTTGATACCAGTACCCATGATATTTCCAGCGGTACAGACAACCTTGACATTATCAAGGGTGACATGGACGGAAAACTGAATATCTATTCTTTAAAATCTGATCTTACGAAAAATTTCAGCAACGACTGGAAGCTGGAAAGCGGAGTAAAAACCAGTTTTGTAAAAACAGATAATGATCTGAAGTTCTTCAATGCCAGTTCTGGTGTCCCTATTCCGGATCTCGGGAAAACCAATCACTTTATATATGAAGAAAATATCAATGCAGTGTACGGAAATGTGTCCAAAAAATGGGAAAAATTCAAAGCTACAGCAGGTGTAAGAGTTGAAAATACCAATGTAAAAGGAACTCAGATTACCACCAATCAAATCAATAAAAGAAATTATACCCAACTGTTTCCAAGCGCTGTTTTGAGTTACGATCTGACAGAGAAAAGTAATCTGGAAATTAATCTGAGCAGGAGAATTACAAGACCAAGCTACAACCAGCTGAATCCTTTTAAATTCTATCTTGATCCTACCACCCTGAAAGCCGGAAACCCTGATCTGAACCCGCAAATCACAATGAATTATGAGCTAACCTACAGTCTGAGTAATAAATATTTTGCCACTTTAAGCTACAGCAGGAATTCTGACAATATCACAGACATCTTAAAACCTGTTGTAGAAAACGGGCAGGTAGTAACCGTACAAACCATTGAAAACCTCAATTCTGCTTCTTATTTCGGGTTAAACCTGATTGCTCCTGTAAAGGTGACCCAATGGTGGGAAATGAACAACAGCGCCAATTTCTACTATGGTTCATATACCGGAAATGTCTCCGGAACACAGATCAATAATAAAGGGAATTTTACCTTCAGCATCAACAGTATTAATTCCTTTAAACTGGGCAATGGCTTCACTGCCGAACTTACCGGAAATTACAAAGCCAGAGAAATCTATGCTTATCTGAATGTGAGCCCGAACTGGTATCTTAATATCGGAGCTCAGAAGAAGTTTAAGAACAACAGTGTTCTGAAACTGTCATTTACAGATGTATTCTTTACCAGCAATATCAAGGGGCAGACAGTTTACAATGATTATTTAGAAAACTTTGCCGTAAAAAGAGATACACGCGTGGCAACCATTTCCTATACTTACAATTTTGGTTCTTCCAAAAACGGTCAGCCCAGAAAAACAGGAGGCGCGGAGGATCTGAAGCAGAGAGTGGGAAATTAATTGTAAGAAGTTGGAAAACGCAAAGACGCCAAGAAGGAGAAATAAAATACTGTCTTTAAGACGCAAAGATTTTATCTTCGATAAAATTGAGCACCAAATAACTGTACCTGTATTTTAGTCTCTCACGATTGGGCAGGCAAAGCAAATGCAAAAAATAAAACAATATGCTTGCTGAAAATCTTCGATTTTCTTGCGCCCTAATCAATATAAAATTAAAATTACTTTGCGCCTTTGCGTTTTCCAACTTATAACTTATGGTATAAAAAGCAAAAATCCCTCAAATTGAGGGATTTTTTATGTTTAAGAATGAATCTTATTAAGCTTCGTTAGATGGAGTTTGGTTTTCCACAGGTTTTTCGCTTTGCGGCTTTTCACCTTGTGGCTTCTGTCCTTCAGGTCTTCTTTGTCCCTCTGGTCTGCCTTGTCCTTCTGGTCTTCTCTGCCCTTCAGGTCTACCTTGTCCTTCCGGTCTTGGAGGTCTTGGTAAAAGAACTTTACGGGAAAGTTTCATTTTCTTACGGTCATCGTAACCCATGAACTTCACTTCTACCTCATCACCTTCTGCATAAGGAACTTTGTCTAAACGAGCCCATTCAATTTCAGAAATATGAAGAAGTCCTTCTGTCCCTTTAGCAATAGCCACGAATGCACCAAAGTCCATTACTTTCACTACTTTACCTTTGTAAACTTCACCTACAACCGGTACGAAAGTAATCTCATTGATTCTTGCAATAGCAGCATTGATCTTCTCTCTGTCTGTACCAGAAATCTCGATACGTCCGATTTCTCCCATCTCTTCGATAGCAATAACCGTATCCGTATCTTTCTGTAACTGTTGGATAATTTTTCCACCAGGTCCGATTACAGCTCCAATGAAGTCTTTTGGAATCTCCATTACCACCATTTTCGGAGCGTGAGGCTTCACGTCTGCTCTTGGCTGAGAGATTGTTTCTGTGATTTTGTTCAGGATGTGTAATCTTCCGTCTTTAGCCTGCATCAAAGCTTTCTCCATGATATCCATAGAAAGTCCCTGAATTTTGATATCCATCTGACAAGCTGTGATACCGTCTGCAGTACCTGTTACTTTGAAGTCCATATCTCCAAGGTGATCTTCATCTCCCAAGATATCAGAAAGTACAGTAAATTTACCTGATTTTGTATCGGTGATCAGACCCATTGCAATCCCTGAAACAGGTTTTGTAATCTGAACCCCTGCATCCATCAATGCCAATGTACCTGCACAAACTGTTGCCATTGAAGAAGAACCGTTAGATTCCAGGATATCGGAAACAATTCTGATTGTATATGGGTTTTCTGCCGGAATTACTGCTGTTAAAGCTCTTTGAGCCAGGTTTCCGTGTCCTACTTCTCTTCTTGAAGTACCTCTTAAAGGTCTTGCTTCACCAGTAGAGAATGGAGGGAAGTTATAGTGTAGGAAGAATCTTTCGTCGTGCTGCGTAATTACGCTGTCGATCATGTTCGCATCTTTTACAGAACCTAGAGTTACCGCCGTCAAAGACTGAGTTTCTCCTCTTGTAAATACCGCAGAACCGTGAGCTCCCGGAAGGTAATCAATTTCTGACCAGATCGGACGGATCGTTTGAGGATCACGACCATCAAGACGGATATTGTCTTCAAGGATCATCTGACGCATTGCTTCTTTCTCTACATCGTGGTAATATACTTTAACGAAAGGAGTTACTCTTGCCAATTCCTCTTCATTCTCAGCATACTGCGCTAAGAAATCTGCAAGAACCGCTTTGAATTTCTCTCCTCTTTCTTCTTTGTTAGATGGAGTTTTTGCTACTTCATATACTTTATCATAGCACTCTTTCCATACTTTTTCACGAATTTCTTCATCGTGATCTTCGTGGTTGTATTCTCTTTTAGGGAAAGATTTTCCTACTTTTTCAGCTAATCTCTCCTGAGCTTCGATCTGTTTTTTGATCTCAGCGTGAGCGAAGTTGATGGCTTCAAGCATTTCCTGCTCAGAGATCTCCTTCATTTCTCCTTCTACCATTACGATGGAGTCTTTAGTAGCTCCAACCATAATGTCGATATCTGATTTTAATAAATTCTCATAACTTGGGTTAACAGCCAGCTGACCGTCAATTCTTACTACTCTTGCTTCAGACATTGGTCCGTTGAAAGGGATATCTGTAATGGCAATCGCTGCAGAAGCTGCCAAACCTGCCAATGCTTCAGGCATTACTTCTTTATCGTAAGAAATTAATGAGATCATCACCTGTACTTCTGCGTGGAAATCTTCAGGGAAAAGAGGACGCAATACTCTGTCCACCAATCTCATTGTAAGCACTTCATCATCAGATGGTTTTGCTTCTCTACGGAAGAAATTTCCAGGAATTCTTCCACCTGCATAAAACTTTTCTCTGTAATCTACCGTTAATGGTAAAAAGTCTACACCAGGATTTGCTTCTTTGTTGGCTACAACTGTTGCTAAAAGCATAGTTCCACCACATTTCACCACTACAGATCCGTCAGCCTGCTTAGCCAGCTTTCCCGTTTCAATAGTGATTTCCCTGCCGTCTGCAAGGATAATCGTTTCTGTAAACGCTTGAGGTATACTCATAAATTTGCTTCTTTATACTCCGTATTGAGTATGATTAATATTTAAACTCTTTAAATTTTCGTTTGCAAAGGTACTATATAATAATGATATATTAAATTTTTCGATTGCTTAAATAGGCGCTTAAAATACAAAAAATTGGCTATCAATTGATGAAAGTCTGAAAATTTATATCATTAATGTGAACTTATTCACCATTTATGAAAATAAAAAGTACTTTTTTGAGGATAATGTATTGAAAAATCCTGTTGTTTTTGTATTATTGTCTCAAAAAATGAAAATAACACATTGATCTGAAAAAAGTATATGTTTCATTTTAAAAATTAGTAAAATTATTGCAAACCAATAGGCTGATCCCTATATTTGCCCTACTTCACCAATTACAATGCTGTAGGCTAAAAAAGTTAAGGAACTATCCTTATCCAGATAAATAAATGTTTATGATTAATAAAGAAGTACAATCTCAAAGCAGGAATTATACGGTTCCGTTGATTACCATTACCCTGCTGTTTTTTATGTGGGGATTCATCACCTGTATGAATGATATCCTGATCCCGTATCTGAAGCAACTATTCAATCTTACCTTTTTCGAATCCATGCTGGTACAGTTCTGTTTTTTCGGAGCTTACTTTATCGGATCACTGATTTATTTCATCATCTCCATTACCAAAGGAGATCCCATCAATAAATTAGGCTATAAAAAAGGAATTCTGTTCGGAATTTTTCTCGCGGCATTGGGCTGTGTTCTGTTCTACCCGGCAGCTACGTTTTCATATTACCCTCTGTTTCTGGGTGCTTTGTTTATTTTAGGACTAGGTTTTACAGTATTGCAGATTACCGCGAATGCTTATGTTTCACTGCTGGGAAGTGAAGAATCTGCATCCAGCCGACTGAATATGACTCAGGCTTTCAATGCGTTCGGAACAACGATTGCCCCGGTACTTGGAGGTCATCTTATTTTTGAATTTTTCTCTTCTCCGGACGGATCTTTCAGTGCGGTAGCGACAAGAATTCCTTACCTTATTTTTGCAGGTATCCTTTTACTGGTTGCTTTATTGATTTCCAGAGTTAAACTTCCTTCATTCCAGATGGGAGAAGAGGAGATTGTAAAAGGTTGGGGAGCCCTTGAATTCAGCCACCTGAAATTCGGGGTATTCGCCATGTTCTGCTATGTAGGAGGAGAAGTTGCCGTAGGAAGTTTTATCATCAGTTTCCTGGAGCAGCCACAGATTATGGGTTTTAATGAGATCATCAGTAAAAATTATCTTTCTTTATATTGGGGAGGAGCGATGATTGGCCGTTTTCTCGGAGCTATTTCTTTAAACCAGTCTTTAAGTCAGCAAAAAAAGGCTCTATATATGCTGGGAGCAGCAGCAGCCGTTTTCCTTGTGATTTTCAGTATTGTCAATCTTACTTTCAGCCAGATCAGCTTTTTCATTGTGTTTATCATCCTTAATTTTATTGCCTTTTTCATAGGTAAAGCAGCTCCGGCTAGAACATTATCCATCTTTGCCGCCATCAATGTTGCTTTGTTAATTTCTGCTATGGTAAATCATGGAGAGCTGGCGATGTACAGTATTTTAGGGATCGGAATTTTCAACTCTATCATGTTCTCGAATATTTACACACTGGCGATTTCAGGATTGGGTAAATATACCAGCCAGGGATCTTCTTTAGTGGTAATGGCGATTCTGGGAGGAGCTATTGTTCCGATATTCCAGGGATATCTTGCAGATCAGTTTGGAGTACAGCATTCGTTTATTATCCCTGTATTCTGCTATCTGGTTATTCTGATATTCGGGGCTTACTGTACCAAATATCTGGGTCATGTAGAAACTACAGAAACCAAATCAGGTCATTAAAATCAAATTCAAATCAAAATGTATAGGCGGAATATCTCAATGGTATTCCGCTTTCCTTTTTCCAATTCTAAAATGTAACTTTTCATCAGAAAAAAGAACTTATCTTATCAACAGACACTATATTATTATGAAAATACAGTTAAAGCTTGAATATGCCGCATTTCTACTGTTAGGAATCTATGCCTTTGCACAGACCGGATATTCCTGGTGGTGGTTTGCCGGACTTTTCCTTGCACCGGACATTTCTATGCTGGGATACAGTGAATACAAAAGTGGGCGCTTTTTGCTATAATCTCTTCCATCATTTTGGAGTAGCTGTCATTGTTTATTTTGCGGGAACAGCCTTGTCACTGTCTTATTTACAAATGATCGGAGCTATTTTGTTTTCTCACTCTGCGTTTGACAGAATTCTGGGGTACGGTTTGAAGTATCCGGATAGCTTTCAGAATACGCATTTGGGGAAGATTGGGAAGAAGGCTGAGTAGTGATGTTGTAAACCACCCCGTCAAAAATTCTTTGAATTTCCGCCACCCCTCCAAGGGAGGGGAATTATCGCACCTTCAGTTGATATTTTTGGTCAGGATTGAATTTCTGTTGATGCTTTTCTTGTTGGTTTAATGCGGCGGGATTCCTACGGGATGACACAATTGTAACGATGGTCTATCCATGTAGTTTGTCATTCCGTAGGAATTTACCTTTTGCTATTAAAACTCTTTGTAATATAAAACAAAAAAGCAACCTCTTTCGAAGTTGCTTTTTTATTTTGAAAATCTTTATAGATTATTTTCTTAAACCTAGTTCAGCAATAATTGCTCTATATCTTGCGATATCTTTGTTTTTAAGGTAATCTAATAAACTTTTTCTCTTACCTACCAATTTCACTAGAGATCTCTCTGTGTTGAAATCGTGACGGTTAGCCTTTAGGTGTTGAGATAAGTGATTGATTCTGAAAGTGAAAAGAGCGATTTGTCCTTCAGCACTTCCTGTGTCTTGTGCAGATTTCCCGTGTTTTGCGAAAATTTCCTGCTTTTTGTCTGTTGTTAAGTACATTCCAATATTGTTTAATGATTATTATGTAACGGGTGCAAAATTACGACTATTTTTTGATTCTGCAAACATTATTGATTTCATATATCAAATTTGATAGAAAAAAATGTTAAAAATTTCTTAACAAATTGTATGCAATCCAACGAAAAGGCAGTAATTTTGCATACGAATTACAAATGAAAAAAATTATATTCTTTACAGCGGTTACTACTTTTTTATTCATCGGATTTACTTCGGTAAAAGCCCAGAAGAATGCTGATGATAAAATAAAAAAAGTTCTTTACTTCAATCCTGAGGTAGAGCCTGATATTGACGAAATAAAAGACCCTACCAACAACGCTTTCTTTGATGCCGTTACCGATAACTTCAGTAACAGAAGAAATAAAATGCTCCGCGCTGAAGTTCAGGTTCCCTTCGACAGTATAGACAAACAAACTATTGCCGATTACTGTCTGAACAATGATGCAGATTTTGCTATTGTCTCCAAAGTGAGATATTTCAAAGTAGGATTTGGCAAGTATGTTTTCTCCAATCAGGTGGTTGTGAGTATGAAACTCTTTGGTGCTGACGGAACGCTTGTCACCGAAACCGATCATGATACCTACCGCAAAAATATGCGCCTGCTGGGTTCTACCACCAACTCTGTTAAAATAGGAACCGAAGGAGCGATCAAAGGAATCATAAAAAAACTGAGAAAGCTGAAACCGACGGAAGCAGAGCTTTAGGGTTTAAGGTTTTAAGTTTAAGGTTGAAACACACAGCCTTTTATCATCAATAGTCAATTTTGCTTCGCAAGTCAATCGTGAATTTTGTCAGGAAGATTCATGGCTTATCGGACAAATTTATCATTTATCATTTATCATTTATCATTTATCATTTATCATTCATAATACATTTATAGACTTCAACCTGTAGTATATCTCCATGTCTACCAGTGATTTGACAGTTTTCATTAGTTTAGTTTTATCTTAAATCTAAATAATTATGAAAAATTCAAATCTAAAAAAACTGAGCAGAGAAAGCCAGAAAGAAATCCTGGGAAGTATCATACGCCTCCAAAAATGTCAATATCATTTTGAATGTCCAGGAGGCTCGTGCTGTCACAGAGTATGTATTGCTTACGCATGTCCCGAATTATAAATATTTTCATGTTAAATAAAGCACTTGTTCACTCTTAAGAACAGGTGCTTTTTATTTAAAAAACACTATAAACAACTGATTAACAATTAAATATTTTCACCAAATAATGATTTATTAAATATTTTTTACTATTTTAGACTAACATTAAAACCAAAATCTCATGAAAAATTTAAAGAAACTCAGTCGGGAAAAAGCGAAACAAATTAATGGCGGATCCATGGAAAGATGCAGCGAAACGAATCCTTGTGCTGTCGGATGGTGCTGTTTTGGAATCTGTTCACCCTTCATCTGTATTGAATAAAAACTAAACTAACCCACATAAAATCAAACTCATGAAAAATCTAAAAAAACTCAGCAGACAAGTACAAAAGGAAATCAAAGGCAGCGGGCCTTTCAAAAGATGTACAGAGCATTATGAATGTCCGGGCGGATCATGTTGTCACAACACCTGTGTTGTTAATCCATGTCCTCTGGAATAATATATGATCATTACAGACACCTGCATTTGTGGGTGTTTTTATTTAAAACATTAATAAATAACTGATTGATAATAAAATATTTTCACCCCCAAAGGAATAATATAGAAATATTCACTATTTTAGTCTGACATTAAATCTAAACTATAACGCTATGAAAAATCTAAAAAAACTCAGCAGGGAAGCCGCCAGGCAAATTAATGGCGGTTTAGCACCGTTCAGATGCAGTATAACAAGACCATGTTCTGTGGGATATTGCTGCAATGGAGAATGTCTTGATCATGACTGTCCGATAGAGCCTTAATCTTAACTATATTTGATCACCATGAAGAATTCAAATCTTAAGAGGCTGAACAGGCTGGAACAAAAAAACATTAAAGGAAGTGGAATAAAAAAGTGTGGTGACAATTCAGATTGCGGACCATACCAATGCTGTACAAATGCTGTCTGCGTCTACATTCCCACCTCAGAATGCGAACCAATGTAAAGAATATTGGAATTTAAAATTTAATTTTTACACATCCGCTTCGGCGGGTGTTTTTTTTGCTCTTATCCTGAAGCCATAAACTTTAATTAATCCTTAATTTTGCCAGTTTATTGCTCAGTCTTAAAAATTTGAATTATTTTTGCATATCCAAAAAATTTCACGTTTTGAATTCTAGAGACGAACTTATCTTCAACCCTGCCGATATTGCCGAAACTCTCAGCGAACTTCCTGCTGACGAGAGGCTGCTCGCGTTCCTGAAGGTTCCGAAAGAATACAAAGCAGAAGTTTTTTCTCATCTTGACCCTGATTTTCAGGAAGAAACCATCAGAAGTATCGGAAGCGATGAAGTTTCTGAAATCCTGAATGCCATGACTCCGGATGACAGAACGGCTCTTTTTGAGGATTTCCCGGATGAGCTGATCAAGTATTCTATCAACCATCTTAACCCCCAGGAAAGAAGGATTGCCTTAAAGCTTCTTGGATACAACTCGGATTCGATTGCCCGTCTGATGACCCCTTATTATATCCAGATCCGTAAGGAATGGACCGTAAAAAGATGTCTTCAGCAGATCAAAAAGGTAGGAAAAAGAGTGGAAACCATGAACTACCTGTACGTGGTAGACGAAAGAAACCGCCTGATTGATGACCTTGCCATCGGAACTTTACTGCTGGAAGAAGAAGACACACTGGTTTCCGATATCACAGACAATCATTTTGTAGCCATTACCACCACTACTTCCAAAGAAGATGCGGTAACCTACTTTGAAAAGTATGACCGTGGTGCTCTTCCTATTATTACGGAAGCCGGTGTTCTGGTAGGAATTGTGACTATTGATGACATTCTCGATCAGATTGAACAGCAGAACACGGAGGACATCCAGAAGTTCGGGGGATTGGAAGCATTGGATCTTCCTTACATCCAGACTTCATGGACAGAAATGATTAAAAAAAGAGCTACCTGGCTGATTATTTTATTTGTTTCGGAAATGCTGACTGCTTCTGCGATGGGATATTTTGATAAAGAAATTGAAAAAGCAGTTGTTCTCGCTCTATTTGTTCCATTGATTATTTCCAGTGGAGGAAATTCCGGATCTCAGGCTGCAACGTTGATTATCCGAGCCATGGCGCTGCAGGAAATCAGTCTGAAAGATTGGTGGTACGTCATGAAAAAAGAAATTATCTCCGGATTATGTCTCGGAGCAATTTTAGGAGTGATCGGATTTATCAGAATTATGCTTTGGCAGCAGATTGGCTTGTTTGATTACGGACAATATTGGGTATACGTAGGACTGAGTGTTTCTGTTTCCCTGATTGCCATTGTATTGTGGGGAACATTATCAGGCTCTATGATTCCGTTTGTCTTAAAGAAATTAAATCTTGACCCTGCTACTTCTTCTGCTCCGTTTGTAGCAACATTAGTGGATGTGACCGGACTTATTATCTATTTTACCGTAGCCGGACTTTTCTTAACCGGAAAACTTTTGTAATTTTAGGCATCATCTAACATGCCAATATGAAAATCGTTTCACTTGTACCTTCTATTACTGAGGCTTTATTTGACCTTGGACTGACCGAAAATGAAGTGGTAGGAAGAACAAAATTCTGTATTCATCCTCAGGATAAAATAAAAAATGTTGCCGTCATCGGAGGAACTAAGAATATCAATATTGAGAAGATTAAAGCATTACAACCCGATCTTATTCTTGCCAATAAGGAAGAAAATGTAAAAGAACAGGTAGAAGCTCTGATGGACGATTATAAGGTAATGGTAACCAATATTGACACGATTGAGGACAATTATTATCTGCTTAAAAATCTCGGAAAGCTTTTCGGAAAGGAAGACAGAGCACAGCTTTTCAATCTTAAAATTTATGATGTCCTGAATCAGGCAAAACTGGAAACTCCGATAAAAGCAGCTTATCTTATCTGGAAAAATCCTTATATGACCATTGGTTCCGATACTTTTATTCACAGGATTTTAACTGAAATTGGTTTTGAAAATATTTTTAAAGACAAAATCCGTTATCCTCAAATCACCACTGAAGACCTGGCAGACGCGGATGTCATTATGCTTTCGTCCGAACCCTTCCCGTTTAAAGAAAAACATATTGATGAACTAAAGGCCTTTTATCCTGATAAAAAGATCATGATCGTAGACGGAGAGGCATTTTCCTGGTATGGAACCCATATTGCCAAATGCGAGAATTATTTTAAAGAACTTCTCACAGAAATTCATTCAATGCAGCAAAGTTAGTTTTTCACCTCATCTTTACACTTTAAACCCTAAACATTAAACTTTAAATATTCAATTCACATGTCTGGTACAGTTATATTATCTGAAGGAGCAGAATTTGATCACGTACTACAGGAGGTTTCAAAATATATTCACCTGTATGTAATGGCGTTTGAAAAAGAAGAAAGAACCATTACACGTGTAGACAAACGCGAAAATATGTATGGAGGAAACGGTACGGTATACATGATACAGATGTTTGATCAGGAAGAACTTGCCAATAATCGTTTGGCCGCCTATATGGTTTTACTGAACAATGGTGATGAATCCGGGTTTCACACACACAACCAAAGAAATGAACAGGAACTGTACGTTGTGGTACATGGAAACGGAGAATACCGTGAAAGAACCGGAACCGATGGAGCCATACGTAAGAAAGTACTTCAAAAAGGTGATATTACGGCTATCAATTCTATAGGCTATCATTCTATTGAAAATACGGGAGATGAGCCTTTAATCATGTTTGTGATTACTACCAACAATCCATAAAAAACTCCGGCTGATACAGCCGGAGTTTTTATTTTTTTACAGTAAGTTTCGATTACAAAATCTTAGAAACTTCGTTACAAAGCCATTCTAACAATTCACGGTCTTCTTTCGTGAAAGGATCGATGGTGTGAGAATCAATATCAATCTGGCCAATGTTTTTTCCGTCTTTAAAAATCGGAACTACAATCTCTGCTTTCGTATCAATGGAACAGCTTAAATAATTGCTTTCTTCATGTACATCAGGAACTACAAATGTTTCATTAGAAACTGCAACCTGACCACAGATACCTTTTCCGTAAGGAATAATTGTATGATCTGTAGGTGCTCCCACATAAGGGCCTAAAATCAATTCATCCTTATCTCCGTTTTTGAAATAGAAACCTGTCCAGTTGAAGTAAGGAATTTCCTGATCCAACAGGTGGCAGACTTTTTCAAGTTTTTCTTCTGTATTATGTTTGGGACTTTCAAGAATTGAGGAAAGTCTTTTCTTTAATTCTGACATTGTATTTATATTTTTAAGAGAATTGTTTTAGGGAAAGTTCTTCTTTATATCCGAACATTCCGCGCTCTTTAATCATTTCTGCGACGCCTTCCGGAACCTGAGTTTCCCAGCCTTTCACACAACATGCAATTTTTCTCAATATTTCTCTGGAATAAATTTCCAAAAACTCCGGATTATAATTCGTAATATCTACGATACGGTTGTTGTGTTTGAAATATTTGTATAATTCTTTCAGATTTTCTTCTACCTTCAGGTTGGAAGAATCCAACAGCTGATGAGTTTCCGGATCTTTGTAAGGATACAGGTATACTCTCATTCCGTTTCTGAAAAACTTACCGAATGCTTCAAGAATTCCTCCTGAAAGATTTTTATAATATTTCTCATCGAATACCATCAACATATTATTTACCCCCATCGCTACTCCGATATCTCCACTTGTGTAAGAGGCAAAATAATCAATCAGTCTGTAATATTCAGAGAAGTTTGAAATAATAACGGTATACCCCAGTTTGGCAAGAATGTCTACTCTATCGAGGAAATCTCTTTCATCAATATCTCCGTCTGCTCTCAGATTGGAAATAGTGATTTCGATAAGGACTTCTGTTTCTTCATGGGTACAGGTAGCATCTTTGAAGAACATATCCATACCGTTTTTAAGCATATCAATGTTGACTTTCGTTACCGGTCTGAAACTTCCTCTTACCGCGAAAATATTTTTCTTGTACAAAACATCTGCCGGAAGCATATTACTTCCCTGAGAATTGAAGATCACTGCATCAGTCATTCCATTCTTTACCAACTGAAGAGACATCAGTCTGTTATCAACGTAAGCAAAAGCGGGTCCGCTGAAGTCGATCATATCAATTTCCAGATTATCTTTTGCAATATCATCGTAAAGAGATTCTACTAAAGTTCTCGGATTGTCAAAATAATGAAAGGCTCCGAAAATAAGGTTTACCCCAAGGTTTCCTAAAGTTTCCTGCTGAAGGGTAGCATCATTTTCTTTGAATTTTACGTGGATAACGATCTCATTGTAATCTTCATTTTCTTTAGTCTGAAAACGGATCCCTACCCAGCCGTGACCTTTTACAGTTTTATCAAAATTGATAGTTGTTACTGTATTGGCATAAGAAAAGAATTTTCTATCCGGATTATTATCTCTTGAAATTCTCTCTTCAATCAAAGCTACTTCATATCGAAGCATTTTGCGAAGCCTGTTTTGGGTAACGTACCTGTTTTTTACTTCTTTTCCGTAGATGGCATCACTAAAATCTTTGTCATAAGCAGACATTGCCTTAGCAATCGTACCGGAAGCTCCTCCTGCTCTAAAAAAGTGGCGAACAGTCTCCTGCCCTGCTCCAATTTCTGCGAAAGTACCATAAATAGTAGGATCTAGATTAATTGTTAATGCTTTTTGTTTAGGAGTTAGTTTCTGATACATTAGGACATGAAATTTTTTGTAAATTTACCAAAATTAAACCAACCTCAAAACAAAATGAAGTTGAAATTTTTAGGAACCGGTACTTCACAAGGTGTACCCGTTATAGGCTGTACATGTGAAGTGTGTACTTCAGAAAATCCCAAAGACAAACGTTTACGTTCTTCCGTGATGATTACTACGGAGGAAAATAAAAAAATACTGATCGACTGCGGACCGGATTTCAGGCAGCAAATGCTTACCAACCACGAACATACCGTAGACATTGCGTTGATTACCCATGAACATAATGACCACGTCATCGGATTGGATGATATGCGGCCACTGATTTTTAAGAGTGGAAAAGATGTTCCCCTCTACTGCTATTCAAGAGTGGCTCATGAAATAAAAAACAGATTTCCTTATGCTTTTGCGGATGTAAGATATCCCGGAGCGCCTGCTTTTGAACTTCATGAAATTGAAAATAAACCTTTTCAGGTATTGGATACGGAAATCACTCCTGTAGAGGTCATTCACTATAAAATTACCGTATTCGGCTATAAGTTTAAGAAGCTTGCCTATATTACGGATGCCGGTTTTATTTCTGAAACAGAGAAGGAAAAACTGAAAGATCTGGACGTTCTGATCTTAAACTGCATCAGAAAATTTGATCCCCATCCTGCTCATTTTATCCTTCCCGATGTTATTAAATTATTTGAAGAGCTAAAACCTAAAAAATTATTTTTAACCCACATCAGTCATCATCTGGGACTGCATGATATTGAAGATAAGGAGCTTCCATCCGGAATACACCTTGCCTACGATGGTCTGGAACTTAATTTTTAAAAAAATTCTTCAAAAAGCTTTTGAACATTGAAAAAAGTTCCTATATTTGCACACCAATTTGAAACAAACATCAGGTTTGTCATCAACATCAAGCCCAGGTGGCGGAATTGGTAGACGCGCTGGTCTCAAACACCAGTTCTTAGGAGTACCGGTTCGATCCCGGTCCTGGGTACAAAAAACCTCTGAAATCATTTGATTTTCAGAGGTTTTTATTTTAAATATTACATCTTAAGACTGATTCCTCATAATTCCAAATTTTAATATTGAGTATATAGGCTCAAGATTGTTTTCTGAATCCCTGTAATGATCAAAGTCTAACCAGATTCTTCAATAAAAAGTAGAAATATTACTTATAAAAAAACAACAGAAAAATCAATCCTTATTCTTGAAAACAAACCATTAGAATTTTTAGGAAAAATATCCTATAGCTTATATCTTATACATGGACCGCTCCTTGCAATTACAAACCTTTATTTATTGAAAAACTTTGATCTCACCAATGATACCCGGCAATGGATTATATTTGTTTCGATCTTTATTTTAATCATACCTGTAACAACTATTTTTTACAACCTGGTTGAAAAGAGATTTCTCAATAAATAATACTCCATTAAATAATTTCCAGAAATAGAAAAGCTGAATAATAGTTTTATCAGGTAACTTAAAGCCACTAAGTATATGTTACGTATTATACTTCAGCTTATTAGGCAAGAATAAACCAGCTTCTGGTTTATAGTTTCTTGAGGAATAACGGTTAATTCGGATGTCGGTAAAAAACCTATAAAAAATAAAAGATGTCAGAGCTTTTATTTTTATTATCAGACATATAGAATTTTTCAGATAAAAACCCCTGAAAACTATTTTCAGGGGTTATCTTTATTTTACATTATATTTTTCAGTACCATCATCAGTAATTGAAGATTCTATTAACTGTTTATTTTTACTGACTGATCATAATACGAATACTTGTAAAATTTAATTAATATATGTTGAGTTAAAAGAAACAGATATCGGAGTACAAGCCATATTTGCTCCGGACGCAGTTCCGTTATTATATTGTCTGATCATTGCTATGTATAGCATGTGATTGCCGGCAGTTAAAAATTTAACAGAGGATAAATTGAACTGTGCCTGAGCACCTGGCCCTGACTCCTGAACTGTCTGGTAAACATTTGTAGCTACATTATCTATAAACAGAATAGCCTGATAAAAGCCTGTACCGCCACCTGAAGGTAACGAGTAATAATCGATACCCAGCATAAAATTAATAAATAAAGCCTTACCACCTGCTGGTATTGTAATATTTTGAACAGTACCCGGAACAGGAGTATACCCCAGATCATTCACACTAAAGGTTGGTGAGCCAGGAACATTACTAACTGCATTTTCAGTTGTTGATACCTGGGCCGTTGTAGATACTGCAATAACATTACCTGACGCATCCACCCCAATAGCTTGTCCCGTTCCCGTGGGTGAAGACGAGTTTAGATTCGTAAACTTCAATCCTGAAGCATTGGTGGTTCCGGAATTTACTTCTAATCTGGCCCCTGGCGTTAAAGTTCCTACGCCTACATTTCCTGTAGGAGTAATGGTCATTTTGGGACTGTTATTGGTCATCAGATTCAGGGTATTTGAAGTAGTGGTTCCCACGTAGCCCGATCCTCCTCCAATATAAGTTTCCAGACTAACTGTACCATTGGTATGTGTAACACCAAAGCTATTATCAGCTGTACTAACAGTCAGCTTAGTATTGGGTGTTGTTGTGCCTATTCCTACATTTCCACTTGAAGTAACAGTCATTTTTTGGGTGTTATTGGTCATAAACCTCAGATCATTAGCAGTAGTGGTTCCCACGGTAGCTGCCCCTCCTCCGATAAAGGTTTTCAGATTAACTGTACCATTGGTATGATTTAATCCAAAGCTGCTATCAGGCGTACTGATGGTAAGTTTCGTATCAGGGGTTGTGGTACCAAGGCCTACAAGGCCGTTGGCAGCATCCACTGATAAGGTGCTCCCGTCTACAGAAAATGCATTGGTTTGTGTTCCTGTAAAGGCAAGGGTATTGGCTCCCTGTGTAACGGTACGGTTTCCTGTTAAAGTGCCGTCTGTGTTATAAATATTGGCAGATGCAGGTGCTGCCGGCAAAGCTTTCCATGTTGCCACTCCGCTGGCATCGGATGTTAGCACCTTATCTGTACCCTGGGTACCATCTACGATTTTCAAAGCTCCGCTTGTGGTGGATTCAATCTGAAGTTTATTGGTGGGGCTCGTTGTACCAATACCCACATTTCCTGAAGATTTGATCGTCAGTCTTGGTGCGTAGTCTGTTGCATTTCTGGTGGAAAATTGTAACCCGGCATAGCTGTTGGCAGCATCACGGTCAATTCCTGAAATACTGGCCCCGGAAAGTCCTGTTTCAGATGTTGACGGAATGAACCCGAGCTCAGCAAACTGCCCGCCGGAGCCATTTAAATTATACAAAGTAATATTTCTTGATATTCCTTGTGAACATGGAGCTCCGCAATTTTCAATTCCAGCAGAAATGGTATTGGTTGTAGCTCCCGGACTGTTTTGGACTGACAGAGAAGAAGCGGGAGCTATAGTACCGATTCCCACTCTGCTATTTGCTGCATCTACAGAAAAATTTTTCCCATTCACAGAAAATGCATTGGTCTGTGTTCCTGTAAAGGCAAGGGTATTGGCTCCCTGTGTAACGGTACGGTTTCCTGTTAAAGTGCCGTCTGTGTTATAAATATTGGCAGATGCAGGTGCTGCCGGCAAAGCTTTCCATGTTGCCACTCCGCTGGCATCGGATGTTAACACCTTATCTGTACCCTGGGTACCATCTACGATTTTCAAAGCTCCGCTTGTGGTAGATTCAATCTGAAGTTTATTGGTAGGGCTCGTTGTACCGATACCCACATTTCCTGAGGATTTGATCGTTAGTCTTGGTGCGTAGTCTGTTGCATTTCTGGTGGAAAACTGTAACCCGGCATAGCTGTTGGCAGCATCACGGTCAATTCCTGTAATGCTGGCTCCGGAAAGTCCTGTTTCAGATGTTGACGGAATAAACCCGAGCTCAGCAAACTGCCCGCCGGTGCTGTTTAAATTATAAAGCGTAATATTTCTTGCTATTCCTTGCAGACATGCAGCACCACAATTTTCAATTCCTGCAGAAATGGTACTGTTTGTAGCTCCCGAACTGTTTTGCACAGACAGGGAAGAAGCAGGAGCTATGGTACCGATTCCGACTCTGCTGTTCGCTGCATCTACGGAAAAGTTTTTTCCGTTCACAGAGAATGCATTGGTTTTTGTCCCTGTGAATGCTAAGGTATTGGCTCCCTGTGTTACGGTTCTGTTTCCGGTAAGGGTACCATCTGCATTATAGATATTAACGGGATTGGCCAGCTTTGTCCATACGGAACCATTATAATAATAATAGCCAACGGCATCAATATTCACAGCAGTACCCGCTTGCGTTCCGGTAGCTACGCTGTTTACATAAATTAGGGTTGAAACAGCAACACCTGTCATACTTTGAGCTCTCTGTCGGTCCAGTCTGGTAATCAGAACACCATCTACATTGGTAGAAGTGCCTGTTGCATTTTTGGCAGTGATATCAAAAGTAGCAGCCGGGCTGGTGGTATTAATACCTACTTGTGAACGTACTTTGCAAAAAGCAAGCAACAATATCACCACTGGTAATACTTTTTTTTTCATAAATTTTTGTTTTAATTTTAATAATATCGACATTCTAAATTCGATATGGCAAAACTAAAAACAAACCAGAGCTACAACAAGATAAGCACTACATCAAAGATACAACATCAGCATATCAAGCATACATCAAAACAAATAATAAACTGAAACTCAATAACAAAAAATACATCTGAATATTCAAATAATATAAAACAACTATAATTCTTAAGAATTCCAACAACTATTTTATCTTATAGAAAAAATTTACGTTACATTCACTCCACAAGCCTTCCCCACTAATCCCCTAGTCCAATTGTACAAAAAAAAGAATTCTTAACAGCTGTTTTAATACTGAACCCTCTGGCTCTTGCGTACTGGCCATGCGCTCAAATTCTTTTTATTCCCAGCCTAAATTGTAATTTAAAACAGTATCAGCCTTTCATATTCAATCTTTCCTCCTGCAGATCCAATAGCCGCAGGTGTTTTCTGATGATATTTTCATCCAGTAAAAGTTCTTCGCGGTTTTTATGGATGAGCCAGTTTCTTTGGGTGTTGAGAATGTCAATATAAATATGCCTGTATTCTTCGTAGTTTAAAATAATTTCAGAACTGCTCAACTGATTTTCATATTTCTGTAACTGATCCTTCAACGCCGGAAAGCTTTCTATTTTATCAGCATAGTCGTTGCGGATTTTTTCAAGGGCTACTTTTGCCAGACTGTTCTGAATGTCGTAATCTATCTCTTTCGCACTTCTTATGAAATCGCGGTCTACCGGTGGAAATTTTTTAAGTAAAAAAGGAAGCGTAAGTCCTTGTAAAAGCAGTGTCAACAGGATTACAATAAATGTGATAAACAGGATCATATTTCTTTGCGGAAACGGAGACCCGTCATCTAAAGTCATGGGAATGGAAAGAGCTGCTGCCAGGGAAACTACACCCCGCATACCGGTCCATCCAATAATCAGGGGAGTTTGCCAGCCCGGTGACTGTGGATCGGCAACGGTAATAAAATTCCTCATAATTAAGGTTGTTATCAACGCACCATATCCTGCTAAAATTCGGACAATAATCAGCACCACAGTGACTGCAATTCCATAGCCTATCGCAGTATAAATATCAGTGTCACCTAAGCCGGAAACAATTTCCGGTAAATCTAAGCCGATAAGCATAAAAACGATCCCGTTCAACAGAAAGCAAAGACTTTCCCATACTGTTACGGTACGTATCCGGGATGCACTGCTTAGAAAATCATGACTCCGATAAGAAAGAAACAGTCCTCCGGTTACCACGGCCAGAACTCCGGATGCATGAAGTTGTTCTGCCGCCAGATACATAGAAAACGGCGCGATAAAAGTCAGCAGAATATCTATATTTGAATCGGTAGGCAACATTTTATGGATTTTCAGAAAAACGTATGCAATCACAAGTCCTATTCCCAGGCCTCCTAAGCACATCCATACAAAACTTCCGGCTGCTTCATGCCAGACAAACTGCCCGGTTGCAGCAGCGATCATGGCAAACCTGAAAATAATCAAAGAAGAAGCATCGTTCAGCAAGCTTTCGCCTTCCAGA
This sequence comes from Chryseobacterium vietnamense, assembly GCF_031454475.1. Classification (NCBI taxonomy): domain Bacteria; kingdom Pseudomonadati; phylum Bacteroidota; class Flavobacteriia; order Flavobacteriales; family Weeksellaceae; genus Chryseobacterium; species Chryseobacterium vietnamense. The sequence goes on along the minus strand of NZ_JAVDQX010000001.1, from coordinate 92,654 downwards.
ATAGAAGCCAGCCTTTTCGGGACTTTTACAAATTTTAAAATTGCTCCGGCGCTCACAGCATCAGGTGGAGAAACAATTCCGCCCAATAAAAAACCGAGAGCGAGAGAAAACCCGGGAATAAAATAATTAGCAAAAGCAGCAACGGACAGTGCGGTAAAGAAGACCACTACAAAAGCAAAGCTGAAAATAATCCTGCGCCATCTCCAAAGTTCTTTCCATGAGGTTGACCATGCCGCTTCGTATAATAATGGAGGCAGGAAGATGATAAATAATAATTCGGGCTCTATTTTAACAGGTGGCACCCCGGGAATAAAACTTATGACAAGTCCGGCCAATACCAGTAAAACCGGATATGCTACTTTAATCTTATTAGCCAGCATGATCAGCATGGTAATTAAGAAAACCAGGAACAGGTAAAATTCAAAGTTTTTAAGCATAGGAAAAATTTAGAGACTTAAATATATATCAAATTTTTAAAAATTTAATCCTTTACCGGTTTTAGTCTCATCAGAAAAATGTTATCTTTTTCGCTTATACTGCAGCTGTATCAATCCGGTTTCAAATGTTTTTGCGGTAATACATTCAAGTGCATGTTCAGGCCGGCCATCTTTAAAAAGTTTTGTTCCGCTGCCTAATAATACAGGAATTACCGAAATAATAAATTCGTCTATCAGATCATGTTTCAACAATTCATTGATTATTTCAGCACCGCCGTCACAATAAATATTCTTTCCTTCCATGGATTTTAAACGGTTAACCAATTCTGTTATATCTCCGGTATAGAAAGTCGTCCTGCCTTCTTTTGGCCTTGCGGTTCTCGTGATTACGTAAACATCCCGCTGTCCGTTGTCATAATGAGATGAGCTAATTTCTCTCACCACATAATCATAGGTTTTTCTACCTATAATAATGGTATCAATTCCGGCAGTAAAGTCTGCATAGCCGTAATTCTCGCCTTCTTTTTCAACTATTTTCAGAAAACTCAGATCATCATTGGGTTTTGCTATATAGCCATCTAAACTCATGGCAATGAAAAGTGATAGATTTCGCATTGATTTTGATTTTAATATTGCAGCAAATTTACTTCTATACTACGATCTGCACTTTGTAAAAATGCGACAAATTAAAGTAATGAAGGTACAAGTCCGGTATTTCTCTTGATTCCATTGTAAGATGTGACTAATGCCTGTTCTCTATTTCTTCAAAATACCTCATCACTTTTTCCTCAGTGTTGTTTTGCAAATTGACCTTACTGTCAAAAAGTTCTGCTCTTAAGTGCCTGTATAAGGATACTGCGTTTCTCATGCTTTCCAATAAAGATTGTCTGTTATAATCCGGAATGGTAAGTTTTAATTTTTCGAGGTCTGAAGTTTTTAAAGCTGTTTCCACTTTTCTGACTCCACGAGGTAAATTTCCGTTTTTGATGTGGAGTAAAGGTCCAAACACAACCATGCGCAGAAATCCCATAAAGTCGTATGCTTCAAAATATTCTCCACGTCCAGTTTTCAGCAATGCATAATGGATCCAGGTCCAAAAACGGTCCTCTATCCACTGATAATCCGGATAAGGAAACCTGGCTTCTGTGTGATGAATAATGTTCGTAAGCTGCTCACCTTTGTCAATAAGGAGAACCGGAGTTTCAATACGGTTCTGAAATTCTTCAAGGGTTAAAAACTTGATATCCACATGCAAAAGCGGATTGTCATACAGGCATATCAGCAATCTCGGCTCTCCCACGTGCTCGCCTGTAAACCCTGACAAGAAATCTCCCAGTTTTTTTGCATAATCAAGCATTAGATTCTTATCGTGGGAAATTTTTTCTTGGGTGACAAGAATGAGATCAAGGTCTGAAAATTCATCTATTTCATCGGTAAGCCAGGAACCTGCAACAGCTAATCCTATCACATTCCCATCGGGTTCTAAAATCTCTTTTGCTCTGTTTGCGAATTCTTGCTGTATCATGGTTATTCGTTCTTTTAGGTTATCTGTAAGTGTTAAGCCAGCTTTGCAGTATATTTTGAATCACTTTTAAATATACAAAAATATCCCTTTTGCTGATCATTTCTAAGCAAAGCCTTATCTTCAACTACGGCTTATATCTTTAATTTCATTAATAATAAATCCCAGCCTGTAGTCTGGGATTCATTGTTTATAAAACATTCACATGAAATAACATATGTATAGTCGTCTTATTTAAGGATTGCAGTTCTTTTTAAAACAATCTGTTGTGAAGGGATCTTAAAGCTTCTATCTTATACGCAGATGAAACAAGCAGCGAAATATTATTTTCACTTCCTCCATAAGAAATCATTCTGATCGGAATATGTTTTACCGCCTCGGAAACAATAGTGGCATATCCGTTGTTATTTTTCCTGAAGTCTCCTACAATACACACGATAGACTGTTCGTTATCAATTTCAACGGCTGAAAAAGATTCCAGTTCTTTCACAATTTCAGAAAGATAATCGGTTTGGTCTATGGTAAGTGAAACGGCTACTTCAGAAGTGGTAATCATGTCAATAGGGGTTTTGTAGCGTTCAAAAACTTCGAAAACCTTTCTTAAAAATCCGTAAGCCATCAACATTCTTGAAGACTGAATACGAATTGCCGTAATATGATCTTTTGCTGCAATAGCCACAATCTGATTCTGATTGGTAGCTTCTCCGGAGATCAGTGTTCCGGACGCACTCAAATTCATCGTATCCAGCAATCTTACGGGAACATTATATTTTCTTGCCGGAAAAACACTTTGCGGATGAAGAATTTTAGCACCAAAATAAGATAATTCAGCAGCTTCATCGAAACTTAGTCTGGCAATGGATTTTGTATTTTGAACATATCTCGGATCATTATTGTGGAATCCGTCAATATCCGTCCAGATCTGGATTTCTTCAACCTGTAGTGCCGCTCCTAATAATGACGCAGTATAATCTGAACCTCCTCTTTGTAAATTATCAATTTCACCTTCAGCATTTCTGCAGATGTATCCCTGGGTGATAAATAAGGTTTCCTCAGGATATTCTGAAATTTTACGGGCTGCATGTTCTCTGATGTAATCAATATTGGGTTCTTTATCTTCATCAATCAGCATGAAATCAAGTGCTGATAATAATACTGACGGAATTTCAATTTCTTTTAAATGTAAATGGAAGAGCGTTGTTGAAATAATTTCTCCCTGAGCCAAAATAACACGTTCCGCACTGGAATTAAAATTTTTATTTTTAAATTGATAAAACAGATCAAATATTTTGTCAATGAACAGTAAAGCTTCTGAAGTACCTTCTTCCGTTTTAAATAATTCATGAACAAATTTTTTGTATTTTTCATACAGTACATCAATATGTTGGTAAGCAGCTTCAATATCTTTGTTTTCATACAGCGCTGATAACTTTACCAAATCGTTGGTAGTTCCGGAAACAGCTGATAAAACAACCAGATGTTTGTCTGCTGCCTGAGATCTGATGATGGGTAATAACTGTTCGATTCTTTCCGGACTTCCTACTGAAGTTCCTCCAAATTTTAATACTTTCATAATAGATATAATTGTTAAATATTTTCCAAAAAAAAAGAGCTTGTCGTGATGACAAGCTCCTGATATATTTTAGTTTCTAACCAAAGGAAAATGACTCACGACGTTCGACGTAAGTTCTGTTTCTTTGCTTTTTTAAGGTTAGATAAAATCATTTTCTTTTTTTGCTGGGCAAATATACACATTTTTATTGATCTCCGCCTAAAAAAATTGATTTTCCTAAATTCTACGTCCAGGTAGTGTTTTTTTGTAAAATGCAGTATTTATACGTAATCATATCTTTTAAAATAAAAATAAATTTGTGCCATTGAGTTCCATTTTTTCACCAATCACTTTTTTTTAACACCATTAAACTAATACTATGAGTGTATGAATGAATTATTAAAGCATAATAACCTAAATTAAAAACAACTAAGCATGAAAATCAAAAATCTTTATTCCCTGATTACAGTATTTACAGCTACAGCGATCACATACGCACAAGTAGGAATTAATACAGTAACCCCTCAGGCAACATTGGATGTTGCAGGAAATACAAGCACAACTATGAAGGATGGTATTTTACCTCCAAGAGTTTCTAAACAACAGTTGGCTTCTAAAGATGCCGGAACGTATGGAAGTGCTCAGACAGGAGCACTGGTTTATATTACAGATACTACAGCTCCTTCAGGAACTACACCAAGTTTATCACAGGTTGCCGATATCAGCAGCAACGGATATTATTATTTTACAGGATCAGCATGGGTTCCTTTTTCGGTCAACCTTTATAATGCAGATGGAATACTTTCAGGAAACAGAGTGGTAACGCAAGATGCCAGTACACTGGCATTTACTTCAACCTCTACCAATGGTTTTTCTGTGGATGGAGCAACATTTTCTGTGGATGCGGCCAATGACAGAGTCGGATTGGGAACCGCTTCACCTGAAGCAAGATTCCATGTGGTTTCTACCGTTCCAACCTTAAACCGATATAATTTAATTGATGCTACTGCCGGAACCAACCAATATGGAATTATGGCTTTACGAAATACTTCCGCTCTGGCCACAGGAAATTATTCTTTACTTGGGTTTACCAACAGCGGACCCGCTTCGGGAGGCGCCAACTGGGCATTAGGATCAATCCGTACAGGATCAACATTGACCAATGGTTCGGAAGAAGATTTTTATATCGGAAACTCTACCGGTGGAGGTTTAATCGAGAGAATGAGAATTAACCCTACCACAGGAAATATAGGAATAGGAACTTCTTCTGCATCGAATAAACTTCACATTAACGCTACCAACCCGGTAAGACTGGAAGGATTACAAGCCGCTTCAGGAACTTCAGGAAGTTTAACGGTCAACAGTACGGGTGTGGTACAACTAAAGAACTCAGCAAGCATCAGTGCTGCAAGAGGCACAGGGATCGTAACAATTACGACGAACAATACTTTTGTAAACACCTCAGTTTCGGCAAAAACTTTTGATAACCTCAGTGAAATGGCAGGAAATACTTTCATTGCGTCTTCTACAGGATTGTATAAGGTTGATTTCATTGTTAATTATCCTCAACGAGGAGCAACAGAAGATGGTGGAGACGGATATCTTGGATACGCCCAGATCAGTCTGAACGGAATTCAGCAGTCGTTTACCAATACCAAAGTCACTTTACCCGAAGCCAGTGGAGCTCCATCATTTGTTTCATGCACCAATTCTACTTTGATCAAAATGAATGCGGGTCAGGTACTTTCATTTCAGGCACTTTCTTTTGGATCTACCCCCAACACCACCAATATTGTAGCTCCTTTCACCATTAACGTAGTCCGTATCGACTAATCTTTCGGATTACAATGAAACAGGTAAAACATTCCCATTTACCTTACAGGCAAAATTCTATCAACACAAATATAAAAGAACACCGGCAACAATACTGGTGTTCTTATTTTTTGTTTAAATAGGGTAAAACCTTTGAATATTAAGGATATAATAATTTTTATGCTACATTGACTCCGAAAATATGCCCCACCAACGCTGTAATTCCCATCGCAACGGTACCCCAGAAACAGATTCTCAGTACGGCTACTTTGATACCGGAACCTCCGGCTTTGGCAGAAATTGCTCCTAAAAGCATCAGAAAGATGATTGAAAAACCATATTGGAAATACACCATTTGTTTGAGTGGTGCCAGAAGAGAAACGGTAAAAGGTAATAAAGCTCCCACAGCAAATGAACAGAATGAGGCCATTGCTGCCTGCAATGGTTTAGCCTGTGTTATTTCATTAATTCCCAGTTCATCACGGGCATGGGCACCAAGTGCATCATGTTCTGTCAGTTCAATGGCAACCTGCATTGCCGTTTCTTTGGTACAGCCTCTTTTTTCATACACTTTGGCGAGTTCCCTGAGCTCTATTTCCGGCATCTCTTCAAGTTCACGCTTTTCACGGATCAAATCTGCTTTTTCCGTATCCTCCTGAGAGCTTACAGAAACATATTCACCCGCAGCCATAGACATTGCTCCCGCGATCATTCCTGCTAATGCAGCAAGAATAATGATATGACGTTCCGGTTCTGCAGCCGCAACGCCAATGACAATACTTGTGGTGGATAACAATCCGTCATTAGCTCCCAGTACAGCTGCCCGGAGCCAGCCTACCCTGTTTACATAATGTTTCTCCAGCTGATGATGCATAATTTTTATTTTGGTGCACGTTAAAGTTACCCAATATTTCGTCAAGAATCAATTTAAATTACCTCATTTCATTTGGGACAGATTTATTTTCAGACCTTATTTTCAGTATAAAAATCCAGTAACCAATGAATAGTATTTCAAGAATACAATCGATCATATAAGTCCATCTGATCACATTGTTCAGATAATAATAGAGATCAATCCCTGCCAGCCCGGCACAACAGAGCATGATGGCGAGAATAACCAAAGGGCTCTGCTTTATTCTTAGTACATATACAATAAGAAGAATATAAGGAAAAAGCAGTAAGCTGACCGTTTTTACCAGCCATATATCCGTTTTGGGACCCGTGATTTTCAAAAAGCTTTCCAGGTGTACAAATGGCCATATGATGGTCAACAGAAAATAAAACATTTGAATATAGGCCGGAATTTGGTATTTTTTCATGAAGCACGATTTATGAAGTCCATTTTCATGAGATAATTATGTACCTCAATGATCATCTATTTATATCTATGATAAGCCATGTGCTTATTTTCCGGCCTGTCATTATCAGGAATATTTTTTTCTCTGCGCTGTTTTTCGAGATCTTTATAGAACGCATGAAGCTGTTTCATTTCATCGTCTGTAAGATTTTCAATTTCTTTTATTGTGTAGGAGCCTTTGCTTGCTGCCGTCAATTCATCAAGCTTATCCTGAAGCGCTTTTATATCTTTATTCTGTGCATTCCGGATAAAAAATACAGTAAGCCCGGCAATACCTAAAAAGGCACTTCCTTTAATATATACAGGCCAATCCTGCCATCGGTTTAAAATATCTTTAATCATACTTATTATTTTTTAAAATTACTTTTGTAAAAACAAGCCATATGGATTGCTCCATATGACCGGTTTTCAACATTAATCTCTATAAATCTATGCTAACTAAAAGAAGATCTTACGGTTTTCAATTTTAACCGTATTATTTCTTTCCAGCATTTTTATTGTTCTTATCACCGTTTCCACACAAAGCCCGGTAAGGTTAGCGAGCTGCTGTCTGGTAAGGGGTATTTTAAAAGAGAAAGGTGCTTTTTTTTCCTGAAGGTTTTTAAAACATGTCATGATCCCGATAAGCCGCTCAGCCGGATGCAGTGAGGAGTTTTTCTGCAGCATAATATACTGGTAGTACAGATGACTTGACATCGCATGACAGACATTAAAATATAAATGGGGATATGTCCTGAGCAAGCTAAAAAAGTTATTTTTACATAGTCTTAAAATGACACAATCTGTGAGCGTTACCGCATCCACAGGATATTTTCTGCCCAGGAACAGAATGGAGTCTCCAAAACTCTGCCCGGAGGAAAAAATATTCTGGATAAATTCCTTACCATCTTCACTGGTATTGGCAAGTTTTACTTCTCCCTGCATGATCTGATAGTAATAAAGTGCTTCATTTCCTTCCTGGAAAATAAATTCGCCAGGTCCGTATTCTTTAATTTCTGCTCCTGCAGAATGAAGAGTTCTTTCATTGATTGCCATAATTCTTTTTTTAATGTTTCTCCTTCAATATGTTCTTACCAATGAATTCCCATTGAATAAGATACTACTGAATGTTGTAACTTGTTATTTCATAATAAATCGCCCATGCTGCAAACACAATGACAATAATCCATATCCAGAAAGGAATGGTTTGGGGTGTTTCACTTCCATTGATCAGGAAGCTTTTCTGATTTCCTTTATCATACGCATTGATCATTAAAGAAAGTGTTCCGTCCACCACGTCTTTATTTTTAAGGCCTTCTATCCGTATTGCCGGGCCATTGGCTACGGTAAACTGTATTTTTCTGATCCCTTCTTTTCCGGATGGTGAATGACTTATGATTTTAAGGGTATGCTCACCATCTGTAAGCTTTTGGGTATCAAGATCAAAAACAATGGGAGTATCCAGTTCTGCAATAGGAGCCGGATCGTCATCAATAAATAAAAAAACTTTGCTTTTATCTTTAGTCATGATCTTGAATTTTCACCTGAAAAAACGGAATATTTAATATGGGATTTATCTTTTTCTCCCGGTCTGAACAGATATTTGGCAGAAAGTATAAAAGCCAGTACAGTTATCAATACGACAAATCCTACAATGAACCAATCCCAGTTACTTTCCGGGCCGGTTCCGTGGGTAAGGTTTCTTGTCACCTCGGGCTGCTGAAGTTTACAGGCATCGCAGGCAGATACATAAGCTGTAAACAATATTCCAGACAGTATTGCTGTTTTTTTAAAAAAATCTTTCATTGTTATTTTATTTTATCCATTATGGTTTTCACTTCTTCAGCGGTTACTTTTTTGGCATTATTTCCCCAGCTTGTCCGCTCATGATTCATAATTGCAGCCACATCTTCAGGGGTAAAATTGGCATTGGTACCCACCGGCGGCATCGTGGCAAATTCCGGTCTCGGATCATAGCCTTTCATGATGATGGTGACATACAATTCAAGATCTCCTCCAGCAACTACAGGGCTTCCTTTCAATGGCGGAAATGCTCCGGGAACGCCTTCTCCGTTAGCCTGATGACAGCTGGCACAGTTTGCGGTAAAAAGGGCATCTCCATCCGGTAAACCGGCATTTCCTCCCTGTGCTGCTCCTTCTTCTTTTTTCTGTTTATAAAGAAAAGCCGGAACAATAGATTTATCTGTATAATCTGTTTGCTTCAGAGATTTCAGATAGGCAACCAACAGCAAAGCTTCGGGGCCTGCTACAATTTTTTTATATCTGGGACGGAATTTCTCAGGAACTTTCACCTCAACATCCCCTGGCTGGAGATAATCCCTCTCTATAAAAAGCCAGGGATAGGCAGGCATTACAGATTCTTCAACGGCTGCCCTCGGCTGATAGAGATGAATCAGATGCCATTCTGCACTGGGCTGCCTTTCCCCGATACTGGTAAGATCCGGCCCTGTCCTCTGGGTTCCCATCAGATTGGCTGTATTTCTCCAGAAATCTGTACGGGTATTGATGGCAAAATCTGCCGGTATGCTTGGTCTTTTCCCAAAAACATTATCCATTTCTACATTTCTTACCTGCTGCGTATGGCAGGCAATGCATCCGTTATCTATATAAACTCTTTTACCCGCCTGTTCCTCTTTTGTCAGAATTTTAGACTGTCTTGGTAAAGGTTTATTAATCCTTTGATTATCCAAAGCAGGCAATATGGCAATATAAAGGGTAAGAGAAACAAAAAGTAAAAGTGCAGAGCCAAAAAGGATTCGGTGGTCATTTAAAAATATCATGATGTTGATCTTTATGTATTAAACTCTGTATTTCCATATTGTTTCTTTGCTGCCAGAATTTCTGCAGGTGTTCTGGGAACTCTTACCTGATCTTCTTTTCTTACCATTCTGTAGAAATTATACGCAAAAATCAAGTGGGATACCCACATTAATGTTCCTCCGATAGCCCGCCAGAGCCAGAAAGGAGCCATATTGATTACCCCTTCAATAAAAGGTTTTTTCCTGATCCAGAGTTCTCCTGTCTGTGTTCCGCCAATCATTAATGCAATAACATAAAACAACAGTCCAATCAGTGCAAACCAGAAATGAATTCCCACTAAAAGCTTCGGAGGTTCTTTTCCTGTAAGCCGCGGAACCAGCGTATAAAAAAATCCCCAAAGCATAAATGTGATGATTCCGTACATGGTAAGATGCGAATGTGCTACAGTGAAATCCGTAAAATGCCAGAGAAGATTGGTATACCTGAAAGCTTCCACTGTTCCCTGGAATGATCCCGTAAAATAAAATATGATAGACATAAAATAAAACGGAAGCGTATAGCTATTCCTAAGCTGATACCATGCACCATTAAATGTCAGAAGAAAATTGGCTGTACCTGCTGCCACAGGAATCAGCATTCCCGCACTTGCAATGATTGCTGTTGTCTGCAAACGCCAGGGAATTGCACTGAAAATAAAATGATGGGTTCCGATCAGGGTATAAAAGAACGTATGGGTCCAAAAAGCCAGTATCCCTAAGCTGTAGGAATAAATAGGCTTATTGAGCTGTTGCGGCAAAAAATAATACATCAGTCCCAGATTGATCATCATGAACCACATTCCGATGGCCTGATGCATATAATATCCCTGAATAATGGTCTCCCCAACCCCATCCTGCCAGATAGGAATGTACGCAATAACAATCACAATAACGATAAACATTGTTCCTGATACGATATACCAGTTAGACAGATAAATTTCTTTGGTTTTCCTGTGTGCAATGGGCTTAAAGAAATTATGCAGGGAAAGCGCTACTCCTATTCCGAAAGTAATCATGATCGGCCAGATATATTCCCGGTATTCTCCCCCGCCGTTATTTACCCCTGAAAGTACAGAGATTGTTCCGGCAAGAACAGCTGCGTTGACCAGAATAAGAGAAAGATACCCTTGTTTTATATTAAACTTCTCAACATTACTTACCCGTGGTATCACATAATGTGCAAACCCCAGCATTGCCAGGGAAGCCCAGCCCCAGAATACGGCATTGGTATGTCCCGGCCTGAGCCTCCCATAGCTGAACCAGCTTGTGTGCTCTATATCCGGAGCCACAAGCTTTATCCCTGCATATAATCCGAAGGTTGTTCCCAGCACAAGCCAGAAGATAGCTGTTCCAAGGAAATAAAGAATCAGACGGCTCAGTTCAGGAGAGATATATTTCTGAAAAGAGGATGTTCTTCTCTTATCAGGAAATACCCTCAGTTCTTCAACGGAATTGATATTCCTGACCATTCCCTTTGTATCAGCGGGAGGTAAAGTACCGGAAAGGTCATTTTCCGGCAGCCTGAAATTGAGTTCTTTTTCCCTTTGTTCATAATCGGCTACTTCTTCCGGGGAAAGATTCTCTATTTCTTTTTTGGTCTCGGCAGACTCTTTCCGTCTTAATATTTTAGCATAAATGGATAAAAACTTAAGAACAACAATGACAAGGCCGGCTACAATGACCATTAAAGTAAGCAACAGGGTAATCTGTATCCCGGTTTCTTTGAATAATGAGATATCTGCCATAACAGTATTATTATGGATTAATGAATCAAGATTTTTGGTTTATTTTCTTAATAGAATCTCTATTGGTCTCTTTAACAGAGATCAATTCCGCCTTTTAAAACGTTAATGGCTGTAAATACGATTATTTACTTTTTTTAATAGAATCTACGTCATACGCAGAGCTGTCCACCGTAGGTGTTTGATCTGCCGAATCCGGTGAAATCTGGGCAGAGCCGGAAGTAAGGCTGTCAGATGCCATAATGGTATCTGTATTGGTGCGTTGTGTCTGGGGTTCTTTTTTGCAGCTGACGACAAAAAGGCCGGCAAGTACAATGAATGATACGATGAATTTCATACTATTAAATTTTGTGGTGTGTGTAGTATCAAATGTAGACAACATCATGCTAACGCTTTATGACTCAGATCATAGAACTCCTGAACAGCACTATTCTTCCCGGAAAATCCTATTTTCTTATCTTTGCAGCAATGAATTTATTATATATCAACTGGGATATTAATCCCGAAATCGCCAATATCTTAGGACTTCCCATAAAATATTACGGATTATTATTCCTTGCAGGGCTTGTTTTGTCTCTTAATATTTTAAAAAGAATCTATAAAAAAGAAGATCTCAGTTCACAAGCCCACGAAGCTTTATTCTCTTATGCATTGATAGGAATACTGGTAGGTGCCAGATTGGGGCACTGCCTTTTTTATGATTTTGATTATTATTCACAACATCCGCTTGAAATATTTTTACCTATTCAGAAAGGACCTGATGGATCTTACCATTTCACCGGATTTGCAGGTCTTGCCAGTCATGGTGGTGGAATTGGTTTGGTGATTATGCTTCTCATCTATGCGAGAAAATATTCTATTCCGTTCATGACCGTTCTGGATGCCATAGCGATTGTACTTCCGTTGGGTGGTACTTTCATCAGGCTGGCTAATCTTATGAATTCTGAAATTATAGGAATTCCTACTGATGTTCCGTGGGCTTTTATTTTCCGTCAGGTGGATGATCTTCCGAGACATCCTGCCCAGCTTTATGAGGCCATCTCTTATTTTATTATTTTCCTTGCGGTGTATTTTATTTACAGGAGGAATATTTTTAAAATCGGGAAAGGATTCTATTTTGGAATCAGTATTCTGCTGATCTTTATTATGAGAATCCTGATTGAGTTTATCAAGGTGGATCAGGTAGAATTTGAGCACGGAATGATTTTAAATATGGGACAGATACTGAGTATCCCGTTTGTTCTTCTCGGATTATTCTTTATTATCAAAAGTATCCTGGAAAAAGGAAAGGTTAAAACTACTTAATTTCCTTATTTCTATTACCATAAAAAACTCACTGAAAGTTGTTTCAGTGAGTTTCTTTTTTTAAATACATTTTCAATATACTATCTCGTTGTGTATCCGCCGTTGGCAAATATCGTCTGTCCGGTAATCCACCAGCCTTCTGTTACCAGGAATTCTACCAGCGGAGCGATGTCTTTAATATCGGTAAGACCTCCCAATGCGGATGCAGATTTATGATAAGCCACTGCATCATCCGTTTCCTGTCCGTAGAAAAAAGGAGTATCCATAGGACCCGGCGCTACTGCCGTTACAGAGATGCCTCTTGCCCCGAATTCTTTGGAAGCCGCTCTTGTAAAATGCTCTACCGGTGCTTTTGCTCCTGCATATGTAGAATATAATCCGGTGTAAGCTGCCAGCAATGAAGTAACAATGGTACAGATTTTTCCGTGATCGTTTAGTTTTTTACCCGCTTCCTGCAAAAAGAAATACGCAGACTTTGAATTTACATTGAACATAGTATCATATTCAGCTTCTGTAGTTTCTGAAAATGGCTTTTTAAGTACCATCCCTACAGTATTGATTGCAATATCAATTCCTCCGAAGCGGGAAATGGTTTCGTCAAAAAACTTCGTGATATTATCTACTTTGGTAAGATCTCCCTGAAATAAAAATGCTTCAGCTCCTAAAGCCTGCACTTCAGCCAGTGTTTTTTCGCTTTCGGCTTTTGAACTTTCGCTGTTGTAGTGGATAGCCAGCTTTGCCCCTTTGGATGCAAAATCTCTGCTTAATAAGCCTCCTAAATTTTTACCTCCTCCTGCAATTAAAACAACTTTTCCCTGTACATTTTGTGTCGACATGTTTTTATATTTAAATGTTAATGAGACAAAGATCAATAATAAAAATGGCCTCAACATGGTGAAATTTTCGGAAATTTCTATTTATTATTTTTAAACTAAAAGAAAAATGTTTATTATTTTATGTAAACAATAGTTTTTAATAGAATGTTATTTACCAACCAGATACGCCTTGAAATGCCTCTTTTCAGTTAAACACTTTTATATAATTCACAAACACGCATCAATTTTAGGCATAACATTTGATACCTTCCTCCCGTATCACGCACCACCACTTCATTTTTAATATATTTTTTTATAATCCTCAGACTTCTGAGGATTTTTTTATGGTATTATTTTAATTTTATGTACATATTCACACATAACATTATGATCAATTAAAACCATTTCTGATAATCAATCATTTAAATATGATTATTCATTTTATTGTTGTATATTTGCATATTAATAAACCAAGTCTTTACTTTGTTTTCTGTAACGACCCGAATATTTTTTATTCAGTCTTTGCCTTTTGAGCAGCCATCTTTTTAACTTTTATTCTTCTATTAAAGAACAATACTTGTCGGAATTTTAAAGCTCTGTATGATTGGGATTATCCAGGACAGAAAACATAGCCAGGCTTTATAGGGGTCTAACAGACCAGTTTGAACTCATTAATTTATAGAAACTAAATACTAAAAATAATTTATGGCAGATTCTTTTTCTAAAAAGGAAAATTTCAAGAAAAAAATTCAAAAGCAAAAAGAAAAGGCGCTAAGACGCGAAGAACGTAAAACGAACAACAACAAAGGAGCAGAGGATGTCTTCATGTATGTAGACGAATTCGGAAGATTAACATCTACTCCACCTGAACAAAGACAGGAAGTAAATCTTGATGACATTCAATTGGGTGCAGCACCTATCATTGAGGAAGATCCAAGAAAAACAGGAATTGTTACTTTCCTGAGCGAAAAAGGATATGGTTTCATTACGGAAGACAATTCCAAAGAAAACATCTTCTTCCACAATAACAACTGTGCAGAACCGGTAAAAAAAGGAAATAAGGTATCTTTTGAAAAAGAGAAATCTCCTAAGGGATTTTCTGCTGTTGAAATTCAGCTTGTTAAATAATATGTACTTATAAAGTGTTTCTGCCCTGAAAGCAGATTCATTTTAAACCATACACAAAGAGACTGCCCGCGAGGACAGTCTCTTTTTTTAGGGACATATAAAAAAGTTAACTCAACTTATAAAAAGTTAGATTGTAACGCAATATCCTGGATTTATTTCAAATAGCATTACGGGAATCCGTAAAATATCATTAAACAGAAAAGAAGCTGCCTTTTCAGACAGCTTCCTTCATCGTAAAAAAAAGTAAAAATTAATCCAGCTTTCCTCCCAGTGCTTTAAACAGCAGGACGTTATTTCTGGTATTCTGGTGCTGAAACTGCAGTAGATCCAGTTCAGCAGTTAATTTGCTCTTCTGCGAGTTAATCAGCTCAAAATAGTTGGCGTAGCCTGTCAGGTACAGATCGTTGGAAACCTCAACACCGCGGTCAAGGAAACCTACTTCCTCCGATTTCAGTTTTAAGACACGCTCATAGATTCTGGTCTGTTTCAGAATCGACTGAAGTTCATTAAAAGCTGTCGTAATACTTTTCTGATAGTTTAAAAAGGCAATTTCCTGCTCTTTGCTCGCTACCTTAAATTCATATTTCAGCTGTCCTTTATTGAAAACAGGAACCATTAATCCTCCTAATAATTGGCCTGCCAGAGAGGTTGGTTTAAAGAATGTTTCCACAGAAAAAGAATTCAGTCCGAAACCGGCTCCCAGATCAATCTTGGGATAAAAAGCAGCTCTTGCAGCCTTTGCATCAGCCTGCGAAGCTTCCAAAACATAATAGTTTGCGGCTACATCCGGTCTGGAATGGATCACATTTTCTACATTAATGGTTTTATTCAAAACTTCCATATTGGTAGGCATCAGTATTTTTCCGCGTTTCACCTCTCCGCCGTAGCTTCCTGTTAATGTAGTGATTGCCTGTTCTACTGTCACGATTTCCACTCTGATATGTTCAATCTCTGCCAGCCAGTTGTTATTCTGAGCTTTGAACTGCTGTACTGCCAGCTCCGTAGCTTTTCCCACTTCACGCTGGGCAAGGACAATTTCAAAAGCTCTTTGCTGAAGCTTATAGTTCTTCTGATAAATTGCCAGACGGTTATCCAAAGCAACCAGCTGATAATAGAGATTGGCAATATCTGTGAAAAGTTCTACCTGTAATAATCTCAATCCTTCTGTGGATGCCAGATATTTCTTCTGGGCAGCAATTTTCTTATTTTTCAGTTTGCCCCATGCATCAATCTCCCAGCTGCTTCTTGCACCCAGCCAGTAATTAGGGGTAAAATCCCTGTTGATTTTCTGATTTTCCGTAATATTGGGTGAAAGGTTGGTATCATAGTTTCCAACACCTTCCATTGTATATTTTCCGTAACGGTCGCCGGAAGCCTGTACTCCCACTTCAAGAGACGGCAGCAGATCCATTTTTGATCTTTGAAGAAAACTGTTGGCAATCTCTACTCTTTGCTGGGCAATTTGAAAATCCGGATTCGCCTGAACCACTTTATCAAAAAGTTCAAGCAGCTGCGGATCTGTAAAATACGCTTTCAGATTAATCTGCTGGAATTCATCCGTAGATTTACTTTTGTCGGATTTAATGACTTCCTCTGGCAATTCCTGAGCCTTTTTCAGCTCCGTTACTTTGGGAACGGCACATGAAACCAGGCTCAGTGATGCTATTCCATACAATATATTTCTATGATTTAATCTTTTCATCTTTCTTCTTATTTTCAAGTTTCGCAAAGAATATATACAGTCCCGGAATCACCACCAGTCCGAAGATAGTTCCTATCAGCATTCCTCCTGCTGCTGCCGTACCAATGGAACGGTTACCGATGGCTCCGGCTCCTGATGCAATACATAAAGGAATAAGTCCTGCTACGAATGCAAAAGACGTCATCAGAATCGGTCTCAGACGCTGTCTTGCTCCTTCAATAGCGGCCGGAATGATATCAAATCCCTGTTTATTTCTTGCCACGGCAAATTCTACGATCAGAATGGCATTTTTGGCCAAAAGTCCGATCAGCATAACCAATGCTACCTGTGCATAAATATTATTATCCAATCCCATCATTACCAAAGCGATATAGGAACCGAAGATTCCCGTTGGAAGACTTAATAATATAGGCATTGGAAGAAGGAAACTTTCATATTGTGCCGCTAACAAAAGATACACGAATAAAAGACAGATGGCAAAGATATAAACGGTCTGATTTCCTGATAAGATCTCTTCTCTTGTCATTCCAGACCACTCAATATCAAATCCTCTCGGCAAAGATTCTTTGGCTACACGTTCTACTGCTGCAATGGCATCTCCGGAACTGTAACCGTCTGCAGGTTCTCCGTTGATCATCGCAGACATATACATATTATATCTTGTAAGCACTTCAGGGCCGTATACCCTTTCGATGGTAATGAAGGTGGAGAAAGGAACCATTTCGCCTTTATCATTTTTTAGATATAAATTCAGAATACTTTCGGGGGTATCCCTGTGCTCCGGACTTGCCTGCACCATCACTTTATACATCTGGCTGAAGCGGATAAAATTCGTGGCATAATAAGATCCCAGCATCGTCTGCAATGTCGACATCGCGTTGTCTACTGATACTCCTTTCTTCGCTGCCATATCATAATCCACATTGATCATGTATTGCGGGAAAGTAGCATCGAAACTGGTAAAGCTGTTCTGCAGTTCTGGAGCTTCATTGAGTTTTTTAACGAAATTTTTGGTAATCTTATCGGTATTTTCAATGGTTCCTCCGGTTCTGTCCAGCAGACGTAATTCAAAACCGCTGGTATTCCCGAATCCGGGGACGGTTGGAGGTGCAAAGATTTCAATCTGTGCATCTGCGATTCCTTTTGTTTTATCAGAGAGCTCTGCAATAAGATCATTTACGGAAATACTTCTTTCCTTCCAGTCTTTAAGGTTGATCATTGCCATTCCGTAAGAGGAACCTGCAATTTCTGTGACGATACTGTATCCTGCAAGCGTGGTCACGTTTTCGACTCCTTTAATTTTTTTGGCGATAACCGTTACCTCATCCAATACTTTTTCTGTTCTTTCTACTGTTGCACCCTGCGGAGTGGTAACACTTACGTAAACCATTCCCTGGTCTTCCATTGGGATAAATCCGGTTGGCAGGAATTTGCTGGTCACGAAAGTAAGTCCGACAAATAAAAACAGCAGTCCGAAAGTTACCGTAGTTCTTGTGGCAAATTTTGATAAAATACCTACATAACCATTCGTTAGTCTTTCAAAACCAGTATTAAAACTCTGGAAAGCCCTGTCGATGATGGTCTTCTTTTTATCATGATTGTGAGGTTTTAAAATAATAGCACAAAGCGCAGGAGTTAGCGTCAATGCATTCACTCCGGAAATCACAATACTGATTGCCAGTGTCAATGAAAACTGACGGTAAAACACACCCACCGGACCATCAAGGAAAGCTACAGGAATAAATACGGCTGACATTACAATCGTAATCGCTACGACGGCTCCTGCAATTTCTTTGGTGGCACTGATGGTGGCATCCATCGCATTCATTCCTTCTTCCATTTTCACGTGAACGGCTTCAACGACGACAATGGCATTATCAACCACAATTCCGATGGCCAGAACCAACGCGAACAATGTTAAAAGGTTGACAGAGAAATCCAGCATATTCATAAATGCAAAAGTTCCTACCAATGCTACCGGTACAGCCAGTACAGGAATCAATGTAGAACGCCAGTCCTGAAGGAAAATAAATACTACAATTCCTACCAGAATAAAGGCTTCAATAAGGGTTGTCAGTACTGCACTGATGGAAGCATCAAGGAATCGGGAAACATCATAAGCCATGTTGTATTCCATTCCGGGAGGGAAAGAAGTGACTTTTAATTCTTCCATTTTTGCCTTTACACTTTCGATAACTTCAGATGCGTTGGAACCGGGACGTTGTTTCATCATAATCGATGCAGAAGGTCTTCCGTCCGTTTTGGAAACCATACCGTAGTTCATCGCTCCGAATTCTACCTTAGCAATATCTTTAAGCTTTAAAATAGTTCCGTCCACATCAGACCTGATGGGAACTTCTTCATATTGTTTAGGCTCAAAAAACTTTCCTTTATATTTAATGACATACTGAAGCTGGCTAGAGGTTTTACCAGAGGTTTCCCCTACTTTTCCGGGTGCTGCGGAAATATTCTGTTTTTGCAGCGAAGTGATCACTTCATCCGCAGAGATATTGTATGCTGCCATTTTCTGAGGATCCAACCATACTCTCATTGAATATTCCTTCTGCCCCATGATCTCGGCACGGCCCACTCCATCAATACGTTTCAGTTCCTGAAGGACGTTAATATCCGTAAAGTTATAGATGAACTGTTCATCCTGGCTTGGGTCTGTACTCGTGATGTTGAGGTACATCAGCATACTGTTCACCTCTTTTTCAGTGGTAACTCCGGCCCTGATCACCTCTTCAGGAAGTTCATCAAGAATAGTGGTCACCCTGTTCTGAACGTTTACCGCTGCTACATCAGGATCTGTTCCTACTTCAAAGAACACCTGAATAAGGGTAAGCCCGTCATTGGAGGTTACCGTAGACATATACGTCATCCCCGGCACTCCGTTGATGGCTCGTTCCAGAGGAAGAGCTACCGCATTGGCAGATACTTCGGCGTTCGCTCCGGTATATTTTGCTGTAACGGTTACTGAAGGCGGTACAATATCAGGAAACTGGGTGATCGGCATTTTCAGCAATGCCATAATTCCCAGCAATACAAATAATATGGAAATAACCAACGAAAGAACCTTTCGTCTTATAAACATTTCTACCATAGTTGATTGATTTAAAGATTATGAAAGGTTAATACTTCTTTTTGATTTTGATGATATCACCATCTTTCAAAGACTGAGTTCCTTCATAAATGATTAAATCTCCTTTTTTAAGACCGCTTTCCACCACATAAGAGTCTCTTAAGGTAGTTCCGATCTTAATATTGGTCATTTTCACTTTATTCTGTTGATCCACAACAAAAACATAGGTCTTATCCTGAATGGAGAAGGTGGATTTTTGCGGAATAAGGATCGCATTATTCTGCTGTTCGGAAATGATAAGCTTCCCGGAAGTACCGTGTTTGATGAGGCGGTCCGGATTCGGGAAAAGCACTTTATAGCGGATAGAGCCTGTAGTTCTGTCGATTTCTCCTTCAGCTGTTTTTAGAGCTCCGTTAAACTGGTAATTCACTCCATTAGGCAGCGTCAGTTCAATTTTCTGATGGTTTCCGATCTTATCATTGGCCAAAAGCTCAAAATATAAGTTTTCAGGAATGGAGAAGTAGGCGTACACTTCGTTCAGTTGTGAAAGCGTGGTTAAAAGTGTCCCGTTTTCCACTAAACTTCCGTCTTTATGGGGAATAACGTCGATCACTCCATCAAAAGGTGCTGTAATTCTTGTAAAACTTATTTTCTGAAGAACGGTTCTTTTTTCTGCATCGGCAAAGGCATGTTTTGCCTTCGCTGAAGACAGTTTTGCCTTTACCATTTCCAGCTCGTTATTGGCTACAAATTTTTTGGCATGAAGACTCTGAATCTGCTTCAGTTCTACTTCTGCGATGCGGACGTCTGCTTCAGTCTGTTTTAATGCTGCATTGGCTTTCAGAAGCTCCATCTGCAGCTCAGCATCATTAATTTTGAATAAAGCCTGTCCCTGGTGCACAAACTGTCCCTCATTGACATAAATATGCTGTATAATACCTCCGATTCTGGAACGCATTTCAACATTCTTTTTAGCCTGGATATCCGTGACAAACTGGTTGCTCACCAAGGTGTCTTTTTCTTTGATTTCCAGTACGGGAACTTCTTTATCTTTCTGATTGTTTTTTTTCTTGTCTTTACTGCATGACACAGCGAATAATGTTGCAAGAATGCAAATTATTACGTTTTTAAAATACATTTTTAAATGTTTAAGTTATAAGATTTCCGTAAAAATGATTTGGTATTGAGAAACTTAAACCTAGTACAGCTGGAGGAGATGGAGAAAAGATTTAACGCCACAAATAATAGAAATTGCGATCTCAGGAAGAGCAACTTTTGGAATTACTTTTAATATTCCTGAAAAATCTGCAATGGCAGGATCGTTTTTTTTGACTGAATGTTTTACAATTTTGGCAGCCGCAGGCAATGCATGCGTATTCATATCTGTCTCTTCGTAAACATCCAGAACATGAATGTTGGTTACAGGAGGAACATGAGGAATATTCTGCAATGATTTTTCTGCCCAATTCGAATTGAAAAGAGAAAAAACCAGTATAATATAGAATAAGAAAAATGACCTCACACCTGCCATGTCAATCAGAACACATTAGTTTTTCAGTAAAAAACGATAGTTGTGCAAAAATAGGGATTTCTGCTGGGAAATCCGGCCATTGAATTGTTAAAAAAACTTAAACAATTAGTGAATAATTCTGCTCATTCGTATCTGGATTCGTATGTGAAATGACAAAGAGGACGTGAAGTCTGTTATTGCAGTCTGTTATTGCGTAGAAATCCAGTTTTTAAATTCTGAATGAAAAATGGGATCAGGTTTTGGCTAAAGCCAGATGAATTTTGGTTTATTGTTAACGGGCTTCCTTCGTCTAAGCTCAGGATTATAACCCGTTTCTATTAAATAATTGAGACTGAACAGTTAAAACAATTTACTCAAAATCCGAAAACGGTAATCAAAGATATGTTCCAGTTTCTTTCTGACAAAAAGGCGATGGGCCATTTCTCCTAAAAATCCCATGGGAAGTTCATAATCTATGGTATCTCTCATCAGAACGCCTTCTTCATTAGGAATAAATTCATGGTGGTGGTTCCAGAGTTTGTATGGGCCCTTTTTCTGAAAATCAATAAAGCTTTTCCGGAAGTCTACATGGGTGATCTCAGTTTGCCACTTCATTTTAATACCGAATAATGGAGAAACATAATAATCAATGAGCATTCCTGGATAGATTTCGTCATCTTCCATTTCCGTCAATACAATAAAGCCCATATCTTTCGGAGTAATCTCTGAAAGATTGTTGGCTGAGGAAAAGAACTTCCATGCCGCTTCTATATCACAATTGAGCTGTTGTTCACGGAAAAGAGTATGTTTCATAAGATGGAATCATTTACCCTAAATGGTATGAAACAAAGGTATAACAAAGATTTAATTGTAGATCCACATCAGTACAGGTTTTCCCGATTTCTGAATCATCGGATCTATTTCCTTCATTGCCTTGTTGGAAACAGTTGGACAACCCCATCCTTCAGGAGATCCATTGGGAAAAACTTCATCATCACTCATCATATCCCAGGAATGAAATACAATAACTCTTTTTAAAGCATTGCTATTGGTATCTTCAAGGCCATGCATGAGGTATTTTATATTGATTCCCCAATCGCTGTAGCCTCTTCCTTCCAGTTTATATTTTCCTAAAGAAGATAGATGGCTTCCGTCTTCGTTGCTGAATGCGGGGTTTGCTTTAGAATCATCTTTACTCCATGAATTGGAACCGCAGCCATGTCCTACCAGGTATTTTTTCGAAATCTTATTATTTTTAAAATCCCAGATAAAAAAACGGTTAACCCCGGAATGAAGGCTCATATCAATAAGAATACAGAAGTCTTTGCTGAGATTCTTTGAATCACAGAATTTCAATGCTTCTTTCGCTTTACTTTTTATTTTGGAAAGATCGGCTTCAGGCTTCTTTTCAGCTACCTGAGGCGCATCTATTGTTGTTATTGTATTGTTTTTTCTCTCCTGAGAACATGAACACATCCAAAAGATAATGAATAACAGATAAACCCTCTTCATATATTATTTATAATGTTGAAAAATTCCAAAATCTGAAGGTGTCCAAAGTGCAGCTTTTTGTCCTGCAGCTTTTAAAGCGTTATTTGACCAGGTATTACAGGTGTAAAGAAAGCTGTAGGTTCCTTTTGCATCATAGAATGCATCATTATCACCGTACACAGCATTGGTAGGGATCAGCATGAAGTTTCCGTTCTGATCTCTGTCAAATTTATCTTCTACAAATTTCACCAGATTCTGATATTGATTTCTGCTGATCATAATCATTTTACAGTCATCCCCTTCTTTCATCGTATTATAATAGGTACAATGCATTGCGGAATCACTTAGCCAGAAGGCTGCTTTTATCGCTGTTGAAAATTTCAGATCTGCCCAGGTAGGAGTATCAAGATAAAAGCCTTTGTCGCCCCATCCTATTCCGATGTACTGATAATCTGTTTTTTGGGATTTAGTATTGGCAAAAGGTATTTTCCGGCTCCAGTCCTGAAGATCGTTTTTTACAGGCATTACGATATCGGTATGCACTCCGTTGGTATAAATATAGATCGGGATTTCTTTTTTCTGCCCGTCATCTTTTGCAGAAACGGGAATATAGGGAATCAGCAGTCCAAGGATGACATAAATAATCACAATTCCTAAAATAATTCCTACCACTTTCAGGATATACATTAATATCGTTTTCACAGTCATGTTTTTTAATAAAATTTAATCTTTAATTTTTAGTAAAAGTATTTGTTTTAATCGAAAAATTAGCTATATTTAGTTACGAAATATTCACAAATATGCGTAAAAATACTAAATCCCAAAAAAGGTTTAAAGTAAGAGTAAAAACTGCTCCTAAAAGAATACAAAAAAGACGTTGATTTTCGGTGAGATTTTAATCTCCTGAAAATCAATTTTTCTTTATAGGAAAAGCTTTTTAAGAAACTTATTGATGTAAATCTTCACCTCCTTAAAGCGAAAAATTTAAGGAATGGTCAACTATCAGCTCTGGTTTGGAACTTCAAAAAATTCCAAAGGAGGAATTGTCACCGAAAGTTCAGAGAAAAATCAGTCGGAAGACTTCTGTAAAAACTCAATATTTCTCTTGAGACCTGCAAATTTAGTACGTTTTACGGGGGATTTTCTGAAGATTTCTGAGAAAATTTCCTGGGTTAGCTCCTTCCATTCTCCTTTTTTAAAATTTTTCAAGGCTTCATTGGGCTGGAAACGGCTCTGTTTATTGGGAGCTGAGAATCTGTTCCAGGGGCAAACATCCTGGCAGATATCGCAGCCAAACATCCAGTCTTCCATTTTATCTTTAAAATAATCCGGAATTTCATTTTTGAGCTCTATGGTTGCATAAGAGATGCAGCGGCTTCCGTCTATAATCTTTTCAGAAACAATAGCATCTGTGGGACAGGCATCGATACATTTTCTGCAGCCTCCGCAATGATCTGTAGTGGCGTGATCAGGAATCAGTTCCAGATCGCAGATAATTTCAGCCAGAAAATAGAATGAACCACTTTGTTTGGTAATGAGATTGGCATTTTTTCCTACCCAGCCTATTCCCGACTTTTTCGCCCAAGCTCTTTCCATCACCGGCGCAGAGTCTACAAAGACACGAAATCCAAACTCACCTATTTCTTCCTGCAGTTCTGCAACCATTTCACGGAGTATTTCTTTAATTACTTCATGATAGTCTTCTGCGTAGGCATATTTTGAGATTTTGAAATTCTCCAGAACGGATATTTTTTCTTCAGGAAAATAATTATAGGAAAGTGAAATCACAGATTTTGAACCCTCTACCAGAAGCCTTGGATCAAGTCTTTTGTCGAAATGATTTTCCATATACTTCATTTCGCCATTATAATTATTCTTCAGCCACTTTTCAAGGTGAGGAGCATCTTCCTCCAGAAAATCAGCTCTGGAAATGCCACAACTCTGAAACCCAAAACTTTTTGCTTTGGATTTGATCAGTTCGGAATATTTTTCGGCACCGGCATTCATTAATTTCACCCTGCAAAATTAAGATTATTTTATCAATCTTCTGATTTCTGCCAAAGTTCATCCCAATGATGGTCTTTTCTGAAAATTATGTTTTCATTAGGATTTTTTTCAAAAAAAAATTACGTAATTTCGTTTCTAATTTAATGTTTAAACCAACAACTATGTCTTTAATAGAAGTAATACAATCAGGAAACTATGAATTAATCGACGTTCGTGAGCCAATGGAGCTTGAAATGGACGGTAATATAGATGGCGCTAAGAATATTCCTTTAGGTGAAGTAGAAGACAGACAGGAAGAGATCCTATCTGTTGAAAAGCCTGTCATTTTATTCTGCAGAAGTGGAAACAGAAGTGGAAAGGCATTGGATTATCTTAATGCTCAAGGATTAAAGGACGGTTACAACGGCGGAGGCTGGGCTGAGCTGAAGGCTGTACTGGAAGCAAATCAGGGAACTTTTTAAAAGTTCCTTTTTTTATATCTTATTTCTATGAATCTGCAAAATCAATTTGAAGCACTTTGTTCTCCTTTCACTGAAAACAAACCACTGATCAACAGCCTGTGGAACGAGATTGAAACCAGATATTCTGAAAAAGGCAGACATTACCACGATCTTCTTCATCTTGAAAATATGTTTAAAGAACTTGAAGATGTGAAAGGTAACATTTCCGATTATACAGCCATTTCTTTCTCCGTATTTTACCATGATGTTATCTATGATGCTTCTTCAAAGTCTAATGAGGAGAAAAGTGCAGCCAAAGCAGAAAAAAGGCTTGGAGAACTTTATTTGGACAAAGACAGGATCTCACTCATTTCTGCACAGATTCTGGCAACAAAATCACATCAGCGGTCTGATGATGGAGACACCAATTATCTTTTGGATGCTGACCTTTCTGTCTTGGGTAAAGATTTTAAAACTTATCTGGAGTATACTCAAAATATCAGGAAAGAATATTCTATTTATCCTGACTTTCTTTACAAGCCGGGACGCAGAAAAGTACTTAAGCATTTTCTGGAGCTTGAAAGTATCTTTAAAACAGAGTATTTTAAGCAAAAATATGAAGCTCAGGCAAAGGAAAACATTGCTGCTGAACTTCAGTTACTGTAATTGATGGTATATGGTTAGACTTCAGATACATAAAAGGCACCTTTGAAAGATGCCTTAATTTTATATGATTTCAGATTAAAAAAAATTACCAATAAATTCTGCTGTTTTCTTCAATACAAGCTCAGGAATTTCTTTATGCGGAGTATGGCCTATACCGGGAATGATATATTTTTCTGCACTTCCACTGACCTGAGTAACTGTTTTTTCTACCTGATCCAATGTCCCGTATTCATCAGCTCCTCCCTGAATAAATAACAGTGGGGCTTTAATATCTTTCAACAGGTATTCTATATTCCAGGTTCTGTAATCTTCGCGGGTCCAGGTTTCTGTCCAGGCTTTGAAAAGCATTTCTACTTTATCTCCATGGTATTTCTGTAAACGCTCAGGAAGATTGGTTGTTTTGTAGGCTTCCCAGGCATCATAAACACCTTTTAAAGTTATCTCTTCCACAAAAATATGTCCTGCTTCACAAATGACAGCTTCTACTCTTTCAGGATATTTTGCAGCGGTTATAAGGGCTATTGTTCCTCCGTCACTGTGCCCGAAGAGAATTACATTGTCCAGATTCATTTCAATCAATACATCATTCAGGAGATCTGCTTCCAGCTCCATATAGTGTACCGGCCGCTCATGAGTAGACATAGGAAATGATTTTCCATACCCTAAACGGTCATAAGCTAGAGTATTGCATTGTGCAATTTCTGATAGTTTAGCCGGGAAGTCTCTCCAAAGCTGCACTGAACCTAATGAGTCATGCAGAAAAACAATCGTGGGTCTGTCTGTAAACCGATGATCATGTTCTATATATAATTTTTTACCCTTTACATCAATTATTCTTCCCTCCATCGAATAAAATTATATTAAAAAACCGGCATTTTCGTTTCTTCAAATTCTTTTAAAAGGTGTCTGAAAACAGTTTCCACCGGAAGAATTTCATCAATCAAAGCAGAAACCTGCCCTATTTCCAACTCTCCATCTTCCATATCTCCTTCAAACATTCCTTTTTTTGATCTGGCTCTTCCTAATGAAGCAATTAAAGCGTCTTTATCTCTTCCGTTTACATAGATATCTTCCAGTTCATTGAAGAATTTATTTTTAACCATTCTCACAGGTGCCAGTTCTTTCAAAGTAAGATGCGTATCTCCTTCCTGTAATTCTGTAATTTTCTTTTTCCAGTTTTCATGGGCACTTGCTTCAGTTGTTGCAGCAAAGCGGGAACCGATCTGTACACCATCTGCACCTAGAATCATTGCAGCCTTCATCTGTGATCCTAAGGCAATTCCTCCGGCAGCGATCAGCGGCTTAGAAATATGTTTTTTAACATTGGGAATAAGACAGAATGTTGTTGTCTCATCTCTTCCGTTGTGGCCTCCAGCCTCGAAACCTTCTGCAACAATAGCGTCTACTCCTGCATCTTCACATTTTACAGCAAATTTGGTAGAGGATACTACGTGAGCTACTTTTATACCTTCTTTTTGAAGGGTTTCCGTATAGGTTTTCGGATTACCGGCTGACGTAAATACAATTTTTACTCCTTCTTCAAGGATGATCTGAATGATTTCCTCTATATTAGGGTATAACATCGGTACATTTACCCCAAATGGTTTATCTGTTGCCAGTTTACATTTCCGGATATTCTCTCTCAGGATGTCAGGATACATACTTCCAGCTCCTATTATCCCTAATCCTCCACAGTTTGAAACTGCGGAAGCAAGTCTCCATCCGGAATGCCAGATCATACCTGCCTGGATAATCGGATACTTAATATTAAAAAGGTGTGAAATTCTATTGTGTGTTCCCTCCATGTCATGAAGTTTTTTTGCAGCGTTAAAATCTATAAAATTGCTCATGCGTAAAAATACTAAAAACAACGGTTTTACGGGAAAAATATGTCAATATTTTCCATCATGGATTTAAAGTTTAATGATAAAAAAAACCTTCAGAAATTCTGAAGGTTTTAATTTTATTTTGTTAAGGATTGTTTCTTCCAGTTAGACTTAAAGTTACAGGTGTCGTAACGTCCGTCAATTGAAATAAAGGTTGTCGGTAACTTTGAGTTGACAAACTTTTCAACCATTTCACTTTTCTTTTTATTCAGCGCCATTTGCTTAATTCTGCTGAAGTCTGTTTCCAGGGTAATCTGGTGAGAAGGAATCACATCTTCAACTTTGATGATCTTGATTTGTTTTCTCTTATTTTCTTCATCTTCAAAAGCAGTTGTGATATCGCCTTTATTTAATCCTGCCAATTCGTAGCTGATTGTTCCGGGGATACTTTCTCTTTCAATTTTATCAGAACCATCAGCTCCAGGAATGATCCCTGCATTGAATTTTGTTCTCTTATCATCTGAGAATTTAAATGCCGCATCTTTGAAGGTTATCTTCCCATCTGCAATGAGACCTCTGATACTGTCTAATTTTGCTTTTGCAGTTTTGATCTCATCATCAGTAGGTACTGCTTTTAACAAGATATGTCTAGCATCATATACTTTACCAGATCTTTTCACTAACTGAATAATATGGAATCCGAATTCAGATTCAATAGGATCTGAAATTTCATTTTCCTGAAGGTTCAGTGCAGCAGCTTCAAATGGTTTCACCATCTGCCCTTTATTGATATTCTTATATAATCCTCCGTTAGCAGCTGATCCTTCATCTTCAGAATAAATTCTTGCCTGGCTTTCAAAAGTCTCACCTCCGATAATGTCCTGCTTGATTTTTTTCAACCTGTTGATAAGATCTTGTTTGTGAGCTTCTGTCAGTGACGGATAGATCATAATCTGAGCTAAAGTAACTTCATCTTTTACCTGTGGCAGCTGTGTTTTATACATATTATAAAAATCAGTAACCTCATTAGGAGTTACGTCTGCTTTATCTGTAATTCTCTGGTACTTTGCCTGCCCGTAATACTGGTCTGTATCTATTTTTTCAATAGCATTTTTCAGTTCATAAGCGTTTCTGAACTTATAGGCTGCAAGCATTGTTTTTTCATCCGGAAATTGAGAAAGCATCTGACGGTATTTTGCATTAGCCTGTTCTTTGATTGCTGCAGAACGATTTTCAATTAAGGTATCTTTTTTTGCTTCGTATACAAGAAGCTTATTGCTGATAAGATTTTCCAGGAACTCACATTTGTCTGTGTTGGCAGCTCCCTGTTGTTTACCATAATTCATCTGCTCCAGGACATCAGATTCCAATACAATCTCATCCCCGATAACAGCGGCAATACCATCCACCAAATCTCCTTGTTTTAGCTGGGCATTCATCATATTTGAAGAGAATATCATGATGAAAATCCCAAGAAGAAAAGTGATTTTTAGTTTATTTGTCATTTTACTATTTTAACAAGTTGCAAATTTAGAATTCTTAACGAATTTCACTCAATTTTTTATTATAAATATTTCTTAAAAAGACTTATTTACTGCAGTTCAACATCAAATGTCGTTAATTCTTTGAATTGTCTCAATCTGCTGAACATATCTGCTTCGTTTACTTCTTCTATTCTTTCTGTTCCGAATTTCTCTACGGTGAATGAAGCCATAGCAGATCCTACGATAAGGGCAGATTTCATGGTTTCGAAATCTATTTTTTCTTTTTTAGCAAGATAAGCTGCAAAACCTCCTGCGAAAGTATCTCCGGCTCCTGTAGGATCGAAAACATCTTCTAACGGAAGTGCCGGGATAGCAAATACTTTATTGTCATGGAAAAGTAAAGCTCCGTGTTCTCCTTTTTTGATAATTACATATTCAGGACCCATTGTATGGATCTTTTTAGCTGCTTTTACTAAAGAATATTCTCCTGAAAGCTGTCTTGCTTCTTCATCATTGATGGTAATTACATCTGTTTTCGCAATCATATCCATTAAGATATCCCATGCAGAATCCATCCAGAAGTTCATGGTATCAAGGATAACCAGTTTCGGACGGTTGTTCATTTTTTCAAGTACAGATAGCTGAACTCCAGGGTGTAGGTTTCCGAGTAATAGGATTTCGGCATCCTGCATTGAATCCGGGATTTTCGGATCAAAATTCTCCAACACATTTACTTCTGTAGCCAGAGTATCTCTTGTATTCAGATCGTTGTGATATTTTCCGGACCAGAAGAATGTTTTTCCTTCTTTCACGATTTCAATTCCTTCGATGTTTACATCTCTGTCTGTGAACATATCAAGATGTTCCTGTGGAAAGTCTCCTCCTACTACAGAAACAATTCCGGATTTAACGCCTAAAATTGATGAAGTGATTCCGATATACGTGGCTGCACCTCCTAAAATTTTATCCGTTTTACCAAATGGTGTTTCAATTGCATCAAATGCAACACTTCCTACAACTAAAAGTTTCATATATTTTTCAATGTATATTAAAAGTAATTATTTTTTCCATTCAAAAGTGTCCAGCAGATGTTTCATATCATTTTTGATATAGTTTACTGCAGGAGCAAGAGAGTCCGGTTTCGGTCTCGTATTAAAGTATAAGTAAGCAGTCACGAAGTGTTTCGTACTGTCTGTAATGTAAAACTGAAGGTTGGAAGCACTCTGCCCTTTCAATTCATAGAAGTTCCCGTATACTTTCTTTTCAGGGTATTCAAAGGATTTTGTATCTATGGAACTGGCTTTAATGGTATGCTCGTATACCATTTTCTCAGCTTCTTTGATATGGTCAGCAAAGTCGTTTTGTATAGGGTAATAGGTCACGAAAATCTTGGCTTTCATTTTCGGATAGTTCAGATAGAACCAGCAAGGTTTTTTGGCAGGTGCAATCGACGCAAAGTCTGAATATTCAAAGGTGTAGGCACAATCGTTTTCAAACTTTTGGTATTTCGGTGCAGGATATTCAAGACGCAGTTCTCCATAAGGTTTTGGTGAAGGGTCTTTTCCACATGAAATCAAAAGCAGCGATACAAAAATAAAAATGACTTTTTTAATCATTTTGCAAAAGTACAAATTAGATTTCAGATTTCAGAAGACAAATTTCAGTCTTTCAGAGAGTTTTGAATGTAATTTTCCAGGGGCTTCGGAAATGATTTTTCATGAGAGCTTACAACATCTGTAATCAGGTATTGATTTTCAGCGATAAAATCATTCCAGTTTTTTTCTGAAGTGACGTCAACATTCAATATTTCAATGCTTAAATTCTTATGGGTCAGTTTATGGGTAACCGTCTTTGAACCTGTAATGAAGGTTTCCATATCAGTGGGAATAGCCGTAGGAAATTCGAATAATTTCTTCCAGATGAAGTCATCTGCTCTCTGGCGGATCAGAAACTGCCCGTTTCTGTGAACAAAATAATATGTCAAAGCAAGATCTTCTGCTTTTACTTTTTTCGTTTTCACAGGATAATCTGAAATTTTCTGCATAGAAAATGCCAGGCAGTCGGCATTTACAGGGCATTCTCCGCACAATGGATTTTTAGGCTTACAGATTTCCGAGCCGATATCCATCATGGCCTGATTAAAGTCTCCCACATTTTCCGGCATTACCAAGGCAGCCAGTTCAGAAAAATAGGTAAATGCTCTTGAATTTGAAATATCAAAATCATCAGCAAAAAGGCGGCTCAAAACGCGGTAAAAATTTCCGTCAACAGCAGGCATTCTGCCCCCGAAACATATACTTGAGACGGCGGCAGCTGTATATTTCCCTACTCCTTTCAGTTTTAAAATTTCTTCGTATTGATCGGGAAAAACACCATGATAATCATTCATGATCTGTTGAGCAGCTTTATGAATATTGATCGCCCTGGAATAATAGCCTAGGCCTTTCCAATAAAGTAAAACTTCGTTTTCTTCAGCTTCTGCCAACGTTTTAACATCTGGAAATCTTTTAATAAAATTATTGTAATGATTCAATCCCTGGTTGATTCTCGTCTGCTGAAATACGATTTCACAGATCCAGATTTTGTACGGATCTTTTGTCTGTCTGAAAGGCAGATCCCTTGCATTATTTTTATACCATTCTAGGATTTTGCTGCCAATATGCAGAAAATCTGAGGCTGTTTTATTTTTTCTCAAAAACCAATCTTGTTTTAAATCATTGAAGAGATGATTTTCTCTTTATCCCGTGAACATTGTTTCTATGCTGCAAAGATAGGTTTATTTTATTTTTGCTGTTTTTGATGTTGAAGGAGTTTTTTGAGAATCTGTTATTGTATAATTTTTTTACTCTGATCTCTTCCTACTTACTTGAATATGAAAAAAATATAAATCATCATGAGGTTAAAAAGGATTTCATCATTAGAGAAAAGATTAGTATTTTATCATTTCTGGATCATATTTTTCAAATTTAATTGTACCAAAATCTTTAGATGAATAAGTTATACTATTATCTTGGTTTGCATCAGGATATGTTGTTGAATATCCTAATTTATGTAAATAAATAGAGTTGTCTTTTTTGTCAAAAGTGAATGTTGTGTATTTATCCTGTATGGGTTGTGAGGAAATGTTTTCTTCAATAGTAAAAAAATTATTTTTAATTGTTAAGTTTTGAAATCCTTCTGCATAAGAACTATGATTGAATGAATTTATAATTTTATTATTATGATATTCTTTAAATTCTCCTTTTTTGTTATAAATCAACACATAAACGCTTGAAAATCTGTTTTCTGTATTTGAATTTTTAGGTGAAATTATAAGAATCTTGTCTTTTATATTATCCATATTTAGATCACATTCTTTACTTAGGATCAGGCTGTCAGCAGTATTAAACATAATCCTCTGATCTTTGTTGGTAGTATGATTTATTTCTTTTTTAGGAAAACTGGAATTCACTTCAACAAAATCAAAATTATATTCTTTTAGTCTATCATTTTTTCTCTTTTTTTCATTTGGATCCCAATAATTTTCTCTAAGTATGATTTTATTGTCATTAATAATAATTTTATCCGTAAAGGATTCTTCTGTGGTTTGTGTTAAACAAAATGTCTTTGGTTCTTTACCTATTTTAGTTACATATAATGCGGGAAAAAAATCCGCAGATTCATTTTGTGTCACATCTTGATATAAAATAAATTCTTGTTTATCAATTATAAATTTACCTATAAAATCTATTTTAGAAACATTAGTTTGCTTTCCCAATATATTTGTAAATTTTGCATAATTATATATATCTTTCTTTTCAAAAGAATGGTTAACAAACTTTTCATAGTCTTTTATTTCAACAGTATAAGGTAACTTAATTTCATCTATAAAATTTAAATCTTTTTTTGAATTCTGACAAGAAATTAATATTATACCGTAGAGCAAAGCTAAGATTAGTGATATTTGTTTCATTGTTGGGTTATTTTTTTTGCGTTTGTTTCTATATTCTTTAATTCGGTTATAATTGTCATTGGGTCAAGCCTATCTAGTAATCCTTTTCTCACATTTAATTTAGTTCTTACTTCAAAATGTAAATGTTGTGCTTTGGTTGGAAACCTACTGGCATTTCCTGATTTACCGGATAACGCAATTGGCTGCCCAGCCTTAATATCTTTACTTTTATAATTGGATGCCGATAAATGAGCATATGTGAAATAATAGTTAGCCCCTTTGTATTGACCTTCTAAAATAATAACTTTTCCATAGTCTCCGACATTGCCATCAAATACGATTTTACCAGATACACAAGCTTTTAAAGGGGTCCCAGATTTTGCCCATAGATCAATTCCCTGATGAATTCCACTTTTTCTTCTTGGTACTTTACCGAATTTACTTGCTGAAGTATCCCAATCTTTATAATCACCTCCATACCAACCCCTGATCTCCATTATATCAAGAGGGTTATGCCATCCTTCATTTTTTTCTGGATTGTTTTGAGATTTATTATTAAGTGTACATTGTGCTATTTTAAAAATGACTGAAGTTGTACTATCAAATGCTTCCTGTTTCTCTCCATAGTTGGTTTTTCCTTTTGCTAACTGAACGTCTTGCCCTATTTCAGGACATATCTTGCCTTTTACATCTTTAGTGCCATTAGCTATTTCATATAAAGCTTTCCCATTATTTTTCCTAAAGTTAAAATATGCCATTGAGGTTAATACAGCAATTTCTAAATTTGATCCAACAATTTCTGCTTCACTATCAGTTGTTATAATATTTTTATTAGCAAGTTTTAAAGTATAGGCATTAGCTTCAGTATAATTATTTCTTCCTGTTAATTGAATTAATCCCCTTCCTCTAAATCGCCACCCATCTCCTTCTTGGGTATTTCCTAATTTGTACCCAATTGCTCTATTTTTATCCGCATAGACTTTATTTGCAATTACTTTTTGGTTTGCTGCGTGGTTTTCGGTTCTGCCATCTATATAAGCCTCTTTATTATTTCGATAATAACTAAATATAGTTTTGTATTTTTTTTCCTTAGAATCCCATCTGCCCTTGAATAGATCATCTGCACTATAATTCATACTTTCTCCTTGTTTTAAATTTAATGATTTTCCACCTTCAATCATTGCTTGTGCGAAGAAATGAGCTTTGTTCCAACAAGTATTCATATTTAAATTTTCCATATACTTGTTATATGTGTCAGCAACTACTTTGAGTTTATCAGGAGAAGCATCAGGGAAAATATTCTTGAGATCATCAGAAGTTATATCTTTTTCACAATTAGGGCATTTTCCATCAGTTGTTTTATCCCGTTCCGGCTGCTTCTGCACCCCCACCGCACTCTTCATCTTCTCCATTTCCATCAGTCCATCCGAATTTACCCCAAATTTCTGAGATTCTGCAGAAAGATCTGTGGAGATAATTTCTATAAAATAGTTTTGTGTATAGAAATTCGAATTGCTGATAGGAAAGCCTATTCCTTTTTCAGAACTAACTTTTGTAATGATAAATCCTGAGGTATCATATACATCGGCAGGAATTTTAATCATTGCACTTCTATAAAATTCATGAGTGGATGTGGAATCATATTTCCAAATGACATACTGAATGTGTTTTCCCTCCATATTTTTGGAGTGGATTCTTACCCTTACTTTATCTCCTACAGCTACTTTGGATAGCTCATTTCCTTTATTATCAATGAAAACAGCTTCTATAATATTGCCTTTAGGATCCGGTTGTTTGGGACTACCTCCTTGTCCGGCCGGGAATTTTGGGGTGTGTTTCTCAGGCTGCGGCTGCCCTTTATAATCAGGGTTGGCTACATCTACATTCACCTGGCTGGCTCCCTGAATTTTTCCGGAGTAGGTGGCTGTAACATAATACTCATGATTCGCGCCTTCATTCCTGTCACCCTTCATCAAAAACTGATTGGCCATCTGACGAAGGATTTTTTCATCAGACATCAGAGGAATGGAGACTTCCGCAATCCCTTTTTCATTGACCCGAGCCTTGTAGCTACGGGTGTGACAGTTGTTTTTGTTAATATTGGCATCGTGACCTTTTCCAGGAGCATCATCTTCCCAAAGGTGAAACTCAATTTCTTTATTAAACATCGCAATGCAATGAGCCTGCGCAATAAGAGTATCATGATAACTGGCTTTATTGAAATCCTTTACTCCTCTATTGAAGAGTACTACTTTATCGATCTTTGGAACCTTGTTGCTGATAGGAATAATTATAAGGCTGCCAGCGAGTTCTCTGGTAGAAGGAAAGCCAGGTAAAAGACCTTTTTTAATTTCATACACCTTCATTTGAAATTCTATTCCCAGCGCTATTTCCCCAAATTTGTACGTTACCTTTTCACCGGTTTTTGGTTTTCCGGTGATATCTTTCCAGCTTCCGTTTTTCTGTTTCTTAAAAAGATACCATTTATAGTCCCCATTCAGTACTAATGAAAGTCCTGAAGGTTTTATTTCGTAGGAACACGCTGTTCCAACCCGAGGATTCTGATCCCCGGCAATATTCCCTGTCATGGCTAATAGAATTTAACTAACTTCCAGCTGGAAGTTATTCGGACAGGTATTATTTTTCAGATTAAATTGTTGGAGAGGATGTAGGATTATATCCTCATACAGGGTTACATTCTTTTTCATTTTGTTTTTGTGTTTGTTCAAAAACAAAAATAAAAAAAATCATAACATAGTGATATAAAAAACTTGAATTTAAAGTTAATTTTTCTCAACAGAATATACAGGAGCCGCTTTTAACCACTGATATTTAAGGTTTCTGTCTTTAGCTATAAAACGGTATCCTTCAAGCTTTTTCAGATAAACATACATAGAATCCGTGTTCTTTATTTTTAATTTGTATTGGGAAAGAAAAAGCATTGGCATTTCTACAGCAGAATCTCTTACTGTTTTCAATACTTTTCCGGATTTCACTTTATAAAGATAGAACGATTTTCCACGGCCTTTTGAACTGTCTGATAGTTTTACCTCTGAACTTGCAATAACGAGTTCACTTCCATCAAAACACTCATCCCTATTCATGATGTATGCTTTTCCTTCCTGGCGTTCCTGTGCGAAAAGATCATTTTCGTAGGTGCCTGGACTTTGGTATTTTTTTTCGCAGCTTATCAAAAGAACCATTAATAACATTAGTAAACCAATGATAAGTTTCTTATTCATATTCAATTTCATAGGTGTTGGTTGAAAAAAAACCGATGTAAAATTGCATCGGTTTTTGTTATGTAAAGTATGTTGATGTTACTCCTGAGTATATTCTGCATCCCATTCGTTACCATCATCTCCTTTGTGTCCGTCAAGTTTAATAACGAAACTTTTTGTAGGGAAATAAGGCGTCATACGGATATCCAGCCACACTCTGTCTTTGTTTACTCTATCCTGCTCGAAACGAACAATTTTGAATTTTTCAATCAATTTGTCCGGTCCTTTGATATTATCAAGGAAAGTTACGATCTGTCTTCTCAAATCGTCCTCGTTCTTAGCATTCCAGTTTTCAAAAGCTCTTCTGTTCAGGAAGTCTAGAAGTACTTTGGTTACGTAATCGAATACACGAACTACGGAATACGTCTGAAGACCAATATTGTCTCCTGTAAATAATGTCTTTGCAGAGAAAGCCATAATTTTTCCGTATTCGTTAACCATTGGTACAAGACCCATTTTTTCCAGCTGAGAAATTTCACTTTTCTTCAGTTCGAATTTTACGGCGTCTACTTCGTTGATATTACCATGTTTTTTACCTGCTGCTACCTGAGACATCAGTGTTTTGTGGATTTTTCCGGCTAATGAAGTGGAAGGCGGAAGTTCCACGTTTTCTTCTTCACCTACTTCTTCAGCTTTACCACGTCCTACCAGCCAGTTACACGTCATAATAACGTTACTTCTGTGAAGCTCACCTCCTGTAAGGTTTGCAGAGTGGAATAAATCTACTACGTCATCCGGCTTATCAAGGTTGGCGAAGTCTGTAACCATCATTACTTTGTTTTCGTTACAGATTTTTGCCCACTTCTCGATGACCTTATTGGATCCTAAATATCCTGGGATTGCAAGGATTGAGTAGTTATCTCTAAGGTCAAGACGGTCGTAATAGTTTTTGAATTCTTCTGAGATTGCATCAATGAACAGAGGATTATCCAGATCGGAAACCTGCTCAAGGCTTGCATTGACGATACTTACGTTATCCACTTTATCCAATTCTGTATTTTTATAGAATTGAGCTACTGTTCTGTAGTTGGTCTCCAGCATACGAACAGCATCCAGTGTATTTTTTAAGTTTTTCTTTAAGTTCTGATCGGCCTGTTGTGCTTTACTTTTGCACGTATCAGCCATTTTATCAGCAGATTCGCTGCCTTCTAAAAGGTTTACCCAAAGATTGATCTTCTGAAGAAGTTCTTTTCTTTCGTCTGCTTTATTGCTGTCGTTCAGGAAGATTTCTTTTCTTGCCTTTCTTGTTGGGTTCATATTGGCAATACCGTCTACAACGGATTCAACAAAGCCAAATCCTCCCATTTTATTGAGCTCCGCAAGCGGGTTGCCCTTCGGCTGTCCTGCATGTTGCTGCTGCCCCTGCTGCTGGCTTTCTTGTGCCTGTAATTTGCTATCCATGATTTAATGTAAGTCTTTAATTATTTTTCAAGTTCTTGTGCCACTTCTTTCAATACTTCTATGAACGCCGCTCTTGTCTGATCGTTCTCCAGCATATTGCGTAGAATTTTGTTTGTTTTCAGCTGACGTACTATTTTGTTGTACTGCTCCTGTTCCATGCTCAATTGCTGCAGATAATCTGACTTCTGAGTAAGGCTTTTAGGGGTAAAGTCTCCAAGGTTTTGAAAACGGAATTCCTCTTCTACCATTCCTCCGTCTTCTGTTTCGTGTTGTACCGATACTGAAGGCTGAAAATGTTTGAAAACGTCTTCCACTGTTTTTAATCCTGTTACGATTTCAGGGGTATAAGACTCGTCTGTTGTAAGTTGGCTTACTATCAGTGATTTATTTTCCTGTATTTCCTGAATAGCTTCATTAGCGTCTACTTTTACCTCGTTTCCGCCAACACCATAATTAAACATTGCCATATTATTGTTATTTTGAGATTTACTATTTTGGTTTGGATCTGTCTTTGAGTAATTTACCGATGAATCAAATAAATTACCAATCCAATGTTTAAATTTAAAAAAAAACTGTAACATACAAAATTTTACTAAGATTTTTCTTGAATCATCTAAATCTGTTTACATTTATTCAACATAAAATCACCATATTACGATATCACTAAGCTATGAAAAAATAAATAAAGTCTTCCAAGAAAAATAAAATAAAATTTTTGTCCGCTTTACTCTTTTATAAACATGCCTGATGAATGTTAAAATAAGAAATCCTAAGACTTTACCAAAAAATATTTTTATATTTAAACAAAGTGAACAGTTTCATGAAAGATGTAAAAATAGCGTTCAGAAAACCGATATTTCCAGTTTCAGAAGCATTACAACAATATTTGGAAAAATATAACAGAACTACCAAGATTAAGTTTCTGTATGAAGACCTTTTGAGGTTCAGTGACAGTGTGAGAATTCTGGATAAAGATGGCAAAGATACTTTGTGGCTTGGGGTACTGTATTCTGAATATGAGTTTAAAGAAATAGAGGCCAATTTAAATAAAATTTATACGCTCCTTCATTCTGATGGAGATACTGCTACTTTACCTTATCTGAAAGTTGACACGATCGACTTTTGTACTTTCGGAAATTCCAAACCTTTCCGGATTCGGGTAAGAAATGTACTGAACGATAATTATACTTATTTTTATATTAAACAGGCTGATGCCTCCAGGATATTCGGACTGGAACTTGAAGACCTGCTTTCTCCCAACCGGATTAACTTTCTGGTTTATAAAAACACTTTAATTGAAGAGCATATTCTGGGAATTCCCGGAGATGTTTTTATTCAGAAACATTTATCCGGCTGCTCAGAACTTGAAAAAGCACAAATTTCCAAGGAATTTGTGAAATTCAATGAGCGCTGTCTTATTGGGCTTCTTGGCGACATGCGTTCTTATAATTATGTAGTGATTCCCATCCATGATTTCGACCAGGTGATTTACAGAATCCGTCCTATCGATTTTGACCAGCAAACGTATGAGGGAAACCTGAAAGTCTATCTTCCCCAGTATTTTAAAGAAAATAATCAAATGGTAAAAATGGTATTGGAAAAACTGAAACCAAGTTCTATAGAGCAATACCGCAAGGAAGTACGTTCACAAATCGTGAAAAGAGTAACGAGCAGTCAAAACAGATTTGATGAACTGATTTCTATTATGAAAAAAGACAGTATTGCACCGGAAGCTAATGTCATAGAACTAAGGACCGCTTTACAAAAACTCACCTACGATGTCAATTTTAAGTACTGTAAAACCATGGGAGATATTATAGAAACCGGAATAAAGTTTGTTCTTAGGAATTATAAGAAAGAATATTAAAAAGAGAATCCGTCTCATATTGAGGCGGATTCTTTCTTTTCTAACAATTTATGGTAAAATTACCAGATTTTTATTCTGTCCTGAGGAGCTTTATACATTTTGTCTCCCGGTTTGATGTCAAATGCTTTAATGAATGAGTCCTGATTGACCAACGGACCAAATGCTCTGAACATTCCCGGAGAGTGCGGGTCTGTTTTCACCTGGTTGATCATATACTGGTCGGTAGCTTTAGTTCTCCAAACAGTAGCCCAGCTCATGAAGAATCTCTGATCCTGAGTGAAACCACTGATCTTACCTGGGTTCCCTTTATCTTTTAAATACATCTGAAGCGCATCGTAAGCCACTGCTACTCCACCTAAGTCACCGATATTTTCACCACTTGTAAATTTACCGTTCACGAAGCTTCCTTTTACTGGTTCGTAGGCACTGTACTGAGCGGCTAACTGACCTACTTTTGCATCAAAGTTTTTACGGTCTGCATCCGTCCACCAGTTATTCAGGTTACCATCTCCATCGAAACGTGAACCGCTGTCATCAAATCCGTGAGAAATTTCGTGACCGATAACGGCTCCGATTCCCCCGAAGTTCACGGCTGCATCAGCTTTAGGATTATAGAAAGGCGGCTGAAGAATAGCTGCAGGGAATACAATTTCGTTGTTTGATCCGCTGTAGTAAGCATTTACAGTTTGTGGAGACATTCCCCATTCTGTTTTATCAACAGGTTTTCCTACTTTATCTAAACTTCTCTGGTATTGCCATGCAGCAACATTCTGAAGGTTTGAATAAAGTGTAGCCCCTTCTTTTGGAGATTCCACTTTCAGTTGTGTATAATCTTTCCATTTATCAGGGTAAGCAATTTTTACCGTAAACTTGGATAATTTTTCCTGAGCTTTTACTTTAGTTTCAGGAGACATCCAGTCGATATTGGCAATATGTGTTTTGAATGATTTTAGAAGGTAGTCAATATAGGTTTCCATCTGCTTTTTAGCTTCAGGAGTGAAATATTTGTCTACATACAATTTTCCGAAAGCTTCTCCAAGAACACCATTCACAAGGGTAAGCCCTCTTTTGTTCATCGGACGCTGCTCTTTCTGACCCTGCAAGTATTTCGCATAGAAATCGAATCTGATCTGTTCCAAGCTGTTATCAAGATTGCTTGCATTTCCGTTGATGATATGGTATTTCAGATAGTCTTTCAGTAAAGGAAGGTTTTTCTGAGTAATGAACTGATCCATATTCTGGTAATATTTCAGTTCTCCAATGATCACTCTGTCTGTATTTACACCTGCATCTTTAAGGTATTTTGCAAGGTCAACATTTTTTACAAGACCTGATAATTCAGATACATTTTTAGGATTGTATCTTAAATTAGCATCTCTGTTTTGTTCAAGTGTCAGTAAGTAATTGGCAAGCTGTTTTTCAAAATCTACTACATTCTGTGCAGCCTGAGTGGTATTTTTATATCCTAAAACACCAAATAATTTTTCAACATAAGCCTGATATTCGGCCAATGTTTTAGTATTGGCATCGTTTACTTTCTGATAATAATCTCTTCCTAACCCAAGATCCGGACCACCAAGATATACCGCATTCATATTGGAATTCTTCATATCAGCACCCACTCTCCATCCGTAGAAAGAGTTATCGCCTAATCTTGTAGCTTCCAACAGATATTTCTGAAGGTCACCCAGACTTTTAATAGCATCTACTTTAGCAAGATCAGCTTTGATAGGAGCCAGACCTTCTGCATTTCTCTTATTGGTATCCATAAAAGAGGCATACAGATTCTGGATTTTCTGCCCTTCTGACCCTGCAGGATATGATTCTGTAAGGATTTTGTTTAAGATATCTAATGAAGCATCATCTACATTTTCTCTCAACGCATTGAAAGAACCCCAGTTGGCTTTATCAGAAGGAATCTGAGTTGTTTTCACCCAATTTCCATTCACGTAGCTAAAAAAGTCATCTTGTGGACGGACACTGGTATCCATATACGATAAATTGATTCCCTCTTCTTTTGCTTCTTCTTTTACCGGTTCAGCTACTGTAGCTGTAGCTTCTTTTTTATTCTCTGTCCCTGCAGTCTTAGCTGCACCACACGAATTAAGAAATACAATACCTGAAAGGGCAAGTATTCCAATATTTAGCTTTTTCATTAAAGATAATTTTTGATTTTACACAAACTTATCAAATATACAAACTTTAATGATATGTAATGAATGATAATTAATAATTGAGAGTTTAAAGTTCATAATTTAAGGTGTAAAGTTATTATGTATAGAACCACCCCGTCAAAAATTCTTTGAATTTTTGACACCCCTCCGAGAGAGGGGAATGATGCAAGCCGTTATTGTAAAAATTGTCCCTTCGATTGCTCATCACATCCCTTATTACTTATTACTTATTACTTATTACTTATTACTTATTACCTATCATCTATCACCTGCTACCTAAAAAACAAAACCGCCCATTGCTGAGCGGTTGTTATTGTTACCAGATTTTGATTCTGTCTTCCGGAGCTTTGTATAATTTGTCTCCTTTTTTCACGTCGAATGCTTTGTAGAAAGCGTCAACGTTGATAAGCGGACCGAAACTTCTGAAATATCCTGGAGAGTGTGGATCAGTTTTCACCTGATTTACCATATATTTCTCACTTGATAATGTTCTCCAAACGGTTGCCCAGCTTAGGAAGAATCTCTGATCCTGAGTGAATCCGCTGATTTTTCCTGGGTTTCCTTTGTCTTTCAGATACATTTGAAGAGCGTCATAAGCGATGTTTACTCCTCCTAAGTCAGCGATATTCTCACCGTTTGTGAAAGTACCGTTTACAAAAGTTCCTTTTACAGGCTCATATTTGTCATACTGAGAAGCAAGAGCTTTTGTTGCTTTTTCGAAGTTCGCTTTATCTTCCGGAGTCCACCAGTCTACCAGGTTACCGTCTGCATCAAACTGCGCCCCTGAATCATCAAATCCATGGCTCATTTCGTGTCCGATAACGGCACCGATACCTCCGAAGTTTACGGCAGCATCAGCTTTAGGGTTAAAGAATGGCGGCTGAAGGATAGCAGCAGGGAATACAATCTCGTTGTTTACCGGATTGTAATATGCATTTACAGTTTGTGGAGTCATTCCCCATTCTGTTTTATCTACCGGCTTACCAATTTTAGCTAAGTCTTTATTGTATTGCCATTCACCGATGTTCTGAAGGTTTTGATATAAGTTTCCTCCTTTAGCTTCAGAAACGATATTTAATTTTGAATAGTCTTTCCATTTATCAGGATAAGCCACTTTTACCGTGAACTTGTTCAGCTTCTGCATTGCTTTTTCCTTAGTCGTTGAAGACATCCAGGCTAAGTTATTGATATGGACGGCAAAGCTTTTCTTTAAATAGTCAATCAATTCCACCATCTGAGCTTTTGCTTCAGCAGGGAAATATTTCTCAACATATAATTTTCCAAAAGCTTCTCCCAAAGAACCGTTGATCAGCTCAAAACCTCTTTTGTTAAGAGCTCTTTGTTCCTGCTGTCCTCTAAGGTATTTACCATAGAAAGCAAACTTCATGTTTCCTAAGTTTTCACTTAAATAAGAAGCGCTTCCGTGGATCATGTGGAATTTCAGATAATCCTTGATTACGGGAAGATTCTGAGCATTTACCAGTTTATCAAAATTCTTGTAGAATCCTAATTCACTGATAATTACTTTATCAGAATTTACGCCTACTTTTTTAAGGTAACCTGGAAGGTCAACATTTTTTACCAAAGCAGAAAGTTCAGCCATCGTCTTAGGATTGTACTGAAGCGTATTATCACGGCTCTGCTCATTGGTCAGATAAGTCTGTGCAATGCTTTTTTCGTAATTAACGATACCTTTTGCTGCTTCGTCAGCATTTTTGTATCCTAATTCTTTTAGCATGGAAGCTACATATTTCTGATATTCAGCAATAGCTTCTGTATTTTTCTCGTTTACTTTCTGATAGTAATCTCTTCCTAAACCTAGAGAAGCATTACCTAAGTAAACCGCATTCATTTTAGAATCTTTAAGGTCTGCATCCACTCCCCATCCGTAGAAAACGTTTTCGCCTTCTTTGGTTACAGAAGCAAGGTAGTTCTGAAGATCAGCCATGTTTTTAATAGCATCAATCTTGTTCAGATTTT
Organism: Chryseobacterium vietnamense; assembly: GCF_031454475.1. Lineage (NCBI taxonomy): Bacteria > Pseudomonadati > Bacteroidota > Flavobacteriia > Flavobacteriales > Weeksellaceae > Chryseobacterium > Chryseobacterium vietnamense. The sequence continues at coordinate 49,344 of NZ_JAVDQX010000001.1, read as the reverse complement.
CCTGGATTGGTTTGATTCCGTCTGCATTTCTCTTCTGCATGTTCATGTAAGTAGCATACAGATCCTGAATTTTCTTCCCTTCACTTCCGTCAGCAAATTTATCTTTCAGAAGAGAGTTCAGGATGGTCATGGAATTGTTATCCGTATCCTCAGCCAGTTTATTGAAACTACCCCAAGTTGGTTTGTCAGATGGAATTTTGGCAGTTTTCATCCAGGTTCCACTTACATAGTTGTAAAAATCATCCTGAGGACGTACTGAAGTGTCCATCAAGCTAAGGTCTAAGCCTTTGTCTGTGTTAGTTACTGCTACTTTAGCAGCTTTAGCTTGTGCGCTCATAGTAGTTTGAGTGCAGATCCCTGCTATTAAAAACAAAGAAAGCGTTATTTTTTTCATTATGATAACAATTTATAGAATATGTATGATTTATTTTGAATTTGTTACTTTTTATGAAAACAAATTTAAATAAATAACATTACAGCATTATAAAAATCTATAAAAAATAGAAGTTGCGAGCAGGAAGCTGGAAGTTATGAAAATCGTACAATAACTTCCAGCCTCATTCTTCCGGCTTCCCGGCTTCTTAAGAAGCTGCTATCTCTTTCACATTCCCCGTTCTTTTCAGAAATCCCCAGGATTGCATTTCGCCTTTCAGTGCTTTTCTTAAACTTTTAAACAATACAATATACATCAACCATCTATACCCGAATCTCTGCGGAATAATATACAGCAGATTAATAAGTTTTTCCCGCTGCATGATGAATGCTACTAAAGCTAATGAAGCATCCACCAAAAGGAAGATCAGATAATAGGTAAATATTTTATCTCCGTTTCCGGATAGAATTCCAAAGAACATAATCACGTCTGCCAATGGCGAGAAAAATGGGATGATGTATTGGAATAATAAAATATTCGGCATTGCCCAGAGTCCCAATCCTTTATATCCGGGATTAAGGAAAGTCTGTCTCTGTTTCCAGAACATCTGCATAATTCCGTAGGTCCATCGAAAACGTTGTTTTAAAAACTGTTTCACCGTTTCCGGTGCTTCTGTGACTGCAACGGCCCTGTTTTCATTAGCAACCGTATATCCGGCTTTTAATATTTTTACTGTGATATCACAATCTTCTGCTAAAGTATCGGATGAATAACCACCTGCTTCAATAATCACAGCTCTTTTAAATGCACCGATAGCGCCCGGAATTACGGTAATAGCATTGATGTGAGCATAGGCCAGTCTGTCAAAATTCTGACTGGTTGTATATTCTATAGCCTGCCATCTGGTCAGCCAGTTGACTCTGTTTCCTACTTTCACGTTTCCTGCTACCGCTGCAATTTTTTCTGCAGGGTCTGAATTTAAGAATCTTGCGATCATATATTTCACTGCATCCTGCTGTAGTTTGGTATCTGCATCAATACATACTACATACTCAGCATCCGTCTGTGATATTCCGAAGTTCAGGGCAGTGGCTTTTCCGCCATTTGTTTTGGTGAAGATTTTCAGTTTCGGATGATCAGGAAATGCTTCTGATACCTTTTCATAGGTAGAATCCCTGCTTCCGTCATCTACCATAATAATGTTAAAATTCGGGTAGGTCTGTTTCAACAAATTCTGCAGGGAAGAGACAATATTCACTTCTTCATTATAGGCAGGAACAATGATTGAAACCTTCGGATAAGATTCCATAACCGGAAATTCACCCAGTTTTTTTTCTTTTTTTCTTTCTTTAAAAGCCCAGTATGCCATCAGCATTAGTCGGATCATTCCTAACACAATGAAAATGGTAAACAATGCCACCAGAAAATGGCTTATTCCATAAATGACAGTTGCCAATACAAGGTTCAGCTGCATAATGTAATAGGACTTTGTTTTAGGAACTTCAGGCATCAGTTCGCTTCTGCTTTTGTGCAGAATATTCGTCAGATTAGTAAAATGATAACCTTGTTTCTGAAGAGTGGGAATCAGAATTTTTAAAGCTTTTACGGTTTCTTCTCTGGTGTCTCCGCCTGCATCATGAAGGAGAATGATATTTCCTCTCTCTTGTTTAAGCCCAGCCATGACACGTTTTACAATTTCATCTGCTTTTATTCCCGGCTGCCAGTCTTCGGGATCTATATTTTCCCCGATGTCAAGGTAATTTTGCTGTCTTGCCAAAGCTACCGGAATGATCTCTTCTGAAGTGGTAGGCTCAGAATCGGCATTATAAGGTGCTCTGAACAGAATCGTACTATGTCCCGTCACACATTCTATGAGCAAACGGGTAAGCTTCATTTCAAGTAAAGCCCTTTCCGGACTTACTTTAGCTACATTTTCATGGGTGAAAGTGTGGTTTCCGATCTCATGTCCTTCACGATAAATCCGTTTAACAAGCGGAAGGTTTTTTTCTGCATTTAATCCTACCAGAAAGAATGCTGCCGGAACGTGATATTTGGACAGAATATCCAATACCTGCGGAGTATATGTTTCGTCCGGGCCGTCATCAAAAGTAAGAACGAGCTCTTTCTGAGGAGCACTTCCATATTTTTTCACTTCATAGGAACTTGGATAAGTGATATAATTCTCATCTGTGATAATTTTCTCTTTCGGATCAATTTCCAATGCAATTTTTCCGTCATGAGGGGTATTCAGAACATCCAGTACTTCTCCGTCTCCGATATAATCCACCATGGTCTGCCCTTTTACATTTTCAAGCGATTTCAAATTCACTTTGGAAAGGCCGGCAAACGTAAGATCTTTGTCATAGAAATTCCAGACCCTGCTGTCTTCACTTCCCAGTCTCCAGAGTGCAGTTCCTGCCAAAGGATATTCTGACGAGAAACGCATTGTGTTAAAAATGGAGGCCGCATCATTGAAAAATACGGTATGGGTTAAATTCTTAGAATCTGTATAAGAATAATTCAGATTAAAGGTATTATCATTAAAATCAATAACGGCTTTACTCGCACTGGCTTTTGTAATCGCCTGCATATAGGTAACAGAAGTATTATCATCCGGATTGGAACTCCAGTCATAGCCATACGCTCCAAGACCCAGAATTATTTTTTGCGGAGAGGTTTGTTTCACAATTTTGCCAGTCTGTTCTTCAATCCATTTTTGAGAAGAAACAGGTCCTGCATCACTTCCTGCAGAATATTCATCATAAGCCATCAGTACAAAGTAATCTACATAAGGATTCAGTCTTGGAATATTGTAATCATCATTATCCGTCATAATATCCATCGTTACCAGCAACTGATTCTTTTTGAAGGTTTCTGAAAGCTCTTTCATAAAAGCAATCAGATTGTCATCAGAATTCAGGTTCATATCCTCAAAGTCAATATTAATTCCTTTGAAGTGATATTTTTGACATTGCTGGGTAATTTTCTGAATCAGACGGGTTCTTTTCTGCGGATCATTAAGAACCTTACCCAATCCTTCTGAACGGAATTCTCTGTCGGAATTGTTACTCAGCATGGGCATTGCAGCCACACCTGTTCTTTTGATCACTTTATAACCTTCCGGATCCACATTGGTTTTAAGGTCACCTGTTTTGGGATCAAGGAAAAACCATTCAGGGAAAACAAGATTGACGTGTCTGATATTTCTTTTCAGAGACATCAGCGACTGAGGATCCCAGGCTACATAAAATGCAGAACGGATGCCTCCGGGAAACTGATCCCAGTTCCGGTTCTGATTTTTGTATCGTTCTGTTCTTGCCTTCTGAATTTTGTCAAGGTTGGTATGAATTGTTTTTTCAGAAATAAAGCTCCTGAAACCTTTATATTCTTTGGAAATTTTATTCTCCTGAAGATAAGGTCTGTTGGCTGTAATGACAGCTTTATAATCTTCTTTAAAAGGAATTTTAGGACTTCTGTCCAGGGTCATCATCAGACCTAAAGCAAGCAGAAGCAGTATTCCTATAAAGATAAAAACACGGCTTCCCCATTGTACACTTTTCCAGCGTTTTTTGCTGCTGGTCTGAAAAATCTGTTTGGAATTTTCCACGATTTTTGAAATTTATTGAAGGGCTCTCAAAAAGTGTGAAAAACTATATAAAAATTAATTAAAAAAAAATTAAAAAGATATGCCTGTATTTAACTGTTTACAAGAAGACTAACCAAATCCTGAATTACCTTTTGGGAAACAAAATCCATAAAATCTACTCTTTCCAGATGGGGCATGTATAATTTGGAGGTCACTTCCTGCTCATTGATTCTGATCGTATAGTAAACCGTTCCTATATCTTTGCCATCTTCTCCTTTTCCTGGTCCGGCAACACCTGTTGTAGAAAGAGAAATATGAGTTTCAAACAATTGCTGACAACCTTTGGCCATTTCCTGAGCTACCTGTTCGCTCACCACAGTGAACTCATCAACAGTTTGTCTGGAAACATTTAGAATTTTAATCTTTTTTTCTGTGGCATAGGCTACCATCCCACCAAGGAAATATTTTGAGCTGCCGGAAACTGAAGTGATCATTTTTGCCAGCTCACCTCCGGTACAACTCTCTGCAGTTGAAATTGTGAGATTTCTTTCGGTAAGCATTTCAGCCAGAATATTTTCAATTTTATCCTCAGATACTGCAATCACATGGCCTTCTACCAGAGGAAGCAGCTTCTGAATTTCTTCTTCTGTCTGTTGTTTCAACTGCTCTTCGCTATCTCCGGAGGCTGTCAGACGAAGTTTCACGCGCGTTCCCACCGGAAGATAAGACAGTGCAATATTTTCGGGAAGTGCCAGTTCCCAGTCTTCAATCTTATCTGCAAGAATACTTTCAGGAATTCCTACCACAGAAACAATTCTGGTATGGATATAATGAAGACTGAATCTTTGCTGTAAATAAGGAATAATCTGATCTTTAATAAGCGGTTTCACCTCATAAGGAACACCCGGAAGGCTGTAGCATAGTTTTCCATCCTGCTCCATCATCATACATGGAGCGGTTCCGTAATGATTTTGAAAAACAATGGATTTGGTAGGCACAAAAGCCTGTTCTTTGTTTCGTTCCAGAATATCCGCACGTCCGCGTCTCTCCATATACCCTTTAAGGTGGTTGAAGGTTACCTCATCCAAAGCTATTTCATCGTTGAAATATTCTGCCAGTGCTTTTTTGGTTTTATCATCTCTGGTGGGTCCAAGTCCTCCTGTGGTAATGACCAAATCGCCGGTTTCAAAGGCAGTGCTCAATGTATTTTTAATGGTTTCAATTTCGTCTGAGATTGTAAGAATCTGAATAACTTTTATTCCTATATTTTTAAGTTCAGCAGCAATAAAGTTAGAATTGGTATCTACCGTATTTCCGGAAAGGATTTCATCACCGATAGTAATCAGAACAGCTTTTTCCATATATCTTTTTGTTGAAAAAAATTCTATGCAAATGACGGAAAATTCTATGGCTGTGACAATATAAATTGATTTTTTCTATTTTTGCCTGAATTATCAAAAACTACAACAAGATTATGTCTAAATATGATGATGCTTCATGGCATTATGGTGGTGATTTTCCGGAAGAACTTCCTCAGAAAAACGGGGCTACACACACCGGAATGTTCCTGAACTGGTGTATTCACAACGATCTGATTTCTGATGAACTGAAAGAAGATGGTGAAGAGGAAATAGAAAAACTAAAACGAAGAGAAATTACTGGTGCAGAATTCATTATGGATTCCTGCGACGGAAAATTCTCTGAATATGACCTGAATGAGCTGGGAAATCTTTTTGCAAAGGATTATTATGCAGACGACACAGATTTCGGAAACAGATACAGCTCATTTGCTGATGATTATGTAAATATTTTTGATGCGAAAGCTGAGGAAAGTGACTACGAATATGAGACCTTCTATCACATCGAGGATACCTACGAAAACTATGATCTGATGAAACAGGTTATTGATCACCGTTTTGAGGAATGGAAGGAATATATAAATAGCTAATAATGAAAAGATAAAATCGCAAAACGGCTGATGTACAAATTGATCCTTTTGCGATTTTGTTTTTTATTGATTATGCTTCACCCAGATCAATTCATCGGTATTATAGCCGATTTTTTTTGCTTTCTGAATAAAACGCTGGCGGATACTTTCAGGAATATTGGTAGTACGGGAAAGAATCCATAAATATTTTAGACTGCTTCCTGCTACCAGGGCATATTGATAGTCTTCATCAATATCTATAACATTATAGCCTGCCCAGATCGGTTTAAAAAATGACACTTTCAGACGTGCTTCTGTGGGATCTTTTACAAATTTTGCTTCCCCTATAGATTCATTCCATACTTTTTTGGTGTAATCATAGCCTTTATTTCTGACCTGAACTGTTCCGTCCGGATTCTCTGTATACTCTGCAGTAACATTATCCATATTTTTCTCAAACCTGTAATCAAAACGGGCTATCTCATACCATCTGCCCAGGTATTTTTTCAGATTAAAATTCTTTACCGCAGATGCTCCTCTGGGAATTCTTACAGAATAGGAATTGAAAACAATAAGCCCCAATGCTCCTAACGAAACGGGAAGTATAATTTTATGAATAGTTTTCATGACAGAAAGATTTTGTGTGGTTGCTATAAAAACGTCAAAAATAATGCCTTATGCCTGTTAAGGTACAATAATTTCTATGAAAATACTTTCAGGAAATTATCTTTAAAGCTTCCTGAAACTTCAATTTCTGTATCGTCAGACAACATGACCGTTCCGCTTTTATGATAGGATTTTACAAAACCTGTATTGATAATATGGGAACGGTGAACCCTCACAAAGGGATTTTCCAGAAGATCATCAAAATGTTTCAGAAAACGGCATACCATCTTTTTCGAGCCGTCTGTAAGATACACCTGAGTAAAGTTTCCATCCGCCTGAAGTCTTACGATATCTTCGGTTTTTACCACGTCAAATCCTTGTAAAGTTGGTAAAATCAATTGCTGTTTTTCAGGCTTTAATTTCAGGTTTTCAAGAAGAATCTTATTCCGGTTGAGCTCTTCTTTTTTCTCAAGGCTTTCCGCTACTTTATTCACCGCAAGAATCAGCTCCTGAATGTCAATAGGTTTTAAAATATAATAACTTGCTGATTTATTCAAAGCCTGCAAAGAATATTGTGAAAATGCGGTAATGAAAATGGTTTCATAGGAGAAATCTTTGGTGGCTTCAAGAACGTCAAAAGCATTTCCAAAAGGCATTTCTACATCCAGGAAGACCAGTTGAGGTTGTTTTTCAGCAATTAACGGAACGGCTTCTTTAATATTTTCGGCTTCACCCAAAATCTCCACTTGCGGACAGTATTTGGTAAGATAGCTTCGTAAAACTTCTCTAGCTATGAGTTCATCATCTACAATGACAGCTTTTATTTTCATACATCAGATTTTAGATGGCAGGCAATAGGTTGCAGATGCAAATTAGGAATATTTAACCAACCTTACAATTTGCTGACACAAGTTCTCAAGCCATACTTTTATTCATTTTTATTGCAAGAAAGATGCAAAAGAATTATTTTAGAGATTAAAATTAATAAACCAGACAACATCATATGAAATCAAAGCTTCTTATTCTTTGCTGCATGAGTGTATTCAGTTTTTCTTTTTCACAGATGAAAATTTCGGAAAGAGAGGATATCAGTAAGATCAACAACAACTGGAGACTTACAAAAACCAATTCCGGGACGTATGGAATTTCAGATATAAGCGGAAAAATCATCACTCAACCTGTATATTCCAGGATTAATAAATTCGGTGAATACTCCGAGGATCTGGCATTGGTAAAAAACATAACGGGAACCTATGGATTTATTAACCGTTCCGGTGCTGAAATCATTCCTGCTCATTATGAACTGGACTATATCAAAAAGAATTTTTCTGTTTTAAAGAAAAAATACATCAAATAGAACCGCAGATCAATCCGGATTCAATTACTTCAGATTGATACGGATTGTTACCAAAACACCATTATTATTTTCCTTATCCTTTACAGAGCAGGTGATCTCTTTTTTGTATAAATCATTCAGCAACTGAATTCTTTCCAATGTATTTTTCATGCCTCTGCCCTCTCTTGTTTTCTGATGTTCTGTTTTTTGCTTTTTACTTTCTTCAATACCTATTCCGTTGTCTTCGATAAGAATTTTAAGATGGGATTCACTTTTCTCAAAGCTTAATTTTAAAAATCCTTTTTCGGTTCTGTAGCGGAGTCCGTGCCAGACAGCATTTTCCAGAAACGGCTGTATCAGCATTCCCGGAACCTGAAGGTTTTGCATATTCAAACTTTCATCTACTTCAATTTCATAATCGAATTTATCCGCAAAACGGGTCTTTTCAAGCGCCAGATAATTTTGCAAAAGGTCGAGTTCCTGCTGAAAAGGAATAAAATCTTCAGTGGAATTTTCCATTACGCCACGCATCAGCTTGGAAAATTTTGTAAGATACTGATTCGCTTCCAGTTCATTATTGGTTGCGATAAAGTGATTGACACTATTTAAACTATTGAAGATAAAATGAGGGTTCATTTCTCTACGAAGCGACTGAAGCGCTATCTTTTTATTTTTTGTCTGAACCTTCTTCAGCGTTCTGAAAATAAAAATAATTAATCCTGTCAACAGAATTAAAGCTCCAATCAGACTGTAATTAAAAACGTTCTTCTTTCTGATCAATTCATCTTTAAGCTCTTTTTCTTTTTCCAGCTGTGAAATTCGCTGTTCCGTATCTTCCAGAATTTTATTATCAACAAGACTTCTGTCTTTAGAGACAAGATTCGGAAGTTTTCCCAAAAAATCTCTGTACAGCTGAACGGAAGCATCTACATTTCCTGAAATTGCATAAAGGCTGTCCAGTTTTTTTACACTTTTCTGAGCTTCCAGTGTATGGCCTTTATCTAAAGCAATTCCATAGGCATTTTTCAAAAGATCCACAGCTTCCTTCGGATCGTTTTTCTTAATATAAATATCTGCCAGCTCCTGAATCTGGTTGACTTTTTCCTGTGAGTTTTCTTTTACGAAATCTTCTGTCAGAACTTTCTTTTTGGCTTCAATAGCTTTCTCAAAATTTTTGTTTTCTACATAAAGATCTGCCAGTTTTTGATTGATGGCCAGAGCCTGTTGAGGAGCTTCCTTTTTAGAAATTCTATAGGCTGTATTCAGGTTTTCTTCAGCACTGGAAACATCTTTCTGTTTCAGATTAACCTCCGCCAATTGGCTGTAGCTTTCTGCAAGATCGCCTTGCTCATTTTCTTTTTTAGTCAGATTGATATTACTCTGGATGGCTTCTGCTTTCAGTTCCGGCGTGGGAGAAGAAAGTCTTGCCGCATCATTAGAATTCACAGCCCTGCTTTTTTCGCTGTAGCTCATCTGTGCTGCCATGCTGTAATTGCTGATGGCAGGAGTTATTTTATTCTGTTTTTCCTGTGACTGGGCTAATCTTCGGGTTACTTTTTCAATATTGGCCTTGTCATTGAGCTTTTCATACAGTTTTTTTGCTTTTGTATAATACTCTTCACTTTTCGGAAAATTTCCGCCATTGAAGAATGTTTCACCAATATTATAATAAGAATCTGCCTGCGCGGGTTCATTTTTGGAATCCATTGCTTTTTTCAGCTTCTTTGTTTCTACCTGTACCTCTTCCACAGCAGCACTGCTGTTATTAGTGGTTTGGGAATGGATCATATTTCCCCAAAACACCAGTAAAAAGATAGTAAAGAGTGTAAGCATTTTCATAAAACAAAGATATACATATATATAGTGTACTCAAAACTATTCACCAAGTGAAAGCTCTGTTTCACCAAGTCTCCCGGTTTCGGGCTTCTGATCGGCGTAATTTTACATCAGTAATTAAAAATTTAAAAACAGGAAATTATGAAATTGAAACATTTTTTATTAATCGGAATTTTAACCCTTGGAAGCTTTGTAAATGCTCAGGAAGTAAAGAAAAACGCCATTGAAGTAACAGGCGTTGCCGAAATGGAAGTGGAACCGGATGAAATTATCTTCAGCATCGGGATAAAAGCTGATAATAAAAACGATCTGGCAGAAAATGAAAAGAAGTTATTTGATATTTTAAAAAATGCAGGTGTAAAGAACGAGGACATCAAGTTCAAATCTATGTACCAGAATATCTATTCTAAATCAGCTAAGTTTTCTAAGAACTATCATTTTAAAGCCAGTGCAAAATCAAATCTTAGCAAAATCTTTGAAGACCTGAACCAAAAATGGGTAAGCAGCCTGAACATTGCAGAGGTAAAGAATACCAAAATTGCAGATTTCAGAAAAGCAGTAAAGATCAATGCTCTGAAAGCCGCTAAAGAAAAAGCAGATTATTTATTGGAAAGTATGGGCAAAAAGACAGGTAATGCTCTTGAAATTGTAGAAATAGAAGATTACACCAGCGATATGATCATGCCTGTAGCTTATAAAGCAAGAACCAGCAATATCCAGTTGGAAATGGCGGATGCTCCGGTAGATTTCTCTTTTGATAACATTGAAAATATCAAACTGAAATACAGCATTAAAACAAAATACGAAATCCTTTAAAATAACAGATTTAAAAGACAGTTCCTTTGGAGCTGTTTTTTATTTCTTTACCGCTTCCCAACTCACCAAGTCAAAAGCCCGCTTCACCAAGTTTCCCGATTTAAAGCTTTAAATAGAGATAATTTTACTTCAGGAATTCAAAATAACAATAAAACACTATTCCCTAATTACAACAAATAACCAATAAAAAATACGACTATGACAACGTTAAAAATCTTAGCACTTGCAGCGGGAACAGCTTTTTTAAGCTCCGGTAATATTCCGGAAAACCGCTCTGCAAAAAGTAATATTGACAGCCATTTACCGGCACAAAAAGGAACATTGATTCCGGCCAACGCAACCTTAAAGGACAATAAAATTCAGGTTGCCCTTTTACTGGATACCTCGAATAGTATGGACGGGCTGATTGATCAGGCAAAATCCAGATTATGGAATATTGTAAATACTTTAACAACACTTAAGTACAACGGGAAAGCTCCCCAGATCGAAATTGCGCTTTATGAATATGGTAATGACGGAATCCGCGATGAAAATTATATCCGTCAGGTAACTCCTCTTACTCAGGATCTTGATCTGGTTTCTGAAAAATTATTTGCCTTAAGAACCAATGGCGGAAGTGAATATTGCGGTGCTGTCATCCGTGATGCTGCTGCCAACCTCAATTGGGATGGAAATGAGAAAAGTATGAAACTGATTTATATTGCAGGAAATGAAGCATTTGATCAGGGTAAAATAAATTATAAAGATGTGATTTCAAAATCAAAGGCTAAAAATATATACACCAACACTATTTTCTGTGGAAGCCGGGAAGAAGGAATCCAGACTTTCTGGCAAAATGGAGCCTCATTAGGAGGTGGGAAGTATTTCAATATTGATAGTGACAGAAAGGTACTTTATATTGAAACTCCTTATGACCTCAAAATTTCCGAATGCAATGCAAAGCTGAATGACACTTATATCTATTACGGAAATCACGGTTCGGAATACAGACTAAAGCAGATTACACAGGATAAAAACGCAGAAATGCAGTCAGCTTCCAATCTGGTAGAAAGAACAGTTGCAAAATCCAAAAAGAATGCCTACAAAAATGATCACTGGGATCTGGTGGATAAAGCTGAAAAAGATGCAGGATTTATTGCTACTGTAAAAGAAAGTGAACTGCCTGCAGAGTTGAAAGGAAAAAGCAAAGAAGAAATTCAAAAAACAATTGCTGCCAAATCTGCGGCACGCGATAAAATTCAAAAAGAAATAGAAGAACTATCCAAGAAACGCCAGACTTATATTGATTCCGAAATGAAAAAACGGGGAAATGATGATTCTGATGATCTGGGAAAGGCCATTGAAAGTTCTATTGTTGAACTTGCGAAAAAGAATGGGTATAGTTTGTAGTTTAAGCGGGTTGAGGCCCGCTTTTTTGCTATTCACTACATTATGATAAGTGCTCTATATCTTACAATAATTTAGATTAGATTCCTATGGAACGACACAATTGAAATAATGATTTATCCAGGCAGTTGTCATTCCGAAGGAATCTAAATAACCTTTTTATAACTGGCATTCGCAAATCTGAAGCTTAAAATGTGTAAAAACTTATGTGAACTTATTAAGCGCAAAGATATCCCCGAAAGCTTATTGAAGTGTTTAAAAACTTTTGTGGCTTTTGTGGTTTGTTTCTTCCCACAGATTTCACAGATTTTTCAAAGATGATTACGGTTAATATTTGCAGTTATAAAAAATCAGGTTTTTAAAAACTTATGTGGCTTTTGTGGTAAAAATATCATCTTCCAAACTTAAAATACCTTGATAACGGATGCTTTTTGCCTTTCATAAACAAAGAAGCCATTTCCATTCCCGCTACTGAAAAGGTAATTCCGTTTCCTCCGAAACCTAACACAAAATAAGAATTTTTAAATTTTTTATGCTCGCTGATATAGGGTAAGCCGTCTTTTGTTTCCCCAAAAGTTCCAGCCCACACAAAGTCTGTATAGAAATGATAGTCAGGTTTTATTTTCTTTAGTGTTTTGATGATCTTTTCTTCTTTTTTATCTAAAATAGCATCACGCTTTTCTGCATTATAAAAATCTTCATCTTCACCTCCTATTAAGAGCCTTCCGTCATCGGTAGTCCGCATATAGAGATAAGGAGTATCGGTATTCCATACTAATGTGCTGCTGATGTTTTTGAACTTGTCTTTATCAATTTCAGAGACGGCCGCGTAGGTACTTTTAAGATTGACAAAGTTTTCTTTGATCAGATTTTTGCTTTCGTATCCTATACAGTAAATCATTTTTTTGGCTTTGATCTGAAATCCGCTGTCTGTGGTAACCAGATTAAATCCTTTATGTTCTTCTACTTTTACCATTTCAGTTTTATCAAATATCTTCAATCCTTTCTTTACATTATGCATAAAAAGCTCATGGGCAAATTGAAAAGCATCAATGCTTGCGCCCTGTTTTGACAAGATTCCGCCATACGTATTTTCAAACCCGAACTGGTCCAGAACATGATCTGCAGACAGCCACTTTACTTCAAATCCCGCAGCTTTTCTCGCTTCATATTCTTTTTTCAGCCATTCCAGATCTTTCTTTTTTGAAACATAATACAATGATTTTTTGCGTTTGAAACCTGCTTTGGACCTGATGGTTTTTGTAATTTTTTCCAGTGTATCAATAGCATCGCTACAGGCTTTATAGCTTAAGACCGCTCCTTTTTTCCCTATCTGATCAATCAGCTCATACAGGGGAACATCTATTTCATATTGTAACATTGAAGTGGTAGCGGAAGTACTTCCGTTGCAAAGCTCGCGTTTATCAATCAGGATGGTTTTGTACCCGTCTTTTATCATCTGATGAGCGATCAGGCTTCCCGTAATGCCGCCTCCAATAACGAGAACATCACATTCTTCATTTGATTTTAAAGATGGATAAGATGCTAACAATCCGTTTTTTAGAAGCCAGAAAGGTTCATTTGATTTGAGATTCATATTAATATTTTACACTGAAACTAACAACATTTATACCTTTTTTAACAATTTTCTACTAAATTATGGTGTAATTATTGTTATTCTTTTAAACTGAACCACCATAAAATATTGATTATGATAACAATTATTCCAGAAGCTCCGGAGAATGTTGCAGCATTTAATGCAACGGGAGAAGTAACGAAAGAGGATTTTGAAAAACTGGTAATTCCGCGCGTAAAAGAGAAGGTAGAGCAGTTCGGTGAGCTGAATTATTTATTGTATTTGGATACCGATCTGGATAATTTTACCATGGGTGCATGGCTTGAAGATTTATTGTTGGGACTGAAAAATCTTACCAACTGGAATCGTTCAGCTATTGTTACAGATAAAGAAGGGATACGTGATTTCACCAGTGTTTTCAGTGTTCTGATGCCGGGAGAGTTTAAATCTTTCCCCAAAGAAAATTTATACAATGCACTCTACTGGTGTAAAAATGGAGATGAGGTAGAGGCATAAAGATTATTTGATAAAAAATCGCCTGTTTCTTACTGAAACAGGCGATTTTATTCTTAACTAAGGCTCATTTTTATTTATCGCATGACACACATTCAGCAGCCACTTCTTTTTCATCCTGAGTCTTTGAACCATACAGGTACATATATCTTACACTGATAACCACTCCAATAAAAGTCATGCCTACTCCTACCAACGATGGATATTTGAATGAGTAGCCATATTCTAAAGGAATTCCGCCAAGGAAAGCACCCATTGCATTCGCAATATTGAAACCGGCCTGCATAAAAGCGGCGGCCATCATTTCACTTTTCGGGGCAGCTTTCATCATCATAATATTGATGGGTGAGGCGATTGACATGGATAGAGCACCGCACATAAATGTCAGTACCAAAGCAATATTCGTATATTCTGCAAGGAAGAAAACACCTCCGAGAGAAATCATCATCAGGAAAATCAGTAATACGCACGTTTTTTCAGGTCCCAGCTTATCAGAAACGATACCTCCCACCAGGTTTCCAACTACCATTCCGGCTCCGGCAAGAACCATTACATAAGCCATCTGACTGCTTTTAATCCCTGCAACAATAGTCATCAAAGGAGTAATATAGCTCAGCCATGTGAACAATCCTCCAAATCCAATGGCTGTAATAGCCAATACCAGCCACGACTGTTTATTTTTAAGGAATTTTAGCTCTTCCATGAAGTGGGTATTCTGATTGGATTCCAGATTTGGAAGCCACAGTTTTAAAAATAAGATGGCAAAAAGCCCGATAACAGCCACAATAGCAAAGTACAGCCTCCAGTGGAACGTATGTCCGATATAGGTAACCATAGGCACCATTGCCAGATTGGCAACTGTAAGCCCCGTAAACATCATCGATATATAAAAGGCTTCTTTTCCTTTTCCTGCCATTCTTGAAGCTACCACTGTTCCAACTCCGAAGAAGGCTCCATGTGGAAGTCCGGACATAAAACGGATAACAAGCATACTGTTGTATCCCGGAGCAATGGCCGAAAGTGCATTAAATAATGTAAAAAGGATCATGAAAGCCATCAGGACTTTTTTCGGAGGAAATTTTACAGAATATCCAATCAGAATTGGCGCTCCGATAACTACGCCCATGGCATATGCTGAAATCAAATGTCCGGCTTGCGGAATCGTAATCTGTAATGTTTTGGCAATATCCGGCAGCAGTCCCATTACGGTAAATTCCGTAGTTCCTATTCCTAAGCCACCGATTGCCAGCGGTATTATTCTTTTATCAATCTTCATTGTATCTAAATCTTTTTTCTGAATTAATTTTGTTCAAATTAAAGGATCGCCTGAGTATCTTTATTTTGAAAGTGCAAAAATCGAAAGAAAGTTTGAATTTCACACCTCTTTGAATGATAAAAATTTGCTCCATATTAACCTTTTTATTTAATTTTAAATTCAGAAACAATCAAATCAGGACAAAATGAAAATCCAGAAAGAAATTATTGAATTTGAAAATGGGAAATCATTCAAGCTATTTTCTCCCTCTTTGAAAAACTGCTTTTTCTGGCATTATCATCCGGAAATTGAACTGGTATATGTAGAAGCTGTGAACGGAATCCGCCACGTTGGAAAAAATATTTCGGGCTTTACAGACAGTGATCTTTTACTGATTGGTTCCAATGTACCTCACCTTAATTTTGACTATGGTATTCAGACCGAATGCAAGCAGCTTGTATTGCAGATGAGGGAAAGCTTCCTTCAGGACATTATTCTTCCTGTTCCTGAATTTGAAAATATTAAAAATCTTTTAGAACGTTCCTACCTCGGACTTTCATTTTCAGGTGAAACCAAAAATACAGTTGTTGAAAAACTACAGGTTATTAAAGATAAAAACTCTTTTGAATCTTTGGTTGGGTTAATTGAAATTCTGCAAATTCTCGCCGGATCTACCGAAGTAAAGGAACTCAATAAAGATGATACCCGGATTAAATGGTTTTTGAATGATAAAATCAGAATGGGAACCATTTACGACTATATCCACGAAAATTATGACAGAAAACCCAACGTAAATGAAGTGGCCAAAGTTGTAAGTTTGAGTACTCCTGCTTTCTGCCGGTATTTTAAAAAGCAGACGAATATGACCTTTACAGATTTTGTCAACAATTACAGGATCAATCAGGCTAAAATATTTCTGCTGAAAGACCAATCTGTGACGGAAGTTTGTTTTCAGGTAGGTTTTGAAAGTCTTTCTTATTTCAATAAATTATTCAAGCAGCATACGGGAGAAACGCCTTCTGAATTCAAGAAGAAACATTTCAGGCCTATTGAAATTAATGGAAGAATCGGAGTGATTAAGAAGGATACAACTTGTTAAATAATTTTTAATGAAAGTGGACTAAATTCGGCTGCTGTGGATGTTTTTGTGAGTGTTGTATGAACCACCCCGTCAAAAATTCTTTGAATTTTCGCCACCCCTCCAAAGGATGGGAATAATGGCAGCCATTAATGTAAAGATTGCACATTCATTAGCTGACCACTGATATCTACAACCTATTACCTATAATCCACTACCTAATATCTGCTACCTGATCCCTGCCACCTGAAAAAACAAAAAACCGTTCATTGCTGAACGGTCTGTATTTTAATGAATATGTTTTTCCGCGTGGTAAGAACTTCTTACGAGTGGAGAACTTTCCACGTGTCTGAAACCTAAACTTCTTGCAAAATCCCCGAACTCATCAAATTCCTCAGGCGTGATAAATTTCTTTACCGGAAGATGTTTTTTCGTCGGCTGCAGATATTGTCCAAGTGTGATTACATCTACATTAGCGTTTCGGATATCTTCGATTGTCTGGAAAACCTCATCTTTAGTTTCACCTAATCCAAGCATTACTCCTGTTTTGGTTCTTCTTTGTCCGGCTTCTTTCAGATATCTTAATACTTCAAGGCTTCTTTCATATTTTGCCTGGATTCTCACTTCTCTGGTCAGACGTTTTACGGTTTCCATGTTGTGAGAGATCACTTCAGGAGCTACCTCTACTAATCTGTCAAGATGTTTTGTAAGTCCCTGGAAATCCGGAATCAGAGTTTCCATAGTTGTTCCCGGAGAAATTCTTCTTACAGCATTCACTGTTTCTCCCCAAAGAATAGATCCCATATCTTTCAGATCATCACGGTCTACAGAAGTAAGAACGGCATGTTTGATCTTCATTAATTTGATGGATCTTGCTACTTTTTCAGGTTCATCCCAGTTTACATCAAGCGGTTTTCCTGTTTTTACACCACAGAATCCACAGCTTCTTGTACAGATATTTCCTAAAATCATGAAAGTAGCTGTACCTTCACCCCAACATTCTCCCATGTTCGGGCAGCTTCCGCTTTGGCAAATGGTATTTAATTTATATTTATCAACCAAACTTCTCAGCTCTCTGTAATTCTTTCCGGTAGGAAGTTTTACGCGGATCCATTTTGGTTTTTGAACGGTAGTGTCTTGAACTGAATTTTCCATTTCTAAAATTGAAGTTCAAAGTTAAGGATTTTTTAATGGAAACCATCAACCGGATATATTGATGAAATTGATCATTCAGATTTCCTTTGTATATTTATCTCTTCAAAATATTCTTATGAAAAAAATATTCTTCTTTTTATCCGTGATATGCGGAACATTTTGTCTTGCCCAAAAACAATTTCAACCCACAGGTTCTACCATCATTGAAACAGTAGATGGAGATCTTGATGGTGATAAAATTCCTGAAAAAGTAATTATTTACAATACAAAAGACACCACAGATATGGGAAACATCCGTGAAATTCAGATCCTGAAAAAAGCTGGTGGAGCATGGACAGTTCTTGAAAAATCCAGAAATGCTGTTATGGAAAGCAATGGTGGAGGCATGATGGGTGATCCTTACAGAGAAACTAAAATAGAAAAAGGAATTCTGATCATTTCTCAAAACGGCGGAAGCAGCTGGAAATGGGATGTTACAGACAAGTACAGATTTCAGAACGGTCATTTTGAACTGATAGGAACTTCTTCTACTTCGGGAAGACCTGGAGATTACTGGAAAGATGTTGATTTTAATCTTTCAACGGGGCAGCTGAACTATTCAAAAGAGGTGGAGAATACTGCTGAGTATGGTAAATCTTTAAAGGAAACTTATATTAAAAAAGGGCTAAAGATCAATCTACAGAACAGAAATCAGGAAAAGCAGCAAAAAATAGTTCTTCCGAAAACAAAGGAAGAGGTTTATTTTTAAATAAAAGTTGTGGGATATAAGTTTGGGCTAAAGCCCATTCTGGATTTATATTTTTAGTAAACGGGCTAAAGCCCGTTTCTATTGAATAGTATGTATTGAATTATCAAGCTTAATGATCATCAAATTCATTATTCTTCAACAACTCAGCTAAGACTTTTTTGGCACGCATTACCCTTACTTTGGTATTGGCAACGGAGATTCCCAGTTCATCAGCAATTTCTTTGATGCTTTTTTCTTCAAAAAATCTCAGCTTGATAATATCCTGATAATTAGCATCCAGGGATTCTATGGTTTTGATGATCTTCTTTTGTTCTTCTTCAGAAATCAACAGTTCTTCGGGAGATTTTGCATATTGGTTTTTGACCTCATCAAGGTTTTCCACGGCGTCTTCATTGTCCCGGTTTTTCTTTCTCCAAAAATCAATAACGGTATTCTGGGCAATAGTCAGTATCCAGGTTTTAAACTGAAAATGAGGATCAAACATATCCAGTTTCGACAATACTTTTGAAAAAACATTCACTGTAATTTCATCAGCATCATTTTCGTCTCTTACCTTTTTCATGACAAAAGAGAAAACATCCACCCAAAAAACATTAATGAGTTTAGTCTGGGCCTTCTGATCTTTATCTTTGGCCTTCTGGATGAGCAGGAATAGCTGTTCGTCGTTCATTAATAACAAATATAGATTATTTGGGCTGAAAAACAAAGTATAGGAAAGGTAAAATGGTAAAAAGGCTTTACCCTTAATACTTATGAATTTACTATCTTTGCAACTTAAAATTTTAAAGTTAAAAATCAATGAATTCCTTTATAGAAGAACTGAAATGGCGTGGTCTGTTTGCCGATATGATGCCAGGAACCGATGAACAACTGAATAAAGAGGTAACTACTGCATATATTGGTTTTGATCCTACCGCCGATTCTTTACATATCGGAAGTCTTATCCAGATAAAAATTTTGGCTCACTTCCAGTTGCATGGCCACAAGCCCATTGCTTTGGTGGGAGGTGCAACAGGAATGATTGGTGATCCATCCGGGAAATCTGCTGAAAGAAATCTTTTGGATGAGGAAACTCTTTTACACTATGTTGACTGTTTAAAAAATCAGCTTTCAAAATTTTTAAATTTCGAAGGAAACGAGCCTAACAAAGCTGAGTTAGTGAACAATTACGACTGGATGAAGAATATTTCTTTCCTTGATTTTGCTAAAAATGTCGGGAAAAATATCACGGTCAACTATATGATGGCTAAAGATTCTGTGAAGAAAAGGTTCTCTGGAGAATCAGGGGCAGATGGAATGAGTTTTACAGAATTTACCTACCAGCTTATCCAGGGATATGATTTCCTGCATTTATACCAAAACAACAATGTGAAGCTGCAGATGGGAGGTTCTGACCAGTGGGGAAATATTACTACAGGTACAGAATTGATCCGTAGAAAAGCTCAGGGTGAAGCATTTGCATTAACAGTTCCATTGATTACCAAGGCAGACGGTTCGAAGTTCGGGAAGTCTGAAAGCGGTGAAAATTACTGGCTGGATAAAAAGAAAACTTCTCCTTACAAGTTCTACCAGTTCTGGCTGAATGCTACTGATGAGGATGCTGAAAGATTTATCAAGTTCTACACATTCTTAGGAAAAGAAGAAATTGAGACTTTAATTGAAGAGCACAAAACAGCTGCCCACGAAAGAAAATTACAGAAGAAACTTGCAGAAGAGGTTACAGTTTGGGTACATGGAAGAGAAGAGTATGAAAAAGCGCTTAAAGCTTCTGAAATTCTTTTCGGCCGTTCTACGGCTGAAGATCTTGTAAGTCTTGATGAAGAAACATTCCTTGAAGTTTTTGACGGGGTTCCTCAGAAAGAAATTGCAAAAGCTGATGTTTTAGGAGTAAATATTATTGATCTTCTTTCTGAAAAATCAGGGTTCTTAAAATCTAAGAGTGAAGCTCAGAGAGAGATCAAAGGAAATTCAATCTCTGTCAACAAGCAAAAAGTGAATGATACTTTTACCGCTAATGAAACAGATCTTATCGATGGTAAGTTCTTATTATTACAAAAAGGTAAGAAAAGCTACTTTATTGTAAAAGCAAACTAGTAGAAAATATATATAAAAAGCGGCGCTGAGAATGATCTCAGCGCCGCTTTTTTGTCCTAAATAATTTAATATTAAAATGTATAGCTTGTAGAAGCTGACAGATATTGTCCGCTGGAAGTTCCTTCTTTCTTCAACTCTCCGTCTACCCAGATCTGAACCTTCAAAGTTGCGGAAGCATTCGGTCCAACTGCGTTTACGGCAACATTGGCACTGTATGCTCCGGGTTCTGATGTCACTTCAGGGCTGGACCATGTTGATCCGCTCAGACTTGATGCTGTAGTTGGGTTACCGTCAATTCCGTACACCGCTACGTCAATATTACTTCCTGAAGAAGCGATTGCTTTAAAAACCACTTTATGACTTTTCCCCGCTCCATTCTCATTGTCATCGTTATCTTTACTGCATGAAGCCGTAAATCCAATAAACATTGCTGCTATTACTGCAACAAATGCTCCTCTTAACAGCTGATTCATTCTCATTTTTTTCATAATCTTTTTGTTTAAATTTTAGTTACTATATTGAATATTCTATGATTCATGATTTGATGTTTGCAAAGCTATGAGCATCACCTACGTCTATCAATCCTGAAAAACCAGTAATTTTTTCTACCTAAATTCAGGTATTTTTTATGCTAAAATTTTTAGTTAAATTGAGCGTTTAAAAAAATATTCTACAGAATAGATCCATAATGAAGAGATTACTTGTCCTGTTAAGCCTGTTTTTGTCTTTTGCGTTACAATCCCAACAAATCATTCCGCTTAATGAGAAATCTTATATAGACAGCTTACAAAACATTACAAAAGGAACTTATCCCGATACATCAAAAGCAACGGCTTCATTCCTTTTATCAAATTATTACAGGAACAGTGATTCCGTTTTAAGTAAAAAGTATCTTGCAAAAGGGAAAATACTGGCTCAAAACAATCCTTTTATTTCAGCAAAATATTATTATTACGAAGGACAGTATAATCTGGACAGGAATAAGAAGAAAGCTTCGGCTTCCTATCAACAGGCTATACAATCGTTATCGAAGTTCAAAAATGAAGAGTCTGATTTCTTTCAGGCACTTGCGTGGTACAGCTACGGAGTTTCTCAAAAGGATAAAGAGGGTTATATTCCTTTGGTCAAGATAATGCTTGAAAAAAGTATCCCACTGGTTGAAAAATATGAAAACAGCAGGAATTTAGGATTTCTATATACTCAGCTTGCGGTTATTCTTACTTATAATGCTCAGTTTAAAAAAGCTGAGGATTACAATAACAAAGCCCTGGAAATCCTTGAAAAAAACTACCCCAATTCTGCTGAGTTATTTTTTACCTATCTCAATGCTGCCAACAATTTCTGTTATCAGGCCCATGGAGATGAAGCGGAAAAGTATCTGCGTAAAGCTGAAAAACTTATCAAAGCATATCCTGAATCTTCATCCAATGCTTTTTATTATTACAGTAAAACCTTATTGTATATTACCCGCCAAAAAAATGAAGAAGCACTTCCTGTGATAGAAAAGGGAATTTTTTATACCAGAAAGTACAATCAGAATCTTCTGGCTCAAATGTTTTATTTCAACAAGTTTGATATTTTAAAGAAACTTAAAAGGTATAAGGAGGCCAAGACTACCCTGGAAGATGTTTTAAAAGAAAAATCTTTAGCTATTGATCTTAATAACAGAAAAACCTTTTACAAACAGCTTTCTTTACTTAATGAAGAATCGGGAGATACCAAAGAAGCGCTGATATGGGAACAGAAATACTCCAGGTTGAATGACAGCCTTAATACAGAGAATGTAAAAATTGAAATCAACAAACTTGAATCTAAATTCAATACAGCTGAGAAAGAAAGAAAAATAGCAACCTTAAATGCTGAGAAAAATCAAAAAGATCTGGAAGTAAACAAGAAGAACTCTTATTTGTGGGGAATGGGTCTTGTTTTATTACTGGCATTAAGTCTTCTGATCTTCCTGTTTATTATTTTCAGAAAAAACAAAAAAATAAACGAACAGAGAATCAATGATATTAAGCAAAAGGAAGAATTATCGTTAACCAAAGCCATTCTTGACGGTGAAGAAAGGGAAAGAGAACGTATTGCAAGAGACCTTCATGATGGTCTGGGAGGAATGCTTGCCGGAGTAAAGATCAATTTTTCTACCTGGTCTTCCAACCACCTGCACCCTGAAAAAGATCAGGAGTTTTATAAGATACTGGGACAGCTGGACAGCTCTGTAAGTGAACTCCGGCATGTAGCCAGAAACTTGATGCCCGAATCATTGCTTAATTTTGGTTTGGAAACCGCTATACTCGACCTGTGTGAATTTTACAACAGAAAAAACCTTGAAATTGATTTTCAGGCTATTGATATTGAAAAGAAATTACCTTTAAATGTCCAGCTTAATATCTATCGAATTGTACAGGAGCTATTGGCCAATGCTGTAAAACATGCCGAGGCCAGCAATATCCTGCTTCAATGCTCACAATCCGGCGAGAATTTTCTGATAACGATTGAAGATAACGGAAAAGGATTCGATAAAAATATAGAAAACACTACCAAAAGTATGGGACTTCGTAATCTGAAAAACAGAGTCAACTACCTGAAAGGAAAAATGGAAATAAGTTCTGATAATCAAGGAACAACAATTAATATAGAACTCAACATCCATGGAGAATGAAAAAATAAATATTGTTATTGTAGATGATCATCCTATTGTTATTGAAGGACTACGAATGATGCTGAAAAGCCAGCCTTTCTTTAATGTAGCAGGAAGTTTTGCATCCGGAGCGGAAACATTAAGTTTCATCCGTTCAGAAATGGTAGATATTGTTCTTCTGGACATTACCCTCCCCGATTCTAATGGAACGGAACTCTGCAGGGAAATCAAAAAAATATCGCCAAATACCTCTGTGATTATGTTCAGTAACCGTTCGGAACGAAGCATTATTATGCAGTCTATACAAAACGGAGCGAGCGGTTATCTTCTCAAAAACACGTCCATTGATGATCTTGTAATAGGTATAAGAGGGGCACTTTCGGGAGATATAGTTTTCTGCAATGAAACCAAACAGATTATCAGTCTTCCTTCCCAGACTCATCTTCCTGTTCCCAGACTTACTAAAAGGGAAAAACAAATTCTACAGATGGTGGCACAGGGAAAAACAAGTAATGTAATTGCTGAAGAACTGTTTTTAAGTCCTCTTACCGTGGACACTCACCGTAAGAATCTGCTACAGAAATTTCAAGCAAAGAACTCAACAGAACTGATCAACTTAGCGTTACAGCAACGTCTGATTGAAGAATAAAAAAACCGCTTTTAAAGCGGTTTTTTTTATAATGTTAAAGTAATTTACGGTTCTAAGAAGCTGTAATCAATAGAAGCAACCAATACACCTTTACCTTTCTTCTTCACTGTTCTTGCCACCTCACCATCAATGTAAAGGGTGATTGTCAATTCAGAATTATCATCCGGCATTGAAGCGTTAGCATCAAGATTCAGCTGTGCCTGGCTGGAATTCACAAAGAATTCTCCACTTGTCCATGGTGAAGTTACAGGAGACTGCGGAGTATTGTATATTGTATTCTGAGCTGTACCTACTTGTGTTACAACACTTATAATACTTCCTCCGGAAGTTGTCTTCACTTCGAATTGAACCACATGATCCTGAAATTCTTCATCGTCATCTTTTTTACAAGAACTAACAACGGTGATTACAGAAAATAATAAAACGAATAAAAAAGAAAGTCTAAGTAAACTTTTTGAATTGTAAAATTGCTTCATTTCTCCAAATAGATTTTTTAATGTTTCAAATATAAGTTTTTTATTAATATAAAAATAACTTTTATGAAAATTTTCCAATAAAGATTTCCAAATAATATCAAATCAATAAAAATAAAAAGCGTGTGGAAAATTCAAAAATATACTCCAAAGAATTAATCTTTACACATAAACCATTATGTGGCAGAAGTTCGTTGTGTGAATAATAAAAGTTAAGATTCTGCAGGTAATTTAATTATCTTTGCTGTATGAATTTAGATTATCTAGTAAGAGAGCCGGAAAATATTACTTCCCAAACTCCCATTCTTTTTATGCTTCACGGCTATGGCAGCAATGAGCAGGATCTTTTCAGTTTTAGAGAAACACTTCCCAATGACTGGATCATTGTAAGTTTCAGAGCTCCGCGTGATACTCAATTTGAAGGATACTCATGGTATGATATCAATTTTAATGATCCCGAAAATTTCATCGATGTTCCCCAGGCAGAGGAATCTTTACATGCAGTTCTGGAAAGTATGCTGAAGATTATCAACCATTATGGACTTACGGAGAGTAAAGCTCATCTTTGCGGCTTCAGCCAGGGCGGTATATTATGTTATGCTTTGGCTTTAAAACATCCTGAGCTTTTCAATCGTGTTGCCTGTATGAGCAGTTACCCTGAAGATAAAATTCTGGACGGTATTGTAAAAGATAAAAAGAAACTGGAGGGACTTCGTTTTTTCATTTCTCACGGTACGGACGATGCTGTAATTCCACTTGAATGGGGAAGAAAAGCGGCAGACCTTCTTTATGATCTTAGCTGCTACTTCACTTTCAGAGAATATATGAGCGGGCATGGGGTCAATCAGAAGAATTATATGGATTTAATGGACTTCTTTTCAAAGTAAATAAAACCGTTTTAGAACAAATTCAATAAAAAACACTACTTCATTGTAGTTTATATAAACATTCCAGCTTTTGGAATGTTTTTTTATTATTATAAAGATAAAATCACTAAATTCAGTAAATGAAATTTAAATTGCTTTTACTGGGATTATTTCTAAGCATTTTTGTAAATGCCCAGAATACTTTTGAACTGATCAATACTAAAAAAGCAGTTATTCCTTTTCAGTTTATCAACAATCTTATCTTTATTCCGATCAATATAAATGGTGCTGAACTTACCTTTCTTCTGGATACGGGAGTTTCTGAAACCATTCTTTTTAGCCTGGAAAACAAAGAAGTGAAGCTAAGCAATGTTGAAAAAGTCAAATTTTCCGGCCTTGGCGGTAGT
This sequence comes from Chryseobacterium vietnamense, assembly GCF_031454475.1. NCBI lineage: Bacteria > Pseudomonadati > Bacteroidota > Flavobacteriia > Flavobacteriales > Weeksellaceae > Chryseobacterium > Chryseobacterium vietnamense. Next base: position 24,023 of record NZ_JAVDQX010000001.1, on the reverse strand, counting down.
TTAAGTATTGATGGGCTGAAGTCCGAACGCAATATTGGTAAAATAGGTGATGGGATCATCAATACCACTATGTCTCTTTATATCATTATTGATGAAGAATTCAACATTTCTCCACACGTAGGAATTCCTGTAAACGGAGTGATCGGATATCATTTCTTCAAAAACCACCCTATATATATTGATTATTCATCCAAGAAAATAACTGTGTTTGAAAATACAGCTCTTTCAGAAAAGAAAATCAGAAAATTTGAAGAATTCCCCATTACCATTGAAAGAGATAAACCCTATCTGTATGCAGGTGTAGAAATGACGAATGAAAAGAAAGATTCAAAACTGCTGATTGATCTTGGAAACAGTGATGCGATATGGCTCTTCCCCACTCTTATTAAAAATTTTGTTTATAACAGACCTAATATTGATGATTTTCTCGGCCGTGGTTTCAATGGAGATATTTATGGTAAAAGAAGCCGTATTCATAATTTTTACCTTGGAAATTTTAAGTTTGAAAAACCTCTTACTTCAATGCCGGATGAATTCTCTATACAGCACGTTAATTTAGTGGAAAACAGAAAAGGTTCTATAGGCAGTGAAATTATGCGCAGGTTTACAGTGATTTTTGATTATCCCAACAAAAGGTTATATTTGAAAAGAAACAGATACTTTAATGATCCTTTTCATTTTAATATGAGCGGATTGGATTTCAAACAGGACGGACTGGAATGGCAGCAAGACAGAATAAATATTGAAACCCAAAAATCTACAACTATCGTAAACGGTGCCTATAAAGATGCATTTCAATATAAATTCAGTTTAAAACCTATATTTTCCATTGCCGGAGTAAGAAAAGATTCTCCGGCCTATGAAGCAGGCCTTAAAAAGGATGACAGAATTTTAAGTATTAATGGAGACCAGACTTCTGAGATGACACTGGAGAAAATTGTAGAGCTTATGAAATCTAATGAAGGGCGAACTATCAATATGCTCATTCAAAGGAAAAATGAAAAACTTATGCTAAGTTTTACCCTTCAAGATCCTATTCCATATCAAGAATAATCATATGAATACTGAAGAAACCACCTTAGACAGAATAAGAACCAGACCCAGATTTAAAATGTTTACGCATCTTACCAAGGAAGAGTATGCTGAAAATCTGAAAAAATATATGGAAGAGCATAAAGATGAGTTTTCAGGAAACATCAATAAAGAAGTGGCTACGATCTGGATAAAAACAGAAGATGATAACTACTGGAAACCCTGTCTTGCCTTACGGATAGAAATGGAGGATGAGCATACGGCAATACGCGGAGTATTTGGTCCAAGTTCTGCTGTGTGGACATTCTTTATGTTTCTTTATTTTTCTTTTTCTATTCTCTGGATGACCTTTTTCACTATGTATTATGTAGAAAAGCAAATAAAAAGCGCCGAATACCCCTGGGCACTGAGCGCTTCTTTTATCATGTTATTTTTTATTCTTCTTACGTATATTGCTGCCAGATTCGGACAACATAAAGGTAAAGAGGAAATGCTTAAGCTTAGAAAGTTTGCTGAAGAATCTACGTTACAGTTTGAAAAGAAAATTAATTAGATAGAGGTTCTACAGGTTTTTCATTCTGAATAGGTGCTGCTGCTTTTGCTGCTTTGATAGAATCTGCCACTTTTTCTCTGTTGCTTTGTTCTTTAAGCATCTTCGGAACATCTGGTTCTAAAAGTTTCGTCAATTCTTCAACGGAAATATTGTTGGCATTAGGATCATCCAGAAGATATCTCCATGGTTTTCTTCCTCCCCATTTATAATCTCCGAATACCATTACTGCTGTACCTCTGGCTTTAGTGGTAGCACCACCGGGATTCAGAATCCAGGTATCTGCATAGGAATACAGCCATTGGGCATCTTTTCTCAGCAATCGTAAACATGAGTGTGAGGCAGGATATCCGGGAAGTGTATATTCATGCCACCCTATCCCTCCTATGTTGTGGATATTAAAATTATAGGGCAGTTTCCATTCGCTGCTCACGGTGGAAATAGCCAGTTTCTTTTTCCAGTTGGCAAAAGTAAGTCCCCTTGTGGTCTGGGCTGCTTTTTTCCCCATACTTGTCGGACCCCATTTTACAAGGCTTCCATTAGAGTATACCGCAAAAGCCTGTATAGGATATGAGAAAATGACAAACTTTTTCACTCCGCTTAATACATCCAGCTGCATTGGAAATGGCGAATACGCCATCAATGTTGTATCTATTTTCGCAGGGACTACCAATGTATCGGCATTCCATTTACTTTTAGAATCTAATCTGTTTAAGGCTAAAATAGCTGTTCTTTCCTCTACACTATACTTCTTGCTGAATTCTGCATAAACAGAATCACGCATTTTTTTATCTTTTGGAAGAACAAAAGCATTATAAAAACCATTCTCCTGCATGACAGGCGGAACGGATTCTTTTTTTACTACAGGAACAGAATCTTTCTTTATAGAATCCTTTTCTACCTCCGAAACTTCCGAAGAAGAAACAGTATCTTTAAAAGTATCACTTATTTTTTCTATTTCCTTTTTACAGGAGACAAGAGAAAAAACGCATAAGCAGGCATAAAAAAAGGATTTTTTCACAGATATGTTTTTCATAAATAAATCGGCCATTTAGTTTGGCTACCCAGTACAAATATCAGACCTAAATTTGAATCCTAAAAGACAATCTTAAAAATACCGTAAAAAAACGGGGGCTTTATCACTGTAAATGAGGAGTTATCCTTAACATTCTCAAAAAAATAATAGATTTTAAAGGTATTTCCAACGATTGAAAATAAAAATTATTCATCAGTATTTTCTCTTGTAGAAATCCATTCTAAATTTCCTTTTTTGCTAAATCGGTAAACATCCTGATGCCATCGTGCCCCGCCTCTGCATCCTGTTATTAAAAGTTTCTTATCTTTTTCTACAGTGACATCACATAAGCAGGAACAGCTTGAGTGGGAATAATCTGGTTCTTTGAGCTTTTCAAAACGTTTACTCTGGGGATAATACAGATATATTTCAAACATCCTGTAAACGCCCATTCCATCGTCTGGAACAGAAAATGCGATATCATCGTAACCGTCAAAATTATAGTCTTCTATAATACTCTGTCTGGCAAAAGAAGGTGTATCCGGAGCCGGAAGTTCTGTGGCTGTCTTTTTTCCATCAGGATAAGTAATAATAAGATGATTGTTATAAAAATGATTAAAGGTAAGAATCACATCATGAAGAAGATATTGATTGCCTCCGTCATATTTTTTTTCATCCTCCATCTCCATCTTAAACTTTCTATTGTCTTTTGTTCTTGTATAAGTAATGTTTGAAGCCGTATGATGCATCATTTCGAAGGTATATATTCCGGTGACTTTACCATCAATTTCTTCATTCCAGACGTAATAATTAATATCCGGCTGTCCGTCACTTCTTCCGCTGTCATCTACTTTAAAACTTTTTATCTGTAAGGGAATAATTTCTTTCTTTCCGGAATATTGTACAAACGCTCCTTTACCCTGAGTTCCGTAATAAAGCTTCAGTCTGAATTCTTTTGCTTCTCCTACAGACTTTAATGTAAAAGGCTGGGCATAGATCGCAACTGAAAAAAGGGTCATACAGACTAGCAATAATTTTTTCATAAGAATAATTTACATAATCAGATTCACTACAAATCTAATCATCCATAAGAATACGATCAACAGCAGTAGTGAAAACTGGACTTTATTGACGTTTTTATTTCCGAATTTCCATACGGAAATCCGGTCTATGATAATCACAAGTAATATTGGAATCAGGCTGAAAAGAATATACATTCCGAACAATCCATCAGCGGCAGAAACTCCTGTCATCAGAATAACAGAAGCAATCAATCCCGCAATTATCGCAATGATTCCTAATATAAAAAAGAGAGTCCAGTTTTGAAATTGTTTTTTCATGATTAATATGGTATTAACGGGTGGTTATATTAAGACGGATGCTCAATCTGTTATAATAAAACATCCAAAAAGCCAGCCACGGCAGATTCAGAAGCAGAAAAACAATGACTTTTTCTCTGCCAACCTTTCCATCTGTAATCGTAAAAAATGAAAAAACAGAGGCAGCAGAAACCTTTGTATTTTCCCATGAAAGTATAAATAAAAAAAAGTCTTCTATTTCTAGAAGACTTTTTGCGATCCGGACGGGACTCGAACCCGCGACCTCCGCCGTGACAGGGCGGCATTCTAACCAGCTGAACTACCGGATCAATAAGGTAGTTTGCTTTTAACTGGTGCAAATATATAGTTTTTTTTAGCTTTTCCAAAGAAACGCATTCCTTTTCTTTCAAAGCTTTTGTTAAGGTACAGATTGTCAAATACAAAAAAATAAGATTTCTTACTGTAAAAGCTTTTTAAGAGCTTATCCTTCAAAATTCAGGTAATTTTTCTTCTACAGTAACAATCAACTTTTTTTAAATATTCATCCGATATTTAGTATTTTCTGCCCACTCTTATGATGGTATCTGTAAAAAATAACTGAACAAATACCTACTTGCACTTATGTACGAAATGCTTTCTCCTGATCACTTATTCTGTCTGTTCGATAACGTCAACAAATTTTTTGCACAGGATAGATTTGTCGTACACTGTTTCAGCCAGTTTCCTTGCATTCTGTCCCATTTTCTTTACCAATTCAGGATTGTCTTTCAGATGAAGTACTTTTTGTACAAGCTCTTCAGGACGGTTTGGATTTACATAATATCCGCAATGGTATTTTTCAGCAATATCTTTCGTCCACCCTGCAGAGTTTACAATAATAGGTTTTCCTGCAGACAACGAATCGAAAAGTTTATTGGGAGAGTTGGTATACAAAATCGGGAGATCCAAAAAGGAAATCATAGAAACATCTGAAAAATTGACAATCTCAGATACGTCAGTCATAGGAAACTTTCCTAGAAATTTCACATTTTTAAGATTGTTTTTTTCTACTTCATCTATCAGATCTTTTTCGGTAGAACCTCCTCCTACAAAAAGAAATTCTATATCTTCCCTATCTTTTAATAATTTGGCGGATTCAACAATTGAATGAGCTCCATTTGCCAATCCCAGAGATCCAAAATGAACTATTTTGAAGGAGTCCTTTTTTAAACCAAGCTTTTCCATCAGTTGATCGTTTTTTCCTCTGGGCCAGAATTCGTCCATTTTAGCCATATTAGGAATCATTGATGTTTTTTCTTTTGGAATATATTTTACGACTCCATCCTGCATACCCGGAGAAAGTGCAATAACACGGGAAGCATTTTTATAAATCGTTTTTTCCAGCAGACGGGTTGTTTTTATAGTCCATCTGTTTTTTATGGCTCCCATCTGTATTGGCACCTCCGGCCAAAGATCCCTTACTTCAAAAACAAAAGGTTTCTTTTTAAACCACTTTAATAAAAGTGCCGGAATACCTATTGTAAGAGGCGTTGATGTAGCAATTACCAAATCGATATCTTTCTGTTTCAATCCCAGCACCGATGATTTGTACATAAATTTCAGGAAAGCCTTTAATCTTCGGGAAACACTCATATTCTGGTCGTAGTCTTCTTTTATATAAACGACTTCAATACCATCAATTTGTACAACTTTAATATCCTCTGAAAATTTGGATGATGAGGTGAGCATAGTAACTTTATGCCCGTTTTTAATAAGTTCCTGTGCCAGCCAATATGATCTTGTTCCTCCGGGTTCCTGAGGAGTTACGAAATATTGGTGTATGTATAATATATTCATTATTTTTTTTCTGTATATAATTGTTGGTATACTTCAGCTATTCTCTTCCAGTCATGATTTTCTAACAATTGTTCAATATCAAAACTATAATGATTTTGTTTTTGGATTAAACGTTCAAGCGCCCGTTCGATCGCAGAAACAGAAGTGTCTTCTACTTTTTCCCCGATAGAATCGTCATAAAAACCGTCGATTCCTTCATTTTGCGTGTACATTACCGGTAAGCCCTGCAGAAGCGCTTCTATATAGACCAAACCAAAGGTTTCTGCTTTGGAAGGCATAGTAAAAAAGTCACTTCGTTCGTAATAGGATTTTAGAACAGGCAGACTGTCTACTTTTCCTATAAACTCAAAGGAATGATCGTTTTTAATGGAATCCAGAATCCTTTTTTCATCATTTCCTCCTCCTCCAATCAGTGTTAATTTTATTCTGTTCTGAATTTTGTGATTGTGGTTCTTAACAGCATTAACAAGGTTAAAGACATTTTTTCCCTTATCAAATTTCCCAACATACAGCAGCTGAACGCTTTTTTTGTCCTCAGCAATTTTTCTCTCCGCAACCTTTGATTCTATCCAGTAAGGGTCTACACCATTTGGGATCACCATTACTTTTTGCTGTACATCATTCATAATATGAGACAGACGGGGATCTTCCAGCATTCTTTTTTTATAGACAGCCGAAATCGTTATGATCTTATTGGCATTCTGAAGTATTTTTTTTCCGTAACCTCTTTCGTGCAGAAAATACTTCAAAAACAGGTTAAGATCTGTATTGCGCACTGCTACTATGTATGGAATATTATATTTTTTATGAAGCTCATAAGCCACTCCACCATCGCTGTACCATGTGTGAGCATGAATAAATCTGACGGTCTTGAGGTCTATTTTTGCTTCAATGTCTTGTACTATTTTTTTAATTTTTTTCTGATACAAAACCCGATCTGCATATTTTGATAAAATATGACTGTAGATAATCTGAGAGCCAGTATTTTCAAAATCTATTTTATTTTTCCCTATTCTGGAGGCCTCCCGAACGGGATTATAAACAATCTGCCCTGCCCCGTTATTATCCAGCTCCCTCACTAAATTTTTATAAACTGTAGATCCTGAGTAATCGTTTGTAATGTGAAGTATCATTATGGATAGATTGAATTAAACTGCAGTTCTAAAGAAGAATTGCTAATTTTATTACTGTAATTTGAAAGGTTTTTTTCAACTAAAGGGTATAAACTTGTATCAAAATAAATAAGCTTCATCCAGCCATCAGATATTTTCCATCCTGTATTCTGGACACTTGGATCTGTAGTACCATCTACATTATCGGCAATACTGTTTCCTTTCAGAATCTTAAGCTTCAGGGTATTGCAGAGGTAGCTGAAATTAAAGTCAGCCCAATTGGCATTTCCCAATTCTTTTGCTTTTATTAAATATAATACGACATGATTTCCATGTGATACATCCTGTACAACAGGCTTATAATTTTTAATTTTCTGTAGCGCCTTACAAAAAGCATCCGGATAGGTACTGTTCCATGTATAATACAAAATGCTACCTGTGCTTTTGTTTAAAACCAGTGCTTTTTTCAGCTGCTGATCAAACTGATTAACAAATGTAGCATATGAACTTTTATCAGATTCATCATACTTCATCAGATATAGCGCCACAACTGCCCAGTTTGCTCCTGTATGAAGCCTCTGATGAAACAATAAAGAATAATCTCCATATTGGCTAAAGCTTCTGGCTTTCCATTTATCGAAGGAGTATTTTAAACCGCTTTCTATCGCCGGCTGATAATTTGTATACAGTTTATTTTTGCTTAAAATATCCAAAAACTCCCCGATGTATCGGAAAAAGTATCCTTCTGAAATTAAATGTTCCTGGCCGTTCGCTTTTGCATTCTGATTGCCTTTTCTTACATTCATCACCCAGCCGTTTTTCTGGTATGAGGTATTTGAATTGGTATCAATCAGAATTGGTTTTATGACAGAAATATTAGTATCAATATATTTTTTATCTTTTGTTTTAAGATACATATTGTTATTGGCATTGATAAAATATCCCAATGCCATGAAATCGTAAGTATTTTTACTGACCGATGACAATTCCATTTTCTGCAGACCATAACTTTTGGATGCCTGCATATCTGCATTATATCTGCTTACTCTGTTTTGCTGAGCAAACGAAAAGCTAAATAATAATACCGCACTAAGCTTTATAAAATTACCTAAATATTTCATAATGATCAATATTATAATTTTGAATCAGATTCTGTAACTGCTTATCATTACCTCCATCCGCAACATTTTCCTGACTTAACTTAAAGAGCGAATTCTTATTTTCAATGGGAATTAAGTTTGAAAAATAACCGGATTTCACGGTCTTTGTCTTATTCAACTGAGCCATCATATTCAACCAGACATCGTCCGCCATAAAACATAAGCTGACAAATGCATCTTTATTCAGAACTTCTCCACTAAAAAAGTTACTCTTATATAAAGTTCCTCCCCCACTTGTGTGAAATAGATCAAATGTCGGTCCACAATTTCCGAAGACTTTTTTCCATTTAGAATATTTGCTTATTGTATTATCATCATTTCTCACGATTTTATGCGCTCTGTGACAACAAATTGTATCAGGAAATTTTTCGTGCAAATCCATTAAATCTTTAATGATATTGGACGGATAAAAAATATCATCATCTATTGTTATGATCACATCATTTTGATATTCCTTAAAGGCATAGTAATATTTTTTATGAGACCTTAAATCTTCCTCTACAAATTTTATTTCCAATTGCTTCTTATTGTAGTAACCCATCAGATTATCCGGTAGATCTTTTAACTCATTCGGAAACTGATCTTTTGCCAAATACAATACAATTTTATTGGGAAGCAGAGTTTGTCGTAACATACATTCTATAACCATCCATAATTTGGATATTCTTCCCGGAAATGTTGTGAGTGATACGATAATATTTTCCGACAATTTTTCGGGAAGTAAAATTTCTTTCTTCGTGTTTTTTAGATATATCGGAAAGACAAAATTTGAAAATTTTCTTATAGAAAATCTTGCTAAAGACTGCGCTTTAGAAATTTGTCTTAACGATGAATATTTTTTATCTATATAATCAATTAACATTTTTAGCTGTCGTTTTATAAAATGATGATATACAATAAAGACTTGCTAGCCAAATCCACATGTAAGGATTATTTAAATAAACACTATTAATTGTAAATGCTAATGGCATTACCAATAATGATCCTAATAAAATATAATTTGGAATTTCACGCTTTTTAAAAATCCTTCTCGGATTGAAAATTTTAAATAACAATAAGAGAAATGCAACAAAGACAATGATCCCATATTGAGAAAGTAATTCTATAAATAAATTATGGGGTACAAGGATAGGATTGTTCGTCATTTTACTAGCTGTTTCCGAAAAATTTCCAGCTCCCACACCCAGAAATTTTGAGTCTATAAACATGTCGATACCGACATTAATCATTTCCTTTCTTGAATTGTCTTCCAGCCCTTTTTGCTCGATTCTTGTCTTTAAGTAAGCAAATGCGGCATTATTCATTACATATAAATACCCTGCAAAGGATGCTATTATTGAAATGAATGTGTAAATAATGGTTTTGCTTATTGACTTACTGGAATAAAAAATAATATAAATAATTGTAGAGATTAACAAGCACAGCATCGTTCCGCGGCTTGCATTAGTCAGTACAACCCAGACGATCGCTAAAACAAAAACAATATAAAATATTTTAAATAACTTGTTCGTAATGAACTTAAATTTTGCTAAAATAAAGGGAAATGAAATCGCCAAAAGGTGATTGTACAAATTATAATTTCCAAAAGTAATAGCTGCATATTTTCTAAGCGTTCCAACCCCTCCTAATACCGTATCATCTCCAAATTTAGAATTGGAAAAGTGCAAATTAAAATTAATTTCTATAATTGCAATCGGAATACTTAGTAATACAAATATAACCCAGCCATTTATCAGTTTATTTAAGCTGACATACTTGCTAAAAGTCAGTATTTCAACGAAAATGATAAAATTTATTAATGCATATGCAAACTCTTTTAGGGATTGGTCATTATTAAATGTTAATAATAACATTGACAATACACAATAAATAATAAAAGAAAAGAAAAAGAATAAAAACTCTTTCCCTTTTATAAGTTTTTTATTTAACTCCCTTATTAATAATGGTAAAAATAAAATAGCAAGAATTCTCGGTGCCTGTAACATACCACCGTATAAACCAAATATTTGAGAAATAATTAATATTGGGGTTATATTTTTCTTTAAGTAATTCATCTATTAATCAAATTATCCAATCGTATCAGAAGGAAAATAAAGGTCCAGTTTTTATAAATAAAAATCGATTTGGAAGGAAATAGCTTTCTTTTAATATGCTTCACAATAAAAGAATCATACTGTCTGGTAAAAACAAAAAAGTTTTTGGCACTGATAGTATTTAAAAGATCCATAATTTCATCTTTTTTCATATTGCTCTTATGTAAAAAAATGAACAGCAAACTAAAATAGTAGTGATGCCTATTTATGATGAACTTTTTTGGAAAAAAGTCTATTATTTCCTTCTTATTATAGAGTTCTAAAATTTTTAATACTGATTGTACATTTTTGATAGTCTGCTTTTTCTTCATGATCGACTCTCCCCTCTGTACATAATTTACAAAGATATTGTCAATAACCTGCAGCTCAGGATTTTTACTGTATACTTGTGTATTAAATAATACATCCTCGTATATGGCTCCTTTTTCAAATATGATATTATGCTGATCTAAGAATTTTTTGGAATAGATCTGTGTCCATGCCTGAATACCGTAGTTATTATACTTTAACAGCAAATTGTGGCCACTGATCTTTTCTTCATTTTCAAATTTTTCAAATTTGACAATTTTATTTTCATAAATTTCCTGATAATTAAATAAGAAAATATCTGTCTCTTTATTAATTTTTTTAAAAAAGATGTCAATACTATCACTTTCAATATAATCATCACCATCAACAAACCAAATATATTCCCCTTTGGCTATTTTATATCCTGCATTTCTGGCATCAGAAAGCCCTCCGTTTTCTTTTTCCAGGATGACAATTCTTTTATCAGTCTCTTTGTATTTATTACAGATACTGATACTATTATCCGGAGATCCGTCAATTACCAGAATCAGTTCAAAATTAGCAGAAGTATTTTGTACTATACTGGCAATACATTTTTCTATATAATTTTCAACATTATATATGGGGACGATAATTGATAAAAAAACATCATTCATTTACATTCTCTATTAATGGTAAGTAAAACTTCCTTATCTCCTGAGGATTATATTTTTCGTAGTTATCGTTACTCAATAACTCATCTATTGCTTTGTTTGCTTCCTCTACATTCTTAACAAACTTTACATATTTCAGATATTTAATCCAGTTGTAGGTTCCTATAACTTTTTGATTATAATTTGAAAAAACCACGCATGGCGTTCCAGAAATTATGCAAAGAACCATTCCGTGTAATCGATCAGTGACCACTATTTTTGCTTTAGAAAACTGTAATAGTTTATTAGTCAATACTCTCTTTCTAACTGATTTTATATCTAAATCTGTTATTTTATCACAATGCATATCAGATTTAATTATTTTGTCAAATCTTTCTTTTAAGATTTGGGTAATTTTATCTTTATCATCAGCTGTCAGTATTGATTCCTGATCATTTCTGATTACTTCCAATGCATATTCTCTTTCATTTTCAAAGCTATATTCAGTGTAAAGAACAATATCGGGAGTCAGAATTACTTTATTTTTTGGAAAATATTTTTTCATTAATTCAAATGACTGTTCCTCTCTGGCTGTCAAAATCAAGTTTGCATGTTTTTCAAAAATATCCTGTGTTCTTTTTAATTCAGCTTCACCAATCTGATCATTGCTGTAATAGATTGTTTGTGGAAACAATATAGTTTTATTTTCAGGGAAGTTTTGAATGACCATTCTTCTCAAATTTTCTTCCCTCATGTATTCATTCCCAAAATTTCCACCACCATGAATGAATATCAAATCATCAGGATGAATAGTATGTCTGTACTTTTCTATAAAATACTTCATCTGAGACTGGTTAATCTCAAAAATATGATGTTCGGGTAAATTTTCCTGAAAAAACTTCAGCTGTCCTTCAGCAATAGCATGATCCCCAATATTAGTATGGGTAGGAGTTTGAAATAAAAATACTCGCTTCGACTTGCAATTAGTAATCTCATCAGCAATTTTGTCTACTCTGGCATTATTATTTATATTATTAATAATTGAATTTGCTTTATTTTTTATTCTGCTAAATAAATCCATATTTATTTCCTATTTTTTTAATGATTTTTTTCTTAACCTGTAAATACTCTTCCCGCTTAATACCAATAAGAATAATTAATACAAACAAAATAATCTCAGCTCCTATGGTTGAAGATATTGCAAAAAAGTAGCTGTTAAAATGTACTTTTTTTATGAGCCATACCAGAATAAAACAAGAGAAAATAACCAGGAAGGTCTGTTTTAAATAAAGTAGTACATCTGGCAAATCATATTTCAGTTTATGGTTAACATAAAGAAAACGAAACACAAATGTGCATAAATTCAAAATAACGTTTAAACTCATAATATAGACAGGAGAAAAACCTAATTTTAAGAATATATATGCCAGTGGGAGATTTAATAATAATATCAATGAAACACCTAACTGATAATTTCTGATATTTCCAATTGCATTAGCAGACATCCAAAACGGCCCAACTATAGCATTAATGATAGAACCAATGATAACGATTTGGGTAAAGCTTACAAGATATTGAGGTAAATTAACTCCCAGCCATAATTTTAAAATAAATTCAGTATGTAATAAGATCGGTATTGATAAAACCAAAAAAAGAAATACTGAATATTTCGAAGTGTTTAAGACTAATTTTTTATGTGTTTCCAAATCATTTGAAGCATAACTTTGTGTAATCTGTGGATTAAATGCTACCTGCATATTGGAAACAAAACTATACAAAACACTGTTGACCTGATTCGCAATACCTAAGGCTGCATTTACAGTAACACCTATGAATATATTCATAATCATATTCAATCCCTGCGTTGAGCTCAAAACAGCCACTTGTCCGAATAAGCTCCAGCCGGAAAAAGATAACAGTTCTCTGAACAATTTTTTGTCAGAAAAATAATGGTAAGCAGTTTCTTCCTTAAAGTTGGTAAAGCAATAAATTTTATAGATTACATTCACTATAAGATTGACCAGTAATAATAAAAAGGAGTAAATTATCAGCTGATCATAATCAACAAAAAGCGATAATAAAAATACAATAGCTAGTTTTAGCACTGTCTCTGCTATCCCCAGATAGGCATAGAATGACATCCTTTCATTCGCAAGTATAGTAGCATTGAAAGGTATTCTAATGATATTAATGATTGTTGTAATTATAGAAAACTGAAATACAAAATTTGCTGCATTAAGCCGGTTAACAGGAATATTTAATTTGTAATTTAAAAACCACAATCCAATAGTCTCTGACAAAATCAATACGATAACTGAGATAATTATATGAATATTGAGACTCATACAAAACACCCTATTAACTTTTTCTTTACTATTTGAAGCTAATTCAATATTCAAAAATCGTTGAGTAGCACTTGTCATTGCATTATTTAAAAAAGAAAATAATACAACTACCCCAGCCACTAAATTATATATTCCAAAATCCTCTACTCCTAACTTCTGTAAAATAATCCTTGAAGTATATAAGGAGATCCCCATATTGATGATCATCCTTATGTAGAGTAGTATTGTATTTTTTGCGATCTTTTTTGTACTCGACAATTTATTTACTTTTAATCATTACCAAATAGATCCCTTGTGTACACTTTTTCCTGTACATCAGCAAGTTCCGAAGCATTACGGTTAGAAATAATTACATCGCATTCTTTCTTGAAAAGCTCTAAATCTTTTACCACTCTGGAACCGAAAAAAGACTCTTCATTAAGTGCCGGTTCAAATACTTCCACTTCTACTCCCTTGGCTTTAATCCTTTTCATTACTCCCTGTATGGCAGATGCTCTGAAATTGTCGGAGCCTGCTTTCATGATCAGACGGTAAACGCCTACCTTTTTTGGTTTTCTGGCGAGTACAGAATCTGCTATAAAATCCTTACGGGTTCTGTTTGCATCTACAATTGCCTGAATAATATTATTGGGAACAGCATTATAATTCGCAAGAAGCTGTTTGGTATCCTTAGGAAGGCAGTATCCTCCGTATCCAAAAGATGGATTATTATAATGCGAACCAATTCTTGGATCCAGACCAACACCTTCTACAATCTGGCGGGTATCCAGTTCGTGGATCTGTGCATAGCTGTCTAATTCGTTAAAATAAGCCACACGCAATGCCAGATAGGTATTTGAAAACAACTTAATAGCTTCTGCTTCAGTAGGATTAGTAAACAAAACAGGAATATCCTTTTTTACGGCTCCTTCTTTCAGTAATTCTGCAAAAATCCTTGCTCTCTCGCTTTGTTCCCCGACAATAATTCGGGATGGGTATAAATTATCATATAAAGCTTTGCCTTCTCTTAAAAATTCCGGAGAAAACACCACGTTATCTGAATGCATTCTGCTTTTTAAATCTACGGTATACCCCACCGGAACTGTAGATTTAATAATAATTACAGCATCAGAATTATATTCTGCAATTTCCTTAATTACATTTTCAACACTGCTTGTGTCGAAATAGTTGGTAGTAGGGTCATAATCTGTGGGGGTGGCAACAATAATATATTCAGCCTTATCATAAGCTTCCTTTTTATCTAAAGTAGCTTTGAAATTAAGTGGTTTAGTACTTAGAAAGTTGCTGATCTCGTCATCTTCAATAGGAGATTTTTTAGAATTAAGCAATTCTACTCTTTCCTGAACAATATCTAAAGCTACAACTTCATTATGTTGGGCCAATAGAACGGCATTAGATAAACCTACATATCCTGTTCCTACAACTGCTATTTTCATTCTCTAATTTTTTATAAACGATTATCGTATTTCTCTAAAATTCCTTTAACATCATATAAAACTCCTCCTTCCTTCAGATAACGGGAAAGATCAATATTCAGGAATTCGTCATGAGAAACTGTGAGAACAACTGCATCAAACTGTCCCTCCACATCTTCAAGAGAATTTGTAGATTTTATACCATATTCGTGCATTACTTCTTCTGGATTTGCCCACGGATCGTACGTTGTAACTTCGATGGAATAATCTTCCAGCGCATTGATAACATCTGCTGCTTTCGTATTCCTCACATCCGGACAGTTTTCTTTGAATGTGATTCCAAGATTCAGCACTTTGGCATCCGTAATGTTGATTCTTTTCTTAATCATTGTTTTTACCACCTCAGAAGCTACAAACTGTCCCATAGAATCATTCAGCCTTCTTGCGGTAAGGATCAGCTCAGAATAATATCCTACGTCCTGCGCTTTCTGGGCAAGATAGAATGGATCGACCCCGATGCAGTGTCCTCCTACCAGTCCTGGCTTAAATTTCAGGAAATTCCATTTCGTTCCTGCTGCCTCCAAAACTGCATGAGTATCAATGTCCAAAAGATTAAATATTTTTGCAAGCTCATTCACAAAAGCAATATTAATATCACGCTGTGAATTTTCGATCACTTTTGATGCTTCAGCTACTTTGATAGTTGGTGCCAAATGGGTACCTGCTGCAATTACAGATTTATATAATTCATCTACTTTTTTACCAATTTCCGGTGTAGAACCTGAAGTTACCTTTAAGATCTTCTCTACGGTACGTTCTTTATCTCCCGGGTTGATTCTTTCAGGAGAATATCCTGCAAAAAAATCTTCGTTAAATTTCAATCCCGAAACTTTTTCCAGCACAGGGATACACTCTTCTTCTGTAACACCGGGATAAACAGTAGATTCATAAATAACAATATCCCCTTTTTTCAGTACCTTTCCTACTGTTTCAGATGCTTTATATAAAGGTGTCAGATCCGGACGACTATGTTTGTCTACCGGTGTAGGAACAGTTACAATATAGATGTTAGCCTCTTTAATATCTTCTATATTAGATGAGCAAAGCAATCCTTTTGATAAACCTGAAAATGGATTCTCTTTTACTAAAACCGGCTGCAGTACTTCATCTTCCACCTCCAAAGTAGAGTCTTTTCCGCTGTTAAGTTCTGCAATTCTGGCCTGATTAATATCAAAACCAACTACCGCGTATTTTGTTGCAAATAAACGGGCCAGAGGTAATCCTACATACCCCAGTCCGATTACCCCAATTTTATTCTGTATATTCATATTATATGTGATGTTCTTACTTTATTTTAATGTTTATTTTGAAGATAATTTGATTTATTTATTAAAAAGCTTCTGCCACCATTTTTTCTTCGTATCAGCTGAATATCCGTAACCATAGCCATAGTTGTATCCATACCCGTAACCACCGACATTTTTAGCAACATCATTGATCACGAAAGAGACGTTTGATATTTTTGATTCTTTAACGAGTTTATTTGCAAAATCTAATAATATTTTTCTTGATACTCCCGATCTCACTACGTATAGAGAAGCGTCGGCTGTATCGGAAATACTCAATGTATCTGAAACAAGCATCAGTGGAGCAGAATCGATCACAATATATTCGTAACGGGAAGACATCTCACTGATAAGCTTCTGATAACGACCATTGGAAAGAAGTTCCTGAGGATTTGGAGGAATAGATCCCGCATAGATTACATCACATTCAGGATTGGTATCAGAAGTATGGATAAGGTCTTCTACATCTGTCGTTTCATCATATAAATATTCCGTAAGACCAGCATTCTTAACACGCTCATCATCATATCTCTGTATCTGCGGATTTCTAACATCCGATCCAATTAGTAATGATCTTCCGTTTTTGCTTCCCAATGTCAGAGCAAGATTCACTGAAACCAATGTTTTTCCTTCTCCTTTCACTGAAGAAGTTACCAGTATAACTTTCGCCGAATCTTTCTTAGGAAGCAGAAATTTAAGATTGGAAACCAATATTCTGAACGCTTCCGCCAATTCTGAGAAATCATTTTTCTGTACAAGGTGAAGCTGATCATCTTTAAGAGCAGGAATATCGGCCAGTACCCCAAGTGATGAATTTTCTGAAATATCTGTACGGTTGTAGATTTTATCATCCCACATAAAGAAAAGGTAGAACACCACAAGTGGTAGCATTAATCCCAATAAAGCAGCAGCCAAAAGAATAATATTTTTCTTAGGCGAAACCGGAATATCATCAGTGTAAGCAGGGTTTACAATTTTAGCTTTCGGAACATTAACAGAAAGATTGATTGCATTTTCTTCTCTTTTCTGTAAAAGGAAAAGAAAAAGCTGTTCTTTAAGATTCTGCTGACGTTCGATACCTCTATAAATTTTCGACTGTCCGGGAACTTTTTCAATCATTCCTGTACTGGCTGAAATCTGGCTGTTTATCTGCGCAATAGATGCCTGAATCGTTGCTTTTTGCTGGCGGATGTTATCCCTCACAATTTCTTTCAGCGAAGAAATTTCTTTATTCATTTCTATCACAGCAGGGTTTTCATTGGTAGCCTGCTTCAAAGTTTTATTTCGGGTGATAACAAGAGTGTTATATTGTGAAATTGCCTGTTCCAAAGCAGGATTAAGTCCTAAATTTGAAGGCATAAGCTGATTATCTCCTTTTGCAGCTTCATTTTGAAGAGAGTTAAGAAGATCAACCTGTGTTTGCTGCTGAAGCAGTTGTTTTGTGTTATCGTTTGTATTTTGAAGTGCCAGCTGCGCCTGCGCCTGCAAGTCTACAATTTGGTTACGATTCTGGAAATCTTCTTTCTGATTTTCAACTCCGGAAAGATCACGTGAAATAACTTCTAATCGTTTATCGATAAATTCCTGTGTATTTTGAGCTTGTAAATTTTTATCTCTTAGCCCATCCAGATTATACTGTTTGGTTACTTCATTAAGAATGGCTTCTGACTTTTCAGGAACAGTTCCTACAATCTTAATGTCCATAAGCATCGCTTTCTGGTCCGGAAGATCAACCTGAATCTTTTTTTCCAAAGATTTTATCTTCTCTATCGGATTCCAGAATACAATTTTATATTTATCTTTAAAGGTAAGACCCGGAACTTTTTGAAGAACTACAGTTCCGAAATCAAGTGCCAGACTTTTATCGAAAGCTCCCTTTATTTTTTTGTTCTCCTTATCTTCCAAAACAAATTCATTTCCGTTAACTTCCTTTACCATATATTGGGAAGAAATGAACTTTTTGGTGTTATTGTAAGAAATAATTTTCGCAACAATTGGTACTTTGACAAATAATTCGGAATCCCTTATCTCACCCGAATTATAATATTGTATATTAAGGTTTAAGTTTTCAACAACTTTCATCAGGATAGGTCTGGAGCTTACTACAGCTACTTCACTTTTAAGCTCATCTGCATTTCCTAAACCAAGTCCCAAGTTATCAAGATCTATTAATGCTCCTGTTAAATCAGACTGCTTTTTATCAAATTTTAAGGTAGTTGTCGATTCATATTGAGGTACAGCGTATCTTAGATATATAAAGGCCACAATAACGAATAATAACATCGATGCTATAAACCAAGGCCATTTGACTAAATACTTTCCAATGATCTTTCTTAAATCCAAAGATTCTTCACTTTCCTGAAATTCTATCTGCTGCATATTTTATTTACGAGTTAAAGCAATAATAAGTGTACCAGCTGTCAGTAAAGCACCAATAATCTGGAATGTAAGGGCTCTGTTCGGATTCGAGTTAGCCTGAACCTGTTTATTTTTGTCAGGCTGTACATATAATATGTCATTTTGCTTCATATAATAGTATGGCGAACTCACAACATCAGATCTTGTAAGATCGATATTAACAATCTGGTCTGTTCCGCTATCATCAGTACGAATAAGCTTTACATTGGTACGGTCTCCGAAATCCGTCATATCACCTGCAAGTCCAAGTGCCTGAAAAATATTGATTTTCTGAGAAACACTTTCTTTCTGCCCCGGCTCTTTCACTTCTCCTAAAACACTTACATTGAAATTTTTAAGGGTAATGGTCACCAATGGATCTGTCAGATATCTCTTAAGACGTGATTCAAGTTCCTGTTTTAGCTGCACCTGTGTCATTCCTTTAGTATAAACATTTCCTAAAACCGGAAAGGAGATATAGCCTTCTTCATTAACAAGATATTGACTTGGTTCTACATACTGGTTAATTCCTCTGCTACCATCACTTCCTACCTTGTTTGCAGTATTAAGGTTAAAAGGCTTCACAGCAATTTCATCCAGTGCAGATACAAGAATCAGGAGAACATCTCCTTCCTGAATATGCAATCCCTGAAATTTAGCTTTTGCAACCTCTTCTTCCATATTATGTTTTGACATATAAACCATATTCTGCTTCGGTCGGCACGATAGCAAAATAACCGATAACAGTGTTATATATGTAATAATCTTTTTATTCATATGTTATTTATTCTAAGTCTACTTGTGTTATTATTTTAAATCTATCTCTATTAATTTAAGATACTTACTGTAAGAAAGCCATCCCCATATAATTCACTACATATATTAGTAAATTTAGTGATCTGAAGCCTTTTATAATCTGTATATTTAAATTAATTCTTTCTCTAGCAATTTTCATTCCGTTTGGAATTAAAATAGCAAAATTATTATTTTATATTAATTTTTCATGTATTTTATTCTTTAATTCCATTCACACACTTCATATTAAGATACGCTGTCAAGTATTTCAAACTCCGAATTATTGCTTATAAATTCGGGAACAATAATTTTTAATATTCTCACAATCTGTAAGCTATTTTTATTCATTGCTGCCAGGATTATTTGTTTACTCAAATTCTCTATATCTTCAAACTCCATTAATGGATCTCTGGATATCATAATTTTCTCATGGTGCGTAGGAATTGTTGTAGCATTATCTGTTAAAAGTTCTTCATACAACTTTTCACCAGGTCTTAAACCAATAAAATCAATTTTAATATCAATACCCGGAGTATATCCTGATAATTTTATCATTCTTTCTGCCAAATCCAGGATTTTAACAGGTTTTCCCATATCAAAAACATAAATTTCACCCCCTTGCCCCATTGTTCCTGCCTGAAGTACCAATTCGCATGCCTCTGGAATAGTCATAAAATAACGAATGATATCGGGATGAGTAATCGTTACCGGACCTCCTTTTTCAATTTGTTTTTTGAAGTGCGGGATGACAGAACCATTAGAACCTAATACATTTCCAAAACGTGTGGTAATAAATTTTGTTGTATTACCTGAAGAATTTTGTAAAGACTGTACAAAAAGTTCAGCTGCTCTTTTTGATGCTCCCATCACGTTGGTAGGATTCACAGCTTTATCCGTAGATACCATCACAAAACGATTAACACAATATTTTTTTGATAAGAGCGCTACATTCTTAGTTCCTCCGATATTTACAAAAATAGCTTCATGAGGATTATCTTCTATTAAAGGCACATGTTTGTATGCGGCTGCATGATACACTATTGAAAACTGATAATCATCAAACAATTTTTCCATTCTGGAATAGTTTGAAATATCTGCCAATATAAATTTGAACCTTTGATTGGGAAATTTTTCCAATAATTCAAGCTGCAGCTCATATAAAGGAGATTCAGCCTGATCTACCACTACAATAAGTGATGAATTTAGTTGAGCAACCTGTTTTACAATTTCGCTACCTATAGATCCGGCTCCTCCGGTTACCAGAATATTTTTATTAATATGATAACATTTTACCTCATCATTCTCTATTCTGATTGTCGGACGATTCAGTAGATCTTCAATCTGAAGAGGATGAATGTCTCCCACCTTATGATCATCTTTTATGATATTGGTTACCGGTGCTTTTAATACTTTCAGTCCTTTTTCCAAAGCAAAGCTCGTCCATTCTTCTATTTCCAGCTTTGTCATCATATCTTTGATCAAAACCGCATCAAATTGTTCTTTCAGATTATCACTCCTAAGAAATTGCGCTTTATTATAAATTTTATGACCAAGCAACATTGCTTTTTTTGAATCCGATCTTGCACTAAGAAATCCTGCAAGCTGATAAGGATGATCGGGATTATGAATAATAGCTTTTGCTAATGAAACAGAAGTATCCTCTACCCCTACAATAGCAATCCTTGCTTTGGATGGAGTATCCTTAGTATCTAAGACACCAAAAAGCTCTTGGGTTATCATTCTGAAAAAAAACATCAGAAAAATAGAAATAAAGAAAAATAAAAAAAGAACAGGGTATAGAAATATAGGTTTATCCAACACCAGTTCCGATATAAAATTCAAAACCAGCAAGACGATAAGAGCACTGCCAGAAGACCATACAATTTTAAAAAAATCAAAAAAAGTAGAGTGTCTGATAATTCCTGCATACGTTTTGAACAAAACTATACACAGAATATTAATAAGGACGACTGAAAATATTTTTTCTTTTTGATACTTAATAAAGTTAAGCTTTACCTCTAGACTGCTCAAAAGAAAATATGAAACTAAAACTGAAAAGAAGACGACAGAAACATCAATAAGAAAAACCGACCATCTGGGTATATATCTTAACTCCCTGATTTTAAAAACATTCCCCATACACAAATAAACCTAAAGTATCTTTTCCATTAATTCAACAACCTGTGGTTTCTATTATCGAGCGAAGATAATAATTATAATTAATATTTTTAATCTTACATGTTATTTTTTATTTAAAATATAATTTGGAAATACTTCCGAAAACACATTCAAAAACAAGGCATAAAATTGATTGATTTTTTTATTTTATTTATTATCAAAACTTTAAAGTTCATCATATAATCCATCCAAAAAACTAAATCTCCGGTAAAATAAAGCAAAATAACAAATGTTGTATTAGTGTTGTACCCCTTTATTTTTTTCAAATTTCCATATCCTGTAGATTTGCGGCACAATACAGAATGATTTAAAAAAGATGAAAAAAAATGTTTTATTATTAGGTAGTATTTTAATTTCATTACCTCTATTTTCCCAGGTGGGGATCAATACTGCAACTCCTCAGGCCAGTTTAGATGTAACAGGAAAGCCCACTTCTACCAATGTACTGGACGGTATTATTGCACCGAGAATTACAGGAGCCCAGCTTAGAGCAAAGACCTACACAGCCAGCCAGGCAGGAGCAATGGTGTATGTTACAGCCGCTGATACAGCCCCGGCAGGCCAGACTGTTGATATTAAGAGCTCCGGTTATTATTATTTTGACAGCAGCCTGAATAAGTGGCAAAAGCTGAATGCAGGAAATATACCCGCCGGAGACCTTACGCCGGATGCTTTTATTGATGATCCTGTTAATACAATGGTAAAATTAGGGAATACGTCTTCCGGTGCAGGAAGGGCAGCCAATACTGATTTTGTGATTAAAGACAATGGCTTGGTGGGAATCGGCATTTCATCTCCCGACAGCGGATTACATATAAAAGAAAGTTCTACAGCAGGAAGTAATCAGCTAAAAGTAGAATCTGTAAACAATTCTCCTTGGCTTGCATTAGAAAGAACCGGAACCAATAACTTATCTTCCGGAACGGAACTTGGAAAATTATCCTTTAATGGAAAGATTTCAGGAGCTGATTTTCCACTAGCAGGGATAAAAGCCGATTATTGGGGAAACGGAACAAGCAATTCTTCATCTCTTACATTCTCTACCAGTGACCGACCAGCTGTCGTAATTAATGAAAACGGGAATATGGGAATAGGGCGTTCTGATATCAATTACGCCATGTCTCCCAGCCAAAAGCTGGATGTAGACGGAAATGTAAGATTCAGAGGTGTTCCGGATGAAACAGGTGTAGCCGCTACAGAAAGAATTGTAGTGTTGAAAAGTGACGGAACAGCAAAAAAAGTTCCTGTGGAAGCTATGTTTCCTCCTGATAAATTCAGTTTAGATGATATATTCGTCAATAAGGCAGGAACTTCTGTACATTATGATTACAACTACCCTATTATAAGCTACTCAAATATAGATTTAGTTAATTTCAGCAGAACTATTACCATCCCTCCCAATACTGTTGGCAGAGTCATTTTGAACTACTCTATTCCCGCTGGTACTCATGATTTAAATTGCGCAAATCCGGATAGGCTCTCTTACATCGGGGTTACATTTTACAAAGATGGTGTAGAACAGCAGGAAGGCTCCAGAAAGATATCCCTAAAAGGATTAGCTTCATCTTCAAGAATGGGAACTATCAATGGTAATTTTTCAGAAGACATCACTAATAATACCTCTTCTGATATGACCGTGACCTACAGGTTAGCAGGATATGCAGAAGGGAGTGGAGCGGGAACCTGTATGATTGTTTACAATATGTGGGACGGAGGAAACCAGCCGAATTACAATTGGGGACGGGGAACCATGACCATTCAATTGTTTAAAAAATCTTTATAGGTAAATACCATAAATGATATATTTGATAAAAAGGTTACAGAATCCGGAATAGCAATGTTCCGGATTTATAATTATAATATCCCTGTCATTGCAGTCAAAGCTGCTTTGGAAAAGGAGTAAGAATATATTTTCCGATCTGCATTTTTTAGCCTTTTATCTAAAAAAACTTGTTTATGCATTCTTAGAAAATGATTTTGGGTTTCTATCAGAAAGATATGCTGTATGCCTTATTCAATAAAAATACAGCACAGACTTTGTTATTCTGAAAGACTCTACACATCTGCAGATAATATTTCCACAGGAATACGTAAATAAGTTAAGCCCTATTGATATTAAGAACCAAGTCCACACAGAATAAGCACAATTGAATCTTCATTAACAAATAAAAAAGCCTGTAAAAAATTACAGGCTTTACTTATTGCGATCCGGACGGGACTCGAACCCGCGACCTCCGCCGTGACAGGGCGGCATTCTAACCAGCTGAACTACCGGATCAATTTTTTTAAAGTAAATTGAGAAAACTTCTGCGATCCGGACGGGACTCGAACCCGCGACCTCCGCCGTGACAGGGCGGCATTCTAACCAGCTGAACTACCGGATCAATTTTTTAAAAAGAAATTGAGAAAACTTCCGCGATCCGGACGGGACTCGAACCCGCGACCTCCGCCGTGACAGGGCGGCATTCTAACCAGCTGAACTACCGGATCAATTTTTTTAAAGTAAATTG